>NZ_JSYK01000014.1 GCF_000812875.1 Kaistella solincola | reverse complement strand
GGCAAAGGCGCCTGGACTTATCATCTTCAAATTCCCAACACGAAACACATCGTTGGGAAATGGGGATCATTGAAAGTTTCGGGAACTATCGACAACTACAGCATTGAAAGTATTAACCTGGCGAAATTAGGAGACCAAGACAAACTGATTTCCATTAATGACAAAATCAGGAAAGCAATTAACAAAAGTGGTGGCGACACCGTAACCGTGACCCTTTACTTAATG
>NZ_JSYK01000013.1 GCF_000812875.1 Kaistella solincola | reverse complement strand
TGAGTTGGTCAAGGTATTTCAAAATCATCTTTACTTGTTGATCTTCTGATTTTTGAGAGGTAATTTTCCCCATCATTTCATTCCTCTCGTCTTTTGGTAGCTTTTTGTACGCATTTAATGCCCCTGATTCTTTGAAGGTTTCTAAAACCTCTTTTTCAGTAATTTGAGCTTTTGAAGTCATTAAGTAAAGGGTCACGGTTACGGTGTCGCCACCACTTTTGTTAATTGCTTTCCTGATTTTGTCATTAATGGAAATCAGTTTGTCTTGGTCTCCTAATTTCGCCAGGTTAATACTTTCAATGCTGTAGTTGTCGATAGTTCCCGAAACTTTCA
>NZ_JSYK01000012.1 GCF_000812875.1 Kaistella solincola | reverse complement strand
CTCTGCTAAAACCACCCTAAAATTGGTATTAGCTTTTAGCTGTAGGCCATAAGCATAAAGCTTATAGCTCAAAGCGTAATGCTTATAAAAAATCGATAAAAACGTTCACAAAGAGACAACCGTAGTTGCACTGTCGAGTGCCATAATTAGGCAATAAATCTACGGGTAATAGTACTACTCGGCTATGACATTGCTGCCTTTACACCTATAGCCTATCAACGTTGTCATCTCCAACGACCCTTAAAAGATGTCTCATCTTGAGGCAGGTTTCGCACTTATATGCTTTCAGTGCTTATCCTTTCCAAACGTAGCTACTCAGCGGTGCTCCTGGCGGAACAA
>NZ_JSYK01000011.1 GCF_000812875.1 Kaistella solincola | reverse complement strand
CTCTGCTAAAACCACCCTAAAATTGGTATTAGCTTTTAGCTGTAGGCCATAAGCATAAAGCTTATAGCTCAAAGCGTAATGCTTATAAAAAATCGATAAAAACGTTCACAAAGAGACAACCGTAGTTGCACTGTCGAGTGCCATAATTAGGCAATAAATCTACGGGTAATTAGTACTACTCGGCTATGACATTGCTGCCTTTACACCTATAGCCTATCAACGTTGTCATCTCCAACGACCCTTAAAAGATGTCTCATCTTGAGGCAGGTTTCGCACTTATATGCTTTCAGTGCTTATCCTTTCCAAACGTAGCTACTCAGCGGTGCTCCTGGCGGAACAA
>NZ_JSYK01000010.1 GCF_000812875.1 Kaistella solincola | reverse complement strand
AGCAGCATAAGAGGTAAAACGAAAACAAGTCCTCTATGTGATAAATCACTAAAAAGCATTCTTTTTAAAGCTGCTTGTTCTGCCATACAGCACGACCCTCAACTAAAAAATTACTATCTCAGAAAAATAGAGGAAGGAAAGCATAAATTGTCTGTAATTAATGCAGTAGCGAGTAAAATTGTTTTAAGGATTTTCGCAGTCTCAAAAAGAGATCAAAATTATGTGAAAATTTATGCTTAATTATTTGTTTTTATCTTAGAATGCTCAGCACAGGCCCGCGGAGTGGAGGGCAACGTTTTGCTTAGGCAAATTGACTATAATTGCAATTATGTTATTTGCTGTGGCAGAGCGGTGTGTTTTTATTCATTCCTTAGGGTGAGGACATTTTGCGGAGAGAGGGGTTCTAAATTACTGAAAAAAAAGTGGTTGTGCGCTTATCAAAATGTAATAGATAATCTTTAGCGTTTGTGGGTTTTGGGTAAAGTTTTAATTTTACTCTTGAAATTATTGCAGCTTCCGATCATATGCATAAATTTGCGTATTAGCGGAAAGGCTAAAAAACAGACCGTAACACCATGGAATACTTAGTTAAAGACGAGAAGCTTGAATTAAAACATCAGCCTGGCAAAGGCGCCTGGACTTATCATCTTCAAATTCCCAACACGAAACACATCGTTGGGAAATGGGGATCA
>NZ_JSYK01000009.1 GCF_000812875.1 Kaistella solincola | reverse complement strand
AAAGTTTACTTTTAAATAGCCAATCACTTCATCGTTCAAAATCGCAAAATAAAATTCAGAGTCTTTATTGGTCAATTCTGCGGTTAGTTTTTCTTTCGAAAAACCTTCTTCTAAATAATTTCTCATATTTTCCTCAGAATTGGATTCAGAAAACGTTTCTTCAAAAGTTTTTCGACCAATTGCTTGCAACTTTTCCAGGTCCTCTAAAGTTATTCTTCTCGTGATAATATTTTCCATTCTTGAGTGCTTCTTTTGCAGATTTTTTCAAAGCTTGTAGCTAGCGTTTTGCTTATAGTCAATAGGTAAAAATAGTCAATAGTGTTTTGAATACTGTCTTAACTTGTTAAATAATGGTCATCATTGGTTTAATCATTTATTTACATTGAGTTGGTCAAGGTATTTCAAAATCATCTTTACTTGTTGATCTTCTGATTTTTGAGAGGTAATTTTCCCCATCATTTCATTCCTCTCGTCTTTGGGTAGCTTTTTGTACGTATCTAATACCCCTGATTCTTTGAAGGTTTCTAAAACCTCTTTTTCAGTAATTTGAGCTTTTGAAGCCATTAAGTAAAGGGTCACGGTTACGGTGTCGCCACCACTTTTGTTAATTGCTTTCCTGATTTTGTCATTAATGGAAATCAGTTTGTCTTGGTCTCCTAATTTCGCCAGGTTAATACTTTCAATGCTGTAGTTGTCGATAGTTCCCGAAACTTTCATTGATCCCCATTTCC
>NZ_JSYK01000008.1 GCF_000812875.1 Kaistella solincola | reverse complement strand
TTATCTCAATCTGGCACATTATGCTGTACATGTACCCCTAATGGCCGATAAACGTTTTGTACAACGATATTATGATGCTGGTTTAGATAGTGCTGAAGCAAAGTATGCCAGTATGATCGAAGGCATGGACAAAAGTTTGGGCGATATTATGAATTTCCTGACCACAAAGGGCGTAGCAGAAAATACCATTATAATTTTTATGAGCGATAATGGTGGTTTAGATGCACATGGCCGTGGTGGACCTGTTAATACCCACAATTACCCCTTCCGTTCGGGAAAAGGATCGGTATATGAAGGCGGTATCCGCGAGCCGATGCTGGTAAAATGGCCGGGGGTAACCAAGCCGCAAAGTATAAATACCAACCCGGTAATTATCGACGATTTTTTCCCAACTATACTCGATTGGGCAGGCATAAGCAATAAAAAAACGATTCAAAAGCTGGATGGTTTAAGCCTGATACCCACTTTAAAAAATCCTGCTGTGAAACTTACCGAACGCCCCCTCGTTTTTCATTATCCAAAGAAATGGACCAATGAAAAAGAAAAAGACGAGCGGCTTCTGGGTATTAATTACTATAGTGCGCTCAGATACGGTCAATGGAAACTGATTTACCGCATGCGGAGCCAGGAATTGGAGCTGTACGATTTAAGTAAGGATATTTCGGAAAAAAATAACCTGGCAGCAGCAAATCCTGCCGAGACTAAAAAACTGGCTGGCATTTTAGGTAAAACCTTAAAAGAACGTGGTGCACAAATGCCGGTAGCAAGTAGTACGTCAAAGCCAGTTCCTTTCCCTGATGAAGTGACTATCCGGTAAAACATGGAGATATTTAAATATCCCAAAGGCTTAAAAGCGTTGGGATATTTTTCAATGCCATAGTAAAACAATAACCATTACCAGAAGCATAACCAGCAATAAGATAAAAATAAATGGTTTTGTAACCTGGTTACCGAATATTCCTTCCGGATTTGTAAACCAGGAAGTTAACGTTTTCCGGGCCCCATGTAGCGAGGCAACCTCACTTGATTTAAATTCGTTCCAATTGAGATAACCCACAAATATGGCCAATGCATTTA
>NZ_JSYK01000007.1 GCF_000812875.1 Kaistella solincola | reverse complement strand
AGCCTAAAAACTTAAAATTCTAAATGGTTCTCGAACCTAAAAGGCGCTAAGGTCTAATGCTCAGGATAAGTCTTACTTGCGAGTCGAACTAGTTCACCTTAGCCCCTCTGGTTTTCAGTATACTTTGGTTAATAAATCTAAGTTACTTTTTCTTTTGCAAATCTAATAGCTTGTCGAAGGCACATTTTACCGTAACTTAGGGGTGCAATGAAATCAATTCCGTACATCGAATACACTAAAATTGAAGACTCAGACTTCAATACCACCGACTGGTACCACATGTCTCACCTTAGTAACGCGTGTGCCACTGCAGATGCGCACCGAACTTCAGCCTACGCCATCTGTCTGCTAAGCGAGGGTGATATTCAGTTGGAATCTGATCTGTTTGTCCATATCTCCAAAGCGCCTGCGATATTTACCCTTGCGCCCTCAGCAATTCGAAAATTTACGGATATAGGCGAGGGTTATAAGGCGAAAATCTTTTTCTTTCGGAAAGAAATCTTTTTGGAAGGTCAAACCGACATCACTTACCTGGAACAATTTGATTTCTTTGAAAAAAAAGGCCAAGAAGTGATCCCCTTAAATGCCGAAGAGTTTCAGATGTTTACTGCTTATTTTGATTTAATTCAACAAAAATCGACCGATGTAGCGCCCCACACTTCAGAGATTATCCGAAGTTTAATCTATATTATTCTGAATGAAATTGATGATGTTCATTACCGCCACCTGCCCGAAAGAGAAGTTGTGACAGATCAGAACTTAAACCTCCTTTCCGAATTTAAAATACTTTTAGCCAAACATTTTATGGAGGAAAGACAAGTTTCTTTTTACGCCGAAAAAATGAATTTAACACCCAAATATTTTTCTACAGTAATAAAGGAAGTAAGCGGTAAAACGGCAGGAACCTGGATTAATGAAATGCTGTTGCTGGAATCAAAAGTGCGTTTGCAGAACAAAAAACAGAGCATTGCGCAGATTGCTGACAGTTTGAACTTTTCTGACCCTTCCCATTTCGGGAAATTCTTTAAAAAACACACTGGACGAAGTCCCTTAGAGTACCGAAGTTAATCTTCCGACCTTTATACCAATTCTTCCTACTTGCAGCACTTCCCTTGCATTGGCTCCCGACCTACCTTTGTACTATAATTAAAAACAACAGTTATGGTACCAATCACAAAACCTACCGTCCGATTGCTGGCTTCGGGGAACCAATTAATAGCCAAACAGATGCAGGCAAAAGCAGGATCTGTATTGCCAAAACACCTTGCCAATTTAGAATCCATACTCTTTATTCATGAAGGAGAGTGTGTGCTCGAAATCAATGGAGAAGAAAAACTCCTGAAACAAGGCGATGCATTTGTTGTACCCCCAAACACCCAACATCAAATTAAAGTAAAAATCGACTTCAAAGGGCTGCACCTCATGCCGAAAGAAATAGAATTTCAATACTTTAATTAAAAACCTAACAGTTCTCTCTTTTATTAAAATATGTAATCTTTAAAATTCAATATCATGAAAACATTACAACAAATAAGTAACAGCTTTAGCAAAACACGTATGATCCTGGGACTCTTGTTTTTATTAATAAGTATACCCGCATTTGCACACTGCGATTCCTACGATGGTCCGGTGATTAAAGACGCCATTAAAGCTTTAGAGAAAGAAAATGTAAACTTTGTGAAGAAGTGGATTGAACCGCAACAAGAAGCAGAAATCATCAAACTCTTTAATAAAACGGTGAGTCTTAAAAATAAAGATGCCGAAATCTATTCCCTTGTTGAAAAACATTTCTTCGAAACGCTGGTTCGCTATCACCGGGAAACTGAAGGTGCTCCGTACACCGGCCTAAAACCTGCAGGTTCTACAGAACCGATCATTCAGATGGCAGATAACTCCCTCGCGAGCAGTAATGTGAAAACGCTCCTCCATAATCTCGGAAATCATATTCAGAAGGTGATTACAGAAAAATATGAAAAGGCAGCAGCCTTAAGTACAGTGAAAGACCATTCCGTGGCGGAAGGTAGAGCGTATGTTGCGGCTTACGTTGATTACACGCATACCTTGGAAGCCTTGGAAAAGGTAATGTCGCATGGCGCGGCACATTAAAGCTTCGAATAATTCTTCACTATCATTCCCCTTCGAGTCCAGCAAACAAGTGACTAGAAGGGGTTTTGGTTTCGAGAGGTCCCTGAGCATTCTAAGATAAAAACAAATAATTAAGCATAAATTTTCACATAATTTTGATCTCTTTTTGAGACTGCGAAAATCCTTAAAACAATTTTACTTGCTACTGCATTAATTACAGACAATTTATGCTTTCCTTCCTCTATTTTTCTGAGATAGTAATTTTTTAGTTGAGGGTCGTGCTGTATGGCAGAACAAGCAGCTTTAAAAAGAATGCTTTTTAGTGATTTATCACATAGAGGACTTGTTTTCGTTTTACCTCTTATGCTGCT
>NZ_JSYK01000006.1 GCF_000812875.1 Kaistella solincola | reverse complement strand
TGATAGAAACTTCGGGCATAAAAATTCCGGGCTTTAAGCAGGTAAAATTACAATATTTATTTGGCGTTGTTTGGGCATTTTTTTTCGGGGCGGACATTTCGTGCTATCCGCTATTACTCCTCGGTTGGCGGCTCCGCTTCGCTCCGCCGCCGCCCTGCGGGGTAGCCGCTTCTATCACGGCCGCAGTTTTTCGGTGCTAAACGGGCATTTTTTTCCAAAACTTCTGGTAGCATCTTACGAAAACTCAAAAATCCATTGTAAAACCTTAAATTTGTTGCTTATTTTAAATTCAAAAAATGTTTTACGACCATAAAAATATCGAGCAGAAATGGCAAAATTTCTGGGAATCCAATCAAACGTACAAAACGGAAAACGATACAGGTAAACCGAAATTTTATGTTTTGGATATGTTCCCATATCCGTCTGGCGCGGGTTTGCACGTTGGTCATCCGTTAGGATATATCGCTTCAGATATTTACGCGAGGTATAAAAGACATCAGGGCTTTAACGTTTTGCACCCGATTGGTTACGATTCCTTCGGGCTTCCGGCTGAACAATACGCGATACAGACCGGGCAACATCCGGCGATCACAACGGAAGAAAATATTACTCGCTACGAAGAGCAGTTACGGAAAATTGGTTTTTCATTTGACTGGAGCCGCGAGGTGAGAACTTCCGATCCTTCATATTATAAATGGACACAATGGATTTTCATCCAGCTTTTTGATTCATGGTATAATAAAAGAAACGACAGAGCAGAACCTATTTCAACCTTAATTTCCCATTTTGAATCTGTAGGAACTGAAGGTTTATTAGCAGAACAAAACGATCAGTTAAATTTTACCGCTGAAGAATGGAACACGGCTTCGGAGCTTGATCAGCAGGATATTCTGTTGAACTACCGTTTAGCTTACCGCGCAGAAACTACGGTAAACTGGTGTCCCGGTCTCGGAACGGTTTTAGCGAACGATGAGGTGAAAGACGGAAAATCTGAACGCGGCGGTTTCCCGGTTTATCAGAAAAAAATGATGCAGTGGAGTATGAGAATCACCGCATATTCCGAACGTTTGCTTCAGGGTTTGCAAAATCTGGACTGGCCGCAACCGCTGAAAGATTCTCAGGAATACTGGATCGGGAAATCTCAGGGCGCGCTTGTAAAGTTCGAGGTTTTGGATTCACTTGAAAATATTTCAGTATTTACAACAAGACCAGACACTATTTTCGGGGCAACTTTTGTGGTTTTGGCGCCGGAAAATCCTTTGGTTAAAAATCTGACCACCGAAGAACAGTTTGATGAAATTCAAAAATACATCGATTTAACGGCGAAAAAAACTGAAAGAGACCGCATGTCGGACGTGAAAAATGTGAGCGGCGCTTTCACCGGAAGTTATGCTTTAAACCCTTTCACCAACGAAAAAATGCCGGTTTATATTTCGGATTATGTGCTGATGGGTTACGGGACCGGCGCTGTAATGGCGGTACCGGCACATGATGAACGCGATCACCGTTTTGCGAAAAACTTCGGTTTGCCGATTGTAAATGTCATTGAAAATAATATCGATATTCAGCAGGAATCGTATGATTCGAAAGATTCGGTTTGTGTAAATTCCTCTTTTTTGAACGGTTTGAGTTATGACGAGGCGAAAACATTAATTATATCCGAAATCGAGAAAAAAGATATCGGTCACGGCACTATCAATTACCGACAGCGCGACGCTATTTTTTCGCGCCAGCGCTATTGGGGCGAGCCTGTACCGATTTATTATAAGGACGGAATGCCGTATGCTTTACCAATTTCCGCGCTTCCGCTGGAATTGCCGAAAGTTGAGAAATATTTACCGACCGAAGCAGGTGATCCACCTTTAGGAAATGCAAAAACCTTCGCTTGGGACGAAGAAAGCCAAAAGGTGGTTTCTACCGACTTAATCGATGAGCAGACGGTTTTCCCTCTGGAATTATCTACAATGCCGGGTTGGGCCGGAAGTTCGTGGTATTTTTTACGTTATGCTGATCCGGAAAATAATGCCGATTTTGCCGGTAAAAACTTAACCGATTATTGGGGACAGGTTGATCTTTATATTGGAGGAAGTGAACACGCAACGGGACATTTGCTTTATTCGCGCTTCTGGACGATGTTTTTGAAAGATCGAGAATTCATCAGCCATGAGGAACCATTCAAAAAACTCATCAACCAGGGAATGATTTTGGGGATGAGTGCGTTTGTCAACAGAATCGAAGGAACAAACCAATATGTTTCGAAAGCTTTAGCAAAAAATCATCAAACACAGAAAATTCACGTTGATGTTTCCTTATTAAAAGGAACTACCGACGAGCTTGATATTGAAAAATTTAAGGCCTGGAGGCCGGAATTTTCAGAGGCGGAATTTATTCTGGAAGACAAAAAATACATCACCGAGCGTGAAGTTGAAAAAATGTCGAAATCGAAATATAATGTGGTAAATCCGGACGATATTTGCGAGGAATATGGCGCGGATTGTTTGCGTTTGTACGAAATGTTTTTAGGTCCTTTGGAACAGTCGAAACCGTGGAATACACAAGGTTTAAGCGGTGTTTACGGATTTTTAAAGAAATTTTATAATCTTTATTTCAAGGAAGATGTATTCGCCGTTTCGGAAGAAGAGCCGACAAAAGAGGAATATAAAATTTTGAACACTTTAATTAAAAAAGTGGTCACTGATATCGATAATTTCTCCTTCAATACCTCCGTTTCGCAATTTATGATTGCGGTGAACGAGCTGCAGAAACTGAAAACCAATAAGCGAAAAATTCTGGAGCCTTTGGCTGTAATTTTGTCACCTTATGCGCCGCATATTGCGGAAGAGCTTTGGAGCAAACTTGATCATGTGGAAACCATCGAATTTGCGCCATTTCCGGTCTTCGAGGAAAGGTATCTGGTTGAGGATGAAATTGCGTATCCGGTGAGCTTCAACGGTAAGATGAGGTTTAAGCTGAATCTGGCGGCAGATTTAGGTATTCCGGAAATTCAGGAGGCTGTATTAGCTGATGATCGAACCAAAGATCAGCTGCAGGGAAATAATCCAAAAAAGGTGATTATAGTGCCGAAAAAAATAATTAATATTGTTCTGTAAAAAATCAATGCTTATCGGGCGATTATTCAATCAAATATAGAATTGAATATTTTTATTATAAATTCAACCCCTTCGGAATTTTTGGTTTATTAAAAGCAATAGAACGGCAATTTTTTGCCAAATTATCAATGTTAACAGTGTTTAAGATTTAAAAAAATAGTTCTATTAACCGCCAATTATTTGCACGATTAAATATTTTAACTTTATTTTACAGCGCGAAAAATTTAAAAAAATAACAATTATAATTTAGTTTAGTATGGAAATGAATGTTTCAAACAACGAGGAGCAAGTAGTTGCTAAAAAAGTGGGAGGATTGAATCCTGCGTTAATACTGCCTATTCTTTTGGTGATAGGGTATTTAATCTATTATTTTGTCTTAGGTAATCCAGGCAACTTTAGAGCTGATCCAAGGCTGAACGGAGCATCTGTGGCATTCTCAGGTTTGGATACTAAGGAATTGCACCCTGAAGGATTTATGGGTATTATCTACATGGGTGGGGTAATCGTACCGATCCTTATTTCATTTATGATTATCGTAATCGTATTCTCTATCGAGAGAGCTTTAGTTTTAAGAAAAGCAGCTGGTGCGGGTAATGTAGATTCTTTCGTTTTGAACGTAAGAAGATTGCTTAACCAAAATAAAGTTGATGAAGCTATTGAAGCATGTGACAGACAGGAAGGTTCTGTAGGTAATGTGGTAAAAGAAGGTTTAACTACCTACAAGGCATTGTCTCACGATACTACCTTGAACAAAGAGCAAAAAATGGTTGCTTTGAACAAGTCAATTGAAGAAGCTACAACCCTTGAAATGCCAATGTTAGAGAAAAACATGATGATTCTTTCTACATTAGGTACTGTTGCAACTCTTGTAGCACTATTAGGAACAGTAATCGGGATGATTAAAGCTTTCCAGGCGTTAGGTTCAGGAGGTGGTACACCAGATTCAGCTGCGTTATCTATCGGTATTTCTGAGGCATTGATTAATACAGCTTTAGGTATTGGTACTTCTGCAGTTGCGATTATTTTCTATAACTATTTTACTTCTAAAATTGACGGATTAACATTCAAAATCGATGAGATTGCGATGTCTATCCAGCAGTCTTTCGCAGAATTCCACTAAGAATTTTGTATCGATTGGAGGTTTGTAAAATATAAACCTCAAAAAACAGAAGTTTAATAATAAATAATTTACAATGGCGAGAGTCAAACCAAAAAGACATAATATAAGGGTAGATATGACGGCGATGACCGATGTATCGTTTCTACTCCTTACATTCTTTATCCTTACGGCTCAGTTTGCAAAACCTGATGTTGAGACGATTACCACGCCATCTTCTATTTCTGAAAAGTTACTTCCAGATGCCAGTTTAATGACAATTTTGAGTACTACAGACGGAAGATTCTATTTTACACCCGTTGAAAATCCTAAAGAGCGCATGCAGCTTTTAGAAAATATGGGTACGAAATATGGTATGAAATTCACCGACAAGGAAAAAGTTGCTTTTGCTAACGCACAGTCTATTGGCGTTCCGATGAATCAGCTGAAAGGATTTTTGGATCTTCCTGATGAAGACCGAAAAGCTTTCAAAAGCAAAACGGGAATCCCGATGGACAGTACAAATAAGCAACTAATTGATTGGGTGCAGCAAAGTTTAGCGGTAAACCCAGACTACAAACTGGCGATTAAAGGAGATACACAAACGAAGTATCCGAAAGTGAAAGCTTTATTTGAAGGATTGAGAGATATAGATTTCTTGAAATTCTGGTTAATAACAAGCCAGGAAACGGCACAATAAGTAAGAAATGGCAGAAGTACAAGTAAAAGATAACAGCGGGAAAGGCGGAAAGGTACGCTCCAAAAAGCAGGTGCCTCACGTAGATTTAACACCGATGGTAGATTTGGCGTTCCTTTTGATCACTTTCTTCATGTTGGTGACCACCTTCAATAAACCGAATGTGATGGATTTGGGGCTTCCGGCAAAACCGAAAGACAACCAAAAAGCACCGGATACAGAAATCGACTTAACGAACTCAATCTCCCTAATTATTGGGAAAGACAATAGAATTTTCTATCATCAGTTGGATCAGGCAGGTTTAAATGAACAAACCTTACAGGAAACCACTTTCGATAGAAACGGAATTACAAAAGTAATTGAGCAGGCAAAAGCCCGGGCAAAAGATCAAACCAAATTTACGGTGATCATAAAACCTACGGATGATGCTGTGTATAAGAACTTCGTAGATATTCTAGATGAAATGGCGATTACCAAAAATGAAATATACGGTGTTACCGATATTAAATCGTGGGAGCAGGCTGTTTATGATAAAAAAGTAGCAGGAACAGCGCCAAGTGCGCCGGCAACACCTACAAACTAGAACTACGGCAAATTAAATAAAAGAGTATATAATGGCAGATGAAAACACAACACTCAACTCTTTAGATGAGATTGTATTTGAACATAGAAATAAAGCATACGGCGCCTATAACTTGCGTACCAATTATAGATCGATGCTTACAAAGGCCTTCATCTTCGGAACTATTTTATTCTGTGTTGTAGCAATTACCCCATTTGTGATCATGAAGATCAAACAAATGACGGCTGTAGAAACACAGGAAGTAAATGCGAATTTGATTGATATTCTCCCGGAAGAGGAATTGATCATTGAAGCCCCGAAAGAAGAAGAACCGCCACCACCGCCGCCACCGAAAGAAGAACCGAAACAGGAAGTTATTCAGAACGTAGTGCCGGAGCCGGTAAAAGCACCAAAAGTGGAAACTCCGCCGCCGCCAATTACCAAACAGTTGGAAACAACTACAGGTTTGGCAAACCAGGAAGGTGTAAAAACACCAAGTTATACACCGCCACCGCCACCACCATCAACAGGTAAGGTACAGACGGTAGAAGTAAAACCACAGGTTTCTGAAACACAGGTTTACACGGAGGTAGAGCAACTTGCTGAATTCCCTGGAGGTATTAATAAGTTCAGATCCACTGTGGGTAATAACTTTGATACTTCTGTAATGAGCGGCGACGAAGGAACTGTAAAAACTGAAGTGATATTTGTAGTCGAGAGAGATGGATCAATTACTGATGTTAAAGCTAACGGTCCAAACTCGGATTTCAACGCTGAAGCAATCAGAACCGTGAAGTCAATTAAAAACAAATGGACGCCAGCGAAAATTAATGGTAAATCCGTACGATACCGTTACAGATTACCATTAACAATGAATTTTGAATAATTAATTTTATCAGAAATATTGAAAAGAGAAGTTAACGCTTCTCTTTTTTATTTTTTTTGTAGTTTTGTATCTTATGATTTTTAACTGGTTATCTTTAATTACAGGAATCTTTTACATAGTATTGGGTATTTATGTAATTATCTATAAATTTTTCGTAATTTTTTTAGAACCTAATATTGCGTATTCCCTCGGTGGTTTACTTATAGCGTATGGTCTTTTCAGAATCGTACGTTCCATTTACAGAATACGTCAGCAGAAGAATGAAGATTAAAAATTTGACCTTATTTGCCGCTTTTTTTGCATTTTTAATTTCATGTAAAAAAGCGGAGTATGTAGTAGATACACCACAACAGGGAACCGTGACCTTAGCGGTTGACGAATCTTTCCGCAGTGTTTCGGAAGCACTCACTTCCCGCTACATGGCATTATACCCGAACACCAAAATCAATTTGGTATTTAAAAAAGAAGATTTTGCATTTCTGGATTTGCTGGAAGGTAAAGTGCGTGTCGCGGTAATGTCCCGCGAACTCACGGAAAGAGAAAAGAAAGCGTTCAAAGATAAAGTAGATCTTGACCTTCAGCCGGCGCCTTTCGCTGCTGATGCTGTAGTTTTTATCGTTCCGAAAGATTCTCCGCGCGACAGTATTTCAATCAACGAGCTTCACCAGCTTTTAAAAAGCAGTGACGAAAAGATAATTTTTGACGGAACCAATTCCAGCAATCTGAATTTCGTTGCGCAAAAACTAAAAACCACGCCGGACCAGCTGAAATATTCCATCATCAGCGGAAATAAAAATATTGCTGAAAAATTGGGCAGTTTACCCGGAAAAATTGGAGCAATCAGTTTAAATACTTTAAGCCGGCCTTACGATCCGGAAGCAGAAGCACTCCGAAATTCGGTGAAGATTTTGAAGGTTTCCGAAGGAAAACAAGCATACGCACCTACACTGCAGAACTTATCCGATAAAAAATATCCTTTCAGCAGGATATTATATTTCCTTACCAACGAAGCTTATTTCGGTTTGGGAAACGGTTTCATCAGATTTTCGTGTACGCAGCTCGGGCAGATTGTAGTTTCAAAAGAAGGACTGCAACCGTATTACCTCTTTAACCGGGAAGTGCAGATGCGTTAATTATTCTTAAAAAAGCCGTGCTGGAGGTCATTACAAATTTTTGGTATAATAATTGGGAATGTAGTCAGCACAATGTTAATATAAAAACAATTAAACAATTTAAAATGAAAGATATAATGAATTTAACGAAAAAAATTGCGTTCGGAGTTTCAGTTGGCTTCTTCACTAATTTCGCTTTTGGCCAGACTTTGCAGGAGGGAATTAACAGTGCAGACAGCCACAAATATGCACAGGCAAGACAGGTATTTACCGATATGATCGCCAAATCTGCGACCGCCGATAATTACTTCTACTTAGGAAACTCTTATTTAACTCAATTTGAACCAAATTTTGATAAAGCTCAGGAAAATTTTAATAAAGGATTAGCAGCAGATAAAAAAAGCGCCATTAATAAAATAGGTTTAGCATCTATTAAATTAGGTAAAGGCGATAAATCTGCGATTGCAGAAATTAAACAAATCGTAAAAGATTCCCGCGAGAGAGATCCGGAAATTCTTTACCGCGCTGCGGAAGCAATTACACTTTTCGGTGGAGCAGCTAATGCTGATCTTGCAATTGACTATTTGAACAAAGCAGTTGATAAATCTGCAAAAAATGGTACACCAGCGCATTATTACTACACTTTAGGTGATGCGTACCGTTTGAAATTAACAAACAGCCCACAAGTTGCAGGTTCTGCGATGACGGCTTATGAGAAAGCTTTGCCTACAGCAAAAAATAAAGCTTCGGTATTTACCAGAATCGGTACACTTTGGATGCAGGCGCAGCAATGGCAGTCTGCTAAAGAAAACATCGATAAAGCAATCGCCGCTGATCCAACTTACGCTCCGGCTTATAAAGCAAAAGCAGCTTACGATATCAGATATCAGCAAAATGCTTTGGCAACACAAGATTTGATCAACTATGCAAAATATGCTGACGAAGATCCGGATACCCAATTGGAAATTTCGAAATTATTCTTCACCAACGAAGATTACGGAAACTCCAAAATGTATCTTGATAAAGTTTTTGATAAGGTAGAAGACCCAATCAAATACAAATTGAGAGCATATCTTCAGTATGCCGATGGCGATTATGCTGCAGCGAAAGCAAGCATGGATATGTTCGTTTCTAAAGCAGAGAAAAGCCGTGTGCTAACAGCAGATACAGGTTTACAGGGTTTGATCGCTGCAGGTTTAGCTGAAAAAGAAACCGATGCTGCTAAAAAAGCTGCATTGCAGACTGAAGCTCAGCAAAAAATCGCCGTTGCAAAAGCTGCAAAAGATCTGACTATGAAATGGGATCAGGAGCTGATCAAGATCAAAGGTGGTGGCGCTGTAAACCAGGCTTCGGTTGATGCAGGACCAACAAATCCTCAGATTGAAGCCCTGAAAAAACAGGTAGCTGCAAAACCGCAGGATACAGATGCGTTATTCAAGTTGGCAAATGCGTACCAGGAAGCTAAAAACTGGAACGGCGCAGTTCACACTTGGCAAAAAATGAACGGTCTGTTGCCAGATTGGGCGCCTGCTTATTACAGTTTAGGTTACTCTTACCAGCAAGCCGGACAAAACGAATTGGCAAAGTTGGCTTACGAGAAATTTATCAGCACTGTAAAACCTGCTGATATGGAAGCCAACAAGGAAACACTTTCTTATGCTTATTTCGCGGTAGCGTATTTAGTAAAAGACAGCGATGCTGCTAAAGCTAAAGAATATGCTGCCAAATCTGTACAGTTGAATCCAAACTATACAGACGCGGTAAACTTGAACAATCAGTTGAACAAATAAAATTCAATATATAATTAAAGAAATCCTCTTCACTTGAAGAGGATTTTTTTATTTGAAAAAATTCCCTGCTATTCATGGCAATTTTTCTCTTTTAATAAAAACGCTTGAAAATATAGTTTGAAATTAATTACGAACTATTCCTGCGTTGGTGGCAAATTTTCCCATTTAATGAAGTGCTTAATATTATAATAGAATTAGATCAAAAAAAATTCCTGCTATTTGCGGCAATTTTCTGGCTTTAGACGCCGGCAAAATTTCATATTTAGGTTTGATCCGGAAAAATACGGTGCTAAAGAGGCGGTTTTTTTGGGTTTAGATTGCAGGTTCAAGTCTAGAAATAGTAGAAAAGGATGCTCAAACTTATGGGAACAG
>NZ_JSYK01000005.1 GCF_000812875.1 Kaistella solincola | reverse complement strand
GTCGTAATCGTTACACAATTTATAAAGAATTCTGCAAGCTGCCGCGAGGTTTGCAGAAAAAGTTGCTAAAAGGGAAAATTTGCTCTTTTAGCGCCATATTTTTTTGGGCGCCTTTTTCCGTCTTCCACTCCCTCCCGATTTTACATCGGGATCCGTTCAAGCCGGGGCGCAGGCTCCGCAACAATCCAAACCGATTTTTCAAAAAAAAAGACTTTATATTTGTTAAAATTTACATTTTATGCAGCTGGTAAAAGTTGGGCTTTGCGCTTTCGGGATGAGTGGAAAAATCTTCCACGCGCCGTTTATAAAAGAACATCCGGGATTTTTTCTTTCCGCAATTGTAGAGCGCTCCAAAGAAGAATCGAAATCCGCTTATCCCGACGCGGAAATCTTTCGCTCCGTGGAAGAAATGCTGGAAAATGCAGATATCGATTTGGTTGTGGTAAATACGCCGGTGCAGACGCATTTCAATTACGTAAAATTAGCCCTTGAAGCAGGTAAAGATGTTATCGTAGAAAAACCCTTTACCGTAAATACCGCCGAAGCCGAAAAATTGGTTGAAATAGCGGCAAATAAAAATCTCTTTCTCAGCGTGTACCAAAACCGCCGCTTCGACCGCGATTTCTTTCAGGTCAAAAACATTCTGGACTCCGGAAAATTAGGAAACTTAAAAGAAGCTGAAATCCGTTTTGACCGTTTCCGTCCCGAACCGGGTTCCAAGGAACACAAAGAAAATCCGGATTTGCCGGGTTCCGGAGCGCTGCACGATTTAGGTTCGCACCTCATCGATCAGGCGACGCAGCTTTTCGGTTTTCCGGAAAAACTTTTCGCGGACGTTTTCTCCATGAAAGGTTCCAAGTTTGCAAATGATTATTTTGAGATTCTTCTGTATTACAAAAATGATCTGCGCGTACGCTTAAAATCTTCGGTTTTCAGCAAAGAAGCACACAACGCTTATATTTTTCACGGTGAAAAGGGCAGTTTTTTGCAGGAAAGAACCGATTCTCAGGAAGCGGAACTGGTAGCTGGCGCGCGACCGATATTCAATGAAATCTGGACAAAATCTTTATTTGAACCCGATGGAATTCTGACTTTCATTAATGAAAATTCCGACACGGAAAGAATCCTGACTTCCAGCGAAGCGGGCGATTATATGCAGTATTACGATGAAATTTATGAACATATTGTTTTTGGCGCTGCACTTCCTTCACCCGGAACGCAAATCATTCAAAACATGAAAATTATCGATGCAGCTTTAGAAAGCGCTGAGAAAGAAAAAGTAATCGATTTAAAAAACTTTTAAATTGAAAAAAATGCCGCTTTAATGGCGTTTTTTTTTGTTTTAACTTCAAAAATAAAAACCGAAGAAAAACCACAATTTCCTGCTGGAAATTGTGCATTTCAATTTTATAAATCGAAAGGAACGGATATTGTTGCAAAACCCATTAATTAAAATAAGTATATATGAAATGTCCAAATTGTAATGTCAGTTTAGTGATGACTGACCGCAGTGGTATCGAAATAGATTATTGCCCAGATTGTAGAGGCGTGTGGCTGGATCGCGGCGAACTCGATAAAATTATTGAACGTGCGACCCCTGAAACTCCAGCACCGCAACAGCAACAATACCAACAGCCAACACAAAGTTATACCGACCGTCGCGACTATTCCAGAAACGACGATTATCGTTATAAAAAGAAAAAAGGCTTGTTAGGAGATCTTTTTGATTTTTAAATTGAGACTCAATTTGTCTGGTGTGGGATGATTTATCAAAAAATGGTTCTTATTATACCGCTTTAAAATTTACCCGCTATTTCAAAAAAAGCACAATTTCCTGCCGAAAATTGTGCTTTCAATTTAATATGAAAATGAAAAATCAATCTGCCATCACTTCACCACTTTTTCGGTAGGTGTAATTCCCGTAAATGTGTCTGCGCGCAAAACGGCTCGGCGAATCTGAATTCACCATTTTGATGTAGGTATTTCTTGGAACACCGATGTATTCGTACATTTTACCGTTAAAATGCTGAACTTTCAGAATGGATTTTTCCAGATAAAAATCCTGAATTATCGAATTTTTAATGGTTTCGGTATATTCTTCCTTATATTTTTCCTGAGTTTCCGGATTGATGCTCACCAAAAAATGATAGGCTTCTATCACCGATTTGCTCACTTCTTCCGCTTCCAGTTTTGCCGCTTCATCATTCACAAATTTATCAGGATGCGAATCCTTCATCGTATTCCGGTAAATTGTTTTGAGTTCTTTTAAAGTTGCTGTTTTGTCAACGCCTAAAAGTTTTCTGTGTTCTCCAATTTTTTTCATAACCTGTGCGTGTTTTTTGCGCGTGCAAAAGTAAGCAATTAAAATTTAACAGGTTACAGCAGTTTGAAAAAATAAATTTCAGAATTTTTAAAAAAAATAGAAAATTAAGGCTGCATTTTCCGACTTTCGGTGTTCATCCATTTATCCCAAAAAGTAAAATATAAGCCGTAATTGGTATTGAATTCTTTGTGGTGATAATGGTGATGTGTGGCATCAATCCACAATTTTCCAAAGGAACTTTTCCGGAAAAAATCGGGGTAAATCTCAATATCCAAATGATTTATAAAACTGCTGAACGTCATAAACAGCAGGTAAAAAAGCAAAACATAAATATTCAGTGGAATAATGAGCAGAAGAATAGGAAGAATCAAAGCTTCCAGAATACTTTCCCACGGATGAAACGAAAACGCCGTCCACGGCGTCGAACTCAAGCTGTCGTGATGAACTTTGTGTACCACTTTGTAGATTTTCGGGACGTGCATCGCGCGGTGAATCCAATAATAATAAGTTTCGTGCAAAAGCAAAATTATAATTAAACTTACGGGCAAATACCAGTATCCAAATTTAGCCGGATCGAGGTAAATTGCCGTAAAATCATTGAGCCAAAGCCAATACGTAACAGCGCCAAAAAAGGCAAAAATGCCCGAAGAAATTACGCTCCAGTAAATTTCTTTCCGCACCTGATTTTTTTTCAAAGGCCGCTGACTCAGGATTTTATTACCGGTTTTATTGTTTTTGGTTTTCAAATAATACGAAAAGAAAAATCCGGCCGTGATGAAATAACGGATCAGAAGTATCGCAAAAAAGATGAAAACAAAACCAAAAAAATTTGCCATTTAAACCCGATATTTTTTCAAAATTACAAATTACTTTTTTAGCGTTTCACACCTTCCGGAAACTGAACTTTGTCAGGAGCGTTATTTAAAACCGGCAACACCGCTTTCAAAATCCTGGTTCTGCGTCCGGTTGTATCAGAAGGTTCTACGGGATAACTGATGACAGCTTCCAGCCACGCAAAAGTGTTGTTCCGGAAATAAACCGAAGCTTCCCACTGGCTGTATTTCCACTTTTCAAATTTCGGATATTTTGTCGCGAAATCCTGCTTCGCGGCATTAAGCAAACATTCTTCCACATAAGGCAAATCACTTGTAAAAGCAATTTGCAGCGCCGTTTCATTCCAAATAAAAGGCATTTGTGGCCCGGAATAATTCGTGATTTCTTCCTTTAAGATCAAACTATTCGGAAAACGGATGGTTCGTCCGCTTCGCCGGTCATTGCCCAGATAATCGCCACTGATTTCTAAAATCGAAGTATCCAAATAATTGATCTCCACCACATCGCCGCGGAAATTTTTAATTTGTATTCGGTCTCCGACCAAGTATGAACGCCGAAAAATGAGGTAAATCCACGCGATAAAAGAAGCAATCGGCGCCTGCAGTGCAAAACCCACAACCAAGGAAATTAAACCAAAACTGACCGCCGCCGCATATAAATTTTGAAACAGAAAAGACGCCGCCACTATGACACTGAATACAATCGCCAGAAATCGCACGATTCGCAACAGATTATAGCGGTCACCTTCCAGACTGTCCTGACTGTTGATAAGCCGCTCTAAAACCTTGCTGATGAGAAAAATTACTGCAATCAAAAAAAGACTGAAAGAGAATTTTCGCACAAACGGAATATATTCCCGAAACGGTTGGAAAACAGGTAACATCACCAAATAATAAGTCGCGATCAGCAGCAGGCCAAATGATCCGTAAATCATAATCCATTTTTTATTATCGCGATTTCCCATAAGTGAATTTTCTGATAAAAAGGTAAGAAAAAAAGAAGGCTGGCGCAAACTTTAATTGATGAAGGAAAACGAAAGTGCAAAAAAATAACCTGTTATAGCAGCAAATTTTTTAATTAAATGACAGAAATTCCTGCTTTTTCCGCAGAATTTCATTTAGAGTCTTTCCGCGCAGTCCCGGCAAAAAACTTATCTTTGCACCTGAAAAAATTGCAACAAAAATGAACGCTTTTATTGAAGAATTGAAATGGCGCGGCCTTTTTGCCGACATGATGCCGGGAACCGAAGAACAACTCAATAAGGAAATGACTACTGCTTATATCGGCTTCGATCCTACCGCAGATTCGCTTCATATCGGAAGTTTAATTCAGATTAAAATATTGGCGCATTTTCAGCAACACGGTCACAAACCAATCGCTTTGGTGGGCGGTGCAACGGGCATGATCGGCGATCCTTCTGGAAAATCAAGTGAAAGAAATGCGCTTGATGAAGCAACATTAAATCATTATGTAGATTGTCTTAAAAATCAGCTTTCCCGCTTTTTAAAATTCGACGGAACGGAAGCCAACAGCGCGGAGATGGTGAACAATTACGATTGGATGAAAGATTTTTCCTTTTTGGAATTCATCCGCGAAGTTGGCAAAAACATCACCGTGAATTATATGATGGCGAAGGATTCAGTAAAGAAAAGAATCACCGGCGAAGGCGGCGCAGAAGGCATGAGTTTCACCGAATTTTCTTACCAGCTTTTGCAGGGTTATGATTTCCTTCATTTATATAAAGCGAAAAATGTGCGGCTGCAAATGGGCGGCTCGGACCAATGGGGAAATATCACCACCGGAACTGAACTGATCCGCCGAAAAGCGCAGGGCGAGGCTTTCGCACTTACGGTTCCATTGATTACAAAAGCGGACGGTTCGAAATTCGGAAAATCTGAAGCTGGTGAAAATTACTGGCTGGATGCTAAAAAAACTTCGCCGTATAAATTCTACCAGTTTTGGGTTAATGCCACCGATGCTGATGCTGAAAGATTTATTAAATTCTACACTTTCCTGTCAAAAGAGGAAATTGAAAATTTAATTGCAGAGCATCAAACCGCGCCGCACGAAAGAAAACTTCAGAAAAAACTTGCAGAAGAAGTAACCGTTTGGGTTCACAACCGTGAAGAATATGAAAAAGCAGTAAAGGCTTCGGAAATTCTGTTCGGCCGCTCCACTGCTGAAGATTTGGTAAATCTGGATGAAGCGACTTTCCTGGAAGTTTTTGATGGTGTTCCGCAAAAAGAAATCGCTATTGATGAAGTTGTGGGCGGAAATTTCATCGATCTTATTTCGGAAAAATCCGGATTTTTAAAATCAAAAGGTGAAGCAAAGCGAGAATTGGCCGGAAATTCAATTTCCATAAATAAAGAGAAAGTAACCGACACTTTCCAAATAGAAAAAAAAGACCTTATTGACGGCAAATTTTTGCTTTTACAAAAAGGGAAAAAGAATTATTTCATTGTAAAAGCCATTTAAAATCTGAAAAGAAATATTTAACATAATATTATGAAAGCCGGAAGATTTCCGGCTTTTATTTTTAAAGATTTCACCTTATCTTTGCCTTTAATATTTTATTATGGTTATCCTTCTATTTATCGTAGTTCTGTGGTATTCGGGACTATTTTTCCAAACCTTTTTTCTGCACCGTTACGCGGCACATCAAACCTTTAAAATGTCCAAATTCGGCGAAAAACTGTGCTATATTTTAACGTGGGTTACACAGGGTTCCAATTATTTATCAGCTTACGGTTACGGCGTCATGCACCGCATGCACCATGCGTATGCAGATACCGAAAAAGATCCGCATTCCCCGAAATACGACGACAATCTATTCAAAATGATGTGGCGTACAAAGAAAATTTACGCTGATATCAATGCTCAGAAAGCAATCATCGAAGATAAGTTCACCAAAAATGTCCCACAATGGGAAAAATTCGACAAGTTCGCGAGCTCCTGGGGTTCTCGAATTGGCTGGGGAATCGCGTATACTGCATTCTTTTACTTTTTCGCAACTGCGTGGTGGCAGTGGCTTTTGCTTCCGGTTGCATATATGATGGCGCCAATTCACGGCGTGATTATCAACTGGTTTGCACACATTTATGGTTATACTAACTTCAAGGTTTCTGATACTTCCAAAAATCTGCTGCGTTTCGACTGGCTGATGATGGGCGAAGCCTATCACAATAACCACCACAAACACGGTGGCAGAGCCAATTTCGGCGGTGTGAGATGGCACGAAATAGACGTCACTTATTTAATTATGATTTTGCTGGATAAGATGAAACTCATCAAACTGAATCCGGTTGCGGTCGTAAAAAGAGAACATTAAAAATTACCGGGTATTTCCCGGTTTTTTTGTTTTTTATAAAATTTCCAAAACGTTATCTTTGCTTTATGGATTTACATTACCGCATTCGCGAACCCGAAAATATCACTTCAGAAACTCCTTTATTAATTCTCTTGCACGGCTACGGCAGCAATGAAGAAGACCTTTTCAGCTTCGCGCCGACGTTGCCGGAAAACTGGTTGATCATCAGTTTCCGCGCGCCGCTTACAAGCGCTTATCAGGGATTTTCGTGGTATGATATCGATCTGATGAAGCTCGAAAACCGAATTGATGTACCACAGGCAAAAGCTTCTGTACAGGCAATTTTAGAACATATTGCGAAAATCAGGCAGCAGTACGGACTTACCGAAGGACCGACCCATTTGGCCGGATTTTCTCAGGGCGGAATTATCAGTTATGCTTTGGCGCTGCAAAACCCTGAACTTTTCAGTAAAGTAGCCTGTTTAAGCTGCTATTACGAGGAGAAATTAGTTGGTGATGTTTCAAAAAACAAAAAAATGATCGAAAAACTCCGGTTTTTTATCTCACACGGAACCGACGATACCGTAATTCCGCTGGAATGGGGACGAAAAGCTGCTGATATTTTATACGATATGGGCGCATATTTTTCCTTCCGGGAATACATGAATGGTCACGGCGTGAACCAGAAAAACTATATGGATCTAATGGAATTTTTTAATAAATAAAAGCAAATTTTCCTACATTTAAGCATCATTTTTAAATCAAAATTTATGAAAAGATTTCTCCTTTTTTTAGTTTTAATAGCTGCGCAAATTTCTGCGCAAATCACATTAAAAATCACTGCAGTTCCGGCAAACACGCCCGCGGGAGCTACAATTTATGTTGCCGGAAATTTTAATGGCTGGAATCCGGCTTCCACACCGATGGTTTCCGACGGCTCAGGTAATTACACTTATACCATCCCGGAAGGAAGTGGCACTTTGGAATACAAATTCACGCGCGGCAGCTGGGCGACCGTTGAAGGAAACGCAACGGGCGGACAGTTACCAAACAGAACGGCGACTTTTACCGGGAGCGCACAGACTTTAAATCATACTATTCAGACCTGGGAGGATTTAGGTGCCGGAAATCCGAGTACAGCTGCTTCTAACGTGCATATTTTAAGCACTGACTTTGCTATTCCGCAACTGAACAGAACCAGAAAAATCTGGATCTATCTTCCACCGGATTACGAAACGTCTACCAAAAAATATCCTGTTTTATATATGCAGGACGGCCAAAATATTTTCGACAACAAAACTGCTTATTCAGGCGAATGGCAGATTGATGAAACTTTAAACAAATTATTTTCTGAAGGTGATTATGGCGCTATTGTTATCGGAATTGATAACGGAGGTGAAAAACGCATTGATGAATATACACCGTGGAATAACCCAAAGTACGGCGGTGGCGAAGGTGATCTTTATATGCAGTTTATTGCAGAAACGCTGAAGCCTTATGTGGATTCGCACTACCGTACAAGACCTGAAAAAGAGTTCAACGCTTTGATCGGAAGTTCTTTAGGTGCTTTAATTTCTAATTATGGCGGAGTGAAATACAGCGAAACTTTCGGGAAAATTGGCTCTTTCAGCCCGGCTTACTGGATTGTTTCCCAACAGTTTAATGACTTCATTGCTAATTCTACCGCTGATTTGTCAAGAACCCGTATCTATTTTGTTGCCGGTGCCACCGAAAGCACCACGATGGCAGCCGATATTGCCGCGGTGAAAAACGGCATGGAAGCAGACGGTTTAAAAGCTAAAAATACATTGGTGAAATTAGACAGTTACGGCCAACACAATGAAAATTACTGGAAAGGCGAATTTGCTGCGGCGTATCAATGGCTTTTTAAAACCACAACGCTGAATACCAAAAATGCTGTTAAAAAAAAACTCGTTGTTGGTTTCGAAAAAAATCAGATATACGTTGAAGGTTTAACCCAAAAATCGCAAGCTAAAATTTATGATTTGTCTGGCAGACTGCTTGAAAAAGTTGAACTAAAAAACGGCTGGAACGAGATTAAGAACACCTTGAAAAAAGGTCATTATATTCTTCAGACAGAAAACGCCGCGGTGCGGTTTATGTCAAAATAAAAAAATCAAAAAAACGAAGCTGATTTCTCAGTTTCGTTTTTTTTTAAAATCTTAAAAAATGCGGTTTTAACGGCTAAAATTTAAGGTTCAATTACGGTGGAATTTTTCACTTCTTTAATCATAAATGAACTTTGCGTACTCGCGATATGTTGCAAATTGGTCAGTTTACTTACCATAAAATCACGATATTCTGAAATATCGGCAACACAGATTTTCAGGATATAATCGTAATCGCCGGAAACGTGAAAACATTCCAAAACCTCCGGAAACTGCGTAATTTCATTTTCAAACTGTACGATGTACTGCTTTTTATGCTGCGCCAGTTTTACATGACAAAGCACCACAAAACTTTTATGCAGCTTGCCTTTATCCACAAGCGCCACATATTTTTTAATCACCTCGTTTTTTTCGAGCTTTTTAATTCTTTCGAAAACTGCAGTAACCGATAAATCAAGCGCCGCCGCGAACTGTTTCGTGGTTTTTTTGGAGTCATTTTGAAGCAAAACGAGCAATTTTTTATCTTTATAGTCAAAAATCATCGGTAATATTTTCGGCATTTGATTAAATGCTTATCCAAAATTAAAATAAAAATCTAAAATTTACCACTTTAACCGTTAATTTTTCTAAAGTTTAGGCAAACCTTTGTTTTTAAATTGGATTAATAACAATTTTAATCAATACAAAAACAAAGCTTATGAAAAAGTTCGATGCGGCCAATAATATTCAGGATTTGCAATATTTTGGCGAATTTGGCGGTGTAAATCCGTCAATTTCAGACAGTTCAACCTACACTTTTCTTTCCGCGAAAACCATGTTCGATACTTTCGAGGGAAACACCGAAGGCTGCTATCTTTATTCACGACATTCTTCACCGAGTAATCTTTACCTCGGCGAAGCTTTAGCACAAATGGAAGGCACAGAAAGCGCGAACGTTACGGCTTCCGGAATGGGCGCCATCACTTCTACCCTGCTGCAGCTTTGCAAAAGCGACGATCACATTATTTCAAGCCGTACAATTTACGGCGGAACGTATGCTTTTATGAAGAATTTTCTGCCGCAATATCACATCAAATCTACGTTTGTTGATATTACCGACCTTTTACTAGTGGAAAATTCAATTACCGAAAAAACCAAGGTAATTTTTTGCGAAACGGTCAGCAATCCGTTACTTGAAGTTGCTGATTTACGTGGCTTGGCCGCTATCGCGAAAAAACACAATATTAAATTGGTGGTCGATAATACCTTTTCACCACTTTCAATTTCGCCAACGCTTTTGGGCACAGACATTACAATTCACAGTTTGACAAAATTCATCAATGGAAGCAGCGATGCCGTAGCAGGTGTAGTTTGCGCCAGTTCAGAGTTCATCAATGATTTAAAAGACGTAAACACCGGCGCATGCATGCTTTTGGGACCAACGCTCGACAGTTTTCGCGCTGCAAGTATTTTGAAAAATCTGCGCACACTTCATATCAGAATTAAAAAACACAGCGAAAATGCCCAGTATTTAGCGGAAAAATTTGAACAGGACGGCGTATCGGTAAAATATCCAGGTTTAAAAAATCATCCGCAACACGAGCTTTTCAAAAGTATGATGAATGCAGATTATGGTTTTGGCGGACTTTTAACTTTGGACGTAAATACCGTGGTAAAAGCAAACGAGTTAATGGAACTGATGCAGAAGGAAAACCTTGGTTATCTCGCGGTAAGTCTCGGTTTTTACAAAACGCTTTTCTCCGCTTCGGGAAGCTCAACTTCGTCAGAAATCCCGGAAAACGAGCGAAAAGAAATGGGACTTTCAGACGGCTTAATCCGAATGTCCGTCGGCCTTGATCACGACATCAAGCGAACCTACGAAAAAATGAAATGGTGCATGGAGCAGGTCGGCATTCTGCAACCAAGAAAAATGGAAAAAACACTCTAAATATCAGCGTAAAAAAACAACCAAACTTGGTTGTTTTTTTTGTTCAAGAATTTATTTATCAAAAGTGTTAGGATGAACTTTTTTGATTTCCGTCACCGTTCCAAGCACTTTATCTTTCAGCGAAACCTGGTATTTTATAAGTTTCTGAGCAATTTCCTCATCACAGATTGCGACAATTTTCGCGGCAAGAATTCCGGCATTTGCGGCGCCGTTTAAAGCGACCGTCGCCACGGGAATTCCCGACGGCATCTGTAGGATTGAAAGAACCGAATCCCAGCCATCAATAGAGTTTGAAGATAAAATCGGAACACCGATAACCGGCAAAGTTGTACAACTTGCCACCATTCCAGGCAAATGTGCGGCGCCGCCAGCACCCGCGATGATTACTTTTAGGCCTCGTGATTTTGCGGTTTTCGCGTAATCGAACATGCGCTCGGGCGTGCGGTGCGCAGAAACTACCGTCAGTTCATAAGGAATTTCGAGTGAATTGAGAAAATCTGCCGCCTGTTCCATGATTTCCAGGTCACTTTGGCTTCCCATAATTATTCCGACCATATTGATATTTGTTTTAAAGCTTAAAGGTAAGGAAATTTAAAAATTATTTTTTGGCTGTTAAAGGGGCATTTTTTTCAGAATCAGCAATTGCCCGGGCGGCCGCAGCTCCGGTGCTAAAACACGCCTGCAAAAGATATCCACCGGTCGGTGCTTCCCAATCTACCATTTCACCGATGCAGAAAACGTTCGGGAAATTTTTTAATTCAAAATTTGAATTTAATGCTGAAAACGAAACGCCGCCCGCCGTAGAAATTACTTCGTCGATCGGACGGAAACTGAGAACATCCAGCGGAAATTTTTTGATGAATTTCGCAAGCTTTTTGACATTTGTATAACTTTCCTTATCTAAAGTTTTTAAAAGATTAATCGCAGTCGTCGGCAGTTTAAATTTTCTTTTTAAAACAGAACTTATTTTTTCGGTGCCACTCAAATTTTCTAAAATTTCAATTTCAGGTAAATTGGGTTTCAGATCTATATAAATCGTTTGCGGAAAATCGTTTTTTCTTGTAAAACGGTTCAAAAAATAAATCGGGCTGCCTTCCACGCCGTATTTTGTAAAAACAATTTCGCCGGTTTTGCTGTGATCGTTAAAATAAACTTTTATATTTTTCAGATATTGGCCTTGCAAATGGTGAAAACCTGAACTGGTATTGTATCCGGAATTTGCAGATTCTAACGGCTTTATGGCGATTTTTTTCGCTTTCAAAATGTCAATCCATTTCGCATCTGAACCTGTTTTTTTCCAGGAACCGCCGCCCATTGCGAGAATTAATTTTGAATATTTAAGCTTGATTTCACCGTCTTTATTTTTAAGCAAAACAGATGAATCATCGAAATCTAAAAAAGTATTTTCGTAATGAATCTGCACACCCAACATTTCCAGTTTTTTCAACCACTCATTTAAAACCTGAATGGGTTTAAAGTTTTTCGTCGGGAAAATCTTGCCCGAACTTCCCACATAAGTAGTTATTCCCAAATCATTTAACCACGCAATAACTTTTTGATTATCAAAACTTTGTACCGATTCGCGAATTTCTGGCGCGTCGTATTTTTCAACAAAAGCATTCAATTCTTCGCTGTGTGTCAAATTAAAACCGCCCTTTCCCGCCACTAAAAACTTTCGTGCGGCAGCTTTATTCTGCTCATAAACGTGAACGCTAAAACCTTTTTCTGCCAGCTTTTGCGCCGCCATAAGTCCGGCTGGACCGGCACCGATGATAATAATTTGATTTTCGAACATTTGCACAAAAATAGGTTTTTAGAATTCCGGAAAAAAATGCCGTTTTAGCAGTTAATTTTTGTTCCAGTCTGTGAATGGAAAAAGCGTCAGATTCGAATTGTAATATTTTTCATCGCCGGTCACTTCATCTTCCACCCAAACCGGAATCTGAAAAAGTTCTGCTTCGTCTTTCAGTTCAATTTCCGCGACGATGAGACCTTCGTTGTCACCGAAAAATTCGTCAACTTCCCAAAGATTATTTCCCACCAGAATTTTATACCGCATTTTCGACAGCGAAGTACTCGCAAACTGATCCAACAACTCATTAGCTTCATCAAATGGAATTTCATATTCAAATTCCGCGCGCGTCGCTCCGACACAAATTCCTTTAATTGTTAAAAAACCTTTGTCCGGAGTCTGCTGCACACGGATGGTCTTTGCGGGATCGGTCAGCAGATAACCTTGCCGGTACATTTCGCCGGCGGGCTTTTCCAGCATTTGCCACGCTTTTTTATCAACCAAAAATTTTCGCTCAATTTCTACACCCATAATTTTTGCTTTTGTTACAAAGTACACGCATTTCGGCTTTTAAACCAACTTTCAGAAAGAAAACACCATACATAATTGGTCAGCACTTTCATAAAATTTACCTTTGCAAAGATATATTTCGCTCGTTTCTGCAACAATTTTCAATATTTAAATGTTCAAAGATTCCAGATTAGTTATCGCCATCGTTACCGTTGCTATATTTTGGGGAACTACATTTTTGGGAATCCGCGTCGCGGTAGAAACCATTCCGCCCTGGTTTGTTGCCGGAATCCGCCAGTTTTTAGCCGGTATAATCCTGTTTTTTCTGCTTATTTTTTCGAAAAAGCTGAAGTGGATCGGTTGGATCAATTTCCGAAATCAAATCATTCTTTCCACTTTAATGCTTATAGTAGCAAACGGAATGACCACCGTCGCCGAAAAACACCTCACAAGCAGTTTGGCATCGCTGATCAGCGCCGCTTCGCCGCTTTTGGTGTTTCTGCTCAGCATTTTATTCAGCATGCAGAAGTTCAACATTCGCGGGTTAATCGGTGTATTGCTGGGTTTTAGCGGAATTGTGCTGATTTTCAAAAACGGCTTGCAGGATTTGCTAAACGCAGAATATCGGATTGGCGTCATTTGTATGTTCATTGCGATTTCGGGCTGGGCTTTGGGCACCATTTTCACAAAAAAAATCAATCACAGCCCACAAAATATTTCGCTGAATCTTTTTTACCAGTTCAGTTTTGCGGGCGTTGTACAGATCATTTTCGGTTTTATCGCGGCAGACAATCTCAGTTTTTCTTCATGGTCGCTTACAAGTATTGCGGCAACGGTTTACCTTGCAATTTTCGGCTCTGTAATCGCCTTTTTTGCGTTTCATTACGCTTTGAAAAAAATCAGTCCGACACAGATTTCCATTTTGTCGTACGTCAATACAATTATCGCCATTTTCCTCGGTTGGCTGGTTTTAAACGAAGAAGTCTCCGCCACATTTATCGCCGCCACCGCGCTGATCATTATCGGCGTTTTCATCACCAATTACAAACCCGGAATGTTCAGAAAATCCTGATTTTGGGCGCCTTTTTCCGTCTTCCACTCCCTCCCGATTTTACATCGGGATCCGTTCAAGCCGGGGCGCGGTGTTAAAACTCCAGATTCAGCCCAAAAATAAAGTTCCGTTTCGCGGCCGGATTGTAAAAACGGCCACCAAAAGCATTAATGTCATAACCTAAAACATATTCTGAATTATATAGATTCTGAATCTGCACGCGGAAATCAGCTTTCGTTTTTCCGAAGTTTAACGGATATTTCAGCAGTAAATTGACGATAAAACTCGGTTCAGACCAGACGGAATTTGCGTCATTCAGCGGAAATTTCGAGGTATAAAAATGCGAAAAAGCAACATTCATTTTTTTAAAAAAAACCAAATTAATTAGGCTGGCGAAACTTTCCTGCGGAACGCCGGTCAAATCATTTCCGGAAAAATTCGCTGCTTCCTGACCATATTTTCCGAATTTAAAATCGTAAAAATTGCCTGAAAATCTCAGCTTTAAATTGCTGAAAAAAGCATTGTTTAGCTCGAAATTTTTTGTTTCAAAAAGAATTTCTACGCCTTTCTGCACCGTATTTCCCTGATTTAGAAAATATTCCTGACCGTTTTCATTCTGCCTTCTTACAATTGCGTCTTTCAAGCGGAAATCAAAATAACTTGCTTCAACGAAAAGCAAATCTGCAAATTCTTTCCGGAAACCAATTTCTTTATTCCAGCCGTATTCCGGCAACAAATTCACATTAATTTCCTGAGTCGATGAGCGGATTTCTTCATTTGTCGGCGCAGAATTTCCTTTTCCGATTTTTCCTCGCAACGAAAAACCTTTATCAAGTCGATATGTTGCGCCAAAATTCGGTAAAATGTGGTTTTTAAATTTCACTTTTCCGCTTGCAGAATTTGGAAAAATATTTTGCCATTCGTAAGAATTGTAGTTTAAACTTACCGCAATATCCGTAAAAAGTCTTTGGTTAAAATTTAGCTTTTGGGACAAAAAATAAAACCCAGAGTTATTCTTCAGCTTATCGAAATTTTGCGGAAGACCCTGTTTCCCGCTATTGTTATAGTAATTTTTAATATAAATCGAATTGGTGGCGCCTTCAAAACCTAAGCGCCATTCTACATTTAAGTCATTCCAACTCTGTTCATAATTCAAGTGCGTTCTAAGGGCAAAATTACTTTCAAAACGGTTTTCAAAATTGGTGATAAACGGATTTTCAAAATCGACATAAGAACCTTGCACGAGGAAAAAATTATTCAGTTTATCCGTTAATTTCAGGTCATTTGAAATTCCCGCCAAAAGCATTTTATTTCGGATTCCCGCATTTTGCTCTTTTGCACCGGGAAGCGTTTTCGTGGGAAGTCGCGCCTGCCGCAGGTCTTTTTCCATTTGCTCCAAAGTCAATCCGCCAGGCGTTTCGTACGCTAAATCGGTAAAAGTGATCACCGATTTCAACACGCCCTTCTCGGAATAAGAAAAATTGTCTTTCAGAAAGATTTGTTTTCTGTTTACCGCCGATTGTTCGCGATACGAATCGGTGCGGTAAAAATTCTGGAAAATCTGGAAAAAATGTTTGCCAATCGTCTTCGAAAAATTCGTGCTTTCGTTAAAAGTTCCGAAACTTCCCGCAGAAAAATTAGCTGCTAAACCGTCACTTTTTTTCGTTTTCAAAAGTAAAGTTCCGCCAGTAACAGCGCCAAAATCACCACTTTCCGGACCTTTATAAATTTCGATACCGTTGATGAGTTCCGGAGAAATCACATTAAAATAAGTATTGCCCGAAGCGTCCGACAAAATAAAATTATCGAGGTAAACTTTAATATTTCTGACGCCAAACGGCGAGCGCAACGAACTGCCGCGAACCGCAATGCGGTAACTTCCGGGCGAACGTTCTTCAACGGTGCTGCCGGGATTTTGGTTAATGGCTTCCAGCAAACGTTCGGGCGAATTGCTATCGAGAATATTTTGCGAAATTACACCAACTGATTTGGTGGAATTGAGAAAAGCCGTCGGTTTTTTATAAGCTTCAATGATGACTTCGGAAATCAAAGTCGCGGAATCCTTTTGCTGAGCGGAGATTCGTAGAAAGATGGCGAAAAGGAAAAAAGTGAAAAATTTGCCCATAAACCGCCCAATTTTTTTTTATTCCGCAATAACTTTTACCAACGACTTGATGTGAATGAGCTGCTCCAAAAGTTCTTCCCGCGAATTTGCCAAAACATTGATGTGGCCCATTTTTCGGCCAGGTTTTGTTTCGGTTTTTCCGTAGAGATGCACGTAAGAATTTGGTAATTTCAAAACTTCTTCCAAACCTTCATATTTTACTTTTCCGCTGTAATTTACTTCACCAACTAAGTTCAGCATTCCGGAAAATTGCTTTACGGAGGTGTCCGCCAAAGGTAAATTTTTTAAAACGCGGTAAAACTGTTCAAACTGCGAATTTGCGTTTCCTTCCTGGGTCTGGTGCCCGGAATTGTGCAGACGCGGCGCGGTTTCATTCACCCAGACTTTTCCCTCTTTATCGAGGAATAATTCGATGGCGAACAAGCCTGCCGAATCCGCAGCGGACATGAACTGTTCCGCGATTTTATCAATTTGTTCCTGAACTTCCGCGGAAATTTCGGCGGGACAAATATTAAAATCCAGTAAATTGAGTTTTGGATCGGCAATCATTTCCGTTACCGGAAAAGTTTTGATTTCACCGGCTTCATTTTTCGCGATAATAATCGACAATTCTTTTTCGATGTCCACCAAATTTTCTAAAACTGAAGGTTCATCCCACATTATATCCAGATCAATTTCCGAACGAATGACCTGAACGCCTTTGCCGTCGTAGCCACCGGTGTTGAGCTTTTGAACAAACGGAAAAGCAATTTTTATCTCATCTTCTAAACTTTGTATTACCTGAAAATCCGGGCTTGGAATGCCGTTTTTTTTGTAAAATTCTTTCTGAAGAATTTTCTGCTGAATAATTTTAATAATATTTGCGCTTGGAATAACTTTTATCCCCTGATTTTCAAGTTCTTCCAAAGCTACCGCGCTGACATGTTCAATTTCGATGGAAACGACATCTTTGTCTTTTCCGAAATCTAAAACTGTTTGAAAATCATTAAAATTCCCTTGGGTAAAAGTGGAAATTTTGGCACAGGAGCAGTCAGAATTTGGATCGAGTGTGTAAAATTCGTCATCATATTTTAAAGCTTCCTGAATTAACATGCGGCCAAGTTGCCCGCCTCCTAGAATTCCGATTTTCATTTATTTTATTTTACTGATTTTTAAATAGCCGATTTGCGTAAAGTTTTCCTGATTTTCAGCGTCCGATTTTTCCAGAATGATGGAATATTTTTCCTTCATTTCAGCAGGTAAAATATCGTGGACATTGTAGATGTCATCAATGTCAACGCCGTGTTTGTCATCAATATGACTGGTTGCATTTTCGAAACCCATGGTTTTGTAAAAAGTGGTTTGCTTTACTCTTTTTACAATTTCCGCCATCGATTTTCCGACCATCAAAAACTGCTCGTGCAGTTCTTCAAATTTTCCGGGTTGATAGCCGCCGAGATTGATGAAAAAAAGCTGGTTTTCCTGCATATTTTTCCGCTTTTCTACAATCTTGATTTCAAAACCGTCCACAAAGCGGACTTCTTGATAACAGTCGATGTGAATCTCACCGTTCGCTTCGGACCAGAAATTTTTCATGTCTGGAATCAGGTCTCTCAAAGAAGGGGCAATCCCGAAAAACACGTCGTGCTGCTCGATATTTCTGCCTTCCGGCGAGGCGCCTAAAATGATGTAAAATAATTTCATGGGGTAAAAAAACAAAAATACGGTTTAAAAAACTTTTAGAAAATAAAAAACTGAGATTTAAAGCGCGCAAGCGGCAGCATAAAATATATAATTCTTAAATTTGTGACATGTCGGAAATCTTAATTCTGTTCTTTGGCGCTGTCAGCGCGGGTTTGCTTGGTTCATTAACCGGTCTCGGCGGCGGCGTCGTCATCATTCCTTTATTAACACTCGGTTTCGGCGTTCCCATGCATTACGCCATTGGCGCGTCACTGATTTCGGTGATCGGTACTTCGTCTGGGGCGGCGGCGGCCTTTGTAAAAGAAGGTTTTACGAACGTGCGCGTCGGGATGTTTCTGGAAATCGCGACTACGACGGGCGCGATTGTCGGTGCTTTAATTTCCGGACTATTAAATCCGAACACCATCGGGATTATTTTTGCGAGTATTTTAATACTGACCGTAATTTTGAATTTACGCGCGAAACCCGATCATCAGGAACAATTGATTAAAGGAAGTTTGGAGCATAAACTGCAACTTTACGGTTCTTTTCCGGACAAAGGTATTATTAAAGATTATTCCGCGCGAAATACTGTTTCCGGATTTTTCATGATGGCTTTTGCCGGCGTAATGTCCGGTTTACTTGGCATTGGTTCCGGCGCGCTGAAAGTTTTGGCAATGGATAATCTGATGAAACTTCCGTTCAAAGTTTCCACAACAACAAGTAATTTTATGATTGGCGTAACTGCCGTGGCGAGTTCACTGATTTATTTCCAACGTGGCGAAATTATTCCTGTGATTGTAGCTCCGGTGCTGATTGGCGTAGTGGTCGGAAGTTATATTGGATCGAAAACGCTGATTGTTTCGAAAACCAAAAAGCTAAAAGTGGTTTTTGGCGTTGTGGTAACCATCCTTTCGATTTATATGATGTATAACGGAATCAGCCAAAATTTTAAATAAATGAAGAGACATTTTACAGATCTTGATTTAAACCGGTCCGTGGGAAATCTCCTGCGTTTAGGCGTAATTTTGTCGGTAATAACCTCATTTATCGGTTTTCTGAAACTGTATTTTGAAGGTTTTGAAATGCCGAAAAATTATGCGGCGCTGGAAGTTCCCGAAGGTAAAATTTGGGCTACTTTTTGGCAGGCACTCTTAAATGTAGAAGGTGTCGCGATTATTCAGCTTGGGATTTTACTGCTGATTTTTACGCCATTGGTGCGCATTATTTTCGCGATGATTGGTTATCTGAAAGAGAAAGATTACACGTATGTCATCGTTTCGCTGATCGTTTTGGGAATTATGCTGGTGAGTTTCCTGATGGGATTCGCGCATTAAAAATGAAAAAATTTGCCGTTAGAAGGGCGAAAATTTTAGATTTTTCAAAATAGCTTCGGCTTTCAATTCGGTTTCCTGCCATTCTTTTTCCGGTGAACTGTCTGCGGTAATTCCGCCGCCAACGTACAGCAAAGCAGCATCACTAAATATTTCCGCGCAGCGAAGATTTACGAAATACTGGATTTCGGCCGAAGTTTCAACTTTAATGTAACCGGCGTAAAATTTTCGCGGATTGGACTCAAACTCTAGTATCGCATTTTTACAGAATTCCTTCGGAATGCCGCAAACAGCGGGCGTCGGGTGAAGTGCTTCAATCAGTTTTTCAACATTTTCAGCATCAATTTTTGCTTTAAAATCAGTTCGCAAATGTTTGATATTTCCGGAAATTTGGTCGTAAGTTTCAGATTGCGCAAGGTTTTCAGCGAAATTTTCTAAAGTATTTTTGATGAAATCCGTGACGGGTTTTTGCTCTTCGATTTCTTTCGTCGACCAATTTTCGTTCAGCGGAAGTGTCGCCGCCAAACTCATGGTTTCAAATTCGCCGTTTTCTTTATTAAATTTCCCTAGAACCTCGGAAAAAGCGCCAATCCAGCAAATTCCATCTTTCAGAAAAAAATAGACAAAAGCGTTTGGATATGTTTCGCATAAATTCAAATAGGTCTCGGAAAGATTCAGTTTTCGGTTTTCGAAATCGACTAATTTTCGGCGCGAAATGACGAGTTTTTGGAGATTTTCCTTTGTAACAAAATCGATGACGCGCGAAATTTTTTCGGTATAATCTTCTTTTTTTTCCGGGCTAAAAGCCGGTAATTTTCTGGAAATTTCCGTGCTAAAAACCGGATTTTCTAAAAACTGTTCTTTCGAAATTTCCTTTATTTCGCCTTTAAAATCGATTTTTTCCAAAAGATCAAAGTTGAAAAACGACACCGCATTTTCCGCAGAAGAATCTTCCGCGGTTAAAATCTGATCTGAAAATGGAAACCGAAAGTAAATCATTAATCCAATTTAATTAAAAAAATTGCCGCCAAATTGGCAAAAAATGCCTTTTTAGCGCGGAATAATATTGTTGGTCATCGTGGTGTGATTGATGAGCACGCCTTTCTCATCGCGAATTTCGATTTCGGAAACGTGCATTGTGTTGCCTTTTCGGATGAAACGCGCGGTTCCGGTGACGATTCCCTCTTTTTTGCTTCGCAAATGATTGGAATTAATATTCGTGCCGACCGGCGCAAATTTTTCAATATCGACGTGCAGAACGGAAAGACACGAACCCAACGTTTCGGCTAAAACGCAGCTCGCGCCGCCGTGCATTATTCCGTACGGCTGATGAATTTTCGGCGTTACGGGCATCGTGGCAGAAAGTGTTTCGTCGGTAACGTCGGTGAAAACGATGTCTAAAGTTTTGCCGAGCGATTCTTCGCCCCAGGAATTTAATTTATCTAGAATTTCTTCTTTGCTTTCCATGAAACTTTTAATAATTAAAATGAAATTTTTTGCCTTTTTAGCGCCTAAAAAATTTTAGGATTCCAATTTTCCGGGTATTTCGGGGTAATTTTCTTGTAATACTGTTCCATGTCCGTCATGATTTCTTCGTAGCTACGGCTTTCCAGTTCTTCTACCGAAATTTTTTTGCCCAGATACATCACTTTTTCTTTAAAATCTCCAGCAGCATAAACAATCGGAACTTTTGCGGCAAGCGCCATGTGGTAAAAACCTTTTCGCCATTTCGGCACGCGGCTTCTGGTGCCTTCCGGCGTGATTACCAAACTGAAATCTTCTTTTTTAAAGAGATCGACGACGAATTTCACCAAATCGTTTTTCTGGGAACGGTCAATGCCGATTCCGCCAATCGCTTTTACGATAAATCCGTACCAGGCTTTTGTGTGCGCGTCTTTGATGATAACTTTCAGCTTTTTTCCCATGGACCAATAGGCGAGATTTCCGAGGAGATATTCGCCATTCGAAGTGTGTGGCGCGACAACGAGAATGCATCTGTCGAGATTATCGACATCACCTTCAAGAACGACTTTCCAGCCGATGATTTTGAGAATTAATTTGGCTAAAAGTTTTTTCATACAATAGAAATTTTTGATTCAGTTCCTGGCAACATTAAAACAAAAAAGTATAACCAAACTCAACTGGTTATACTTTACAAAGATATTGATTAAAATCCGTCTTAAAATAAATTGCTGACGAAATCTACAATCTTGATGGCTATTTCTAATACAAACTGTACCATGTTTTTAAGTTTAAATGTTAATTGCTGTGCTGAAAAATTAACTCTACGAAATTAGGGATATTAAATTGGATATAAAAACCCTTAACTGTTAATTTATTATTAAACTTTGCAGATTTTCGAAGACTTGCTGGAGTCTGTTGAATTATCTGCAGTAAAGGCGGCTATTCTGTTTTGATAGAAATTACTTTTTTGCCGTCTTTAATGGAAATATTTACGTTTTCCATTCGTTTAAAGTTATTTTTCATTGAATCCATAATTTTATCAGCAGCAGCTTTTGGCATTTTGGTCCCGTTGATGATTACGCTGTCTTTGTCGTTAGAATTGTACTCGATGGTGGAACCGTTTACTTTCACTTTATTTTTCTGGATTACAATTCCCTGTGCGTCGTCATCGTCATCATCAGTTCCATCGCCGTTCAGGTCACCATCGAGGTTTAATGCATTTTCTTTTACTTTGAAAACCTGAGTAGTCATGGGAACTACGAGTTCATATTGCACATTGTAATCGCGGAAACGGTCCTGATAAGGATATTTTACAAAGTTTGGCAGCAAGATTTTATTACCTTGGATTTCTACCGGAACATCAAGCTGAACAGGAACATTATAACCTTCGCCATCTTTTTTGATAATAAGGTAAGGCGCCTGAACGTCAGCTTTTCTGGTTACTTCAACGTATGGATAATCACCTTCGTACACCATTTTTTTGTCCGAAAAAATATCGTCATCATAAGCGGTAAAATTCTGCGGAATGGTAATTTGCTTCACATCAACATACAAGCTGTCAGATGTCGTGTTGATTGCCACGTTTTCCACGTCTTCTTTATGACCTTTGTAAATCATATCGCGTTTTGCCATATTTACACCGAAATAGGTTCCGAAGGCAAGTAAAATCAGGAAAAGCGCTCCAACTACATAACCCACATTTCTCAATTGAGTTTTTGGTGAAATCAACTTAATGGAAAGCAAGCTGAATAAAATTGCCGGAATTAAAACACCGATGAGCATCATCGCGTATAAAACCTGGCTCATGCCATCGTCATCGAAAAGGAAATTAAATTCCTGCATTGGTGGGAAATCTGCACCACCGAACAAGCCGAAGATGAAAAATGCTCCGATAATGGAACCCAGCGCCATCAGTCCAAAAATCCCGCCTAAAACGTAACGGATCACGTTCCAGATTCCGCTACCGGCTCTGGTGATATAAGGTTTGTTTTCGTTGTAAATTTCGCCTACTCTTTGCGTAGATTCGTTGGCGAACTGTACTACTTTGGTAGATTCCTGCTTTAAATTATCGAAGTTCAAAGGCTTTCCCTTCATTTTCAAAAAATCGGTGGCTGTTTGTGCATTTGGTAAAACAATCCAAAGAATGATATAAATAATGATGATAAGCGTGGTTGAAATAGCAGCGGTAAAAATTCCCAGCACTGCAATACCAATCCAGATAGCGCGCATGGCGCTGATATCTAAACCTACATAATGTGCCAGTCCGGCGCAAACTCCGGCAATTTTCGCGTGTTCCGGATCGCGGAAAAGCTGTTTGTTGCCTGTAAAAGCTGCGGAAGATTTTTGGCTTTTTCTTTTTCCAGATGGTTTCTCAGAAAAATACACTTCTTCCTGCTCTTCAATCATTTCCGGTGAGCCGATTTGTGAAATCACTTTTTCAACATCGCCATCGTTAATCACTTCGCGTTTTCCCAAGAGATCGTTGAAGATTTCCACCATTCTTATCTCGATGTCGTGCATAACTTCTTCGACTTCAGTTTCATCAAGTGAGCTTCGCAGCGCGTTCAGATAATCACTGAGTTTAATATAAGCGTGTTCCTCTATGGTAAAAGAGTAGCCCGCGAGTCCTATAGAGAGTGTCTTGTTCATAGTTTTAAGAATTTGGTTGGAACGTACTTTGGGCATCGTTCGCTGGGTTATTGTTTTTAGTGATTTGGTCTACGGATTCTGTCAGTTCCTTCCAGGTGTTTTGCAGTTCGGTAAGGAATAAACCTCCTTTTTCCGTCATCTGATAGTACTTTCTTGGCGGTCCCCCGGTGGATTCTTCCCAACGGTAAGAAAGAAATTCGCCGTTTTTCAGGCGGGTAAGCAAGGGGTAGAGCGTGCCCTCCACCACATCCAGTTTTCCGTTTTTAAGTTCTTCAATGAGATCGGAAACATACATTTCGCGGTCATTGATCAAACTCAAAATACAGAATTCCAGAATGCCTTTTCGCATTTGCGCTTTGGTGTTTTCTGTGTTCATATTATTTTGGTTATTTGGTTCTGTATTGCAAAATTTTAAAACATTCCATTTTTCATTTTTTAGAAAAGAGCAGAATTTCATCAATCTTACATTGCAAAGATATAAATAAATAATAGTATTATGCAATACAAAGTAGTAAATATTTTAAAAATATTTCTAATTTTTCATTGATTAAAGTCCGGACACAAAAAAAACCGCCCATTTCAGGCAGTTTTTTAGATTTTTCCAATTTGAAAAAAAAGCGGTTAAAAGCAGCATTTTTTTAAAGTTTATTTAAAATTAAAAAATATGCCCAAAAAGCGGCAAATAAATCGCTTATTCTTCCGGCCATTTTATAGAATGGTAATGCAGCGTACGATTTTCTGACTGTAATTTCTCCATTTTTTCTAAAAGATGACTGATGATTTCCAGCCCGGGCAAGTTCACTTCCAAATCATAATACCAGTTGGTAAACCTTTCGAAAGCCGGCAGCTCATCGTAGAGAAGATATTTAATTTCATTTTCGGTCACCGGAGAAACCAGCCCAGCTTCTTCCAAAGAATCAAAGAAGGTAATTTCTACATTATATATTTTTACGAGTTCTTCTCGGGAAATTCTTTCGCTCATTTTGCTAAATTTTTAAGTTTCAGGAATAATTCTTTTTCCTCTTCGGAAAGATTTTTCGGCAAATCGATGTGATAAGTTACGAGCAAATCCCCAAATTCGCCGTCTTTTTTATAAACGGGAAAACCTTTTCCCTTCAGCCGCACGGTGGTTCCGTTCTGGATTCCGGGTTTTACTTTCAAGTTTACATTTCCGTTCAAAGTCTGTACGTGCACTTCGCCACCCAAAATTGCAGTGTATAAATCAATGTGCAGTGGTGCGCTCAGATTATCGCCCTTTCTTTTAAAATGTGAATCTTCTTCGATATTAAAGGTGATGAAAAGATCGCCGTTCGGTCCGGCATTGTGCCCTGGATTTCCGTGACCTTTCACTTTGATTTTCTGACCGTCTGCGATTCCGGCAGGAATGGTGATGCGCACTTTTTTACCGTTGATTTCAAAAGTTTGCTGATGCGTTTTTGCCGCTTCGCGAAGTGGTAAATTCAGAGTTGCTTCCACATCCTGGCCTTTAAATTTCCCCGAAGCACTGCCGCGCGTTCGGCCACCAAAACCACCGCCACCGCCAAACATACTTTGGAAAAAATCAGAAAAATCAGCGCCATCTGCAAAATCTTCAGCGCCGAAACCTCCATACGACTGTTGGCCACCACCTTGTCCGCGATATTGCTGCTGCGCTTTCTGATATTCCTCGCCATGTTTCCAGTGCTCACCGTATTTATCGTATTTCGCGCGATTCTCCTTGTTGCTCAGGACTTCATTGGCCTCGTTGATTTCTTTAAATTTTCTTTCCGCTTCCTTATCGCCGGGATTAATGTCGGGGTGATATTTTCGGGCTAATTTCCGGTAGGCTTTTTTGATGTCGTCCGCAGATGCTTTCGAATCTATTCCCAACACTTTATAATAATCGATAAACGCCATGAAATAATGCTTTCTTCAAATTTATAAAAACTAAAACGTTTTCTATTTTAAAATTTTGTTAAAACTCCGGCGGAAAAATTTATAATTATTTTACTAAAAAATTCCGGGCAAAATGACACGATTTTTGCTACTCACCTAAAATGAAAAATTACCTGCTGCTTTTTTCAGTTCTCGCGCTTTTAAACTGTTCCAAAGAAAATTCTGCTGTTTCGGAAAGCACGAAAAACAGTACGGTAATCACCGATGAAAAAACCAAAAATTTGCCCGAAAAGCCGGTAAAAATTCCTGTTTCCGCTCAGATAAAAGAGCTTAATGAAGAAATTCTTGATACTTTAAAAAGTAGAGATATTGCTGCTTTTGCACAATTTATTCACCCTGAAAAGGGCGTTTTATTTTCAATGTACGGATACGTCGAGCCCGCAACCGATAAGCATTTCAGCCGTTCAGATTTTATAAAGTACAGCAACACCAACACGAAGTTTACCTGGGGCGCAAAAGACGGCACCGGCCAGCAACTCGTACTTTCTATCCAGGATTATCTCGCAGATTGGGTTTTCAAAAAAAATTTCTCCGGCGCTGCTTACTATTTTAATGTATTTAAAGGCAGCGGAAATTCTTTAAATAATTTGAAAACCATTTATCCGGGCGCTGTCTTCACAGAAAATTACATTGCCGGAACGGAAGAATACGGCGGTTTAGACTGGAATTCCCTGCGTTTTGTTTTTGAAAAACATGAAGGAAAATACTTTTTGGTCGCGGTGGTAAATGACCAATGGACTGTTTAGTTCGACAACAAACCGGAATTATAAACATTCAGTTATATTTGATTAAATTTTTATAAATGAAAGAAGTTCTAAAAAACTATTCCGGCATTATTTTCCTTTTAGGCGGGATTATCATCGGAAGTCTCATTGGGATATTTGCTCCAGATACAGTGGGATATTTAAAACCACTCGGCGATATTTTTCTGAATTTACTTTTCGTGAGCGTAGTTCCGCTCGTTTTTTTTGCTGTATCAAATTCCATTGCCCAAGTAGAAAAAGAAGGAAAATTCGGGAAAATTATATTATCCATGATTTTTACATTTCTTCTTTTCATCATTATTGCAGCACTTTTTACCATTGCCGTTGTTTACTTTTTCCCGACAGAGGCGCTACCTTCAAACTCACCTGAAACACTTGATGTCGGAGCGGATGTCACTTGGGGAGACCGCATTGTAAGCTTTTTCACCGTCGGTGAATTTACTGAACTGTTTTCGCGAAAAAACATGTTGGCACTGCTTATTTTTGCCTTCCTCACGGGAACCGCTGTACGAAAAGCGGGTGAAACCGGCAGACCATTCGCTCTTTTTCTCACTTCGGGTTACGAAGTCATGAAAGAACTTTTGCTCATTGTGATGAAAGCTGCACCCATCGGTTTGGGTGCGTATTTTGCGTATCAGGTTGCAACGGTAGGTCCGCAACTTTTCGGCTTTTATGCAAAACCACTGGCCGTGTATTATGTTGCCGGGATCGTTTATTTTCTGCTGTTTTTTACGTTGTATGTTTTTTTAGCCAAAGGAAAAGACGGCGTCCAAAAATTCTGGAAAAACAATATTTATCCAAGTTTAACCGCCATTTCTACGTGTAGCAGCTTTGCGACGATGCCTGCCAATTTGGAGGCCGCTGCAAAAATTGGAGTTCCTGACGCGATTTCTAATATTGTGATCCCGATTGGAAGTACACTGCATAAAAACGGTTCGTCCATGTCCTCTATTATTAAGATCTACGTTGCTTTTCTAATAATTGGCGAAGATTTTTTCGATCCGATGAATTTACTTTTAGCTTTGGGAATCACCGTTTTTGTAAGCATCGTCGCCGGCGGAATTCCGAACGGCGGTTATATCGGTGAGATGCTCATGATTTCGGTATATCAATTGCCGGTAGAAGCTATTCCTGCCGTAATGATTCTCGGGACTTTGGTTGATCCTTTAGCGACGGTTTTAAATTCTACTGGCGATACGGTCGCGGCGATGTTTGTAACTAAAATTTCCGGCGCAAAGTTTACGGAACCCAAAGATTTTGCGGTGTAAGATTCCATTTAATTCGTACTAAATAAAAAAGGCCGGTTCTCACGAACCCGCCTTTTCTTTTGCTGAAATATGAGTTATTTATAAGCTTCAATCGTTTTGTTAATCAAATCGATTTGTGCATTGATGGTTTTGCTTGTCGGATTTGCTTTTAGAACCTGCATTTTTTTCAGCAGCCCGTCCTGAAGAATTTTTACAATCATCATTTTCGCCTGCGAATTATTCCCGATCTGACCTTTCACCTGAGTTAAAACTTTGGTCACATTTTCGGTAGCTTTAAGGTTGTCCGAACTCATAATCCAGTTGAAACCATCTTCCGCGGCAGCGCCCAATTCCGGGTTCTGAAATTTCAAAAACGGATAAAATGCCGCTGTAGACGCAATGGCGGGCATTTGTTTTTCAATTTTATTTTTAACAATTGCCGGAAGAAGTTCAGCAATCAGTTCATCGCTGGAATTTTCCAGATCAATTTTGTCCGCTAAAGCAGCGATTCTACTCGGATCAATCGCCGCGATTGCGGAAAGTGAATTTGCTTTCACCGAATTGGAAACAGCATTCATTCCTTTTTCAAAAAGCGGCAAATATTTTTTGTCTTTTGTTTTTCCTAATGCTGAAATCGCCGAACCCTGAACCAAAGTTTTTGGGTCTGAATTGGCTATTTTTTCCACTTCTGCCAAGGCAGATTTTGCCTGATCAGCTTTTGATAAATCCAAACCGCTCAGCGCTTTCATTCTGATTCTGAAATTCGAATCTTTTAAAGCTGCAGTTAAAGTTTTCAGTGCCGCCGGATTTTTTGAAGCATTTTCCGCCGCATTTTCAACGGCTTTATAGCGGCTTAAAAATTCTTTCGAATTCTGATACTGCATTAAAAACTGCTCCGGTGTTTTGCTGTCGGTAAATATTCCAACTACCACTCCATCTGCATTGACGTTGATAAAGTCTGGATTTTTGGTCACATTAAAGGTGAAATCATTTTTATCTTTTGCGCTTACCCACACATTTTGCCGCGTTGGTTTTCCGTTGTCATAGATATCAATGGCGAGCGGAAACTGGAAAGCTGATCCGGGCTGCGTTTGGTTGATGGTCACTTTCACCTGTTTTTTAACCGGCTCAAAAGTCGCGGTATAACTCACCGTCGGATGCCCGCTGTTAAAATACCACTGATTGAAAAACCAGTTCAAATCTTTCCCCGAAACTTTTTCAAGAGCCAGACGCACTTGATGAGCTTCGCCAGTGCCATATTCATTGGTTTTTAAATAATCGGTCAAACCGGCAAAAAATGCCTCATCACCCAGATAATTTCTCAGCATGTGCAGAATTGCGCCGCCCTTGTTGTAAGAAACACCATCAAACATATCTTCGCGGTCATGGTAACTGAAACGCACCAAATCTTTAGTCGGATTTGAAGGATCCATGAAATAGCCTTGCAATGCTTTCATCATTCCATAATCCGCGAAATCTTTTCCGTATTTATGCTCATTCCAGATGTATTCTGAATAATTGGCAAACGATTCGTTAACGGTCAAATTACTCCAGCTTTCAGCCGTTACCAAATCGCCAAACCAGTGGTGGAAAAGTTCGTGTGAAATTACGTCTTCCCATTTATTTTCATCGATGAGGTCCCCGGGTTTTTGTTGCGCCGATTCCTGGTGAAGAACGGCAGTCGTATTTTCCATCGCACCGGAAACATAATCGCGCGCCGTCATTTGTGCATATTTTGACCACGGGAAATCGTAATTCAATCGTTTAGAAAAGAACTCGATCATTTCCGGCGTGTTGCCAAAAATCTGTTTTGCGTAGGGTTCATATTCCTTCTCAACATAATAATCTACGTCGATATTTCGCCATTTATCTTTCACGACGGCGTAATCTCCAACGCCCATAAAAAACAGGTAAGGTGCATGTTTTTTATCCATCACCCAATGGTCAGTGCGCAGTCCGTTGGCTTCTTTGGTAGAAGATTTCATTAAACCGTTGGATAAAGTCACGTATTTGTCGGGCACGGTCATATAAATTTCCTGCGTGGTTTTCTGGTTGGTTTTATCGATAGTCGGAAACCAGGCTGAGCTGGCTTCAGTTTCACCTTGGGTCCAGATTTGCGTCGGTTTGTCAGCAACTTTTCCCTGCGCGTTGATGAAATACAAACCCTTTGCATCAGAAATTGCGGCGCTTCCTTTGGTGGTTACTTCGTTCGGTCTCGCGGTATATTTGATGTAAACGGTATAATCCTGATTTCGGTTGTAAGTTTTATCGAGATTGATTTTGAGCATATCATCTTTATACTCATATTTTAGGGGGCTTTTTGCGCCATTTTTGTCCAAAGCCACTTCGTGGATGAGCATTGCCTTCGCATTTAAAACCAAAGAATCGGTTGGATAGAAATACGGTGCGGCGGTGAGCCATTCTTCGCCCGCCATCTGCTCTTTTTCGTAATCAAATTTCACCTTAAGTTTCGTATGTTTCAGCTCGTTCATTTTGGTGTGCGAAGCACGGTAAACTTCCGATCTGCCGGAAGTTTCGGTTTGTGCGAAGACATTTCCGGAAAAGAAAATTCCGAGCAAACTAAGGGAAATAATTATTTTTTTCATATGAATTTAGACTATGTTTTAATTTGAAAAAATTTGCCGTTAAAAGCAATATTTTTTTGTTTTTCTTAAGTTTTAAAAAGTTCTCTGAAATGCTGAAAATCAACATTTTTTGGTATAAAAAACTTTTTGAATTTATAAAATAATTGGTAGCTAAATGCACCAAAAAGTTACAAAAAAAAGTGAAGAGCAAACTTCACTTTAAATTTATTCTAAATCGCAACCGGCGCTTTGATTGCCGGATCCGGTGAATAATTTTCAAGTTCAAAATCCTCGAATTTAAAATCGAAAATATCTTTAATTTCGGGATTTAATTTCATCGTCGGCAAAGTTTTCGGGGTGCGCGAAAGCTGCTCATGAACCTGGTTGAAATGGTTATTATAGATATGAACATCACCAAAAGTGTGCACGTAATCGCCGACTTCCAGATCGCAAACCTGCGCCACCATCATCAAAAGCAAAGCATAGCTCGCGATATTGAACGGAACACCTAAAAAAACGTCCGCGCTTCTTTGATACAATTGAAGTGAAAGTTTTCCATCCGCGACATAAAACTGAAACAGCGCGTGACAAGGTGCTAAAGCCATATTCGGGATTTCTGCCACATTCCAGGCGGAAACAATCAAGCGGCGGGAATCCGGGTTTTTTTTAATCTGGTCAATTACTTCGGTAATCTGATCGATCACTTTTCCGTTGGCACCTTCCCAGCTGCGCCATTGCGCGCCGTAAACCGGCCCGAGATCACCATTTTCGTCTGCCCATTCGTTCCAGATGGAAACGCCGTTGTCATTCAGATATTTAATATTCGTATCACCATTTAAAAACCAAAGCAATTCATAAATAATGGACTTTAAATGAACCTTTTTTGTAGTCACAAGCGGGAAACCTTCTGCCAGATTATAGCGCAGCTGCGCACCGAAAATGCTGCGCGTTCCCGTGCCGGTTCTGTCCATTTTGTCGTTGCCGTGATCTAAAATATATTGAAGTAAATCGTGATAATTTTGCATTTCAGAGATATAATTGAAGTTTTCAGGCTAAAAATCAGGCGTTAAATTAAGCAATTTTCACGAAATATTTTTAATGATTTGCGTGTTGCCGTTCAGCGAGATTTCATCACCGTTTTTCTTTCCGGTTAAAGCATTTGCTAAAGGACTTTCGGGCGAAATCAGAAAAATCTTCTGCTTTCCGAGGGTAATTTCTCCCAGCGAAACCGCGATGTAAAAAAGACCTTTATCGGTTTCCACCAAACTTCCCAAACCCACGATTTGGTGCGGATTTAGATTAATGAATTGCAGCGAATTCCGGGCTTTTACATTTTCATTGAGCTGAATCTGCAGATTGTTGATTTCCTGCTGCACCATTTCACGAGAGGTTTCATATTTGTCGCCCATGGAACTTTTGGTTTCGTTGTTCGCAGCGCGGGTTTCCGCGATAAGCCGTTCGAGATTTTCGATTTTTTCCGAGAGCTTCGCGTGCAGAAGATCTAAAATTTCACTTTTATCCATTTTAAAAAAAACCTTAAAAAAGCCCCAAATTTTTTATTTTTTCAAAACAGCGTAACCGCCCACCGGCAAATAAAATTCTTTGTTCGTGGCGAAATTTTTCACCGGACCGCTGAAAACATTGGTAAAAGTTCCGGTAGCATTTTCGTCATCAATGCTGAAATTCACGTTTTCTTTCGAGAAATTTAAAACGGTCAAAACCTCATTTTTTCCGTTTTTTCTGATGTATGCAAAAATCTTGTCATCAGCAGAAGTTTTTAAAATCTGTGTTGTCGCTGCCGGATCACCGCCGCGTAGTGCAGGGTTTTCGGATTTTAAAGTAAGCAAAGCTTTATAGAAATCGTGCAGTTCATTTTTTCCGGTCCATGGAATTGGATCTTTTTCGAAAAACTCCAGACGTTTCGTTTTTAAAGGCAATTCCTGACCGTTATAAATAAGCGGAACGCCGTTCCAGGTCACGGAAAAAACCGCTAAAGGCTGCGCCAAATCACCATATTTTTCATATTCGGTTCCGTTCCAGGTATTTTCGTCATGATTGCTCGTAAACCAGGCGCGCATGGAAGAATCGCCGATTGCAGAATATCTGCCTAATAATTGCTTTAAATCCTCAAATGAAATTTTACCTTCATTATATTCCTGAGTTTTATGCATCCAGGTCCAGACATAACTCGCATCGAAAACTTTTCCGTATTCAGGGCTGTCGAGCTCATCAAATTCTCCGAGGAAAAACAGCGGCTTCAATTTTTCAACTTCTGGTCTTGCCTGCTGCCAGAAATCCACCTCAACCCAACTTGCAAGGTCACAACGGAAACCGTCAACATCCGCTTCGCGAACCCAAAATTTCATGGCATCGATCATTGCCTGGCGCATCGCGGGATTTGAATAATCGAGTTCGATAATGTCATCCATGCCGGAAGCGATCTGAAAATCGTTGGTTTTCGGATCTTTTAAATAATATTCCGGATGCGTTTTGGTCCAAACATGATCCCAGCCGGTGTGATTCGCCACCCAATCGATGATGACTTTGAAACCCATTTTATGTGCTTCGTCCACCATATGCTTGAAATCTTCCATCGTGCCGAATTCCGGGTTGATGGCGGTGTAATCCTGCGCCGCGTACTGGCTGCCCAAAGTTCCTTTTTTATTTTTTTGCGCGATGGGTGTAATCGGCATAAACCAAAGTGTTTTCACGCCCATGTCTTTCAGGCGCGGCATTTCTTTTTCGAAAGCGCGGAAAGTTCCTTCCGGCGTATATTGTCTGATGTTTACTTCGTAGATATTGGTGGTATGTTTCCACTCGGTCGGTACTTCCATTGTTTGGGTATTTTTTTGCGGCGTGCAGGAAACGAGTCCTACACCAAGAATTGCTAAAAGAATCAGTCTTTTCATGGCTAATGATTTAGCGCAAATGTAAAGTTTTTAATTGAATTGGTCTTTAAGTAAAGGTTGCGTTTTGTCATTTTAAAGAAAAATTCGCCGTTTTAAGGGCAAATTTTTTCAATAAAAAAACCCTGGAAAAGCAGGGTTTTTTCTATTTTTTTAAATAAAACTAGTCCAGATCATCGTCATCGAAATCGTCGTCTGCAAAATCATCGTCCTCGTCATCATCAAAAGAATCATCCTCGTCCTCAAAACTTGCACCGGCATAACCATCATCGAAAGACCCGAACTCATCGTCAGCCAAAGGAATTATTGTATTTTTCTTGCTTTTAGCACTGGATTTTGATGGCGCTTTTAAAGGCATTTTACCGAAACGGAAAACGGTAATCGGGTAATTAACCGCAGGTTTTTCATCGATGATTTCCACCAGTTCGCAGAAAAACTCCCACAAATCCATAAAACCGTACTGGAAGTGGATTTTGTCTCCAACGTTTTCGAAAACTTCGGTAATATAAACATCAGACATAATCTCGCCGTCACCATCATCGCTCATATCTTCCAGCGGAACCGATTTCACCACCACTCCATCTTCATCCAGAATATTGAAAATAGACAAATCCTCACCCATGAGTGAAAAAGCACTTTTGATCCCTAAATGCAGGTTCCAAAGTGTCTGTTTGCCTCTAATCTCTACATCTCTGAAAATATCCTCCTTGGCGTCTAAAATAATTCGGAGTTTATAAACCATTATTGCTTAAATTTTAATTAATTTTTAGATTTACTTGTGGGTACAAATATAAAACAATTGAAATTTGGCAAAAAAGTTATTCGGGGATTTTATTAAAAAAGTTTTTCATACATTTTGCCCCAAAACTAAACCTTCGGCAGCGAAAAACTAAATTTTGTACCTTCCAGGTAAACGCTTTCCACATTAATGGTTTCGGCGTGCGCTTCCAGAATGTGTTTTACGATCGCAAGCCCAAGACCCGAACCGCCGTCATTACGGTTTCGGCTGGATTCTATGCGGTAAAATCTTTCGAAAATTCTCGGTAAACTTTCGGCTTTTATTCCCATCCCGTTGTCTTCTACGGTGACGATGACTTTGGAATTCTGAACTGTAGTTTTTACGGTAACCGTTGCTTTTTCGCGGTTTGCATAATTAAGGGCATTGGTGATTAAATTCATCAAAACCTGAGAAATTTTCTGCTTGTCGGCATTTACAAAAATTTGGTTTGAAGCGGTTTGCAACAGGATTTTGGTATCTTTTTTCTGAGCTTCAAGATCCAACAAATCGATCATTTCACGAATGAGCAGATTGATGTCGAAACGACTTTTATTTAAGGTAATTTGGTCACTTTCGTATTGATTGATCATGTCCAGATCTTTCACGATTGTTAGTAATCTTTCCACGGATTTATCGATTCTGTCCAAATATTTATCGCGAATCGCCATATTTTCTATGGCGCCTTCGGTAAGCGTTTCCAGATAGCCCTGAATGGTGAAAAGCGGGGTTTTCAGCTCATGAGAAATATTACCGATGTATTCTTTGCGATACGTTTCCATTTCCTTCATCGTATCGATTTCGGTGGTGTTTCGAAGATTGAGATCCGAAAACCTTTTCCCGAGTTCCTGCAAATTGAGCTGATGATCTTCTTCACCAAATTCTTCCGGCAAAATGGTAGAAATTTTCTGAATTTGCCTTTTGCCGTAATAGCTGAAAAGGAAATCTACGACGAGATAATTGATGATAATCAGGAAAAAAGTGCTGATAAAAAGTCCCAGGAAAAACTCGCCGTTCGTTGCTGTATATTGGCTTTTCACCTCATCAAAAACGAAAACAAGCAGCAGCATAGAAGCCGTGAGGAAAAGCGCGGCGAGAAAAGTTAATCTGTAAATTTTCATGGTTAAAAGGGCAAAAAAATCAGTTTTACCGAACAAATTTAAACAACTAATTTATAACCGATTCCTTTTAAAGTCTGTATGGTTTCCATGCCGAGTTTTTCGCGCAGGCGGCGGATGTGTACGTCGATGGTTCTTTCGCCGACTACTACGTCATTTCCCCAAACTTTTTCCAATATTTCCTCGCGTTTGAAGACTTTTTCGGTGTTCGAAGCCAGAAGATACAGCAAATCAAACTCTTTTTTCGGAAGCAGAAAAAACTGACCGTTTTTGGTGACTTTCACATTGTCTTTATCGATAACCAAGTCGCCAATTTTCAGTATTTTGGCTTCATTGCTGACTTTTGAAGTGAGTTGCAACAGCGCATTAATTTTGGAAATGAGGATTTTCGGTTTGATGATTTTCACCACGTAATCGTTCGCGCCCGCCTGAAAACCTGCCAATTGTGAGAACTCCTCGCTTCTGGCCGATAAAAAAACGATGAGCGTGTTCTGTAGTTCTTTAATGGTTCGCAGTTCAGTGCATGTTTCAATGCCGTCTTTTTCGGGCATCATCACATCCAACAAAATAAGGTCGGGAACAATTACTTTTGCTTTTGCAATCCCGTCATTTCCGTTCGTGGCGGTGGTTACCTGATAACCTTCTTTTTCAAGATTATAAGACAGGATTTCTAAAATATCTTCTTCATCATCAATCAAAAGAATTTTTTTCTGGTTCATTGCTTAGAGTTTATCCTTTCAAAATTACTCAATTTAACGGCTAAAAAATGCATGGTAAAAAATGTTCATCATAAATTAATATTGAGCCGGTTTTGTTAAAGAAACCGTAAGATATAATTAAAGCTGGCGCAACACCTTTTCAGCGGGTAATTTCTTCCTTTGTCCCGAAAGAAAAACTAAAGAAAGAAGAAAATGAAAATTAGAAAATTGGGTCTTGCTTTTATAATGCTGAATATTTCCGCAACTTACTTTTACGCGCAGGATACCATTAATAAAGAGAAAAGAATAGATGAAGTTGTCATTACTTCCTCCGCAAATAAAAAATCTGAAAGCGCACTTTTAATAGATCAGAAAAAAGCGATTATCCAGAAGCAATCCATGGGTTCGGAAGAAATATCGCGGAAAGGAATTTCAAATATCGAACAGGCGCTTACCAAAGTTACGGGAATTACCAACGTTGAAGGCCGCGGCTTATTTGTTCGAGGTTTGGAAGACCGCTACAACACGTTGCTGATTAATGGTTTAGGTTCGCCATCAAACAATCCGTTTCAGAAAATTATCGCATTGAAGCAGTTTCCGACAGACGTTGTGGGAAAACTGAATATCTATAAGACGTTCAATTCTAATTTATACGCTGATTTTGCGGGCGCCACTTTCGATATTGAAACCTTGACTTATGAAAAACCGTTTTCAAAAGTGGAATTCGGCATTGGCATCAATACTTTAAGCACTTTTCGGAATGATTTTAAAATTAATCCGAACGCAAATACCATCGAAGGTTTTATTGGGCTAAATTCCAAAAAAAGGCAATTACCACAGCAAATAAATGGCTACCGCCCGTCGAGCTACAATTTTAATGCTGAAGAATCCAGAAATTCTTTTGGTGAAGGCTGGAATGTGGATAATATTAAATCTTTACCGAACACCAGCCTTGGATTTACCACCGCGCAAAAATTTAAAATCGGTGAAACTTCGAATCTTGGATTTTTATTTTCACTGAATCAGGGAAATAATTTTCAGTATAAAGAAGGCAAAAAAAACCAGTTCCGCCTGAACGGAAATTCCATCGATTATAACAATTTGCTGAACCGGAAAGAATACATCTACGAAACGGAATCTTCGGTTTTGCTTGGTTTAGGTTTTAAAAATAAAGGAACAGCGGTAAATTTAAACGGTTTCTTCCTGCAAAATTCCGAAAACCTAATCCAGGATTATATCGGCTACCGAAATGGTGAAACCAATAATGAGCAATTTATTCGGGTTAATCAGCAGGATATTTCCCGCTTTACCGATTTGCAGTTGACGTCTTCACAAAAAATTTCTGACAGACATTCCGTAAAAGCCGGCGCGAGCTGGGTGAATAATTTCTACCAGCAACCCGACCGAAAAATCATGTACGGAAGACCACAAGACAATAACGAAATAAATCTCTCTTTTGGCGGGAATAATTTGCTGCGACAATATCTGGACGTAAACGGTAAAAATTACTTGTCAGCTTTCGCGGAATATGCGGTTAATCTTGGTGAAAAAGGCGATAAAAAAGATTTTCCATGGCAGATCGCCTTGGGCTACAACGGTTTTGCGGATGTAAGAAATACTTCTTACCGCTTTATTTATTCGGTTTTGGACAATCCGGCGAAGTCGCAAATTACCGTAGACAGAGACGCGCCGCAGGCGCTTTTCGATCAGGCGCTGAGTGACGTAACTTATCATTACCGCGAAGGTTCTACTTCAGAATACAAAAATAATTTGTACCAGTTTGTAAACGCGGGTTACCTCAACATCAATTATAAACCATCGGAATTATGGGATATTTTGGTTGGTGGCAGAGTTGAAAATAATATCAATATAACCCGATATAAACCCATCAGCGTCGGTATTAATGATGATTTTGTAACCTTAACGAAAAACCAATATTACATTTTGCCTTCGTTGTCGGTGAAAAGAAGCTTGAACACGAAATCGAACATCCGTTTTGCGGCGAGTAAAACCATTACGAGACCTATTTTGATTGAATATATGCCGATCACGTACATCAATCCGGATAACGAAAACATTTTCGGAAATAAAAACCTGACCAACAGCGAAAATTACAATTTCGACCTCAAGTATGAAATTTTCCCGAGCAACAAGGAAATGTTCGCCGTGAACCTTTTCACGAAGAAAATCGATAAAGCCATTGAACGTTCCTACATCGCCTCCGGAAATTCTAACGGCCAAACGATTACTTTTTTCAATTCTAAAACCGCCAACCTTGCGGGCGTGGAACTGGAAGGAATCTTTTCCTTAAATCGCCTCAGCGAAGCTTTATCGCGCTGGACTTTCGGTGCAAATACGACACTGATGTATTCTGATGTGCAACGCAGCGCCGACCAATCTCAGGAAACCGACGTTGAAGCCAACCGAAAGCGCGCTTTACAAGGCGCCGCGCCGTGGACGGTAAACGCAGATTTGAAATATGAGTACAAAAACGCCCAAAATTTCACCAAAACCTATTCACTTGTTTACAATGTTTCCGGCAAGAAAATTTACGGAGTTGGCTTTTCCAAACTCGACAATATTTACGAAATGCCTTTCCACCAGCTGGATTTTGTTTACAACAACCATATATCCAAAAATTGGAACGTGAAATTCGCCATTCAAAATCTTTTAAATTCTCAATATAATCTGAAACTCGGCGACAACAGTTTAGTTCAGGTTCAGGAAAGTTCGCTGCTGATGGAAAACTACAAAAAAGGAACTTCATTTAATTTGACCATCGGCTATACTTTCTAATTCAAATCAATCACATTATAAAATAAAAAGAAATGAAAAGAAACATTTTAACATTAATGGCCCTAGGCCTTGTTCTAACTGCAACTTCGTGTACAGTAGACATTCGCGAAGATAATGACACACCGGTAAACACCGGCGGCAACACAGGAACCACCGGAAATGTACTGGACGGTTCCGGAACTTTATCCGGAGAAATTTCAAAGGATTTGCTCATTAAAAAAGGAAATTATACGCTGAAAGGCATTGTAAAAGTAAGTTCCGGAGCAACACTTACCATTGAGCCGGGCGCAATTTTTACCGCAACAACTACCGATGTTAGTGGTTTGGTGATTTTAAAAGGTGCAAAAATAAACGCTGTGGGAACACCGGATTCTCCGATTGTTTTCACTTCAGATAAAAAAACTCCGGGTGATTGGGGCGGAATTACTTTATACGGCGATGCGCCGATCAAGGCTTTAAACGGTGCAACCACCGCGCTTTCCGAAGACGGAAACAACCAATATTATGGTGGCGCGGATGCGAACTCCAATTCCGGGACCATGAAATATGTCCGTGTGGAATACGGCGGCAGAAAAATCGGTGACGGAACTTCGGAAACCAATTCCATGACCTTTTATGCGGTTGGTGCCGGTACGACTTTGGAAAATCTGGTAGCCTATAAAGGTACAGACGATGGTTATGAATTTTTCGGTGGAACAGTAAGTGCAAAAAACCTTGTTTCTTACGGAAATTATGACGACTCTTTCGACTGGCAGGATGCGTGGAGCGGCCAAACCAACTCTAACTGGTACGCGTACCAAACCGGAATCGGGAATTTCGGAATGGAAATCGAAGCTTCTTCTAACGCCGATAATATCTCACCGAAAGTAAATAATATTACCTTAATTCGTGCGGCAGGAACTTTACCCGAAGTTTCAGGTTCTGCGGAAATTTCCGCCATCCAATTTAAAAAACAGGGAACAGGAATTTTCTCCAACGTGTACATTGACGGATACAAAAACACCGGCGGAAAACAAGCGTACGGCGTGCTGATTCAGGATTTAGCAACAGAAACGAGCCAATTAGTTACCGGAAAAATCAAAGTTAGTCCGTTGTTCGCAACCGCAAATAATGACAATGTATTGAAATTCGGTTACGGATTCACTTCCGCAATCCCTGCCACTTATGTTAATGCTACAGGCGTTACAAAAGTTGCGATGACAGGCGGCGCGTGGGCAACGGTAAACGGCGAAAACTTGCTTGCACCGCTTCAATAATTTTATCGAAATTCATATCAAATTAAAAGGGTTTTCAATAGAAAACCCTTTTTTTTATTCCTCATCTTCATATTGTTCCAGATAGTAGGCAAAAGAAAAATCTTCCACTTCTTCATCGGCATCTTCCAAAGTGGTCAGCAAATCTTCGAAATCTTCCAGCTGATCGACGCCCATATTTACAAATTCAATATGCAGCGGCATTTCCACAAAACCCGTAAGCGAATCGTAAAGCGCATCTAAATTATCACCGAAAAATTCTGGAAGCTCCAGTTTTTCCTTCAATTGCTCATAGAATTCTTCGTAATCTCCTATTTCTGTAAAGTCGATATATACTGCTTTCATGGTGGTTGGTGGTCAGTGGTTAGTTGTCAGTAATCAGCGGTCCCGTTATTTACTTTTTACTTGGCTCGTTAACGCTATTGTTTTTCAAAGCTTTTATAATGATTTTTTGTCAACCAAACTTCGCCATTTTTGGTAAAAACAATTCGGTCTGCATTTCGGTTTCCGCAGTTGTAGTTTACGTCGGCTTCGAAATATTGATTTCCCGCGGGCAAAAATTTTTCACGGTTGCTGAATTTATCACCACCAATCGCGCGACCCGGCAAAACATCACAAAGATTTCCTTTTGACGGCACCCAGCCTTCTTTCCGAGCTTCAGATTTGGTTAAATAATATTCAGGCAATTCGTGATTTTCTTTAACGTAGTTGATGACCAAATTCTCTTCGGTGAGTTCATCAATATTTTTAGAAAAATTTGCCGTTGTAGCGGCATTTTTTTCAGAATTTCTGTCGTTTACATTTTGATTAACCGAAACGTTTTTATTTGCCGTTGTTTCACCTTTTTTTTCGATTTTATAATTATTGATGAAATACATCACCGAAAAAGTGGTGAGCGATCCGATGAGGAAAAAAAGCGCCAGCCTGATTTTATCTTTGTTCATTTAGGTATTTAATAAAAATTTAGTGTTTTAGCAGGATTTTTTTTTGTACAAGGTCTGATGTCTGATGTCTGATTTCTAAACTGTCAACTGACCACTATCAAATGTCTTCACCGCCATTCTTCCGGAATATCGCATACTGGAATCGGCTGAATTTTGTGTTGCGCGGCGCGGTTCATCCGCTTGAAAATTTTATAAACCTCCAGATCGCGTCCGGAGTAATCTTCTTCCGTTTTGGTGCCCCATTCTTTTTGAATTTTTTCCAGCTCCGGGTATGATGCTCCGATTTGCTGTTCATCAGTCCGTATTTCATCCCAAAGCCCATCAGCCGGAATTGCATTTTGAATTGATTCTACTAGATTTAACGAACTTGCCAAAGTGTATACTTCCGTTTTATAAAGGTCGGCAATCGGCGAAACATCTACGCCGCCATCGCCGTATTTTGTGTAAAAACCAATTCCAAAATCTTCGACTTTATTTCCGGTTCCGCAGACCAAAAGTCCGTTAATCTGGCCGTAATAATATAAAGTCAGCATTCGCAATCGGCTTCTGGTATTGGCAAAAGCAAGCTTTTCGGCCGGAAATTTTTCCTCATCAACCTGAAGAGTCGAATAAAGCTGCTCAAAAGCCGGCGTTAAATTCACAGATGAAGCTTCTATATTGGTAAATCTCCTTTTCAAATCTTCCATATGCTCCCAGGCGCGAGAAACTTCATCAGGATTCTGGCGAATGGGCATTTCCAGCAACATTGTTTTTAAGCCGGTCATTGCGCACAACGTAGAAACCACCGCGGAATCTACACCTCCGGAAACGCCCACAATATAACCGTTCACATTGGCATTTTTCGCGTAATCGCGAAGCCACGTTACAATCCGTTCCGTAATTTTTTCTGTCTGCATTTGGTTTTTATTAAAAATTGAAGGTTACTGAAGAAAGGAATTATCGCTAAAAAATTGCTTATTTTTGCTAATCTAAATACGATGTAAAAATAATGAAGTTTTTTAAATATCTCTTTTTTTCTGTGCTGTTCCTGAGTTTCAGCATTGCCTGCAACAAAAGCAAGGAAAATAACTGGAAAATCGATCTGAAAGAACCGCCACAAAAAGTAGAAATTACCGACATTTCGAAGGAATTTTACGATTCTGCCGTGCCGCTGGAATCTTTTGCAAAAAAATATCCATGGTTTCAGGGAACTGTTCCGAACGATGAATTTGAAATTCGCCGGAGCGACGCTGAGGAACAGAAAATTTATACCGAAGCGGTTTCGAAAATTGACCTGGCAAAACTTCAGACCGATTTAGGAAATTTATTTGCCCATGTTCAGTACTATTTTCCCGATTTTCAAAATCCCCAAGTTTTCCTTTATTCCTCGGCTTTGCAAGGCGCGCTGGAACCGGTTTTTTATAAACCACAGGAAAATATGCTCTTCATCGACGTGACCGGTTTTATGGGCGACAATAATCCGAATTATGCAGGAATGGAAACCTATTTCCAGAAAAGCATGAATCCGCAAAATATTTTACCAAAAGTTTCAGAGGTTTTCGCGGAACTTTTTGTGCCGGCAACCGGTGATCGCCAGAAATTCCTCGATGAATTGGTTTATCAGGGAAAAATAATGATTTTGCAGGATGCATTTTTACCAGCGGAACCCGATTATTTAAAAATCAACTACACGCCGAAACAATATGAATGGGCGCAGGCAAACGAAGCCAATATCTGGAATTATTTCGTGGAAAACAATCTGATTTTCAGTGATGATATGCGCCTTTCCGAAAGATTTATCAAGCCCGGACCGTTTTCAAAATTCTACACCGAAATCGATAACGAATCTTCACCGCAAGTCGGAATTTTCAGCGGTTGGCAGATTTGTAAAAAATATTTTAAAGAAAACCCAAATACCAAACTTCAGGATTTTCTAAAAATGAATGCTCAGGACATCTTTAATGAAAGTAATTATAAACCCAAAAACTAATGAGAAAGACCCAAATAACCATAGATATTGAACTTGATGACAACCAGGTTCCGGAAAGAATGACCTGGAACGCGGAAGACGGCGGCATCGAAAAAGAGGACACAAAAGCAACGATGATTTCCGTGTGGGACGATAAAAGAAAAGAAGCGCTGCGCATCGATCTTTGGACCAAAGAAATGCCTGTGGATCAGATGAAAATGTTTCTGCACCAAATTTTAATCTCCATGGCCAGCACCTACGAACGCGCTACGGGTGAAGAAGATGTCGCACAATGGATGGACCAAATGGCGGAAGAGTTTGCTGTAAAATCGGCAATAAAATTCTAAAAGCATTAAGCTGAATGCGGCATGCATTACGCTTATAATTACTCATTTATAATACGCTTTAAGCACTGGTGAAACGACACGCCTACCGCTTAAAGCATAAAGCATAAAACATGAATTTCAATACAAAAGTAATACACGGTGGTCAGCAACACGAACCTGCGACCGGATCGGTAAATGTGCCGGTATTTTTAACCTCAACATTTGCGCAAACATCACCTGGAGTTCATTCCGGTTACGAATATTCGCGCGCGGCAAACCCGACCAGACAGGCTTTGGAAGACAGCTTGGCAAGCATTGAAAACGGTGCGCGCGGCTTGGCTTTCGGTTCCGGTTTAGCGGCGATAGACTGTGTTTTAAAATTATTAAATCCGGGCGATGAGGTAATTGCGGTTGATGATTTATACGGCGGAACCTACCGTATGTTTACCCGTTTATTTGAAAAATATCAGCTCAAATTTACATTTGCCAGCTTTGATGATGTTTCAAAAATATCGGCCTTAATCACCGAAAAAACCAAATTAATCTGGTTGGAAACTCCTACAAATCCGCTAATGAAACTCGTTGATATTAAAGCCGTGACGGATTTGGTTAAAGACAAAGATATTTTGGTCGCTGTCGACAATACCTTCGCAACACCATATTTGCAGCTTCCGTTGGATTTGGGCGCAGATATCGTGATGCATTCCGCAACAAAATATCTTGGTGGGCATTCAGATGTCATAGCGGGAGCTTTGGTTGCAAAAACCGAAGAACTGGGCGAAAAACTTCATTTCATTCAGTTTGCGAGTGGTGGAATCCTCGGTCCACACGATTCTTATTTGGTTTTGCGAGGCATTAAAACTTTGGCTTTACGTGTTCAAAGACACTCTGAAAACGGTTTGGAAGTCGCAAAATATCTGGAATCGCATCCGGCTGTGGACAAAGTGTTCTATCCAGGTCTGGAATCTCATCCGCAGCACGATTTGGCTAAAAAGCAAATGAAAGATTTCGGCGGAATGGTTTCTTTCACCTTTAAATCCGGAAAAAAAGAAGACGCAATTAAATTCTTAGAAAAACTTAAAGTTTTCACTTTAGCAGAATCTTTGGGCGGTGTAGAATCTTTGGCCAACCATCCAACGTTGATGACACACGCTTCAATTCCGGCAGAAAAACGTTCCGAATTAGGCATTACCGATGATTTAGTTCGCTTAAGTGTTGGTATTGAAGACAAAGCTGATTTGCTTGCTGATTTGGAAAGAGCATTTGGCTAATCTGGCAATTTGGTAAGGTGGCAATTTTAACTCGGTAAAATTATAAAATGACCGATTTTCAAAAATATATTCAGCGCTATCTCGATTTAATTCCATCCGAAAACTGGTTGGAAGAAATGAAAAAATCCGGGCATAAAACGGCAAATTTTTATGAAAACCTTTCGCCGGAAAAAGCAGAATTTGCATATGCTGAAGGAAAATGGACTTTGAAAGAATTGCTGCAACACCTCATCGATGCGGAAAGAATTTTTGCCTACCGTGCGCTACGTTTTGCCAGAAAAGACAAAACAGAACTTGCCGGCTGGGACGAAGAATTATACGCGAAACATTATTTTTCTGAAGACAGAAACTTAGAAAGTTTGGTTGAAGAATTTCAGGCTGTCCGGAAATCATCAGTGCTATTTTTTCAAAATTTAAATGCGCAGCAATTAGCGGAAACGGGAATTGCAAACGGCAACGAAATCTCCGTAGAAACGCTGGGGAAATTAATTGCGGGGCACAATATTCACCATTTGAATGTTATCGAGGAAAGGTATCTGGTAGGATGATGGGTGATGGATGATGGATGATGGGTGATGGGTGATGGGTGCTAAAAGTAAAATTATCGAAAGCAGAAAAATTTGCCCGTTTTAGCCGCGATTTTCTGCTTTCTTTTTTTGTCTCAAAACGTAGAGGTATAAACTTTCAACTTTTGCACGCGCCCACTCCGTTTTTCGCAAAAATTTTAAGGAGGAATTGATGCTCGGATTATCCGTAAAGCATTTGATGTTGATCTGCTTCCCCAAGTCTTCAAAACCGCCGTAATATTGCACCAATTCTTCCAGAATTGCGTCCAGACGCTTTCCGTGCAGCGGATCTTTTGATTTTTCTTCCATAATAGCCGTAAATTTAAACATAAAAAATTTGCTGTTATAACGGCAAATTTTCCTGTATTTATTTAATTTTGATCATTCAAACTCAATTATGCAAAACCTCATCGATGCCGTACAGGCCGGCGGCACCATTTTATATCCGACAGATACGATTTGGGGAATTGGCTGTGACGCTACCAATGTGAGCGCCATTAATAAAATTTTCGAAATTAAAAAGCGCGAAAAATCCAAATCGATGATTATCCTCGTGGAATCGGTAAAACGGTTGCAGGATTTGGTGGAAGTTCCCGAAATGGCATGGGAAATTATGGATTTGTCGGAGAAACCCGTGACGCTGATCTACGATAACCCGAAAGGTTTGCCGAAAGAAATTCTCGCTGAAGACGGCAGCATCGGCATTCGTTTGGTGAAAGACGTTTACCTTAAAAAACTCATCGGAAAACTGAATAAACCGCTCGTTTCAACTTCTGCGAATTTTAGTGGTGAAAAATCTCCTCTAAAATTTGCCGATATTTCGCCAGAAATCATTAATTCTGTGGACGCTGTGGCAGAAGAAAATCACGATAAAATATCGGAATATGCCGGTTCGTCGGTAATCAGAATGTGGAACGACGGACGCGTGAAAGTTTTGCGGGAATAAAAAATATGCTGCTAAACAGGCAAATTTTCTATTTTTTGTAAAGCTTTTCGTAGAGAGAAATCCACTCTTTAGGTGACATTTTGCGGGATAATTCTGCAATCAAATCAAACGGAATATCATCCATTTTTTTGAAGCGGATGCACGATTTTCCCATATCCAGTTTCCGTTTCGAATACTTCGGAAATTCAGCCACAAACCAGTTTAAAAGTGCCGGATCCGCGTAAATTCCCATGTGATACAACGCCACAAAATTCTTCTGCGACGCCAAATTTAAAAAAGGCAACGGCGTATTTGGCGTACAATGGTAACCAGACGGATAAGTTTCCAGCGGCACGCTCCAGCCAATCATTCCATAGCTAAGGCTTTCCTGAAAGCCTTTCGGAAGATTCTTGGAAACCGTTTCATAAAGCATTCTGAAGGATTCCTGCCGTTCTTCCGGAACATGCGAAATATAATTTTCAATGGATTTTGCGGGAATTTGCATCGCTTTATTTTTTACTAAATTACTCAATCAACTCTTTAAAATAAAAATCCGGAAAATTAATTCCGGATTTTCTTCTTTATTTTTTCAAATATTCATCAAAATAATCGGTGACTTTCTGCATAAGATGCACGCGGTCTTTTCCTAAAACATTATGTTCATGTCCCGGATACACGAAATAATCCAGCTGAACACCATTATCCACAGCGGCTTTTAAAAATTTAATGGAATGCTGCCAAACCACCACGTTGTCCTGCGCCCCGTGAATCATTAATAAATTTCCTTTCAGATTCTGAACTTTGTCCAAAAGATTCGCCTGTTTATAACCTTCCGGATTGGTTTGCGGCGTATCCATATATCTTTCGGTATACATAATTTCATACATATTCCAGTCGATTACCGGTCCGCCGGCAACGCCTACTTTAAAAACTTCCGGGTGTTTCAGCATAAAACTTGTAGTCATAAAACCGCCAAAACTCCAGCCGTGTATTCCCAGTTTCTGCGCATCAACGTAAGGCAGTGATTTCAGATAATCCACACCTTTCAGCTGGTCTTTCATTTCCACTTCGCCTAAATGACGGAAAACTGCCTGCTCGAATTTCATTCCGCGGTTCGAAGATCCGCGCCCGTCCATCGTGAAAATAATATAGCCGTTTTGCGCCATATATTCATACCAAAGGTTGCCGGAAGATGGGAAACTGTTGGTCACCAGCTGCAAATGCGGCCCATTGTAAAGGTAAACGATGGTTGGATATTTCTTCGCCGGATCAAAATCCGTAGGCAAAATAATTTTACCGTAAAGTGGCGTTCCGTCGTCAGCTTTTAAGGTAACATTCTTTATTTCCGGTCTTTTATAGTTTTTTAAAGGATTTTCTGCCGTTAAAATATTTTTTGATTTCAAAGTAGCGGTATTAATCACATTCACCGATCTTGGCGTGCTCGCATTGCTGTAAATATCGTAAAGCTGTGTACCGTCTTTGCTTAAAATACCGGTGTGCATTCCCGGTGCGCTGTCTAATCTCTGGGTTTTAAAATTGTTCCAGTTTACACGATAAATATGTCTTTCCAGCGGCGATTCCTGCGTAGAAATGTAATAGATTTCTTTCTTTTTTTCATTAAAACCTAAAATATCAGTCACCAGCCAATCACCTTTTGTGATTTGCGAAATCAGTCCTTTTTCTAAACTGTAATGGAATAAATGGTTGTAACCCGTGCGCTGACTTTGCCAGATAAAATCGGTGTTGGAGTTCGGTAAAAATAATAGCGGATGCTGTGGTTCAACATATTTAGCATCTTTTTCTTCAAATAAAGTTTTCACCAAATTCCCGGTAACCGCGTCGTACTGATTCATTTTCAAATGATTCTGGTCGCGGTTCAGCACGCCTACGAAAATATATTTTGAATCCGGGCTCCAGGTCACGGCGGTTAAATATTGTTCTTTGTCACCATCAATATTTAAAAATATTTTTTTCTGAGAATTGATATCGTAAACGCCCAATGTCACCTGATGCGAAGTGTTTCCCGCCATCGGATATTTGATGTTCACGTTTTTTGCCGGCGTTACAGACCAGTCGATGATCGGATAATCCGTGACCATGGTTTCATCCATTCGGTAAAACGCAATTTTTGTGCTGTTTGGCGCCGAAAAAATTCCGCCATCGATTCCAAATTCGCTGCGGTGAACGGCCTGTCCATTTACAATTCCTTCATTCTGATCATCGGTAATCTCAACCGTTTTTCCGTTTCGGTTCAGGTAAAGATTATTTTTTACCGTGTAAACGATGGTTTTTTTATCATCCAGCACTTTTACGTTTACAGCATTTTCGTCAATGGAAGTCCAGGGCGAAATTTTCCAGTCGGAGCCGAATTTTTCAAGCTGAAAATATTTACCGTCTACAGTAAAATATCCTTGGTTTTTGCCGGTAAATTTTACCTGCGGAAAAGATTTAAGCTTTTGCTCGGCGGAAAGATTTTTATTGATTTGGTTCAAAGAAACCAAAGTGTCCGCTTTCATGCTTTGAACTTCTGTTATCAGGTATGCGTTTTTGGTTCCCTGAATGTAAAATTTAGCATCATCGGACCAGGAAAACTGCGGAATACTTTTAATAGCAAGATTGCTCCGAAGCCCGTTTACCGCTTCGGCCATGGTGTATTTCTGGTTTTGCGCAGAAAGCAAACTGCTGAAACCGAGTAATAATAAAGGTAATTTTGAAAATTTCATTTCTTAGATTTATAGTGTTAAAAATAAGAAATAAAAAACGATTTGTTAAAGGAATGTTAATTCAAATGCAGATAAATTTCCGCAAGCGGATCTTTGGAACTTTTTTGCTTATTCCATTTATATTGATGCGTCCAGTAAGCAGCTTTTACGGAGAGAATTCCTAAGCCGGCACCGAATAAAACATCAGATATATAATGTTTGTTGTTCGCCATTCGCATTACGCCAATTCCGCTTGCAAAGGCGTAAGAAACATACGGCACCCACTTGTGATTTTCGCCATATTCAATTGCGAGCATCGTGGCGCCCGCAAATGCATTCGCCGTGTGGCCGGAAGGAAAAGAATAAGCAGTGCCGTCGGGACGCGTTTTTTTCAGAGTAGTTTTCAGCACATACACCAAACCGAGATTCACCACTTGAGCCTTCAGCAAAATAGCGGTGCGGTTTTGCCAGTCGGTGCGCGGTTTCATTCCGGCAACTTCAAAACCATAAACTGCTACAAGAGGAGCAAACTGGGCGTAATCATCCAGATGGTTGGTAAAACCAAAAAGATGTTCATTTCGCTCTTCTACTACTTCGTTTTTCACGGATTCGCGGCCGTTCCCATCGAACACAATTCCGGAAGTCATTAAAGCAGCCGGAGCAATAGTGCCTCTTAAATCGAAAGCTAGATGCCGGTTTTCAATTTGTATGCTGTCTTTCTGCTGTGCAAATGTCAGCAGAGGAAAATTTAAAAACAGAAAAAAAGCCAGAAAATGCCGCATAAAAATTTTTCTTTAAAACTAAGGAATGAAAGGCTTACTGCGTTAAATATTATTAAAATTTCTGAGAACTGCTTTTTATTAAATAAATTTATGGTTGAAGGTGACAAAAAAATGCTAAAAGCGTTTCTTAACTTACATCAATGTCTTTCTGCGCTCGCGACGGTATCTTTGTACTATCAAAATTTAATACTAACCAATAAACAAAATATTATGTCAACAAAATGGAATTTAGACCCTACACACAGTGAAATCACTTTTAAAGTAAGACACATGATGATTTCTAATGTTAAAGGCGAATTTAAAGACTTTAATGTAGAAATGGAAAGCGAAGACGACACTTTCAAAAATGCTAAAGTAACAGCGAAAATTGATACCGCTTCCATCAGCACCAACAATACTGATCGCGACACGCACCTGAAATCTGCAGATTTCTTTAATGCTGAAGCCAATCCGGTTATTACTTTCGAAACAGATTCTTTAAACGATGATATCACCGGTAATCTCACCATGAACGGCGTTACAAAACCAATTAAATTGGATGTAGACTTCGGTGGAACTAATGTGGACCCGTGGGGACAGACAAAAGCTGGATTCTCTTTTGAAGGTAAAATCAACAGAAAAGATTTCGGATTAAACTGGAATACCGCATTGGAAACAGGTGGTGTAATGGTTTCGGACGAAGTAAAAATTGCAGGTGAACTTCAGTTCGTAAAAGCATAAAAAATTTCATAGTTTATTTTTTTAAGGTTCACCAGAGTTGAAAGGCTTAGGTGAACTTTTTTCATTTCTTAAAAAACACCAAGATGAATTTAAACGATCTCGAAAATATTTCTCAGCTTTATAAAAATACCGAAAAAATGCCGGTACTTTTTCTCGGCCACGGTTCACCGATGAACGCGATTGAAGAAAACCAGTTCGTGCAGGGTTTCCGGAATATCTCCAAAGAAATTCCGCGTCCGAACGCCATTTTATGCGTTTCTGCACATTGGTTTACGAACGGAACATTTGTCACCGCGATGCAGGATCCAAAAACAATCCATGATTTTTACGGCTTTCCGAAGGAACTTTTTGAAGTGGAATATTCCGCGCCGGGCAGCCCCGAACTGGCGAAAGAAACCACCGAATTACTTTTACCGGAAATTGTGGAAGAAGACCACAGTTGGGGACTGGACCATGGCGCGTGGAGCGTCATCAAACATCTTTATCCAAATGCCGAAATTCCGGTAATTCAGCTCAGCATTGATTACTCAAAACCACCACAATATCATTTCGATTTGGCGAAAAAACTGCAAAAACTGCGGGAAAAGGGAATTTTAATCATCGGAAGCGGAAATATCGTACACAATCTCCGCATGGTGGACTGGAAAAATATTAATACCGCCGGCGCCGGTTGGGACTGGGCGATTGAAGCACGAGAAATGACAAATAACTGGCTTTTAGACGGAAATTTTCAGAATCTTATCAATTACCAAAATCAGGGAATTGCACTTCAAACCGCGGTGCCGAGCCCGGATCATTATCTGCCGCTACTTTACTCTTTAGCTTTAAAGGAAAAAACCGATGACCTCTCGCTTTTCAACGATGAACTTATCGGTGGCAGTTTAAGCATGACGAGCGTAAGAATTGGTTAATTCAAAAAAAAGATTCAACATTATGCTGAATTTTTTTTTCGCCTTAAAATCAGTAAAAATCCCAGTAATTAGCGTCGTAAATTTTGGTGAAATCGCGAACGCAATGCGCAGATTTCACATTTAATTTTAAAGCTCTAATGCCGTTTTCTTTGGTGAAATTAAATTTCGCCGTAGGTTCAGCTGAAGTTTTTTGCTCGCCGTTTTCGTATTCTGCAATCCAGGTATATTTTAAGTTTTCCACCATATTGTCCGGAGCATAAGAAACCGTGCTGTCGTTTGCTTTTATTTCTTTAAAACCGTTAATATCGAAATCGCATTCTTCAGCAACCGCGCTGAGTTTTTTCGGTAAAGCACTAATCACTCTTATGGTTTTATAACATTTTAAAAGACCTTTGTCCGAATCCATTTCCATTGCTAGAAGCGTGCTTCCGCCGGAAATCCCTTTCACCTGCAGTTTACTTTGTTTTAAATTACCATCAAGCAAAATAATGTTGTCTAAACTCGACCAGGTATGACAGTCATCGCATTTTGCGGTATTGTTTTTAACGGTGTAAACCTGCGATTCACCAACGTTAATCACGGATTTTCCTTCAATATAACACTGTGAAAAAACCGCCGTATAACTCAGAATTGTAAAAAAGAACAGAATTTTTTTCATGATATTGTGTTTTAAATTTTCTTAAACCTGAATAACACCTAAATTGAATTTCTCTGTAATTGGTGCATGATCCGCAGCTTCAATTCCCATCGAAATCCAGGTGCGCGTATCTACGGGATTAATGATTGCATCGGTCCAAAGCCGCGCTGCTGCGTACGTTGGCTCGGTTTGTTTTTTATATCTTTTCGAAATGGTGTCCAAAATTTCCTGATGTTCTTCCTCGGTGATTTCTTTTCCCTGTTTTTTCAGGGTAGATTCCTGGATTTGCGCTAAAACTTTTGCGGCCTGGCTGCCACCCATCACCGCAAGTTCACTCCACGGCCACGCCACAATTAAGCGCGGATCGTAGGCTTTTCCGCACATCGCGTAGTTTCCGGCACCGTAAGAATTCCCGGTTATAACGGTGAATTTTGGCACTACAGAATTTGCCACGGCATTCACCATTTTTGCGCCGTCTTTAATAATTCCACCATGTTCAGATTTTGAACCGACCATAAATCCGGTGACATCCTGTAGGAAAATCAACGGAATTTTTCTTTGGTTACAGTTCGCGATAAAACGCGTCGCCTTGTCTGCAGAATCCGAATATATTACGCCACCAAACTGCATTTCTCCTTTTCCGCTTTTTACCAGTTTTCTTTGGTTCGCCACAATTCCCACGCTCCAGCCGTCAATTCTTGCGGTTGCACAAATAATGGTTTTGCCATAATCTGCCTTATATTCTTCATATTCGGAATTATCGACCAGGCATTTAATAATATCAAAAGTATCGTATTGGTCAGCTCTGGACGCGGGCATATGTCCGAAAATATTTTCGATTTTTTCTTTCGGCGGAAAGCTCTCAATGCGGTCGAAACCTGCTTTGTCGTAACTTCCGATGGATTTCATAATATTTTTAATGCGGTCCAGCGCATCTTTATCGTCTTTTGCTTTAAAATCGGTAACGCCCGAAATTTCGCAGTGCGTGGTTGCGCCACCCAGAGTTTCGTTATCGATATTTTCACCAATCGCCGCTTTTACCAAATAACTTCCAGCTAAAAATATAGAGCCTGTTTTATCCACGATCATGGCTTCGTCGCTCATAATCGGAAGATAAGCGCCGCCGGCAACACAACTTCCCATCACTGCTGAAATCTGAACAATTCCCATCGAACTCATTTTAGCATTATTGCGAAAAATACGGCCGAAATGCTCTTTATCGGGGAAAATTTCGTCCTGCATCGGCAGGAAAACACCCGCAGAATCTACGAGATATATTATCGGTAGCCGGTTTTCCATCGAAATTTCCTGTGCGCGCAGATTTTTCTTCGCCGTAATCGGAAACCAGGCACCCGCTTTTACCGAAGCGTCATTGGCAACCACCAAACATTGTTTTCCGGAAACGTAACCCATCACTACAACAACGCCGCCGCTTGGACAACCACCTTGTTCTTCGTACATTCCGAAGCCGGCAAAAGCACCGATTTCAATGGAATCCGAATTTTTATCCAAAAGATAATCTATACGTTCGCGCGCGGTGAGTTTTCCTTCATCGCGCTGTTTCTGCAATCTCTTTTCGCCACCGCCTTTTTTTATTTCGCTTAATAAGCTGTTTATTTCGCCTAATTTTAGTTTATTTTGGTCTTCTCTTTTGTTAAATTCTAAATTCATATGGTGGAAAAATTTGGTTTAAAGGTAACATTTTTAATTATAATATTCTGTAAAACACGATGAACAGCCAGCAAATTTAAATAACAAAACTTTAGTACTTTTTTAACATTTTTACCTAAAATAACGGCATATTTTTACCGTTTACAGGTAAAGTAGAAATTTTTCAATTCCTAGTTTTATTTTTTTAATAGTTTATTATTTGAAGGACCCTAAAAGTTGTAGAGACTTTTAGGGTTTTTTTGCCGCTAAAATGACATTTTTTCCGAAAATTGTCTAAATGGATTTGTAGCTTTGCAGAAAGTATAAAAATAAATTATTGTGGTAAAAAAATCTGCCCTTTTCCGTTTGCATCTTATTGTTTTTTTATGGGGCTTTACCGCAATTTTAGGCAAACTGATTCATGCTGATGCGAGCATTTTGGTTTTTTACCGGATGTTTTTTGCGGCAATTTTCCTTTTTATTTTCATCAGGTTTTTTAAAAAAGAGAGCCTGAAAATCTCCAAGAAATTATTTCTGCAGTTAGGAATAATTGGTGGTTTTATGGCGTTTCACTGGCTGTGCTTTTTTTATTCCATTAAAGTTTCCAACGTCTCCATAGCGTTAAGCTGCCTTTCGCTTTCAACATTGTTTGCGTCGGTGCTGGAACCCATTGTTTTTAAACGGAAAATCGATATTTCGGAGGTCGTTATGGGCATCGTCATTTTAATATGTATGGGTCTAATTTTTAAAACCGAATTTCAGTATAAAGAAGGCATATTTTTCGGAATTTTAACCGCCCTGTTCGGAACCGTTTTTTCGGTGTTTAACGGCCGAATTTTTGGGAAAACCACGTCTGGAAATATTATTTTTTATGAAATTTTTTCGGGTTGCGCCATACTTTCTGTGCTCTATCTCTTCACCGGACAACTCTTTCAGCTGCACGACATCAGCATGCGCGACCTCGGTTTAGTTCTGATTTTAGCCAGCTTTTTCACCGCTTTTCCGATGTTGGAATCAGTGAATTTAATGAAATACATTTCGCCGTTTACCTTAATTCTTACGGTAAATCTGGAGCCTGTTTACGGGATTATCCTGGCTTTTTTTATCTTTGGTGAATCCGAGCAAATGAGCCCTATTTTTTACGTAGCTTCGCTCGTGATGATTTCTGCAATTGTAATCAACGGTGTTTTAAAAGCCAGAAAAGCTACCGCCGCAAAAAATCTTGAAAATTCATGAAAAAACTCGTTTTCGCTACCTTTTTGCTTTTCGGATTTTTCTCCGAAGCACAAATTGTGCGGAAATATTCAAATGAATTTTTAAGCATTGGCGCTGGCGCACGCGGTCTTGCAATGGGCGGGGCGGTAATTTCGAGTCAAAATGATGTTTACTCCCCAATGTGGAATCCGGCCGGACTTATCGCTATAGAACGAGACTGGCAAGGCGCAGCGATGCACGCTGAATATTTTGAATCGATTGCGAAGTACGATTACCTGGCTTTTGCAAAACCTTTGGACCATAACGGTGGTGTTTTCGCGGTTTCTGTGGTGCGCCTCGGCATCGATAATATTTTAAATACAACACAGTTAATCGATCCGGAAGGAAATATCGATTATGATAAAATCACAAGTTTTTCTCAGTCTGATTACGCGGCTTTGATTTCTTACGCATTTCATCCAGGCGGAAATCACCGGCTTGATGTCGGTGCCAATGCGAAACTCGTGTACAGAAATGTGGGAAAATTCGCGAATGGTTTCGGTTTCGGTTTTGATCTCGGCGCGATTTACCACGCAGATTCAGGTTGGAATTACGGCGCCGTGCTAAAAGATGCCACTACAACCGTTAATTTTTGGACGGTGAATCAGGATGAACTTTCTGCCGTGGTGAACGGTGAAGAATTTAATCCCGCACCGAAAGACAAAATGGAACTCACGATGCCTAAACTCAACTTGGGACTTAGCCGGAATTACGAAATCAACCGTGATCTGGAATTGTTACCCGAAGCGGGATTGAACGTAGATTTTGCAAAAACCGCGGCCGTAATTTCCACCGAATTTGCGAGCATTACGCCATATGCCGGCGCGGAACTTATGTTTCAGGATATGATTTTCGTACGCGTTGGCGTGAACCGTTTTCAAAATATTACCGATATCGAAAACCTGAAACGCAAAATTTCATTTCAACCAAGCGCCGGAATTGGCATTAAATATCAAGGTTTAACATTAGATTACGCAATTACAAACTCCGGAATTGGCGGTTCGAATTTCTTTTCAAATTTCTTTTCCCTGAAATTGGATATGGGCGATTTCAGGAATTAAATTTATCTTTACTTAAATTACCGCGATGAAAAAACTTTTGAAATTTGCATTTTTCCTTTTGTTTACCGCAGCGTACAGTCAGAATATTTCAGATTATAGCTTCGTTTATATTGCTGGAAGGACAGGCGATTTTGACGCTAACAAATACGGTCTGGCAACGCTTTTGAGTTCTAATCTTACCGGCAAGAAATATGTTGTTATCAGTGAAAATAATGATTCCTGGCCGGAAGCTCCGAAAAATAATCCCTGCGGAGTTTTAAAAGCGGAACTTGTGGACGCCAGTACTTTCCTGAAAAACAAACTCCAGATTAATTTCAAGGACTGCAGCGGAAAAACCGTCGCTTCATATGAAGCAAAAACAAACATCAAAGAATTTCAACCCGGATTTATAGATGCTTTAAATACCGCTACGAAAACACTTCCCGCTTCAAATCCCGTGCAACTGGCGGTTACCACTCGTACTGAACTTCCAAAACAAACGGCGGCGCGCGGACCAGAACTTGGCAAATCAAGCCAAAGCCAAAACAGCGGCACAAAGAGTGAAAGCAAAGCACAAACGTTCAGTAACGGTACATTAAATTTTAACCGGATTTATATTTCAGACAATCAGTTTATTTTGGTCAACCCGAAAAATTCGACTCCGTATGCGATTTTTAAAGCTTCCACTAAAAAAGACGTGTACAGAGTGCAGCTTCAGGATGGCACCCAAACTTTAGGATATATAGAAGACGGCGCAATAATTATTGAATTACCAAATGCTGATGGAAGCTACAGGAAAGAAGTATTTAAAGAGACTGCTAAAGTGGTGTATTAAAATATGCCCAAACCATTTTGCCTTTCGATTTTCCCAAAATTTCTTCCAGAGTTTCTAAACTGGATTCTTTCACTCTTTTCACCGATTTCAGTTTCAGAAGCAGCATTTCAATCCCGCGCGGGCCAACACCTGGAATCTCTTCAAGCTCCGATTTTATGGTGGAATTTTTACGCCGTGTACGGTGATGTTTTACACCAAAACGGTGCGATTCATCGCGAACCCGCTGTAAAATTTTCAGCGTTTCCGACTTTTTATCGAGGTACAACGGGATGGAATCTTCCGGAAAATAAATTTCTTCCAACCGCTTCGCAATACCAATAATGGTAATTTTTCCGTACAAGCCAAGTAGCTTCAAACTTTTCACCGCTGAAGATAACTGGCCTTTTCCACCATCAATTAAAATAAGCTGTGGCAAAGGTTCCGCTTCATCCAAAAGTCTTTTGTAGCGCCGGTAAATCACTTCTTCCATCGTTTTGAAATCATCAGGACCGACGACGGTTTTCGGGTGAAAAATGCGGTAATCTGCTTTGCTTGGTTTTCCGTCTTTAAAAACCACACACGCGGAAACGGGATTCGTTCCCTGAATATTCGAGTTATCAAAACCTTCGATGTGTCGCGGTTCTGTAGGCATACGCAGAAGCTTCTGCATTTCCGCCATTATGCGATTCGTGTGTCTCTCGGGATCCAGAATCTGAACTTGTTTCAGTTTTTCAATGCGATATTCTTTCGCGTTTTTTTCCGAAAGTTCCACGATTCTTTTTTTGTCGCCAACTTTCGGAACGATCAATTTTACATTCGGAATTTCAAGTGTCAGATGAAACGGAATCAGGATTTCTTTCGAATCAGAATCGAATTTCTGCCGGATTTCAATCATAGCTTCTTCAAGCAAATCTTCATCTGATTCTTCGAGAACTTTTTTAATTTCGGTCGTAAAACTTTGTATGATATTTCCATTCTGAATTTTGAAGTAATTAATGTACGCGGCCGTTTCATCGCTCGTCATCCCAAAAACGTCAACATCATTGATGCTCGGATTTACCACCGTGTGTTTCACCTGGTAATTATCAAGCAAATCCATCCGTTCTTTTACCATCTGCGCATTTTCGAATTCCAGATTTTGCGCGAAAGCCATCATTTGATTCACCAGATATTCTTTTGCAATACGGAAATCACCTTTAATAATTCCGCGAATCGCTTCAATTTTCCGGTCGTAGCTTTCCTTCATTTCAAGCATTTCGCATGGACCTTCACAATTTTTAATGTGATATTCCAGACAAACTCTGTATTTTCCTTCAGCAATTTTTTCAGGCGCTAAATTCAGATTACAGGTCCGGATTTTATAAATGTGTTTGATAGTATCCAGCAAAAACTTCGCAGGACGCACTTTTGCGTACGGACCGTAATATTCCGAACCGTCTTTTATTTTAGTCCGCGTTAAAAAAACACGCGGAAAATCTTCATTTTTAATGCAAATCCACGGGTAGGTTTTGTCATCTTTCAGCATCACGTTGTAAAACGGCTGATGTTCTTTTATCAGATTATTTTCAAGCAGAAGGGCGTCGTACTCGCTGTTTACGACGGTTGTTTCCAGGCGCACGATTTTGCTCACCATGATTCGGGTGCGGTAACCTGCCTGGTTTTTATTGAAATACGATAAAACCCGTTTTTTTAAATTCTTAGCCTTTCCAACATACAAAAGCTGATTAAATTTGTCATAATAGCGGTAAACGCCCGGATCTGACGGTAAAGTTTTAAGTTGAAGTTCTAAATCCGAATTCATAATACAAAATTAGGGATTTGGATTTTAGCACGCGACGGGATTTTAAAGAAATGAAAATTAAAAAAATGGCTCAAACAGCCGGTAAAAAAAATATAAATCAGGTTTTAAAAGCAATTTGCCTTTTGACAGGTTCTTAAAAAACAGTAATTTTAAGCAAAATCTAAACATGAAAACTTACGGTATCGATGAACTGACCATCGAAGATATAATTGCTATTTTAGAAAACCCAAAAAATGCAAGTATAAACGACGAAGCAAAACAAAAAATACTGCAATCTGAGCAAAATGTGCGCGAAATTGTTGAATCGGACCGCACGGTTTATGGCATCAATACCGGCTTTGGACCGCTGTGCGATGTTAAAATTTCGGAAGAAGAAACCGCGCTATTGCAGCATAATTTAATTATTTCTCACGCTGTCGGCGTTGGAAAACCCATTGCAAAAGATCTATCGCGCGTGATGATGATTACAAAAATTCACGCCTTATCAAAGGGATTTTCCGGAGTTTCACTTACTGTTATCGAGCGCCTGATTTTAATGTTGGAAAAAGACATTATTCCCGTCGTACCTGAGCAAGGTTCTGTGGGCGCATCCGGAGATTTAGCACCTTTGGCGCATTTGGTTTTGCCGCTTTTAGGTTTAGGAAAAGTTTGGCAAGGTGAAGAAATTCGCGACGCATCTTCAGTTTTAAACGAAAATAATCTCGAAGCTTTGGTGCTTGGCCCAAAAGGAGGTCTGGGCTTAATTAATGGTACACAGTTTATTTTGGCGCACGCCATTTTAGGCTTATTTAAATTTGAATATTTACTCAATTTAGCAGATTTAACCGCTGCTTTAAGTCTGGAAGCATATCGAGGTTCCGCAAGTCCGTTTAAAAAAGAATTGCACGAAATCCGCCCTTTTGCCGGCAGCAAAAAAGTTGCCGCCAGAATGGTGAAATTTCTCGAAAACTCCGAGAATTTAAAAAGCCATGAATATTGCGACCGTGTGCAGGATCCGTATTCAATGCGCTGTGTGCCGCAGGTTCACGGTGCGAGTAGAAATGCTTTTGAACATTTGAAAAATTTGGCTGAAACGGAACTAAATTCCGTCACCGATAATCCGATTGTTTTAAGCGCCGATGAAAGCATTTCCGGCGGTAATTTCCATGGACAGCTTTTGGCTTTACCACTAGATTACGCGACTTTAGCTGCCGCAGAGCTCGGAAATATTTCAGACCGCAGAAGTTATCTTTTGCTGGAAGGAAAATATGGTTTACCACGTCTGTTAACTGCAAGTTCAGGTTTAAATTCCGGATTTATGATTCCGCAATATACTTCCGCGGCGCTTGTAACTGAAAACAAAACCCTGTGTTTTCCAGCATCCGCAGATTCCATTCCGACCAGTTTAGGACAGGAAGATCATGTATCGATGGGAAGTATTTCCGGCCGGAAATTCAACCAGGTTTTGGGCAATTTAGAAAATATTTTGGCAGTGGAACTTCTTTTTGGTGCTCAGGGCTTAGAATTCCGACGTCCAGCGAAATGCGGTGAATATGTTGAAAAAGCATATTCTGTTATACGGTCAAAAGTTGAAAAGTTGGAAAATGACCGTTTAATTGGTGAAGATATTCTTGCTATTGCAGAAATGATTCGCGAGCGCAGATTTGTTGTAGAATAAAATAAGGATAATAAGTATTGGTATAATAAAAAAAACCTGCGAATTTGCTTTAATAAAGCAAGTTTGCAGGTTTTAAATTTTCCAGGACTGAAACAGAATTATTTTTTTCCAAACTCTTTCCAGCTTTTTTCATTCATCTCGATGTCGAAGTGCTTGGCCGCTTTTTAATATTGGCAAATGCCAGGTCTCGGTCGGCATCTGATACATCTTTCACCTGATCAAAACGCGCCATGGCATTTCGTACGTGCGAAGCGTCGGTCATCGGTTCTTTTTTCTGTTTGGGAAGGCCAAAAACACTTTCCGGCAGATCATTTTTCTCGGCAATTGAAAGTTTGCCGTGCTCTTCGTGTGGTTTCCAGGTTGTTTCGATAATCCCAAAGCAGCAAAATTTAAACCAACCTGAATTTCAATTAATTTATTTCATCCCAAAAAATCCGTGCTAGAACGGCATTTTTTTCCCGTTTTACAGATTGAAAAAACTGCTTAAATGGGCGCAAATTTTTGTCAGCGAAAATAATTTGCATTCTGTTTTTAGGTATTATTAAAAACCGGAATACTTGATTCTTGGATCTTGGTTCTAATCTTTAACATTTAACTTCCAGCATCTAACTTTTAGCATCCGACATATAGCCACAAAAAAACCTCATACAAATAAATGTATGAGGTTTAAAAAAACTGGCGGCGACCTACTCTCCCGCTTTCGCAGTACCATCGGCGCTAGAGGGCTTAACTTCTGTGTTCGGAATGGGAACAGGTGAGCCCCTCTGCTAAAACCACCCTAAAATTGGTATTAGCTTTTAG
>NZ_JSYK01000004.1 GCF_000812875.1 Kaistella solincola | reverse complement strand
GGAAAATATGAGAAATTATTTAGAAGAAGGTTTTTCGAAAGAAAAACTAACCGCAGAATTGACCAATAAAGACTCTGAATTTTATTTTGCGATTTTGAACGATGAAGTGATTGGCTATTTAAAAGTAAACTTTGGAGAATCACAAACAGAATTAAAAGACAGCAGCGCTCTGGAAATTGAACGAATCTACGTCTTAAAAGAATTCCACGGAAAACGTGTTGGACAGGTACTTTACGATAAAGCAACCGAAATTGCAAAACAGAAAAGTTCGGAATATGTTTGGCTAGGTGTTTGGGAAAAAAATTCAAGAGCAATAAGTTTTTACAAGAAAAATGGTTTTGCAGAATTCGGCCAACATATTTTTCGATTGGGCGACGATGAACAGACGGATATCATGATGAAAAAGACAATGGGAAACTAAAAGGGATCCACTAACGACCGATTTCCTTCATTGCGAATTTTAAAATAAGTTCACCTTCCGTTTGCACAGTATTATTTATTTTAGCAGATCATTGGCAGTACCGCAGTTGCACTGAAGAGAGGGGCGGAACTGTTGTTGTCTGCAAGTAAAAAAAACAAGTGAGCTTTGAGAACAATAAAATTTCATAAAACAGAATGCGGTGTTGATTTTTTACTCAACGTACTGCCTTCAAGTGAGACCAAAGAAAGTTATCTTACTGAAGAAACTTACAATACAGATTTTTTTGAGATTGTTTTTATCAAGTCAGCAGATGGCTTAGTAACAATCAACCAACAAAACTTAAGAATCAGAAATAATTCCATCGTTTTTATATCTCCATTTCAAAAGAGAAGATGGCAGCTCAGCGAGCAAAATTTAGAATTTAATGTTCTCGCTTTTCAAGAAGACTTTTTGAACGATTTTTTCGCAGATAAGTTATTTACTTACAGGTTATTATATTTTTACCAATTAGATTATCCATTGTGTATGCAGCTCGAAGAATGCGAGTTTGCTAAGTATACCGAACAACTTAAAGAAATTAAAACGGAATTAACCCAAACACAAGCCGACAGTGTTCACATCATTCGTTCTTTACTGTATTACCTGCTGCAAAAGTTAAATCGCAAATATGCTCAAGACCAAGATCTGCCAATAGAAAATTCAGGTAATAACTATGCTTTTCAATTTAAAAAATTACTTGAGCAACATGTAAAAGAGAAACAACGCATTAGCGATTATGCAGAATTACTTGGCATCAGTAGAATTACCCTCAATAAATGTGTCAAAGCTCAATTTAATGTTACAGCAAATAACATTTTGAAACAACGCTTATTATTCGAGATTAAAAATTCTCTTATACATTCAGATTTGACCATCAACGAAATCGCCCACCACCTGCACTTTTCTGAACCCAATCATTTAATGCGATTTTTTAAATCTCAAACCGGTAAAACGACAACAGAATTTTTAGCAAGTTATCAAAATGGTATTCTTTCCTGATAAGTTGGTATCTTAATCAGTGAGCCTTCACTTTACCTTTGTCTCCAATATAAAATTTAAAAGTTATGAGCAAAGCATTAATTATTATTGACATTCAAAATGATTATTTCAAAGGTGGAGCAATGGAACTTCAAAATCCCATTGCAGCAAGTGAAAACGCAAAAAAAGTGTTGGAAAAATTCCGTAAGGATCATGGAGAAATCATTCACATTCAACACCTGGCAGCAGCCCCAGAAATGGGTTTTTTCCTACCCGAAACAAAAGGAGCTGAAATCCACGAAAATGTAGCGCCTAAAGAAGGAGAAAAGCTTATTACAAAATTTACTCCTAACTCCTTTGCAGGTACTGACCTTTTGGAATATTTAAAATCCAAAGACGTAAATGAATTGGTTTTTGCAGGCATGATGACTCACATGTGTATTGATGCAACGGTAAGAGCGGCAAAAGATTACGGATTTGAATGTACAGTTCTTGGAGATGCTTGTGCAACAAGAGACCTAGAAATCAATGGAAACCAAGTAAAGGCAAGTGATGTGCACCATGCATTTTTAGCAGGTTTAAGTTTTTTCTATGCTGACATAAAAAATACTGAAGATTATCTAGGCAGCTAAAACAATCAGGGAGCCTACAACGGTTACCGTTGCACAACCCCAATGTACGTCTGGCTGGTACGAAAAGCAACCTCTTTTAAAGTGATTTGAAGGAGGTTTTTTATTTGGCTGTAAGGTGACGGGTTGGTTGAGCCGGTGGCTCACCTTCGGGGCTTCCGGAATGTGCAGAATGGCTCCTTTCTGCTGGGCGGAAAGCCATGTGTGTATCATATCAATTCTGTTATTTGCTGTGATTTGAACATATACCACTGCTATTTGTTGCTTAGTTCTTAAAGAGCTCCTCCCGATGTTTTATTCCCCATTCTTTCAGGGCATCAATAATGGGCGTCAATGTGTGGGCATAGGGTGTCCATTTATACGTAATTTTCACCGGATAATCATTCGTAACAATCCGCTCCAGTAACTTGTGCTGCTCCAACTCTTTCAACTCTTTCGCCATTGCTTTGGGTGTAATACCAGGAATACTTTCCTGTATATCGGTGAAACGTTCATTGCCCACGCCCACAGAAATGATAATGGGTAATTTCCATTTTCCGTTGATCACATCCAACGCATCACGCACTGGCTTTACGCTGTCTAAGCATGATAAATAGGTTTTTTTTCCTGCCATATCTAATTCAATTTAAAATTAAATGCACTTTCCTTTAGGAAACTACTATACAAAGGAAAGTAATATTTATTTAATTTTGCAACATTATTTTAAAAATATTACGAATGAAAATAGGAATTATTGGCGTAGGCCATATTGGAAAAACATTAGCTATCAAATTAGCAGCTGCAGGCCACGATGTATGGGTAGCCAACTCAGGTTCCCCTGAGAATATCAATTCTGAAGTTCTTGCGACGGGGGCAAAAGCCGTAACTGCGAAGGAAGCGTTACTCAATAAAGAGGTCATTATTTTATCCATTCCTCTGAACCGGATACCGGATATTCAACCCCTTTTCGCTATGGTAGCAGAAGATGTTACTGTGATTGATACTTCTAATTACTATCCGGCAAGAGACGAAATCATCGAAAGTATAGAAGGCGGCCTAGTGGAAAGTTTATGGGTACAAGAACAGTTGGGACGTCCGATAGCCAAGGCGTGGAATGCCATCGGGTCTCAATCGTTAGAAAAAAACGGAACACCCAGCGGAACCGCCGAGCGTATCGCTATCCCTTTTGCTGCGGACCGTGAAAGCGACAGCACTAATACGAAGCAATTAATAGAAGATACAGGCTTTGACGCATTCTATTCAGGCTCTCTTGAAGATTCGTGGAGACAGCAGCCAGGAGCGCCGGTATATTGTACAGATCTTACGCTAACTGAAATCAAGTCGCATATTAATAGCGCAGAAAGAGAACGTTTGCCGGCAAGAAGAGATTTAGCTGTTGCGGCCATTATGGAGCGTATGAACAGTTCAAAAGCCAATCCTGATGCAGATTTTGGATTACGGATAAGCCGTGCGCTGTATCTCTAATTATAAAAGATTTCGGTATGAGTTATACAGAAGAAAACAAAAAGCAGCCGCTAGACGGTAATAAGCAAATGCTCATAGGTCTTCATCTCGGAAACGGTTACGGTTCACAGCCCGGAGCGTGGCGTATGCCGGGAGTTGATCCTAAAAGCTACACAAGTTTTGATGCCCGTGTACAACAAGCCCAAGCTGCAGAACGTGGAAAATTTCAATTTATATTTTTGCCCGATGGACCAGGTGCTGTATTAGCGGACATCGCTACGGAAGCTCCTGCTTTTAACCTCGATGTCATGATGACGCTAGCCGCAGTTGCGAGAGAAACTGAATATATTGGATTGGTAGCTACCGGCTCCACCACCTTCAATGAGCCTTTCAATTTGGCAAGACAATTTAAAGCGTTGGATGTAATGAGCCATGGACGAGCAGGTTGGAACGCCATCACTTCGAGCGGAGAGGATGTTGCCGCTAATTACGGAAGAAGAATTCCATCGAGCGAAGACCGTTATGGCCGTGCGCATGAGTTTATAGAGCTCATACAATCGCTTTGGGGGAGTTGGGGAAAAGAAGCCTGGATTCACGATCAGGAAAGCGGGCAGTTTGCTAAAAGAGACGAGATTCTTCCAATTAATTTACAGGGACAATATGTGGGTTCACGAGGGCCACTTTACATTCCCCCGTCGGAACAGGGACAGCCTATTGTTTTTCACGCAGGTGGCAGTCCCAATGCACACGATTTGGCAGGACGTTTTGCCAATGTAGTGATTGGAGCCGCATTTACCATTGAAGATGCGAAAGCACAGCGAGAAGCTTTCCGAGCCTCGGCAGTAAGTCACGGCCGTAATGCTGATGAAATCAAATACATACCCGGATTGATGACTACCATTGCGAAAGACAGACGCACCGCACTCGACCGCCGCATTTTGCTAGGTGGAGATTTGTTGATACAAAGATTGGGTTATCTGCAACAAATGTTGGGCATTGCACTGAATCCTGCCCACATCGATGAACCCCTTACGATAGCACAACTGGAAGCAGCCCGTGGGTCACGCTACGATCCCCGATCGGCAAACGCATTAAAAATTGCAAAAGAAGGTTGGAGTCTTCGGGATATTTTGGCTCATGGTGTCATTGATTATCATCCTGTCATTGTTGGTCCCGGAGAAGAAGCCGCCGACCATATGCAGGCTTGGTTTGAAGCTGGGGCAGCAGATGGGTTCTGGATATCACCCGATGTTAATTCAGATGGAATTGATGCTTTCGTGAATGAAGTTGTTCCTATTTTGCAACAGCGTGGACTTTTTCATCAAGACTATGAAGGCAAAACTTTAAGGGAAAATCTGGGCGCACCGGAGCAGTATGGAATTGATCCACGAATTTAATTTAAAATATATTACACCGTTATGAAAATAGGAATTATTGGTGCCGGTTTAATCGGGAAAACACTGGCAGAAAAACTGAGTTCAGTTGGACATCAAATTAAAATAGCAGATGCAAAAGGCATTGATCCCATTCAATCTACCGCAAGGAATGTTGGCGCAAAAGCGGTCTCAATGACAGAAATCGCAGAGGAAATTGACCTTCTCATTATTTCTATTCCCTTGTTTGCCATTCCTGATTTAGCAGCATCGCTCAAAGGAAAAATTGGAAAAGATGTGGTCATTGTAGAAACCACAAATTACTGGCCACACCGTGATGGGAATATTGAAGGGCTTGGGCGAGGAATGGTCAACAGTGTTTGGGTTCAGCAACATTTTGACCGCCCCATCGTAAAAGCATTCAGCAATATCAATGCGTATAGTTTTAAAATGGAAGGCAAACCAAAAGGAAGTACCGGCAGAATAGCTTTGGCGGTAGCAAGTGATGACCGCCAATCGAAAGAATTGGTATTGGAACTTATTGATACGATAGGTTTCGATGCGTTGGATGCAGGATTACTAGAAGATTCCTGGAGGCAACAGCCTTGCAGTCCGGCGTATTGTACCGATTTGACTATAGACCAACTTGACGCAGCAAGAAAATCTGCACAAAGAGAATTACTTGAAGAAAAGCAGAAACTGGCATTTGAGAAGATGCAAGATTTTGGAGACGAATACTTTACAAGTTTAACCTCCGGGGAATATCCAGAGGGGTTTGTAGATTATGCGGTAGATATTTTCCGGTCCATCAATGGATTACCAGAAAGGAACAATTAGTAAAAAGAAACTAACAATTTACCCCACAATTAAAATTCACATCAAATGGAAATAGGAATTATTGGTTCCGGTAACATAGGAAGTGTGCTTGCCGGATATTTGACAAAATCAGGTCATCAAGTATACCTTTCAAACTCACGAGGACCATCAACATTAGGCGAGATCGCAGCAAAAACAGGCGCAACAGCCGCCACAACGGAACAGGCCGCAAGTGCAAGAGACCTAGTCATTCTGGCCATTCCCCAAAAAGCTGTGGTAAACTTACCCATCGATATTTTATCGGCATCAAAAGCGATTGTAGTTGATGCAGGAAATTATTATCCGTCTCGTGACGGTGAAATTTCTGAGATTGCAAACGGAATGACAGACAGTGAATGGGTTGCGAACGTTATTGCTCATCCTATCATCAAAGCATTTAATAACATTGTTGCTCCAAGTTTGGCATCTAAAGCAGCTCCTTCCGGCAATCCCTACCGAATTGCCTTATCGGTTGCGGGCGACGATAAAGCACAAAAAAAATTAGTGATGAAACTCATTGAAGAAATCGGATTCGATGCCATAGATGGAGGGATACTTTCTGAGTCCTGGAGACAACAACCGGGTGAACCTTCCTATTGCCAGGATTTGAACAAAGATAATCTGGAAATCGCATTGCAACAGGCCGACGTCAGCAAACGTGCTGAAAATCTTGCATCGGCAGATGAATTGGCAAGACCTTACTTGTAAAAATTTTTTCAAAAAGTAAAATAATGGAAATCAATAATTTAAAAACAATAATAAAAATGATGGTTCTCAGCGTCGCCATCAGTTTAAATTTCGTGGGTATCGCCTACGCACAGACAGGAAAACAGACCATAGAGATGGTTCGATCTTATGATGGAATCCAATTACGCCTTAGCAAAGATTACCCGAAAGAAAGCCCAAAAGCGGTGTTGATTATAGCACACGGTTTATCGAATCATCTGGGTTTGTACGATAATTTCACCAAGAATCTGAACAACGACAACATCGCAATTTATCGGTACGACCACCGTGGCCACGGACTTTCTGAAGGTAAACGAGGATATGTAAAAAGTTTTTTTGAGATGGTGGAAGATATGGATATCATCGTTAAAAAAGCCAAATCTGAAAATCCGAAATTGCCTGTTTTCATTCTCGGACATAGTATGGGTGGACACGTTGCTGCCCTTTACGGTACTAAATATCCAGGTCATGTAAATGGTTATGTTCTGGCAGCCGGAGTGCTTCGTTATCATCAAATGAATTTTGGATATCTACCAAGACCTGAAGACCCGGAAAGCTATATTTCTGTGATGAAAGCCGCTCATGGAACATTGAACTTGCCGGGGTTCAAGAATTTATTGGAGCTTTCAGTGAGTGGTGATACGCTTTCACTAAAAGAATGTTCAATTTCTTTGATCAATGCTTTTAAACCTGGCTTGGAATATCTGCGTGACAACAGCAGAAAATTTACAGACCCTGTACTTTTGGTAAGTGGTGATGACGATTTATACGTAGTGCCGCAAGACGCCATCGATTTTTATCAACAAACTAATTCAACAGATAGCAGTCTTCGCTTATATAGTGGAATCGGTCATTTTTTAATGAATGAAGCAAAGGGTGATGTTGTCACCAGAGACATTGCGGATTGGATCAGGCGGAGATTTTAGTTAAGCCCATCATCTGCCAAAAAATTTAATTTCATCAGGTCGCGTTTGATTATGACAGTGATGCACAGAAGACAGGATTCTGCATCATATAAACTGGGCTTTGACTTATCTCATTGCCTGCCAGAACTCATCAAAACTCATGTAGGTTACTTCCGAAAGACTGTTGTCAAGAATTATATAAATGTTTGAAAACATGATTTCCAGAGCAGTTTCTATTTGTTCCTTTTTTTTTAGAAATAAATCGTTGCCGCATGGTTCAGTAAGCAGTATTCAAACATTGGGACAATTTGTATCCTGTATAATTTTAAATATGAGACAATTTGTATCAACTTTGCAAAATGGAAATTCGAGGAACCATCAAATCCATCCATGTTGATCAAATCAGGTTAATTACTACTGATAAAAATCAGGAGATCGATATCTTTTATACGGAAATTAAAAAGTTTGATGTTGAGGAACTTGTAGAAAATGAACGGGTTGTTCTGGACGTCCGGATACAGTCGATTGATTATTATGGTTTAAAGCTCGGTAAGTTCTGGCTATCACAGATTGTGTTTCCGAAAAAGAGTTACGAGTACCGACGCAAACCTAATAAACGTGACAGAGACCAGGCTGCAGCACAGCAACAGTTTATCGACAGAACCAATAAAGACCGCCAGTGATGAGCGGTTTTTTTTAATGTTTTCGGGAGTGGATGAGTGGGATTGGTCAAAGTTAGGACACTTGCCCAGCGGGGTGACAATGGACTTTATGTAGCGCAATAGTTATTCCTTTTTTATTTTTGGTTATCTACTTATTATCAGAAATCCTTATTATATTTGGGCTATTAATATAAAATTCAAATTTTAAAAGCGTTATGAATGAAAATTTAAAATTGAGTACGGTTCTCTCCATACTATTAACTCTAATTGGAATTACTTTAATCATCTATATGATAACGGTTGAAGGTGAACTGGGCGCCTTACCGCTATTCGTAACCATTACAGGTTTGGTGTGGTTAATTATTGGACTGAGAAAAAGGAGTTAATTAATGGCGTAATAAAACAAAAACAACGGATCGTACTCCATCATTTTTAATTTGCGACTTATCATCTATTCAAATTTTAAAACATATTCCTATGGATTTGGGATCTCTATCTAGCATCGGTGTTATTGTAATGGTAATTGTACTGTATCTAATTCCGACTTTATTTATCTTCTATTGGCTGATTAAAATGCTAAAAAACTCTAATGAATCTTTAAAAGTAAATAAAGAAATTTTAGATATTCTGAAATCAAATCAAGATAAGATACTTGAAAAGATAAAAAACAGATAACAAAATGAAATCCTTATATTCCAAAAGAAGACCTTACTTCGATTTAATTTTCGGTGTTTTATATACAGGTCTTGGAGTGAGCTACTTTTTGTTATATTTACAAAGATCTGTTATTAAAAACCACGCCAAAAGAAATACCCGGGCGTTGGCAGAAATTTTATGAAACCACCTATAAAAACAAAAATTAAATGAAAAAAATAAATTTAATCATTCTTCTGATTTGTATGTCAAGTACAATTTTTGCGCAAAATCACCGATTTGTGTACGAATATTCTTTCAAAATTGATTCTTTAAACAGAGAGAATATCACTAAAGAGTTGATGAACCTGGATGTGTCGAAAGAAGGTTCAAGTTTTTACAGCAGCGAAAAGCAGCTTTATGATTCCCTCATGAATGCTGAAATGAAAAAAAATGTCGCTGTTGGCTCTACCCATATTGATTTCAGTAAGGTTAAGAACAATTCAAAAGTTGGATCAATTGTCACAAAGAATCAGGCAAGTTCCGAAACTGTTCTTCATACCTCCATCAATGGCGATAAATATGGAATTGTTTTAACCGAAAAATTAGAATGGAAAATAGGGCCCGAAACGCAGGAGATCCACGGATATAAAGCACAGAAAGCGACCACAGAATCTTCAGGCAGGAAATGGACTGCGTGGTTTACCAATGATATTCAAATTCAAGATGGACCCTATAAATTTAATGGACTGCCTGGTTTGATTTTACAAATTTCGGATGAAAAAAACGATCATGTTTTCGAATTTGTTGGAAGTAAAAAACTCAATTATGCACCTTCAAAGCCAGAAATCAGGGGTCCGAAAGAATTAATGATTTCAGCACAGAATTTTAATCAGTTGTGGAAGGATTATTTAAGAGATCCTGCCAAAAAACTCAGACAAATGTTTTCTGGCACTGAAGTAAAACTTATCAAGGTGACTGATTCAAATGGAAGAGAGTTGAGTCAGTCCGAAATTATAAGAAATAGAGAAAAGCGTGTTAGAGACCAGTTAAAGAATACCAATAATTTCCTGGAATTAACTTTATACCGATAAAGAGCTGCCGCAATACACCGCTATCGAATACCACATCATATCAAACAAATCCTAAACGCTAGTGTTTGCTTTGCAGAGTGGGTCAAAGTGAGGACACTTTGCCCAGCGCGGGGAATGAAAGGGTTGTTTTGGAGGTCCGCGTACAGTCGATTGATTATTACGGCTTAAAGTTGGGTGAGTTTTGCCTGTCACAGATTGTGTTTCCCAAAAAAAGTTATAAATACCGAAAAAAGCCTAATAAACGTGACAGAGACCAGGCGATAGCGCAACAACAGTTTATTGACAGAACTAAGAAAAACCGCCATGAATAGACGGTTTCTATTGGTTCTGATCAGAAGATGAATCCTTGGTCAGGTCTGATAAGGGATTGTTTTTATTTACCTGTTGCATACCCCAATCAAAATATTTTTGTTCGTCATCGTTATAAATGTCATTTTTTATACAGTGATATTTTCGGTCGAGAAGGTAATTTTCAACTTTCTTTATGTGGTCATATCTTTGGGCTGTTTCGAAAAGTTCCTGTACTTTACTTTTTTCTTCTGCAATTAAACGTTCTTTTTCTTTTATTTTTTCCGCTTCTATTCGTTGTAGGCGCCAATGTTCTTTAATTTTTTTATGATATTCACAGGAATGTTCAGCAAAGACTTCAGCATAAGCGACCACCCGGATTATTTTTTCTTCGAGTTTTGAATAGGGCGTATCTTTCCATTCTTTTCTGTTCCAGGAATCTTCATAGAACTGAATGCACAAATCCTGCGTATACACTTTATCTTTAAAGGAATAGCGAGATTCTGTATTTTCCACATACTTTCCGATATTTCTCATTGAAAAATGCAGCTCGCGATCTAATATCTGCACGACGGAAAAACCATTCTCATTCTTTCTGAATTTGTGGCCTCTGGCTTCCATTAACTTCACCATAAAATCCAGAATCCGCAATGCTCTGGAAAGTGAATTTTTCTCAACTGAAAGGGGAAATGTAATTCCAGATTTTACTTTTCGCGACCAGTAAGTATCTGAAGATTCATACCATGTCTTTGTATCGGAAGTAATGCTGTGGGGATTTGACAACCTCTCAGAAACCATGTGAGGCAAACTTTGATCTGCCTCTATTTCTTTTATTCGGTCTTCAATTTCCTGCCGTTGAATGGGTTCAAACATCTTTAAATAGGAATTAAAGGGTTAATTGTTGTAGGCCATTGGATTTTGAAAGGCTCACCATTAGAAACTCATGATGTCGAAAATATCGAGAAATTTCGACATGAACAAATTGATATGTTGAATGGTTCGACAGTTGAGGATTTTAGAATCAAGTAAGAGACAATGTCTTGTGCTTTGAAAGACAAACATTATACTATCTTTTGTACCATTCTGTAACTTACTGAAAACTAGTTTATAAAAGCAAAGCTTTACAGTGCGGATAGACAAAACCCTTGTGTATGGGATTGCGTTTATTTACGCTATATTTAGAGTTGCAAATTAATGATGAATCGAAATCAATTACACCATACATGAGAAAACAAAAAGGGAAAATCATATTTTCTGCATCTGACCTGGCCAATCATATCCACTGCAAGCATTTAACAAATCTTAATCATCACGCTGTAACAGGTGTACTGGAAAAATCATTTACCAGCAACAGGTCCTTAATTCTATTAAGGGAGCGTGGTGAGGAATTTGAACAGGCGATTCTTTCAGAATATGAAAATGGTGGAAAGACTGTCTTCAAAGTAGATAAAGATCCTGCCGTTGCCTATAAACAAACGGTAGCCGCGATGAAAAGTGGCTATGATTTTATTTACCAAGCGAGGTTGAGTACACAAAAATGGCAGGGATGGGCAGATTTTCTAAGAAAAGTTGAGGCTCCAAGTAATCTAGGTGATTGGTCTTACGAAGTTATTGACACTAAACTTTCAAGTAATACCAGAGCAGGTGCGATTTTGCAGATTGCATTGTATTCAGAAATTATTGGTGAGATTCAGGGCAGACTGCCTGAATATATGTATGTTAAGAATCCCGATGAAGAACTTGAATACAGAGTTAATGATTATATCTCCTATTTGAGATTAATAAAAAAGAGATTAAATGCCGCGACTCAGGTCCCACTTGAAACGTACCCTGAACCTTGCTCTCATTGTGATATTTGCGACTGGTGGGAACATTGCAATAAAATACGAAGAAATGATGACCATTTGAGTTTCATAGCGGGAATGGGCAGTTCACAAATCAAGGAGGTGAAATCACAAGGTATTCATACCCTTGAAGCAATGGCTGCAGTAGCTCTTCCCCTCCCTTTTAAACCTAAAAAAGGCTCCAAGGAAACTTTTACCAAACTTCGAGAACAGGCAAGACTTCAGGAGCATAGCAGAACTGTTCAAAAACCGGTTTATGAAATATTAGAAAGAAAGCCTAATACTGGTTTTTTTACTCTTCCAAAACCGAGCAAAGGTGATATTTATTTAGATTTCGAAGGAGATCCGCTTGTGGAACCTACAGGATTAGAATATTTATTCGGCTGGGTATTTCAAGATCAATATTTCCACATGTGGGTGCATAATATGGAACAAGAAAAGGATGCGTTGATACAATTTATTGATTTCGTTTTTGAAAAAAAAGAAACATATCCTGATCTCCATATCTACCATTTCGCATCTTATGAAAGTGCTGCATTAAAAAGAATGATGGGGAAATATGCCGTTAAGGAAAATGAAATTGATATTCTCCTAAGAACTCAAAAATTTGTCGATTTACACCGTGTTTTAAAACAGAGCATCAGAGCAGGAGTAGAAAGATATTCTTTGAAAGATCTGGAAGCCTATCATGGATTTGTAAGGCAAATTGATTTGAGAACTGTTTCAGGATTTAAAGCTGATCTTGAATTTTTTCTTGAGTCCGGAAATACTGCAGCCATTACTGTTGAAATGAGTAATGCTGTCCTGCAATATAATCAGGATGATTGCTTTTCTACAAAAAATCTGCATTTGTGGTTGGAGCGAGAAAGACAGAAGTTAGTCGATGCAGGTGAGGAGATTGAAAGGCCTGTACCGCGGGAAGGTGAGGAACCTGAACATATCACCGCACATTTGGAACGAATTCAACCCATTTATGATGCACTTCTGGAAAATGTACCAGTGGATTTCACAGAACGTTCAGCGGAGCAACAGGCAAAATATATTTTGGCTCATATGCTTGACTGGTACAGGCGTGAAGAGAAATCTATTTGGTGGGAGCACTATAGGTTGATGGAAGCGGATGAAGAGGAACTATTAGATGAAAAAGCCGCTCTTACTTTTTTGGAATTTACAGGAAAGAGGATGGCCGACAAAAAAAGTTTTATAGACGAGTATAAATTTCCTTCCCAAGAATATGATCTTAAAACAAATAAAGATGTAAAAATCCAAGGGTATAAAACCAAAATTAAAATTATTGACATCAATGAAAATGATAATTTAATATATTTGAGAAAAGGACCAAGTATATCTGAAATTCATCCAGTTACGGTATATAAAGATGAGTATATTGATTCCAAGAAAAAACAAGCACAAATCATAAATATCGCAGAATGGTTTGTAGAAAACGGTTTTGAAGGCCGAAATAACAGTTATGCGGCAACAAGAGATTTGTTACTCAACAGTTTTCCCAGGACAAAAAAAAATATTGAGGATCACGAAGATTTGCTGACTAAAGGCGTTCAGTGGGCTTCTGTGTTGGATAACAGTTATCTTGCGATCCAGGGTCCTCCTGGTTCTGGAAAAAGTTTTACGGGAAGCCATATGATTTTGGACCTTATTAAAAAAGGACACAAAATTGGGATTACTGCTATGAGTCATAAAGTAATCATTAATCTTCTAAAAAAAGTCAAAGAGGTGGCTGAAAAAGAAAATTTTTCTGTGAAGATTCTTTACAAAGGAGACGGCAATGAAGAAAGTAATGAAATTTATGAAATCGAAAATGATATCCACAAAGTTGGAAGTAAAATAAAGGATTATCAGGTGGTTGCAGGAACCAGTTTTATGTGGAGTGATAATGTGTTTACTAAATCATTAGATTATTTATTCATTGATGAGGCAGGACAGTTTGCTTTGATTGACACTGTGGTTGTATCGCACGCTGCAAAAAACCTAGTACTGCTTGGAGACCATCAGCAACTTAAACAGCCCATCAAAGGTGTTCACCCGGAAGGAACGGAGGTTTCAGCACTTGAACATTTGCTGCAAGAACATAAGACTATTCCGGAGAATAAAGGTCTTTTTCTGGATAAGACATGGAGGATGCATCCTAACATATGTGAATTTGATTCTGAAATGTTTTACGAGGCAAAATTATTTTCAGTAGAAAAAATGAAACACCAAAGAATTGAGGGCAATACCATTTTTGAGGGTTCTGGTCTATTTTATAAAACTGTTGAACACGAAGGTAACACCAATCAGTCTTTAGAAGAAATTGGAGTTATTGAAGCCATCGTAAAAGATTTAACTAAAGGGGATGTTTTTTGGTATGATCAAGAAAATGAAAGACACCTTTTGAAAGCCAAAGACATCAAGATCATCAGCCCGTACAATAGTAATGTATATGAACTTCAGAAGAAACTGCCCGAATTTGAGATTGGTACTGTTGACAGGTTTCAGGGACAGGAAGCACCTGTAGTAATTTACAGTATGGCAAGTTCTTCACCGGAAGATGCACCGAGAGGAATGGAATTTCTATACAGCTCTAACCGATTTAATGTGGCTGTATCGCGGGCAAGAGCTACGTTCATACTTGTGGGAAACCCAAGACTATTTGAACCGGATTGCCAATCGCCCAACCAAATGAAACTTGCAAATCCCTTTTGCAGATACCTAGAAGTGGCGACTAAAAAAAATTAAAAAACAAAGGATTTATAACTACCATATCACAGAACGGATTCAGAATTTTCGTTGGTACTTTTTGGTATTTATACCTGTTATTGCACCTTATCGCTCACATTATTAATGCTATAAGTAAACCTAAGGTAATTAGAACAGTCGCAATAATAATTTGTTCAATATTTATTTTGTTGCTTTCTTCAACAGGTATTTGTGGACGAGATACTTGATTTGGCTTTACAGTCGTTGGCTTTCTTTTCGCAATAGTTTTGTGGGTTTGCCTGTTACTTATAACTGTGTCGAAACCCTGAAAAGATTCCCTGTTCTGTAACCAGGAAATCTTGCTTGGGATAATATTTTTGACGCCTGGTGTGCTATTTATAATTTTCAGATTAGCGGACTTAGGGTTTGCGATATTTTTCATTGGTATGATCCACATTCCTGAGCATTCAAAACATCTATCCAATGTTACCACTATGACGTAGTCGGCAGTTTTGCCTACTAAATTATTTAATCTTCTTGCTTCTGAAATCCGACGATCACTTTCATATACCCATCTGGTCTTGACCTCGAACGTCAATCCATTTGGATGCCGTGCATCTATGCCTTTTTCCGTTTGATTCTCACTAATTAGTAAGCCTAATTTTTTACATGCATAAAATTCCCCTATATCACCAACGATTCTACGGCTTCGTATAATACCATTTTCCTGAAGTGCAGTGAACGAGTTTGCAAAATCTGTAAGTGCCTTTTGGAATTTCAAAGGCATTTTAACTTTATCAATAGAATCAAATTTTGAAATATTTGATTTTGTAATTCTAAAAACAGATTCTGGGATTTCTGAAACAGGTATAAGCAACATTTTCAGAAGCTTATAGTGAATATCAAAATATACCAAAACAAGTTTGTCAAATAAATCAAGCTGTAAGTTTGAGATTGTATGACTAAAGCTGCTTGTGGAAACAACCTTTGATTTAATCTGATACCGTTCACCATTAGGTGCAACGCCATCTACTGCCTTATTTGATCGGCCGGACTTGTAAAGTTTGAAATGTTGACAGGCTATGAATTCCCCGATTTCCCCGGTAAAACTATCCGTGGTAGTGATTCCCAGATCAAACAATGCATCATTCTTATCTGCAAAGTCTTTTAAGAGTTGAAATTGCTTTTTTGTGTACAAATTTTCCCGTATTAATTTTTCAATATTTGCAAGTTAAAGTAAAAAGATAAATTTATAAACTTTCCTAAAAAGAGATTTATTTGCAGAAGCTGAACGATTGTACTTTGATGGTATGTGTAATAAAATAAAGCGATAAAAAATAATATTTTCTACCGCTTTAAAAAGTTTGCTTTACCCTTTTATTTTGCTATTTGCAATGATTTAGGACTAACTACGGGGAGAATGGCATTATGCAGGTAAGTGCCACGGAACTGGCTGAACATTATGCCACGCAGGGTTGAAATGGAGACCGCATTAATTGCCGTTGTGAAATCTTCAGGAAACTCCATTTTCTTTTCCTTTTTGTTCTCGAAATTTTTAAGATTGTCCACCCGATAAAATACATTAATCATCACTTCTGCCAAATGCTCTTTTTTATCCGAGTGTACGCTGCCTGAAGTAATTACCATTACTGTTTCCTCTTCCACATTAAAAAGATGTTCCACATTGAGTTGGAATTCATAGTTCTCCTGACTAAATATCAGTGGCTGTGGTGAAACTTTTATCTGATTGATTTCAATATTTTCAATCTGAAATTTAACTACTGTTTTGTCCATAATTAAATACAAGCTGCTGTGTAGCGTGTTCCGAATGTAAATTTGGAAAAATGCTCAGCAAAATAATGTCGTTTTTTTGGTATTTGTGATTTTTTCAGCACTTTCTTCTCCAACACTACGGGTGCGGCCTTATAATCTAATAACAGATCAATATGCAAAGCCTGTCCTATGTCTTCCAATGTGTCGGTTGTGAAGTTCTGGGTTCCACTTAACCATTTTGTAATCACACTATTGTTTTGTCCTGTCAATATTGCCAATTCAGATTTGGAAATATTCTGTGCTTTCATGGCATCATCAATCGCTGCTGCCAACTTCATTCGTGCAGTGGTTTCTTTCTGCTCATTTTCTGAAATTCCCGCAAGGAACTCGTCCAGAAAATCTGTGGTGTGCAATTTTGCTTTATGTGGTTTTTTCATAGGTTTAGAGATTAAATAATAGATCTCCTTCAATGTCTAAAAAGTCTTTAGAAAATTCAATGTCACCATTTCGTCTTCTTTTTTCGATTTCGGCGGATAAATCCCGCATTAGTTGGTTTTCATCTTCAAGTTTTGTGGTTTCCTGAAATGCCCTGGTGTTTTTTGGTTTCTGGCCTCCCCCTCCTAAAATTACTAATACAGTGCCATATCTGACACAATACAGGCGAAGGTTAGATTCGTCTTTGTCATAGAGGGCGCAAACTCCGTCTGCGGGCTTACCTTCGTTATGCTTAAAAAAATTATGCCTGGCTCCAACTTCTTTAAATGACAAGATTCTTTTGGTAATATCTTCAACTTCTCTGCGGAAATTGTCTTTGTTTTCCTGAATGAATTTCTGAAATACTGAAATGCCTGAATCTGTATTGGTTAATGTATAGACCGATACGTTTTCATTGCTAAAGTATGGCAGTTTCACCAGTTCGTATTCCATTTTCGAGTATGCAAATATATAACAAATTTTACTTATAAGTGAAATATTAGATTCAATAATTTTTACCCTTCCACAAACTGTACATCAAAAGCCTGCTGAATGAGGAACATAATGTAGTCTAATTGATTTAGGTTATTGAAACTTACTTCTACATCACCATTTCCCCAACGACCAAGGTTGGCAACATCTTTACACCAACCCTCAGGATCAATGATTTCTGAAAATTCCATATTCAGAGATAATCGAAGTCGTGACTTTTGCGGGACAATATCAACAAAATTAGTTTGCGACTTAAAAGCAATATAGAGTTTCTTGTATTCTTCTTTGACGGAAGAGTCAATGTTAAGCACCCGTTTCTTCAGTGCTTCGTATAAAACCCTCATTTCATCATTCAGGTATTCGTAATGATCAATTGTATATTCAGCAATTTCTTTTACTTCCCTGGTCATATATTTTTCTAAGATCGTGTCTTCTAAATTTGGTGCAGACCACACTTCTTTTGCCTTTGCAGCTAACTCCCTTGCTCTTTTATTGATATTTTCTTCATCCCAAATGTCCACCTTCTTCATGAAATTATTCAGACGCAGCGGCGAGTCATCAAATCCCCCAGCCATTTTTTTCTTGTCTCCAAAAGGCCTGTCACTCAATTCAGAATTGTAACCAGTTAAAGTAAGATTTCCAATGGTATGGAGATAATTAGCCTGTATCTCTTTCCAATCGTCTCCTAACATATTCTGCCAGCTTATCGACAAATTCTCGTTCTGGGGCATAATATGTTCTATTGTATATTCGTCGGTATTCACAAATTCTTTTCTGTTATAGTTCTCGAGTTTGTTTAGTAAATAATTTCGTGACCTGAAACTGTATACATCCTTATTTACAAATTCCTTCTCGAATTCATTATCAGTAGGAAATCTTTTATATCCATCCATCAATTGAAAGGCTGCTTTGATACTTTCCAAATAGTTTTCCACTTTAATTTCACGGTATAAAATAGCGAAGGTTTTATTCAAGCTATTTGTGGGGATGCCGCATATCGCCCTTCTGAACACATAGTTTTCAACTAATTTTAATGTATCTGCAAAATCATCGCGACTGATAACACCAGAATTATAGTCACTGTAAACTGCCATAATAAACGGATAGGAAACATCTACTTTTAAACGTGAGATATTAGAAAAAAGATGGTTGAGTAATTTTTCCGGTTCCTTTCGTAGTACTATGTTGACATAAAATTTAGAATATTTTGCAATATCTGCAACAACTTCTGTAATGGTAGTGGGTGATTTTGAACTTTGAACATAGGTTTTAAACTCTTCGTACACTTTCCCAATCTTCGGAATAGTTCCCATCTTAAGGGATAAATAATCTCTTATAAACCAATCAAAGCGAGATGCATAATCGTTGCCATAACTCTGCTCCATTGGGTACCAGTATTTCTCGTACAATTCGGTTTGCAGATTTATTTCCTGGCCCATTAAGACATAGTTTCTTATGAGATCTGCCTGGGATAAATCTAAACCGGTAGAGTTCATGCTTTCGAAAATAAGCTGAGGATTATCTTTATCTTTCTCCAGCGCCACATCAACAATGAAGAGGCGCAATACACCATTGTAGACGTCCAGCACATTATGTTCATTTATTTTCGATCTGAAAAATTCGTAGTTTTCAAAAATTCTTTGAGACTTATCTTCTCCCAGTTCGATTCCTTTTACCAAGTTTATAAAGGTTTCCTTATCGCGTCTTGTAAGCAATAGTTTATAGCGAAGCTCATTTTCTTCTTCGGCATTTATCATATAATAATTCAGCAGCTTTGTTGCATTAGTGTCAATTTCAACCGGATTTTCCTTAATGAATTTCGCCAGAGCAAGGATAAGCAAAGACACCGTAGTTAATCTTTGCTGGCCATCAATAACCAGTAATTTAGGCACATCGGAAACGGTGTGTATGCTCTCCTGAAAATATACCACCGAACCTAAAAAATGGCCGTGCACATCATCTTCCTTGCTAATGCGCAAAATATCGTTAAATAACTGGTTACACTGTGACAATTGCCAACTATAAGTTCTTTGGTAAATTGGAATTACAAACTGTTTAGGACCTTTGATGACGGAAAGTAAATTTGCGGAAGTAGCTTTCATAAAATGTGTTTGATTTTGGGCGCTTGGTTATAAAAGTAAAATGTCTGGCGTGTGTATACGTCTTATGCCATCGGTTTTATCATGCTTTCAATAAATGAAATTTCCTCTTCTGAAAGGTTATATTTTTTGTACAGTTGCTGATCTATTTCTGGTATCGTTTTGCTCCAGTCGATATCTGAAGAACTAAAATTTTGTAGCGGAACCCATTTATAGGTCGATCTTGTTGCGTCTTGTGTTATTTTTCGCAGCGATACTAAAAATCTGAAGAATTTACTTTTATAGTATTTCTCTATATTTTGCGCTTCTAACATCGAATTGCAGAAAAAAAACAAATATGACTGCGTGCATACGGAGGGAGCGTCAACCAATAAGGGTTTTCCAAGAACTGAGTCAGGAATTTTCTTACCTCCGTCAGAACCAGCTTTAGGTATTAATACTTTGTAAGTATCTATATGGTGAGAGCTTTTATGTACTGCAGAACGATTAATCCATGCGCTTAGCCTATTCCCTTTTTTTATATAATAAAACGGGATATCATTTGTATTCTTTTCAACATGAAAACCGGTGTAATTTGAAGTCCAGCCAAATTCTTTATCAACGGAAAGAATACTCATTATTGAACTTTCTTTTGATGCGAGCACTTTTCGTAGTATTTCTACAGCTTTGCTATCTCTAACGAATACATCGTACTCATTTAGATTCCGGTCCGTTACTGCAAAAGATTCGGTGTTTCTTCTCGTAGTGACTTTGCAATTACCTGTACTGTCTTTTTCCCAAAGAAAGTACATAACACCACCTTTTATATCTACATTGGGGAAAATAAAAGATGAATCCGGATAATCGTATAGAGTGCGTAATTGCTCATCGGCCAACATTTCTTGTCTAAACTCCGTTAATCCTAAGCCACCAGACATCCATCGGGATGGTATTATTAAACTAATATAATCAGGATGTAAAGCTTTTGAAATATCTATAAATTTGTTATAAATGGGTAAATCTCTATTACCGCCGTCGGCAGCAATCTGATATGGTGGATTGCCTACTATCGCATTAAATTTCATATCATCGTTGTTATTTGATTTCCAATAATTTTTGCCCTGTTTTATCTGTTTGACAAACTTTTGCGGCTTACTTTTTATTTGATTGATAAGGTCTTCAAAGTACCTTGTGTTTACTTTCGAGGTTCTAAAACCTACTAAAGTACGCTTCGTGATGCTTTTAGCCATTGGCGTTTTGCAAAGCACAAATATATTTTCAGCCACTACCTGATCCCAAATTTCCTGCTGCTCTTCGATTGCCGTGGTATCTTCTAATCCTAAGTCAAGTATTCTTGCTCTATACGTACTGTAAGCCATATACAAGGGATAAAGACCAGATTTTGAATTGATTTCGAGAATGAGCGTTTGTGGATTGAAGATGTTTTGTGTTACACCAGCATGAAGTACCGGCCTGGGAACATCAATTGTGTTTTCAAAATTCTCATCGTAGAAGGTGTAACCACCCACGCAATCACTCAAATGCATATTAACAACACGCCAGGGTGTAAGTACCGTTTCTTTGTCGGGATTGCGGAAGGTGTTAAATATGGCAGCAATACGACCTATACGTTCTTCTACGGTAAGGCCATCTGCAGCACGTGCCATTGCCCGAATTCTTTTTCCTGCTGCACGAAAGACATCGGGTTCGTAGTATTTCTTGAATTTCTGAAAAACTTTTTTCGAAACATCTTTAGGCATAAACTCAGCCCATGATTTATCGTCGATTAAATCAGAAAAATTATCAATATCAATCTGAGTATCTTCATTCGTAACATCGGCACCATAAATAAGCAACGGCATGCGTATAGAAATCCCCCTAAGAATTGAAACTGCACTGTCCCGGTTTTTCTTTTTCTCCAGTCTTTTCTGCAATAGTTCTTTTTCCTCTTCGGAGAGTTCTTTTTTCTGCTTCTGTTTCTTCTTTGCATCCTCGGACTGCTCAAATTGTTCATCTGTAAATCCCTGATCATTGATATTGATATCTGCTGTTTTAGGCATTGCTTTCGTACTGCCAATGATTCCTTTCAGATCTTCAAAATCTTGCAGTTCTACATCATCCATCTTCATCAGCTGATCATTGTTGTACAGGTAGCCGTCTTCAAAACCATTTCGCACAACACGCTCAACATACACTTTTTTAAGCTCTTCAAGCAACTTTTCAACATTGTAGGTTTCCATCCTGGAGCCATCTACTGAAATGATGGGACAGAAATTCAGGAAATCACCCATTACAGTACGATCCTCCGTAGATGTTTTCCCGGCTTTAGCGGAGATTTTAGCAGCTTCAGCAATTACTTTTAATGTGCGATCAGGAGCAAAATCGAAAACAAAACATTCTTCTTTTATTTTACCGTCTATTTTTGCAGGAGTCTGAACTCTGAATATTGTCTGCATATAATTAGCGGCAGAAGTATTGAACGACCCGGAAAGCATAAAGACAGCTGACCATGCGGGCACTGAAACCCCTGTTGTTAATCTGCCACAGGACAGGGTAATTGAGTATGTTTCGTGTGGTTTGTATGTAATGGCTTTCTGTACTTTTTTAAGCGCATCGTTTTCCTTTTCTTCTTCGTCGCCATCACCTGCAACATTTACAATTGCAAAATGACTGAAAACCGGGTGACTTTGCAACAATACACTTAAAGCTCTTGCCTCTTTAACACCAGGAACCATCCACAGTGAATGTCTGAAATTATCTCTGTACTCCTTCGTTGAGTATGGATAATTTGTGTCTTTATCGGCTTTACAAATAATATCCAGGAAAGATTTAACATCCTTTTCGTGTACAAAATTACTATGTTCGTCAACTCTGAAAAATTCCCGGAAGTTAAATGCAACTTCCTCGTCAGCATATTTACTCAGGAGCTTTCCAAGGTGGAAGGTGAAAATATTCAATTTAGGTAGTGATGCATACGGGTTGGGATCACCGAAGTGGACTTCATCCCATTCTTTCTTGGCTTTCTGCTCCATGACGTAATCCCAGGTGTAGATCTCTTCCTCCCTATAATGATCTAAAAGATTAAAAGGGGTGCCTGAAAGGTGAAGCACTTTCGTTTTTTCTTTTGCCAATTCGGTGAGAACATTTTGGCCAAGCTCGGTCTGCGTCCCTTCGTGAGCTTCATCCACAATAATAAAATCCCAATCTGTACCGAAAAGCTCATTATTTTTGTCGAAGCCACCGCCGACCAAACTTGAACCTCTTAAATCCTGCATTGAAGCAAAATAGATATAATGCGACTTGTCTTTTTTAAACTCTTTTTCGAGGCCAGCAAAACTTTTTCCTTTATTTTTTGAGCCGTAATTAAAATCGACTCTATCGTAGAAAATTTTACCAAAGTCTTCAAACCAGCCTGCATCAACAACCGGCCTGTGCGTTAAGATTAATGATTTTTCGAAATTAAAATCTTTCACAACCTGAAGTGCAGTTAAAGTTTTACCGAATCGCATTTTGGCAAACCATAACATTTCTTTGCCTTTCTTTAGCTGCTTTTTTGTCTTATCTATAGCTTGCTGCTGTTCAGGCCTAAAAACAATAGGAGTCTGGTCTTTTGAGATCTGACTTGTATGGAGTGCTTCTTTACCATCTCGTACTGCTTTAATAGCATGAATAATTGTTGATAGGTCTGTAATGTACCACTCATTAGCCTTGTTTTCAATATCGAATATCTTTTTCTTTATACCAGAATTCGTCAGAACGGTATGAACTTCGGTATCTGAAAAAGATTTTATAGTACCTTTTTCACTATAAACTGCCAGCTCCGTGTGAAGCAGTTCATATTTAACACCAGCAGTTTGAGTATAGGAATTAATTCTTTTTCGGGCTGCATCATTTAGTCCCTTACTATTAGGAGCAAGACCTATAATATCAAAATCGTCGGAAGTTGCTTCACCTATTTTTAAACAACCGGAATGTGCTTCGTCATTAATACGGAATACATAAATTAACTTTAGCTTAAGAGAGGAAACATATTTCATTAATTAGTGTTTTTGAATAAGTGAAGCAAATTTTATCTTACGGCCTTTTTTACCTGTTGATTTGTCCTTTACATACCAGTCCTTAATCAAACTGTATATGCCATTATGGAGATTAATATTACCTGTTTTGCAACCGGGGCAGTGCTGTATAGGAATGTCATCATTAATAAAAAGATTTCCCGTTCCCTCCTGAACTGCCATGCATGAGTTTGGGATTACGCCTTTAAGACCATCCATTTGCCATGTATTCCAGGAGATTATATATGCGATATATTTTATAGATTTTGGCAAAGGTTCTTTTCCAAACTTTAAGACATAGTTTTCAATAAAAGTCATCAGCATGGCCTCTCTTGCCAATAGTAAACTATCCCCCTGCCATTCGTAAGCGTACGTTTTTTTATAAGCATCTTGGGCAGCTTCCAGCCATTTACCGGATTCTTCAACATTTTCGCTTACGATCCGTAGCTTTCGATCTAATATCCCTATCCGCTTTTCGACAGGAATGTATTGCCCATTGGTTGTATCGTATCTGCTGGTAATATAGGGAGCTTCGCCACACGCTATTTCAAGGCGAGTGTCAAGAATGTATTTACGCCAATTTTTATTTTCGGGGAATAGGATTTTGTTTTTATTCACCTGCCATGTGCGAGAACCGTCTTTCTTTACAATCTCTTTATTGAAAACGTTCTTTTTACCGAACCAAGCAGCATCAATTAAATTATTCTGCGCATTGCAAATCCATGACGGTGTAAAGACTTCTGCCATACTTCTTGAACGTACCTGCTGGAGTTCTTTATCCTTTTTCACACGGGGCATAATTACAGAGCCGTTAACGCCAGAGATTAGGTCTTTAGTGATTTGTGCATGATAAGAATATTCAGCACCTAAATGTTCATAATTGTCCGTCGCCCAGAAAATGTTTTGTTCGGTGGTATGATCACGAAGCAATTGCTCCAAAACACCTTCGTACTTTTGGATTAATTCGTTTTCGAAAATGTCGATTTCAGGGAAATAAGTCAAACTTAACTTTTCTTGTGGTTTAAATTAATGGAATTCACAAAATGTGGAATCTTTCAAAAGTACGAATTGCAATTGAAAGAAAAAAGAGGAAATCCGTAAGGAAATAAGGACGTAAGGAAATAAGGACGTAAGCAAACTTTCTCTAAAGAAAATTTTTATTTTTTAAGTAAAAAATTTACATATTAATATGATATAGGGGAACGCAGAATAGTCAATTGAGTATATTCCAATCCATTTCCTATAGAAAGAAAAACACATCAAAATAAATCTATGCAAAGCTCGTAATTTCAAGTCGCCAGATATTTTTTTTTCAGCTCATTTCTTTTCTCAAAAATTATAAAAAAATCATCTTTTTTCTTAATTATTCCACTGATTAAAAACAAGTTCCGCAGTTTTTTCCCCTTTTGCAAAAAGGCAAGAAAGTCTGTAGTAGTACAAAATGTAAATTTTGTAGGTACAAAGACACATCTTGCTATTAACCTTTCAGAATTAAGAAATTTTATTTAGACTACTATATTTTAAACCGGTTGGAGTAGGATATTTTAGTCTACTTTCGGTCTGCTGATATTTGGAATTTTGGAAAGAGAATGGCTTTCTTTAGATCGTGATATCTCCAGCATAATAATGTTTTTCTCAAGAACAGATTGCCAATTTAAGATAGGTTTTCCCAACGGGTTTTTCCAATCAGAATTTTCCCATTGGTGAAATTTCTGAACCAACAACTCATCTAATTTTTCTGAATAATTATTTAAGGTTTTTGCAAAATCCATAAACTGCTCAAGCGTAGGAAATTTGGAAAACGAATTAATTGCAATAGCTTTTGGCTCTGGGATCCGATTTAAACCATCCACCGGAATCTCTTTTGTTTCAATTATTATTGTTGGTTTTTCTTTAGGTAATTCATTTGCTTTCAAAATAAAACGATTAGGAAACCCAGGATTTCTTCGATAATCTAAAAGTCCTAAAAGTTTCAGTTTATTTTTTGCTGTAATTACTGTTTGTCTGGAAAGCCCAAGTTCTCTCGCCATTTCGTAATCGGACAATTCAATTTCCTTTTGAACATCTTCGCATTTGTACAAAATAAATGTAAAAACTGCGATTGTGTTAGAGCCAATTTTATTTCTTGAATTTAAATCAAAAATTTTTTCAAATAAGTTTTCATTAAAATTTTCGGAATTTTTCATCTCTTGAATGCAGATTTATATTGGACTTGAACTTCGTTTGATGGCTTATTGTGAATTAACCAATCATTCAAATCTTTAAAACTCGAATATAAAATTCTACAATCTTCAGCTTTTTTGTTTTTACTTTTTATCATTTCAACGGCTCGATCTCCAGCTTCATCGTTATCGAAATAGAGTTCAACGTTTTCATATTTTTGGATCTCGATTTTGATTTTATGAATCATCGAAACTGAATTTAAAATCACGTAGTGTGAAGGTACTTTCTCAAGAAACTTCTCCACATTTTTAAAGGATAAAAAATCAAAAAAGCCTTCAAAAATCCGAATGGATCTTGAAGCGTTTGTTATCGTAGAAATATCTTTTTTACCCAAACAGATTTTAGAATAGGCGTTCCGAATTTCATATCCTCCGGAATCATTTTTGAAACCAATTCCGAAATAATCTTTATCGTTCATTCGATAATGTATTTCCTGAATCAAATATTTTTGATCTTCCACTTTTCTACTTTTTAAATATTGTAATAATGCAGGATGTTGAATTTCTTTTAAATCAGTTATTTCATAAGTCTTAGGCAGTTTTTCTAATTTCTGGTTTGAAATTTTTTGATTTTGAAAAAAAGAAAAATTTTGATTTTCTGCCCAATTTAAAACCTCACTTATCGAAATGTTTAAATATTTCTTCATAAAATCGATATTGTTTCCGCCAATTCCCTCAGAAAATAAATACCAAATGTTTTGTCGTTTATTAAGTTTGAAAGAGGCATGGTTTTCTGGTCCAAAAGGATTGAGATACCACACTTCTTTTTCGGATTGTTTTGTGGGAAGATGTCCAAGAGAAAACAGGACTTCTTCCAACGGAATGGTATTAAATTGGCTGCAATTCATTGTTGTAAAGTTTAGGGGTTGAGTTTTGGAAAAAGTTTGATGAATTGATGAGAAAACACTGTATCTAATTGTATATCATTAATTTATATACTCATCAAACTCTCATCGTCTCATCAAACTTGTATTTTTTCAATCATCAAACACTCATCAAAAAAGAAGGTTTTTAAATTTGATGAGGCTTTTGATGAGTAGTAACTAATTGATTTTCTTTTCATTATCAACTAACTCATCATTTCATCAAATTTTTGAGATATAAAATTCTTGTCGATCGTGAAATATCTTCCGGTTTTATTTTGCTGAAAGAAACTTCCGCCATAATCCATATCGTATTTGATGTAAGCCAAAGAATTTTTTTGCGGTTCTAGTTTCCAGATTTCTTTCAATAGTTTTCGAACATCGTTGATCGTCCAATAACTGTTTTTGAACATTTTATTGAGCATATTCAGGATGTCCTGAGGAATAACGTTGATTTCCTGATCATCTACGCTTTCAAAAAACTCAAACAAAAGCTCAATGATCCGTGATTCGAGCTTATTGTTATTTTTCCAAACTAATTTTTGTAGCGCGGGAGTTCGGATCTCAGTATGCGTAAACCACATTCTTGTCTTCTTGTGACTGTGAAATGGTCTTCGAATCAAATAGTTTAAGAAATAAGGGATTTCAGAATTTAGATTAGTTAGAAAATCAGTGTTTTCGGATTTTATGGGTTTTATCTTGATGATCCAAAAGCGGATTTCATTTTCATCAATCTGAATGAAATTATCCTCATTATTAGAACAAAGGATGAACTTGGCGAAAAAATCGATTTCTTCCCGGTCTTTTCCTTTCGCTTCTTTTTTATCTTTATCCGTTGTCGAAAGGTATTTTAAACGTTCAGTAATTTCTTTTTTATCAAAGAACACTTCATCAATGGCAACAATCAGCATCGATGTCCAGTCCGCATTAAACTGGCTTCCGAACGAATCTCCTTTGATGTAAGTCATATTCAGTCCGAAAATAGATTTCAGCCATTTGATAAAAGTGGATTTTCCGGTCGCGCGCTCTTTACTGACGAGGCAAAGTATCGGAAGAATTTGCGTGGGATACTGCAATAAAATTTTCAAATAATCTAATCCCAACTCTATCTGTTCACCAAAAATATGCTCCATAAAATTGAGGGAAAACGGAATTTGATCTTTGATGGAATGAAGCTTTTCGTTCGCTTCATCTGGCTGGTAGGGAATTTCATTGTACATATTATAAAAGCCCTCTATCACTTTTTGATAATTTAAATGACTTGGAATGCAACAAAAACCGTCGAACTTGGGAATTGATGAAACGTAAGTTTTTCCATGATCACTCACGATCGTCTCACGATTCCAACGAACTAATATTGAAATTTTATCCCCGGAAATCAGCGGCTTTTCAATGGTTTTGTAATAACTGGTTCCAACTCTTAAATAGGGTGTTTCTTGTGACATTTTTGTAGGTTTATTTAGTCCGACTCTTTCTAATTCGGTTTTTTCGACAATAATTTAGGTATGAATTTTAGCGATTAGTCCGCTTACTTTGTGCGAATTGAAACAGCTCTATTTTAGAATTTAAGAACCTTTTGCAAAAGTTTATGTGGTAAGAATATGTGTGTTTTGAGGCTGAATAATATTTCGTTTTCATAATCATTTCCGTTTTAAATTTTCTAATTCTTCTACATTATAAAAATGTTTACCACCAAAGCCATAAGTAGTGATTCTACCTTCATTTTTTAATTGTGCGAATCTAGCTTCAGACAATCTTTTTCCATGGGTTCCAAGAATTCTACGCGCCTCTAGTCGATCAACAACCTTCTCATCATTTTCATGAGAATTATTTTTATCGATATCGGCTTTTAAACCTCTCACCTCCTTAATTAGAATTTCAATAGCCATCGGTAATGTTTCGAAAGTAATTTGCATAATTTTATATTTTTATATTTTTGTGCTTGTTTGAAAATTGTGAATATCTGTCAGTATCGAGCCTGATATTTTTTTAATTTTCTTTAACTGTAACACGACAAAATTAGATTCGAAATACCATAATCACTTCCCTTCAAAGCCATTACTCATCAACTTTAACTTAACCATTATACTTGTGGCTTTAAAAAGATCAAAAAAGTATTACGTAGTTTTTTTATAACGTTAAGAAGTGTTAAGGAAAAACAATCCGATAAAATAAGTAATCATCCAAAGAAATAATTTACCTTCGATTTGAATTAAAATTTAAAAATTCGGAAGAAAATAATGTGAATTGAAAGGTGGAAATTCAGAAGCAACTTTTATGGAGAAAAGGAGAAATAAAGTTGTCTATTGGCAATATTTTTTCCATAACAAGACAAATACAAGACAACTAAATTACATAAAAACAGAAAACCCTTGATAATCAAGGGTTTAAAAATGTAAAGAGTGGAGGATATCGGGATCGAACCGACCACCTTTAGACTGCCAGTCTAACGCTCTAGCCAGATGAGCTAATCCCCCAGAGATTTCTAAATTTTCGACGCTGAAAATTCAGAAATGCAATGATACAAATTTTTGTTATTCTAAAACAAGATTCTGCGTTTTATTTTTCTGCGCCACCAAAGAAAATACAAGCGGAACTTTATTCCCAAATTCCGGAATCTGATATTTACTTTTTTCCACCTCCTCAATATGGGAAAAACACGGATACGGCGACCAATTGTATTCCTGAAACGAGAGCAGTTTCAGATTTTCTTCCAAGAGACTGGTAAGCACTTCCGAGGTTGAATGATTCCAGCCTACTTCTTCTTCGGTGATGTCGGCATCGCGGTCTGCATAAGTTCCCGTTTTGGTTTCGATGATTTGCTCATCGTTGAAATAGCTGTATTTAATATATTTAAAATCGTCATCGAACATCCAGACAAAAGGGTGAAATTCTACAAAAACGAATTTTCCGCCCGGTTTCAAAAAATGAGAAATGACCTGCGCCCATTTTTGTAAATCAGGCAACCAGCCAATGGTGCCGTAGGTTGCAAACACGATGTCGAATTTCTGAGGTAAAATGTCCGGCAAATTATAGACGTCCGAAACTAAAAAATCTGTATCTGTTCCGCATTTTTCTGCTAAATCAATCGCGGCGTCGATGGCTTTATCTGATAAATCAATGCCCGTAACTTTAGCACCGAGGCGCGAAAGCGAAATGCTGTCCTGACCGAAATGGCACTGAAGATGAAGAATATCTTTGCCTTCAACGTCACCCAAAAGATCGAGTTCAATTGAATTTAAAGACGTTCTGCCCTGCAGAAATTCGTCCAGAAAGTAGAAATCTGATTTTAGATGTGCGTCAACTTTTGCGTTCCACAATTTCCGGTTGATATCGAGGTAATTTTCCATTGCTTGTAAAATTTAAAAATAGCAATTTAAATGGAAATTGTTTTATTTCAAAAACTCATCCACCGATTTGGTGATTTGCTCACCGGTTCCCAAATTTTTAATGGTAATATTTCCGTCGGAAATTTCCTGTTCACCAAAGAAAACCAAATTTGGAATTCCTTTTTTTTCGGCATAAACGAACTGTTTTTTCAGTTTTGCCGATTCCGGATAAAGCTCCGCGGAAATGCCTTTCTGGTGAAGTTTAGCAATAATTTTCATCGCCGCTAAAGATTCATCTTCACCATAATTCGCAAAAAGAAATTCCACTTTTTTTGCCGAATCTTCCGGGAATAAATTGAGTTCTTCCATCACGAGGTAAATCCGGTCCAAACCAAATGAAACACCGATTCCAGGAATATTTTTCACACCGAAAACTTCGGTTAAATTATCGTAACGACCGCCACCGCCGATGGAACCCATCGCAACATCCAGCGCCTTGACTTCGAAAATTGCTCCGGTATAATAATCAAGGCCGCGTGCTAAAGTGATATCGAATTTCAAAGTTTCTTCGGAAATTCCAAGTTCGAAGGAATTTTTCAGAACAAATTCAAGCTCTTCTACTCCACTCGTTCCGATTTCATTTCCCTGAAATTTCTCTTTTAGCTGAGCTAAATTTTCAAGCGCATTTTCGCTTTGGTTAAATAAAAAGTCGAGCTTTTCAATAGATTCATCAGAAATGTTTTTTTCTAAAAGTTCTTTAACCACGCCATCTTTCCCGATTTTATCCAGTTTATCCAGCGCAACGGTAAAATCAATTAATTGGTCAGAAATGCCCGCAAATGCTGCCAAACCGGAAAGGATTTTCCGGTTGTTGACATGAAGTGCAACTTTCAGATTTAAATCTGTAAATGATTTCAGATACAGCTGCACCAATTCCACTTCCTGCCATAAGCTGACGCTACCGACAACGTCGGCGTCGCATTGGTAAAATTCACGAAAACGCCCTTTTTGCGGACGATCAGCGCGCCAAACCGGTTGAATTTGGTAACGTTTGAAGGGAAAGTTCAGTTGCCCGTGATTCATTGCGACGTAACGCGCAAACGGAACCGTAAGATCGTAACGAAGTGCTTTTTCGGAGATTAGAGAAGTCAGTTTTTGAGAATTTTTCGCCGTCCAGTCTTCATCTTTGGTTTTCGAAGCGTAATCGCCGGAATTCAGAATTTTAAAAATTAAACGGTCGCCTTCTTCACCATATTTTCCGGTTAAAGTTGACAGATTTTCGAAACTTGGCGTTTCTAATGGCTGAAAACCAAACAGTTCAAAATTTTTCTGTAAAATATTGGTTATGAATTTTCTGCGGTACACTTCTTCCGCGGAAAAATCGCGCGTTCCTTTGGCTAAATTGGGCTTCATATTTTTGAGCTGAATTTTATGTTTTTTATTGACCTTAAAGTCTAAATAAAAGTAAGTCTGCAAAAATACAAAATTATTGCGCCAAGTAGCTAAAGCTCCTTGAGCATCCAAAGGTTGCAGCCGCCGTGTCCAGAATTTCCCAGCGGTTTTTCGAGATAGCGGAAACCCTGTTTTTCGTAAATGGAAACCGCGGTAGAAAATTCGGGTAAACTTTCAATGTAAATGGATTTATACCCGGATTTTTCAGCAAATTCAATGCTTTTTTCCATGAGCATTTTGCCCAAACCTTTGCCGCGGGAATTTTTTGAGAGGTAAAATTTCACCAGTTCCGCGCAATTTTCCGGTAAACCTTCGGTGGGAAAAATACCGCAACATCCGGCGATTTCACCGTTGACTTCGGCGACAAAAAGCGCGGATTGTGGTTCCGTGAACAATTCATAAAGATTGTCGGTCGTTGGATCTTCATACACCGTGCCGGGCGTAGCGACATTGAAGTCATAAAAACAACTGCGGATTATTTGCGCTAAAATTTTATTATCTGATTCCTGAATTTTTCGAATTGTGATTTCCATTTTATAAAAGTAGAAAAAAATCTAATGAAAGCACTTGTTTTCAATATTGCGTTTTTTAACAATAGAGAGCACGGAGGTTTCACGGAGTGCACAAGGCTATATGATGACTTAAAAAAAAGAAGTTGAAGTTTAGGATGCTCGCATCTTTGCGATCAGAAAAAGCCGGAGCCAACTTCTCCGGCTTTATTATATAGAATTTGTGTTTTCAGACCATTTCTAAAATCTCAATGATTTCTGCCCATAATTTTCAATTTTATGTTTTCCAAAACCTTTGATATCCCGCAGCTCCTCTTTTTTAGCGGGTTTAAATTTCGCAATCGAGAAAAGTTCTTTGTTGGTCGCTATAAAATAAACCGGCAGCTTCTGATCTTTTGCCTTTTCGGACCGCCAGATTTTCAGCGAGTTCAGGATTTTTATTTCGTCTGCAGACAGCACCCAATCAGCCTCAGCGCTGTATTTCTCCGGCTCATTTTCATTAACCAGAACTTTCAATTCTTCGAAATAAAGCACCACGGACCAATAACTTTCGTCGTCTTTTACAAAGGCGGTTTCGTATTTTAAAATGTTGTTTTCTTCTAAAAAACGGTCCAGTGATTTTTGATCTGAGTAAATAAATTCCTCAGACAATCTGATTTTAAAAATTTTAACTTTCATCATTTGTGTTTTTTGATATTAATTTTTTCGCAGAGCCAAATCGAAAAAATTTGGCATTTTAGCTGCTTATTTTCCACTTAAAAGTAACAGCTCGTCCACACGGATTTCTGTGGCGTGGCGCTTTACGCCGTCTTTGTCGTCGTATGATCTGTAAACGATTTTGCCTTCCACGGCGATTTCTTTGCCTTTTTCCACATATTTTTCCATTACGTCGGCGAGCTTTCCGTTGACAACCAGGTTGTGCCATTGTGTTTCTTCTACTTTTTCGCCTACCGAGTTCGTGTAAAAATCGGTGGTCGCAAGACTTACTTTTGCCATTTTTCCCCAATCGAATTTTAGAATTTCTACTTCCTTTCCCGTGCGGCCTACAAGGCTAACTTTGTTTCTTAGTGACATGACTTTTATATTTTTAAATTAAACTTTAGAAATGAGGCTTGAATTTCTTTCCTCAAATCTCTGGAGCAAAGATTCATCAGCAACAGAAAATTAGCCGGTAAAGAATTATTTATTGTCGTTTGTAGTCGTTTGTATCGTTTATAATTTTGAATATCAGTGTTTTAAGAAAATCTTTTTTAGGAGCAAAACGGGTATTTTTTCGCAGAAAATTGTAACCCGCTGTCCATTGCAATCTTTTTACCCTGCTAGACGCCGGGCAAAAAGGATTTTCATTTCCATCGGGGCTAGAAGAAAAGGATCTATTCTTGCAAAGACTTAAACAAAAAATTTCCCGCTAAAAGCAGGAAATTTTCTATTTTGTATCGTAAATGTTTCTTGAATTAAATGCGGGAAAATTGATAAGTCGGAATTTCCATCTGATTCAGTGTGCTCCATTCTGAATTATATTTTTTACGAAGCTGCTTATTGATGGTTTTCAAGGCTCCAAAAGTCCCGACTTTAATCGAGTTTTCTGCCGAACCAACCAATCTTCCACCTTTTTTGTAGGTGTCGTACGAAGTTTCAGCCAAAAGATTTCCTGTCGCGGAATAAACTTTCAAACTGACGATTACCTGGTTTGAAAAGACATATTTCCCAAAACCAACTTTAAAATATTTCACCTTTGGCACCACGGCAAAACGCGCATTATTATTTTCACAAAACTCGCTGATCAACGCAGGATCGGCATCATCAAAAGAAATATTGTAATCTACGCGTAGCAGCCTGTTGGCGCCGCGTTTGCTGAGCTGATCCGAAAGTGCTGAAAAAAATGCGGTATAAGTAGGTTCTTTAATTTCGTCGATATCCGGAAAAACTTCAGGATTAAAATAAAGAATGTTAAAAGTTTCTGAATCTTTATTGGAGACCATGGTTTGGCCAAAAAAGCTATAGCTCGTGAGCAGTAAAAGAACTGTAAAGGAATTGCGAACTAAATAAAGATTTTTCATGGCCTTGTGTAGTGCAAAGATATTGCCACGGCTGAATATAAACAATAAATTTTTAAGATATTTTAACAAACTATATAAAATGGCGGTAAATTATGTTTCCGCGTACCAAAAAATAGTTGTACTTTTGCACCCGTTACATAATAATCATTTAAAATAATATTGGAATGTACTTAACAACTGACAAGAAGAAAGAAATCTTCGCAAAACATGGAAAGTCTGATGCTGATACCGGCACAGCAGAAGGACAAATTGCCCTTTTTACTTACAGAATCAACCACCTATCAGGTCACCTGAAAAAAAATCACAAAGATTACGCAACTGAGCGTTCTTTGGTACTTTTAGTAGGTAAAAGAAAAGCCCTTTTAGATTATCTGAAGAAAAAAGATATTACTAGATATAGAGCTATCATCGCAGAACTAGGATTGAGAAAATAATCTTCCGCGAAGCGAAAAAAAATAAAAGCAACTTAGAAATAAGTTGCTTTTTTTGTTCTTCAGTTTGCAAATTGGAGATTCCTAAAAATATCCCGCAAAACTGCTTAATTTTTCAAAAGTGTAAACTGAGCTACACCCTACCTCTGGTAAACAGGTTCACAATCGCTAAGAGTACGATGGCACCGATTGTTCCGGTTAAAATCTCTCCAACTACGCCTTCGCCCAGTCTTCCACCTAATAACCAATAACCGATAAATCCGCCGACAATACCTACGATGATATTCCCGATTAATCCAAGGCTGCCGCCTTTAAAAATTAATGATCCTAAATAACCTGCGATTGCTCCAATAATGAGCGTCCATAGAATTCCCATAATGTAAAATTTTTAATGTTTATAAATGTTTGATGTAAATTCAATATCCAAAGTTGTGCCGAATATTTTTCACATCTAAGTTTTTCAGCTTTGGTTTTTCAGTGAAAACCTCGGTTAACAGGAGATTTGCGCTTTATTTCATTTATTTTTAAAATTTATCTTTTCTCGATTTTCATGAAATCCTTTATTTAAAATTCCGAACTATATTTTTAAATTTTACCTGCTAAACAGACCAAAAACCGCGGTTTTTCTACATTTTTAAGTGGTGAAAAAACCGTATATTTGCACACGAAAATTTAAATAAATTAAATAATAACGCACTCAATACGGAGTGCCCAAGACGATCAAATTTTATGAATGCTCCACAAGCAATTATTGAAAAAATTCAATTAAAAGATGGTAGAGAAATTACCATCGAAACAGGACGGTTGGCCAAGCAGGCTAATGGTGCTGTAGTAGTAAGAATGGGCGGAACGATGCTTTTAGCAACCGTTGTCGCCAGCAAAGAAGCAAAACCAGGCGTAGACTTTTTGCCTTTAACAGTAGATTACCGCGAGAAATTTTATTCTGCAGGTAAAATCCCTGGAAACTTTTTCCGTAGAGAAGCAAGACCTTCTGATGAAGAAATTTTAACGATGAGATTGGTTGACCGCGTTTTGCGTCCGCTTTTCCCTTCAGATTTCCACGCAGAAGTTCAGGTGATGATTTCCCTGATTTCCTATGATAAAGAATGCATGCCGGAATCACTTGCAGGTTTGGCGGCGTCTGCAGCCATTGCAATTACTGATATTCCTTTCAACGGACCAATGTCTGAAGTTACTGTTGCCAGAATCGATGGACAGTTGGTAGTAAATCCAAGCATGGAAAATCTTGCGAAAGCAGATTTAAATATTATGGTGGGCGCTACGAAAGATTCTATCGTAATGGTAGAAGGCGAAATGAATGAAATTTCTGAACAGGAAATGATCGAAGCGATCAAATTCGCGCACGAAGAAATTAAAGTTCAGGTTGCAGCTCAGGAAAGATTAGCCGAAAGAGTAGGTAAATCATTGCCAAAAAGAGAATATTCCCACGAAGAGCACGACGAAGCGATCCGCGAAAAAGTGTGGGCTGAAACGTATGAAAAAGTGTACGAAGTAGCAAAAACCGCTTCTGCAAAAGAAGAAAGACACGACAATTTCCAGGCTGTTTTAGAGGAATTTTTAACGCAATATTCAGAAGAAGAATTAGAAACCGTAAAACCTTTCGCGAAAATTTATTTCCACGATGTGGAAAAAGAAGCAATGCGTCAGATGATTTTGAACGAAAAAGTTCGGTTAGACGGAAGATCTCCGGATACCATTCGTCCGATTTGGTCAGAAATCGATTATTTACCGGGCGCGCACGGTTCTGCAATTTTCACCAGAGGTGAAACGCAATCTTTAACCGCTGTAACTTTAGGTTCTGTAAAAGATGCCAATATGGTAGATACCGTAGCCATCAATTACGACCAGAAATTCTTCTTACATTATAACTTCCCGCCGTTTTCTACGGGTGAAGCACGACCTTTAAGAGGAACTTCCCGAAGAGAAGTTGGTCACGGAAACCTGGCTCAAAGGGCTTTGGCGAAAATGATCCCAACGGAAAATCCTTACACCATCCGTATCGTTTCTGATATTTTGGAATCCAACGGTTCGTCTTCCATGGCGACAGTTTGTGCCGGAACTTTAGCATTAATGGATGCCGGTGTACAGATTTCAAAACCGGTTTCCGGAATTGCAATGGGCTTGGTAACCGATCCAAAATCCGGGAAATTCACCGTACTTTCTGATATTTTAGGAGACGAAGATCACCTGGGTGACATGGATTTCAAAGTAACAGGAACTGCAGACGGAATCACGGCTTGCCAGATGGATATTAAAGTAGAAGGTTTAACCATGGACATCATGGAAAAAGCGTTGATCCAGGCAAAAGACGGAAGATTACACATCCTGAACGAATTGTTGAAAACCATCGATGCTCCAAGAGCAGATGTAAAACCTCACGCTCCGAAAATGGAAGTTTTGGAAGTTCCAAAAGATTTCATCGGCGCGATTATCGGACCTGGTGGAAAAATTATCCAGCAAATGCAGAAAGATTTCGAAACCGTTATCGCGATTGAAGAAATTGGCGAAATCGGCAGAATCGAAATTTCCGGTGTTAACAGAGAAAATATCAACGCCACCATCGCAGCGATCAACGAAATCTGTTTCGTACCTGTAGTTGGAAGCGTGTACAACGGAAAAGTAGTGAAAGTAATGGATTTCGGTGCTTTCGTAGCAATTGCGAAAGGAACTGAAGGTTTACTTCACATCTCAGAAATCGAGTGGAAACGTTTGGACAAAGTTCCGTACAACGAAGGCGATATGGTGGAAGTGAAATTTATGGGCTATGATGACCGTAAAAAAATGAAACTTTCCCGAAAAGTTCTTTTAGAAAGACCTCCGAGAGAGGAAAGACCGCAAGGTGACCGACCACAGGGAGATCGTCCACAAGGTGATAGACCGCAAAACCGCGATAACCGAAACAACCGTGACAACGGCCAAAGAGGTGATCGCAGAGACGGAAACTCTGGAAGACCTCAACACAGCGGACAAACCAACGAGCGTCCGGCTGGTGATGATACCTTCAAACCTTTGAACGAAGGTGAAAACCCAACCGATACAAAACCGGAAGGTTTTTAATTAAAGGTTTAAAATAAGAAAAACCACCTCAGTTGAGGTGGTTTTTTTTGTGGGGTGATGCTTATTACATCACAATTTGAATTAATCGTATGACAATCAAGTTACACGTTGTATTTTTTGCTTTTTAAAAAATTACAGATAACGATCGAGTATTCGGGCGGCGCGCTAAAAACACGAAAACTTTCCACTAGCAAAGATTTATTAATCGCTAAAAATTTTCGATGAAAACTTCAACCCGCTTGTACAAATATCTTGTTTTGCCAATTCGTTTTATTTTATTAACTCCAAACATCTTGCTAATATTTCTTCATTTCTAAATATTATTAAATGAAGTTTCAATCTAGTTCTTGAAATTATTTGATACAGCATCTTTGTGGGATGATAATAAGGTTTTTTGGAATATCCTCTAGTTGATAGTTTATTATTCTTGTAATAAAAATGTTCATCAATTACAGCAACGACTTTATCAAATTCTTGTCCGATTACTCTGTGCGAATTTGTCATTTCCCCAATTATCTTAAATCTTTCATATGGTGGTGTTTTATATCCGTCTGGTGTATAGTTTATTATTTTCCAACTGCTGTTTTGAAGATAATTAATGAAATCCATAGTTTCTTCTAAATTTTGCAGGTAAGTAATTTCGACACTGGTGTTTTCTTGTTTGGTGAATTTTTTGTCCTTATTGAAAAGACAGTCGGTAAAATTGGAAACTTCTTTGTTTGTTCTGATTTTATTTGTCAGTTCAAAAGTGCAACTTGTGATTACATTTTCAATTTTATCAATAATTTTATTATTTATCTCATTTTTGCTTAAAGTTTGTTCTTCGTCGTGGGATAAAATACAATTTGAATTATTGTGTTTTACCTCGTTAATAACTTTATCAAAAAAATTTGGATATATTCTCTGTGCTTCATCTACAATTATAAGTTTATATTTTGAGTAATCTTGTGCAAAAACATATTTTGCAGAAACAATTTCCCAATTATACTCTTCAATAAGTTGAAGATGTCCTTCGTTTAACTGCCCACAGTGAATTAGTAAAACTTCGTTATTTGCAAAAAATTCCTTTGCAATGTCATAAACTAGTAATGTTTTGCCCGTTCCTGCTTTTCCCTTTATAGACAGAATAGACATATTTTGTGTATTAATTTCTTGTAAAATTTCTTTTTTGATATTATCTTGATGAGTGGTAAGAAAATATTTACCTTTTATAAATTGATTTGTTGAATTAAATGGCGACACTAAATAATTTGACGGATTAAAAAGGAAGTCAATATTTGAAATCTTTTCAGGATTTTGAGAGGCAATAATAGTTAATAATTGTCTAATATTAGACTCAGTTATTTGATTGTTGCCATCAATTGTATAAAGCTTGTTCTCGGATGAAATATATGTGAAACAGTGGATTTCTCTGTTCAAGAAGCTTAAATAATATTTGTTTTGTTCTAATTGTTTTTTTATTTTGAGGTGTGCCTTCCCTCTTAATTTCAATGTTTAGAATTGTGTCGTTGTCAAATCTTAATAGGTCAAATTCTTTGCTTATTTGAGGTATTACATATCCTACAAAGTACATATCGAAATTGCTAATTTTTTGGTTGATTTTTTTTATTTCAATTAGAAATTTTGAAAGGTCATCAATCTCACTATCCTTAATTTTCACAGAATAATAACTGAGATAATTTTGAAAAAGTTCAGCACTTAGATATTTAAAACAATCGACTATCGAAATTAAATTAACTTCTCTCATACTAGCACACTTTAGACTTGTCGGTATTTGATTATATGTCTCAAAAAACAGTTCAAATACAACTGTGTTATGTTGTATGTGTCTATCAATGTGATCGCCGCAAGTAATCAAATATAAGCAAGTTTCGCTCATATTACAGCACCAGAACACCATAATTCCTGCGAAGCTTGTTTGTAATCCGTCAAAAATTTTGAACTTTGAATGCTAAAAAAATAAAATGCTCCTACAACACCTCAAAAACTCGCCGGAAACCATCGACTTTAAAGAAGTCATTGCTTATATCGACGAAAATTACGATTTCACACCAACAAAATTTACCAATGGAAATACAGTGAACGAGGCGGGTGAAAATAATGGTTCCTGCAAGATTTTCAGTTTTGCAAAACTTCATCAACTTTCGAAAAAGGAAACGATGGCGCTTTTCGGTGATTTCTACAGAACAGATATCTTGAAAAATCCGGAAGGAAGCGATCACCAAAACATCCGGAATTTCCAGCAGTTTGGCTGGGACAGCATTTCCTTTGAGGGAGAAGCGTTGAAAGTTCAAGGTTAACGATTTAAAATATGAAGCTTGGGATTGCTTCGTTCCTCGTAATTATTGCTGCTAAAAAAAATACCGGGCTTTTTTGGCAAAATTTTTGCAAATGACTTTCCAACAAAAATAAATTATTATGGGAACACTATTGAGAAGAGCTTTAATTTTCGCGGCACCAATGATTTTAGGTTACGTGATGAAAAAATTTACCGGTAAAAAACAAAGCGCGCGACGTCCGATCTAAGTTAAAACCGTACACCACACTTCATATTAACAAAAAAATTCCGTTTCAAATCTGAAACGGAATTTTTTCTATAAGTCTATTGCAGTCGCTTCCCGATATTCGAGAAGCAGATTTTCGAACACTTTTTCCACGGGCAAAATTTCCTCAATCAACGCCGAAACCTGCCCGATTTCCAATTCGCCTTCTTCCAAATCACCTTCGAACATGCCGCGTTTTGAGCGCGCACGGCCTAAGGTTTCACGCAATGCTTCGGGATCACGCCCCTGGTCGTATAATTTTTCGAGTTCGTAAAAGAATTTATTTTTAACCATACGCACCGGCGCCAGTTCCTTTAAGGTTAAATGCGTGTCACCCTCGCCCAACGAAACCACTTTACTTTTCCAACTTTCGTGGGAGCTCGCCTCCACTGTTGCGGCAAAACGGGAACCGATCTGCACGCCGTCCGCACCCAAAATCATCGCCGCTTTCATTTGAGAACCCAGCGCGATTCCGCCCGCCGCGATCAGCGGTTTCGAAATGTGCTTTTTCATGTTTGGAAGAAGGCACAAAGTAGTGGTTTCATCGCGCCCATTATGTCCGCCCGCTTCAAAACCTTCCGCCACAATGGCGTCTACGCCTGCATCTTCGCATTTCATGGCAAATTTCGTGGAGGAAACCACGTGCGCCACTTTCAAACCTTCTTTTTGAAGCATTTCGGTGTAGGTTTTCGGATTTCCTGCGGAAGTGAAAATAATTTTCACCTTTTCCTCCAAAATTATCTGGATGACTTCATCGATATTTGGGTAAAGCATCGGCACATTAACACCGAAAGGTTTGTCGGTTGCGGCTTTACATTTTTGAATATTTTCGCGCAAAATATCGGGATACATACTTCCGGCACCAATCAAGCCCAAACCACCATTGTTAGAAACCGCCGACGCCAACCGCCAACCGGAATGCCAGATCATTCCACCCTGCACAATCGGGTATTTGATATCAAATAAGTTACAGATTCTGTTCTGACTTTCCTGCAGTTGCTTCAGCTTTTTGGCCGCGCCGAAATCGATAAAATTACTCATGTGGTAAATTTAATTAAATCAAAGAAGAGGAAAAAATGTTAACTTAAAATTTTGGATTTCCGGTCCGAAAAAATACCGGCAAAAAAGGGGAAAAATTTGGTTTTAGAAAAATTAGGTATTTTACCCCGATATTTTTAAAAATCAATTATCTGCCTAAAACCATCAATTCCTGAATAGTGTGGTTATCTTTGCAAAAAGATACGCATGTCCAGACTCATCTCCGACTTAGGAATTATTCATCCGCTTCAAAATGCTTTACGCGATTTAGAAATTACAGTGGCCACTCCCATTCAAGAAGAGGTAATTCCGATAATTTTGGAGCAAGCAGAAGATGTGGTGGCACTCGCAAAAACCGGAACAGGGAAAACTGCTGCTTTTGCCTTGCCACTTTTGCAGTTGGTGGATGTGGAAAACAAAGAGATTCAAACCCTAATTTTAGCACCGACAAGAGAACTGAGCCAACAGATCTATAAAAATATAACCGATTTCTCGAAATATTTGCCTGAAGTTTCCACGGTTTTGATAACCGGCGGAAATTCCTTAAAATCTCAACTGGAAGAACTGAAATCTCCCACCCATATTATAGTCGCGACGCCAGGCCGTTTTTTAGATCTTTTGGAAAAAGGTGCTTTCGATATTAAATCCTTGAAAAACTTAGTTTTAGATGAAGCTGATGAAATGTTTCAGGCTTTAAAGGAAAATTCGATGGAGATTTTGAAAGCGGTTCCGAAAAATCGCCGAACGTATCTATTCAGCGCCACAATGCCCGGTGAACTGAAAGACATTGTCCACAATTACATGTCTAAAAATGCAGTTTCCTTGAGTGCTGATCGAGCGAATATCGGACATGAGGGAATTGATCACCAATATATTATAGTAGAACCTATTGAAAAATTAGATGTGCTACTCCACTTTTTAAATTCGCGGGAAGGAGGGCGCGGTATAATTTTCTGTAAAACAAAAGCCGCTGTAAATAAACTCGCGAAAAATCTGGCGATCCGTAAAATTTCTTCCGGCGCCTTGCACGGCAGTTTAACGCAAGGGATCCGCGACCGAATTATGGAGCAATTTCGTGAAGGTTATATCGATATTCTGGTCGCGACCGATTTGGTTGCGAGAGGAATTGATGTAAAAGAACTCGCGTACGTTGTAAATTATCATTTGCCAGACACGACTGAAGCGTATGTACACCGAAGTGGAAGAACGGGAAGAGCCGGCGCAAACGGACTTTCCATGACGATCATTCAGGAAGAAGAAGTGAAAGAAATTGCGGATTTTGAAAGAGAATTAGGAATTAAATTTCATCCTGCTAAAAAAGCAAATGCAGAAGATATTGAATGGAACAACACGCTGGTTTGGGCGAAAAAAGTTTTTAAAACAAAACCCAACCGCGAGATTCCGGAGGACGTAAGACAGCAAGTGAAAACCATTTTTCACCATTTGACGAAAGAAGAACTGGTAGACAAAGTACTCTCCAATTATTTGGCAGAAAACAGCTAAAAAGCACGATATTTTTCTCGAATGTCAGAAAAGTTTCTACTAAATTAATCCGGCTTTTTACTGCAAATTTCTTTCTTTGACAAAAGCATCCACGCCTTTTTTGCGTGAACGGTTTTTTACCAGCATTTGGATGAAAAGCAGCGGGAAAAATGTCAGAATGCCCAAACCGTTTTTCACCGTGCTGTATGTCGCAACGCCTATCATCACTCCAAATAAAACCGCATTGATAAACTGCATAGATTTCATTCTTTTACTTTCGAGCAAAAGTTCTGCATCGGTGAATTCTGAAAGGATTTTTTGAGGCATCGGTTTCTTTGTGAATTTTTAAATGAACTATTTCGCTAAATTCTGCAGCGCTTCAGGAACCTGACTGTAAGAATATTCACCAAAATAGGAGATGAAATCGCCGTTTTTTGAAATAACCACAAAACTACCACAAGGATAATGCTCTTTGAAGAAAAGCTTTTCAATCGTTGCTTTCGGATCTTGATACCATGTATTTACACTACTTGTTTTAAGTTCTGATTTATTTTTATAGATGTAAATCGGTTTGGTCTGAGCGGTTTCCATTACCGCTTTTTCCAGTTGTAAGTATCGAAATCGAATATCTTCCGGCGTTGAAGAGCCGGTTGAATTGCATCTATCTTTTCCGGGATGAAAAATGATAACCAAAGGTTTCTCAGCATCTAGTTGGAGGTTTAATTCCTTTTCCAGCAATGCTTGCAGCGCCGGCCTGCTGTTAATCTGTCCAGCATTTTCCCGGTAAACCAGTTTTCTTTCGTCTGGCGAATTTCCCGGCAAATCCAAATAATTAAAAGTCGCGCGGCGTTTTTTAAATTCCTTTTTGGGAATCTGAACATAATCCTCATCAAAATATTTCATCTGCTTTTTTTGTGCAGAAGAAAAGCCGACCATTAACACACCACAAAGAAAGATGGATAACTTTTTTTTCATATTTAATTTTACAAATAAAAATCGCCCGATTTTGAAATTTTCGGGCGATGATCTTTAATTTTTTCAGCTCAACTTAGCTGCCGGAAAAGCCGGGAATATTGAAAATTCCGACGGCAAGATCAATCCAGATCAAGACAAAAGCCAACAGAACTAAGGTACAGATTAAAATCCGCATATTGCGGGTTTTTACTTTTCGAAGGACAAATTCGATAAGCAAAGCGGTGCCAAGCAGCAAGCCGCCGATAACAACGAAATCGTCAAGTTTCCAGTTAAAGCCCTGCCCGTCGATTCCCGTTCCGATGGTGACTTGCAAAATGGCAAAAAGCGATAAAATCGCAGCGACGCCGACCAATAAACCAACCAATCTTTTGTTGGAATTCTTTTCGAATGTTTCTAGTGTTTTCATTTTTTCTGAGGTATTTAGGTGTTTTCTTTTAAATGTAGTTTAGAAAAATCCGCCGCTATTTGGCAAGATTTTTCAGTTTTAAATGGAAGTAAAGCGTAGCTGAAATTCCGGAAAAAAAGAGCAGCAGCGGCAAAAGTCCAGGCTCACTTTCTACGGTGATCATAAATATCAGTAATGCAATTCCGACCAGTGTAATGATCAGCGAAATGATGCGATAGATATTTAATCTTTCTTTGGTGAGCGTTTTCATAATTTGATTTATTTTTAAATTAATTTTAAAAGTACTTTGTACTACAAAGTAAAATATAAAAATTCGAACAGCAAAATTATTTCTTTAAAAATTTAATAATTAAGCGTTTACAAACGGTTAGAAATTTCGGTCAGAAAAAAAAATCTTAAATAATAAAAAAATCCGTGCTTGAACCGCCTTTTTTTACGGATTGATGGTCAGGAAAATATAAGCTAAAAGATTCACCAACAATACTACGCCGTATACCGAGTTGCTGCGGCCGCCAATAAGCGAAATAAGCACGGTAAATATGGATATTACCAGCAAAATAATAGGTACGATATCCAGCCCCAACACTAGCGGAAAGCCGTAAATATAACTGGCGAGGGAAACTGCCGGAATGGTTAGACCAATACTTGCTATGGCAGAACCTAAAGCTAAATTTAAGCTGGTCTGGAGCTTATCAGACCGCGCGGCATTCACCGCTGCAATACCTTCCGGTAAAAGAATGATCGCGGCAATGATAATTCCGACTAAACTTTTCGGCAAACCATAATACAGGATGAGATCTTCAATCGGAATGGTCAGCACTTTTGCAAGTAAAACCACGATGATGAGACTGATTAAAAGAAAGACAATACTGATCCACAACGACTGTCTGGAAACATCGCCAGTGTGATCTTCCTCGGGAGAGTCGCCGGTTTCGGTGAGGAAGTATTCACGGTGTTTGCCGGTTTGTGCGGAAATAAAAGCGATATAAATCGCCAGACAGGCGATAAATTCAAATACAAGCTGCGCTTCAGTGTAAAACGGACCCGCTTGACCTTTCGTAAAAGTGGGCAAAATCATGGTGAAAGCAACGATCGAAATTAAAGCGACAAGCGCGATCCTTACAGAATGTGGCGAAAAAGTCTGCGTGTGAAATTTATTGCCACCGATGAACAAAGAAAGTCCGACAATTCCGTTTAAAATGAGCATAACTGCAGCATATACCGTGTCTCGCGCGAAGGGCGCATATTCTTCGCCGCCGCTGATCATGAGCGAAACGATAATCGCCACCTCTATAATCGTGATGGAAACCGCCAAAATAATCGTTCCGTACGGCTCTCCTACCCGATGCGCGATGATTTCGGAATGGTGCACCGCGGACATGACACAGAAAATCAATAAAACACCGGCAATAGCCTGAAAAACCAGATTATCATTTAAATATCCGGACAGATATAAAACGCATGCGAGCAATGGTATCGAGGTGGTCCACTGATAATATTTCCGTATTTTTTTCATCAATTATAGTTTTGCTGCTGAGATTATTTGTTGCGTCCTTTCCGAAAATTAAAAGTTTAAATTTCGATTTTTCCCTCGCTAAGATAGGTAAAACCAAGAAAATTCCGGAAAAAAGTTGCAGGGCAAAATGAAAAAATTTGCCGTTTTAAGGGCAAATTTTTGAATCTAAAGTATTTAAAAAATTATTTTGAAAGCTTAAAGCTATAAAAATACGGATTAAAATTTTTAATCAACTTCATTAAAAATTAGTCCCTTTTCGCGTATTTTTTTGGTTTTTTATTGACGCAGAATTTTTTCCATTTTTTTGCCTTTCGCGAGTTCGTCAATCAGCTTATCTAAATACCGCACCTGGCGTGTCAGCGTGTTTTCAATCTCTTCAATGCGGTAACCGCAAATCACGCCCGTAATTAATTCTGCTTTCGGATTCAGTTTCGCACTTTCAAAAAAGGTTTTAAAAGTGACATTTTCGTCGATGAGTTCCTGGATTTTCTGTTCATTAAAACCAGTCAGCCATTCGATAACCTCGTGAAGCTCAGCTTGTGTGCGGCCTTTTTTCTCAACTTTTGCCACATAATGCGGGTAAACCGAAGCAAAAGTAAGTCTGGCAATTTTTTCGTTATGTTCTGGTGTAACTTTCATTTATCTGATTTAAAAGTTTATAATTGTTTTTCGGTGAGAAATATCTTCACTTCACTTTAAAAAAGTTCAAATTTTACCTGCTTTTCGGGCAAATTTTCAGTTTTTACAAAATTAAGTTTATCGAGCAGGGAAATTGCTTTTTGATTTTCAGAAGTGGTGACGGCAAAAATATGCTGCAATTTGAGGACATTTTTCCCAAATTCACAGGCTAGCTGAAGCGCGGCAGTCATTAAACCTTTTCCGTAGAATTGCGGAAGCAAAACACAACCAAGCTCGCCGGCATCGTTTTCAAAACCGCGGTAAAAGCCGCAGGTTCCGGCAATTTCACCGGAGGAATTTTCCACAAGTCCCCAATGAAGCGAATTTCCGCGCGCGTAATCTTCATTTATTCTGTTATTCATTGCAAGCGCTTCTTCGAAAGTTTTCGCGGGAATTCCGTCGTAGAAAGAAATTTCAATTAATGACTGAAGATCAGCAGCTGAAATTTGTCGCAGCGTAATTCTGTCATTCATTAAAACCGGAAATTCCGGGAAAGGCGGACGGATTTTTTTGGGCATAAAAGCTGTATTTTTTCTTTTCCACGTTTTACTCTTCGGAATCCAGACGGTTGAAAGTGCGGCGCCCTTTGATGGTGCCTTTCAGACAATATTCGCAGGAGCACGGCTTTTTGTTGTGACTGTCCGGCATGTATCGCCAACCCAAGGTTTGCGGCAAATGCTTAATACCGACAATTTCCTTTGCTTCGATTTTCCGGTCCACGATTAATTCATAACCTAACGCATCGTCCAAAGCCATAATTTCTTTGATCGCCTCGCCAGCCGTAATATGGCGGTGACGCTGCCCGTAGCGGCCCGCGAAAACCATTTCCGCCGAAGGCATTTTGAAATACACTCCGACAATCGATTTGGTACCGTCTCTTTTCAGCTCGCGCAGCCACTGGTGCGAAAGGTAAAAATTCTGGATGACCGGCATGCAGTAAACGCCGAAGTTTTTGCGAGATTTTATGCCGTTTTTCCGGATTTTCTCAGCGTCGCGTTCGTCGGCAAGGTGTACAAAAGTTGGCATTTCGGCTTTAGGATTATGAAATTAAATGTTTTAAAATTTTTGAATATTCCGGATCGCTAAAGGGAATATTTTCACCGTTTAATACGCGTTGAAATCGGGTTTTAGTTTGCATGATGCTCATTATTTCAAGTACAAATAGACAAAACAGTCAATTTCAGGTGAAAGTGCTTTTGAGCTTATAAAATTTATTCTTCCTCTGAATCAATTTCCCGCATTTCACGCGAAAATCTGCCAATTAGCATCGGTACCACCAAACAGATTATACCAATTATCGAAATAACTTCATTATCGGGGAGAAAATTCATCACAATTAAATAAACACCGCAAAGAAAAACGATCGATTTATTTAATTTATTGGACAAAGCGTAACTGAAAATCATAAAAGCAATGCCGATAACTATAAACATTGAAACCTTTATAAGGTTATTGACCTGAGCGCTAAAATGTAAGAACCAATTTGCGACTATTGCAATAAGTATCAGCGTTGCAAGCAAAGAAATAACTATAGATGCGTTTTTTTTCATGGTTATTTTTTTTAAATTTTTAATAAATAATTTCTGATTTCTGCAAAAAAAATTACGTGTTAATTGGAGGTTTTTTTATTTTTTCTTCAGGAATTTTTCAACTTGTGAATAGTAATCTGTTCCATAGTATTTTATAAACTCACCGTTTGGTTTTAAGATAAAAAACGCGTTGCAGTTTTCATTCAGCGAAAAAATATATTTCGCAAAAAAACCGGAATCCAGCAGGAAATTTTTTCTATTCTCATACCGGTGCTTATTCAAAACATTAGTGGTATAAACAAAAAAATCCTGTGCGTTATTTTCTTTTGAAATTCTGGCAGAGATGCTAACTCTTCTATCGATAACGGCCATAGCGGTTTTTTCGTTATGCTTACTTCCAAAACAGTTTACACCATATTGATCAAAATTAATTAAAATTGATTTACCAGCTGGAACTTGCGTTTGTAGTTCATCGGTAATAAGCTTTCGAATTTCCTTATATTCTTCCGGAGACAGTTTTCCGACGAACGATTTTCTACTAGCCAGATATTCTTTGTTAATTTCAGAATTTATTTTTACAGAATTGCTCTGTTGCGCCTTACAGGAAAAAAGGAAGAGAGAAAAAATAAAAAAGTAAAGTTTAATCATAAAAATCTGCAGTTATTAGAAGTTGAATATACTATAATTATTTCAGAAATTATTCAGTACTAAAATTTAAAAATTTAGCCTTTTAGCAGGTAATATTTTCCACAGAACTTATGCTTTAATGTTGTCCAAATATTCAGAAAAATTTGCCGCTTAAACGGCATTTTTTTTTCACTTTAGTCAAGAAAAAAGCCACCGCAAGAAATTCTGCTGTGGCTTGTAAAAAAAGGCCGCCTTTTTTCTTCGCAATAATTTTAATTCCCTCTGTACGTGGAGTATCTGAACGCCGAAAGCGTAAGCGGCACGTGGTAATGATTGTTGTCCTTTTTGCGAAGTACGGACTACTGCAAACCAAAAGTGGTAAGAAAAACCTCCACGAGCAAAGGCTTTTTCGGATTTCTAATTTACTAAAAATTGAAATATGAAAAGCATTTTTGCGGATATTAAAAACTAAATTCTCAAAGTAAAATTTTAACCCCGTTTTTTGCAAATACACTGTTATCTGCTGTGATTTCTATTTTATGTTCTACAAATTTTTTCCACTTTATTAGATTGTTTCAAATCTTTTGTAAAGTCTTAAATGTTTTTCCCGATTGATTAGATATAAAATCACAGTCAAAGACCCGAATGCAAACATTCCAACAAACCACATGATTTTATTTTTTATTTGGTTTCTTATCAAATCGATAAGCACAACAAACCATGGAACTATTTGAAATAGGAGAGCAATCCCAATCCCTAATTGTGAATAATTTTCCGAGAAATCTTTGTTAGTAATTTTAAGAAAAGTGCAAATAATTACAAGTAGAAATCCAATAATGGCGAGCGCTAATAATATTTCTTTTGGAATTGGTAGTTTATGTTCTTTCATATTATATTTTTTTAATCCTTTATATTGATAACCGCTTTTTGTTCATAGCAGATAACGGTAGGGTATTTCTGTTGGCGGGGATTATGATAACTTGTTTTTGTAAATATAACGAAATAAACAAACAGCGAAAATCTTGATGATGTAAACTTCAACCCCGCTAATAGAAATACACTGTTAGCCGCAGTATTATTCTATACAACATGAAGAAATTCCTCCACAAGAGTAACAATAAGGATTTGATATATTTTTTTCTGCTATTCTAAATTGTTCTTTTAAATTTATTTTATTGTCGATAAGTGTAATTAAAATTTGAGCTTTTCTCCTTATAAAGTTTTTTTCAATGTTATTAGAATTCAATTCTTCAGGATAAACTTCAGAAAATTCAAATGTCTCGGATGAGTTTTGAGTATTTATTTTGAAAACAAGAAAATCACTATCTAGAAATTTGATTGATTTACATTCTTCATTCGAATCACATTTCTCAAGACTATTAATTCCAGCTTTATTTAAATCATTAATTGTTTCTTTTACAATAGTAGAATCCAAATTAGTTTTGATTTCTATTTCACTATACTTTCGTAACGTAATTCCTAAAAAGTATTTACAAGGTTTATAAAATTTAGTAATAATTTTTCCACTGTAATTATTATTTAGGTCTTTTTTTAAAAATATTTCTTGAGGCTTGCCAATCATTAAAACATGATATTCTATTTCCTGTGAATAAAATTTGGGTATAAATAACATTGTAATGAATAGAAAGAAAAATTTTAACTTCATTGCGTTTTTCAAATATTGTGGCTAACGTTTGGCAGATTGGCGATGGGCGGGCTTTTCAGCACAGAAGTTTGTTCGGAGAACTGAACTTTCGGCTACCACAAAACTGTCAAGCGGAGACGAAACCCCGCCTATAGCCAATGTGCTGTTAGCGGTTGCCTTTCTGTCCGTCATTGCTTCCAGTGTTTGGTTTAACTTCTTCGTCTGGTTTGTCCAATTCAGGTGTCGCCATTATTCTTGACATAAACCAAATAGTTCCTTTTCCTTTCCATTGTTTTGTCGCCCAAATTACACCTATAACAAGTCCCAAGGTCGCTACCAAAGCAAGTCTTGTCGTTGTTGGATCAGGAAAATAGATAATTGCACCTACAATTAGTCCAATCAAAAGAGGAGAAGCAACTATTTGTAACCAACCAATCGATTCCGTAATTAATTCGAATATTCGAAAAATTCCTCCGTCAGTTTTCTGTATGTTCTTTTTTTCCTTTGTCATTTTACTATGGTCGTCATAAGGTTACCGCTAACGGGCCGCGTATTGGCGATAGTGGCGGATTAGAAAACCGAAACTTTCAATTTTGCACTAAGCTAAGCAACAGCCTTTTATTATTTTCTAAATTTATGAAAAAAGGAAATATAAAAGGCTGTTGCGACAAAAAAAGGAGAAACTTTCAATTTCTCCCTTAGCCCGCCATTTCGCCAATACGATGTTAGCCGTAGTATTATTATTTTTTTTCTTTAACTAAGTGCATAAATCTTTCTATAAATAGCTTTTGATTAAACATTCCCGTTTGAAATCTACTACTAAATGGTGCTAATTTTTGAGTTATTTTTTTTAAAAGATTTGCTTCATATTCTAATTTACTTTTTCCATAACTCTTAATTGACATACTCATTTTTGATATATGTTCATCAAGTAATTTTTTAAAGTTTTTATCTTTATTTTTAAGATATAGTTCAAAGAAAATCAAAGTATCTAAGTCAATAACTGTTAGCTTTCTAATGTTTAGATATTTATTTTCAATTTTTAGGTTTTCACTAAACCATTTATTTAACATATAATTTATTCCAGGAATTTCCAAAGTACGATCAGATAACAATAGAATAGGATAAATGTTATAGAATTTATTATTTGTAATATTTTTATCATAAATAAAATTATTATCAGATATTGCTTCTATATGAGTTATAATTTGCCCAATTCCTATTCTTTTACCATTGTTTGGATTTATTAAGAATTTACCTTTTAATGTTTTAGCAATTTTATTTATGTCAGAAGATGTTTTTACCTCTTTGGCAATTAATACATCTTTGTATTCAAAGAGGTAAATATCTTTGTTATGGCGTATGTAATAATCTGGCTCACTTTCATTAGTATCTAATACTTCGTGTTTAATAAAATATTTTTTTGAAAAAATATTATTTAATACATTTTTCATTAAATAATTCTCAGAAAAATCTTTATTATAAAAATTAAAGAAAGTTCTGTCACTTGGTTTTAGTCCATTTTTTTTATTAAAACATTCTTTAAGTAAGAATTTGATACTCTTCGTGAATTTATCAAGTACAAAAAAAGCATTTATTATAGTATAAGTTTCTGAATCCATTTTGTACAACGGATAATTTCTTAAATGTAAAAAATCTAAATCTTCCTCAATTTGTTCTGAAATTAGACTATCAAGAAATGCGATTGTTTCAGGTTCATTAACTTTAAATTTGAAAGATTTAGTTTGTCTAAAAAGTTGTATTTGAACAACTAAATAATCCACTTGTTTTTTTAATTCATCTATTGAATTTTGCTTAAAAAATGAACATAATTCATCGATCAAATATTTATTTTCGTCCTTTTCTTTTAGAAAGTGTATTAAGCTCTCAAATTTATATGACGTCACATATGCTAGTTTAAGCAACTCAATATCGATGTTTTCATATACACCAATATCTGAAGTTGAAAATTTTAGTGCAATCATTATCTCTGAAATCTTATCAATATTTTCTGTAGAGGATTCCAAAAAAAGACTATCGCTTTTATTAATTGTTTCATTAATTAATAAAAATGCTTTAAATAAATTTATTTCATCACGGTCGGGATCTTCATTGATACTATTATTTGTAATTAAAATATCCTTGTTGGCAAGAATTATTTCTGAAATTTTTATACTCGCTTCAGTTGAAACTACTTCTGGTGTGCTGTAAATATTATTTTGTATACAATATTTTTTTACTCTTTGAAATATTTCATTTCCAGTAACTGGATTTGAAAAAAAATTATTAAAATTTATAGTTGGATTTGAATTAAAGAAGCCAATAATATTTTCTAATGAAAATTTAGAAATCAGTTTTAAATACTCAATAATATCTTTCTTTTCCTCTTCTGGAAATATATGATTAAACTCCAATCTAAGTACTACTCTTGTCATAATATTTCGGCTAACGTTTCGGGGCTTTGCGATGGTGGGGCAATCGAAGCACAAATCTTCAATTTTGCACAAAAGTTCAATCGAAGAAATACCGTTGAACTTTGCAGTTTCGCCCCACCATTGCAAAACCCTTGTTAGTGGCAGTTTTTATACGTCTTTTTCTATTTGCTCATAAGTTAGAATTCTGCTCGCAAGTCTGTCAACTGTTTCACTAGAGAACCTGCTTTTAGCGTATCTCAAATGAGTTATAAGAGCATTTATATCACTGTCTTTTTCTACAATTAAATATTTTATGTCATCTGGCTCAAAATTGAGTCTTAAATGACTAACTTTTTTATTGAAAGCTGACTTTTGCTGCGATGTCTCAATTTTTTCGATAGGAATGAATGATAATATGTCTTCTGTAATTGGTGGAACATATCTCCATTCACGTTCATTTGCAAAAACATAATCTAACACGGTTTCTTTTCCAGGTCTAATTAAATCGCCTTTGTAGTTTTTTATGTAGCGTAATGTGTTTATTGTGTTATTGTATGCAGCTTCATATCTACCGCTTCTGTCAACTGAATTGTTTACAAGCTTAAAAAAATCCTCAATTCCATTCATAAAATTTTCGGTGAACAAGCTATTTTGACTAGCATACATAACTGGATTTAAACCATTTCTAATTGCCCAATCCTTAGTTAGCCCAATGCCAAATTTTCCGTAAGTTCCGATGTTATTTTTTAGTTCAGAAAGCCTTAAGTCACTAAATGAAACCATAGGAACCGCAAATTTCTTTGTCTTATTGCCACCAATTATCATTTCTCTGGCATAAGAAATTTTAAACGTGCTTGTTAAAATTGTTTCAAGACTTTTCTTTGTCGTAAAGTGAAAAAGTATGTTTGGATAAAGTGCCATTGGATTAGTTTTCTGTCTTTGGTTTACGGTCTGTTAAAATTGCCACTAACGAAAAGTATTTGCGAAGAACGGGCTACTGCAAACCAAAGTGATAAGGAAAACCGCCCGGAGCTAAATGCTTTTTCAGATTTCTAAATTAATGAAAATTGAAATATGAAAAGCATTTTTGCGGATATTAAAAATAAATTTTAAAAGGAAAAATTCAACCCCGTTTTTTGCAAATACACTGTTAGCTGTAGTTCTTTATTTTTCAGTTTCAATCATTTCTTTATATTTTTCAATTGATATTAATTCCATTGATTTTCTACGGTCATTTACGTTAGAGGAATCAATATTATTTAGAATAACCACTTTACCTTTTTCATTCAAAGAATATTGAGTTCCATATATTTGTTTTCTACCATTTAAGATTTCAACTCTGTCGATTAAATAAGCTAATTGTTTTTTCTCTGCTTTTCCATTTTTCACAGCTTCTTTCATAACTGGAAGATATTTTTCCATTGTTTCTAATTTATTAGCATGTTGAATTGCCATAAATAATGCGTTATTAGCTTTTTCACCAATTTGGTTTTTTCCCAACCAACCAATACTATCAATTATTTTGGTTACTATTTGAACGTTCTTTCTGTCAAGTTGATTCTGTTCAGAAGAATAATTATTATATGTTCGCAATTTTTGATCATCATCATAAACTTTTTCTAGAGTTTTTTTAACTTCTTTATAATTATTTTCTTTTTTGCAAGAAATTAAAGTTAGAAATAGGACAATGAATAATCTGTAAATCATTTTTACATTATTATGGTAAATTGCAGCTAACGACCGGGTATTTCTGCAGGCGGGCATTAATAACCGATCTTTTTCAACTTGAAATATACTAAATTTATAACACAAATCTCTAAATGAAAACTTCCGGCCCGCTTGTAGAAATACCATGTTGCCTACAGTTCCTTTTAGAGAAATTAATTTTTCAAAAATTTCCCCTTTTTGCTCGATATTTTGCTTAGAAAAAAATTCAGGAATCCTATTCAAATTTTCGCAACTCTATTTTTAAAAATTTTGCCAATTCTGCTCGATATTTTTCACGACGCAAAATTTTAAGATTTTGATGCAGAATTTCCGATAAACTAAAAATTTTATTTGATGTTCAGCTCCAGAAAAATTTCGCACTTTTTGCGCTATTTTTTCGTTTTTAAATTCTTTTCGCAGTTGAAAGCTCGCAGAATATTTTTCAGAAAATTTGATGCAAATACCGGCAAATTTCTTCGGATTTTAATTTAAAATTCAAGTCGCAAATTTAAATATTTCGTTTTTGCGCAATCTTGGAAATTGTAGGCAACGGTTGGGTATTTCTGTTGGCGGGGATTATTATAACTGCTTTTTGTAAATATAACAAATGAACAACTAGCAAAAATCTTTATGATGTAAACTTCAACCCCGCTAATAGAAATACACTGTTATAGGTAGTGCCTATTTAAATTCTTTTTTAAGTTTTTGCATCCGGTTGCGTATAGCTTTTAAATTTTTTGCTAATAAAATAGAATAATTGTCAAGCGCATTAATATAAAGCGGGGTAATATTATCGGTTTTAACCAGACAAAATTCTACCATTTTATCATCATTTAACTCATTATATTTTTCATATTCTTTTGTCCATATTAGCAGCTCATTATTTAAATGCTCAGTTGTCGATAAACATTCCAAAAGCCCTGCTAAATCTTCTTCATTCCAATCTTCATCGTTTTCCAGGTCGAAATATAAATTTACTCCATTTACATTTATTCCTTGCGTCTCTCCTAGTGAAAATAAAGCTTAAGAGTTAGTTTCAATTAATTTCTGGATACCCTCAAGACCATCCTGCGAATTATCTAATTTTTTCAGACTTGAGGATAGCTTATCAATAGATTTTTTAATCTCATTAACTTTGGTAAAGTACGTATAATAGTAAGCGACAGCTTTTTCGGATATTTCAAGAGTTCGAACAAACTTAATTTTTTTAAGCTCCCTATCAAATTCAGTTCTTTTATTAAAGTAATTAAAAATTTGATTAAGAATTATAGTAGCAATAGAACCACTTAAAAAACCAACAATTGCGTTTATTTCAAAATTCATACAGTATATTCGTTTGCATTACCTATAACGTTTCGGGGCTTGCCGAAGGCGGAGTTTTTTAGCACAAAAATTCAATAGAATTACTACTGTTGAACCTTGCAGAAATGTTTAATAGAAGCACTTCAGCCCCGCTTTTGGCAAACCCTTGTTGTGGGCTGGGTTTCTTCGTCAGTCTAAGCTTAATTTATTATGAAGCTGTTTTGTAAACAAAGGCAACCTGTCCAAATTCATTTACAGAACTTTGACAGGCTGCCATTTTATAATAATTGTGGTATATTTATTTAGCCGCTAAAACGTCCAATTTCTCAATAGATGGTGCAGTAGCCAACAATTCAGGTGCATTTTCCATTAACGCCTTTGCAATCTTACCACCAAGATGTGCTTCTCTGCCTTCTTCATCTGAAAAAGTGTCAAAAATGCCAAATGTAGAAGCGTCAATACGGAACGCATACCACGTAACAGTACCTGCTTCTTCATTAGCGAGTGGCAATGCACTTGTGATAAAGGCTTCAACATCTTTTTCTTTTCCTGCTTTAGCTTCTAGTCGAACTAATAATCCTAATTTTTTCATGTCTTTTTATTTTTAAATTAAACCAATTTTGTTTTAACAAATGTAGCACCTTTAAACTTGTGGTGCTTTTTTATTTAGTTCAAAAACTTATGAAAAAAGGTCAAGTCTTCATCATGTTTTTTGGACTGTAACCAAATTCGTTTTTAAAGGCTGTGCTAAAATTTGATAAGCTGTCATAACCAAAGTCCATATAGATTTCTGATGGGGTTGCTTCATTATTAAGCAATAATTTTTTGGCTTTGTTGAGTCGTTTTAGTTGAAACCATTTTCCTGGAGACTCTTGATATAATTGTAAAAATTTCCGCTTAAAAGTAGACAGACTCATATTACATAGAAAAGCGACCTCGTCAATATTCAAACTCGTGTACAGATTTTTTTCAATGACCATTTTAAAAGATAATTCTCTTTCATTGATTAATAATGAATGTAGATAAACAAAAAAACTTTGCCCATACTTATCAGCCAGATACAGCATAATTTCTTCAAATTTCAATTCCAGAATCTTTTGAGAGATTGTTTGATTCAAACCATAAATTTGTTGAATAGAATTAATAAAATGGATAATAAAATTGTCTTTTTCCATAAGGAAATAGGGACTACTGGCCGCTGATTTATTTAAGTCATTTGGGTTAAATAAATGCCCATATTTCAATAAAAAATCATTAATGTTTTTTTGAGAAAAGAAAAAGAGTAGGCAACTATAACTATTTGCCCCTACAATTTCTGTTGTTAAAAAATTCCCCGATGCAAGAAGCAAGGATTGTGTATCATCGATCGAAACGATGTCATTAGAAAAGTGAATGTCCTTTTGTCCGTCCAACAAAAAACTGAATACATTTTTGTTTAGGTTAATCTTATTTTTGGAAACAAGTTTATACGCCTCGTAGTTAGCAATTTGCAGGTCTGAAGTGTCCGTGTAGTTATTTTCAAATAAATCTTCTGGCAAATTTGTAATGTCCATGATAGTGTTGTTTTAAAAAACATCTTGGCATTGTAAATATATTAAAATTCTATTTCAATAATTGTTTGCTCAAGTTTGGATGAATAGGTCGTTTACCCTTGCACACAACGGTTGGGTATTTCTGTTGGCGGGGATTATTATAACTGGTTTTTATAAATGTAACAAAATGGGCAATTAGCGAAAATCTTTATGATGTAAACTTCAACCCCGCTAATAGAAATACCGTGTTGTAGGCAGTAACAATTATTTTTTTATTTCAATTTTTTGTATTTCATTACCTTTTTCACCTTTTACGTATGTAATTCGCACATTTAGTCCATTATGAAATACATCACTGTGATTTCCACCAAAATTAGAAAATTCATACAATGCATTTTCAAGATAGTGGAATTTAACAGAATCCACTTTAAATTCTTCGTGAGGCTGTTTTCCATTTCTTACGATCACAGGATTAAATCTGTAAAATTCCTGTATTTGGCCTTCTACCACTTCAATTTTTTTGTCAGTCAAGTATTTTTCAATTCTTTCTTGATTTGGATTCCCATTAAAGAATTTTAGATAAATATATGCAGGAAGTGAAAGTAATATAAACAGTCCGGAACCAAATAAATAAAAATTTTTATCAGAGTCATTTTTTTTGAATTTCCATATCAATGAAAAAATAATCAATGAAAAAATTAAAATCCAAAGAAAAATAGAATAGGGTTGAGTTGCATTACTTGGCGTGTCATTTATTGTCCAATAAGTAAAATATTCCATATTTCTTTGAGCGGAGTTTTGGCGTTATTGCCTACAACGTTCCCACGCTTTGCGTTCTTGCGGGTTTTCGGAGCACAAAACTGTCAACCCAGCACCAAAGCCCAATTGGAAAACTGAACTTGAATATAAGCACGTCACCCCGCATGACGCAAAACGTGTGTTAGGGCATCGTGCTTCTTCTTCGTCCGTTGGTTTGTCTGTCGGTTTTGGGGTGCGTTGGGACAGACACACTCTTTGCCAAGCTTTGGTTTGAGCATGGGCTTGTGTGGCTTGGCAATGTGTGTGGCTGTGAAGGGTTGGCTTAGTCATGCTATAGATGTTCTTTTAATTCTATCATTTTTGCAATGGCGTTTTTCAGTTCTTCTCGGTGCAATGGATTCTCTGAATGATGTGAAGCTGCATTCATGATCCTGTCCAAGATGTCTTTGGTCTCGGTGATGAGCAGTTCTTTTCGGTTTTTCTTTTCGTTAAACTCAATTAAGAAGTCGAAAAGTCTGGTTTTAATGCTGTCGAGATTAGCGATTTCTTCTGCTGTCAATGTACCGTCTGTTGAATAGTCGGTTTTGATTTTTTTGAGTTTGGATAAGTCCAGGTCATTTATGAATTTTTCGGTGAAGTCCTTGTGGCGTTTATCAATAAGTTGCTTAAAAGCATCATCTAATTTCTGACTTAAGCCCTTGAACTTTTGGTTGAAAAATTTCATATCTGGGTCTAAGAAGCTGTCCAATATTGCTTCTGCTTCCTTTCTTAATTCATTTCCAGAGGCTTCAAATTCTCCTTCTTCGAATCTTTTAATTGCCCGCTGTATAGGAGATTCGTCTTCTTTGATTTTGGGTGCGGAACTGTCTTTTTCATCTTTATTGAAATTGAAGTACACCCATTCTTCTTCATCTGTATTTCTGCGTATGAGATTGAAGAAACCTTTGTCGTGTGTAAGGATGAACTTTTGAAAGCCGTCAAAGAATTTCAAATCTTCCTTTTCTTCCTTGTTTAGAATGATGCGAACCACATCCATTCGATTGGATAAATCTAAGCTGATGAGCATGTCATCCAGTACCAAAATCTTAAATCTGGCACTTGCCAAAGGTCTTGTTCGCAATGCACCAATACGCACTCCAATAGCAATTCTGGTTAATTGTGCTTCATTTAGAAAAGATTGCACCCGTTCAATGGCTCTCCATTTTTCAGGAATGGTGTCATCATAAATTTCAACGCCTAATTTGATATGCAATTGGTCATGACGCTGACCCTGCTTATTGTCTTCCCATATCTTGTTCTTAATCAGGTCAAATTTAAATTTCTTTTCAAAACTTAAAGCTACTTTGATAACATCTTTTCCTTCAAAAAAATGGTCTTTTAGAAAGATGTTGGCGTGACCTGTAATTTCATTTAGAAGGTTTTGAATCTTTTCATTAAGTGCAGCAATATCATCTACATATCGCTGCTTTCTGTTTCGTGAAGCAACTGCACCTTTTGGCGTTCTCGGAACATCCAACGTTGGTGCTTTAATAATATCATCCAGCCAGTTTTGTGTACCATCAGTCATAAAAGGAAAAATATCCCGTTCAAAAACTGGCCAAAGATTTACTTCCTGTTTGTGTGATGCTCGATAGAAGTTGTGTAGCAGTTTATAATTGATAAAGTCACTGGCTATGTTGAGTTCTTGAATCAGCGTGTTGGCATCATCATTCGTATTGATTACATCATGCGAAATAGTGAAAGTTTCTTCATGTTGTGTTGCTGTATCTATGGCGCTGAGTTTGATGAAGGATTGTTCATTCTCGTCCATAAATACGTTTTTCAATGTTTGGTGTGTGCCTTTATTCGATGCCACGTATTTCTTGAAATACTTCTTTACGCCATCATCTTCTTTGATACTGCTTTGCAAAAGTGTGTACAATGCCCAAAATAAGGACGACTTACCCGAACCATTGTTACCATATACCAAAACATGTTTTCCATTGATTGGAAAAACCTGCTCTTTTTGAAAAGCCTTAAAGTTTTGGATTTTTATTTCCTTAATTTTCTTCATTAGCTTTCCAATATCGGTTTTAAAATCTCCGGGCTACGCACAGCAAATAGTTTGATGCGATTGCGGACTTCATTATCGGGGTGGCTCCATTTGGCATAGAGTGATTCAACTATTTGTTCCTTATTTAATTGGCTCTGATGTTCGAAAAGGCTTCCTTGCATGGCGATCGTGACGTCATTTTCAACCATTTCAATAACATTAAGATTTAGATCGTCAACATGCTTTTTAAAATATAGATTGAAAACAAGTCCATCTTGAATATTTCTAAATATTGCGAAACGTGAAGAATTTGATGAGAAAGCAATCATGTCATGGAGATTGCATGCGAAATTTGTGTTAGGGAATAATTTAACGGGTATTTTGTTTATTGCGGATTTTGTAATTCTTGGAAATAATCTTTGTTTGGATTTGTCACCAATGCTAGAAACCCAATACCCGATTAGTCTTGATGACAGTATTAATTGCAGATTTTTTAGTTTTTCAGGCTTTCCAATAATTGAATAGCATGATTTGCTTATTACAAATACCTTTTCTGTGTATGCTGAAATTATTGTCTTTCCTGTAATCTCTCTAAAAATTACTCTTGGCTTTGTAAAGTAAGATTTATCGGGTTTGGTGTAGAATTCAGCCGAGAAATCAACATATATTTCCTTCGCTGGTGAATCTATTTTGAAAAGATTGATATTCTTGCCGCCAAGTTCAAGAATGTAATTGTGATTTAATTTTATTTCACTATGCAAAAATCTGTTCTGAATTTGTGATTCTGAATGAATAGTGTTATGGTATTGTTGAGCTCCAAGCGAAACAGAAAAACCAAAGTCATTCAACTTTTTACTATTCTCTTCAATTTTAGTAATTACAATGCTAGATTCGTCATTTATAAAAATATTAAATTCAAATTGAGTGTTTTGTTCCCACTCTTTCTGTGAAATATGATAATCGCTTCTTGGGGCTGTTTTATTATTGGAGTTAATAATAGAGACCCTTGTTTTGTTATTTTTTAATTTTCTATCAAACACAAAGACGAGGCTATTAACTGAAGCTGTTTCGAAAACAGTTTCATCAAAATTCAAAAGGCTTGAAATATGGAAATTCGTTAAAATGTATTTGCGTAATTTCGTGCTATTAGGTATTGTAAGAAAAGTATTAGGTGTAATGAATGAAAAAATGCCAATAGGTGTAAGCATCTTTGCTGATTTTTCTAAAAACAGACGGTACAAATCAGGTTTGCCTTCCTGAAGTTTGTATTCTTTGTAAATTCCATTAAGCAGCTCTTTTGGAATTATCAAATATGGTGGATTCCCAATTACTATTTCAAAGCCGTCCTTTATCCCAAACATCCATTCCGAATCAAAAAAAGGTGATGAAGCATTTTGGTCATAAGGATCCCATCCAGCTAATTTTTCAGCAGCATCTAAAGGCAAACCCTGATTTTTCAAGACCGTAGAAAGTTTCTCTCTCAATACCTTGTCTTTTTCTCTCCAAGCAATTTTTCGTTCTTTGGATTTAAGACTGAAAATCTTATGTCGAACGATTTTAAGTTCGTTTTCCACTTTTTTTACTTCATCGGTTTCAAATAAGCCACCATCTTTTTTGATGCCAATAAGGGTATTTGCTGCTACAAACTTCGTTTCCAAGTTAGGCAAAGGTCGTATGCCAAAATTATTTTTCTCAGCGTTTACCTTTTGCTCCACTACTAAAGAAATGAAGAATCGGAGTTTGGAGATTTGGGTGGCAATGGGTTGTATATCTACCCCATAAATGCAGTTTTCAATTAAGAACAGTTTACGGGCATAGTCCGGGTCGTTGATGCTTTGGTCAAAGGCTTCGTTTATTTCCAGTAAGCGTTCTTCACGGGCTTGCTTGTCTTCTATCTCAAAAGCTGCTTTTGAGTCTTGTTCGGCTTTTTCTAATTGCACTTCTTTCCAAACCTTATTATCCGGATCAAGCTTTTGGAGGATGTGCACCATTTTCTGCAATATGCCCATCGGGAAAGCACCCGAACCACAAGCTGGGTCGAGAATGGTGCAAGTACTTAATGCAGTAATGATTTCCTTTTGCAATCGGGGATTGTCAGCAAAAGGTACTTTGCTGTCAAAGGATGTTAACACATGGAGTTCTTTATCCAATGTTTTATCATCCAATCCGCCCCAATCAGAGATTGCATTTTTCAGGTAAGCAATCAAGCTTTCATCCACCATGTAATTTACAATCTCCCGTGGTGTATAAAATGAGCCGGTTTGCTTACGTGCGGTGGTTTTGGTTTCGGGGTTGTAGCTCGCCAAGAGGTTTTCAAATACCTTACCCAATAGTTCCGGGTCAAGGGCTACATCTTCTTCAATCGGGGTATTTTCAGTAATCGTAAACTTGTAAGATTTGAGGATGTTAATCAGTCCTTTTACAGCAGCTTGTTTGTACTTTTTATCCTTGATGCCAACAATGTCGCTCAGGTCGGTTTCTTCTTCTACACCAAAAAATAGGTAATCGGGCACAATGAGTTGTTCGCCCTTTGTCATTTGGTCGGAGAAGCCATCAATATAGAGGTTGTTGAATTTATCGTCCAGGCATTCAAAAAGCCCACCGTTTAAGAAAGGAACAGTTTGATTCAGTTTTTCTAAAAAGGCATCAGGATTCTTGAAATAGGATTTGTAACGCATCAGGTAGTCTATGCCCCTGTGTGTGCCATAGCCATCACCACGAAAGCCACGTTTGCGTTTGTCTAAACTCTCTGCTTCAATAGGGCAATTGAGGGTAGCAAAAAACAAGTTCTGCAAAATGGCTTTGTAGTATATGCTTTCCTTGTTACGCTCTTTGAACATTCCCCTTTCATGGTAAGGAGAGATTTCATTCAGAATATCTTTTTGCAAAGCATCCAGTTCAAATAGTTCTTCGGGAATCAGTTTTTTCTCTTTGATGAACCACACAAAAAGCAATCGGGTAAGCATTCTGATTACGTTGGTAGCTCGATGCTCTTGAAGCAGGTCTTCCAGTTTGGCGTTTTTGTGATGGGCATCGGCAATCGTTGGTTCTCCGGGAAAGGTTACATGCTGTGTTGCCCAGAAATACCAGTTGGAAAGTTCTTGGTAGAATTTCTTATTGAGCAGGCTTACGCTAAATACTTCCTGCCAATACGCATAGAGTTTGGCGAAGGAATCCACTTTCTTTGTTCCTGTGGTAGGAATTTGCAATTCGGCTAAAATGCGTTCGTGACCAGAATGTGGTTTTTCAATATGAATATCCCGAAGCAAACTTACTTTACCTGCCTTTTCGCCTTCACGCCATTCTTGCTTGTATTTGAGTCGTTCGGTATTGGCAAAAGCTAAGTAGTATCCGTATTTGAAAACCACCACCACAGGCGTATAATAAAACTCACGGTTAAAGGCTCTCGAAATTTCTGCCAATTGCGATCGGGTAGGAAGCAGTCCGTTGGGTCTGCTTTTAAGAGTTACTCCAAAAATCAGTATGCCATCATAATCGGATTTGATTTTTTCTGCTTCTAAGGATTTATTGCCTTCAAAAGATGCATCGTCCACCATGCCCAAGAAATAGACATCATCCATGAGTTGGAAAGTGTCGTTATCCTTGTAAGTGTCTTTCAGGATTTCCTTTGCTGTAGTGGGTTCGTCCGCCACGTAGTTCATGGGCACTTTCAAGTCTTTGAAAAGTGCTTTGAGTGCCTGAAGGAAATTAACCTGATTGAATATCTGTAGTTTCATATCTATGCTGTTACTAAAAACCAAGTGATTAAATCGAAATTGTCAAGTTGGAATTTTTCATCCACTTTGACGTTTTGTTTTACTCGGGATAAAGCGTCTTTATCTCCCTTTCTCAATTTTGATAAAAGGTCTTTTGCTTCCGTTCCCATTACTTTTTTGGTAGTGCCGTCTTCTTGTACTTGTTCTTCTGATGCTTGGCTATCTAGCCATGCTTTAATAGCACTCACCAATTCTTGAATGGCTGCATCATCGCCTTTATCTATCTCATCAGGTACAAAACGGTCTTTGTCCTTATGATGGGTTAAGGCATCCAACACGTCTTTTTGGTTAAGCAGAACCAATTTACCCTGTTTGTTGATGTATAGAAGGTCAAAAACTTTGTATTCGTGTTCTGGTGATTTTGCCGGACGAGCAGGATAGCCAAGCAAAGCAATCAAACCGTTTTCGGCACACAAAGAAGTGTCGGCTTTAAAGCCTGTATAAACGCCTTTAGGCATACGCAGATATTTGACTTTGTCTTTATTGAATTCTTCCAATAAATCTTGTCTGTACCGCTCCAAAGAAAGGTCGTCAAAGCCAAAGGTTTCATTGCCGTCCAAATCGTCAAAGGTAACCTGCATTTGCTCCATCATGCGGTTTTTCATGCGTTGGTCAAGTGATTCGTCATGAATCATTTCTTGAAAGGTTTCGGAGAATTTTTCATCTACTTCGGCACCTGCCAACTTCATGGCTGCCATGCGTTGTTCAATTCTTCCTTGTAGATTTAAGTAAGAGTTGATGTTGTTAGATGGCCAAAAATTGATGCCGAATATTTTATTGTTGGGGCTTCCTAAACGGTCAATCCGTCCCAATCGCTGAATGATTCTAACAGGATTCCAATGAATATCGTAATTGATAACCATGTCGGCATCTTGCAAATTCTGCCCTTCACTTAGTGCATCCGTGGCTATCAGAATATCAATTGGTTGTTGAATCTTAGCGTAGGTTTTCGGGTGGTTTTGTGCTACCCAAGAAATCCATTCGTGGTATGCTTCTGTTCCTTTTTTAGGTGTTTGAAAGTCCCATTCTTTCTCCATGTATAGTTTAGTATATGGAGCAAAGCGTTCTAGAATAGGTTCAAAGTTTTTGGTTTCTTCATCTGAATCACTGGTCTGCGAGCCGGAACCTGAAACCATTGCGAGTTTATCAAAACCACGACTTTTTAGTTGGTCAAAAAGATATTGAGCAGTATCACGATAAACTGTAAAGATGACCACTTTTGCGTTTCCATTGTTTTCACCTGTTGCCCTTTTCTTGTTGATTTCAGCAATCAGTGTTTGCAATTTATCGTCTGCTGAATTAAGATTTCCGGGACGGAGAGTTTCCTTGTCTATTTTGTTTTCAAACTTTTGGAGATTAATGAAAAGATTGTCGAGAGCATCCAAATCTTTCTTTAAATCCTTCTTGAAGTTCTCCAAGTTTCCTGATGCGTCAATATCAGAGAGATTAATCTTTCGTTTTTTACCTAAAGTGAGTTCTTCATAATCGTCCTGCAAATCATCATCATCAAAAAGGTTTTCATCCTTTTCATTTAGTTTGCTGTTGGCTTTGCCTTCCTGATAAGCTTTTATTTTGTCCAAAGCATTTTGGTGATGGTCTTTTATTTTTTCAACGGTAGAGTAGAAGGAATACCATGAAGATTCTAGTCGCTTAACCATCAAGATGTACATCATCTTCACCAAAAAGCGGTCTCTTTGTCTTTCGTCATGCAGTACGTCTTTTTCTTCTTCGTCTTCTTCTTCCAAATAAAAAGAAGGTTGGTAGCCCGAAAGCATCGGTGGGAAATGGTCAAACAATTCTTCGAAGGACTCAAAATTTCCTAGCTGACTCGGTGTAACAAATAGATTTAAAGGTTTTGTCTTTACTGGAAAGCTTAGTCCTATCTGCTGCCCTTCAATCATTTTTCGTGTACGAGCAACAATTAATGAATCGGTAAGTGTAAAAAAGTTGGCTGGTAGCTTTTTAATGAAATCACTTATTCTTGGGCTTGGTTCTTCCCGCCATTCATTGAATACCTTTTGGGCTGTTCGGAAAGTGTAATCCAAATTTCTGATGCCTAAGGTTTCTTCGTAACCACCAACATCACCCTGAACCATTAATTTGAATTGGTTTCGGATGTCATTTAGTGAATTGTTAATGGGTGTTGCTGATAGCAACAATACTTTTATATCTTCATTTTCTTTAAGAATCTGCTCAAGCAAAAATTTATACCGGTTTGATTTATCATTTCTAAGGTTGTGGCTTTCATCAATGACAATCAGTTTAGGTTTGTCGTTGGTAAAGTATTTGTCGGCACGGTCAACGTATTTTTCAACCCTGTCTTCGTGCATGTCTGTGTGAAAACGTAAGAAAAAATCAAATTGATCTTTCTCGAAGCGTGAATCCTGATGTTTTAAATATCTTCTCCAGTTGTGTTCAAGCTTCTTGGGACAAAGCAATAAAACTTCACGCCCCTGAAGTTGAAAGAATTTAATAACTGCAAGAGCACTCCATGTTTTACCCAAACCAACTGCATCAGCCAAAATAGCCCCGTTATACTTTTGAAGCATTCGAATCAAACTGAGCACACCTTTTTTCTGAAATTCATAAAGGGTGTTGAATACAACGGAATTTTCTAATCTTCCAATTTGCCTGTTAAAGTCAGGGTCGTTTTCTGTTTCTAAAAGTTGATTGCCGAATAATTCAAATAAAACTTTGTAGTATAGTTCTCTCGGAGTGTATTTGATGAAAATCCGTTCAATTTCATTTATCAAATATTGTTTGAAATCTATTTTCGTGTTAGTTCCGTCAGGTGAAACCAAAGTTTTTTCTATGTGTGCTTGCGGTCTTACCCACAAAGAATCAAACCATTCAACAAGTTCCTTGTATTGGTTATTGTTCCCCGTTTCGGCAATATTTAACTCAATGTTATTCGTGTGCTTTAGCCCAATTCCTGCTTCTGTAAGGTTTGAACTGCCTGAAATGAAGTACTTATTTCTATCGTCTTTTTTGTCAGGATTGAATAAGTAGCTCTTAGCATGGCAAAAATTTGGTTCTAACGTTTTAGCTACGACTTTGTCCTGCTTTAGAAAAATAACAGCTTCTTTTGATAAAGAACTTAATTTTAGAGAAGCTTCAATGCTAATGTTTTCATTTAGCAAGTCTAAAGGCCGCTGGTCTATAGAGTCAAAATTAACAATGTCACCAAGTACAAGCCTAAAGTCCGAAATTTTATCATTTACAGTTTTTGAAAGCCAAGCAAGAGCACCAATAGTAAAGTACCCGGTTACAATGTCCAGTTTCCCTTGTTCGGTGTAAGAGGCAATCCACTCGTGGACTTTTAAATTTTCATTTTCGTTATCTAATATCATTTGCTAGGCTTCTCTGTTTTGATTAATTCTTTTGGGTCGACTTCCAAAATCTTAGCAATTTCAAAAAGTACTTCAAGTCTTGGTTGCTGTCGGTTTTGTACATAGCCATTGACCATGTTGTAGCTTTTTCCAAGTCTTTCAGCCAACCAAGTTTGCTTAATACCCTTTTCTTCCAGTATTTCTTTTATTCTGTTCATGTCGACAATAAGTCAGGGAGCTAAAATAGCTTTTATATTTTGATTATATCGTTTTTCAAGATAAAAAGTGTTTGATAAATTGTCGCCCTGTCTGTCGGTGCGTTGGCAAAAAATGGCTCTTTTGGTTTTGAGAAGGGTCGGCTTATGTGTCGGGCAAAACCAAATGTGCCATTTGTGGGTCGGGTTTTTAGCATGTGCCCTAACGTTTTGCATATTGGCGATGGTGCGGCTTAAACGCGGAAATTTTCTTATTATTAACTAATCTTCGGAATATCTAAAATGGTTAAACCTGCGATTCCTCCGCACTATTGCCAATCCGATGTTATCTGTCGTTTTTTACATTAAACTCAATAGAACTTTCGTAAACTTTATTATTAGATTTAAACTTTTTAGTAATCTTATATTTTCCAATCTTTTGAATTGATTGTTGACTAAATAAAAGTTCCATTGTTAGAGATTTTTTTGGTAATAATTTATAACCAATATCGTTAATGAAAATATTATTTTCAACCTTAATCCAATTGTTATCTTTATAAATCTGCAATTCAAATTCTCTCCCAAAATATAGAGTTTCTGGTGTGTTATTTAATATTTCGAGATTAACAATGTTCTCTCTTTTTAGATTTTTCAAATTAAAATCACTAATATTTGACAGGCGAACACTATCTTCTAATTGTACTTTCTTTATGGAGTCAACAGAATTATTATGATTATTATGTATTGGTCTGTTTTGACAATTATTACAACTTAAAATCAATAACATAGAAGAAAAGGCAATTAAATTCATTTTATTTGTTGTAATAACGTGAAACATTTAATGCACTTAATGCACTTAATGCGAGATTTGCTTTAGTAAAATATCTTATACCTTCCTTTTCTCCTTTATGAATTCCAACAGTAAATCTTGTATTTGTACTGCTTACATAGGTATAAATAATTCCTCCGCTGTCCCCTGCTGCTGATTGGTAGTCTGCTGAAGTCAAGTTTGTAAAAGTTATTCCAAATTGTGGATCATAAACTGAAGCATCTGTGCTTAAAATATAGCCTGAAGAAGTATTAGTAAATGCGCCTCTAAGGTTCACTAAAGTACCTTTTCCTGGTAGACTCGTTGATGTTGATAGTAAATAGGTAGTATTACATATAGTATTGGTTGGTGTAAAACTGGAAATATTGTCTATTGGAATAAAAGCAGCGTCAACAGAACCAGATGTTACAGAATTTGTACAAGTTCCTATTACTGTAGTATCTTGATAATAAAGGTTCTGTCCTATAGGAAAAACATGTCCAGATGAAACCATTCCAATTTTCCCATCAGAATTTCTTTTGGCTCTAAAACTAAACGAACCGTAAGTTGTAGTTTTTTCCGCCATGCAACCGGGTTGTAAATCAAACTGATTTTTGAATTTCCCAACGGATTGTTTAAACCTAATTGATTTGTTATTATTTAAAACAAACTTTTTAAACTCTTTTTGTTTTATATCCGACATGTCTTCAAGCTCAACCTTAACTATATTCTCAGAATCTATTAAAGCATAGGCGTTAAAATTTTTTGATATTTATTAGAAGGATTCATCTTATAATCATTCAAACTAAACATTACATTTTTTAATTCTTTAAATGAATTTTTACAAGACTCAAAAATAACATTCTCATTGCCTATAATATCTGTTATATTTTTCTTAAACCTATTAAAAGTTTTAATTATTGCTAACTCTCAAATATACACAACTTTCCCGCTCCCTGAAAAAAAACTTTTCTCGTACAAACTCCAAAAAAAAATCTCCGCCGAAGCAGAGACTCATTTTTAATTTGAAGCGTTTAATTTCCGGATGTCGGTTTTAAAAGCGCAGTCTTAATAATAAAAGTCTTCGACGAGCTCAGACTGACTTTCTGATTTAATAATTATTGAATCAAATTCGCATCGATAATATGGCAACGCTTTCCAAAACTGAGAATGCAAAAAAATGCAATTATAACGGCAAAAAAATTTAAAAAAATCTTCGTCATTTGGCAAAGTCAGGCTGAGCTTGTCGAAACCTTAGAAGTTTACACAACGCCCTTGAAGCGGCAAAAAAAATCTCTGCCTTAGCAGAGATTCATTTTTAATTCGAAGCGTTTAATTTCCGGATGTCGGTTTTGAAAGTGCAGTCTTTATATCGGTCGTTGATGGAGATAAAAATGGTCGGCAGTTTTTCTTTCACCCATTTTTCCACCATTTCATTTTTCTTTTTGTTCAGCGCCATTTGCTTAATCCGGTCGTAATCCGTGGCAATGTCCAGCTGGTGAGCGGCGATAACATCGTCAACCTTTACAATGGTTACGGTTTTGCGGTCCTGTTGCGCGGTATCCTGAAAAACTTCGGTGATGTCACCTTTGTTCAAACCTGCAATCTGGTAAGAAATGGTCGGTGGCAAATTAAGTTTTTCAATTTTATCAGATCCGTCTTCCGGCGAGGTCATGATTCCTGCATTAAATTTCGTTTGCTTGTCATCAGAAAAACGGTATGCCGCATCTTTAAAGCTTAATTTCCCTTCGATAACCAAAGTTCTGATGCTGTCCAGCTCATTTTTCGCCGCCGCGATTTCTTCGTCGTTTGGTTCCGCTTTCAGAAGAATGTGGCGCGCGTCATAATTTTTACCGCTTTTTTTCACAAGCTGAATCAGGTGATACCCAAAATCAGATTCTACCGGCTCGGAAATTTCACCTTCCGCCAAATTCAGCGCTGCAGCTTCAAACTGTTTTACCATTTTTCCTTTCGAAATATTGGTGTACAAACCACCTTTCGAAGCAGAGCCCGGATCATCGGAATAAATTCTTGCCTGACTTTCAAAAGATTCACCTGCAAGAATGTCCTGTTTGATTTTATTCAGCTTTCCGATGATTTCATCTTTATGCGCGGTCGTCAGTTTTGGATACATGGTGATTTGCGAAAGTGAAACTTCATCTTTTACCGCCGGCAGCTGAAATTTGAACGTGTTGTAGAAGTCGGTTACCTCATTTGGTGTAACGTCGGCTTTTTCGGTAATTCTCGCAAATTTGCTCTGTCCGTAATAGTTGTCGGTATCAATTTTTTCGATGGCGTTTTTCATCTCGTACGAGGTACGGAATTTATATTGCGCCAACATTGCTTTTTCGTCCGGAAACTGCCCTAAAATCTGGTTGTATTTCTGGTTTGCATTTTCTTTCAGCATTGCAGAACGGTTTTCAATCAAGGTATCGCGTTTTGCTTCGTAGATCAAAAGTTTGTTGTTTACAATACTTTCCACGAAATCGCAGCGGTTCGGCACTGCGCCACCCTGCAGTTTTGCATAGTTCGCCTGCTCTGCGATATCAGATTCCAAAATAATTTCGTCACCAACCACCACAGCAATTCCGTCGACCAAATCACCCGCTTTCAACTTAGATTGCGCTTCGATTGTGATGCCGAAAAACAGCATCAGTACGGTGAGTAGAAAAATATTTTTAATGTTCTTGTTCATATCTAATTTTTAAGGACTTGCAAAATTATCATTCTAATCGAAATAATCTGCATTTTTTATTATAATTATTTCTTAAAGTTCTTCTCCAAATCCTTCATAAATTCGGGCTGAACGGAGATTTTCGTCTTCGCTTTCTGCGTTGCAATAATCTCATTCATTTTCTGCTCGTTCACTGCATCTTTTATTTCTTCAATTGCGTCCTGTTGAGACATTTGCTCCGGCGCCAAAATTTTATCAATTGCAATTACAAGCGTTCTTGCGCCAACTTCAGCCTTAAAAACTCCGGTTTTAAACGGAACTTTATATTTCGTGAAAACTTCGGCTTCTTTTGCCATTTCGCCCGTTTCGAAAGCAACTAAAATCTGCTTTTGATCGTTCAGCTTCCCACCGTATTTCGTTTTCATGGCTTCCCAGCCTTTCTGGGTTTTTATTTCTTTTGAAATTTCTTTTACCAGTTTTGGATCAGCAATGATGGCTACACGGCCGTCTGCCCTTTCGCCCCACATAAATTTACTCTTGTTCTGGTTGTAATATTCGGTGAGCCATTCCGGGTGTTTCGCGATTTCTTCGGAAAGATATTTGGTTAAAATAAAATCCGAATACAATCCTTTTTTAAATTCAGCCAGCTGCGCTTTTACTTCTTTTATTTCAATAAAATTCTGGCTGTAAATACGCAGTAAATCCTGAGAATTTACATTGGTTAAAGCTTCAGACCACATGGTGGGCGAAAGTTTTGCAGCTTCATCTTTTTTGTCGCCGAGCATTTTACGCAGATCTCCAACGGTAACTTTTTGCTTCTTATATTGGTATAAAATTTCAGAATCTTTAGCTGCGGCAAAGTTCGCATACGATTTTTTTACCTGCTGAAAGGCCGGAAATTCTTTAAATGTCGCATCGCTTTTCAGGTATTCAATCAGTTTATCCTGCACCAATTCCGCATACAGCGTACTGTTCATTTCGCGCAGTAAAAAAGCGCGGTTCTTTTCATTTAAAACATAAGGATCTACGCTGTACAGATTGAAAACGTAATAATTGTCGTTGTACAAAACCGGTTCCGGCGTATAATAACCTGCTTTCTGACCTTTGAAAAGTTCGTAAACTTCATTAGGTAAAGTTGGTGAACCCAGGATTACACCGCCGTTTTGCTTTTCATTTTCGTTCGCACCGTATAATTTAGCGACTTCCTGAAAACTTTTTCCGGCTTTTAAATCCGCATAAATTTTTTGCTGCAATTCGGCTGCATTTTCATTTTTTGGAAAAGTAATGGTTCCGAAAACCAAATAACCCAAACTTGGGCGCGAGTTCAGAACTTTAGCAAAACCAACGTAAGACGGCGTATCGAAAAATTTCGTGTAGGTATTGTTCGCGGCTGTTTTCACCTCGTTGTACATCAAATTATCGAGACTTCCGGGTTTGATGTAAAGCGCTTTTCCACTGCCCTGCGTGTATTTGGTAATGGCCTCTTCCATCGTCAGCTTTCCGGCTTTCACATCGTTGTAAACCTGCTGATAATTATTGGTGTCGCCAGCTTTTTTCTCTAAGATAAAAACCTGAACTTCCTTTTCGGTTTGGTTGTCTTTGATATAACCATTCAAAATCGGATCGATGACCTGAGATGGAAAGAAAAATTTGCTGCGTAATTCTGCCTCCTTTTCGGCCATTTTTTCCCGGAAACTTGCCAAAGTATCAGCTTTTTTCTCCGCTGCAAACTGCTGGAACAAATGGAAATTCTGGGTAGAAGCGATGGTTTTTTCAATTCCGGCATTTTCCAGGCCATATTTGTATTCGGTTTTAAACTGGTTCAGCGAAATACTGTCGTTCCCGATGATCATATATTGCGCAGAAAGCGTGCTGGCAAGACCAAACAGTGCAACGAAGCCAAAAAATTTATTCATATATTCTTTCTTAATTAAATGTAAAACAGAAAAAAATGCTGTTTTAGCAGGTAAAATTTATCTTTTAAAGATGCAGATTGTTGCGGAAGGTTAAACTTCAACTTCAAAAGCGGTTAATTCTTTAAAATCCTGGATTCTGGTTGTCATTTCACTTTGCGTAACTTCCTGCAGTCTGTCGGTCCCGAATTTTTCCACCGCGAATGACGCCATTGCAGAACCAACAATCAGTGCAGATTTCATGGTTTCAAAACTGAAGTTTTCTTTTTTCGCCAGATAAGCAGCAAATCCGCCTGCGAACGTGTCGCCCGCGCCGGTCGGATCAAAAACTTCTTCTAAAGGCAATGCCGGAATTGCGAAAATTTTGTCATCGCCGAAAAGCAAAGCGCCGTGCTCACCTTTTTTGATGATGACAAACTGTGGTCCCATTTTGTGGATTTTTTTCGCGGCTTTAACCAATGAATATTCGCCGGTTAATTGGCGCGCTTCTTCATCGTTAATCGTGATAACGTCGGTTTTACCGATTATTTTCACCAAAAGATCCCACGCGGTATCCATCCAGAAATTCATGGTGTCTAAAATCACCAATTTCGGTCGCGCTTCCATTTTTTCCAAAACTGAAAGTTGCACTCCGGGATGCAGATTTCCCAAAAGTAAAATCTCTGCGTCCTGCATCGACGCCGGAATTTTTGGTTCAAAGTTTTCCAAAACGTTGACTTCGGTAACCAAAGTGTCGCGGGAATTCAAATCGTTGTGATATTTTCCGCTCCAAAAGAAGGTTTTTCCGTCTTTTACGATTTCGAGTCCTTCAATGTTGATGCCGCGGTCGGTCAGCATATCAAGGTCTTTTTGCGGAAAATCGCCACCGACTACAGAAACAATGCCGGATTCTACATTCAATATGGAGGAAGTTAAGCTGATATACGTAGCGGCACCGCCCAAAATTTTATCGGTTTTACCAAATGGAGTTTCGATAGCATCGAAGGCAACAGAGCCCACAACTAATAATTTCATATAATTTCTTTTATTCTAATTTTTATTTCCACTCGAAAGTATCGATCAAGTGAAGTAAGTCTTTTTTAATATAATCTACCGCAGGCGCCAGAGAATCTGGTTTTGGCCGCGAATTGAAATAGAGATTTGCCGTAACGTAATGACGCGTAGAATCGGTAACGAAAAACTGCAGATTGCTCGCCGTAGGACCTTTCAGCTCATAAAAATTGCCGTACACCTTACGTTCCGGATAGCTGAAAGATTTGGTATCTATGGCGCTGGCTTTTATGGTATGTTCGTAAACCATTTTCTCGGATTCCTTCACGTGACGGTCGAAATCGTTTTTTATGGGAAAATAGGTCACAAAAACCTTGGCTTTCATCGCCGGATATTCTATATAATACCAGCACGGCTGTTTCGCGTCGCGCACAGTTGCAAAAGTCGAATAATCGAAAGAAAAATTGCATGGCGAGATGAAAGTCTGGTATTTAGCTTCCGGATATTCCAGCCGAAGTTCACCTGAAGGTTTTGGTTTTGGGTCTTCCGAACAGGAAAACAAAACGAATCCTAAAAAAGTGAAAATGAGTTTTTTAAACATTGCGCAAAAATACGAATTACTTTTAATTTAAAGTATCATATATGGAGTGTTTTGGGGAAAATTTAAACCATTTCCGTTTGCGGAAATATGCTTTCTAAAAAATTCTGCAATGGTTTCGGGAAAGATTTTTGCCGGGCTTGTTCCGCTGAAAATAAAAAATATCCTTCTTTAGCGGCAAATTTTTGTAAAATCTGCAAAGACGGAAGTTTTACATGGTCGAAAATTATCATGAGATTTTTGTGCGTCAGTTTATGCGAAACCCTTTTTTGGTTAATGACAAATTCTGCCCATTCAACGGGTGTTTTTTCCGGAAATTCATAAAGTTTTTTCCAGATAAAATCTTCTTTTCTTTGGCGTACCAAAAAAATTCCGTTGAATTCCACGAAAGAATATTTCAGTTCCAAATCTGTAGCTTTTGTCTTTTTGGTTTTCACCGGAAAATCCTGCACTTTTCCAAACTGAAATGCGAGACAGTCATCATTTAAAGGACAGCTTTCGCAGAGCGGATTTTTCGGTTTGCAAATGGCGGAACCCAAATCCATCATCGCTTCATTAAAATGACCGGCTTCGCCTTCGGGCATCATTTGCAAAGCAAGCGCGGAAAAATAGCCGAAGGCTTTTGAACTCGAAATATCGAAATCATCCGCAAAAATTCGCGACAAAACGCGGTAAAAATTGCCGTCTACCGCCGGAATGTTTTCACCGAAACAAATACTGGAAATCGCGGCTGCCGTGTACTTCCCCACGCCTTTCAGGCTTAAAATATCTTCATATTTTTCGGGAAAATTACCCTGAAAAGCCGTTAAAATTTGTTGCGCCGCGTGGTGTAAATTCAAAGCGCGTGAATAGTAACCTAAACCTTTCCAATATAATAGCACTTCGTCGGTGGACGCCGCTGCTAAAGTCTGCACATCGGGAAATCTTTGGATGAAACGGTTGTAGTGATTTAAACCCTGTTCGATGCGGGTTTGCTGAAAAATGATTTCACAGATCCAGATTTTGTATGGATCGTTGGTTTTTCGAAATGGCAAATCGCGTCCGTGGATGTGATACCAGCCAAGCAGGTTGCGACCAACGTGAAGAAAATCAGCATTTTGTTTTTTTGTTTTCAAAAATAGTTATTATATTTGCACACCAAAAATATAAATAAATAAAGGAATGACAAAGGCAGAATTGGTGAATACCATATCAAATAAATTGGGGACTGAAAAGAATGAAACACAGAAGGTTATAGAAGCTTTTATGCAGGAGATCAGAACATCAATGTACAATGGGGACAATGTTTATTTAAGAGGTTTTGGATCATTCATCATTAAAACCAGAGCTGCGAAGACCGGAAGAAACATTTCTAAGAACACAGCAATCGAAATTCCTGCACACAATATACCGGCTTTCAAACCTTCAAAAACCTTTGTAGAGAAAGTAAAAACGAAAGTTGCAGTAAAATAGTCTTTATAATACGAACTCAACAATTAACAAAAGAAATATACGTTACAAACCTAAAAAATTAAATTATGCCAAGCGGAAAGAAAAGAAAAAGACATAAGGTTGCGACCCACAAAAGAAAGAAAAGAAGAAGAGCAAACAGACACAAGAAAAAATAATCTCTTTGCGATTTACAATATATTAATATAGTTGGTGTTTTTATTCGTATAAATTTCACCGACTATATTTTTGTTTTTATCCAGCGGTAAACGGCGAATATTTAGTATTTTTACGACGGATTTTTGCTTTTCCTTACCCAAAAACAAAAGAAAACACATCTATTAAAAAAATTGAGTGATTTTGTTTTGAATTTTCGAAATGAAAGTTATCCTCAATTATTTTAATCACTACCAAACAGAATGAAAAAAGAACTGATAATATCACATGAAGGTACGCAGTCCAAAATAGCTCTGCTCGAAGACGGCCGCCTCTTTGAACTTCACGAAGAGGAAGACAAAAGAGATTTCGTGGTGGGCGACCTGTTTATCGGTAAAGTAAAAAAACTGGCTCCGAACCTTAATTCGGCATTTGTAAGCATCGGTTATGAAAAAGATGCTTTTCTGCACTATCAGGATCTCGGCCCGCAATTTCTCACCTACAAAAAATTTCTTCACGATACCGTTTCGAAAAAACAGCAGACTTCTTCGCTGAAAAATTTCGAAGTTCAAAAGGAAATTCCTAAAAACGGAATTATCGAAAAAGTTCTGGCTAAAGACGACAGCGTAATCCTGCAAATCACCAAAGAACCAATTTCCACTAAAGGTCCGCGGATTTCAACACAAATTTCCCTTACCGGAAGATTTCTGGTTTTAATTCCGTTCGACAAAAGTGTTTCTATTTCGAAAAAAATAGGTAGCGGCGAAGAAAAAGAAAGACTCCGTACGCTGATTGAAAGCATTAAACCCGAAGGTTTCGGCGTAATTATAAGAACCGTAGCCGAAGGCAAAAAAGTAGCAGAACTCCACAACGACATGAATCAGCTGATTCAGAAATGGGAAACTGCTTTTAAAAATCTGCAGAAAAACAAGGTTCCAAGCAAGGTTTTAAGCGAAGAAGATAAAGCTTCGTCCATTTTACGCGATAATTTCAATGCCGATTTTGTAAACATCTACTGCGACGACGAGCAAATGGTGGACGATATGCGCAATTATCTTGAAGTCATTGCACCGGAACGCAAGAATATCGTGCAGTTTTACGATAAACCAATTCCTTTGATGGAATATTATAACGTGGAAAAACAGCTGAAACAGAGTTTCGGTAAACACGTAAATATTCCGAGCTCCAAAGGCGCTTATTTGGTTATTGAACATACCGAAGCTTTGCACGTCATCGATGTAAATTCCGGAAATAACCTTTCCGGCGGCGGCGCATCTAGCAAAGAACACGCACTGAACGTCAATAAAATGGCGGCGACAGAAATCGCGCGTCAGCTGCGTTTACGCGACATGGGCGGAATTATCGTCGTAGATTTTATCGACATGATCAACCCGGATCACCGCCGCGACCTCTACGAACATTTTAAAACCGAAATGCAGCGCGATAAAGCAAGACACAAAATCTTGCCTCCGAGCAAATTTGGTCTCATTCAACTTACACGCCAACGTACACGCCCGGAAAAGCAGATTAAAACCAAAGAAGACAACCCGAACATTGACGGTGAAATCTTAGCACCAATTGTGGTGGTAGAAAGAATGGAAGAAGTGATTAGAAACCTTATTCAAACCGAAAAAGGCAAGGTTTTCCTTCATGTTCACCCGTTTGTGGAAGCTTATTTAACCAAAGGAATGATGAGCATCCAGATGAAATGGTACCTGAAATACAAAAAATGGGTCACCATCATCCCACGCGATTCCTTTAAATATTTAGAATACAAAATGGTGAATTCTAAAAAAGAAGAACTGATGAGCTATTCCAATTAAAATAGCAAATCATAAAAAAGCACAGCTTCCGAATTATGTTCGGAAGTTTTTTTTTGGCTTTATTTGGGCAAATTTTTATTACATTTATAAATCACAAAAATTACCGCTATGAAGACCAAATTTTCCATTTTGCTATTTCTATTTTCATTCATGATGATCAATGCGCAAAGCTTTGAAAAACTTCTGTTTTCGAAAAAAGATATTCCAACAGTTATTATCAATGGAAATATTATCGCCAATCAGGAAGTTTCAACATCGATTCCGAAAGCGAAAATTAAAAGCATCGCAGTGAAAAAAGCGGCTGAAAACGCTATTAATTTTTCCAATTTAAGCGAATACGGTTTTATTCTTTTCACCGTTGAAAATCCTGAAATTGAAGTGAAAAGCCAGGAAGAAATTCGGAAATTTTTCGGCGTAGACGCAAAAACTAAAATTTATGTGGATGGATTTTTGGTGGATAATGATGACATGAAAATTGCCTCAAAAGCCATCAAGGAAGTGGAAATCATCAGCCCGAATGAGCGCGACCTTCTCGCTGAAAAAATTATCAATATCTGGACTTTGGAAAAAGACAGCCGTTTAGCGGGAAAAAATTCAGGTCTAATTAAAATCAACAAATAAAGTTCAGAAATTTAAATGTCTTCATTCCTCGACCAAACTTTTACCAAAATCAATTTTGCTGAAAATCCTTTAATTCATCAGGAATACGAAAATTGTATCTTCCAAAACTGCAATTTCAGCGAAGCAAACCTTTCGGAATTTAAGTTTATCGATTGTGAGTTTATCGATTGTAACCTGAGTTTAGCGAAACTTAACGGAACTGTTTTCCGCGGAATCCTGTTCAAAGACTGCAAGATGCTTGGTCTGCAGTTCGATAACTGTAACGATTTCGGACTCAGCTTTTCATTTGACAATTGCCAGCTGAACCATTCTTCTTTTTTCCAGCTGAAAATCCGAAAAACAGTTTTTGTAAAATGTCAGCTTCGCGAAGTTGATTTTTCGGAAGCTGATCTCACTTCCTCGATTTTTGCGGACTGTGATTTAACGCAAGCTGTTTTCAACCAAACCAATCTTGAAAAAGCAGATTTCCGTACTGCTTTTAATTATACTTTCGATCCGGAAAAAAACCGCCTTAAAGCAGCAAAATTTTCCGCCGCGGGAATTTCCGGGCTTATACAGAAATATCGGATTATAATCGAAGATTAGTTTAAATTCATTAAAAAAATTCCGGGCTAATTCGCCCTTTTTTTTGATTTTTAAAATTCCTCACTTCTCTTATCGTTTTTTGCTCTCACCATCATTTAAAAATGGAATTGATTAGGCATTTTCTTGGACTTATATTTGCTGCTATGGAACAGGTTTTAAATGGTGAAAACGGAAAAATTCCTGCTTAAAACGGCATATTTTTCCGGTTTAGCTTTAAAACCGTTTTATGATACATTTCGTATTTATAAAAAAACAGAAAGTGAGAGAAAATGGAAAAGAGGAAAAACAGCGATTTTAATTTCGAAAAAGGTTTTACGTTCAGTAAGCACGTTCCGGAAGAAATTTCGCATTTCGACCGGGTTTTTGATGTTTTTAAGGATCTTCTCACGCATACTTCCGGTGATATAGAAGAAGCTTTTGAATGGCTGGACATGCTCGATAAAGAATACGACATCTTCACTGATGAATATACGCTGGAAGATTTTGAAGAAGACCTGAAAAAGCGCGGCTACATCAAAGAGGAAACCGACGATAAAGACGGAAATACCGGCACAGGAAAAGGTAAAAACATTTTAACTGCGAAACTGGAGGCGGCTTTGCGCGAATTTGCTTTAGACCAAATTTTCGGCAAGCTGAAAAAGTCCGGCATCGGTAATCACAATACCAAAAAAGCCGGCATTGGCGATGAGCGCGACGGTGAAAACCGAAATTTTCAGTACGGTGATGATCTTGCGACTATCAACATGACCGAAAGTTTGAAAAACGCCCAAATCAATAACGGAATTTCAGATTTGCGCCTGACGGAAGACGATCTTATCGTTGAAGAAACCAAACATAAAGCGCAAATGAGCACCGTGCTGATGATCGACATCAGCCACTCGATGATTTTATACGGCGAAGACCGCATTACGCCGGCGAAAAAAGTCGCCATGGCGCTTGTGGAGCTCATCAACAGAAAATATCCGAAAGATTCTATCGACATTATTGTTTTCGGAAATGAAGCCTGGCCGATAAAGGTGAAAGATTTGCCGTATTTGCAGGTCGGTCCGTATCATACGAATACCGTTGCCGGTCTGGAACTCGCAATGGATATTCTGCGCCGAAAGAGAAATACCAACAAGCAAATCTTCATGATTACAGACGGAAAACCGAGTTGTATTACCTTGCCTACAGGCGAATTTTATATGAACAGCGTTGGTCTTGACGAAAAAATTGTGGCGCAATGTTTAACCAAAGCTGCGCAGGCAAGAAAACTGAAAATCCCGATTACGACTTTTATGATTGCGCAAGACCCGTATTTGCGGAAATTTGTAGAAGCCTTTACGGCAATGAATAAAGGCAAAGCTTTTCTCACCGGACTGTCAGGCTTAGGACAAATGATTTTTGAAGATTACGAAAAAAACAGAATTAAGAGAATTTAAATAAGGAGGGAGGATGAAGGAATGATGTTTAATTATTAATTGTTAATTGCTAATTGTTCCCTGACATCTGATTACTGATTACTGACAACTAAATTTATGAACGATACAACATTTAAAGATTTAAAAGAATCCGGATACCGTCAGAAGACGATTAACCAGGAAATTCAGGAGAATTTAATAGCAAGAATTAAAGCAAAAGAACCGGTTTTCGAAGGACTTTGGGGCTACGAAGACACAGTGATTCCCCAGCTTAAAAAAGCGATCTTGGCCGGACATCACATCAATTTACTCGGACTTCGCGGTCAGGCAAAGACCAAAATCGCGCGCAGCATGGTAAATCTCCTCGATGAATATATGCCGATTGTAAAAGGTTCTGAAATTAATGACAGTCCCTTTGACCCGATTTCAAAATTTGCGCGAGATGTGATTGAAGAAAAAGGTGATGATACGCCGATTTCCTGGGTGCACCGCGACAACCGTTTTTTTGAAAAACTGGCGACGCCGGACGTAAATGTTGCGGATTTAATTGGCGACATCGATCCGATAAAAGCCGCAACTTTGAAACTTCCCTACTCCGATGAGCGCGTTTTGCATTACGGAATGATTCCGCGTGCAAACCGCTGTATTTTCGTGTTGAATGAATTACCGGATTTACAGGCGAGAATTCAGGTTTCTTTGTTCAATATCCTGCAGGAAGGTGATGTGCAGATCCGTGGTTTTCAGCTTCGGATGCCATTGGATATTCAGTTTATTTTCACCGCGAATCCGGAAGATTACACGAACCGCGGAAGTATTGTAACACCGTTGAAAGACAGAATTGGTTCCCAGATTTTTACACATTATCCAAAAACAATCGCGCTCGCTCGGGAAATCACTGAGCAGGAAGCCCGGATCTCCACCGAAGATAAAGAAAGCATTCAGATTCCGGATCTTGCTAAAGATTTGCTGGAAGAAGTTGCATTTGCAGCGCGGAACAGCGAATATGTAGATGCAAAAAGCGGCGTAAGTGCACGGCTTACCATCAGCGCGATGGAAAATCTAATCGCTGCTGCAAAACTTCGCCTTATCGAATCAGGTGAAAACAAAACATCAATTCGCTTGATGGATTTCATGTCTATAATTCCATCGATCACCGGGAAAATTGAGTTGGTGTACGAAGGCGAACAGGAAGGCGCTGACCACGTTGCAAAACTATTGATCGATCAGGCGGTGATGACGCAGTTTGAAATGATCTTCCCTAGAATACCTAAACTGGAAAAAGATGGCGTGAAAACCGCGTATACGGATTTGATACAGTGGTTTAACCAAAAATCAATTCAGCTGAACTACAGCGATTCGGACAATGAGCTGAACCGAAAACTGGACAGCATCAACCCTTTAAATGAAATTATTTCGGAATATGCCAAAGAACTGGAAACCGAAGATCAGAAGTTCTGCAAAGAACTGGTTTTATGGGCTTTAACCATCAGCAAAAAACTCGATAAATCTGAAAGTGAAAACACTTTCACTTTTGATGGCGCCGGCATCGGGCATTACTTCCGGAATTAAGCAGCTTTCAATTTAACAATTAAAAAATACCCGGAAAAAGCAGGAAAAATTTGACTTTTAAAATTTAAAATGCAAGCCGGCAATGAAAATTGCTAAAATCAAAAAAAAGGCAAGAAAAGCAGCTAAAAAATATTTTTGTAATTTTAAGTTAATCTTTTAAACACACTATTATGAAAAATCAGAGTTTAATTAATGCTTTAAATGAATGTGTGGCAGCCTGCAATAATTGCGCAAGCGCCTGCTTAGCCGAAGATGATGTAAGGATGATGGCGCGTTGCATTCAGACGGATATTGTTTGTGCCGAAATATGTAGTGCAACCGCAAAAGTGGTCACTTTCGAATCATCTGTATCGAAAGAAATGGTCGATTTATGCCGGAAAATCTGTGGAGAATGCGCGGCAGAATGTGAAAAACACGATATGGAACATTGCCGCTATTGTGCTGAGATTTGCCGCAAATGTGAAGAAGCCTGCGGCGCTTATGCGGCGTAAGCAATCAAGACAAAACAGAAAAAAAGCCTTATTTCAGGCGGAAAAAATAATATAGGATAAATTTATCCTAATTAATTGCCCAAAAGTTTTTATCTTCAAAACAATATTTCTAACTTTGCTTAAAATTAAAATAAATGAAACGTTTACCATTAAAAACAATGTTTGTTGCCGTCGCTTTAAGCGGGGCTTTGTTTACCTCTTGTAGTGATAAAAAGGATACTGCGGTAACCACAGAAACTACAGCTGCACCGGAAGCGGCTGTTGAAGACGAAGCTGCAAAGCAGGACACTATTAAAATTACTTTAAATGCCAATGACAAAATGCAGTTCGACCAAACTGAACTTAATGTTTACGCTGGACAAACTGTAGAATTAACATTGAACCACACGGGTACAATGCCGAAAGAAGCAATGGGTCACAACTTTACCCTTTTGGCAAACGGCACTGATATGGCAAAATTTGGAGAAGAGGCTGCTAAGAATAAAGAGAACGACTATTTGCCAACAGACATGAGTTCTGTGCTTGCACACACCGATTTGATTGGTGGCGGAGAATCGACAACAATCACTTTTGCGGCTCCGGAAAAAGGTACTTATGATTTCCTTTGTTCTTTCCCAGGTCACTACTCTATTATGAAAGGTAAGTTTAACGTGAAATAAAAAAGTTCACATCATCTGAATAATAAAAAAAAACGGCACTAAAGTGCCGTTTTTTTCATTTAATTCAACTTAAAAAATACTATTTAAAATCTTCAGGTTTTGATTTGTTAAGCTCGTAAGATTTTACATCCAGCTGCATGTCCTGCCCCATTTGGTTTACTTTGATGGTAAACGGCAACTTCACGCCGTCAACCTCTTTGTAATTAGAATAGTATGTAGGGATTTCAACTTCTTTACCCTGCATTTTCTGCTTTTTGATTTCAGCTACTTTTAAACCGGTTTTAACGTCGTAATAGTAAGTTGCATCTGCGGTTTTCACTGCATAAGCATCTTCACCACTAATTTTTTCAATACCGGCTAATGTGTAATCTTTCGAAGTTCCAAAAGTCAATTCGGGGAAAAGATTTTTCTCTTTTGCGTAAGTTGCCGCCATTTCTGCTGGCATATCCATTTTATTTCCCTGTGCCGACATGCTGCCTTTCGTTCCGTCGAAAGTAATTTTCTGCACGGTGTTTCCCATCATAGAAACTTCCATATTCATTTTTCCGCCAAGTGCCTGGGTATTTTTAATTCCCAATTCCATTCCCTGCATTTTGGTTGAAGAATTTGAAGAGATAGAAGTCACTTTTGAAACTTTGTCTTTACCGCCGATTGCTGTTAAATATTTATCAGCAACGCTGGCAACCGTTACATTTGCGTCAGCTTTTTTTACTTCAGGTTTTGATGTGGGATTTCCGTATTTATCGAAATATTTCACCGGATAACCCAAAGTATCTAACTGATCTGCAAACTGGCTCGCTTTTCCTGCCACAAATATTCTCATATTATTTGGCTTGATGAAGCTGTCTGAAGCTTTTTGAACCTGCTCAACGGTCAATGCGTCGACGGATTTCAAATAATTGGTATAAAAATCTTTCGGTAAATCCTGAGTAATCAGGTTTAAGGCAAAACGCGCCACGGTTTCCGGTCTTTCAAGGGAAAGAATGAAAGAACCTTTCAGTTTTTCTTTTGCGTTGCGCAATTCTTCCGGTTTAATGGTTTTAATTCCGTTAATTTCCGTCATGAATTCTTTAATGGCTTTGTCAGTAACTTCACCGCGTACATTGGCTGTTCCACCAAAACTTGAATCATATTTCGATGTATCCAAAGAAGTATAAGCGCCGTAGGTAAATCCGTTTTTCTCGCGAAGATTCATGTTCACACGGGTTTCCAAACTTCCGCCACCCAAAATATAATTCGCCGTTGTAGCAGCAAAATATTGTGGATCTTTCATTTTCAAATTGTGCAGATCACCCAGAAGAACTACGGACTGCGCTGCAGTTGGCACATCTACAACATCGATTTCTGTTTTCGCAACATTAGCGAAATCTGGCATCGCCGGATATTTATAATCCGATTTTTTCCAGCTGCTGAAGGCGTTTTCTATCATTTTCTTTACCTCAGCATATTTCACATCACCGATGACAACTAAATAAGCGTTGTTAGGCGCGTAAGATTTCTTGTAGTAATCCTGAACATCAGCTAAAGTAATTGCGTTCAAGGTTTCTTCAGTTTCAAACTCGCCTTTCGCTGTATTTTTTCCGTAAGTTAAAACATTGAAAACGCGGTTTCCGATCGCCTGTGCGCTCAGCTCACTGGATTTCAAACCTGCAATTCCTCTTTCTTTGGATTTACTTAATTCTTCAGCAGAAAATTTTGGGTCAATGACTCCAGACGCAAAAAGCGACAAGATTTCCGGGTAATATTTTGAAAGCGTGTTTGCGCTCGCACCGTTTGGTCCATAATTAATGGAAGCACCTAAGAAATCTACTTTTTTGTTGAAGTCGTCTTTGGAAATTTTTGAAGTTCCGCTTCCCAACAAATCCGCCATAATTCCGCTTACACCGGCTTTATTTCCTTCTACCATCGGTGGATGATCGAAAGTTAAAGTGGTGTTTACGCGTGGTAATTTATGATCTTCCACCACCATTACCGTCAAACCGTTTTTCAGTTTGAAAGATTGTGGTTTCGCGATATTTACAGTCGGCGTCGGTCCCGGCGTCGGCATTTTATTCAGGTCGATCGTCTGTGCGCTCAGAAAGCCAGAAACAAAAAATACGGCCGCAATACTATATAATGATTTTTTCATTTTCGTTTATTTTTTTTCTGGTAAATAGTTAATAATAACGCGCTGGTTGCTGTTCAAATATTTTTTCGCAGCTTCGCGAATATCTTCACGCGTAATGTTTCGGTAAATATCAATTTCTTTGTTGATAAGGTTCGTGTCGCCTTTTAATACGTGCGCTGTGGCGAGTGAGCTCGCTATTCCCTGAATACTTGAATTTGCATTTACAAACTGATTTTCAAATTGGTTTTGAAGTTTCTGGAAATCCTCTTCGCTGATGAGTGTCGTCTGCAATTTTTTCACTTCAGCATCGATGTCTGCTCGCAGAGTAGCTTCAGTGGTAGTTCCCAACGGAATTGCAAAAAATGCAAAAACACTGTAATCTTCCTGACCAAGATTTATTGCCTGCACCTGCAGCGCCTTTTTATCCTGATCGACCAGTTTTTTGTAAAGTACAGAGGATTTTCCGTTGCTTAAATAAGACGAAATCATATCTAAAACTTTAGAATCGCGTGTTTTATCACCCGGAGTTCTGTACGTGTAAAGATAAGCCGGCAACTGAATATTCGGATCGGTGTAAGTCATTACCGTTTCCTGCGTAATCGGATCTTCTTTCGGCAAATTTCTTACAACCGGCGCACCTTTCGGAATTCCCGCAAAATAAGCGTCAATTAATTTCTTCGCTTCAGCGGTTTTAAAATCTCCGGCAACGACCAAAGTGGCGTTGTTCGGCACGTAATATTTTTTAAAGAAAGTCAAAAATTCTTCCAGTTTCGCAGAATCCAGATCTTCCATTTCACCAATCGTGGTGTTTTTGTACGGATGTTTTTTAAACAGGCCGGTTTTTATGGCTTTCATGATGTTTCCGTATGGCTGGTTGTCCACACGCATCCGTTTTTCCTCTTTCACCACCTCATTTTGCGTATCAACACCAATTTGGTTAATCACCGGATGTCTCAATCTTTCGGATTCCATCCACAAACCGAGTTGCAGGTTGTTTGACGGGAAAGTTTCGTAATAATACGTGCGGTCGTCAGTCGTGTTCGCGTTGTTCGAACCGCCATTCGCTCCTACGATTTTCATCCATTCACCACGTTTGATGTTCGGCGTACCTTCAAAAAGCAAATGCTCAAAAAAGTGCGCGAAACCTGTACGGTTCGCGATTTCATCTTTAGCACCCACGTGGTACATCACCGCGGTGGTAACTACAGGCGCTTTATTATCCTGGTGCAGAATCACATGCATGCCGTTGGGCAAATCATATTCTTCAAACTTAATTTCCTGAGCCTGTGACAAAACTCCCAAAAGCAGGAGGCCAAAAGCTGAAAAAGATTTTTTTATCATAATATTATATTAATTCTATCATTAATAAGTAGTGCATTTGTCGTAATCGTTACACAATTTATAAAGAATTCTGCAAGCTGCCGCGAGGTTTGCAGAAAAAGTTGCTAAAAGGGAAAATTTGCTCTTTTAGCGCCATATTTTTTTGGGCGCCTTTTTCCGTCTTCCACTCCCTCCCGATTTTACATCGGGATCCGTTCAAGCCGGGGCGC
>NZ_JSYK01000003.1 GCF_000812875.1 Kaistella solincola | reverse complement strand
CATTAAGTAAAGGGTCACGGTTACGGTGTCGCCACCACTTTTGTTAATTGCTTTCCTGATTTTGTCATTAATGGAAATCAGTTTGTCTTGGTCTCCTAATTTCGCCAGGTTAATACTTTCAATGCTGTAGTTGTCGATAGTTCCCGAAACTTTCATTGATCCCCATTTCCCAACGATGTGTTTCGTGTTGGGAATTTGAAGATGATAAGTCCAGGCGCCTTTGCCTGGCTGATGTTTTAATTCCAGTTTCTCGTCTTTAACTAAGTATTCCATGGTGTTACGGTCTGTTTTTTAGCCTTTCCGCTGATACGCAAATCTATGCATATGATCGGAAGCTGCAATAATTTTAAGAGTAAAATTAAAACTTTACTCCAAAACCCACAAACGCTAAAGATTATCTATTACATTTTGATAAGCGCACAACCATTTTTTTTTAGTAATTTAGAACCCCTCACTCCGCAAAATGTCCTCACGCTAAGGAACGAATAAAAACGCTCCGCTTTGCCACAGCAAATAACATAATTGCAATTATAGTCAATCTGCCTAAGCAAACCGTTGCCCTCCGCTCCGCACGCTCGTGTTAAAGCAGAAGCAGTGCTACGCTACGTGCAAACCAGTAGCATCATCACCTATATTTGCACATTATGCTAAATGCTTACCTTTTGTTTGGGTTAGCCCCCACAAGCCATCGCCTTCCAGCTGCCAAGGTTGTTGTAATTTAGAAAATCTGTTAACCGTTCCAATGCGCTGAGTGAAAAATACTTGCTGAAAAGTCCATGTGCCTACAGTCCATATATAGGAAGAAGAGTTAATTAGTGAAATCCCTGCAAGGCGCTCCCCGAACAACTCACTGGCTCAAAAAGGAAATGGGCTATGCTATCAACAAAAAACGTGTGGAAAAGCTTTACAGGCTACCTCGCTTGAGCGCCTTTGCACAGAGTTAGATTGGTATGATTCTGCAAGAAATATCGATGGTAGTTTATTGGATGAAGTTAATAAGAATACTTTGGAGTTAAAGAAGAAGTGTTATTAAGATCAACGTCTTTATGTTTTTTATATGTGCGGGTTGTATATGTTTCTGCCACAGCTCAATCAATTCTTGGTCAACGTCGTTTCTCAATTTAAAAGATTTCCACGGTGCGATTTTGGGCAGGCAGATTCTCAAAATTTCATTTTTATCAAAATATAATCTCGATTTTTCATAAATAATTGCCTGGTCAATAATTCCTGAATTTTTTAAATTTTGCGCGGTTTTTACACTTACGTTAAGAAGACTAGCTAAACCCTTTATTCCTTTAACTTTTTTAATGATGAAAACTTGGTTATTTGCAGTCTCAAAAAGATAGAAGAGTCCTTCAGAAGGCGCCATCTTGTTGCATTCGTTTTTTAAAGCTGAAATGTATTTTTCAGAAAGATTTTTATAAGATAAATAATTTTTAATAGTGTTAATGTCTGACTTATCCAATGCAGTAATCAGCGTTTTTATTTCTTCATTCAAACCTTCAAATGCATTCATGCTTATTTATTTAAGGTTTTTAAATATCTGCAAAGCTCTTTCGATGGGTTTGGCTTTTATATATTGTAGCAACATTGCTTCTGTGCTGTGTCCACTGAAATACATAATATCGGAGGTTGGCCAAATTCCATAATGATTGGTGCAGAAACTTCTACGCGCAGTATGTCCTGCAACTAAATCCTTCTTTGGGTAATAGCCCGGAACTCCGCGCCAAATTCCACTTTCTTCATCTTTTGGGTCCAGCAATACTTTTATTCTCTTTACTCCTAAGACGGTTTCGGTGATTTTCGATTGTTCACATACAAGTTTAATATAGTCATTGAATTTTTGATCTGAAATTCTTCGAGGAAACTCACCATTTCGTTTCTCGAGTATTCTAAGCACTCTACTGCTTAAAGGTAAAAGCATTTGTTTTTTCGTTTTCTTTTGAATGAAATTGATAAGAGTAACACCATTAATCGTTTTAAGCATTTCCTTATCGAACCGCAAAAAATCAGAAATTCTTTGACCAGTCTCATAACCAATCAGGAAAATATCCCGTGCATTGTCCAAATATTCGGGTAAATCATTATTGTTTTCAATATCTTCTATTTCCTTTGGCGTTAGATAAACTTCCAATATTTCCTCTGGGTTGTCCCGATTGTCTGTGTAAGGATTTTTAATTTTTTCTAATTTGTATTGTACACGTTCTAGTTTGTTATAAATTTCTAAATCAAGTTCATTGGAGGCATAGTAGCAGATCGTGCGTATAAAAGTAAGGTCTCGGGAAATTGTTCCGGCAGCATACTGGTTTTCGTTTGACCACTTTATGAACCGGTCCCGAAAATCGGTATTGATGTCAGTTGTTTTTAATCTTATCTTTAAATCACTCTCAAAGCGATCCAATTTACTTTTAACAACTCCCATCTTCTTTATTGTGTTAAAAGTTAAATCAGATTTGTAATTTTTATAATGTTCCAGAACCGTAATAAGATCATTTCCAACGATTTTAACAACAGTATTTTTCTTTTTAAAGCCAGGATGCAAATATTCATAGATGATGTCCTTGAACCATTCTTTAGTGAGAGACTCTTTATTTTCGGTGTTGTTGAAACGGTCAATAACCAAATTCCTCAGTTTATTTTCTTCTGTATCTAAGTCCGATGCGACCTTTCGTTTGTCCAAATTTTTGGAACTTTTTTCCTTTTCTCTTAAAATTGGGTCCTTATATGTCTTGTAAAAATATTCTTTGTCCACAAAAAATCTTTTATCTTCCAAAAGAGCGTCAAAGTAGATATCTTTTGATTTTTCAGCAAACTCAATCCTATACTGGAATCGCGCGGTTAAGTAGCCTTTATTTTTTGTAGATCTGAATTTATAATAGAGTGTTGACATCGCAAGACAAGTTGTAAAAATTTGTCTTGCAAATGTAGAATTAATCGAAATAGTATGAAAGTATAAAAAACTGAAATTATTTAATTATCTGACAGTCAACAATATAATTATTTTCAATTTCGTTAAATTTCAATAAATTACATAAAAGTGGGGCGATATCCTCCACAACCACTAATTTGTAAAAATTGGTGGTTTTTTTATGCTTTTTTCCCATTTTTCATTAGTCCGCACTGGCACGAAAAAATGGCCATGTTTAACAGAATTTCAAAAAGAATACAAAAAAAGCCGCAATAATGCGGCTTTAATTATTTCTATAAGAAAATCTTATTTTTTACCTACGATGTTTAGCTCCAGGTCAACACCTTGCGAAATCATCCAGTCTTTCGGGTCGCCTTCAGCGCCGTAAGCCAATCCCCAATCTTCTCTGTTGATGGTGAATTTAGACTCTAAACTTGCCTGATTTTCTGTAACCTCAACTTTCGCCGGGAAAGTCACGTTTACGGTTTTCCCTTTAATAGTCAGGTTTCCGCTTACGGTTTTATTTGCACCAACTGTTTTGCTTTCAGTTCCTGCAGCTAAATCTTCAACTTTCGTAATGTCGAATTTTACACTTGGATATTTTTCAACATCGAAGAAATCTGCACTTTTCAAATGCGCATCAAGATCTGCAGAAGTTTTACCGTCGCTCATCGCCGGGTCTACAGATTCCGGGCTTGTTACCAGACTGTTGATGTCAGAAACCAAACTTCCTGCAATCAGTTGTCCGTTTTCGAAAGCCAAAGTTCCGGACGCTTCCGTAGTTCCGAATCTTGGGTTCAGGCCACCTTTATGCGTTGCAGTCCAGTTTACGGTGCTGGCGTTGGTGTCTATGGCGAAGGTTTGCCCTGCGGTTTCCGCTACGGTTTGTTCGGTTGCAGTGGTTACCTGGTCAGCTTTTGCTTCGGTACAAGACACTGCAAATAAAAATGCTGAAAGTGCTAAGATTGTTACTTTTTTCATTGATCTAAATTTTTTGTTTTGTTTTATAGTGCAAAAGTACGGCTGATCGGGCGGCTGAGGCTTGACCTATGTTAAGAAAAGCTTTTGCTGGTTTTTTTTTATTTGGGCGCCTTTATCCGCCCTCCGTTCCCGCTTTTTTGCTCGTCGTTCCTCCTCGCAAAAAGAGCTCCACTCAGGTCGGGGCGCGTCCTACCATCGAAATTTTTCCGTTATTTCAAAATTTTCCTTCCCACAAAAATTGCCTGCTAAAACACCTAATTTTTCAGTTTTGTGGTCTATAAAAATTCGCCGCTAAAACAGCAAATTTTTTCATTTTAATAATTAATAATTCTTTATTCATTAATTTCAAAAGCGTCAAAGCCAATTTCTTATGCCGCAATTTTTCCGTATTTTTGCAAACTCTGAAAATTGAAATTTCAGCACATAAATGAAAGAAAACAAAGAATATATAGAAGTTTACGGCGCACGTGAACATAACCTGAAAAATATCGATGTTAAAATTCCGCGTAACGAACTCGTCGTGATTACCGGACTTTCCGGCAGCGGAAAATCCTCACTCGCTTTTGATACCATTTTCGCGGAAGGTCAGCGCCGCTATATTGAAACATTTTCCGCCTACGCGCGGCAGTTTCTCGGCGGACTGGAAAGACCTGATGTAGATAAAATAGATGGACTTTCGCCCGTTATTGCGATTGAGCAGAAAACTACAAATAAAAATCCGCGTTCCACCGTCGGCACGGTTACCGAATTATACGACTTTCTACGTTTACTTTTCGCGCGTGTGTCCGATGCGTATTCCCTGACTTCCGGTCAGCAGCTTGTTAGCTATACCGAAGAGCAGATTTTAGAAGCCATAAAAACCAATTATAAAGGCGAAAAAGTGATGCTTTTGGCGCCGGTTGTACGTTCCCGAAAAGGTCATTATCACGAACTTTTCGTGCAGATGGCGAAAAAAGGCTACGGACAAGCAAGAATTGATGGTGAAATTCAGGATATCGAATATGATTTGAAACTCGACCGTTATAAAACCCACGATATTGATATCATTATCGACCGCTGGATCATCGGTGAAAGCGCTTCGGAAAACCGCATGGAAAAATCCCTGAAAACCGCACTTCAAATGGGCGAGGGAATTGTCGGGATTCAAAAACTGGAGACTGAAAATATTGAGTATTTTTCCAAAAATTTAATGGATGCAGAAACCGGTCATTCACTTGCGCTACCGGAACCGAATACCTTTTCGTTCAATTCACCAAAAGGAAGTTGCCCGTATTGCAAAGGTCTGGGAACCGTAAAAAAAGTGAACACCGATTATTTTGTTGATAATCCAAAACTTTCCATCAATCAGGGTGGTTTATTGCCGTTGGAAGACATCAAGTCCAACAAATGGATTTTAGGCCAGATTAAAAATATTCTAGAAATTTTCGGACTTTCCTTAGCCACGCCGATAAAAGATATTCCCGCGGAAGCGCAGGATTATATGTACAACGGCTGTCATAAAGAATTCAACAAAGATTTGAAATACGCGGGCATTAATAAAAAAATAAAAGTCAATTTCGATGGTTTAATTTCTTTGATCAACGACATGATCGACGATAAAGAAAGCTACGATGCGATCTTGCTCGAACGCCATTTCACCACCGAAGAAACCTGTCCGGAATGTCATGGCACGCGTTTGCAACCATCAAGTTTAAGCTTTAAAATTGACGGTAAGAACATTGCGGAGATCAACGCGCTTTCGCTTTCCGATTTGAAAGAATGGCTCATTAATGTTGAAGATAAATTCAGCAAAAACAATAAAATTATCGCGCACGAAATTCTGAAAGAAATTAAAACGCGTTTGCAGTTTCTTTTGGATGTCGGTTTGGAATATCTCAGCTTAAGCCGCAGTTCGCGCACCTTATCCGGCGGTGAATCTCAGCGCATCCGTCTTGCGACGCAAATTGGTTCTCAGCTCGTAAATGTGCTTTATATTTTAGATGAACCTTCCATCGGTTTGCATCAGCGTGATAATGAAAGACTTATCAACTCCTTGAAAAACTTACGTGACATCGGAAATTCTGTGATTGTTGTTGAACATGACAAAGATATGATCATGGAAGCGGATGAGGTTTTGGACATCGGGCCGCGTGCCGGAAAATTTGGCGGTGAGATCCTTTGGCAGGGAAAACCTGAAGATTTGCTGAAAGCCGACACCATTACTGCGGATTATATCACCGGAAAACGCAAAATAGAAATTCCGGAAAAAAGGCGCGAAGGCAACGGAAAATCTTTGGTTTTAAAAGGTGCAACCGGAAATAATCTGAAAAATGTAAACCTGGAAATTCCGCTTGGGAAACTGGTTGTAGTCACAGGTATTTCAGGCAGCGGAAAATCTTCGCTGATTAACGGAACTTTATACCCGATTCTGAACCAGCATTTTTACCGCAGCGTTCAGGAACCTTTGCCATACAAAAAATTTGAAGGAATTGACAATATCGATAAAATTGTGGATGTGGACCAAACACCGATCGGCCGCACGCCGCGCTCAAATCCGGCGACATATACCGGAATGTTTACAGACATCAGAAATCTTTTTGCTGAACTTCCGGAATCAAAGATCCGGGCATACAAAGCCGGAAGATTTTCGTTTAATGTAAAAGGCGGACGCTGTGAAACCTGTCAGGGTGGCGGTTTGAAAGTCATTGAAATGAATTTTTTGCCCGATGTTTACGTTCACTGTGAAACTTGCAACGGCAAAAGATTTAACCGCGAAACACTGGAAGTTCGCTACAAAGGAAAATCCATTTCCGATGTTTTGGAAATGACCATCAACGAAGCGACAGAGTTTTTCCAGCCGATTCCGAAAATTTATGCAAAAGTGAAAACGATGCAGGATGTTGGTTTGGGTTATATCACGCTCGGTCAACAATCAACGACTTTAAGCGGTGGTGAAGCACAACGTATTAAACTCGCCACAGAACTTTCGAAAAGACAAACTGGTAATACACTTTACATACTGGATGAACCTACCACTGGACTTCATTTCGAAGATGTAAAAGTGTTGATGGATGCCATCAATAAACTCGTAAACCTCGGAAATTCCTTCATCATTATCGAGCATAATATGGATGTCATCAAACTTGCTGATCATATCATCGATATCGGTCCGGAAGGCGGAAAACACGGCGGTGAAATTATTGCCAAAGGAACTCCCGAAGAAGTGGCAAAATCTAAAAAATCACTTACTGCCAGGTTTTTAAAAAAAGAGTTGAACTGAAAAATTTTGCCTTTAAAGCACCGAAAAAAATGAACTACGAAATCCGCATCATGCAAGAGGAGGACGCTCCAAAAATCATCGACATTTATCAGCAGGGAATCGATGGTGGGAATGCCACCTACGAAAAGACGGCGCCCACTTGGGAAGCTTGGGATTCTAAATACCTGAAAGTTTGCCGTTTTGTACTTGAAAATGAAGCTAATGAAACCGTTGGTTGGTGCGCGCTTTTGCCCGTGAGCGACCGCGCATGCTTCAAAGGTGTGGCAGAAGTCAGTATTTACCTCGACGGTTCAGTGCAGGGAAAAGGTTTGGGGAAACTCTTGCTGAAAAAATTAGTTCTCGACAGCGAAGAACAGAAATTTTGGACCTTACAGGCGGGAATTTTTCCGGAAAATGAAGCCAGCATTGCCATTCACGAAAAGCTGGATTTCCGTGTGGTGGGGAGACGCGAACGGTTAGGACAGCTGAACGGCCACTGGCGCGATGTGGTGTTGCTGGAACGCCGTAGTGTTGTTGTTGGAACTGATTGATTTTCAGCAGGTACAGTTTTAATTAAAAAGTTTGGCATTAACATTGGAAGTAAGGTTTTAAATCAAAACAATTAAAATGAAAAATTTATTTAATATAATTATCGGTTCTGGTTTAGCATTGGCTTTATCTTCTTGTGGAACACAAAATGACGCCTACGGCAACAATTACCCGAACAACAGATATCCAACTAACGGAACGAACGGAACGGTGTACCGTGCTAATGACGGTGCGGTGTACAGAAGAGGTGAAGTGTACCGTGACAGAAGCGGAAATGTTTACCAAAACGGCCGGGTTATCCGTACGGGCGATGTCACCGGAAACCCGGGAATTTTAAGCGGAGGTAATAATACCGTTTATTACCCAAACAATACAAATCGTCAAAATTTGCCTCCAGGGCAGGCAAAAAAAATCTACGGTGGTCAGGCGACAGATTACGCAAAAGGTCAGCAAAAAAAGCGGGCGAAACAATACGACAACTGGGGCAACGATAACGACCACGCTTACAAAAAAGCGAAAGGTAATAAAGGTAAGAAAAACCACAAAAGAAAATAGTTCTAAAACATAAAAAAAGCGGGAAATACCCGCTTTTTTTTGTGAAATTAAATTCTGATCTATTTGTCAATGGAACCCAGAACTTTTTGGGCAAATGCATTTAAAGCATCGCGTTCCGCTGTTCCTTTTGCAACATCAGCGTGAACTTCGAGAGCGCCGCAGATATTGGTAATCAATTCGCCCACGACGTTTAAATCTTCTTCAGAAGCTCCGCGGAATTCCGAAAAAGCTTCTAAAACTTCTAAAGTTTTTTCCAGGTTTTCGGTGGGCTGCGTTTGATAGAACTGTCTGATAATTGGGAGTTTCATTAATTTAATTCTTTAAAAAGATTATTTAAACTTTCAGCCTGGTTAGACTGAACCTGATTTACCAACTCACCATTTTTGAAAATGGCAAACGTTGGTAAATTGTCCACTTTTGCTAATTTCCGGCTTTCCGGCAATTTTTCGGCATCTACATATAAAAACGGAATTTCTTCGTTTTCAGAAGCTAATTTTTTGAATTTCGGCTTCATGATTCTGCAGTTTCCGCACCAGGTAGCGCCGTATTGTACTACAACTTTTTCATTGTCTGCAACAATCTGCTGCAAAGTGTCTTCTGCTAATTCTGTGTACATAATGCTTTTTTTTAGTTTTGTGATGCTAAATATTCCGCTGTGGATTTTCTGTTCGCCTGCATAGCATCTTTACCTTCTTCCCAGTTTGCAGGGCAAACTTCACCATGTTTCTGCACGTGCGCGTAAGCATCGATTAATCTTAAAAATTCTTTTACGTTTCTTCCAAGTGGCATATCGTTTACCGCTTCGTGGAAGATTTTTCCGGTTTCGTCGATAAGGTAAGTCGCTCTGTAAGTTACGTTGGAACCTGTGAAAGATTCGTTACCTTCTTCATCATAATCAAAATCCTGATCTACGATTCCTAAAATATTTGCCAGCTGACGGTGTGTATCTGCTAAAATGGGATAAGTAACACCTTCAATGCCGCCGTTGTCTTTTGAAGTGTTCAACCACGCGAAGTGAACTTCGTTGGTGTCACATGAAGCACCGATAACTTTGGTGTTTCTTTTTTCGAATTCACCTAAAGCTTCCTGAAAAGCGTGAAGTTCTGTCGGGCACACAAAAGTAAAATCCTTTGGATACCAGAACAAAAGCACTTTCTGTTGGTTATTTACTGCTTCTTCGAATACGTTGATTCTTAAATCGTCACCCATTTCAGACATTGCATCGATGGTAACGTTCGGGAATTTTTTTCCTACTAATGACATAATATATATTGTTTGTTATTTACAGGTGCAAAAGTACACCGTTTTTATCAATTATAAAATCAAATTTGATTTATAAAATCTATAATGTTGAAATATCGAAAAATTGGTCTGTTTAGCAGCTAATTTATCAATTTCCGCTGAAAAGTTCAACCAAACTGAGAAATGTCAGCTGCTTCGTGGTGGTTTTAAATGTTATTAAAAAAATATTGAGTAAATTCACGTATCAAAAACTTACCGTGAAAAAGATTCTTGTTATTCTGCTGGTTGCTTTTATCCTCATTCAGTTTTTTCCGATTGACAAAAACAACCCGGCACCTACGCCGCAAATGGATTTTTTAAATATTAAAAAAACTCCCGAAAAAACGGCAAATTTAATTAGAAACGGCTGCTACGACTGCCACAGCAATGAGTCGAAATATCCGTGGTATTCCAACATCCAACCAATGGCGTGGTTTCTGCAGGATCATATTGAAGAAGGCAGAAAGGAATTAAACTTCTCCACCTTCGCAACATATCCACCGAAAAGAGAACTGAAAAAAATGCAGGAAGCCGCGGAACTGATCGAAAAAAACGAAATGCCGCTGGATTCTTATATTATTCTGCATCCCGAAGCTAAATTTACGGCGGCGGAAAAACAGGAGCTGATTCACTATTTTAAAACGCTTGCAGAAGAAACACGCCTGATGAACACGCTGCCGACGCAGGTGGAAAAATCAGAATTTAAAATACAATAATGACAAACACAGATGCTACTAAATATTATGTTTTTTACGACGGTGAATGCGGATTCTGTAATTTTTGGGTTCACTGGATTTTAAAACGCGATAATAAAAACCAGTTTTTATTTGCTGCTTTACAGGGTGAATTTGGCCAAAGATTTTTAAGCGAAAGAAATCTGGAATTGACCGATCTCGACACCCTTTACCTTTGGAAACCCGATGAATATTACCTAAGGAAATCGCATGCAGTTTTTAAAATTTCCGAGGTTTTAGGCGGAATTTATCAGTTTATATCAGTGCTGAGATTTTTACCTACCGCAATCACCGATTTTCTCTACGACCGCGTTGCGGAAAACCGAAAAAAACTGGCGACCCAAGCCTGCGAAATTCCGACGCCGGAAGAGCGTAAGAAATTTATCGGCTAAAACTGGCAAATTTTTGCAAATTTCCAATAGCAGCCGCGCTCCCGCGTGAGGGCGAAGGCTCCCAATCTTTGTTTTAGCGCGGCGGCAAAGCCGCCGCGCTAAAACAAAGATTGGGAGCCGAAGACCGACCCAAGCGGCTGCCGAGCCCGGCAAGGGGCACGCCCAAAATTTCTTACTTCGCTAAACCAAAACACTCTACAAATTCTTATCTTTGCGCACATGGAATATAATACACAGAAAACGCTATTGCAGATGCCGGAATACGGCCGCATTATACAGCAGCTCGTGGAACGCTGTAAAGAGATTGAAAATAGAGAGGAGCGAAATGAAATGGCAGTGGCGATTGTAGATTTCATGGGGCAGCGCAACCCGCAACTGCGCGACGAAGAAAATTACAAGCACAAACTTTGGGACCATTTATTTATCTTGGCAAGCTATGACTTGGATGTAGATTCACCATACCATATACCAACCGCGGAAGAAATGAAAGTAAAGCCAAAACGCATGGATTACCCGGTTTTACAGGGAGAATTTAAATTTTATGGTAAAAGCATTCTGCAGTTAATCGATAAAGCAATTGAGCTGGAAGCGGGTGAAGAAAAGGACGCGCTGATCCAGGTAATTGCCAATAATATGAAGAAATCCTACAACGTGTACAACAAAGAGCACGTGCAGGATGATGTAATTTTCCGCCATTTAAAAGACCTTTCCGGAAACCGTCTGGATCTTACGGTGCTTGATTCTCTGGAGAAAAGCAAGATTTATTACGCGACAAACCGTACAAACAGACCCAACAACGGTAAAAATAACCAAAGCAACCAAAACAGCCAGAACAGCCAGAATAAACGTAGAAATTTTCAAAATAATAAAAACAGGAAGTAGGGATGAGCGGAAGTTTTCAAATCAGAGGAGGGAAAAAGCTGCACGGGGAAATTACGCCACAGGGAGCGAAAAATGAAGCATTGCAGATATTATGCGCGGTTTTACTAACTGATGAGGTTGTTCGCGTAAAAAATATTCCGGATATCCACGATGTAAACAGACTTATTGAAATTTTGGGCGATTTTGGCGTGAAAATTACCAAAAATGCACACGGCGATTATTCTTTTCAGGCAGATGCTGTAAATTTTGATTATATAAAGTCTCCGGAATTTAAGCAGGACGGCGCGCGGCTTCGCGGCTCAATTATGCTTTTAGGTCCGATGCTTGCGCGTTATGGCGAGGCATATATGCCAACGCCGGGCGGTGATAAAATTGGGCGCCGCCGTTTGGATACGCATTTCCAGGGTTTGGTAGAACTGGGTGCGAAATTTCGTTACGACGAAAAACAGCAATATTATTCGCTGAAAGCTGAGGCGCTGCACGGAACCTATATTTTGCTTGAGGAAGCTTCGGTTACCGGAACTGCAAATATTATTATGGCGGCAGTTTTGGCGCAGGGAACTACTAAAATTTACAATGCCGCATGCGAGCCTTATCTGCAGCAACTTTGTAAAATGCTGAACCGCATGGGAGCAAAAATCGGCGGAATTGGCTCGAACTTATTGACCATAGAAGGTGTTGATATTCTATACGGAACGGAACATACGATGCTTCCGGATATGGTGGAAATTGGTTCCTGGATTGGTTTGGCAGCGATGACCAAATCTGAAATTATCATTAAAAATGTAAACTGGAATGAGCTGGGCGTTATCCCGAATACTTTCCGGAAATTAGGAATTCAGCTTGAAAGACGCGGTGACGATATTTTCGTCCCGGCGCAGGAAAACTATAAAATACAGAAGTTCATCGATGGTTCTATTTTAACCATTTCAGATGCGCCGTGGCCGGGATTTACACCGGATTTGCTTTCGATTATTTTAGTCGTGGCGACACAGGCAAAAGGAACGGTGCTGGTTCACCAAAAAATGTTTGAATCGCGCCTCTTTTTTGTGGATAAAATCATCGATATGGGTGCGCAGATTATTTTGTGTGATCCGCACAGAGCGACGGTTGTCGGTTTAAATCATGAATATCCGCTGCGCGGAACCACTTTGGTTTCACCAGATATCCGGGCAGGAAACGCCTTGTTAATAGCCGCTTTGAGCGCGGAAGGAACTTCTGTCATTCAAAATATCGAGCAAATCGATCGTGGATATGAAAACATCGACGGAAGATTAAAAGCGTTAGGCGCCGATATTGAAAGGATTTAGTAAAACCAAAAAAAATGGTCAAAACGCCCCGAATTTTTCTGGGCGTTTTTCGTTACCAAAGTAAACCGTCAAAAAACTTATCTTTGCAAAAATTTTTGGGCTCGAAAAGTTCGAGTAACCCATTAATAATGTCATTATTAAACAAAATTTTATGTCGAACATTGTCGCCATAGTTGGCCGTCCCAATGTTGGGAAATCCACCCTTTTTAACCGTTTTCTCGAAAGAAGAGAAGCTATTGTAGATGCCACTTCCGGCGTAACCCGCGACCGCCATTACGGAAAATCCGACTGGAACGGAGTAGAATTCACCGTCATCGATACCGGCGGTTACGAAGTTAATTCCGAAGATGTTTTTCAAGGAGAAATCACCAAGCAGGTGCAGCTTGCAGTGGATGAAGCTACTTCAATTATCTTCATGCTGAACGTGCACGAAGGTTTAACGGACACTGATCAGGAAATCTACGAAATGTTACGCCGCGCAAATAAACCGGTGTACATCGTAATAAATAAAGCAGATTCTGCAAAAGAAGAACTTGCTGCTACTGAATTTTACCAGCTCGGAATTGATAAATATTACACTTTGTCATCAGCTACAGGTTCTGGAACCGGAGAACTTCTCGATGATATCGTAAAGGATTTTCCTACAGACGAATACAAAGATCCCTTCGAAGGTTTGCCGAAAATTACAATCGCCGGCCGCCCAAATGTGGGGAAATCAACTTTAACCAATGCTTTGTTGGATGTTGAAAGAAATATTGTTACCGATGTTGCGGGGACAACGCGCGATTCCATCCAGACATTATACAACAAATTTGGTTACGAGTTTGTTTTGGTGGATACTGCCGGAATGCGCCGGAAAGCTAAGGTAAAAGAAGACCTGGAATTTTATTCTGTCATGCGTTCCGTGCGTTCAATTGAGTATTCTGATGTCGTAATCATCATGGTGGACGCGACTTTAGGTTGGGAATCTCAGGATATGAATATTTTTGGTTTGGCACAGAAAAACAGAAAAGGTATCGTTATCGTAGTGAACAAATGGGATTTGGTAGAAAAAGACACCAATACCACACGGGATTTCGAAGCAAAAATCAAAGAAAAAATTGGGCAGTTTACGGATATTCCGGTGCTTTTTATCTCCGCTTTAACCAAGCAGAGAATCCTGAAAGCTGTAGAAGTTGCAATGGAAGTTTACGAAAACCGCGCAAAAAAAATCAAAACTTCAAAACTGAATGAGGTAATGCTTCCGGTTTTCGAAGCTACGCCACCGCCAGCTTTAAAAGGTAAATACGTGAAAATAAAATATTGCGTACAGCTGCCAACGCCAAGTCCGCAGTTTGTATTTTTCTGCAACCTGCCGCAGTACGTAAAAGAAGCCTACAAAAGGTTTACTGAAAACCAACTTCGGAAACATTTCGGTTTTACCGGCGTACCGATTGAAATTTATTTCAGACAAAAATAATTTGATGTGATGATCAGTCGATTTGTTCATTTACCGGCTAAAGTAGAATTTAAAAAGAAGCAACAAGATAGTTGCTTCTTTTTTTATTTGGTAACCCGCTTTCCGCTGTATCTTTTGCTGCACCTCGTTTCGCAAAAGGATGCCGCTGCAATCGGGGCTAGAAGAAAGATTTTCCTGTTTTCGAAAAATATGCCCATTTAACAGCCAAAATTTTCATCACAGAAAATTTTCTGGTTCTGATTTAATTAAAAATTCCCGACCTTTACCGCCTAAAAATAAGCAATGGTTACAGTTTTATCGCACCAATTTTCTTTAGTAAATACCTGGATTAACGAGCTCCGAAATGTGGAGCTGCAAAATGACCGCATGAGATTTCGCCGCAATATGGAAAGAATCGGGGAAATTGCCGCATTTGAAATCAGTAAAGATCTAGAACAAAAGGAAATTGAAATCACCACGCCATTAGATAAAATAATTTCAAAAGAAGTTGCAGTACAACCTGTAATCACCACGATTTTACGGGCTGGTGTCCCTCTTTTTCAGGGAATTCTGAATTACCTCGATAAAGCAGATTGCGGTTTCGTAGCGGCTTACCGAAAACACGACGCCAACGATTATTTTTCTATAAAACAGGATTATTTAACTTGCCCAAACATTGACGGTCGACCGCTCATCGTTGCAGATCCCATGCTCGCCACGGGCGCCAGCTTAATTGAAGCCATCAAGGATTTACTGAATCACGGAAAACCAACTCAACTTCATATTGTAGCAGCTATCGCGTCAAGACAAGGAGTAGAAACAATTCAAAAAGAATATCCGCATGCAAAAATCTGGGTTGGTGTCATTGATGAAAAACTTACTTCGAAAGGTTATATCACTCCAGGTTTGGGTGATGCAGGAGATCTGTCTTACGGTGAAAAACTCCAGCGCTAGTTGATGTGCTAATTTGAAAATGTGCCGATGCGGAAATTTGTTAATTCTCAAATTCTCAAATTACCCAATCTCGCATCAGGATTAATCCACCGCCATTACCAAAACACTAACTTTATTATTTCCAGCTTTTAAAATTTCCCACGCCACGGCGCGCATGGTGTTTCCGGTGGTGAAAACATCATCGATTAGCAAAACATGTTGATGTGAAATTTCTTTGGTTACAGAAAACAGATTTTCTTTGAACATCCGTTCTTCGCGGTTTTTCTGCGCCTGTGCTTTTTTGTAAAAATTTCTTTTAATCAAATTATGGCCGCACGGAATATTCAATTCTTTGGACAAAGTATCGGCGAAAAGATGCAGCTGGTTATAACCGCGTTCTTTCAGCTTTTTCGGATGCAGCGGAACAGTCGCAAAAATATCGGGCTTAAAGGCCGAAAAATCTGCTTTTTCTAAAGTCCATTTAGCAAGAATTTCACCGATTTTTTCACGTTTACCATATTTCAGTTGGTGAATTATTTTTTGGCTCGTGCTTTCTTCCTCGAACTGCATTAAAGCAAAAGCCTTTTCAACCGGAAACAGAAGCCGGCATTTTTCTGCTAATGGATTATTTACTGAAAAATGGTGATGCGTAAAATTTATTTGCTCAAAACACGCCGCGCAAACCACTTCATCCGCAGGAATAATGCGGTTGCATTCCAGACAACGATTCGGGAAAAGAAGATCCACCAAATACATATCGTGCTAATTTAGTGAAAGTTACCAATTTCCATAGAATTTTTAAAGAATGCTGGCGCGAATTCTTTCAATTGATCTTTTCATGTTTTCATTGGAAAGTTCCTTCTCGAGTCGAATTGGCGGCGCCTGCCGAACTTCACAATCCGGAATGCTGCAGGATTCACAAGTAACGCCCACGTTGATGGTTTTGATCTGGTCGCTTTTCGCAAATTTTATTTTTCGTAATGAATTGGAATTCAACAAAATTCCGATGCAATAGCTGCGGTTCGTGCCGTCCGAGAACGGGTTTTTCTGCGAAGTTGAAAGCACCAGATACGTTAAGCCGCTGTCTTTGTAGTGTGAAATTTGTGCGTCCGTAAGCTGCTCATTTTCCTTTAAATTACTCAGATTTTTCACAGCAATCCAACGGCGGCAGTAATGTTCATTCGTTGAATTCGCGTGTGGCGCCTGCTGTTGATTCAAGTGTAATTCCTTTAATATCTGTATTTTATCTGAATTTTTCTTTTTGGTAAAGCATAAATAAAATAAATCTTTGATGCCCAGTTCCTGCGGAAGAATATTGGTCAGTCGTTGATAAAAAGTTTCGGGCGAACTGGTAAATTCTTCGATCAGATTTTCAAAAAACATTGGATGCCACTCCGTCATTTGGAAAAAAAATGCCATTTTCTGCGCCAGAATTTCTTTCCGAATCAGCAGACAACCTGCAAAATATCCAGCAAAATAATTGTTCAGCAATTCTTCAAAACTCGTAAAATCCAACCAGGAATAGGTGTTTGGCCGCGGACTTAAATTCAAAACATTAAAACCGATTTCCTTTGCTAAGATGAAAGTTTTCTGGTCTTCATCTAAAAGCTCATTTAGAAAAAGCAGTTTTTTTTCGGGCAAATAAAGCGACCGTAATTTTCCGGAAGCGCCATACTGCTCAAAATTCAGTGACTGAATTTCATAGCCGAACTGCGCGCGCAGAATGCTTTCAAATTCCTCAGAATTTGGCTTGTTCGACAGCAAATTTTCTAAAATATAAATCCGTGCTTTTTCTTCGATTTCCGGGAAATAATTATCGTACAGTTCCTGAAAACTGCGCAAAACGGCAAAATAAAAAAGGTCTTTGCTGAGGTTGTAATTCTGCGAAATCTCAATTAGAGTATTTATAAACGCGGTGACTTTTTTCGGCGCATCGCTGATGATGCTGATCAAGTTGCTTTTGTTAATACCAAATAAATCCAGCGGAATTTCTTTAAAAAACTCAGACTGAATTATTTCCGCAATTGGTGCTAAACTTTTGTCAAGTTTTGTAGAAACCAAATCGTCGTAAGTACAGTTCAGCGCGGCCGCAAGCTGGGAAATTTTGTCGTGTTTTGGGTATTTTTTTCCGTTTTCTATTTCATTTAGATAAGATTTAGAAACGCCGGTCGCATTCGCCAAATCCTGCAAAGAAAGGTTGCTCCGTTGGCGGAACTGTTTCATTTTCAAGCCGAAAACCGTTTTTATAAATGCACTGTCGCGAATCATTAATTTATAATATTTCTAAATAGATTGTGAAAACCGATGAACACAAAGGTAGAGAAAAAATTTGCCGCTATTTGCACATTTTTTTTAAAAATAAATTAGCGAACGTTCGCTGTTTGTGAAGAAATTTTTATTAAGTTTGTAATACCAAATCAGAAAAATGCAAACGTAATGGAAACGATAACAGCACTTAAGATTCTAGCAAACGAAAAATATAGTGATATTTTTTCGCCGCAATTAGAGCGTTTTTTGACGGAACTTCATCAGAAATTTGATGCCAAAAGAAGAGCATTTTTGCATTCCCGAAAAATGAAGCAGGTGGAATTTGACCATCATCAATTGCCGCATTTTTTATCGGAAACCGAAGCCCTCCGAAACGGAGATTGGATTTGTAATCCTTTGCCGGCAGATTTATTGGACCGCCGCGTGGAAATTACCGGTCCGGTTGACCGAAAAATGGTGATTAATGCTTTAAATTCCGGCGCTTCAACTTTTATGGCAGATTTCGAGGACAGCAATTCGCCAAACTGGAAGAATTGCATGGAAGGTCAGCAAAATCTTTACGATGCAGTTCGCAGAACGATTTCCTTTGAAAACAAAAACGGTAAAAAATATGAGTTGGGTGAAAATTTAGCAACGCTAATAGTCCGGCCGCGCGGTTTACATTTGATTGAAAAAAACATTGAGTTTAATGGCGAAAAAGCTTCAGCGTCACTCATTGATTTTGGAATTTTCTTTTTCCGAAATGCTGAAAAATTAATCGAAAATGGCAGTGGTCCCTATTTTTATTTGCCCAAACTTGAGCATTATTTAGAAGCCCGATGGTGGAATGAGGTTTTTGAATTTTCTCAGAATTACCTCGAAATTACGCAGGGAACGATTAAAGCTACAGTTTTAATTGAAACCATTACGGCGGCTTTTCAGCTTGACGAAATTTTATTTGAATTAAAAGAACACAGCGCCGGACTGAACTGCGGTCGCTGGGACTATATTTTTTCTTACATCAAAAAGTTCCGGAATCTTCCCGAATTTTTGGTGCCCGACCGCGATCAGGTCACGATGACTTCGCCCTTTATGAGCGCTTATTCGAAAAGAGTGATTCAGGTTTGTCACAAGCGAAATGTTCACGCGATGGGTGGAATGGCAGCACAAATTCCGGTGAAAAATAACGAGGAAGAAAATGAAATTGCATATTCTAAGGTTCGTGCAGATAAAGAACGCGAGGTGAAAAACGGGCACGACGGAACTTGGGTAGCTCATCCAGGATTGGTTTCAGTGGCGAAAAAAATCTTCGATGAATTTATGCCGACGCCAAATCAAATCGATAAAAAGTTCGAAGATTACGAAATTTCTGAAGCGGACATGCTTGAAATTCCGAAAGGAACGATTACCGAAAACGGTGTCAGAAAAAATATTAACGTTGGCATCCTTTACATCGAATCATGGCTCATGGGTGTTGGTGCGGCGGCTTTGTATAATTTAATGGAAGATGCCGCGACTGCGGAAATTTCGCGTACGCAAATTTGGCAATGGCTGAAAAATCAAGCGCAGCTTGAAGATGAAAGAATTTTAAACGTTGAACTTATTATGAGTTGGCAAGAAGAAGAACTTTTAAAAATTAAAAATTACGTCGGTGAAGCTCGTTTCAAAAACGGAAAATTTGACTTAGCAACTGAACTATTTGATGATTTAATTTTTAATGAGGCATTCGAGGAATTTCTAACGCTGAAAGCTTATCAGTATTTATAAAAAATTTGCCCAAATAACACCAAAAAAACCAAAAACAAATCGATATGAAAAATCAGGAACAAATCCAGCAGCTGGAAAAAGAATGGCTTGAAAGCCCAAGATGGACCGGAATTAAAAGACCGTATTCCGCGGAAAAAGTGCTGAAACTTCGAGGGACCTACAAACTCGACTACACCATCGCAAAACTGATGTCGGAAAAATTGTGGGAAAAACTAACCAGCCAGGATTTTGTGGCCGGACTGGGAGCTTTAACCGGAAATCAGGCGGTTCAGGAAGTTGATGCCGGTCTGGAAGCGATTTATCTTTCCGGCTGGCAGGTGGCTGCCGATGCGAATTTGAGCGGAGAAATGTATCCTGATCAAAGTTTGTATCCGGCGAATTCAGTGCCCTCGGTGGTGAAAAGAATCAATAACGCTTTATTGCGCGCGGACCAAATTCAGTCCGTGAATGATATTGACGAAGCGAACTGCAAAGATTATTTAGTTCCCATAGTTGCTGATGCTGAAGCTGGTTTTGGCGGAAATCTAAATGCTTTTGAACTCATGAAACAGATGATTGAAGCGGGCGCCGCTGGAGTTCATTTTGAAGATCAATTGTCTTCAGCGAAAAAATGTGGTCATTTGGGCGGTAAAGTTTTGGTTCCTACTCAGGAAGCTGTGAATAAACTTATTGCAGCGCGTTTGGCAGCCGACGTTTGCAGTGTTCCAACTGTTTTGGTTGCCCGAACTGACGCGGATGCTGCAGATTTGCTGACTTCCGATATTGACGAGCGCGACAGAAAGTTTGTGACCGGAAAAAGAACTTCCGAAGGATTTTATGAAGTAAAAAATGGAGTAGAACAAGGCATCGATAGAGGTCTGGCGTATGCGCCGTACGCGGACTTGATCTGGATGGAAACTTCAAATCCGGACCTGGATTATGCGAGAAGATTTGCGGAAGGAATTCATGCTAAATTTCCGGGAAAAATGCTGGCGTATAATTGTTCGCCATCGTTCAACTGGGCGGCAAAACTTTCCGTGCCGGAAATGGAAACATTCCGCGAAGAACTGGCAGCAATGGGTTACAAATTCCAGTTTATCACTTTGGCAGGTTTCCATGCTTTAAATACTTCAATGTTCGAATTGGCTTTAGCCTACAAAAAACGCGGGATGGCCGGTTACAGCGAGCTTCAGGAAAGAGAATTTGCGCTTCAGAAAGAAGGTTTCCGCGCGGTGAAACACCAGAATTTCGTCGGAACTTCTTACTTTGATGAAGTGCAAACCGTGGTAACTGACGGTAATTCTTCAACCACGGCGCTTGCAGGTTCTACAGAAGCGGAGCAGTTTCATTGATTAAAACACATAACTACATATTATAATTTGAAAAAATTCCTGCTTTTAAGCGGGAATTTTTTTGCCGCTAAAACGCTAGTTTTTTTGGTTTTTGGCTGAATTTAATTTGAATTCAAACTGAAGTGCTGCAAAGCCTTAACTTTCTTTATCTTTGTAAAATGATACGAATCACCAAGATTTTCACTTTCGAAACGGCACACGTTCTTTATAATTACGACGGCAAATGCAAGAATATGCACGGCCACTCTTACAAACTTTTCGTGACGGTAAAGGGAAATCCGATCGACGATCTGGAAAATCCAAAAAACGGAATGGTGGTGGATTTTGGCGACATCAAGAAAATTGTAAAGTCGGAAATTCTTTCGGTTTGGGATCATGCGGTTTTGCTGAACGGCCTGTCACCACATAAAAATTTGGGTGAAGATTTGGAAAAGCAAGGTCATAAAGTGATTTACTGCGATTATCAGCCGACGTGCGAAAATATGCTGTACGACATTGCGAAAAAAGTACAGTTTCACCTGCCAAAAAATGTTTCGCTTGCCTATCTTAAACTTCACGAAACCGAAAATTCTTACGGCGAATGGTTTGCGGAAGATCAGGTTTAATTTTGCTAATTTGCAAATCGTGAAAATTAGCCCAAATAGATGGAAATATATCTACAGCAAAATAAAAAAGTTTACTTCGCTTCCGACCAACATTTTGGCGCGCCAACGCCGAAAGAAAGCAAGGTGCGAGAAGAAAAATTTATCCGTTGGTTAGACGAAATTAAAGCCGATGCACAGGTTTTGTTTTTGATGGGCGATTTATTCGATTTTTGGCATGAATGGAATCACGTGATACCGAAAGGTTATGTGCGGGTTTTAGGGAAATTGGCCGAGATGAAAGATTCCGGAATTGAACTTTTTATGTTCGTTGGAAACCACGATTTGTGGATGAAAAATTATTTTGAAGAAGAAATTGGCTGCAAAGTTTTTTTCGAAAAACAGTATTTTGAAATCAACGGCAAAAATTTTCTGCTTGCGCACGGTGACGGCCTCGGGCCGGGCGACAAAGGTTATAAAAGAATGAAAAAACTTTTTACGAATCCTTTGGCGCAGTGGGCTTTTAAATGGTTGCATCCGGACATCGCGATGAAAATCGCCATTTATTTTTCCACGAAAAACAAGATGATTTCAGGTGAAGAAGACAAAGCATTTTTGGGTGAAGATAAAGAATTTCTGATCCTTTATTCAAAGGAAAAATTGAAAATTGAAAAGATCGACTATTTTATTTATGGTCACCGCCACTTGCCGATGGTTTTGGATTTGGAAAACGGAAAAGCGAAATACATCAATCTTGGCGACTGGATTTCTTACTTTACGTATGGTGAATTTGCAAACGATTTTGAACTGAAAACCTTCGAGCATTAAATTGTAAAGACCTTATCTTTGCGTAAGAATTTCAAATTCAAAAAACGGTAGCGTTACCGTATTAACAAATTAATTTATTTTATGAAAAATTTTATTTTCGCATTTATTTTTGCGATGATCTCAACAACTGCATTCGGGCAAAAAACCGAAAAAACCTATCAACTTTCCAGTCACATTTTAGATGTTTCTAAGGGAATGCCTGCTCCGGGAGTTACCATTCAACTGGAAAAATACAGCAACCAAACAAAAATGTGGACGGTGGTTGATAAAAAAGTTACAGATAAAAACGGAAGAGTTGGAGATTTCTTAAGCAGCGAAAATTCTAACTTAGGAATTTATAAATTGACTTACTTCACAAGTCCTTATTTCAAATCAATGAACACAGAAAGTTTTTATCCTTGGGTAGAAGTAGTTTTTGAAATTACCAACAAAGACCATTATCACGTGCCAATCACGCTTTCCGCGTATGGTTACTCAACTTACAGAGGGAACTAAGTTTTCTTTTTATAAAATTATTTTAAGCGGAATTCGAAATTTATTTTGAATTCCGCTTTTCTTTTGGGACTTTTGCGAAACGAATCATGAACGATATTTTCAACCTAAAAACAGAAATTGATTTCCAGCAGAAATGTCTGGAAACTTTTAACTACCAATATCAAAATATTGAAGTTTACAGAAAATTTGTGGACTTTTTAAATATCGATCCAACGCATATTACAACAGTTGAAAAAGTTCCTTTTCTGCCGATCGAGATGTTTAAAAATCACACACTATTGGATCAAAATAAAACGTCCGAATTATTTTTTCAAAGTTCCGGAACAACGCAAATGAACCTTTCCAAACATTGGATTGCGGATGAAAAACTGTATCAGGAAAGCATCGTGAAAAGTTTCGAGCAGTTTATTGGAAAGCCCGAAGATTATATTTTTCTCGGATTGTTGCCAAGTTACCTGGAAAAACAAAATTCGTCCTTAATTTATATGGTAGATTTTCTGATGAAAAAATCCGGGAAACCGGAAAACGGTTATTTTCTCTACAATCATCAGGATCTGTACAATTTGTTAAAAAAAAATTTCAGGACCAATACAAAAGTAATTCTGTTCGGCGTCGCTTTTGCGCTTCTGGATTTTCTGGAATTTTGCCAAAATAGCAGCCAAAAAATCGAAACTTCGGAAGAAATTATCATCATTGAAACTGGCGGAATGAAAGGCCGAAAAGAAGAAATGACGAAAGATGAATTGCTTAAAATATTTCATCAAGGCTTTAAAACTGAAAATATTTTTTCCGAATATTCGATGACAGAACTGCTCTCGCAAGCGTATTCTTTGGGCGAAAATATTTACGAAAGTCCGAACTGGATGCGCATTCTCATCCGAAATACGGAAGATCCGTTTTCTTACGTTGAAAGTGGCAGAACCGGTGCCATCAATATCATCGATTTGGCAAACCGACATTCGTGTGCTTTTATTGCGACTCAAGATTTAGGCAAAATTGTAAGTGATTCTGAAGCTTTGAATGGAATTGATTCCGGAAAATTTCAGGTTTTGGGCAGAATTGATCATTCCGATATTCGCGGCTGCAGTTTGCTCGTGTCTTAATTTTCAACCAACATGTTAAAAGTAGAAGAACTTACCTATAATTATATTTCGAAATTTTGCGATTTTGAGAAAGATTTGGTGCTTACCAATCATTTTCATTCCGACTGGGAAGCCGATATTTTAGTCATTAATGAAGAAGGTTTCAGCCACGAGCTGGAAATTAAATTTTCAAAAGGCGACTTTAAAAATGATTTTAAAAAGAAGTATCAAAACCATCAGACCAAAGAAAAATTTTTGAAACACGATAAAATTTCTTGTGGAGATTACCCGTGTAACCAGTTCAGTTTTTTGTTACCACAGGGAATGATCGAGCACAAAAATATCCCGCCACACTGCGGAATTATTGAGTTTTACCACAATCCGGATTCTTGGGTGACGACTTTTACCGAAGTCAGGAAACCTACAAAAGTGCACGACGATTCTTTCTGGAAATTTTTCGATAAAGATCTCATGCTGAAAATCATGGCGCGAAATCTCTATTTCAAAAAACTGGAGGTGAAAGGCAGGTTTGAAGAGCTGATTTTGCCGCCGCAGTTTGTGCTAAAAAAATAAAATTTACCGCTAAAACGGCAAATTTTTCTGTTTTAATTCATTTTTGAAAATTCTTACCTTTACGTAAATTCAAAATGATGAACTTAAAAAAATACAAATTCGTTTTCTGGGCGTTGGGAATCGCCGCGGTGCTCTTTATCGCGTATCTGCTTTTCCAAATGACGCAAAGTTCTTCCATCAATTCGGTGATGACGCTTTTGATGTTGGTTCTGGGTTTGGTTTTGGGCGGCGTAATTGCTTTTTTAGCTTCGAAAAAAATGGGTTCTTCGGCGCCGGTGATTACCGAAAGTTCGCACACGATTGCGGAAAGCATGCGCAAAGTTTTTAAAGTCGTTTCCGCGGAAGGTCATTTTAATGAAATTTACAACTACGAAGAATCAAAGAAAATTTTCAATTTTATTCCGTCGAAAAAGAAAGCGCTGGTTATCATCGAAGCGAAAATTCTGGTCGGTTATGATTTCGAAAAATTTCAGTGGGAAGTTGATGAGGTGAACCGGAAAGTGAAATTGCTGAATTTTCCGCCGCCGCAAATTCTTTCTACCGAAACTGATTATAAATATTACAATATCGAGGAGCAGTTTTTCAATCTTTTCAGCAAAGAAGATTTGGCGAAGATTCAGCAAAACGGCAAAAAACAGGTCATTGAGGCGGCAAAAAAATCGCATTTGCCGGAAGTCGCAGCTGAACAGATGCGCACGCTGTTGACAGAGATTTTGGCTGGTAAAAACTTCATGCTGGAAAATGCTTCTGCGATTTCTGAAAGTAATAATTTTATTGATTATAAGCCCGATATTTCTAAGGATTCCTGAATATTTTAATTAAGTATCTGAAATTCATTTCAGAAACATAAAAATTTATCATTTCGGAACTGAACTTTTAGTACTTTTACATTTTAAAAACCTATTTATATGAAATACATTTATACGCTGTTATTGGCGGTGTTTTTGCCTTACTTCGCTCTGGCAGCCACCATTCCGGTAACTTCCATCATCAGTCCCGCAACGTTTAATGAAACGGAAGCGATAACCATCACTTTTAAAGTTGATGAAGCTGCGTACGGTGTAGCTACGACTCATGAACTTTATTTGTGGGCATGGTCCATTGATACCGCAGGTGTCAATGTAGATGCGCCAACCAATGGTGCCTGGGCAACGCCTAACTCGGCAAACAAACTTACATACGTGTCAAGTGCCGGAAATATTGGAACCTATACCTTCACGATGAACACCGTGAAGTCGTACTACGGAAACAGAACAAATCCGCTGACGAAAATTGGCTATTTGGTTAAAACTTTTTCGGGTAGTAACCAGTCGCAGGATTTTCTCGTGAATGTGGGTAAATTCCAATTTAACCTGACAAATCCCGCTGCAGGCAGTTCAAACATTATAGCTTCGGGAAGTGTTTTAAACATTACCGGGACGTCAAGTATGGCAGCTAACTATGTTGTAAAAGCAAACGGCACTACGGTTTATACCAGTTCCGCAGCTTCAACTTCGCTGAATTACGCCTACACAGTGACTTCAGATGCCAATATTGAAGTTATTGCAACCAACGCATCAGATGGTACTGCAGTAAGTAAAACTTTTTCAGTAGCGCTTGCCGCAGCAGTACAATCTGCACCGATCCCAAGCTATATGAGACAGGGTATTACCTACGATCCTGCAGATGGGACCAAGGTCGGGCTCGCTTTATACGCGCCATATAAATCATCGGTTCACGTGATCGGTAGTTTTAACAATTGGGCGGTTTCCAGCACTTATTTAATGAAGCGCGACACTACAAATCCGGATTTATTTTGGATAGAAATTACAGGTCTTACACCCCAGCAAATTTATACCTTCCAATACCGCACCGCGGATGGAATTAAAGTCGCTGATCCATATTCACCGTTGGTGCTTTCACCATATGATGATCCGTACATCAGCGCATCGGTTTACCCAAATCTTCCAGCTTATCCCACAGGACAAAATTTTGAAGTTTCGGTGATTCAAACCGCAAAACCAAAATATAACTGGACCATCACTAACTTCGATAAACCGGCAAAAGAAAACTTAATTGTTTATGAAATGCTGGTTCGCGATTTTACGGTAGAAAAAACCTGGCAGTCTTTAATTAACAAAATCAGTTATTTAAAGTCATTAAATATCAACGCGATTGAGCTGATGCCGGTTATGGAATTTGATGGAAATGAATCCTGGGGTTATAATACCGGTTTCCATTATGCTTTAGATAAAGCCTACGGAACCCCGGAAAAATTCAAGGAATTTATCGATTTATGCCACCAAAACGGTATTGCGGTAATTTTAGATATCGCTTTAAATCACGCCACAGGCAGAAGCCCGATTGAAAGATTGTGGGCGGTTGATCCCGATGGTGACGGTTTCGGTGATCCCGCGGCAAACAATCCATATTTCAACCAAACTCCGAAGCATGCTTATAATGTTTTCAACGATTTTAACCATACGTCTTCTTCTACAAAATATTATGTAGAAAGAGTGTTGGAACAATGGATTAAAGAGTATAAAATCGATGGTTTCCGTTGGGATTTAACCAAAGGTTTCACTCAAAACTGTTCCGAAAACGATCAAAACTGTACCAATGCGTACCAGCAGGACAGGGTTGATGTTTTAAAGTACTACGCGGACAAACAGTGGGCGATTGACAATTCTTCTTATATCATTTTCGAGCATTTGGGAACAGATGCTGAAGAAAGACAATGGGCGAACTACCGTATAAATGAAGGTAAAGGCATTATGATGTGGGACAAAGAAACCGTGCCTTACAACGAAAATACCATGGGTTACGCGCCGAACAGCAACTTTAACAGAGTTGATTTTGAATTGCACGGCTTTACAGAAAGAAGAGCGATCAGCTACGGCGAAAGTCATGACGAAGAACGAATCATGTTCAAAAATCTGGGATACGGAAATTCAACCGCAGGTTATAACGTAAAAGATTTATCTACAGCTTTGCAGAGACAAAAAGCCTATGCAGCGGTATTTTTAACCGTTCCCGGACCGAAAATGATCTGGCAGTTTGCGGAATTAGGGTATGACAAAAGTATTTTTACCTGCCCTGACGGTAGCACAAATTTTGATTATGAAGATGGCATTCCGGGTGATTGTAAACTTTCCAACAAACCTTCGGCGTTTGGTTTGGCTTATGATACCAATGCAGAGCGAAAATCTGTGTATGATACGTGGGCAAAAATTTTATCTTTAAGATTATCGAATGAAGTTTTCGATACCAAAGATTTTACGGTAGAATCCGGTAATTTAATGCCAAGAATTTTCATCAGAAATACCACGACTTCGGAGGCGTTAAAAAACGTAGTTGTACTTGCTAATTTCACTTTAACAAGCCAAAATATCGTTCCTAATTTCTCTTCAACCGGAACCTGGGTGAACTTAATGGATGATTCAACGTTTACTGTGAACAGTACTACAGCACCAATTACCATTGAACCGGGAGGTTTCAGAATTTTCGGTGACGCGAAAGCTTCATTGGCAACTTCGGAAGTTGGACAGAACAAAAATGCAGTTTCTGTGACATTGATGCAAAACCCGGTAACCAACGGCGTAGCGACGATCCGCTATACCAATGCTAAAAACGCTAAAGTTGCTATCTACGATCTTGCCGGAGCTTTGGTTAAAACCGTTAAACTTTCCAAAGATAATGGCGATGAAACCATTTCTGTAAGCGGTTTACAGACCGGAATGTATCTGATTCAGTTAAAATCTGAAAAAGGTGTTGCAGTGACAAAAATGCTTGTGAAGTAATCCATCTTTAACATTAAATTAAAAGGTCCGCAAATTTGCGGACCGTTTTTTTTGGCTGCTAAAAGACCGTTTTTTTCGGTTTTGGTTTAAAATATTTTTTACCTGCGTTTCAGTTTAATTTTTTCGAAATCTAAAACCAAAATTATCGCTGCTTAAACGGCAAATTTTTCCATTTTTAAATAAAGTGCTTTTTGCCTAATTTTCAGTTTTACTTTTTCGAATCTAAAACCAAAATTTTAGCTGCTAAATCAGCAAATTTTCGGTTTTTAATTTTAGACAAAACTCAAAAAAACCTTCATAAAACAGCCAAAAAAACCTCTCGTTTTCGAGAGGTTTTTATTTATTTTGAATTGAATACTTCTGACTATAAAGAAGCAGAATGCACCAATAAATCAGCTAATTTGTTGGAATATCCCATTTCATTGTCATACCATGAAACCACTTTCACAAACTGTGGAGAAAGCATGATTCCTGCATCTTTGTCAAATACAGAAGTTCTTTTTTCACCAACGAAATCCTGAGAAACTACTGCATCTTCGGTATAACCTAAAATTCCTTTTAATTCACCTTCTGAAGCAGCTTTCATTGCCTGGCAAATTTCTTCATAAGAAGTTGGTTTTTCTAATCTTACCGTTAAATCAACAACAGAAACGTCAGCTGTAGGAACTCTGAAAGACATTCCTGTTAATTTTCCGTTCAAAGCCGGGATTACTTTCCCTACCGCTTTTGCAGCACCTGTCGAAGATGGAATAATGTTGTTCAAAGCTGAACGTCCGCCTCTCCAGTCTTTCATTGACGGTCCGTCAACAGTTTTCTGTGTTGCAGTGGTTGCGTGTACAGTTGTCATCAAACCTTCTACAATACCGAAGTTGTCGTGCATTACTTTCGCAATTGGTGCCAAACAGTTGGTGGTACAAGAAGCGTTTGAGAAGATTTTAATGTCATCAGTCAAATCTTTGTGATTTACGCCCATTACAAACATTGGCGTATCATCTTTAGACGGAGCGGAAAGGATTACTTTTTTCGCGCCAGCGTTGATGTGAGCCTGAGCCAAATCTTTAGAAAGGAATAAACCTGTAGATTCCACGATGTATTCTGCACCTACTTCGTTCCATTTCAAGTTGTTGGGATCGCGCTCTGCAGTTACTCTGATTTTTTTTCCGTTTACGATAAGGTCATTTCCTTCAACAGAAATATCACCTTTAAATTCACCATGTACAGAATCATACTTTAGCATATACGCCATATATTCGGCATTGATAAGGTCGTTGATTCCTACAACTTCGATGTTTTCTCTTTCGGCCATTGCTCTGAAAACAAGACGACCAATTCTACCGAATCCGTTGATTCCTACTTTGATTGTTGACATAATTTCTTTTTTAAGATTTATATTTATTTATATTAAATGGCCAGAATTTCCGAAATTTTCAGCAAATCCTGGTCGAGGTCATTGTGTTTTTGTACTGCTTCGTCTATTGGCGTGTACACCATTTTGTTGGACTGCATTCCCACCATCACGTTGGTTTTTCCCTGCATCAGACCGACTACCGCGCCGTAACCCAATCTGCTTGCTAAAACGCGGTCCGCACAACTTGGCGAACCACCACGCTGAATATGTCCTAAAACCGCTACGCGGATATCATAATCGGGGAAACCGGCTTTTGTAGCTTTTGCGATATCATAGATGCTGCCCAGTTTTTCACCTTCCGCAACAACTACGATACTTGAAGCTTTTCCGGCAACTTCAGCTCTTTCGAAAGTTGCAAAAAGTTCCTCGATGCTGTCCTTTTTTTCCGGAATTAAAATCCCGATTGCGCCCGTCGCTAAACCGCTGTTTAGTGCGATAAATCCGGCATCGCGGCCCATCACTTCTACAAAAAATATTCTGTTGTGTGACGTTGCGGTGTCCCGAATTTTGTCAATGGCTTCCATTGCCGTATTTAGCGCTGTGTCGTAACCGATGGTATTATCCGTCCCGAAAATATCGTTGTCGATCGTTCCCGGAACACCGATCACCTGAATGCCATATTCTTCGCAGAAAATCTGTGCACCTTTGAAAGTTCCGTCACCACCGATGCAGACCAAACCGTCGATGCCATGTTTCTGGCAATTTTCGAAGGCTTTTTTTCTGCCGGCTGCGGTTTTAAACTCCAGTGAACGCGCCGACTTTAAAATGGTACCGCCTTCGGTAATAATATTTTTAACAGAACGGGGACCCATTTTGGTAAAATCGTTGTTAATTAAACCGTTATAGCCTTCTCGTACGCCGTAACATTCTATCTTGTAGTGACTTGCTGTTCTTACAACCGCGCGGAGCGCCGCATTCATACCGGGAGAATCACCTCCTGACGTAAGGACTACAATTTTTTTCACCGCAGTGTCTATCATATATAAAAATTTCAGCACAAATTTACAAAATCTAAAGGAATTTCTCAGGCTTAAATGGCAAGATTTTTATCAGAATTAATGAAGTCTTCAGCGGATTATTTTTCAAAAAAATTCGGCGCTAAAACAGCATTTTTTTCATGTTTAAATTTTTGTATTTTTGCCGGATGATGAAAAAACGAGAACATCACAAATTTTTAGCGCTGCTGTTTGCGGTCGTCTATCTTTTTGTTGCCTTGTTTTCCCAAAATTTTCACAATCACGGCAGCGGCGAAATCTACAAAGATTTCCATTTTAAAAACTCCGAAAAAACTTTTTCCGCCAATTCAAAAACTGCTGAATATACCGACTGTCTCTCGTGTCACATTTTGCACGACGGAAAATATGCCGTTCCGGAGCAGTTTTTTCTCACTTTTTCTTTTTCTGAAATTTTTCATCCCGAAACTTTCGAAACCGAAAAGAAAGCATTTCAGTTTACTTTCTACGATTTTCAGCTGCGCGGTCCGCCGGCAAATTTCATTTAATTCTATTTTTTTAAGCAATATTTAAATAACTGAATTCCAGTTTTTTAAGTCATTGTACTGTTTATTTTTTTTACCTCTATTTTAAATGAAATTTACTTTAAATATCATAGCAATCTTTTTTGGATTGCTGTTCATAAACGCGCAGAATACTTTTAACATCAAAGGAAAAGTGATTGATTTTCACGACAAAGTTCCGTTAAAAGGCGCTGAAATTACGCTCGGAAAATCCACACAACTTTCCGACGAAAACGGAAATTTTGCCTTTAAAGCCGTTAAAAAAGGCAATTACACTTTGCTCGCCACGCATCCGGACTGTAATTCTTTTAGCAAAGAAATTTCGGTAAACAAGGATTTGGAGGTCACCGTTCAGCTTGAACATCACATCGCGGACATTGAAACCATAACGCTGCACGCGGCGAACAAAAACGCCAGTACAATCATCGTGAAAACATTGGGCCGCAGCGAAATCGAAAGAAATTCCACCGAAAATTTAGGAAATATTCTCTCTGGAATTTCCGGTGTCGGCGCTTTAAAATCCGGAAATAATGTTGCGAAACCCATTATTCACGGGCTTTACGGCAGCCGCGTGCCGATTATCAACAACGGTGTGAAAATGGCGGAGCAGGAGTGGGGCGTAGAACATGCGCCGAACATCGATGTGAACCAGTTTGACCACGTAGACGTGATTAAAGGCGCAGCTGCGCTGAAGTATGGCAGTGATGCGATCGGCGGTGTTGTTGTCCTGGAGCCTGCAATTTTAAAAAGAAAAGATACGCTTCAGGGCAGTGTAAATCTCTCCGGAATTTCAAACGGGCGCGGACTTGGACTTGCAATAAACATTTTGAAAACCTGGAAAAACGGTTGGGCAATAAAAACGGCTGGTGGTTTTAAAAAACTTGGCGATCTGAAAGCGCCGGATTATTACCTGCAAAACACCGGTTTGCAGAATAATTCTTTTGGTTTTACGGTGCAAAATAACACTTATTTGCAGGGAATTTCTTTCGATTACAGCACCACGAATCAGGAAATTGGCATTTACCGCGGTTCTGATCTCGGCAATCTCGAAGATTTTTACAAAGCCATAACAACAAAAATACCGATTTATCAGCGGGAATTTTCTTATAAAATTGAAAATCCGAAACAGGATGTGCAACATCATATCGCGAAAATTTCTGCTTTTAAAAGGTTTGATCAGCTCGGAAAAATTTCGGTTGATTATAATTTTCAGTACAATCACCGGAAAGAATATGATGTGCGGCGCGGCGAACTGGCGCAAATTCCGTCGCTGGATTTGGAACTGTTCACAAACCAATTTAACATTAATGATTTAATCGAGCGGGAAAACTGGAGTTTAGAAACCGGAATCGATCTGAAATATCAGTTTAATTATTCAACTCCGGAAACACAAGCGCGCCGTTTGGTGCCGAATTATAACCAATATGCGGGCGGAATTTATTCGGTGTTAAAATATAGGTTTTCACCCGAATTTAATGCGGAAGCCAGTTTGCGTTACGATGTCACTAAATTCAATGTTAAAAAATGGTATGACCTGAACGTTTGGGAAAGTTTGTACGCGGCGGACTTTTCCAAGTTTTACGTGAAAACCGAAGGAAACCGGGTTTTTACTAAACCTGATTTGGTGTACAAAAATCTGTCTTTCAACGCTGGTTTGCAATTTACGCCTTCGCAGCATTTTGGTGTAAAACTGAATTATGCAAAAGTGGGCAGAACACCGAATATCGCGGAACTTTTTGCTGATGGTCTGCATCATTCTGCAGCGATTATCGAGGTTGGAAATCTCGGAATGAAAAACGAAGACGGTCATCAGTTCAATATAAATTTCGAGCTAAAACCACCTATTTTTGAGAATTTCAGTTTGAATGTAAATCCCTATTTATTTCTGACCAAAAATTTCATCACCGAAGTTCCGACCAGAATTCAAAATACGATTCGCGGCGTTTTTCCTGTGTGGTCTTATCAGCAAATTAATGCGGAAATTTTCGGCTTTGACGTAGATGCGGAAGTGAAATTCAATAATTTCCTGCAATACCGCGGTAATTTTTCCTACGTAAATGGTCAGGATAAAACGAATGACAAGCCATTAATTCTTATGGTTCCGACGAATTTTGCAAACAGTCTGGAATTTAATAATGAAAAGTGGCGCAATATCTACTTTAAAGTACAGCAGCAAACTTATCTTCAGCAGAAAAGATTTCCGGTTTTTAACCCAACTATCAATATTTTCGAAAATGGCGAGCAGGTGGAAAAAACTTTAGACCTGTCCACGCCGCCGTCAACCTACACTTTGTGGGGTTTACAAACCGGTTTTGACTTCAGCAAAAACTTTTCAGCAGGTGTAAATGTCACCAATTTGTTTAACCTGAATTACAAAGATTATCTGAATAGAATGCGCTATTTCTCGTACGAAATGGGCAGAAATGTCATTTTCCACATTAAATATAACTTTTAAAACTTCGACATGAAACGACTAATAATACTTAGAAAATTTCTGATTTTTTGCCTTTTTAGCGGCATATATTTCAGCTGCAGCCGCGCGGATGAAGATGAAGACGTGCTGTCGCAGGAAGATATTTCGAATATCATTTTGAACGTGAAAGACGACGCGACCGGAATTACGACAACGTATAATTACACCGTGAATTCGCAGGCGAATCCCGTCATTAATTTAGAAAACGGAAAAATCTACACTGTTAGCACGATATTTTTAAACGGAAACGAAGATGAAACGCAAAGCATTATTGAAGCGAAAGACGAACATTTTCTGCTTTTTAACTTCCAGAATTCTGAGGTGGATTTAACCAGAATTGACGAAGAAAATTCTGTGCGTAGCGACGGTAAACGCGTTGGTTTAAAAACAAAGTGGAACGTAGTCGATGCTGCGACCGGAACTAATCCGCAATTGGTGCTGACGGTTATTCACGATGCGACTACAGTTAGCGAAGAAAAAAACGGAACCGTTTTCGGTAGCGCAGTAGGCGGTGAAACCGATGCAATGGCAACTTTTACAATTTCTGAAAAATAGCCGTTTTAGCCGGAAATTTTTCGGTGTGCTACTTTCACGTCCCTTAAAAATAATCAAAAAAAAATTACTATTTTTGCAACCTAAATTTCAATAAATTACAATGAACGTTACAGCGACCAACCATGACGAAGTAAGTGCGTTACTTACAGTTACTTTAGATAAGTCAGACTACAAAGATAAAGTTGAGAAACAATTGATCAACTATGCGAAAAATGCGCAGGTTCCTGGATTCCGAAAAGGGAAAGTGCCATTGAGCATGGTGAGAAAACAATATGAAGCCGGAATTGCTTTCGAAGAAATCAACAAGCAGGTTTCTGAGGCGCTGAACAACTACGTAAATGACAATAAATTAAGATTGGTCGGCCAGCCCGTGCCACAGCCAGTGGACGATTTAAACCCGAACGCAGAGCAGCTTTCGGTACAGTTTGAAGTTGGTTATGAGCCGGAATTTACCGTAGATTTAGCGAAATACGAAGCGCCACATTACAAAGTGGAAGCTTCTGAAAAAGAAATCGGACAAAGCATTGAAAACATGCAGAAACGTTTCGCTGAGCAGATTCCACAGGAAGAAATTGGTGATGATACTACGGTTTCTTTGGAAATCAGCCAGGTTGTTGAAGAAGATGCAGAAGGCGCACATAATCATCCACCAAAAAATATCACCATTGATGCGACTAAAAAAGAAGCGTTCCAGTTGGTGAAAGATTTGAAAATGGACGGTTCTGTAAAGGTTTCTAAAGCAGATTTGGAAAGCAATGAAGAATTGGCAAAAGAACTTGGTTTTTCTAAAGAAGAAGTTGAGCATTTACACCACGACCAAATTGAAGTTAAAGTAAAAGATTTCTTCGGTTTGAAGTTGGCTGAACTGAACCAGGAATTGTTCGATAAAGTTTATGGCGAAGGAACCATCAGCTCTGAGGAAGAATTGAAAGAAAAAGTGAAAACTGAGTTGGACGAATATTTCCAGCAAAATGCAGACGTACATTTCGTAAACCAAATTTTAGCGCAGATTACCGAAAAAGAAGAAGTGAAACTTCCGGAAGAGTTTTTGGTGAAATGGTTGGTTTTCAGCAATGAAAACGTAAAAACTGAAGAGCAGGCAAAAGAAATCCTGGAAGCTGAAAAAAATCAGTTAAAATACCAGATTTTAGAAGGAAAATTAATGGCTGACAACGATATTAAACTGGAGTATGCTGATGTTTTAGCACAGGCAGAACAGCTGGTGCGTAACCAGTTGGCGATTTACGGAATTCACCATTTGCCGGATGAAGAAGTACAGAAATATGCAATAGAAATGTTGAAAGATCAGGAGCAGGTTCGTCAGATTTCCGCGGAAGTTGGAATGGCGAAACTTAAAGATGTAATTATGGAAAAAGCTTCGAAAGTTGAAACCGTGATTTCTCACGATGAGTTTTTGGAAGAAGTGAAGAAGTAATCTTCGATTTTAAATATTAAAAAAGCCGTCCCGATTTATCGGGACGGCTTTTTTTTGTAAAATGAAAATTAATAGCTGAATGAGTCGATATTTTTATTTTTGATCAGATACATCTCCAGCTTTTCCAGTTGCTGTGTCGTAATATGAAGTTCCATACTCACGACCAAATAATCCTCTTTTTTTTCGAGTGCGATTTGATATCCCACTTTCGAAATTTTATCAATGTCTTCGATAATTTCTTTTTTTTCTAAAATTCGATTGGTCGCAATTTTAAATTTTAAAATTTTATTGTGATGATGCGCTAAAAACCGATTGGTTAATAGTTTTGCAACATAGATGACAATCAGCGCAGAAATTAAAAAGGTAAAAGCAATATAAATTTCCCCAAACCCGATCGACATTCCGACCGCCGCGGCAATCCAGATAACGCCAGCAGTTGTAAGTCCATAAACGTTAAAACCTTCTTTGAAAATTACGCCGGCGCCCAAAAATCCGATTCCACTTACGATATAAGAAGCAATCCGCGTTGGATCTCCCGTGCCCGCAAGCTTATAGGAAAGTATGGAAAAAAGGGCTGAACCGAGGCAAATAATGGTGATCGTCTTTAAACCCGCAGATTTGTCTTTCATTTCGCGCTCAAAACCCAGAATGAGTCCTGCGATCAAGGCAAAGAAAGCTTTGTAAACATCTAAAAGTTCAAAGTGCTCCGACATTTTTCTTTTAAAGATAGAAATTTTTTAGGAACCGTATTCTTTTTTCCATTCATCGGCCGCTTCGCAAAGTGTTTCGTAAAACTCTTCCCCATATTTCCGGATGAGCGGTGTTTTCACGAATTTGTAAATCGGAACTTGAAGCTCGCGGCCCAAGGTGCACGCATCACTGCAAATATCCCATTTATGGTAGTTTAACGCAGTAAAAGTTCGGTATTCGTCGACGCGAATCGGGTAGAGGTGACAGGAAATTGGTTTTTGCCAATCCACGGCGCCGTCTTCGTAGGCTTTCTCAATGCCGCATTTTGTAATGCCTTTGTCATCAAAAATAACATAGGCACATTCGCGGCCTTCAACCATAGGTGTTACATAATCGCCGTCATTAGGATCGATTACCCAGGTTCCCTGCGCTTCGATAGCTTCTACGCCTTCTTTTCGCAAGTAAGGTTTTACCTGCTCGAAAATCCGGTCTAAAATCACGGTTTCTTCCTTGTTTAAAGGAGCACCGATGTCGCCTTCTACGCAGCAGGCGCCTTTGCATTTGCTTAAATTACACACAAATTCTTCAGAAAAAATATCTTCAGAAATTAATTTATCGTCAATTTGAATCATGTTAAAAGAAATTAAAATAAGAGGAAAGTTTAAAGAGCAGAAGCGAAAAAATGACGGTCCAAAGTCCGGCTTCCTGCATCCAGTATTTTTTGGAAAATCTCAGCATTCTGCTCAGAATAATTGAGGCGGGTAAAGCCAGCAGCAAAAGATATTCGTACGTTTTACCCATGTACATAAAAATGGTGATGAACTGCGCTACCGAAAAAACCAGTAAAAACGTATATTTAAAGCGGCTTGTAGGGCTTTTTTTATTGAAATGACGGAAATGGTCAGCAACTGAATGGATTATAAATACTGCAACCGGACTCAACCATAATAAATGATCGAAATTTCGGGTGGGCGAAAATCCGGTAAACGGAAAATAAGCCGGGTTCCAACCATTTAAATTTAAAAAATAAGCCACCGAAAAATAGCCGATTGCAATCAGCAGAAAACCGAAAAACAGGCGGAAAATATGCAAACCAATCTGACCAGATGTTCCAATAATGTGAAAAATCACAAAAATAGACATCGGCCAGGTTGTCGGCAGAAAAATGAAATTGATTGCCAATATAGAGCCTACTAAAATGTAAGAATTATTACGCACCGAAAGGTCATCAGCGGTAAGCATTAATAAAATAATGGAGTTGGTAAACAGCGAAACAGCAATTCCGATATCCAAATCTCCCGGATATAAAGCAAAAACGAAAAAAGTATACAAAAACAGCGGCAAATGGCTTTGATAAGTAAGCCCAATCGCGTTAAAACAGAAATAACCCAGCGCCACGCCCGCGAAGGTAACCGTTGCTGAAATTACGTCTAAAGTATTGAAGTTTAAAATGTTAAAGCTGATTACAATCAAAAGCAGGACACCAATATAAACCGGTACCGAAAAAATATTGCTTTCTTTTGAAAGTAATCGAAACATTTTTTATAAATTTGTGCAAAGTTAATTTAAAAAAGGAAAATAATGACGTCTATATTTCTGTTAATAAGCAGGTTTTTCAAATGGTCTTTCGGTCTTTTTGAATTCGCGGGAAATATCCTTAACTGGATTTTGTTTTTCGCTGCGGTTGCCATTTTTACTTACTGGTGCTACGTCCTGATTAAAGTATTGGGCGGAAACAAAGACAAAGAATATTTTTCTCCTACAGAAGGTCATTATCCATATTACGACCCAAGAATTTACAATAAAGAGAATTAATAATTGATACCCGTTTTTTAACGATGAAAATCCCGAAATTTTTTAATTTCGGGATTTTTATTTTTTGTCGATTTCTATTAATGAATTGGAATAACCAAAACCGGAATATGAGATCTTCGCGTAAGTTCCTTGGTTAAACTTCCCACGAAAACATCATACATATTGCTTCTGCCGTGCGAACCCATGACGATATACGCAGCTGCTTTATCTTTTGCGTACTCCAAAATGGTGTCGCCAGAAACGCCCTGTTTCAGCAAATGTTCACAATCAATTCCCTGAGCAATTATGCGCTGCTCTAAAGTGTTCAGCTGTAGCAGTTCCTGTTTAATTTCGTTTTGTTCCACTTCGGGAAAATACTGAAATCCCATGTCTCCGATGGCAAAACCGATGTCTGCTGGCGCCACGTGAATTAGGCATATTCTCCCATTTAACTCACGTGCAAATTTCATGGCACCCTCCACCAATTTGTCGGTTGCATCAGAAAAATCTACTGGTAAAATAATGTTTATCATGATTTTTTTATTAGTAGCTTAAAGTTACAAAAATTTATGCTATTTTAACCCCGAATTTTTATTGAATTCTTAGGTCAAAAACCTTTTGATCTTCCAGGAATGCCTGCAGCTCATCATTTTCCGAAACTTTACCAACGCCTTTCGGTGTGCCGGTAAATATTAAATCTCCCACGCGCAAGGTGAAAAATTTCGACACAAAAGCGATGATTTTTTCAGGTGAAAATATCATCAGCGAAGTATTTCCGTTCTGCACTTCCTCTTTATTTTTCAACAGCGAAAAGTTCAGGTTTTTCAGGTCGAAATCTTTTTTCGGAAAAAACTCCGATAAAACAGCACTGCCATCAAAACCTTTTGCCAGCTCCCAAGGCAAGCCTTTCGATTTTAATTCCGACTGAAGACCGCGCGCCGTAAAATCAATTCCCAAACCGATTTCATCATAATATTTTCCGGCATTTTCTTCCTGAATATATTTTCCGCCTTTCGAAATTTTCAAAACCACTTCGAGTTCGTAATGGACATCGTTGGAAAATTCCGGAATATAAAAATCGTTTCCTTTAAGAACTGCGGTGTCGGGTTTCATAAAAATCACGGGACTTTCCGGAATTTCGTTGCCCAATTCCTGCGCGTGCGCTGCGTAATTTCTTCCGATACAAATGATTTTCATTTTGCTTTTTTTTATGGTTTTAAGGGCTAAAATTTACTTCTCAGCTGAATTCCGGTCAGAACTTTTTTCGTGTAGAGCGGAAAATCTGCATTCTGAATCCAGCCGTAATAGCCCAAATCTTTTTGGAAAACGTCTTTCACACGCTGACCTTTATATTTTCCGAAAGTGAAAATTTCCTTTTCGTCTTTATCAAAGGCGATAAAACCGGCTAAATCTGCAAATTTATGATGCGAAGAAAATTCGCTTAAACCCGCAATATCTTTTGGTAAATCCGGATAATGACCAATCTGCGCATCAAGAACTTCAAAAGTTGCCAAAACGTCGGCTTCCGCAGAATGTGCATTTTCGAGGCTTTTTCGGCAATAAAACTGGTAAGCCGCCGTAAGATTCCGCGGTTCCATTTTGTGGAAAATGGTTTGTGCATCGACGAGCTTAAATTTAGTTAAATCGAAATCCACACCTGCGCGCAAAAGTTCTTCAGCCAAAAGCGGTACATCAAAACGGTTTGAATTAAAACCACCCAAATCGCAGCCGGAAATCATGTCGATAATTTTACCGGCTATTTCACGGAATTTTGGTGAATCTTTCACGTCGTCATCGGTAATGCCGTGAACTTCTGTAGATTCTTTCGGAATAAACATTTCCGGATTTACACGCCAGGTTCGGGATTCGCGAGATGCGTCAGGATAAACTTTTAAAATAGAAATTTCCACGATGCGGTCGCGTGAAACCTGAACTCCGGTGGTTTCCAAATCGAAAACGCAAAGTGGTTTATGGAGTTTTAAATTCATTTATGTCATGTGTTGATGTGATGATGAGATAATTTGAAAATGAGCCAATTTGAAAATTTGATAATATGTCACTTAAAACCTGATTACTGACAACTGACAACTGACAACTGATTACTTTAACTGCCTCTGAAAAACAACCGAAATCAAAATATAATATAAAATGACCAGCGGAATTCCCGGGATTTTAAATAAAAGAAGAATTAAAATTCCGCCGGCTAAAAGGGCAATTTTTGGGTAATTGTCTTTCAGCTGCATCGATTTAAATTTCATCGCGATCATTTTCACGGGACTCACCAAAATCAGCGACGAAATCAGTGTAATCATAATTAGCAAAAGCGGACTTTCGAAAAATATTCGGAAAGCGCCGTTTTCTACAAAAGCATAATAAAGCCCGAAAATTAAAATGGTATTTGATGGCGTATTTAAACCTTTAAAAAAATAGGTTTGCTCATCATCCAGATTGAAAATCGCCAGGCGCAAACAGGAAAATAAAGTGATAAAAAGCCCGATATATTGAATGTTAAACGGTAAATCAAAACCTAAAAACTGGTTCCCAAACGGTTCCAGAGCTTTAAACATTGTAACGCCAGGCAGCACACCAAAACTAACCATGTCCGCAAGCGAATCCAGCTGAACACCGAGCGGCGAATTGGCTTTCAAAGCGCGCGCAACAAGTCCATCAAAAAAATCCAGAACTAAAGAAATGATAATGCAAAGCGCCGTTATTTTGTAATTTCCGGTAATCAGGTGAATGACGCCAATGCTCCCGGACATGAGATTTCCCAAAGTCAGCATGTTGGCAAAATTGTTTTTTATAAAACTCATAGCTGCAAAATTAAGGATTTTATTGATTTTTTCTGTGCTTTCCGGCGCTTTCGCACATGACGTTAAGATGCGAAAATAATGTAAATTTGCATCATATTTTTCAGATAATTAATGAAAGAAATTAGAAAACAGGAAATTTTAGCCCTTTTATACCGAAGTTTTTTGGCTTTTGTATTTTACCAGATTGCGCGTCTGCTGTTTTGGTTTTTCAATAAAAATCTGATTCCTGTTGACAGTTTTTCAGAATATCTGAATATCGCATACCGCGGTTTTTCGTTTGATACTACTGCGATTTTGTACGTGAATTCGCTTTTTATCCTTTTAAGTTTAATTCCGATTCTTATAAATAGCCGGAAACCTTACCAAAAATTTCTTTTTTACCTTTATTTCATCACCAACGGAATTGCGTACAGCTTAAATTTCGGTGATTTTATTTATTACAAATTTTCGCAGGCGCGGCTCACCAGTGCAGCTTTTAAAGTGGCACAAAACGAAAATAACGTCGGCGAGATTTTTCTGACTTCGTTCGCTGAACATCCGTTTGTAATTATTTGGTTTGTTGTTTTGACGGCATTTTGGATTTATCTTTATAAAAGAGTAAAAATTGCCGAAATAAGGCCGAAAAAACTGGTTCCGTACTTTCTGTTTTCAATTCTTACGCTTTGTGTAGCGGCGTTGCTTGTCGTTGGTGGCATCCGTGGTGATTTTAGACATTCCACGCGGCCGATTAATCTGGTTGATGCAAACAGGCACGTCACCAAACCCGTGCATGCAAATGTGGTGCTGAACAGCGTTTTTTCTTTTTTCCGTACGCTGACGACGAATAATTTCAAAGAAGTTCATTTTGTTGATGAAAAATTCATCGGAGAAAATATTAAACCTTATAAATATTACCCTCGCGAAAACGTGGAACCAAAACCCAACGTGGTGATTTTCATTTTAGAAAGTTTTGGTAAAGAATATTCCGGTGCTTTTAACAAAAATTCCGGAATTAAAAATTTCGAGTCGTACACGCCTTTTTTTGACAGTTTAGCGACGCAAAGTTTAATTGCGACGAATGCTTTTGCAAACGGCCGGCAGTCTATTCACGGTATGAGTTCCGTATTGGCGGGAATTCCGAGCTTGAAAGATGCTTTTACAAGCTCGCCGTATTCCAACCAAAAAATTCAATCCTTGGTTTCTGTCGCGAACGAAATGGGTTATGATACTTCTTTTTTTCATGGGGCACCAAACGGTTCGATGGGATTTTTAGGTTTCGGAAATATTCTGGGTTTCAAACATTATTACGGAAAAACGGAATTTAATAATGATCAGGAATTTGATGGCATTTGGGGAATTTGGGACGAGCCGTTTTTTCAGTTTTTTGCGCAGACTTTAAACCAGAAAAAATCGCCCTTTTTTGCCACTTTATTTTCGGTTTCCTCGCATCATCCGTTTAAAGTTCCGACAAAATATGTAGGGAAATTTAAAAAAGGTCCGCTGGAAATTCACGAACCTATTGGTTATACTGATTTTGCTTTAAAAAAATTCTTCGAAACTGCTGAAAAAATGCCGTGGTACAACAATACCATTTTTGTTTTTGTTGCCGACCATACAAACCAGGTTGGTTATCCGGAATACGAAAAAGCCATGAACCGTTTTGCGATTCCAATCATGTTTTATTCACCAAACTCAAAATATAATTTGCAGGGCGAAATTACCGAGCCAACTCAGCAAATGGACATTTATCCGACTTTGGTAGATTTAATGGGCTACAACAAAAAAATTCGGAGCTGGGGACGAAGTTTGGTTTCGGAGAAAAAAGAAGATTATTTGATTGTAAATTCCGATTCCATCAACGAACAGATGATTATCGGGAATTATATTTACCTTTTTAATGGTGAAGAAGTTACCGGAATTTATGCTATTGATGATAAAGCTTTGAAAAATAATCTCATCAGGCAACCTCTAAATACGGAAATGCAAAAGGGAATTCTTTTGACCAAAGCCTGGTATCAGGATTATATGGACCGAGTGATTAACCGGAAACTTAAATAAGATAAAATTAAATGGGTGTTTAATTTTAAAAATTTGCTGATTCTGCTAAGAAATTATGATATGAATAATAAAAGATTTGGTGTTTAACTTTTTTTATTTACATTTATCCAATCAACAATTAAAAAAAATTTAAAATGAAAAAAATAATTTTTGCTTTCGTAGCCTTATTTTTCGCAACACTTTCGTACGCACAAATCGAAGGAAAATGGAAAACAATCGATGATGAAACCGGCCAGGCTAAATCTATCGTGGAAATTACCAAAAAATCCAACGGTAAATATTACGGAAAAGTTACCCAACTTTTAATCAAACCGGCAAACCCAAACTGTGTTGACTGTAGCGACGACCGAAAAAACAAACCGATTTTAGGCATGGAAGTAATTCGTGATATGAAAAAAGTGGGCGGCGAATTTACTGGCGGAACAATTACCGACCCGAAAACCGGAAAAACTTACAAATGTAATATCTCCAGACAAGGCGATAAACTGAATGTTAGAGGTTATGTAGGTTTCTCGCTCATCGGCAGAACACAAACCTGGCACGCGGTAAAATAAATTCCGGGTTGTCTGAACCTTTTTTCCAAAATGGAAACAAGGGTTTTACAGGAGAAATTTAAAACCGAAAAAGATGGCTAAATAAGGCCGAAAAAATATTTATAAAATTAAAAAAGCAATTCGCAAGAGTTGCTTTTTATCATTTGTGCAATGAAGGAACTTTGCGGAAAAATCTTTACTTTTGTACTTTAATTTTTCAACATATTATGAAGGAATATACTTTTAGAGAAGTTATTGCGCAGGCAATGAGCGAAGAAATGCGAAAAGATGACACCATTTATCTGATGGGGGAAGAAGTTGCCGAATACAATGGCGCGTATAAAGCCTCTAAAGGAATGTTGGACGAATTCGGGCCGAAAAGAGTTATCGATACACCAATCGCGGAACTTGGTTTCACCGGAATCGCCATCGGTTCTGCTATGAACGGAAACCGGCCAATCGTGGAATACATGACTTTCAACTTTTCTTTGGTTGGTATTGATCAGATTATCAGCAACGCTGCGAAAATCCGTCAGATGTCCGGTGGCCAGTGGAACTGCCCAATCGTTTTCCGCGGTCCAACCGCTTCTGCAGGTCAGTTGGGCGCAACGCACTCTCAGGCTTTGGAATCCTGGTTTGCGAATATTCCCGGTTTAAAAGTGGTTGTTCCATCTAATCCATATGATGCGAAAGGTTTATTAAAAACAGCAATTCAGGATAACGATCCTGTAATTTTCATGGAATCTGAGCAGATGTATGGTGATAAAATGGAAATTCCTGAAGAAGAATATTATATCCCAATCGGAAAAGCAGATATCAAGCGTGAAGGTACCGACGTGACTTTGGTTTCCTTTGGAAAAATTATGAAACTGGCGATTCAGGCTGCTGAAGATTTAGCAAAAGAAGGAATTTCTGTAGAAGTTATCGATCTTCGAACTGTTCGCCCGATTGATTATGACACCGTTTTGGAATCTGTAAAGAAAACCAACCGCATGGTGGTTTTGGAAGAGGCGTGGCCTTTAGGTTCTATCGCGACAGAACTTACTTATATGGTTCAGCAAAAAGCTTTCGATTATCTGGATGCTCCAATCAAAAGAATTACCACACCAGATGCGCCAGCGCCGTATTCGGCACCGCTGTTCGCGGAATGGTTCCCCAAACTGGAAAAGGTCAAAGAAGAAATCAAAAATGCGCTTTACATTAAAGCTTAAAAAATTCAAACTCCTGCAAGGGAGTTTTTTTTATTGCTAAGTACTGCAAGAAAGCAGATAATCGTTTACCTTTGACGAAATTTTCTCGTTTATGTCTGAAAATAGTATATCGCATTTCGATACCAAAAAGCTGACCGCCGTTGGAGTTTTAGTTTCACTCGGTATTGTTTTTGGCGACATCGGAACTTCGCCGCTTTATGTAATGAAGGCGATCGTAAATGCACGGAAAGAAACAGGAAATTTACCTTTTGATGAATATATTGAAGGTGCACTTTCGTGTATCATCTGGACGCTGACAATGCAAACTACTGTAAAATATGTAATTATCGCCCTGCGAGCTGATAACAAAGGTGAAGGTGGAATTTTAGCATTGTATTCTCTTGTGAAAAAGCTGAAGAAAAAATGGCTTTACGTCGTCGCAATAATTGGAGCCTCAACTTTGGTGGCAGACAGTATAATTACGCCATCATTAACTGTAATGTCAGCTGTAGAAGGCCTTAAAATATTTTCCCCGCACACGCCTGTCGTCGGAATAACGCTGGTAATTTTGGCAATTGTTTTTATTGTACAGCAGTTTGGAACGGCTTCTATCGGCAAATTTTTCGGTCCGGTGATGGTCCTTTGGTTTTTGGTTTTAGGAGGGTTTGGTTCCATGCACATTTCCGAGCATCTTGAGGTCTTAAAAGCATTTAATCCTTATTATGCTTATAATTTAATTACGCATTCTCCGAGCGCTATTGTCATCATGGGTGCGGTTTTTCTCTGTACTACGGGTGCAGAGGCATTATATTCTGATTTAGGACATTGTGGTAAAAGAAATATTCGTGTCAGCTGGATTTTCGTAAAAATCATGCTTATACTTAATTATTTAGGACAAGGCGCCTGGCTTTTATCTAATCCTGATGCGGTTGCGTCCGGTATTAATCCAATGTTTGGGATTATGCCGGTTTGGGCAATTTTACCGGGTGTTATTCTAGCAACGGCGGCGGCAATCATTGCAAGTCAATCAGTAATTACTGGTTCTTTTACCATGTTTTCGGAGGCGATGTCAGTTACTTTTTGGCCCAACCAGCAAATTGATTATCCTTCTGGAATTAAAGGTCAGATGTATATTCCCCGGGTAAACTGGGGCTTGATGTTCTTGTGCTTTATCGTTGTGATTTATTTCCAAAAGTCAGAAGCAATGGAAGCTGCGTATGGTTTAACAATTACCATCACTATGCTGATGACAACAACACTGCTTTTTTTCTGGCTGCGTCGGAACAAAGCGACCCGCGTTTTTGCCTTAGGATTTTTAGCGGTTTACCTCTTTATTGAATTAGGATTTTTCTATGCCAATGTCATTAAATTTTTTGACGGTGGCTGGCTTACCATGGTGTTGGGCGGCTTCATCGCGGTCTGTATGTACGCTTGGTATAACGGACGTTCTATCAAAGGTAAATTTATTAAGTTTGTAAAACTCGACAAATATGTGCCGGTAATCAAAGAACTGAAACTCGACGAAACAATACCAAAATATGCCACGAATCTGGCATTTTTAAGCCGTGCAAAACGTTCCGATGAAGTAGAGGCGAAAATTATCTATTCCATTATCCGAAAGCAGCCCAAGCGCGCAGATCATTATTTTATTTTGAATATTATAAACCAGGAAGATCCTTTTACTTTTAATTATACCATTGATGAAATCATGCCTGGAACAATTTACCGTATCAATTTCATGCTTGGTTTCAAAATTGACCGCCGCATCAATGATTATTTCGATCAGGTTCTAGAGGATATGATGGAAGAGGGGAGTATTCCCTCGCGCAGCAGCCATCCCTCGCTGCGATCTTATAATGTGCCACCGGATTTAAAGTATGTGATTATCGACAATACGTATATAAATGATACTTTGCTTACCGTAAAAGAAAAAATCACCCTTAATATCTATAATTTTGTGAAATACATTGGCAGCGATGACTTTAAGGCCTGGGGGATTTCTGCGCACAATGTAGTAGTAGAATCTGCGCCGTTGCTGGACCAGAAAATTATTACCAACAAAATTCAGCAGGTAAATTTCCGCCGCTACGATTCTTAAAATCAGAAAATCCAATAAAAGTCATTTCTGACCGTTAATAAAATTATCGGTAAATTTGTACATATTTTTATCAATGGACGCGAAACATAAAGAGCTCAATATTGCCACTATAAAAGAGGTTTTACGACAGTATCTGCAGGAAAAAGGATTTAGAAATACGCCCGAACGCTACACGATTCTGGAGGAAATTTACAACCTGGAGCATCACTTTAATGTTGATGATCTCTACCTGCTCATGATGCAGAAAAAATATCACGTTTCCAAAGCTACCATTTACAATACCATCGAAATATTTTTAGACGCCGGCCTCATCCGAAAACACCAGTTTGGTGAAAAAACGCTGACATCATCGTCTTACGAGAAATCGTATTTCAACATGCAGCACGATCACATGGTCATCTATAAAAAAGATTCCAACAAAGAAATTCAGGAAATCATTGAGTTTTGCGATCCGCGAATTCAGGGCATCAAAGAGTCTATCGAAAACGCTTTCGGCGTAAACATTGATTCCCATTCACTTTATTTTTACGGAACCAAAAAGGATTAATGAAAAAACTTTTCGTTTTTTTTCTCTTTATAAGTGCACATTTTTTTGCACAGATTAAAACTCAGCCTCAGCAGGATGCGGCGCGCGATCCTTTCTTCAATGTACCACAAACCAGCGCTGCACCGGAAAAAGTCAAGCTTATTCACTCCGACTTTTTTCAGAAAACACCCGACAGATACAACGGAAACCCTTTCTTTTCCGGCAATGTTCAGTTTGTACATCAGGGTTCAGTTTTAACAGCAGATGAGGTTATTTTTTATCAGGATCAGAATTTTGTAAAAGCGCTAGGAAATGTCCGTTTGCAAAATGCCGACGGTTCGGTGATCACATCCGGTGAAATGGAATATGACGGAAATACCCAAAAAGGAATTGCCCGAAAGAACGTTCTGCTCACCGATCCGGGCCAAACGATTCAGACTGAAACGCTGTATTACGACCGGCTTTCCAACAAAGCTTATTTCAATACCGGCGGTACAATTACCAAAGATGGCAATGTGATGTACACCAAATCTGCAACTTATGATCTAACAAGCCGATTAATTGATTTTACCGGGAACGTAAAAATCGACAATCCCGAATATACTGTAGAAGGCGTAAATATTATCCAAAACCAAAATACGAACACCGCCACATTCAACGGTGCGACCACGATTACAAATAAAAAAAATCCGGGAAATCTCATTTACACCGAAAAGGGCACGTATCATATGAATACCAAGGAAGTCTATTTAAAAAAGAATTCCCGCATTCATTATAACGGAAAATTGCTTACCGGCGATGACATGTATTTTAACCAAATTACAGGTTTCGGGACAGCAAAAGGAAATGTAACACTTCGCGATCCAAAAGAAAACCGCTACATGAAAGGCGGTTACGCCGAAATCTACGAGAAAAAAGATTCCGCGATGATTACTGAAAAACCCTACGCTGTAAAAATTCTGGAAAAGGATTCCATGTACTTTTCAGCTGACCGGATTTTGGCATTTCAGAAACCTGATGTCCAAAACCCGCTTGAGAAAAAAAGCTTTTTGCGTGCTTACCGAAAGGCGCGCATGTTCAAATCAAACATTCAGCTGCGCGCGGATTCTTTAAGTTTTAATGAAACCGACGGCGTCATGCATCTGCTCGGCAGCCCGATTGCGTGGAGCGGAGAAAAGCAGGTTACCGGAGATAAAATTGAAGCTTATTTCGACACCAAAAATGAATACATCGATTCTTTGCGCGTGATTGGCGACGCTTTCGCGATCAGCAAAGCCGATTCGCTGAATATGAAAGATGAATTCAACCAGATAAAAGGTAAATTAATGACGGTTTACTACGAAAAAAATCAGGTGAAACTTGCGAAAGTCATCGGCAATGCACAGGCGATTACTTATGCGGATGACCGAAACGAAACTACCAAGGAAGTCGAGCGCATTGGCGTGTCACTTTCCACCTGCGGTACGATTGAAGCGGAATTTGAAGACCGGAAAGTGCAGATTATTTCCTGCAATATCGGCGCAAATGTGGACACTTTTCCGATGAGTTTAATTTCCCGCGAACAGCGGTTTTTCCCGGATTTTAACTGGAACACAAAAGACCGGTTGCGGACCTGGCGCGACATATTTGTGGACTCGCCCAACTATCCCGAAATAAAATACGAATCGAACAACGAGTTGTACGACGCTGCCCAGAAAGCAGTTGATGCCCAAAAAGCCAAAGAAGAGGCGAAAAAACCAAAACGCGTCCGGAAATAATTTTTTTATTTGGGCGCACATTTTCCGCCCTCCGTTCCCGCTTCCGCCGCGGCGGAGAGCTCCACTCAGGTCGGGGCGCGGTTGAAAGTTTAGATTAAAAATTACCTTTAAAATGCAGACAGATTTTTTTAAATATCAGGCACAAACCACACCGTTTGCCGCCGGCTTTGAGGTTGAAAAAGCTTCGGGATCATTTATTTACGGCAAAAACGGCAAAAAATACCTTGATTTTGTCGCGGGTGTTTCCGCGAATACTTTGGGCCATTCGCATCCGAAAATTGTGGAAGCCATAAAAACTCAGGCTGAAAAATATCTGCACGTCATGGTTTACGGCGAATACGCGCAGGAAATGCCCGTGAAACTCTGCAAGCTTTTAGCAGATTCTACGCCGGAACCGCTCGAAGTTACTTATTTGGTAAATTCCGGTGCAGAAGCGATCGACGGCGCTTTGAAACTCGCGAAACGCTACACCGGGCGGGAAGAAATCATTTCGATGAAAAATTCTTACCACGGAAATACGCACGGCGCACTGTCGGTTTCCGGGAACGAATATAACAAGCGCGAATTTCGTCCGCTTTTGCCGTTGGTGAATTTCATTGAGTTTAATAACCAAAATGATTTTTCAAAAATTACTGAAAAAACAGCTTGTGTTTTAGCGGAAACCATTCAAGGCGCAGCGGGATTTTTGGTGCCTGACGCCGATTATTTCAAAAATTTGAAAAGGCGCTGTGAAGAAGTGGGCGCGCTTTTAATTCTGGATGAAATTCAGCCTGGCTTTGGAAGAACGGGAAAATTGTTCGCGTTTGAACATTTCGATATGGTGCCGGATATATTGGTGATGGGAAAAGGCATGGGCGGCGGTGTTCCTGTGGGCGCTTTTATGAGTTCTGCGCAAATTATGCAGTCGCTTACACATTCGCCAAAACTGGGTCACATTACGACTTTTGGCGGAAATCCGCTAATTTCGGCGGCGAGTTACGCGACTTTGAAAGAAGTGGTGGAAAGTAATCTGATGAAAGAAGTTGCTAAAAAAGAACAACTTTTCCGGGAACTTTTGGTGCATCCGAAAGTTAAAAATGTGAACGGTAAAGGTTTGATGCTTGCGGTAAATCTCGGTGCGCCGGACTTTACTTTGGAAGTTGCAAAACGCTGCATGGAAAAAGGTTTAATCGTTTTCTGGCAACTGTATCGCAATGAATATTTGAGAATTTCGCCACCGTTAACCATTTCGCTTGAGGAAATCCGGCAGGGTTGCGAAATTATTCTGGAAGTTTTAAATGAATTTGAATAGCGATTTCATTTTTAATAATTTGGTAATTTGAAAAATTCGTTGTTTTAGCGGCAAATTTTTTGGTTTTAAAGTGCTTAAAATTTTTAGCTGCTTTAACGGTAAATTTTTCATTTTCTCATTTCTCACTTTCTCATTTTCAAATTTTCAAAGTCAGTTCCAACTCTGAAAAAATTGAGTGTTTTAGCGGCGAATATTTAAATGTGCATTCGTAGCATTTTTTCTTCCGCTGATTTTGCGGATTCTGCAGATTTATATTTTGGGAAAAATTGGTGTTTTAGCGGCAATTTTTCATTTCCACATTTTCTCATTTCCAAATCTTCAAATTTTGCTTCATTTTCAAATTGAAAAAAATTGGGTGTTTTAGCGGCGAATTTTCAAATTATCACATCATCAATCACCACATCATCACAACATCTCATCATCGCACTGTAAACCTGGAAAAAGATGCGATAAAAGTGGTTTTTAGCCCCGATGGAAGCGGCATCCCCTGATGATATATATCATACCGAAAAACAAAAATCTCCAACATCGGGGATATAGCGGACAGCGGGACGATTTTTAATAGGAAAACCAGCCCGGCTTGCTCCTGATTTTTTATGGTTTTGAACAAATTTTAATTGCTGTAATAAGAAATTAATTTATATATTGCGACACATTAAAAATAGGTAGTAATATGGCGAAAACGAAGGTGCAATATGAATTTCCAATGCACTGCCAGTCAGAGATTTTATACGAATATATGGCGAGCGCGGAAGGACTTTCGGAGTGGTTTGCAGATGATGTGGAGGAAAAAGGAGACGATTTTTTCTTCAGCTGGGGAAACGGGCCGGAAGAGAAAGCAACGCTTATTCGTTATAAGCCGGAAAGTTTTGTGCGTTTTCGTTGGGAAGAGGATGAGGGCACCAAAAATTATTTTGAAATGACCATCGTCATCGATGATATCACCGAAGATTTAGCGCTGAATATCGTGGATTTTTGCGACGCCGGCGACGAAGAGGAAAACAGACTGTACTGGGAAAATCTTATTGAAAATCTTAAACTGAAATTAGGCGCGTCCTAATTTTTTTACGCCTGATAACATGATGAACGAATTTTCGTTCATTATTTTTTTACCCTAAAAACCCTGAAAATTTTGAAATTATATTTTTACTCTGATTCGGCGGAAATTAATAACCGCGCATTTTTGTACGGTGATTCGGTGCGGGTTTCGTTTTTTGTGCATCGTTCGAAAATTGTTCTGGCTGAAGAATGCTATTTTTTTCTGATGGCTTCGATGCGGAAAATGCGTATGGCGATTCCGCTTTCCTACACTTTGGAATTTTTTCAGAATCTGTTTGCAGAAAAGGTAATTGAAGCAGGAATTTCTGACGGCGTTATTAATTTTCACGTGTACCGTAATTCTCAGGAAAGTTTGCTCTCTAAGCGCGAAATTTCTTTTTATTTTGAAGTGGATTCGCCGCGAAATATTCTGGAAATGCAACGCGCTTTTGAAATCGATTTGATTAAAGAAATCAGCGTAAATACGAATGTTTTAAGCGGAATTCATGTGCATTCGCCAGAAAACATTTATGCTGAAGTTTATGCGGCAGATAATGAGCTCGATGACGTTATTTTCCTGAATCCGAACAAGAGAATTGCGCGCACCACGATTGGAAATCTACTCTTTTTAACAGGAAATACCATTAAAATTCCGAAGCAGAGCGAAGGTGCTTTTGTTTCGCCTTTGATGGAAAGTTTTGTGACTTTCCTTCACCAAAATAAGCTTGCGGTAATTGAAGAAGCGGAACTGATTGCTTTTGAATCGCAGAAAGCGGAAGAGATCATCATTATTTCTGACGAAAAAGGCATTTTTCCGGTAATGAAAATCCGTAATAAAACTTTCGAAAAAACCAGGTTAAGCGAAATGGTTTCGGCGTGGTCGGCAAGCTTCGCTTAAAATTGGCAAACCCGGTCAGCAACCTTCAGAAGGTCAGTAACCGGGCTTTAAGACTTTAATGACACGAAGATAATCAAAAACTTTTTATATTCCTATGTACCGAATATTAAAATTATGTTAAATGTGGCGGAAATTTAATTCATAGAAACATCCTGCGGCGCGTTTGCCCACAAAAGATATTCGCCACCCAAATTCTGCATGATGTTTTTCCAGAGATTCTGGTCGTTCGGTGAGGTGTAATCGAGGTTATAAACGTCCACTGGAGTCCATACTTTTCTCAGGATTTCACCATCCAACTGCTGCATTCCCCAGCCCGTGTAGCCGGAAAATACTTTTACATCGTTGATCGGCAGACGAAGATCAATCATCGCGGCAACAACGTTCTCAATATCTTCGGTGAGATAAAATTCTTCAGTGATTTCCGAATAAGTATCAGTCACTTTTTCACCTTTGCAGATGAAAAAGATCTTATCGTTTTCTACCGGACCGCCATCGTAAACCGAAACCTGAAAACCGAAAATATCCAGCAGCCTGGAGGTCATATTTTCGTTCTTTTTATTGAGAATTAAACCGAATGCACCTTGCTCGTTGTGCTCGATAATCAGGACCACAGAACGGGAAAATATGTCGCCCGAAATATCCGGAGTGGAAATTAAAATTTTACCTTTGTAAGAATAATTCATCTGAAATTTTAGGTCAAATAAAAAACCTTTGATCAAAAGTAATAAAAATTTAATGGAAAACTTACACGATAAAAGAAAAATTTATGACCGTTCGGAACTTTTGGAAGATCAGATAAAAGAGAGTCCGATTGAGCAGTTTCGCTCGTGGTTCCTCGAAGCAGAAGCAGATGCACAGGTTTCTGAAGTGAATGCTATGGCGATTTCTACCGTAGAAACAGACGGTTGTCCACGCACCAGAATGGTTCTGTTAAAAGCTTATACGTGGGAAGGTTTTATTTTTTATACCAATTACGAAAGCCGCAAAGGTCACGCGATTGAAAGTACGCATAAAGCGTGTCTGCATTTTTTCTGGCCTTCGCTGGAAAGACAAATTATCATAAAAGCAAATTTAGAAAGATTGCCGCCAAATCTCAGCGACGGATATTTCCATTCACGTCCGAAAGGCAGCCAACTTGGCGCTGTAGTTTCACCGCAAAGCCAGGTGATCCCAAACCGGGAATTTTTGGAAACAAAACTGAAAGCGCTGGAAACCGAATTTGAAAATAGAGAGGTCTCGCGTCCCGAAAACTGGGGTGGATATCTCGCGAAACCGTACGAAATTGAATTTTGGCAAGGACGCCCAAACCGCCTGCACGACAGGTTGATTTATAATTTGACCGATGATTTCGACTGGAAAATCAGCCGTTTAGCACCATAAAAAAAGTCCCGAGCAATCGGGACTTAAATTTTTTTTGCTAATCTTTTCGATTATTTTTTCTTTTTTCCGCTAGTCATTCCTTCCATAACTGCACCAGCTAAATCAGCACCAGCTTTGAATTTTGCAACTTTTTTTGCATCAATCTGGATTGGTTTTTTAGTAGCCGGGTTAATACCTTGTCTTGCAGCTCTTTCTGCAACTGAGAAAGTTCCGAAGCCTACTAAAGAAACTTTACCGTCTTTTTGCTTTAAAGTGTTGGAAACGTTAGAGATAAATGATTCCAAAGCTGCTTTAGCTGCAACTTTCGTGATGTTTGCGTCCTTTGCAATAGCGTCGATTAATTCAGACTTGTTCATAATAATAAATTAGTTAGGGTTAATTTGATTGTATAGCAAATATAAAACTTTTTTCATATTGCGCAAATTTTTTGGAAATAATTAATCAAAATTCAACAAAAGTGGATTTTTAACATAAACTTAAAAAACCCACTTTCCCTGATTAATGAGCCTTACCGAGTGCTATAATTATGCCAAAGCTACTGCTGGCGCCATTTAATTGAAATTGGGTGCTTTTTGATTATAATTATGAATTATCAAAAATCAGCTTTTAATTTCTGTCTTTAAATACTTAAGCTAAATAATTGAAAAACAAATAATTAAACTGATTAGCGATTTTATTAAATTCTCTAAAAACTTAAAACTAAAAATTATTATATACTTTATTTTGTTTAAAATAATTAAATTTGCGCCATGTTAATTGAAATTTTTAAATCAAAGATTCACCGCGTCCGCGTAACCGAATCCGACCTTAATTATATCGGCAGCGTAACCATCGATGAGGATTTGATGGATGCTTCCGGAATCATCGTCGGAGAGCGCGTTTATATTGTAAACGTTAACAACGGTGAACGTTTCGACACGTATGCGATTAAAGGCAAAAGAAAATCCGGTGAAATTTGTTTAAATGGCCCGGCAGCGCGCCGCGTGCAGAAAGATGACATTATTATCATCATGTCTTACGCGCAGATGACGCCCGAAGAAGCCAAAACTTTTCAGCCGAAAATTATTTTCCCGGACGAAAAAACAAATCTCCTTACTTAATTCCTGATTATTTTCTTTTGGAAAATTCAAAAAAAACGCCCTTTTTAAAGACTTTTTTAACAATTGCCATTTCGCTTGCAATCGCAGCGCTTTTTATGTGGTGGGCGCTAAAAGGAATGGAATTCGAAAAAATAGCCGGTTATTTCGCCAAAGCAAACTATTTCTGGGTTTTCGTTGCCGCGATTTTTGGCGTTTTAGCTTACTGGTTCCGCGCCGTGCGCTGGAATTTGCTATTAGAACCGATGGGTTATAACATTTCCACTTCCAATTCATTCTGGACGATTTCTTTCGGTTATTTAATGAACCTTACCATTCCTCGAAGTGGTGAAGTAGCGCGTTCCACGGCGCTTTTCGGGGTTGAAAAAGTGCCAGTCGACAAATCTTTCGGAACCATCATTTTGGAGCGCGTCATCGATTTGATGTGCATGCTGGTTTTTCTTGGGCTTACACTTATTTTTAAATACAAAGCAATTTTAGCGTTCTACTCCTACGTCACAGCAGAAAAGGGAAAAAATGCCGAAACAAAGGGGAATTTTTCTTTAATTGTTTTTGGTGCTGCAATTTTAGTTTTAATAATTTTAGCGATTTTTCTTCGAAAAAAATTAGCACAATTCGCGATCTACCAAAAAATTGTTGATTTCATCACAGGAATTTTCCATGGCCTGACTTCGATATTTAAAATGAAGCAAAAAGCTAAATTTTTAGCATATACCGTCGGAATTTGGGTTTGCTATTATCTCGCAGCTTATTTGGTTTGCTTCGCTTTGCCAGAAACTTCGAATTTCACTTTCGCTGACGGCTTTTTCATCATCGTTGTCGGCACTTTGGGAATGATGGTCCCGGCTTCTGGCGGAATTGGCGCTTTTCATTTAGCTTTAAAATTCGGTATAATGGCGCTGTTTCTTTCGATGGGAAAAAACCCTGAAGAAGGCGGTGAAATCGGGCTTTCTTACGCTTTTATTTCGCACACTATGCAACTCGTGCTGATGTTGGTTTTAGGCGCGGTTTCCATTCCGATCCTGGCAAAAGCAAGAAATAAGGCGGTAAAAAACCAAAATTTTTAAATTTTAATACCCGAAATAATATTTTTCCTCACCAGGAATAGTGTCAATTTGGTTTCCCAGAGAAGTTTTCCAATAGCTGGTTGGTGAAAAATAATCAGCAAAAGCATACGGCAGTTCTTCAGGTTCCAGTTTTTGAAGAATGTTTGCGAACCATTTCACGTACTCTTCATTTTTACCGCGACAATTTTCCAGAAAATTTCTTTCTTTTTTCATGAAATCGTCCGTTAATTCTTCGATGTTTAATTCTATTTCCTTGTTTTGGTACTCATAATTCGATTGTAACCACAACGAAGCAAAAACATTCATTTCTTCGCGGTTAACAATGGTGATGAAAGAACACCGCCAGGAAAGTCCGGAAGGAGACAAAGACGGAACAATTCTCAAATTCTCAAATCCTCGTTTATGCAATTCGCGCGCAACAAATAAAACTTTTTGAAGGTTGCGCATATAAAAATTGGTTTCCATAATTTTGATTTTTAAACTAATAAACTGCTAAAAATTTCAAGCTCCGAAGGCTCTTTTTAGTAAACTTTCGACCTTCGGTTCGCTTCCACGGAAATCTCTATACAATTCCATCGGATCTTTTGTGCCGCCCGACGACAGCAGAATTTTATATTTCGCAGAAATTTCCGGGTTAAAAATGCCGTTTTCTTTAAAATATTGAAAAGCGTCCGCATCCAAAACCTCTGCCCATTTGTAGGAATAGTATCCGGCCGAATATCCGCCTTGAAATATATGTGAAAAACTCGTGCTCATTGCAGTTTCCGGGTTACTTGGGTAAAGATTTGTCGCTTTTGTTTCTTCAACTTCGAAAGTTTTGATGTCTCCAATTTTCTCCAGATTGGAGTGATAACTCATATCCAAAATTCCGAAACCGATCTGTCTCAAGGTCTGGTAACCTTCCATAAAATTCTTCGATTCTGATATTTTCTGAATTTTTTCGTTGGGTAAAACTTCCCCGGTTTCATAATGTTTTGCAAAAGTTTGTAAAAATTCCGGCTCATAGCAGTAATTTTCCAGAAACTGCGAAGGCAATTCCACAAAATCCCATTTTACCGAAGTTCCAGAAAGATTTGGATAAGCGGTGTTCGCTAAAACGCCATGCATAGCGTGTCCGAATTCATGAAAAAGTGTCGTGACTTCCTGAAAAGTTAACAGACTCGGCGTTTCAGAATTCGGTTTTGAAAAATTACAAACCACAGAAATATGCGGACGGTGATTTTCACCATTTTTAATGAACTGGTTTTTAAAACTCGTCATCCAGGCGCCTGCGCGCTTGCCTTTCCGCGGGAAATAGTCGGCGTAGAGTAGTGCTTTGAAATTTTCGCCTTCGAAGATTTCATAAGTTTTTACCTCAGGATGATATTTCTGAATTTCGGTGGTTTCTTTAAATTCCAAGCCGAAAAGTTTCTTCGCCAAACTGAAAACTGAGTCCTGAACTTTTTCCAGCTGAAAATATGGTTTCAGTTCTTCATCATCGATGTCGAATTTTTGTTTTCTCAGCTTTTCCGCATAAAAAGCGTGATCGTAACTTTGCATTTCCTCAACTCCATCAGCTTTTGCAAGTTTTTTAAGTTCTTCGATTTCTTTAACGGCAAACGGTTTTGCTTTTTCTAAAAGTTCGTTCAGAAAAGAGCGAACCTGCGTCGGCGATTTCGCCATGCGTTCTTCCAAAACAAAATCTGCATAATTTGCGTAACCCAAAAGTTTCGCCTTTTCCTGTTTTAAAGAAATCAAATCTTTAATCAGATCCTGATTATCGAATTCATTTTTCTGGAAACTTTTTTTTCCGTTTGCCAGCGCCAATTCTCTGCGCAAATCGCGGTTTTCGGCGTAAGTCATCAGCGGTAAAAAGCTCGGATATTGCAAAGTCACCACAAATCCGTCGAGATTTCGCTCTTTCGCATCTTCACGGTATTGCGCTAAAATCGGCTCCGGAATACCGGCAAGCATTTTTTCATCGGTGATGTGCTTAAAATAATTATTGGTTTCCGCCAAAACATTTTGCCCAAATTGCAGCGATTTTTTCGAAAGTTCGATGCTGATATTTTTAAATTTCTCCTTTTCTTCATCGTTCAACAAAGCCCCGCTTCTCACGAAACCTTTGTACGTTTCGTTCAAAAGCATTTGCTGCTCTTCGTTCAGATTGTATTTTTCTTTTTCTTCGAAAACCTTTTTTATTTTTTCGAAAAGCTTTTCGTTTTGCGAAATTTTAGTCGAAAATTCGGTTAAAAGTGGCGAAACTTCCTGAGCGATTTTCTGGATTTCATCGTTGGTTTCCGCAGAATTTAAATTGAAAAAAATGGCCGAAACAACATCCAATTTTTGTCCGGAAAAAGCCAAAGCTTCAATGACGTTTTCAAAAGTTGCTTCGTCGGAATTGTCAACTATTTCATTAATTTCCTCTTCAGAAATTTTAATTAATTCTCGAAAAGCCGGTAGAAAATGTTCTTCCTTAATTTCATCAAAAGGTGCAGCATTATATTTAGTGTCGAACGGTTGTAAAAGTGGATTTGTCATTTTATTGTAAAAATTTGAAGGCTAAATTTACGGAATTCTGACCAAAACATTTTTTTTGGATGAAAGCGCTGAAAAAATTCGGTGCTAAAACCGGCTTTTTTTTCAATTTGGTAAATGCATTTTTGTAAAATGAAAATCACTAACATTTTTTTCGGTGCTTTCCGGCACTTTTTTTTAATAATTCCAAACACTGTTAAAATATTGATAATCTTTGAAAGCATCAGAAATAATTACCTTAAATTTGTGCCTTATTCCGCAAAAAACAAAGCATTTGGAATAAAATTTAAAACAGAAAATTTATTTAATGAAAAAATTTACGGCTCTTGCCCTACTTTCTATAGCGCTGCTTTCCTGTAAAAAAGAAACCAAAACAGTTACGAAAATCGATCCTGAAACCGGAAAAAGCGTGACTGTTGAAGTTCCGGTAGGAAACGCAAACGATTCTACCGCCGTTGCGCAATCAAATACAGCAAATTCTGCTCCGGCAATTTTTGAAACCGCAGGTGTCTACAAGCAAACTTTTAAACTGGAAAAAGGCGAGACTTATCCGCTGAAAACCTACCAAAAAGATGTGCAGACCATGACGGCGCCGGACGGAAAATCGCAAAGCGGAACAAGCGAAATGACAGATGAAATGTCTTTCACCGTAAATGATTTTAAAGACGGAGTTTATGATATTTCCATCAACCTTGTTGGTAAACGAAATTCCCAGTCCGCAAATGGGAAATCGGTTTCCGTGGATACCAAGCAGGCTGAACCGAAAGATGAGCAGCTGAAAATGATGTGGAAAGTGAATAAAGCTTTGGTTGGCAACAAGCTGAATCTGAAGATGACTGAAACCGGAAAAGTGGTTTCTATCACAGGTTTTGATGCTATTTACAACAAAATTTCTGCAGCGGTCGGAAGCACCATTAAAGACGCAAAAGCAAAAACTGCGTTCCTGAGCAGCTTTAAACAAAGTTTCAATGAAAAAAGCCTGAAAGATCAAATAGCGAAAAACCTGGTTTTAATCCCGGAAAAAGGCGTAAAGATCGGTGAAAAATGGACGGAAAGTGAAAACGCAACGCCGGACGGAAAAATTAAGCTGGTAACGACTTACGTTTTGAAAAATGTCGCGAACGGTGTCGCGCAAATCGGTGTTTCTGGCGGAATTCCAAAAAAATCCGATAAACAGACGCAGCAGGGAATTACGCGCAGCATGTCATCGGAACTTTCGCAAAACGGTACCATTACGCTTGACCAAAATACGGGCTGGGTAAAAAACCAAAACATCAGCGTGAAAACTTCGCAGTCCGAAACGCTTTCCGATGGTAAACAGTCGCAAACGATGAAATCAGTATCAAACTCAACAGTGGTGGTTAATCCGGGAAAATAAGCCGCTAAAACAGCAAATTTTTTCGTTTTTCACATTCAATAGTATAGACTAAATGAAATTTATTTTAGAATTAATTCTGACTACGGTTGTCATTTTTTTTGTTTGGAATATTTTAAAACGGATATTCTTCACTGCAGTTTTTAAATTCCCAAAACCGCAAAATCCGCAGGAAAAAAGGCAGGAAAAGTCAAAGAAAAAGCTGGATTCCAAGATTACCTGGGACGCAGAAACTGTAGATTACGAAGAAGTAGAAGAGAAAAAACCAAAATAATCCTTTGACAAATGTCAAAGGGTTTTTCAGAATAATAAAGTTTAAAATGGTAAAAAACAGAAATTTAATTTTCATCCTCGGCTCTCTGGTGCTGTTCGTGCTTCTAGCGGTGATTTACGCAAATCCGGTGCTTACAGGCAAGCAGCTTTTTCAGCACGACATCGTGCAGTACAAAGGCGGCGCGAAAGAACTGCTGGATTACCGCGCGCAAAATAGCAAAGAAACCTACTGGAGCGACTCGATGTTTGGCGGAATGCCGACTTACCAAATGGGCTCGCAGTTCCGGGGTGATATCATTAAAAATATCGATAATTTTCTGAATTTTTTACCAAAGCCAGCCAACTATATTTTCCTTCTTTTTTCTGGCTTTTTTCTTTTGGGAATGGTTGCCGTACGAAACTGGAAATATGCCCTTTTAGGCGCCACTTTTTTCGGTTTATCCACTTATTTTTATATCGCACTTGCTGCCGGACATAACGGAAAAATCCATACTGTTGCGTATTTTGCGCCGCTTTTAGCCGGAATTTTACTGGTTTATATCCGGAAAAAATATGTGGTCGGATTTATCGTGACCGCGCTTTTTATGGGCTTGCAGATTGCGGCCAATCACCCGCAAATGACTTTTTACCTTTTTATCGCGCTCGCATTTTTGTTTATTTCTGAACTAATCCGTGCTTTTCAGGGAAAAACCGACTGGAAACATTTTGGAATTTCAACCGGGATTTTAGCGCTTGCTTTTGTCTTAGGTGTCGGCATGAATTCGCAGCGAATTATGGCGAATTCCGAATACATTACCGAAACGGTGCGCGGAAAACAAATTTTAAACAACGAACGACATTCCGACGACAAAACCGGCATGGACAAGGAAAGTATGCTGATGTGGAGCTACGGAAAACTGGAAACGCTGAATCTCTTTATCCCAAGATTAATGGGCGGCGCGAGCAACGAAGCCGGTTCTGATGAAATGATGGCAAAAGTACAGCAGCTTATTCAGGAAAATGTGACCTCGCAGCAGGAAATGGATCAGATCGGGAAAGGTTTTGGCTCGCTGACCTATTGGGGCGAACAGCCTGGAACTTCCGGTCCGGCGTATCAAGGCGCCGTCGTGTGTTTTCTTGCGGTTCTTGGTTTTTTCTTCGGCTGGAAAAAATACCGATACTGGATTTTGGGCGCCTCGGTTTTGACCGTGCTTTTGGCGTGGGGCAGCAATTTTATGCCGGTTTCAGATTTCTTCATTGATTTCGTTCCGTTTTATAATAAATTCCGCGCACCAAGTTCAATTTTGGTAGTAGTAGAACTGCTGTTTCCGCTGATTGCAATTGTAGGTTTATACCGCTTTTTCAATTCCAAAGAAACTGCAGAAATTGCAAACGAAAGTTCGCTGACCTTTGAATACAAAAAGAAAATTTTGCTTGTTGTAAGCGGCATTTTTTTAGGAATTACTTTGCTATTACTCGTTTTCGGAAAACCAATTTTGGGTTTTTATACCGATACGGAAAAAACCTATTTACCGCCATATCTTTTAGAATTTCTGGTTGATGAACGCTTTAAAATGTTCGCTGCAGATGCAATTAAAGCGCTAATTTTTGTCGCCATTACAGCAACCGTACTTTTTCTGAGCTTAAAGCACAAAATTTCTCAAAACGTCGCGCTGATCGTGATTGGTTTGGTGAGCTTTTTTGATCTGTGGAGCGTCAACAAGAGATACCTGAACAACGATAATTTCATCGACAAAGCCTTTACCGAAAATCCTTTCCAAACTGAAAGCTCCGATATTTTAATGCAGAAAGTTGGTGAAAATGCTAATTTGGTCTCGCTTTTAAACAATGTAAATGTCAACAAAACGCTGGAAACAATTGCGGAAAAAGACCAGTCGCATTACCGCATTTACAACCAGACTTTAGGTGCGTTTGGTGAAACGAATACTTCGTACTTCAAATCTTCGGTCGGCGGTTATCACGCGGTGAAACTGAGACGATACGACGATTTAATTAATGAATATTTCGGAAAAATGGATACGGTAAAAGTTCCGCGAATTCTGAATATGCTGAACACGAAATATCTCATTTTCGGCAATACAGAAAAACCTGAAGTCGTTACGAATCCGGATGCAAACGGAAATGCTTGGTTTGTTTCTGATATTAAATTCGTGAATTCACCTAACGAAGAAATTGCACAAATTGGTGAAATCGACACAAAAAAAATTGCTGTCGTTTCAAGTGCTGACAAAGCTTATTTTAACGGAAAACCGCTTCAGGCAGATTCTACCGCGTTTTTAAAATTAACCAATTATCAGGCGGATGAGCTGGAATTTAAAACACAATCAAAAACACCTCAATTAGCTGTTTTCTCGGAAATTTATTACCCGAAAGGCTGGAAAATAAGCATTGATGGTAAAGAAGTTCCGTACATCAAAGCGAATTATTTACTGCGCGCAGTGCACGTTCCGGCGGGAAATCACACCGTGAAAATGGTTTTTGCACCGGATGTTATCGAGGCCGGAAAAATCGTGTCGCTGATCGCGTTTGGTATATTTTTGCTTTTAAGCGGACTCGGTTTATATTGGCTGTTTCGTAAAAAAGCTGCCGCAAAAAATTCTGTGGTAGAAGAGCAAGAAATTTCAGTTTAAAATTATTTGCCGTTTTAACGGCAATTTTTTTCGTTTTAATAAATGGATTCACCAAGAAAAATATTAATCATCACTTACTACTGGCCGCCCGCAGGCGGACCGGGCGTGCAGCGTTGGTTGAAATTCGTGAAATATTTACCAGATTTCGGTTGGAAACCCACGGTTTTTATTCCGGAAAATCCAAGTTACCCAATTGTTGATGAATCTTTGGAAAACGAAGTTTCAAAAGATCTTGAAATCATCAAAATCAAAATCTGGGAGCCGTACCAAATTGCTGAATTTTTCGGGAAAGACAACAAAAAGTTTAAAGCCGGCCAATTTGATGTTGGCAATAACCAATCTTGGAAATCCAAACTTTCCATCTGGGTTCGCGGTAATTTTTTCATTCCGGATGCGCGGAAATTCTGGGTGAAACCGTCGGCAAAATTTCTAAAAAAATATCTTCAGGATAATCATTTTGATGCATTTGTAACCACCGGTCCGCCGCATTCCATGCACTTAATTGGTTTGGAACTGAAGAAAGAATTTCCGGCTTTAAAATGGCTTGCTGATTTTCGCGATCCCTGGACCGAAATTTCTTATTACAAACATTTGAAATTAAGCAAAAGCGCGGACGAAAAGCACCGCGATCTGGAAAGACAGGTTTTTCAAAATGCAGATATTACCTTAGCCACCAGCTTTTCTGATGTGGAAAATTTCCGGAAAAATGGTGCGAATGCCTTCTGCATTACCAATGGTTTTGACCGAGATTTAGAGGAAAAATTATCGGTTAAAAAGGCAAAAAATTCCAAATTTACTTTAAGCTATATTGGAGTTTTGGAACAGCTTCGAAATCCCGAAATCTTGTGGAAAGTTTTGGAGGAATTGAGAAACGAAAATGAAGAATTCAAGCAGAATTTTGAGCTGCGTTTTGTCGGCAGAATTGATGCGAAAATTTTAGAAAAAATTGAGTCTTCTAACCTCAAAAATTTGGTTAAAAATTTGGGTTATCTCTCGCACGGCGTCGCGAATGAGGAAATGCAGAATTCAGATTTACTGCTGATTACCAATTTCCCTGACGAGCAGTCGAAAGGCATAATTCCGGGAAAAATTTTCGAATATCTGGCGACGGGAAACCAGATTCTGTCCTTCGGTCCGAAAGACAGCGATGTGAAAAAAATTCTGCTGGAAACGAATGCCGGTGAACATTTCACTTACGACGAAACTGCGCGCTTGAAAAGTTTTCTGCTTGAAAAATTTAACGGGTGGCAAAGTGGAAATGCTGTGGCTAAAACACAAAATATTGGTCAATTTGCCCGGAAAAATTTAACGAAACAACTGAGCGAAATTTTAGCAATTAACGCGTGAGGGCGTAGGCGGAAATCCTTTGTTCCTTGGCGCGGCGGCGAAGCCGCCGCGCCAAGGAACAAAGATTGGGAGCCGAAGACCGACCGGAACAAAAAAAAGAGCAAAATGAAATTTTGCTCTTTTTTTGTGTAGGGCACGCCAAATATTATAACCAACCCATTCCTTTCATCCATTCGTCGTTGTAGATTTTCCCGACGTAACGCGAACCGTGATCGTGCAGTAAAACCACCACTACATCGTCTTTAGTAAACTGGTCTTTCATCTGCAACAAAGCCGCAATTGCGCTACCCGCGGAATATCCGCAGAAAATACCTTCTTCTTTGGCCAGTTTTCTTGCGAAAACCGCACCGTCTTTATCGGTTACTTTTTCAAAATGATCGATAACCGACATGTCATAATTAAGCGGAATAATATCTTCGCCAATTCCCTCTGTAACGTAAGAATGCGCTTTTTCCGGGTGAAATTCGCCGGTTTCGTGATATTCTTTCAAAATGGAACCGTAAGTATCAATTCCAATGATTTTGATGTCCGGATTTTTCTCTTTGAAAAACTGTCCACAACCTGTTACCGTACCGCCAGTTCCGGCACCCGCAACGAAATGCGTGAGTTTTCCTTCTGTTTGTTCCCAAATTTCCGGCGCTGTAGTTTCGTAATGCGCCACGCGGTTTGATAAATTATCATATTGGTTGACGTACCAGCCATTTTCAGTTTCTTCGCCAAGGCGTTTTGAAACGCTGTAATAGGATCGTGGATCTTCAGGTGTAACATCGGTTGGACACACGATAACTTCGGCACCAACGGCTTTTAAAATGTCATTTTTTTCTTTGGACTGTTTGGAATTGGTTACAAAAATACATTTGTAACCTTTTACGATTGCTGCGAGCGCAAGGCCCATTCCAGTATTTCCGGAAGTTCCTTCGATGATCGTTCCACCTGGTTTTAGGCGGCCGTCTTTTTCCGCGTCTTCAATCATTTTCAGCGCCATTCTGTCTTTAACAGAATTTCCGGGATTGAAGGTTTCCACTTTTGCTAAAACAAGTGCTGGAAAGTCGTCACCAAGCACTTTATTCAGTTTTACAAGCGGCGTATTTCCTATCGTTTCTAATATATTTTCTGCGTATTTCATATGGTTTTTTGCGTATTAATTCCGCAATTATAACAGCTATAATTAAGGGTTTGCAAAGATATAACTTAAAATTTTAATTGTATTTAATGGCTTTTACCGGCGAGATTTTGCTGATGAGATAACTCGGTAAAACCAGTGAAATACCGGAAACTACAAGAATACCGGCGGAAATCATGAGGATGTAAAAAATGTTGAGTTCCACCGGAACCACGCTTAAATAGTAATTTTCCGGATTTAAGGTGATTACGCCGAAATATTTCTGAATCAGCAAAAAGCCAATTCCAATAATATTTCCGATCAAAAGTCCAGGAACCATTATAAGCAAAGTGTAATTAATGAAAATGGTGCGTATTTGTCCGTTCGTTGCGCCCAAAGTTTTCAGCATTCCGATGGAGTTCGTGCGTTCGATAATTAAAATGAGAAGCACCATAATGATGTTGATGATGACTACAATCAGCATAATGATGATGATTAAAGCAATGTTCATATCAAAAATCGCAATGAAATCCATGATTTGCGGATATTCTTCAGTGGCTTTTACCGTGTAGTTTTTATAACCGACAAGTTTGTCAATTTTTGGTGCGTCCTGGTCGATGTCGTTGATGTCCTTCAGAAAAACATCAATTCCACCAACTTCCTTCTGTGTCATTCCTTGAATTTTCCGCGCATGGTTAATGCCGCCAATCACGAAAATATCATCGATTTGCTTGATATCCGTTTTATAAATTCCGACCACTTCAAATTTCCGGTAAAGTGGACTTTGGTTTTCTTTTGAAAAAATAGCGACAATGCTGTCTTTTACATTCAGATGCAGGTCGTTTGCAATTTTTGCAGAAATACAAATTCCGTTATTAAAACCTTTTTCGGTGATTTTTGGCGTATGTCCGGCAACCAGAAATTTACGAAACCGCGCACTGTCAAAATCTTTACCGACACCTTTAAAAATAATTCCGGCAAAATTGTGTTCGTTGCGGAAAATTCCACTCGCTGCTACATATTTTTGCGTTGCGGCGACATCTGGTAAACCTTTGATTTTCGGGACCTGTAAACCTTCGGTGCTTAAAACCGAGGAATTATAAGAATTATTAGACTGCTTGGATTTTATGGAAATATGCCCGGAAAAATCTGCCATCCTTTCTTTAATCGCTTTTTTTGAACCCAGTCCTGTTGACACGGTAATGAGCGAAACAATCACGCCAAGTGCTACAGAAAGGCGACCAATAAAGACAATAACCCGTGAGAGATTATTTTTGTTATCTTTGGAAAAAGCAATTTTTTTAGAGAAATATAACGGAAATTTCAAGCAAATGATTTTAAAGACCAAAATTAAAGATTTACTTCTGACTATGCTAATTTATTTTGGTTTTTGCCAGATGGGTTTTGCGCAAAACATTGATAAAAACTGCTTTAAAACCGGCGCCGACCGGCCCGAATTATACTTTCCTTTGCTTAAAAATAAAACCGTGGCGTTGGTCACCAATCAAACCGGACTTTTAAGCGACGGCACTTTTCTCGTAGATTTTTTGGTAAAAAATTCGGTCAAAATACAGTCAATTTTTGCGCCCGAACACGGTTTCCGAGGAGATGCTGATGCTGGAGAACATGTAAAAAATGGCGTTGACGTTAAAACCGGAATTCCGATAATTTCACTGTACGGGAGCAATAAAAAACCAACTGCGGCGCAGGTGAAAGGACTTGACATCATTATTTTTGACATTCAGGACGTAGGCGTTCGCTTTTACACCTACATTTCAACTTTAACTTTGGTGATGGAAGCCGCCGCGGAAAATAATGTTGAAGTTTTGGTTCTGGATCGACCAAATCCGCATGACGGTTATGTTGACGGGCCGGTTTTAAAGCCACAATGGCTAAGTTTTGTCGGCATGCATCCAATTCCCGTGGTCTACGGTTTAACAATTGGTGAATATGGTAAAATGGTAAACGGTGAAAAGTGGTTAACAAAAGGCATTCAGGCGAAATACACGCTGATCCCGATGCAGCGTTACCATAAAACGCAGCGCTATGAAATTTCCGCACAACCTTCACCAAATTTGCCGAATTCCCGCGCAATAAATCTTTATCCAAGTTTATGCTTTTTCGAAGGCACGCAAGTTTCCGTAGGTCGCGGCACCAATTTGCCTTTTCAGATTTTCGGCTCTCCATGGACCAAAAATTTCCCTTTTACATTTACTCCCAAACCTTCCGCTGGCGCAAAAGATCCTTTTCTGAACGGTAAATTATGCTACGGCAGAAATCTTTCGGAAACTAATACAAATTTGCGGATGATCAATTTGGATTGGCTTCTCGAATCTTATAAAAACTACAAAAATCCGCAGCAGGACTTCTTTCTGAAAAATCTTTTTTTCGATAAACTTGCCGGAACAGATCAGCTTAGAAAGCAAATTATCGCCGGAAAAACCTCGGCGGAAATTAAAGAAAGCTGGAAAAGCGACCTTGATGCTTTTCAGAAAATCAGGGCTAAATATGTAATTTATGCTGATTAAGCGGCGAATTTTTCACAAATCTAAAAGCTGGCTTTCACCTGCATGGAACCGATGTGAATGGTGCGCTCACCCGAATTTCGTCCTTCATAATTTACATTCAGCTGAATAAATGAATTCACTGCCTGTTGTAAAAATAGCGACCAAACCTGGTTTTTTCCGGGTTTTAAACCGTCGAGCATTTGATTTCCAACGATTGAAAAATTATTTCCGGTGAATTCGTTATCGATAAAAGAAAAATTTCCGCGCACAGAAGTTTTTCGTCTTTCCCACTGCAAACCGCCGGTTAAATCTAAAGTTTTTAAAAATTCCGGACCGTCAAGCCGTTTTTTCTGACGAAAAGCGGAAGATATTTCAGCCTGAATTGCATCAGTAAATTTATAAATTGCTTTCGGTCTGCTTTCTAAATTTCGAAGCTGGTAATTTCTGGTCGAAAAAAGTTCGGACGAATTCTGGATTTGATGTAAAGAATTTTCCCATTCTAACCGCAAATTTTTGCCGAAGAAATGCCCAATATTTGCGAAATGCGAAGTCTGGCTGCGCTCTTCATTGCTGAAATTTGCGTTGATTAAATTGGTATTGTCGATAAAACGGTAATTTCCGTTCCAGCCCGATTTTTCGGTTTGATTAAACTGCACCGACGCCAGAATATTTTGATTTTTCAAAATTTGATTTTCATTATTTTCAAACGGATTGAAAACCACAACTTTTTCTCTTTTCAGATAAGAGTTTTGCGAGTTTAATGAAATGTTGAAATTCCAGCGTTTCAGAAACTGATTTTCAGAATTAAAAACCACCGCCGGATTCACAAAAAGCGCGAGCTGTAATTTATTTTTATTCGATGGAACATATTTTACAGTGTTCGTGTAAACGCGGATATACTGCGCCAAATCAGCATATTCCGCGATTTCAAACTCATCAAGTTGCTGAATTCCATCGCCATTATAATCTGTCCATTTGTAAATTCCCTGCGCGTCGGTCACTTTAATATACTGAAATTCTCGCTGCGCTTCCTGGCCATTTCCCAGTTCGTAAAAAGCCTGAAAACGCATGCCATTATTGAATAATTGCTGCTGATAAGTGAGGTTTCCAAGCACAAAATCTTGGTTATTTTGGCTATTGTAATTTTTTTGCTGATTGAAAAATTTCCGATAATGAACAAGCGCCGTCAGTGTGGAATTTTCATTTTTAATGAGCTGACTTTCTGCAAGAAAACCTAAAATTCGGTTGCTGTTTTCCAAACGGTTATCACGCACCGAATCATTATCGCGAAGGTAAATTTTGCTTAAAAGTTTCAGTCGCGCGGAATCGCCAATTTTCTTTTGTAGAAAAATTTCCTTCCAGCGAAAACTCGTAACATCCAGCAACTCAGTTTGATTAAATTTTTTCAAATTGTGCTCCATTCCGGCGCCTAAAGTCCAGCTCCCTTTCTTACCGAGATATTCTGTTTCGGCGCCGCCGCGTAGAAATTGGGTGTCCTGAAATACAGATTTCGTGTCGAGGTAAGAAATTTTACCTGTTGTTTTAATGTTTTTTTTCAAAAAACCGAAATCCAAATCATTTTTTACGCCTTGGTAAGAATTTTTTTCCTTTAGATAATTTAGTTGGTAATTTAGAAAAGAGTTGTTTTTCCATTGGTTTAAAAAACTGAAAATTAGTCTGTTTTGTGTGATCTGGTTGAATTCCTGCGCTAAGTTGAAATCGCGCGAGAATTCCACATCATTGATGCGGTCCAGAATATGAAACTGCGAGCTGATGTGTTGATATTCAAAACTCGGCGTTCCTTTCCATGTATTTTTTGTGAAAGTTTTAAAACCAAAAATTCTGCCGGCAAAACCGAGGTTTTTTTCCGAATTTTTGCTGGAGAAAAGATTAACGTCAAAATTGCTCAGCGAAAAATCTGCGCCAACTTTCCCGTCGTTCAGAAGAAATTCTGCATTGGTAGAAAAAACCTGAGATTTTTGTGGCGCCGGCAACTTCCGAACCGCGCGGTAATTACCGTTTTGCGGTCCCACATATTCAAATACGCGTCCGTTATTCGTGGTTTGCTTTATGCGGTAATCACCGTTATTATCGCCAAAACTGGTGAACGAAACCTGATATAAAGTCTGCGCTTCATCTGTAGAAAATTCATAATAATTGCCGGTAGAATTCTGTCTTAAAGCATACAGGATTTTATTAACATCGTATTCGGAAACCGTTCCGGAAGGCGCATACATAAGTTCCGGATTATTGCCGGCATTTGCTAGGATTTTTTCATCTTCTTTGGATAAATTTAAAGCTAAGGGCGCATTTTTATTATCATTTTCCAGAAACCAGTTTAAGCCAATTTTCAATTTTTCACGCTGATGCTGAACGCCGCCGGTAACCAGAAAACGTGTATAATTCCGGTTCGTGTAATTATAGGAAATCGTGATAAAATTCTGGCGCAAGATCGGCCGAAAACTGGTAAACGTAATTTCGCCGGTGTTGTAATTGATGACATAATCCAGACTTTCACCTCGCTTCATCGAAATTCCGTCAATAAAAACCTGCTCCGAGCCGGAAATAATGGTGATGAACTGCTCGCCGTTTTTGCCGTTCAAGCGATACGGACCCTGGTTTCCTTCAATTCCTTCAAAACGTACGCGATGAAATTCGCTTCGCGCCACGCCCGCAGAAGATTCCACAAAGGTTTTATTTTCCTTTCCAAATGACGTTTCGAACTGCAAACCCATGCTCCGCCTTTGGTAGCGACCAAAAAAAGTCTGATCATCGACCAAATCTAAATGTCCGGCGCGTAAAATTGAATTTTCTTTGATGTTCAGCTGCATATAAACTTTGTCGAATTCTTCCAAAGTTTGCGTGTAACCATCTGCCTGAACCGGCAAATTATGATCAGAAATCGATGCTAAAATTGTGACGTCCGGTGAAAGTCTGCCGGAAATCTGAAGATCCATGGAACTTTGCACGCTTTGTCCCTGATTATTTCCGAAAGTAATTCCTCGGATTATTGATCCTTTCGAATTGAGGTCGCCCAGCGTTTGTGATTTGGCGTTTTTTACGATTACGCCTTCATCAACAATGGTTTTACTCGGCAAACGGATGAAGTCTAAAGTATCTTTTGAGAAAATATCTTTGTTAATTTTTGCCGCCAAAATGGAGTCTTTTTTTAAAGAATCCTCCGGAATATTGGGATTGGTCCACGAAAAAATTTGCGCATTCAGCAGGTAAAAAGCGAAAAAAAAGGCGGAAAAAGCAAGTAATTTTTTAATCAAAGTGCGCAAACAAAGTGTAAAAATAACGAAAAACTGCGGCTAAAATTGTAAACGGTTCAGCACTCACTAAAAAGATAATGCTTTGCTAATTCTGTAAATATTCTGCATGTTTTATGAAAATTAAAATTATTGATGCTGTGAACGTTAAATTTTGTTCAAAGAAAATATAATTCCGGAAAATTTCTTAAATTCGGTTTGTAAATTTTAACCTTAAATTTTTTATTATGAAAAAAATCTTTACTCTTTTAAGTGTGGTTGCTATCACAGCAACTGTGTTTTCTCAGGAACTTCTGTCCAATCCCGGTTTTGAAACTGGTTTATCACCTTGGGCTGCCGGAACTACATCTTCCTATACGGCACCTGCAATCAATACAACAGATGCGCATAGCGGCACTAATTCTGCAAGTTACAATGGAGCAACAGCTACAACTGGCTTTTTCCAAAATGTGCCTGTAACGGCGGGTGAAACCTATGTAATTTCTTTTTGGTATAAATCGGCAGGTGATGGGACTGATACCAGATTATGGAGCGTTTATAAAGATGCAAGTGGGGCACCTGTTTATACTACTACTAACGCTGATACCGACGCTTTTAGAACCAATAACGGCTTTCTTGCTAACGCGTCAGTATGGACAAAATATACAGCCGAAATGGTAGCAGGACCAAACGCCACCAGCTTAGATGTTGCGGTGAGGGCATACAATGGTGCAACCTTAGCGCTATTTGATGATTTTTCTGTAATGAACAAAAAAGATTTAGCTGTTGCTGATATTTCTGCTTTTGACAAGCAAATTAAAATGAACACCAATCTTGGTAGCGCTTTAACTGTGATTCTTCCTGAAAAAGCAACCGTAAATATTTATAGTGTTGAAGGAAGATTGATGAGTTCAAACAGGGTAAACAGCGGTGATTCCATCAATACATCTTCTTTAAAGAAGGGGATGTATATTGTAACTGTGGATAACGGTACTGCTAAAGTAAGCCGAAAAGCAATTAAAAACTAAACACTATTTTTTAATCAATAATGCGGTTCTTCGGAGCCGCTTTTTTTGTTTAAAACCAGCCGCGACGCAGATAACTCGTGATTGCTGAAATATTCAGGCTGAGCGTAAAACGGATTCTTTTGCCGTAATCTTTAAAAGCCGGTTCAAAACCCAGCGAACTTTGGATTGGGAAATAAACCTCAAGAAAATCCGGAATAACCTTTAATTTTATTCCCGAATCCCAAATGAATTTCGCGCTTTCAAACTTGTTTTTATAAACGCCCGCGTCCGCATAAACATTAAACCAGCGCCACACGTGTGTATCGGAATTTACCGTGGTAATCCACTGGTTTGCTGTTGTGCCGATATAAGATTTAAAACCGCCTTCCGCGATGATGAGTTGTTGCGCCAGAACGCCCGTCGTAGCACTTTGCCCGAGCAAACCGTAAGAAAAGGCGTAGTTGGAAACACGCGAAATTCCGTAGTCAAAAAGGCTGTTTTTGGTATTGTTCGACAGGAAAACTCCACCGAAAAAGCGCAAACTTATCTTTTTGTCTTTTGCATATTCGTACCGGTAGGAAACTTCGGTGGTGATTTTCTGAAAATCTTCCATCCACTGCACACCGGTGCTGAAATACTTTTCATTAATAAGACTACGGTCCGAAAAAGCGTATCCAACGTTCCATAAATTATATTTAGAATATTCGGTGTCATTCGATTTATTCGGATCTAAATCTTTTTCGAGATACGTGTAAGAAAACGCGGCATCTCTTCGGATTTCCGCGCGCGGATCTCTCGCAAAATTCAGGTTTGCAAAGGCCCCTAATTTCCGGTAAGTTAAATCGTAATCATAGTGAAAATGCGAGGCATAAACTCCCAAATCCAGACTTCGGTAAAAAGATTCCGCGGGCTGAAAGGAATAACCAACGCTGCTGGAACCCGCTAACTGTCCGGTGCCGGAGCTGAAATATGGTGTAAAGGAATACGCAAATTTTCGCGGAAATAACGAGGTATTTTTTATATTTAAACCAAACAAAACTTTGTCATAAGCATTGAAATTCAAGCGCGGAGTAATATATATTTCATTGAATTCCGGATTCGGAATGTCTTTCAGCAGCTTTAATTTAATTTTCTTGGTGTTTGCGAAAACGCCTTTGGTGTACAGATAATTGTCGCGGAAGTTTTTTTCAGGGAAAATATAATCGTCGTTAATAATGATTTTTTCGGCATTAGACTGCGGAATATTGTACTGAACGGTTTTCCTTGTATCGTCAGTATCAAACCAAAAAGTCTTGCTGGTGCCCGATTTTTCTTCGGTTTCTATTTTAAACGGAATGGTCATTACCGTGTTTTTCGAAATTTTAACCTGAAAATCTTCACCAATTTTACGGTACCTTTTTAAGCGGAAATTTACACGGTTTTTATGCTTGATGAATTCATCCAGATAGTCCGCAGAATATCCAGAAGCTAAAGTAAGTTTATCCAGAAAAACCTGCTTGTCCACGTGTTTTCCTCTGTTTTCTGCCAAATAGTTCTGTAAAAACTGAGCAAAGTGTTCGTGACCCATTTTTTCCGCCAGAAAAGAAAATAGACTTCCGGTTTCGAAATGGCTGATCGCTGTCGCATTGAAGTTGCTGAGGTTCGCAAATTCTTCACCAATTTTCTGATCCAGATTTTGCGTCACCATATATTGGTACGCAAGTCCGTATCTTTCAGTAAGTTTCAGTTCCGAAGCGTGGAAAAATTTTAACGGCTTAATGCCCAATATTTTTGCATTTTCCGGCAAGTCGCCAAGCAGTTTTCTATCCTTATAATATTGGTGTAAATACTGGATTTCGAGGTAAGTTTTCAAACCGTTGCTTAACCAGTGATCATCATTTTTTTCAAATTTTGCTGCATTCAGCATTACGGCTTTAGAAATTACACTGAAATAGGCGAGGTCGGTTTTCTCGTAATCGGTGAATAGCTGAAAATTAAATTTCCAAAAATTAATATCATCTATGCCGACAAAATTTTCCTCCTGGCGAAATTTTTCACTGATGAAAAGCTTATCCGGCAAAAAACCGATTTTATTTTTAATGAATTTTAGGTGCAAAGGCAGGAAAAATTCCAACGCCTTTTTTTTATCTTCCGGCAAAGTATAACCCAGCTGAACCGTAATATGCTGTCCGTCAATTTCGGTCATCAGCAAATCTGTGGCACTTTTAGACAGAAAAAATTCCGGGTCTACAGGCAGGTTTCCGCTAAAAGTGGTGGCGTTTTCCTGCGTTAGATTGCTTTTTACATTCACCTCCGCGGGCAAATTAAACTGAACTTTCCAGTAATTTCCGGGACTTTGGTTTTCTTCGATGCCGCGGTAATATTTCGGCGTTTGGTTTTCATCTTCGAAACCGTCCGGAACCACGAAAAAATATTTGAAATGCGTGTCGTCGTACAGTGTGCCATAACCTGTAAACTGCGGATTCGGCAGGTTTATTTTATAATTTAAAGTCAGTTTTTTGCTTTCGCCGGGCTGTAAAGTTTGGTCTAAAGCAATGAAAATATTTTCCTGTCGCGAATTCGGTTCCAGCGAATTGCCGTCCAGGTTAATTTTCAGGTTTTCTACAGACGCCAGTTCAGATTTTTGGGCAAAATAAAGGTCATTTTTTCGGTCTTCCATCGTGCGTTTCAGCAGCGGCGTGTCGCGGTTTTTATAAGCGGCGCTCCAGTTCAGGAGTTTTATTTTATCCTGCGGAACATCAGTGGTATTATAATACACCAAAGTTTGCTCCACGTACATTTCTTTTTGATCTGCGGAAACTGTGGCAGAAATAGAAATGCTGTCCTGCTGCGCGAAGACTTCAGTAAAAAAAATCAGGAAAAAAGAAGCAAAGAAATATCTTTTCATTTTCAAAAGTGCGTCAAATATAACGATGTTTTTTTTAAAGTGACCGTGCTTTTGATTTCAAAAATTTGCCTCAAAATGAGTGTTTTTTTTCGTTTTGAAAAAGACTTTACTTCAAAAATAAAAAAGCGAAATTCTAAACGCAATTTCAGCGCCTAAATGTATTTTATCTCTAAAATATCGAAAATATTTTCTTTGTCCTTTAATTTTAATGTTGCTTTTTCGCCAACTTTTTTGTGCATTAACGCTTTTGCTAAAGGCGTAATGGATGATATTTTACCTTTGGAAACATTGGCTTCATCAACACCAACGATCTGAAAAGTCTGTTTGGAATAGTTCGCGGAATTTTTAAAAGTGACCACCGCGCCAAAATGCACCTCGTCCTGCGGTAATTTTTTTGGATCGATGATTTTCGCTGATGCGATTCTTTCGTTCAGCAGCTGTAGTTTCGCATTGATATGATTGACGGCAATTCGGTATTCTTTCTCCTGCGACGCGTCTAATTTTTCCTGCTCGGCGAGCAGATTTTCCTTTTCTGCTAAAAGCTCCCTCATTCCGTTCTCGGTGACGAAATTTTCGGTTCCGGCGGGCAAATCCGCTCTGGGAGGAACTAAAGGAACTTCTTCCTGATCATCTTCTTTTACAAAACCTCGGCTCATGGTAATTATTTTCCGCGAAATGAATGCAACTTCCTTTCCAAAAAATTTGCCCTAAAAGCAGCAAAAAAACAAAAAACGCCTGAAATGTTTCAGACGTTTTATTAAATTAAATTTTAGCGCGGAAAATTTTAGTCACAGTTTCCGTCGGTGTCACAACTTTCACCTTCGTGAATGATTTTCAAACCTTTGTCGCCTTCTGCAAATTCCTGCCACGATTTTTCTAAAACCTCAGCAAAAACCGGTGTTGGCTGTGCGCCGGAAACACCGTATTTGTCATTAATAACGAAAAACGGCACGCCGCTGATTCCCATTTGGCGCGCCTGCAGCATATCCTGCGCCACCGCGTGACCGAATTCATCGGAAGAAAGTGCGGCTTTAATTTCATCTTCCGTAAAAGACAAAGATTTACCGATTTCAATTAAAGTGGCTTCATCATCAATATTTTTTCCGTCAACCAGTTGTGCTTTAAAAAGCGCTTCTTCAGCTTCATTTGCTAAACCTTTACTTTCCGCAAGTTTCACTAATAAGTGCGCGCGGTAAGAATTTGCCACTTTCTGATCATCGAAATTGAATGTTATTCCGGCATCTTTTCCGGCTTTGGAAACATGTGCGTGCATTTCTTGCGCTCGGTCTTTAGAAACACCTTTGGCTTCAGAAAAATAATCAAGCGAATTTTTTTCAGGCTGTGTTTTCAAGTTCGGATCGAGCTGAAAACTGTGCCACGTAACTTCAATATTTTCTCTGTTCGGAAAATTTTCCAAAGCGTTTTCAAAATTCTTTTTACCAACATAACAAAAGGGACATCTAATGTCGCTCCAAATATCTACTTTCATAACTTTTGTATTTAACTACACAAAGATAGCAATCGTAAAACCAATGGGATTGACCTAAGGTAAGAACGCTTTTAATTAAAACCCGAAAAATGCAGCACGAAATACCAGAAAGCTAAGGTCACAAATGAAAGCGGAATACCGATTCCCAGCATGAGATTACACAGTTTTGGTTCCAGACGGTGCGCTGCCGCAATAATTGCTGCGGTAACCATCGGGCCCATTGCAGATTCCAGAAATGAAATTTCAATGATGTCACCGCGCTGTTTTAAAACCAAAAAATAAAGGATGAAAATAAACGCCGGAAAAAGTAAAAGTTTAAATAAAAGCCCGAAAAAAAGCGGTTTTGCTTCGTTATTAAATTTCTGCCATTGCAGCTGACTTCCAACTGAAACCAACGCCAGCGGAACTGTGGTCGCACCCAATTTTGCAAAAACTTCATCAATTTCACTCGGAATTTCAACATTGAAGATATTTAAAGCAACAGCAACTGAAAAAGCAATAAATGGTGGAAATTTCAGAATTTTCTGTGTGAGTTCCGAAGCTGAATTTTTTCCGCCGGAATACACATTTGCTATTGTAATACCAAGCGTTGAAAGTGCGACAAACGAACCTGGCTGATCCACCAACATCACCGTTTTAATTCCGCTTTCGCCGTAAAGCGCCTGAATAACAGGAATTCCCACAAAAGAAGTGTTGCTGAAACCCGCGCATAAAATTAAAGCACCGATTAAGGATTTAGACCAACCGAGTTTTTTACCGAGAATGCTGAAAAACAATAGCGCCAGCAAAATGTTTAACCACGGCACCAACACCGGAAAAATCACCTGATAATTGAGCACAATTTTCGGGATATAATAAAGCGACAGCGCGGAAAGCGAAATGTTTACAACAAAAGAATTCAACGCGACATGGCCGTTTTCAGGAAAAAGTTTAAGCTTTCGCAAAATTATTCCGAGCAAAAGACACAGAAAAAGTAAAATTAAATTAGCCAAGTTTTAAACCTTTTAAGTTGTTTTTTAAAATGAAGAAAGGCTGAACTTTTTTAAATTTTCAGCCTTAATTGGGTATTTTATTTGATTTTACAACGACTCGCGGTAGGCTTTCCAGCCGGCGATTTTATAATGTAAAGCCGCCATTTCCGCATCATCAGCTTTGTAAACGCCGCGTCCCACGATGATAAAATCGGTTTTCAGATTGCGGAATGCGTGCTCCGGTGTATTATACTGCTGACCTTTTCCGTCGCCAGTGGTGTTAATGTTAATTCCAGGCGTGAAAAGCAAAAGTTCATTCGGGATTTGTCGTTGCGAAACACCGCCAAAAACATTCGGGTGCGCAACGGCAATTTTCGTGGCTTCGTCCTGATAATTTCGGTCTGTAAGAGTTCCTTTTGAGGACATTCCTAATATCGCAACCACACCCACATTTCGGAAACAGTCGAGCGAATCATAACCAGCTATAACTTGTGCCGTCACAAGATCTGCCCAGTTTGAGATTTTAAAAGTTCCATAGGCAAACTGCAGTTCTTGCGTATTTCCGATGTCCGCAAATTTTCGGTCTTCCATTAAAAGGAAATTGTGCTTGGTCGCAATATCCTTTAATTTCAAAATGGTTTCATCAGCATCAAAATCCAAAATAATATCGATATGCGTTTTCAGCGCCACGATATGCGGTCCGACCTTTTCCGCTAAATCGTGCAATTCCTGCGTCGTGGTAACATCTGCCGAAACAATTAGATTTGATTTTTTTTCAAGTGAAATTTGTAAAATCTTCTGGGCTACAGAATGTTCACAAACTTCCAATTTCTGCTCGTAAGAAAGCCTTTTTTCTTCATCGAATTTTACCACATTTCCGGTCAGGAAATCATTGATCCGTAAAACTTCGTCTTCATCAATATGACCTTCTGCGCGCAACATTTTGCAAACTTCAGAAATGGTGAACAAAGTATGGACGCGGTAACCTTTACTTTCCAAAAGTTCTTTACCGCCTTGCTGACGGTCCAGGACAACAATAATATCAGAAACGGTAATTCCTTCGTTTTCAATTTCTGGAATCGTTTCCAGCAAAGAAGCCCCGGATGTGATGACATCTTCCACCAAAAGACAGTTTTGACCTTTAGTAAAAATTCCTTCAATCAATTTTTTGGTACCGTGCTGTTTTGCTTCCTTTCTTTTGATAATCAATGGAATATAGCTTTCCAGAGACATTGCTGTCGCCATGGGTAAAGCTGCGTATGGAACACCACAAATCACATCGAAATTATCCAGCGGAAGCATATCCAAAAGATAATTGGCGAGTGATTTCAGGATTTTAGGATCCGAGGCGAGCGGACGCAAATCCACATAAAAAGGGCTTTCAATACCAGATTTCAGGGTAAATTTCCCAAATTTAATGATGCCGAGTTTGTAACACTCTAGAAAAAATTCTTTCTTAGTTTCCATGTATTTTTTTGTTGATGCACAAAGTTAATATTTTATCAGAAACAGGCACAGAGATTTCCGTGCCACCTTGCCTTCACAATTTTTAAATTTTCTATCTTTGAAAAACCGCAAAAAAAGGCGCTTTTAGCCGGTAATTTTTTTATAAAAACATTACCGCCTTCACGAAAAATTTAAAAACAAAAATATCCCGCTATGAAAGCAAAATTTTCTCTTTTTCTATTTCTGATTTCTTTTTTCGTCTTCGCGCAGGTGGAGGAAAAAAAGCTTGATGAACTTATTCAAAATACTTTAAAAACCTTCGATGTTCCGGGAATTTCTGTGGGTGTGGTGAAGGATGGAAAAGTTATTTATTCCAAAGGTTTTGGCGTGAGATCTTTAACTTCAAAAGAGAAAATGACCGACGAAACTTTGGTCGGAATCGCTTCAAACAGCAAAGGTTTTACAGGAACGGCGCTGGCGATTTTGGCTGATGAAGGAAAACTGAATTTCGATGACAAAGTCACCAAATACATCCCGGAATTTCAAATGTACGACCCGTATGTGACGCAAAACGTAACCATTAAAGATTTGATTACGCACCGCGCCGGTTTAGGTTTAGGTCAGGGCGATCTGATGTTTTTCCCGGAAGGTGGTAGTTTGAGCGTCAACGATATTATTCACAACGTGAGATATCTGAAGCCGGAAAATCCGTTCCGTACGACTTTAGATTATAACAATATCATGTTTATTGTTGCTGGCGAAGTTATTCACCGGGTAAGCGGACTTTCCTGGGCGGAATTTATTGAGCAGAGAATTTTGAAACCTGTCGGTATGACCTCAAGTTTCGGAAGTTACAACCGCGCAAAAGCATCGAATGTTTCCAACATTATCGAAGCACACGCGCCGGTTGACGGAAAAGCAATCGCCGTTCCGCACGACTGGAATGAAACTGCAAATGCAGCAGGCGGAATCATCAGCAATGTGAAAGATATGACGACCTGGGCAGAATTTTTAATGAATGGCTTCACCACAAAAGATGGTAAAAAACTGGTTTCGGATAAGCAAATTCAGCAATTATGGAATTTACAGATTTCTACGCCGGTTGCTTTAAAAAATCCGTATGACAGCAACTTCGGCGGTTACGGATTGGGTTGGTTTCTTACCGATGTTAAAGGTCACAAACAGGTGTATCACACCGGCGGTTTAATTGGTACGGTGACACAATTTACCTTAATTCCGGATATGAAACTCGGAATTGTGGTTCTCACCAACCAGCAAAGTGGTGCGGCCTTCAGCACGATCACCAATACCATCAAAGATTCTTACCTCAGCATGCCGGAAAAAGACTGGCTGAAAACATACGGCGACAGAATGGCGAAAGTAAATGCCGATTATGCTAAAGATAAAAAAGAGATTTTTGCGAAATCTGAAAACTTTAAAAAAGATAAAAATTGCCAGATTAAAAACGACCAAATCACCGGGACTTACAACGATCCTTGGTTTGGTGATGTTACCATTTCCCAAGACGGAAAAAACCTGCGTTTCGCAAGCAAAAATTCTCCGCGCTTAAAAGGTGAACTTTTGCCGTATTCGCCGAATGTAATGATTGTAAAATGGGACGACAGAAGTTACGATGCTGATGCTTTTGTAAATTTCGATTTGGATGAAAACGGAAAAGCAACCGGAATGAAATTAAAACCGATTTCTGATGTTACCGATTTCAGCTTTGATTTTGAAGATTTGGACTTGGTAAAGAAAAACTAAAAAATATACCAAAAAGCAGCCAAAAAAACCTCATCAATCTGATGAGGTTTTTTATTTAAATTTTCGAAGGTTCGTAGAAGAAAATGGGCTTCTTTTCAGCGCTGTGGAAATCCGACCAGGAATTGCCTTCGATCTCGAAACCCGCAACTCCACACGTTGGAAACATGAAAACGTCGTGTGCCATGCTGTTCGCGAAATTAGAAATTCCGTTGTTGTGCGAAAACATTGCGACGGTATTCAGATCGTCGGGCAAGTCGGTGACCAGAGATTCAAAATTGTTTTCCGAAGCGTTATACAGTTTCTGCATCGTTTCCACTTCCAGCTGATATTCTTTATTGAAAATTTCACAGGTTTTAAAGGCGCGCAGCGCTGGACTTGAGTAAAATTTATCGATTTCTATATTATTTTCTTTCAGGAATTTTGCCATTTTAGCGGCATTTTTTTCACCTTTTTCCGACAAAGGCCGGTCAAAATCATCTGTGTTTTCGGGCCAGTCGCTTTTAGCATGACGAACAAGTATTAATTTTTTCATTCCTTAATGTTTTTTAAAACAATAAAATTAATTAAAAATTGAAAACAAATCGGCCATTTTTTTTTAAATTAAAAGGTGAAACATTTAATTAAACAAAATGCTAAAACATTAAAATTCGGCGTTTTAAGCCGGTATTTTTTTAAATTTTGTGAACACAGTCAAATATTTGTAAATTTGCAGCTGATGTCACAAATTTTAGCCATTGATTACGGGAAAGCGCGCTGTGGTTTAGCTGCAACAGACGATATGCAAATTATTGCAAGCGGCCTGCAAACCGTTCCCACGAAAGAAATATTTTCTTTTTTGAAAAATTATTTTTCCCTGAATCGGGTAGAGCAAATTGTGGTGGGGCTTCCGACGGATCTGAAAGGAAATCTAAATGAAGTTGAAAAGGAAATTTTAAAATTCATCGAAAAGTTTAGAAACGAATTTCCCACCATTGAAGTTTCGAGGTTTGATGAGCGTTTTACTTCAAAAATGGCGTCTTTTGCAATTTCACAAAGTGGAAAAACAAAGAAAAAAAGAGAGGAAAAAGGGTTGATTGACAAAGTAAGTGCGACCATAATATTGCAGAATTTTTTAGAACAGAAACAGAGATGATTTTACCGATAAGAGCCTTTGGCGATGCCGTTTTACGAAAAATGTGTCACGATATTTCGCCCGATTATCCGGAACTGAATACGCTGATCGACAATATGTTTGAAACCATGCAAAGCGCCAGCGGCATTGGTTTGGCGGCGCCTCAGGTAGGTTTGGATATCCGGCTTTTTGTTGTGGACGTTTCGCCTTTGGCAGAAGATGAAGATTATGCCGATATTGCCGAGGAATTAAAGGATTTCCGCAAAGTTTTCATCAATGCAAAAATTTTGGAAGAAACCGGTGAAGAATGGAAATTCAATGAAGGTTGTCTTTCAATTCCCGACGTTCGCGAAGATGTAAAACGGAAAGAAACCATAAAAATCGAATATTTCGACGAAAATTTCGTTAAACATACCGACACTTTTTCGGACATGCGCGCGCGGGTTATTCAGCATGAATACGACCACATTGATGGAATTTTATTTACCGATCATTTAAGTGCACTGAAGAAAAAATTAGTGAAAGGAAAACTTATGAAAATTTCGCACGGCGACGTAGCGGTGAATTATAAAATGCGTTTTCCAAAGTAAATATTCAGCAAAAAACAGAATTTAAAATCAAAAAAAATAAACATATGCAGTTAGAAAAAATAATTTCAATTTCCGGAAAACCAGGACTTTATAAGCTTATTTCTCAGTTGAAAAGCGGCTTTATCGTAGAAGATGTAATTACCAAGAAAAAAGCCAGTATTTCTAATTCTTCACAGGTAAGCTTGTTGGACAATATCGCGATGTTTACTTTCGATAATGAAGTTCCGTTGTTCGATGTTTTCGAAAATTTGGCTAAAAATGAAGATTATAAAGAAACCATTTCTCACAAATCTTCCGAAGCGGAATTGAAGGAGTTAATGTCTAAATCTTTGCCGAATTACGATACCGAAAGAGTGTATGTTTCTGATATGAAAAAGCTTGCACAGTGGTATAATATCCTGCATAAAGCTGGTTACATTACGCCTGAAAGTTTCGTAAAAGCGGAAACTGCAGAAGAAACTCCTGCTGAAAATGAGGTAAAAACCGAAAAAACAGAAGCTAAAAAAGCGGCACCAAAAAAGGAAAAAACTACGACACCGAAAGTGAAAGCTGCAACGACATCACCGAAATCAGCGCCGAAAAGTACACACCGAAAAATGGGATAAACTCCTGTTTATAATGAAATTACCTTGTCAATTTGACAAGGTTTTTTGTTTAATTTGGCAAGATTAAATTCGTAATCCATACTTCATCTTCCATACCTAAAACTCAAAAAAATGAATTCCAGACAGGAAAAACTAGAAGCTTTCGGCAGATTGTTGGATATTATGGACGATTTGCGCGAAAAATGTCCGTGGGACCAAAAGCAGACTTTGCAGAGTTTAAGGCATTTGACCTTAGAAGAAGTTTACGAACTTTCCGACGCGCTGCTGACCGAAGATTTGCCCGAAATTAAAAAAGAACTCGGCGACGTTTTGCTGCATTTGGTTTTTTACGCGAAAATCGGTTCCGAAAAAAATAGTTTTGATATTGCTGATGTCATCAACTCTTTGAATGAAAAACTCATTTTCCGTCATCCGCATATTTATGGCGACGTACAGGTTCAGAATGAAGACGAAGTAAAGCAAAACTGGGAAAAACTTAAGCTTAAAGAAGGTAATAAATCCGTGCTTTCCGGAGTCACGAAGGGCACGCCAAGCTTGATTAAAGCTTACCGAATTCAGGATAAAGTGAAAGGAATTGGTTTTAAATTTGCGAACGCTGAAGACGCCTGGAAAAAAGTCGAGGAAGAATTAGCTGAATTTCACGCCGAAACGGAATTTGACAAAAAAGAGCAGGAATTAGGCGATATTTTTTTCTCGCTTGTAAATTACGCGCGAATTTTAGGAATTAATCCCGATTCCGCTTTGGAGCGAACCAATAATAAATTCATCAACAGGTTTCAGAAAATGGAAAATTTAGCTATAGATAAAAAGCAAAATTTAGCCGATTTATCCCTGGATAAAATGGATGAATTGTGGGAAGAAGCCAAGAAAAATGAATAAACCTTCGGCAATACCAAAGGTTTATTGATTAATAGCATTTCCACCTTTTGCTATGTCACTATTTTAGTTAAAATATTCGTGGTATTCGTCCATTGATTCTTTCAGTTCTTTTACGGTTTCATTGGCTTCGTCGCGGTTCGGCGCATTTTGCAGCTTCTTTAAATCCTGAATATGATCCGTTAACCAAACATGCAGAACGTCGTGAGATTTTCCTGTCATGGTGCAGCTTTTAACCAAATTGTCGTTTGCGGCAATTATATTGGTGGCAAGCATTTTATAATCACCATTTTCAGGTTTGTACTGTACCAGCGCGTCTTCCATTTCAGCGACGTACGGTTTCATTTCTTCGTTTACCGCCCATTTTTTTCCGTTGTCAAGCGTCAGTTCTGCTGAAGCGTCGTGATCATCAGATTTTTCCTCCGTTGCAGCGGAATGTTCGTCGTGTGAAGTTTGCTCTTTGTTCGACACCGCGTTTTCATCGGTTACCGTTTCTGCTTTTTTCTCGCAGGAAATCACGATGGACAGCGCAAAAAGTGCTGATAAAATTGCTTTTTTCATTTTATTAAAATTTTATGAGTTGTAAAAATTAGAAGCGCCGTAACTGCAATTCGGAAAGTCATGGCACCGACGGTTTTTGTTTCGTAAACTCCGCCATTATTGATGTGGAGAAAGAGAAATATAAATGCGATTACGAGAATGATTAAGGCAGAAATTAACGGATCTTTTGCCCATTTTTTTGTTTTTAAAATCCCAATAGCTGCCACAAAGTAGAGCACGCCGCAGACAAAATTTGCCCAGACGATAATTGGTACAAAATTTCCTTCTTTTTCGCGGATTCCAAACCAGTCGAAAAGCACGGAACTGCTCATGAACAGCGTAACACCGCCGAAAAGCAAGAGGAAAATGAGGAGTAAATTTCGTTTCATGATGGTTTCTTAAAGTTAGTTATATTAATTGAATTTTTCATTTGAATTTGGCCTTAGTTTGTTTCCTGTATCGTAAAACTAAGCAGCTGGTGACTACGACTCCAAATCGAAAAATAAATGCGAAATGTGAGCTTAAATATTTAAAACCAATATATTCAAGATGATCAAACAAGCCTTAAAAAAAACGCAACTCCGAAGAATTGCGTTTTAATATCTAAAAAAAATATTATTTATAAACCGAACTGTTTAGCGAATAAATCCGGGAAAACGCCCATCGCTACAAGCGCGACAACTACGAAAACCGCTACGATATTGTAAGTTAACGACACTTTTTCCGAAGTTTTAAAGCTGCTTTCTTTCGGGAAAAACATCGACATAATTAAACGGAGGTAATAAGCAATTGAAATTGCTGATCCTAAAACCGCGATTAAAACCAAAAACGGAGTTGTGTCGATTGCCTGTGCGAAGATTGCAAATTTTCCCATAAAACCTGCGGTTAATGGAATCCCGGCCATTGATAATAATGAAACAGTCGCTGTAACCGCTAAAATCGGTTCGGTGCGTGCTAAACCTCTAAAAGCGTTATACGAGGTTTCGCGTTTCAGTTTTTCAACCCAAATCAGACACATCATGACCCCAACTGTTGCTAACGAATAAGCGAATAAGTAAAACGCGAGATTGTAACTCGAAAGGCTGTTCATTCCGTAGAAAATGAGCGAAAGATAACCAACGTGCGAAACGGAAGAGTATGCCAACATTCTTTTCGCGTTGGTTTGCGCAAGTCCCATCACGTTCGCAAGGAATAAAGTAATGATGATTAAAACGCCGATGACGTTGATCCATTCTCCGGTAATTCCTAAGAAACCGATGGTCATCAGTTTAAAAAAGGCGAAAAAGGCCGATATTTTTACCACGGACATCATGAATGCGGTAATCAAAGAAGGCGAACCCTGGTAAACATCTGGACTCCACATGTGGAAAGGCGCCAGAGAAACCTTAAACGCCAAAGCGACTAACATTAAAACTGCTCCTAAAATGAACATCAAATCGTTCGGATTTTTAACTGCGAAAGCGTGGATGGTGTACAAATCAAAACTTCCGGTGCTGCCGTAAATTAAAGCAACGCCGAAAAGAAGGAATCCGGTTGCGAAAGCTCCCATCAGGAAGTATTTAATTGAAGCTTCGTTGGAACGTAAATCGGTTTTGTTGCTCCCAGCAAGGACATAAAGTGGAATGGAAAGAATTTCAATTCCCAGGAATAAAGTCACTAAATTCTGATAACCGAACAAAATAACACCGCCACAAAGCGAGAACAGCATTAAAGCATATAATTCTGACTGGTGACTGCGGTGATTGCTGAAGGCAAAACCGGCGATAAAAAACAGTAAAATGGTAATTACGATGGTAATTTTGGTGAATAGGGCGGCGTTTGCACCAAATTCATACATATTTTGGTATTGCGAAAAGAAAGCTAATTCCGGCAGGAAACTAACGTAAAAAGCAATCATCAGCCCCAGAATACTGATATAACGTGAAAATTTTCCCTGTTGAAAAACACCTGCAAAAAGCGCAACTAAGGCGGTAAGGAAAATAATGATTAAAACGCTCATTTAATTTAGATTTGAGATTTATAGATTTGAGAATCAGGATTTTCGTCCGGTATCTCCATCTCTTAATTTCTTGATTAGTTATTTTTAATTTAACATTGAAGAATAAATAAACTTCAATGAACTGCTCACCATTTCGATAATCGGTTGTGGAAAAATTCCCAACAGAATAACGAAAATTACCAAACTTGCCAAAACGGTAAACTCTACAGCATTTACATCGGTTGCAGTGGATAAAACCGCTTCGTCACCAGGACCGAACATTGCTTTTCCGTAAAATCTGAAAAGATAAACTGCAGAAAAAATCATCGTTAAGCCGGCAATAACTGCAGCGATAATGCTGTACTCGAAAATGGATTTAATTAAAATGAATTCGCCGACAAAACCGTTGGTTAGCGGAAGCGCGATGGAGCCCAATAAAATAATTAGGAAAAAAACAGCAAATTTAGGGGCAACTTTTGCCAAACCACCCATCTGGCGGATGTCGCGTGTTTTAAATCTTTTGTAAAGAATATCTGCGCAATAAAATAAGCCAACCACATTAATACCATGCGCGAAAGACTGAACTAAAGCACCTTCACCACCTGTGGTTACTACGGTTCCGTTCATCGTTAAAATAGCAGATGCCATAATTCCGGCCGTAATTAAACCAACGTGTGAAAGTGAAGAGTACGCGATAATTCGTTTTGAATCATTTTGAATAATCGCGATCAAAGCACCGTGAACAACTCCGATGATTGCCAAAACCAAAACTATTTTTCCGGAAAGTCCGAAAATAGGTTCCGGAGTTATCGGCAGCAAATATCTCAACATTCCGTAGACCGCCATTTTCAGCATAATTCCGGAAAGTAGCATGGAACCCTGTGTTGGTGAATAGGTGTATGTATCGGCCTGCCAGGTGTGGAAAGGGAAGATTGGTAATTTCACCGCAAAAGCAAAGAAAATAAACCAGAATATTACGGTCTGCGCACCGGAAGTTAAATCTGCATTATACAAATCTGTAAGCGCAAATGATGCGGAATGGGTGTACAAATAGATAAGCCCAATCAACATAAATAAAGAACCTACGAAAGTGAAAACAAAAAATCGGGTAGTGAACTGGATTTTTTTGTTTTCCTGACCCCAAATTCCGGCGATTAACCAAATTGGAATTAAAGTAATTTCCCAGAAAATATAGAAAAGTAAGCCATCTAAAGAGGTAAAAAGTCCAAGCAAGCCAAACTGCATCAATAAAATCAAGCCGTAGAACGTATTTTTGTAGCCCGGTTTTTCATTAAATGAGGACAGAATGATGATCGGTGTTAAAATATTGGTTAAAAGCACCATCAGCATGCTCATTCCATCAATGCCGAAATGCAGATTACTTTTGATATAATTGGACCATGGATAATTTATTTCGTACTGTAAAACACCATCGACAGTCGGTTTAAAATCGAAATCTGACAGCATATAGAAAGTAAGAAACATTTGCGCAAATGCAATTCCTAAGGCTAAAAATTTACTTGCGGGATTTTTCCACGCGAACACCAATGCTGAACCTACAAGAGGTAATAGTAGTAATGTTAATAATAGGTACGACATTTACTATTGTAATATAAAGTTAACGATTAAAATAATTCCCACGGCCAGAGACATGATGAGCACGTAGTTTTCTACGTTTCCGTTCTGAAGACGCTTAGCTGCGCGGCCGGAATCTTCAGCTCCGATACCGATATAATCCACAAATCTTTTCAGCACGCCTTTGTCGAACATATTGCCGCCGACACCAAGACCTTCAATGAATTTTACGAAAGTCACATTGTTCAATTCATCAAGATACAATTTGCGGTTTGAAAGTCTTTCCCAACCAGTATATTTTTCGTCCGGAAGCGCCATTTTTTTCTTGTTTACATAAATGTTTCTAACCAGAAACCAAACGACGAAAAACATCAGCACCGTTAAACCTAACAAAATCATTTCGGTCATGAACGGAACTTCGGCAAGTTCTACATCATACACGTAAATTATTTTTAACCAATCTGCAAGTTTCGCATAATCACCATGGCCGATGAAATGTGGTAAATTGATAAAACCACCAATCACCGTTAAAACTGCAAGTACGATAAGCGGTAAAGTCATATTTAAAGGACTTTCGTGGAGGTGATGTTCCTGTTCTTTAGTTCCGCGGAATTCACCATGGAAAGTCAGATAATATGCACGGAACATATAAGTTGCCGTCATAGCAGCAATCGCGAATAAAACTCCCCAAATAATTGGGCTTCTCGCGTACGTATTGGTAAGGATTTCATCTTTGGAAATCATTCCGGAAAGGAACGGAAAACCTGAAATTGCTAAAGTCCCAATAAGAAAAGTAATATGCGTAATCGGAATTTTACGTCTTAAACCGCCCATAAATCTCATATCCTGCTCGCCGCTCATCGCGTGAATTACCGAACCTGAACCTAAGAAAAGCAAAGCTTTAAAGAAAGCATGCGTCATCAGGTGGAACATCGCGGTGGTATAAGCTCCCACACCAACAGCAACGAACATAAATCCTAACTGAGAGACAGTTGAGTAAGCTAGAACTTTTTTAATATCATTTTGGCGCAAGCCGATAAATGCTGCAACTAATGCTGTTAATAATCCAACGAACAGTATTCCGTCCATCGTGGTTGGCGCCAGAGAAAACAGAAAATTTGACCGTACAACCAGGTAAATTCCCGCGGTAACCATTGTTGCAGCGTGGATTAATGCGGAAACCGGCGTTGGACCAGCCATTGCATCAGGAAGCCATGTAAATAAGGGAATCTGCGCCGATTTTCCCATCGCACCGATGAATAAACTCGCCGTAATAAAGATAATTACGGTAGAATCCAATTCAAATTTCCCGGAATTTTGAGCTACAGATAAATAATCAATAGCATTGGTTTGTGAAGCAATCATCAGGATTCCGATAATCATTCCCAAGTCACCAATACGATTCATGATAAATGCTTTTCGTGCTGCTGCGCCGTATTCTTTGTTTTTGTACCAGAAACCAATAAGTAAATAAGAACATAAACCTACACCTTCCCAACCGATGAAAAGAATTAAATAATTGCTTCCCATTACCAAAAGTAACATCATAAAGATGAAAAGATTCAGGTAAGAAAAGAATTTGTAAAATCCGTCGTCATCGTGCATATAGCCAATGGAGTAGAGGTGAATCAAAGAACCGATTCCTGTAATGATCATAACCATCATCAACGACAGCTGATCGATCTGGAAACCGAAATTCACCTGAACGCCGCTCACGCGGAACCATTCAAAAGCGCGCACGATAACCGGCTGCGAATCTGCTTCAAACTTAAAAAATAAGCTTAAAGCGATAAGAAATGAACCGAAAACTACTGCGGTGGCAACACCACCGACTAAATTTTTTGGCAGTTTTTTGCCGAAAAAACCGTTAAAAAGAAATCCTGCCAGAGGTAAAAGTATAATTGCGTAAACTAAATTTTCCATCTTCTATTATCCTCTTAATTTGTTAAAAATACTGATGTCTACAGATTTGGTATTTCGGTAAAGCATCGCGATAATCGCTAATCCAACCGCCACTTCCGCCGCCGCAACTACCATAATGAAAAATACCAGAATTTGACCGTTTCCGTCACCTTTATAGGAAGAAAAAGCCGCCAGCATCAGGTTTACTGAGTTCAGCATCAATTCCACACAACCTAAAATAATGATGGCATTTTTTCGGATCAAAACTCCTAAGACACCGAGGCAAAATAAGATGGAACTCAGAATAATAAAATATTCCAGTGGCACCGCCTGAATAAATGAATTTACTTCTCCCATAATTTATAAATCTTTTTTACCGATTAAAACAGCGCCTACAATACCGGCAAGAATGAGTATTGAAGCCAGTTCAAATGGTAAAACATATTCGTTGAACAATAATTTCCCAAGATTTTTGGTCAGACCTACAGAGCTGTCAGCACCTGTTCCGAAAGTTGTTTGGTTCAAACCTTTGAAAGCGCCTAAAATCCCAACCAATAAAATTCCGGCCGTAAAGACGCCAATAAATTTGGAAAGATTCTGCTTCTTGCTTTCGTCTTCTTTGTTCAAATTCAACATCATTAAAATGTAGAGGAACAAAACCATAATTGCTCCGGCATAAACAATGATCTGAACAATCCCGAGGAATTGCGCATTAAGCAAAATGTAAAGTGCAGCTATGGAAAAAAAGGTGATAATAAGGGATAAAATTGAATAAAGCGGATTTTTGGCAAAAACAAAATAAAAGCCGCTCGTAATGGCCAACAGGGCAACAACGAAAAAGATAATCTGCTCCATATTACTTAACTGTTTTCTTTTGCAATTCGCTTTGGCGCGCGGTGATGTCAACTCTTTCGTTGATTTTTTCAACCAGTTTGTCTTTTCCGTAAACAAAGCTTCCGCGGTTGGTTTCAACATCTACCAAACGGTCTGTTAAATAAATCGCAGATTTTGGACAGGCTTCTTCGCACAAACCACAGAAAATACATCTCAGCATATTTATTTCGTAGACTGAAGCATATTTTTCTTCACGGTAAAGGTGTTTTTCATCGCGGGTGCGCTCAGCAGAAGTCATGGTAATCGCTTCTGCAGGACATACTACGGCACAAAGTCCGCAGGCGGTGCATCTTTCGCGACCTTCTTCGTCACGTTTCAAAACGTGAAGCCCGCGCCAGAATTTAGTTCTTGGTTTTTCCTGTTCCGGATAAGAAAATACTTTTCCTTTTGGCCCTGCCAATGCATGTCGCATGGTAATTGCCATTCCCTTCAGGATTTCCGGGAGGTATAATTTTTCCATAAAAGTCATCTCTTTGTTCGAGACTACTTTCGATCTGTTTGTCAATTTCATATTGTAGGTTTTAACTCAACGAAAAGTTGGAAATAAAACTTCTTTTTAATTTGTAAAAAATACAATTACAGCAGCTGTAATAACTAAATTGCCTAATGCAAGCGGAATTAATGTTTTCCAGCCAAGGTGCATCAGTTGATCATATCGGAATCTTGGGATCGTCCAGCGAATCCACATGAAAATTAAAATCCCTATAATGACTTTGAATAACATTGCAAAAATACTCAAAACACCGGCAATATTTTCTCCCCAGTTTTCACCAACCCAGTTGATTCCGGGATAATTAAATCCACCAAAAAACAAGGTTACGATCAAGGCATTGGAAATGAACATATTTACATATTCACCAAACATATATTGGCCAAAGTTCATTGAAGAATATTCAGTCATATAACCGTTTACAAGTTCTGATTCACATTCAGGTAAATCAAAAGGGTGACGGTTGGTTTCCGCCATTGCAGCAACGAAAAATATAATAAAGGCTAAAGGCTGGTAAAAAATATTCCAATTCATACCATCCGCTGGAATCAAGCCCCAGATTTTTCCGGTTCCTTGGGAACCCGTAATCATATTTAAATCAAGACTGCCAGCCATCAAAATAATTGAAAGCAAAGAAAGTCCCATTGCCAATTCGTAAGAAATCATTTGCGAGGATGCACGAATTGCTCCAATTAAGGAATATTTATTATTCGAAGCCCAGCCGCCGATCATCATTCCGTAAACTCCGATTGAAACCATACCGATCAGATACAAAACTCCAACGTCAATATTCGCAACCTGGATGTCAAAAGAATTTCCGCCGATATTAAAGGATTTTCCCCATGGAATCACCGCTCCCGTAATCAGGGAAATAAACATGGTAATCGCGGGACCTACGTAAAAAAGAAAACGGTCCGCGCCCTGTGGTACAAAACCTTCTTTGAAGAACAGTTTTCCACCATCGGCTAAGGGCTGAAGAATTCCAAAAGGTCCGGCTCTGTTCGGCCCGATACGGTCCTGCAAAATTGCCGCAACTTTTCGCTCTCCCCAGGTGGAATAGGCTGCTACACCCAATGACACAGCAAAAAGGCTGACAACCAGTATAATTTTAAATGTAAGTAAATCCATGCTTATTTTTCGTCTTTTTCACTGATTTCTTTGGCGTCGGCATTGTCCAAAAGATTAATCATGTTTTTAGGTTTTTGATAATGGTTCAGAGAGATTACCGAATGTCTGTCGATATGTCTTGGACCTTCAATATTCCATCTCTTCACATCTTTTTTGTGGAATCTACATTCGTTACAGATCCAGTCCTGAACTTCGTCATACTGATCTTTTCTCGCCGTAACACGTATAACTTCTTCACCTTTCATCCAAAGCACCGCTTTTCCGGCGCATTTATCACACTCGCAAGATGCATTCACCGGTTTTGTAAACCAAACACGGCTCGCGAAACGTGCAGTTCTGTCGGTTAAAGCTCCAACCGGACAAACATCAATAACGTTTCCGATGAAATCGCTCTCTAAAGCTTTATTTAAATTGGTTGAAATTTCAGCATGTTCACCGCGGAATAAAATTCCGTGCTCACGGTTGTCAGTAAGTTGGTTCGCAACCAAAACGCAACGCGCGCACAAAATACAGCGGTTCATGTTAAGTTTGATGTACGGACCGATATCTTCCGGTTCAAAAGTTCTTCTTTCGAATTCAGTTCTTGTTGCTTCTACACCGTGTTCGTAACTCAAATCCTGCAAATGACATTCACCTGCCTGGTCACAAATAGGGCAATCCAGCGGGTGGTTAATCAATAAAAATTCAGTCACCGCGTGACGCGCTTCCTGAGTTTTTTCTGAGGTAATGTTTTTCACTTCCATACCGTCCATTACAGAAGTCCGGCAGCTTGCTACCAGTTTCGGCATAGGGCGCGAATCTGCTTCAGAACCTTTAGAAACTTCTACCAAACACGTTCTGCATCGTCCACCACTGTTTTCCAATGGTTTGTAGTAACACATTGCAGGCGGTACAGATTTTCCCCCTATTTGTCGTGCTGCTTCCAGAATCGAAGTACCCGGCAAAACCTCTGTGGTCTGGCCGTCGATGGTAATTTTAAATTTTTTTATTTCTTCGCTCATATAGGTCAGCTTTCAGCCTAAAGCTTTAAGCATTTGTCTTTTAATTAAACTTTTGGTTGTCTTACACCACGGTTAAAATTAACCTCTTTCAAAACAGAATATTTAAAATTCTGCCTGCTATTTCATTGTTTTTTTTGCATTTAGTAAAACTGAAAAATGACCTGTTTTAACGCCGAAAAAATTTAAGATATCATTAAAGTTTTCCTTTAATAAAAATTCCGGGCTGAAACGTGCTTTTTTTTCTTTTTTTAGCTAAAACTTATTTCCATTTATGAATTAACGTCTGCTTTTTCAGGCATCGGGATTGGGACATCATAATTTCCTATTCCATAATTTCCAGTTAATGCGTCCGGATTATCGATATACCATTCAAACTCATCACGGAAGTGACGGATTGCTGCTGCCACAGGCCACGCCGCAGCGTCACCAAGCGGACAAATCGTGTTTCCTTCAATTTTTCGCTGAACGTCCCAAAGCAAATCAATATCATTTCTTGTTCCCTGACCGCTCGCGATTTTCTTTAAAATTTTGAACATCCACGGCGTTCCTTCACGACATGGCGTACATTGACCGCAACTTTCGTGTGCGTAGAAATGCGAAAGAGACATCGTATGTTTCACCACGGACTGGTCTTCGTCTAAAACGATAAATCCACCTGAACCCATCATGGTTCCGGTTGCAAAACCACCTTCAGCCAAAGATTCGTAATTCATATAGCGCGGTTCGCCATTAATTGTTCTCAACAATAAATTCGCGGGAACAATTGGTACTGAACTTCCACCCGGAATACAGGCTTTCAATCTCTTACCGTTCGGGATTCCACCACAATATTCATCAGAATAAATAAATTCTTCCACAGTGATGGTCATATCTATTTCGTAAACTCCAGGTTTATTGATGTTTCCACAGGCAGAAATCAATTTTGTTCCGGTAGATCTTCCGACACCAATTTTAGCATATTCCGCTCCACCCAAATTAATGACTGGTACAACTGCGGCAATGGTTTCTACGTTATTCACCACGGTCGGGCAGGCCCAAAGACCTTTAACAGCCGGGAATGGCGGTTTTAAACGCGGGTTTCCACGCTTGCCTTCCAACGATTCCAAAAGTGCTGTTTCTTCACCACAAATGTAGGCGCCGGCGCCACGGTGAACATAAATTTCTAAATTATATCCGGTTCCCTGGATGTTATTTCCTAAAAATCCAGCGGCTTTTGCTTCTTCAATCGCAGCTTCCAGAATGTCCGGAATCCAGGAATATTCACCACGAATGTAGATGTACGCGGTGTTTGCACCCAAAGCGTAAGAAGAAACAATCATTCCTTCGATCAAAAGATGCGGAATATATTCCATCAAATACCGGTCTTTGAAAGTTCCGGGTTCAGATTCATCAGCATTTACAACTAAATATCTTGGTACGCCTTCGGGTTTTGCCAAAAAGCTCCATTTTAAACCAGTTGGGAAACCTGCGCCGCCACGTCCTCTTAAACCGGAAGTTTTCACCTCTTCGGTGATCGCGTCTGGTTCCATTTTCAGGGCTTTTTCCACAGATTCGTAGCCACCGTGTTTACGGTAAACATCGAAAGTGCGGATGCCTTCTACATGTGCGTGCTTAAGTAAAAGTTTTTTACTCATCAGTTTTATAAATTAATCCAAAGCAAGCGCGCCCTGTCTGCATAGCTCCAGGATTTCGTCTACTTTTTCTTTCGTTAAATGTTCGTGATAAAATTTGCCGAGCTGCATCATCGGTGCATAACCGCAGGCGCCAAGACATTCCGCCGTTTTCAGCGTGAATAAACCGTCTGCTGTGGTTTCACCGTTTTCAATATGAAGCGTTTCTTTGATGTGGCGGATGATTTCATCGCTGCCGTTCAGCATACAAGGTCCCGTTTGGCAAACTTCTAAAACATATTTACCCACAGGTTTCATGTTGAACATGCTGTAAAATGTCGCCACTTCATACACTTCAATGGGTTGAATTTCTAAAAGTTCAGCCACATAATCCATCACAGGAACCTGAAGCCAACCACCGAATTCTTTCTGTGCTAAATGCAACACCGGAATCAATGCGGATTTTCTGTGCTGTGCCGGATATCGCTCGGTTATTTTTTGAACCTGAGCTAATGTTTCAGGTTGAAAAGCTATATTTTCGCTCACTTTATATATTTTATATTCTAAGTTTCAGCAGGCTGAATCTTACTTTATACTTTATTTTTTACCGCCTAAAACGGCATTTTTTCCTGAATTCTAATTTTTTTTAAACTGTCTAAAAAATGATATTTAAAAAATTTGGCCTTTAAAGCCGGTATTTTTTTAAATTTTTATGCGTCCAGTTCGCCGGCAATTACATTCATACTACACATCGTTACAATCGCGTCTGATATCGGTCCGCCTTTGATCATTTCCGGGTAAGCCTGGTAATAAATGAAACACGGTCTTCTAAAATGCAGACGATATGGGCTTCGTCCGCCATCGCTTACAAGATAGAAACCTAATTCGCCGTTACCGCCTTCCACGGCATGATATACTTCACCTTTTGGAATATCGGTTTCGCCCATCACGATTTTAAAGTGGTAAATCAATGCTTCCATTTTAGTGTAAACGTCTGCTTTTTCCGGTAAATAAAATTCCGGTACATCTGCGTGGAACGGACCGTCCGGTAAATTTTTGTAAGCCTGTTCGATAATCTTCAAACTTTCCCAAACTTCCTGCTGACGCACCATAAAACGATCATATGTATCACCGGAAGTTCCGACCGGAATTATAAAATCGAAATCCTGATAAGAAGAGTAGGGATCAGCAACGCGCACGTCATAATCAACGCCTGTCGCACGTAAATTTGGTCCGGTAAAACCGTAGCTTAAAGCGCGTTCTGCTGAAATTGGTCCGGCTTTAATGGTCCGGTCCATGAAAATTCTGTTTCTTTCATTCAAAGCACAGAATTCACTGAAAATTTTCGGGAATTTCTTTAACCAATCCTGAAGAAATTCGTGGAATTTAGGCGTGAAATCTCTTTCGAAACCACCGATTCTTCCCATGTTTGTGGTTAATCTTGCACCACAAACTTCTTCATACATATTGTAAATCTTTTCTCTTTCCTGGAAAAGATAGGTTAATCCTGTAATTGCACCTGCATCCATTGCGATAACACCGTTACAGATCAGGTGATCGGAAATCCTTGCAAGCTCCATCATAATCACCCGCATATAATCTACGCGTTTCGGCATTTCAATACCGATGAGTTTTTCTACTGTCATGTGCCAACCCATGTTGTTGATGGGCGCTGAACAGTAGTTCATACGGTCTGTAAGCGTAGTGATTTGAGTGAAACTGCGTCTTTCTGAAATTTTCTCAAAAGCACGGTGAATGTATCCGATCGTTTGCTCGGAATGCAGAATTTTCTCACCATCCATGGTCAGAACATTCTGGAAAATACCGTGGGTCGCCGGGTGCGTAGGACCAAGGTTCAGGGTGTACAGCTGTCCGTCGATATGATCGCTGGATTCCTGCTGACTGAGTATATTAGAGAGTGCGTTATCTTTCATAATAAAAAATGGCTTAAGCTTATTTCTTAAGCATTAAATTAATTATCGGCCAAACATTTTATCATCTTTGTCCGTTCTGGTGCCGTCTTCCAGGCGATATTCCTTCAACATCGGATGATAATCCATATCTTCCACGTTTAGGATCACACGTAAATCGGGATGACCTTTAAATTTAATTCCGAAAAATTCGAAGGTTTCTCTTTCCATCCAGTTCGCGCCGGCATAAAGGTCGGTCAGGGTGTCTACCTCCGCGTTTTCGCGCGGCATAAAGGCTTTCAAACGAATTCTGAAATTCGTTCTCATATTATGCAAATGGTAAATAACACCGATTTCTTTTTCGGGAATTTCCGGGTAATGAATGCCGGTAATATCGGTAAGAAAGTCAATTTGAAGCGAAGAATCTCGAAGGTGATGAATCACTTTTTTGATGTCTTCTTTCTTAATTTCTAAAGTTAAAAAATCGTAAGGTGTAGCGTAAGAAATCAGCGATTCGGGAAATTCTCTGGTAATCGCTTCGAGCACAAATTCGTTTGTCATTCCTTTAATTTATGTCGTAAGATTCCAACAATTTTCTGTATTCCGGCATATCTCTTCTGCGGATGCTTTCGCTTTCGCACAGCGCCTGAACCTGCATTACTCCTTCGATAATCTGTTCCGGGCGCGGTGGGCATCCAGGTACATATACGTCAACAGGAATAATTTTATCGATTCCCTGTAAAACAGAGTAGCTATCGAAAATACCGCCACTGGAAGCACAGGCTCCAACTGCGACTACCCATTTTGGTTCTGCCATTTGGGTGTAAACCTGTTTTAAAACAGGACCCAGTTTTTTAGCAATGGTACCGCACACCATCAGCATATCTGCCTGGCGTGGTGAGAATGAGTTTCTTTCCATTCCGAAACGCGACGCATCGAAAGTTGGATTTAAGGTTGCCATAAATTCAATACCGCAACATGAAGTAGCGAAAGGTAAAGGCCATAAAGAAAATTTACGCGCCATACCGATGACACTGCTGAGATTGGTGGCGAAAAAACCTTCGCCTTCGTAACCTTCCGGCGCTTCCGCGTCCATCCGGATTACTGGTTTATTATTATCTGACATCTTGTTTTCTTAAAATTGTTAAACTATTTGTCCCAGTCCAATGCACCGCGTTTCCAAACGTAAATAAACGCCAAGAAGAATATCGAGATGAAAGTGAGAACTGCTAAAAATCCTTCCACACCAAATTCGCGGAGGTTTACAGCGTAAGGATAGAAAAAGACAATTTCTATATCAAACAGCACGAATAAAATAGCGGTAAGAAAATACTTAACAGAGAATGGTGTACGGGCGTTTCCTTCTACATCAACACCACATTCAAAACTTTCATTTTTCTTGGTGTCACCCGCTTTCTGGCGGGGTCCTAAAAAATGGGTTCCTAAGATGGAGAGTAAAACGAAACCTGCACCAACAGCAATCTGAATAAAAATCGGGATATAATCAGCGGGAACATTCATTAGACATATTTTTACTTGTGCAAATTTACGCAATATTGTATAATAGAAAAAATTATATCCATCAAAACTATGTTTTACTTTTTCCTGATATTTTTCAGTCTTTTAAGAACTTCGTAGGCCAGATAGCCGATGTACAGAAATAAAAAGCTGGCAAACAGAATATTGATGACTGCGTTGGTCTTTTCGTCTTCAACCTGAAAAAACTGGTTGTAAACGATAAAAGCGATAATCATCATGACGTAAAAATACAGCTGCTTTTTCATCGGAAAAGTTGAGTTTGTGGGGTGATGTCCATCGCGTAAGTCCGGCGGCGTTTGTGGTTCACCGGATTATAGTCTTGCCAAAGCACCTGTACGCTTTTGTTTTCTTCCAGTTCCGGATTTGTTTCGAGTAATTTTACCCCTTTTTTGCTGAAATTTTTCCAGATTTCTTTAAAGATAAGCGATGTTACACCGCGTCTTTGGTAATCCGGATGAATACCAATCAGGTAGAAATTGGCGCGCAGATTTTTTTTACCGGCCTGGAGGAAGTGATACCAGCCAAAAGGTAAAAGTTTACCTTTCGCTTTTTGCAACGCAAGGGAGTACGACGGCATGGTGATGGCGAAAGAAACCAATTCCTTATTTTCATCAATGATACACACAATATAATCCTTATCGATAAAATTAAAATATTTGTCTTTGTACGTTTGAATTTGTTCGTCGGTGATCGGTGTATACGTCGAAAGCGACTTATACGTTTGGTCTAATAATTTAAACATCGGGAAAACATAGGGTAAAATTTCCTGTTTGTTTTTAAACTCCAGAACGCTTAATTTATATTTTTCGGCGATTAAATCACTAAATTTTTGGATTTTATCTGAAAGAACTTCGGGAAATTGAAGTTCATATTCCACCCATTCTTTTTCCTTCTTTAAACCTAATTTTTCTAAATGTTCCGGATAGTACGGAAAATTGTAAAGCCCGATCATTGTGGCGAGTTTTTCAAAACCCATCGTCAGCATTCCGGCTTTGTCCAGATTGGTGAAACCCATAGGACCTTCAATCATCTGCATATCTTTTTCTTTGGCGAACTCAACCGCTTTGTTCATTAGTGATTTTGAAACTTCCAAATCATCGATGAAATCCAGCCAGCCAAAACGTACTTTCCTGTGTCCCAGGTCTTCAACTTCTTTGTAGTTAATAAGCACCGCGATACGACCGACAACTTTGTTATCCTTCAGCGCGAGGAATCTTTTAAACTCCGAAAATTTAAGTGCTGCGTTTTCTTTCGGGCTCCAGATGTTTTCTTCATCTTTGATGAGAGGCGGAACGTAATTTTTATTATTTTTGTACAGATTCATCGGAAATTCGATGAATTTTTTTAAATCATTTTGAGTTTTCACTTCAAAAATTGTAACTACAGACATCAGGTTCAATTTGGAAAAAACAAAGATAAATGATTCAGTGCAAAATCAAAATTTTGGCACGTTTTTTATTATTATCTAAGAATTTATAAAATCAGAAAAAATAGAAAGAATGACAGGGTATTATTTAATTATTGGGATTTCAATGTTGGTGAGTTGGTTAGTGTCGGCACGGTTGAAATCTAAATTCCAACACTATTCACAAGTCCACTTGCGCAATGGTTTATCAGGCAAAGAAATAGCCGAAAAAATGTTGCGGGACAATAATATCAATGATGTACGAGTGATTTCAGTTCCGGGGCAGTTAACCGACCATTACAATCCGGCAGACAAAACGGTAAATTTATCTGAAGGTGTTTATATGCAGAGAAATGCAGCTGCTGCCGCAGTTGCAGCTCACGAATGTGGACACGCTGTGCAGCACGCAGTAGGATATTCGATGTTGCAACTTCGTTCGAAACTGGTTCCGATGGTAAACATTAGTTCCAATTTGATGCAGTTTGTTTTAATCGCAGGTATCGTTTTAATGGGCGCAACGCGAACCATTGAAAATCCAAACGGAAATACCACAGTTTTAGCAATCGGTGTGGCATTATTTGCGGTGACAACGCTTTTCGCCTTCGTAACTTTACCGGTGGAATATGACGCAAGTAAACGCGCGATGGTTTGGTTAAAAAATACCGGTACCGTGACAAGCGAAGAATATGTTGGCGTGAAAGATTCATTAACCTGGGCAGCAAGAACCTACGTGGTAGCAGCTTTAGGGTCATTGGCACAGCTTCTTTATTGGGCTTCAATGCTGATGGGACGAAGGGATTAATCCAAAAACTTAAAAGAAATATTTTGCATCTCAGCCAGTTGGTTTGAGATGCTTTCTTTTTCAGCCGATTTTATTACCGCCTTAATTGTGCATTTTTCTTCAGTTATAAAATCCTGGATTTTAGCGTTAAATTTATTCAGCAAGGTGAAAATTACGTTCTGTTGTGAAAAGTCAAACGAAATTTCAATTCCGCTTTGCAGTTCTTCGGTAATGATTTCTGCTTCTGCCAAAGCTGCTCTCGCCGACTCTTTATAAGCCCGAACCAAACCTGAAACACCCAGTTTCGTTCCGCCGTAATACCGAACAACAATTACCAAAGTATTAGTAAGATTATGCGCTAGCAATTGGTTGTAAATTGGTAAACCCGCACTGCCCGAAGGTTCGCCATCGTCATTAGCCCTGTAATTTTCACCGTTAATGCCCAGGCGAAAAGCGTAACAGTGATGCGTAGCTTTTGGATGGATTTCTTTTATTTGCTGCAATGCGTCCTTTATTTCAGCATCATTACGGACAGGAATAGCAAAACCGATAAATTTGCTCCCTTTTTCCCGGAAAAAAATATTTTCTACCGGGGCTTTTATCGTTTCAAATGAAAACTCCACGCTTAAAAATTTTGGTAAAATTCTACAAAATTCTGCCGCATTTTAAGCACTTTTTCCGGTTTTGACGAAAGTGTTGGCGCTTTTGTTCCATTTTCTAAACGCAGGTTTTCATTCTTAATGATGATTGCTTCATCCCAAAGATTATTGTTGATGAATTGCTGCAAAGTAAATGCGCCACCTTCAATCAGAACAGACTGAATTTGCAGTTCATATAAATGCTTCAGCATTTCTTCCGCCACATTTTCACGGTTGATTTTTACAAAAATCAGGTCCTTTAGCACGGAATTTTTTTTCGTATTGAAAACGATGGTTTTGGCTTCACCATTAAATATTTTGAAGTTTTCCGGAACTTTTAAATCCAGGTCCAGCAGAATGCGAATGGGATTTCTTCCTTCAATCTCACGTGTAGTTAAGCTTGGGTCGTCTGTTAAAGCTGTTTTTGTACCTACCAAAATTGCTTCTTCCTGACTTCTGAGCTGATGTACAAATTGCTTCGTCAAATAATTTCCAATTTGTGTCGGCTGCCGATTTTGGTCTAGAAAACCATCACCGGATTCCGCCCATTTCAGCACAATGAAGGGTCTTTTTTTCTCCTGAAAGGTAAAAAAGCGCTTGTTGGCAATCTTACATTTTTGCTCCAAAATGCCCGAAATAACTTCAATACCTGCGTCTTCGATTATTTTTTTACCTTTTCCGTTCACCGCTTTATTGGAGTCCAGACAGCCGATAACCACCTTTTTAAAACCGATTTCCACAATTTTATTTGCGCACGGCGGTGTTTTACCAAAATGTGAACACGGCTCCAGCGAAACGTAAATTGTTGATTCTTTCAGCAATTCAGGATTTCTTACCGATTTAATGGCGTTAATTTCAGCGTGGTTTTCACCTGCTTTTTCGTGAAATCCTTCACCGATAATTTCACAGTTATGAACAATAACGCAGCCGACAATTGGGTTCGGATAAGTTTTTCCGAGTGCTTTGTACGCGAGATCCAGGCAGCGCTGCATGTAAAATTCATGGTCCATGGTATGAAAAAACACCCAAATTAGGGTGTTGAATTTTATTTAATATTTTTCAGCCTGATTGTCGGAATCTTGTAATCCACTACATTAATGAGGATTTCATCCCGCATTTTTGCCATAGCGCGCGCTTCCCATTTGATGTTATTATAAGCACGTTTCACGTAAGAAAAAATTAAAAATGTATTTCCTGAACCATGTTCAATAGTTACGAACCGGTCCACGACATAATCTACAAATGGTTCACCTTCCGCAGGGGTTTCCGAAATAAAATAATCTACAACAAACTCTGTCCCGTCTTTGTTTTGCGAAACATTTACTTTAGCAAGTTTATCAGTCTTTTCTCGAGCCTGTATCTGTTCTACTTTTTGGCGAACAGCCTGTTCAATATCAATTTCCTTGTTAAAATAAGAAATGTCTAGCAACTGTGTGAAGTTTTCAATTTTTTCCTCACGCGGCAGGTACTGTTGGCGAACTAAAGTTTTAGACGCCTGCTTACTCCAGGACAGAAAAAATTCTGTTCCATGTAATTCTATTGGCCCGGGAACGGAAATCATATCCATTTTTTCCTGTGCGTTGAAATTAGACGCTGTTAAAAAAAGAAAGATTAAAAATAAGTTTTTTAGCATTTTTTAAAAATTTTCGCCCGCGACGATATTGTGCAGGCTTTTTTTCATGGTTTCAATCTGAGATTTTTTCTCATCGATTTTTGCATAGGTTTCTTTTAGCAACGGATTTTCGCGTGAAGAATTGCTGAAAAAACCTAAATTATTTTCCATTTTTACCACTTCAGCTTCCAAATCTGCAATTTGATTTTTAATTTTTCTTGCTTTATCGGTCAGCTGATTTTCACTTAAACCTTCTTCTTTCAGGTCGTATTCATGGATTTGGTTCAGTTTCAGTTTTTCGCGAAGCGTTTTATTAAACTCGGTATTGATGTTTATCTTCTCGCGCGGAACTTTGCCGATATTATTCCAGCTGTTTTTTATCTGTTCAATTTTTTCAATGCTTCCTTCTTCATTACCAATCGCTTTTAATTCCTCCAGAAGCTGCTTTTTATTTTTGAAATTTTCTTTCCAGTTATCACCCGCGGTATTGTTTTTCTCGCGGTAATTGCTGAAAAACACGTTACACGCTTCGCGAAAATCGTCCCAAACTTTGTTGGTCATGCTGCGTGGTACATGTCCGATTTTTTTCCAGTCGTCCTGCAGTTTTTTATAAAGCGGAACCGCAATTTCCCAGTCTTCGCTCAGCATATTGTCCTTTGCGGTTTGGATTAATTTCAGTTTTTCATCCAGATTGGTTTGCTGAGAATTTTTTAAGCCTTTATAAAACTCGTTTTTGCTGACGTTGAAGCTGCGCAGATTTTGCTTGAAATCATTCCAGTTTTGGTTCGAAAATTTTCGCGGAACATTGCCTAAACGCAAAAATTCGGTGCGCAGTTCTTCCACTTTGTTAATCGCGTTTTGCCAGTAACTGTGGTTCACTTCTTTTGCCGGAGAAACCAGTTTTTTCAGTTCTTCAATTATTTCGTTCTTTCTGGCCAAATTTTCATTCAGTTCTTTTTCAAGCTGCTCATTAAGTTCAGATTTCCGGTCATGAATTTTATTCGAAAGTTCCTTAAATTCATCCCAGGTTTTTTCACGGAATTCTTCCGCAACCGGTTCTGCTTCTTCTTTCCACAGTTTGTGAAGGTATTGCAGCTCATTTAGTGCTTTCTGAACCGAAGGTTCTGTAAGAAGTTCCTTAGCACGTTCAATAATATGGGTGCGTTTTTCCAGATTATGCGCAAATTCCTGTTCCATATATTCCTTATTCATATCAAGCATTTGATAGAATTGGTTTAAATGGTGGAAATAGTTGTTATTCAGAAGCTTAAATTCCGATTTGGCAACTTGTCCGGCGTTTTTCCATTCATCTTTTATCTCGCGGATGGCTTTAAAAAGGTTGGTTCCGGCTTCGGTGTTAGTATAAAGATTTTTAAGCTTGTCAATGATCCTTTGGCGGTGCTCCAGATTTGCACTTTGGTTTTGCTCCTGTTGCTGATGATATTTGTCGGTTTTCTCGCGGAAACTGTGCAGAATAGCAGAAAGTTTTCCCTGTGAAGCATTGTGTGCTGTGAAAAGTTCTTCCGGATTTCCTTCCGCCACGAAATCTGCTTTCAGAATGTTGTTTTCCTCCAGAATTCTTTGGTTTGCTTCTTCTTTCAGCTGGTTAAATTTTCGGTAATGCGCGGCGCCGTCGTCCATTTTTGTAATGCTTTCCATCTCTGCTAAAACTTCTGCTAAAGACAGATGTGCGAAACTCATTTTATCTTCCGGCTCTTTTGTTTTTTCCTGAACTTCTGCAGTTATTTCCGGCTCTTGGGCCATAATTTCTGCTAAATCAGTTTCGGCTTCTTCGGAATTTTCAATTGCTGTTTGCTCAGAAATTTCCTTGTTATTTAGCAAATTTTCCTGATTTTCCGAAACATTTACATCATCAGCAGAATTTTCGAAACTTAAAACTGAATTTTCTTCATTTTGAACCTCTGAATTTTCAGGAAATTCGGCTGTTTGTGCCGCAGAATTTTCTTCTGAAGTGTTTTCAGCAGTCATTTCAGTTTCGTTTCCGGAAGTTTGTTCGGAAGTTGTTTCCGTTAAAAATTGGTCAACCGGCGTTTCTTTTCCGGGTTTGTCAGAAAGAGAATCTTCTGTAATCATAGCAAACTGTTTTTTTTGTTGAAGTTGCCGCAAGCTTGGCAAACTGTGCACTAAATTAACCTAATTTTTTTAAATGTTCCAAATTTCCCAGGCTTTTTCTGCTTGCATTTTCAGCATATTTTCGCCATTTACCGTTGTAGCTTTCTGCGCCGCAGCTTTTTTCAGAAATTCGGTTTCTGCAGGATTATAGATAAGGTCGATGACCAGATGCTCCGCGGAAAGGTTTTCAAAAGGGAAATCCACCGAATCTGAAACGTTCGGAAACGTGCCCACCGGTGTGCATTGCACGATAATTAAATGAGAATTTACCGCCTCTTTTGGCAGATTTTTGAAGTTTATCTTTCCGTTCCGGAAAACAGTTTGATACGGAATTTGGTGCTTTTCCAGAACATATTTTACGGCTTTTGCAGCGCCACCATTTCCTAGCACCAGCGCCGATTTTTGTTTCGGATTTTTGTGCAGAAGCAAGGTATTTTCAAAACCAAAAGCATCGGTGTTATAACCGATTTTTTTTCCGTTTTTAAATAAAACTGTATTTACAGCGCCAATTTTTTCAGCTTCGTCACTTAATTCATCCAAAAAAGGAATTATTTGCTCTTTATAAGGAATCGTGACATTAAAACCGCGCAGATTTTCAATTTCAAAGATTTCCTGTACGTCCAAAATCTCTTTCAAATCGAAAATAGAATATGAAAAATTTGGCAGTTTTAGCTCGGAAAATTTCTCTTCAAAATATTTTTTTGAAAACGAGTAGAAAATATTTCTTCCAATCAGCCCGAATTTTACTTTTTCCTCCATCATTCAAAAATAATAAAAAAAGACCGGCAAAATGCTAGTCTTTCTGATTTTCTAAAATTGTTTTTGCTTCACTCAAATTTTAAAAATTAACTGCTTTAACGGCAAATTTTTCTAAAATTACTCGACGATGAATTTTAAACTTTGGGAACCGGCTTTTAAAATATACAAACCTTTAGTTCGGTTTTTCAGCAAAATACTTCCGGAATTTTTAAAGTTTTGCTCCACAGTCTGGATTAACTTTCCGTCCATTGAGTAGATTTCAACTGCAGAAATCTCATTTAAACCAAGTCCGGTTAAATGAAGTTCCCCATTTCTCACCGGATTCGGATAAATGGAAATTGATTTTTTAGTCGCCAAAACTTCACTGCTGGAAAGGGTAGATTTCCAAATCATGCTAATCCATTCCGGATGATCGATGAACGGATTACGGTTTTGCTGTCTTGCGTAAATCGCGTTGTTGCGGTCGATTTCCTTTTGCGAAACTGGGTCCTTCGCCGCCCATTTTAACAATAAATTGATGTACCACTGTTTGTAGCCGCGGTCTGTTGTTCCGTCAAGCGGATTTTGGTCGCTCTGGAAATCGCTGAAAGAAGCCAGTTTGCTTTCGTAACGCGTTACGAAGTAGAGGTGCATTCTCGCGAAATCACCTTTAAACTGATCGATAGGTTCAAAAATTGTCCCGCTATAACCCGGAAAATTCGAAGGTCCGATTTCGCTTCCGTTGGTAGAAACCCAAACCGGCGCAATAGTTTCGCCGTACGGATAATTCCCGCGCTGGCTGTTTACATAATAATCGGAGGGAACCACGAAATGCGCGTCATTTGCCATCGGCGCGATTTGTCCACCGAAATAACTTTTCGGCAAAGAATGTTCGCGGTTGTAACAAAAACCTTCTCTGTTTTGGTTCGCAGAACCGCATTGGTCGCCACCGTCATTGGAAGACCCGATGCTGAAGTTATAAGCGTCCGCAGCAACAGGTTTTTCAGAATACATATCAAGCAAAGTACCGTCGTTTTCGTAGTATTTATCTACATCGGACGTTGCGTAAGTTGTCCATAAACCGCCGTAACCGAGGTCGAGCGCGCCATTGGAAATAATGGTGCTGAGTTTTGTTTTCAGCGCGTATCCTGTTAAACCTGCCGTGCCGTCGTAATAGCCTGCAGGCGCCTGCGCTAGTGTGATTGAGAAGAGAAAACCGAGAAAAAGAGTAATGTATTTTTTCATATTTTTTAGATAAAATTTAAACGTCAAAGTTACTTAAAAAAATAAATTCCGCCGGATTTGGTGAAATTTAATTGAAATTTTTTCGGTGGTAAATGGGACTTTTTTTCACGTTTAAAAACGAAAAAAATGCTTATTAAGAAGGTAAAAATTTTTTTTAGTTCAGCTTGAAATGTCTTTTATTGACCTTAGAAAAAATTCTTGCAATCGCAACACCGAAAACTGCGGCTGTTGCACTCACGATGACGTAATTCAGAAAAGTTACGCGCACCGGAAAAGCCAAATCAGTATTCGAGCCAGCTTTGAAAATTCCGGTATTGATCTGCAGATAACAAACAGCTGTCCCAACTAATAAGCCGCAAACAATTCCGAAAAATACAATCAGGATTCCCGTATAAAAGTAAATGTTTCGCAGCGACTTTAAATTCATTCCCAACGAAAGCAGCGATTTTGCCTGCTCTTTTTTATCGAGTTGCAAAATGATAATCGCGCCCGCCAAATTGAAAGTCGTAATAAAAATCACGAGCATGAAAATGAGGTAAATAAAGAGTTTTTCGGTATTAATCATTTTCCAGAACGCCGCGTTTTCCTCTTTTTTTGTTTTAATGTCGTATTTACCGCCTAGCAATTGCGCAAGTTCTGCTTTTACCTCATCAGCTTTTTCCGGATTGTGTAGTTTAATTACGATTTCGTAAGCCGCATTTTTCGGCAAGTTCAGAAGTTCCTGAACCAGTTCTATCGGTGAAATTATGGTATTATCCAGTTGATCATTTCCGGGAAAAACACCGGATACAAAAATTTCGCGTTTCGTAAAAATATCTTCTTCTTTGCTGATAATTCCGGTTCCGGGTTTCGGCATCAGCACCGTGGCGTATTCCGAACCTTCACCAATAGGAATTGTCAGACGGTTATCCAGCTTATTTTCCATCAGCACTTCGTTGGAATATTTAAAACTCGGGTAGGTGCCGTAAAAAATGTTTTCGTTGATCGGGTTTACGAAAATGTACGCCGAATCTACGCCGCGCAAGTTTGCAATATCACCGTTTTCGCGGTAGCGCACGTAGGCTTTCTCTTCAATGACTTTAGAAAAATGCGCAATTTCCTTGTTTTTAGCCAGAATTTTTGTGGCTTTATCGATATCCGAAAGTGTTTTGCCCTTCGTGTTTTTTATTGTCAGGTCGGAGTGCAGATTTGCGATCAGATCCTGGTTTAAATCTTCAAGCCCCGAAAAAACCGAAATAATAATAAACATCGCGGCTACGGCAACCAGCATGGCCACCGCGGCGAGCCACGTAATAAAAGTGACTGCGGTACTGCCTTTTTTCGCCAAAAGATAGCGGCTTGCGATGTAAAATGAGGTGTTTTTCAAGGAAAAAAATTTAAAAACAGATTACAGAACCGGGTTGTCGCCCAGGCCTTTCAATTCTTTTTCAATTTTCTCCACGTCATCCAAAGTCGTGTCCAGATAAAAATTCAGCTCCGGAATTATTCGCACCTGTTTACCCATTTTTTGTCCAATAAAATTGCGGTAATGCGCCTTATTTTCGTTGATTTCTTTCATAATCGCCGCACGGAATTCCGCCGGGAAAATACTCAAATAAATTTTGGCAATGCTCAGGTCCGCGGTAACTTTCACGTCCGAAACGCTGATCAAAAAATTCTGTTTGCTTTCCGAAGCCTGTTTGCGGAAAAATTCAGCAAAATCTTCCTGTATAATCTGTGCGACTTTTCTTTGTCGGTTGCTTTCGTTCATGGTGCAAATTTACTATTTTTGTTTGAATTATTTGGGCGTGCCCTTTTTTGCCGGCGCTTTTGGCCAAAGCGAAAAAAGGTCGGTCTGCGTGCAGTCGCTTTTTTCGGCGGCGGCGGAGCCGCCGCCGAAAAAGAGCTCCAACAATGCACTCCGCCCTCACGCGACAGCGCGCTGAAGACTCAAGATGCAACATTAAAGTTTAAAGGTGCAACATCCCACATCAACCTCTAAAAAAAATGAAAATAGAACACCTCGGTATCGCCGTAAAATCCTTAGAAAAATCCGACGAATTATTTGCCAGATTGCTCGGTAAAGAAAATTACAAACAGGAAGCCGTAGAACGCGAAGGTGTTACCACATCATTTTACGCTCTTGGCGAAAGCAAAATTGAACTTTTGGAAGCTACAAATCCCGAAAGTCCCATCGCAAAATTTATTGAAAAACGTGGCGAAGGAATTCACCACATCGCTTTTGGAGTGGATGATATTGAAGCTGAAATCGCGCGTTTGAAAAACTTGGGTTTTATTTTCATTTCCGAAACACCGAAAGATGGCGCTGATAATAAACTTGTAGTTTTTCTGCATCCGAAATCTACAAATGGTATTTTGGTAGAACTTTGTCAGGAAAAAGGCTAAATAATTTTTGATTTTTTCAAAAAAGCGTTATTTTTGCAAACCCAATTGAGACTTCTATTTCTTCGGAAAAAAGTTAGGCCCTATAACTCAGCTGGTTAGAGTAGCTGACTCATAATCAGCAAGTCCTTGGTTCGAGCCCAAGTGGGGCCACAATAATTGGAAATTAAACACTTACAGCCTTGTAGGTGTTTTTTATTATACATCTAAACCGAAAAAATGCTTAAATAACAACTAAAAAACTGCTTAAATTTTAACCAAAATCGGCGCTGCTATAACAGTTATTGAAAAATTCTATTAACTTTTAAACTGCACAGGATGTGTTATTTAATACGTGGAACGCTTTTTGACTTCACATCAAAAAGCACATTATGAAAAGCAAAATACTTGTTATAGAAAATCAAACACAGCCGCTTCAGCGCCTTCGTAAATATTTTACCAAACGCCGTTTTCAAATTATCCGTCCGAAAGAAACTGAAAGTATTTTCAACATCTGCAAAACCGAAAATCTTTCCGCTATCGTTATTGATCCGGGAGTATACGGCAAACGCAGCGCTAAATTTTTACAGAATCTGCGCGAACATATTTTGCCAGATGACGTAAAAATCTTCGGTATCAACGGCGAAAATCTGGCTGAATTAAACTGAGATATTTAATTAATATAAACCTTAACGAGTTTATTTTGCTAATTTAAAAAATCAAAAAAAACCTCAAAATAATCCCGAATTTTTCTAATTTAAATTCGACAAAAAGTTCTAGAGTTTTTGGCTTTAGAACTTTTTGTTTACAAAATTTTTAATCTCTATTCTGACCACTGACCACTGACCACTGATTACTACTTACTAATCACTTCTTTTCAAATATTCCTCAATTTTTTCCCGCGGAATCAGGTCTAAAATATCTTTTACGTCGATAATTTTGTGTTCATCTAAAATACTTTTCACTGCTTTTGCGGCATCCGGATAGTTTACCAGCCTCTCTAAAAGTCCGTAAACATTCACCATCTTTTTATGGGTGTTTTCAGAATCACCGCCAAACCATGAACCGCTGAAATGGTGACTCACATAATTTTTCGGTAAATCCTGCGAAAAATAAACCGACGGATAAAGCTTTACACCGTATTTCAGATGCTGAATTGTATCGCTATAACGGTCGGCACCGTACATATCTTCCAGCATTTCAGAAAAAATATCGGTATTGATGCGCTCTACAAAACCGTCCTGAACATTATAATAGTCCATAAAATCTCGCGCCAATTGATGATGGGGTTCGGCCATCCAGAACGCGGAGTAGGGAACGCCTTTCACCTCAAATCCGCAAACCGCCTGTTCATGTAGGAATTCATTAAGCGGAAGTTTTAGCTCCATGTCTGTATCCATATAGATTCCGCCGTGTTCAAACATGACTTTCGACCGCACATAATCTGAGACAAAAGCCCATTTTTTTTGTGCAAACGCTTCTTTAACATAAGCATTATCGAAGATCGGCGAATTGCTTTCGTTCCATTCTATTATTTCAAAATCGGGATGAATCCGTTTCCAGGAAGCAATGCAATGTTGCGCCAGCTCGGTTTTTTCGTGCCCGCCAAACCAGCAGTAATGAATCTTTTTCGGAATCATAAAATAATTTTTGAGAAGTTTATCGAAGTTTTTTTAACTGCTAAACAGCTGTATTTTCATCAGCAAAGATCAAACCTAATTCGTTTTGTTATAAATTTGGATTAAATGAAGATGAAAATAAGCCGTAAGCCTTAAGCAATCAGCTGTCTACTTACTATTACCAGTTTTAAGCAACTTGCGCATAGCTTAAAGCCTACAGCTTAAAGCATTAACAATTTACCATTAACCATTAACAATTAGCTCATGTCCCACTATCAACCCCAAAAATACGTTCAGCTAAAAAATCCGGACTGGCTGAAAAACGCCACACTCTATGAACTGAATATTCGCCAGTTTTCAGAAGAAGGGACATTTAAAGCCATTGAAAAAGAACTTCACCGGCTGAAGAAAATGGGAATCGATATTATTTGGCTAATGCCAATTCAGCCCATCGGAATTAAAAACCGGAAAAGAACGCTCGGAAGTCCTTATTCAGTACGCGATTATTTTGGTGTAAATCCGGAATTTGGGAAAGCAGAAGATTTTCGTCATCTGGTGAAAGCTATTCATGAAGAAGGAATGTATGTGATTTTGGATTGGGTGGCGAACCACAGCAGTTGGGATAATGATTTGGTAAAAAGTCATCCGGAATGGTATAAAAAATCGGAGTCCGGTGATTTTCAATCGTTACCGTGGCGCGATTATGACGACATTATCGATTTCGATTACAGCAAACCGGATTTGCGAAAATATATGACGGACGCACTGAAATTTTGGGTGAAAAAATATGATATTGACGGTTACCGCTGCGACGTAGCGAGTTTTGTACCGCTGGATTTTTGGGAAAATGTGCGTCTGGAACTCGAAGAAATTAAACCTGTGTTTATGCTCGCGGAAGCTGAAGACAGAGAACTTCACAGGAAAGCATTCGACGCCACCTATAACTGGACCTTATGGAATATTCTACACCAAATTGCTATTTACAACAAAAGCGCGAGAACGCTGAGTGAAGCGTATCTGGCGGAACACGTTTCAATTTTCCCGAAAGAAGGCATCCGTTTGAATTTCATCGATAACCACGATAAAAATTCCTGGGAAGGAACTCCCCAAAGCAATTTTGGGCCGGCGCTGAAAGCTGCCAGAGTTTTCAGCATGTTAATGGACGGCATCCCGCTGGTTTACAACGGCGAGGAAGCCGGACTGGACCGTTCGCTGAAATTTTTTGAAAAAGATCCGATTAAATGGAAATCTCACGAAAATGAAAAATTATACACGCTGCTGTTTGAGCTAAAACACAAAAATCAGGCGCTTTGGAACGGAATTTTTGGCGGTGAAATGATCAGAATTGTAAACGACAGAATGGACGAAGTCGTTTCTTTTTCGCGCGAAAAAAATGGCGACAAATTGTTGGCTTTCTTTAATTTAAGTAGAGAAAATGTCTTTGTCAATTTCGATACTTCGGAAGAATCCGGTGAATATAAAAACCTTTTTACCGGTGAAACTAAAAATATTTCGGAAAAGCTGAAACTGGAACTTTCGCCGTGGTCTTTCGTTGTTTTACATTGTGAAATTTAAATTTTCAGCCTTATGTGGGCATTTTTTTTCGGTTTTAGCTTTCTAAGTTTCTTATGATTTTTTTCAGCATTTTAAAATAAGGGCCGAACTCAGCAAAGAGTTGGGGAATTTTCTAAGTATTTTCGCACCAATATTTAATAAGACAAAATTATCTTATTTGAAATTGTGAAAATCATGAAAAAACATATTTTAGCGCTTTCCGCCCTTACTTTTATAAGCTTTTCCGCACAGGCCCAGGTTGACAGTTTAAAATTAAACCTTGATTTCCGCACGCGTGCAGAGCTGGATAACGGTTATAAAACATTAATTCCCAAAAATAAAAGCCCTGAAACTACCGTTTTTTCCAGAGCCAGGTTAGGTGTAGATTATTATTTCCAAAATGTGGAGCTTTACATGTCCTTGCAGGATGTCCGCGTTTGGGGCGAAGTGGCTTCAACCGATCAGCGCAGCGGCAGCTTGAACGTCAATGAAGCGTGGGCAAAATATCAGTTTAATAAAAATGCGGCGGTAAAAGTTGGTCGCCAAATTCTTTCCTACGACGACGAAAGATTGCTTGGTGCTTTAGACTGGCAAATGCAGGGGAGAAGTTTTGACGGCGCTAAAGGCATTTTCCGCTTCAGTCCGCAATCCAAACTCGAGGCCGTTGTTACCTATAACAACGATGAAATTGATACAAATGATTTGGGAGACAGAGAATTTTACGGCATTTTGGATTCCGGTGAACGCACAAGATCAATGCAGATCGTTCATTATGAGTATCTTTTACCAAAAGCCAGCTTTTCTTTTATCGGACTTAATAATGTTGTTCAGAATGTGACCGGAACACATTATGATATGTTGACCATTGGTGTAAATGCTAAAAAATATTACGAAAACTTCGGTTTTTTTGGTTCAGCGTATTGGCAAACCGGTAAAAATACTTTAGCACAAAGCAAAAATGCTTATCAGTTTTCTGCAAATGTGGATTTTATTTTGAATCCAAAAGCTAATGTGATTTTAGGAGCTGAATGGCTTTCCGGGACAGATTATGACGCCAATAATTTCAAAAATAATTCGTTCAGCCCGCTGTACGGAACCAACCATAAATTCAATGGTTTTATGGATTATTTTTTCGTCGGAAATCATTTCAATAATGTGGGCTTGAATGATTATTACCTTAAATCCAATTTTAAATTTACGCCGAAAGCTTCGCTGGCGCTCCAGATTCACGCGTTTGAAGCCAATGCCGAACTTGGATTTGATGTCGAAGAACAGAAAAATCTTTCTAAATATTTAGGTACAGAAGCAGACGCTGTTTTCAATTATAAATTCGCCAACGCTTTTACGATGCAACTTGGTCATTCGCAAATGTTTGCGGCGGAAGGAATGAAACGTCTTAAAAATGTGGCAAATCCGTCTTCGATGCAGAGCTGGACATGGTTAGGATTAAATTTTTCCTCTTTATTTAAGGTGAAATAGAAGATATTTTTTCAGAATTTGTTTTGTTTAAAGCTGGAATTTCTACGGAAATATCCAGCTTTTTTATAATTACCATTAACCATTAAAAAATCATTGTCAGCTGAATCCTTTTCCGCGCTTCATCAACTTCCGCAACTTTAACCTGAACCTGTTGGTGAAGTTTTACCACTTCATTCACGTCCGAGACAAAACCTGATTTTAGCTGGGAAATGTGCACCAAACCGCTTTCTTTAATACCGACATCCACAAAACAGCCGAAAGCCGTAATATTATTTATAATTCCTGCCAGAATCATTCCGGCTTTTAAGTCTTTGATTGATTTCACCGAGGAATCAAACTCGAAAATTTTTGCGGCTTTTCGCGGATCCAAACCGGGTTTTTCAAGCTCTTTCAAAATATCTTGAACACCAATAATTCCCACCGTTTCAGTAGCATAATTTTCGGCCTTAATTGAGCTTATTTTTTCTTTATTTCCGATAAGATTTTCGGTTTTCAAACCTAAATCTTTAGCCATTTTTTCAACAATAGCGTATGCTTCCGGGTGAACTGCTGAATTGTCCAAAGCATTTTTACCATTCGAAATCCGAATAAATGCCGCAGCTTGCTGATAAGCTTTTTCGCCCAGTCTCGGCACTTTTTTCAATTCTTTCCGCTCCTGAAAAGCGCCATTTTCTGCGCGATATTTTACGATATTTTCCGCCATCTTTTCACCAATTCCGGAAACGTAGCTTAGAAGCGATTTGCTGGCGGTATTCAAGTTGATGCCAACGGAATTTACACATTTCATCACCGTAGAATCGAGTTCGTTTTTAAGCTGAATCTGGTCAACATCATGCTGATATTGTCCGACACCAATGGATTTCGCATCGATTTTCACCAGTTCCGCCAGCGGATCCGAAAGTCTTCGCCCAATTGAAATCGCGCCGCGCACCGTAACATCATAATTCGGAAATTCCTCACGCGCAATTTTACTCGCCGAATAAACCGAAGCGCCAGCTTCCGACACTACAAAAACCTGCGGCGGTTTTTCGAAGGCAATTTTTTTAATGAAAAATTCGGTTTCCCGGCTCGCGGTTCCGTTTCCAATCGAAATCGCGTCGATATTAAAGGAGTTCACCAACGACCGGATTTTTTTCATCGCCATGCCGCTTTCATTTTGCGGCGCGTGCGGGTAAATAGTTTCATTGTGCAGCAAATCGCCTTTTTCATCAAGGCACACAACTTTGCAGCCGCTTTTAAAACCCGGATCAATCGCCAGAATTCTTTTTTCACCCAACGGTGAATCGAGCAGCAACTGGCGCAGATTTTCCGAAAAAATGGCAATAGCTTTTTGGTCTGCTTTTTCTTTGGCTTCCTGCAAAACTTCATTGGCAATGGCGGGTTTCAGCAATCTTTTGTAACTGTCTTTTATGGCTAATGAAATCTGCTCCGAACATTCGTTATTCGAAGTGATGAGCGCGCTTTCAATTAAATTCAAAACTTCATCTTTATCGATGACGATTTTTGTTTTCACAAAACCTTCGGTTTGCGCGCGTAACATAGCCAACAAACGGTGCGACGGAATTTTATGTAAAGCTTCTTCCCAGTCGAAATACTGCGCAAATTTTTGGGCGTTTTCGTCTGTTTTTTTGTCTTTTACCACTTCAGAACTGATGCAGGCTTTGCGCTGAAAAAGTCGGCGCAGATTTTTCCGTACGAGAGTATTTTCATTAATCCATTCCGCGATAATGTCGCGCGCGCCTTGTAAAGCTTCGTCTTCAGTTTCAACCTGTTCATTTAAAAACTTCGAAGCGTAAGCTTCCAAATCTTCGATGTTTTGCTGTGTAATCGCTTTTGCTAAAGGTTCCAAACCTTTTTCTTTTGCCGCATCAGCTTTTGTTTTTCGCTTTTTTTTGAATGGCAAATAAAGGTCTTCCAATAGTAAAATATCAAAACTTTGCTCAATTTTATGTTTTAAATCATTAGTTAAAGCATCCTGCTCGCTGATGGATTTTAAAATGCTTTCCTTGCGTTTTGAAATTTCCTCAAACTGCCTTTTCAGTTTAAAGATTTCCTCAATCTGAACTTCATCGAGATTTCCTGTCGCGTCTTTCCGATAGCGGGAAATAAAGGGAATTGTGCAGTCATCCGCCAACAGTTTTAATGTTGCATCGATATTTTTTTCGGGTAAATTAAGGGTTTTTTTTATAAAGTCTGCAGGCGTCATGCGGTAATTTTCAGAGCGCTAAAATAGAAAGAATAAAGGAATTTAAAACAGAAAAACGCAGGCTTTTCGAACGCTGAAATTTTAAATCAGAATTAAAAAAACCTACGTGTAAATTAAAAAAATACCTTTTTAGCGGCTAATTTTTCTTGCCGATAAAACCGAAAACGCTATGTAAAAATTCCGGATTATTTTCGAAATAAAGCAAATGCCCGCCTTTTATCTTTGCAATTTTCTGGTTCGGAAATTTGAATAATTTATAATGATCCGGACCAACGGCGTGATCTTCGGTGCCAGTGACTACCAAAACCGGAACTTTAACGTCCGCAGTTAATTTTGTAAAATCTTCAAAATATTCGTTCATCGACCAGACGTTGTTGCGGAAACCGTTTTCTTCGGGTCTTTTTTCATCGATTTTATTCAGGATTTCCATGTTTTTCGGGCTGTCGGTCAGCAGTTTGTACATCAAACCTTTATCGTTTAAAGCGCCCATCGCTTCCGAAAGTGCAGGCATAAACTGGTCGTCTTTAATTTCAATTTTCGTTCCTGCAAGCTTATTCGCATACGCAACCTGGCTGATTACGGAATTATTCAGAAAAAGCGTGGAATTTACAAGAATTAAACCTTTTAAATTTTCGCCGTATTTCGCGGCATAACTTGTGGCGATAATTCCGCCAAACGAGTGTGACATCAGATAAACCTTCGGCGAACCCAGATTTTTCCGTACATCTTCAATGTCTTCTACCATTCTGTCTACCGAATAATTATTCTGCGTTGCCGCGAAAGATCTTCCGCTGCCGCGCTGATCGTAATACACCATTTTCAGGCGGCTTTCCAGGTTTTTTCCTTTTAAATTTTCAAAGGAATCACTCCACATTCCGGGCCCGCCGTGAACGTAAATGCAAAGGTCGCCGGTGCCGGAAATCCTGGTGAAAAGCTTAGTGCTGTCTGAAGTTACGGTAAAAAATTCCTGAGCTGTTTTTATATTTTCTGCCTTTTTCTGACCAAAAAATATTTGGCTCAATACAATTAATAAAATGCTTAAATGTTTTGTTTTCATGGTTGATGAAAGGTTGGCGCGCCAAACAGATTAGTTAAATATTAGTTTTTAATTTTTTAGTTTTTATTTTATCTTGAATTGTGCGGTGTTCGATTTTGTCTTTCAGAAAAATATAATGGTCGTCGCCTGTTAAAAAAAGAATTTTTTTATTTTTATTTTCCGAAATAATCTCCCGGATATTTTTCAGAATTTCGTCATTTCTTTTTGCATAAAAATCAGGAACGCGCTGATGAATACTGCCTTCCAGACTTTTATTCAAACAATTGTAAAAATCGCTGGTGAGCTGCGCATCTTTGCTTTTCAGCAATTCTGCCAGGCTGTTAGTCTTTAAAATCGGAAGTCTTTCGGTGCTGAAATGTTCACATTTTGCTTTTTTTGCAGAATAAACGGAATCTTCCGCAAGCGCTTTTTCGTATTTTTTAATTGGTGAAATTTCTTTCCAATAGTTCGCGGGGATAAACTGACCTTCGATATCGCTTCCGAGCCAGTCAAAACCAACAATCTTCTTTGCCGGAAACCATTTTTTCATCATCCACATTTCGTACGGATAATTCTTTTTTAGGTACAAAGAATCCTGCGAAATATCTTCAGCACGGATTTCAACAGCGATAATATCAGGATTGATTTCTGCCACAGCTTCCTTTAGCTGACGGTAATCGTAATTCGCATTAATTTTATGAATGGAATGCAAAGTTGGCAGCATGTAAATATTTTTGTTTGCGGTTTTACAACTTAGCAACAACAGGCTTACAAGAAGAAAAATAAGAAGATTTTTAACCATTAAACAGCGCTTTTTTTTTAAAATGCAAATTTAATAAAAATAGCCAAATAGCGCCAAATTTTTCGAAAAGCGCAAAATATCGCAAATGTTATTTCAGTTAATAAATTTTATTTTAGAAATCCAGAATAGAAAAAACAAATGAAATTTTTAAATTTTAGGTGGTACCTTTGGTATTCAGAAATTCACGAAAAAATGCCCAAAAAGCACCGAAAAAAATAAATTCATATGAATAATTTCAAATACAGAAACCCCACCAAAATCTTGTTTGGTAAAGGACAAATTGAAAATCTCGCAACAGAAATACCCAAAAATTCTAAAATTTTAATGCTTTACGGCGGTGGAAGCATTATGAAAAACGGAATTTACGAGCAGGTAAAATCTGCACTTTCAAATTTTGAAGTCTTGGAATTCGGCGGAATTCCTGCAAATCCGGAATACAGCATTTTACTGGACGCGCTGAAAATCATTCAAGATGAAAACATTAGCTTTCTTTTAGCAGTAGGCGGCGGCTCCGTCATCGACGGTACGAAATTTCTATCCGCAGCCACTTTATATGAAGGCGAAACACCGTGGGAACTTTTAACCAACAAAAAACCGGTAACCGAAGGTTTACCGTTCGGAACGGTTTTAACGCTGCCGGCGACGGGTTCGGAAATGAATTCCGGTTCGGTGATTACGCGCGCTGAAACTCAGGAAAAGTTATCTTTCGGCGGTCCCGGCATGTTTCCGGTTTTTTCAATTCTCGATCCGGAAGTCATTAAATCTATTCCGCAGCGCCAGCTTGCGAACGGTATTGCAGATGCCTTTACGCACGTGATGGAGCAATATATGACGTATCCAATAGGAGCTAAATTGCAGGACCGTTTCGCAGAAAGCATTATGCAGACTTTGGTTGAAGTTGCCCCGCAGGTTATGTCGGATCCGTCGAATTACGAAGCTGCTTCCAATTTTATGTGGAGCTGTACCATGGCGCTGAACGGACTCATTCAGCAAGGTGTTCCCGGCGACTGGGCAATCCATTCCATGGGACACGAACTTACCGCGATGTACGGGATTGATCACGCCAGAACTTTAGTCATTTTAGCAGGAAATCATTACCGATATAATTTTGAAACCAAAAAAGAAAAATTAGCGCAATACGCGGAACGCGTCTGGAATATTACCGAGGGAACTTTAGAAGAAAAAGCGCACGCCGGAATCGAGAAAACCGATGAGTTCTTCAAATCTTTAGGAATTGATATTAAACTTTCGGATTACACCAAAGATTATTCAGAAACCGGAAGCACCGTTGCAAAACGCTTTACAAAGAGAGGTTGGGAAGGTCTTGGCGAACATAAATCCCTGAAACCATCGGACGCGCAGAAAATTATCGAAATGAGTTACTAAATTTTTAAAAACATTAAAAAACACAAATTATGAAAATATTATTTGTCCTTACATCACATTCGGAACTCGGCAATACCGGTGAAAAAACCGGCTTTTGGATAGAAGAATTTGCAAGTCCGTATTATTATTTGGTCGATAAAGGAGTGGACGTCGTTTTGGCGTCACCAAATGGCGGTCAGCCGCCCATCGATCCCACGAGCGACAAACCGGAAAATCAAACGGAATCCACAAAGAGATTTAAAGCGGATGAAGAATTACAGGAAAAATTGAGCAAAACACATAAACTTTCGGAAGTTTCTGCGGATAATTACGACGCGGTTTTCTATCCCGGTGGCCATGGTCCTTTATGGGATTTGGCGGAAAGCGAGGTTTCCGCGCAGCTTATCGAGGATTTTTATACTACCGGAAAACCGGTTTCTTTTGTGTGCCATGCACCTGCAGCTTTGAAAAATGTTAAAAATGCTGATGGCGAAGCTTTGGTAAAAGGAAAAAAAGTCACCGGTTTTACAAATTCCGAAGAAGAATTGGTGAAACTGACCGATGTTGTTCCTTTCCTGGTTGAAGATATGCTGAAAGAAAAAGGCGCGATTTACAGCAAAGCCGGCGATTTTGAAGAATACGCTTTGGAAGACGGTTTGTTGATCACCGGTCAAAATCCAGCTTCCTCAGAAAAAGTTGCTGAAATGTTGTTGGCAAAACTTCAAAAATAATTTCCCTGAAATTCTTATTAATAAAAAATTCCAAAGTGATTTTCGCTTTGGAATTTTTTATTTATTAGGAGGTTTCCTCCGGTTTTTTTCTCATATTTAAAATATCAACCGGAAACGCTTTATTTCCGTCGTACCATTTAATTTCCTGAACATCAGACGGCAGCGAAAAGCCTTCTCTTATTAAATTTTCTTTTACCCGGCGGATGACTTCGCTTTTTATTTCAAGCACGCCTTTTTTGTAATCGATGGTTCTTACCCAAAAATAGACGCGAAGATTTACCGTTCCGGACGACAATTCTTCAACCACGGAAAAAGGTTCCTGGTCTTTGACGTGGTCAGCGATGGATTTTACAGTTTTAACAATCAGCGAAATGGCGCGGTTAATATCGTCTTCATAAGCGATGCCGACTGCAAAATCGACACGGATTTGTCCGTCTCGCGTAAAATTCGTCACCGGCTCCTTTACCACAATGGAATTCGGTAAAAAAACATCTTTTTCATCAAAAGTTTTAATATGTGTTGTCCGAAAATTCAAAGCTTTAACATGGCCTACAAAATCACGGATTTGTATCGTGTCATCCAGGCTGAAGGGCCGGTTAAAAGCTAAGATTAAACCGCCAAGAAAATTCTCCGCAATATCTTTAAAAGCAAAACCGAAAATAAAAGCTGAAATTCCGGCTCCTGCAAGTAACCCTTGCGCTATACCGCTGAGACCAACTGCCTGCATCGCTAAAATAACTCCAACAATAACCAGTAAAACTTTCGATGTTTTGCTCAGGAAATTTACGAAAAGCGGATCGTGATCTTCGTTTAAAAATTTTCTTTTGATCAGCGCGGACAGGTATTTTGAGCCGAAATAAAAAAACAGTAAAATCAGCAGCGCAAGCATTATTCGTGGCAGTGAAAGCACGAACATATTCCAATAATTGATGACAGAGTTCTGCAAACCGATCGAAAAATTTATTGCCTGATCTTTCATAATCGCATTATTTATTTAAAGATAAAAAAGATATTTTAATTCGATTTGGTTTGAATTTAAACCAAAAAAAGCCGCGAAAATCGCAGCTTTAAATTGTAAAAAGTTATTTTAATGTCCGCTGTGACCGTCAGCGCCGTGCGCGTGGCCGTGCTGCAATTCTTCTTCGGTCGCTGGTCTTGTTGATTCGATTTCAACTTCGAAATGCAGAGTTTTTCCCGCCATCGGATGGTTCAAATCTACAGTTACAGCTTCTGGCGTAACTTCCAAAACCACCGCATTGAGGTGATTTCCGTCCGGATCCTGCAGCGGCAAAATAGCGCCAACCGGCGGCATTCCCGAATCTCCGAACATTTCTGCCGGCAACTGCGTGGTAGAATCGGCAACTTTTTCACCATAACCTTCTTCCGGAGTGATGGTAAAAGAGCGTTTATCACCTGCTGACAGGCCCTGAAGTTGTTCTTCGAATTTCGGCAACATCATACCGACGCCGTATAAAAAAACGAAAGGTTGCTCCGCATCTGTTTTTTCGATAAATGATTTTTCGCCGTTTTCTTCAATGGCGTTTAGCGTGTAGTGCAGCGCAACTACGTGATTTTTGTCTACTGTCATGACTTGTTTTTTTTCCTGTTTTAATAAAATGGAGTGAGTTTTACCTAAAACCATTCAGTACAAATATAATGATTTCAAGTTTTCAAAATTCTCGGTGCTAAAACGGCGAATTTTTTAAAAATATCAAAAACAAATTTCGGTTTTAAAATTTTCGGCGCTGAAATGGCCTTTTTTTAAAATTGAAAAAACATGAAATAATCGGGTAAAGTTTCTATTTCAGTTCCAGCGAAAATTCCTGATTTATATGCAAAACTCCTTCCAAAATATTTTGCGGATGCGCCGTAAAACCTTTTAGTTTTGCTGATTTGCTTTTGGTTACGAGATCCTGAATTTGTTTTTCGCTGAGTTTTTTTCCGAAAACCTGAAAAGGAATTTTGAAACCGCAGCCTTTAAAATCAGAACAGCCAATCGCAGTTTTTCCTTTCATAAGTTTATTTTCCCGGCATTTCGGGCAAATTTCTTTCTCCCAAATAATTGTCGTGATTTTACGAGGAACAGCTTCCTTTTTTTCTTTTGGTTTTACTTCTTCGTGAGCCGTGATAACTTTTGCTTTTTCATTGATGACGTTTTTAGTTAAAGTTGTCACCATTTCAATAAGTTCTTTTTTAAATTGTTCAGCTTCATATTCACCGCGTTCAATTTTTCTCAGTTTCGATTCCCATTCACCGGTCAGTTCCGGACTTTTTAAAAGCTCATCCTGAATCGTATCGATAAGTTCAACACCAGTTGTTGTCGCAAAAATATTTTTCTTTTTTCGCTCGATATATTTTCTCCGGAAAAGCGTTTCAATAATATTAGCCCGCGTTGACGGTCTGCCGATGCCGTTATTTTTCATCATTTCGCGCAGTTCTTCATCTTCCACCTGCTTGCCCGCGGTTTCCATGGCTCGCAGCAAAGTGGCTTCCGTAAAAGCTTTCGGCGGCGTGGTTTTTCCCTGATGAATTAAAGGTTTGTGCGGCCCGGTTTCACCTATTGTAAATTCCGGAATGGTTTGTTCCTCATCTTTTTCCTTTTTTTCAGCGTCTTCTTTTTTGTACACTTCGCGCCAGCCCATTTCCAGGATTTGCCTTCCGCTGGTTTTGAAATTAATGGTGCCCACCTGACCTTCCACCAAAGTATTTGAAATTTTACATTCCGGATAAAAAACCGCGATAAAACGTTTCGCCACCAAGTCGTAAATCAGTTTTTCTTCGCGGCTTAAATTGGATGTCGGCGGAATTTCCGTCGGAATGATGGCGTGGTGATCGGTAACTTTTGCATCATCAAAAACCGCTTTTGATTTTGGTAAAGGCTGCAATAAAAGTGGTGCCGTCAATTCGGTGTAAAAGTTCATGCTTTCCAGGATTCCCGGAATTTTCGGATATAAATTTTCCGAAAGGTAAGTGGTGTCCACGCGCGGATAAGTCGTGTGCTTTTTTTCGTATAAACTTTGGATGAATTTCAGCGTATTTTCGGCCGAAAAACCGTATTTTTTGTTGGCTTCAACCTGTAGTGAGGTCAAATCAAAAAGCCGCGGATTTTTTTCTTTTCCTTCTTTAATTTCAAAAGCGATGATTTCAAAACGATTTTTTTTCAGATACTCGAGGCCTTTTTCGGCTTTTTCCTTCGATTTTAAGCGCTCGATCGCCGCGCTGAAAATCACGTCGCGGTATTTCGTTTTCAGTTCCCAATAATCTTCCGTGTCAAAAGCATTGATTTCTTTCTGCCGCTGAACGATCATCGCGAGCGTCGGTGTCTGCACGCGCCCGATAGAAAGTACACTTTTATTTCCACCAAACTTTCTGGTGAATAATCGTGTCGCATTAATTCCTAAAAGCCAATCGCCAATGGCGCGCGCATTTCCGGCTAAATAAAGGTTTTCGTAATCTTTAGCAGGTTTCAGGGCGGCAAAACCATCGCGAATTGCTTCTTCTGTCAACGAAGAAATCCAGAGTCTTTTCACCGGTTTTTTGCATTTCGCCTTGTGGAGAACCCAGCGCTGAATCACTTCACCTTCCTGCCCGGCATCACCACAGTTAATGACTTCTTCACATTCCTCAACCAAATTTTCAATGGTTTTAAACTGTTTCAGCACTCCGGGATTATCCAGCAGTTTTATACCAAAAGGTTCCGGAATAATGGGTAAAAAAATAAGATTCCAGGATTTCAGGTGCGCGCCGTAATCGTGCGGTTCTTTCAGCGTACAAAGATGGCCGAAAGTCCAGGTAACCCAATAGCCGTTTCCTTCGAAATAACCTTGTTTGGGCATATCTGCTCCCAAAACTTTGGCAATATCACGGGCAACACTAGGCTTTTCAGCAATACATAACTTCATACTTCTACGACGGATTTTTACACGAGGTGCAAATCTCCACAATTTTTACCACAAAAAAGTTTAATTTTTTGAAATTATTTCAGGAAAATTGGCTGCTAAATGAAGCAATTTTTAGGTTTTAGCAAAATTGAATTTAACCAAAAACGCTCCCGAAAACTCAGAAGCGCTATTGTATAAAATTGAATTTTATTAAATATTAATGAACAATTTCGGATTTACCGGTGTATTGTTTTTATGTACTTCGTAGTGGAGGTGCGGTCCGGTGGAGCGGCCAGTATTTCCGGATTTCGCAATCACGTCGTTTACTTTTACAACATCGTTGGTTTTTACTAAAATCGCGGATAAATGTCCGTACAAAGTATCCAATCCATTGCCGTGAGAAATGATTACACAATTTCCGTAACCGCCTTTCACGCCCGCGAAAATCACTTTTCCGGAAGCCGCGCTGCGAACAGGTGTGCCGGGCGCTACTGCGAAATCCATTCCTTTGTGAAACTGAATTTGGTCTTTTTCTGCGGGAGCATTATTTTGTGGCGCTGGAGTAACTGCAACCAATGTTTTTTTCACCACATTTCCTAAACTGTCTTTTTCTTCAATGTATTGGGGCTCAGCTTTTACGGGTTTAAATGAAGCTAACATCACGGTTTTTGGCGGAATCGGATTCGTTCTTTTCCCGAACTGCGAAGAAATATAACCGTCCGTCGGAATTCCGAGCGGAACCTGCTGAAGTTTCAGCTGTAAATCCATTAAATACTGGCTGTAACGGTTGGTTTGTTTCGCAAGATAAACTGCATTCGAAAGGCTGTCTTTCGCTAACATTTCTATTTTTCCTTCGCTTAGGTTTTTTGAAGCCAGAAAGGAATTCAGCTCGCGCACCGTGTGGTCTACGAGTGCCAGGTCATTTTTCATGCTGTGATAATCAATGCTGTCTTTTTCGGTTTTAATGGGAACCAAATTTACTTCGTAGGATTTATAATCCTTTTCAGCATAGAGTTTTCCGATTAACAGCGCCTGTCCAAAAATCATTAATACTAAAAATCCCAGGATTACATTAATATTTTTTTTGCTGCTTAAAAAGTTTTTCATCTTTATAAAATCGTCTTAAGGTTTTCGAAAAAAATGAGCTGCAAATTTAAGAAAAAAATAAATAAAAAATTCGGGGCAATAAGCACCTAATTTTTTGGTTTCCATAATTCTAACAACTTTCAGTTTAATGACAAAAAACATTTATTAATGGTAATTCAGAAAGCTTTAATATCTTTGTGAAAGCCAGAATGGCGATAAGTGAAGCTGAAAACTTTTCCGTATCCGATATGATAAAAAAGAAAAATTCCGACAAAAAACGCCCAAAAAACCAGATTGCTGTAGGTGTTGTGGGCAGCGGCAGTTTTGCCACGGCCATCGTAAAAATGCTGGTAGAAAACTGCGAAGTGGTGCACTGGTGTGTTCGGAATGAGTTTGTAAAAGGCGCAATAGAGCTGCGCGGTCACAATCCAACTTACCTCACGTCGGTTTCATTTGATGTAAAGCATTTGAAAATTACTACAGATATTAACGAGCTAGTTTCAGCCTGCGAAGTGGTTGTGCTTGCAACACCATCCATTTACCTTTCAGCAGCGCTGGAAAAAATGACCTGCGATTACCAAAACAAAATTTTCGTTTCCGCGATAAAAGGGATAGTTCCCGCAGTGAACGATGTTGTGGCGCACTATCTACGGGATGAATTTAAAATTGGCTTCACCAATCAGGCCGTACTTGCCGGCCCTTGTCACGCCGAGGAAGTCGGTATGGAAAGACTTTCTTACCTCACGATTGCGGTGGCGAAAGAAGAAGTTGCGCAGAAATTATCCGGCCTTTTTGCCTCAGATTTTATCAATGTTCATTGCAGCAAAGATATTTTGGGCAACGAGTACAGCGCGATTTTGAAAAATATTTATGCCGTAGGCGCGGGAATTTCCAGCGGACTGGGTTACGGCGACAACTTTACGGCGGTTTTTGTTTCTAATGCAGTACGCGAAATGGAAGTTTTCCTCGATGCGGTGTACGAAGTTCCGCGTGATGTGAATGAAAGCGCGTATCTCGGCGATTTGCTGGTTACGGCGTACTCCCTGTTTTCGCGAAACCGAAATTTAGGAAATCTCATCGGAAAAGGTTACACCGTGAAATCAGCGATACAATCGATGAATATGATTGCGGAAGGTTATTACGCTGCAGATTCCGTGTATCATACGGCGAAAGATAAAAAACTGAAAACACCGATTATCGATACGATTTACGGGGTTCTATACAAAGAAAAAAATGCTGAAACTGAATTTAAGAAACTGACTTTGATGTTGAATTAAATTTAAACCAAAATATTTCATCATTTCAAAAATTAGCCCTTGTTCGGGGCTTTTTTTGTGGAATTTTTTCAATTTAAAAATTTCAAAATATTTCCTGCTAAAATACCAAATTTTTGCTTTTATAAATTTTATTATTCAGAAATTTTTGGTCTTGTTTGATTGAAATTTTGTGATTTTCAGGGCTTAATTTAAGTTAAGTTTAACAAGTTCCATTAGCTTTAAAACAAAAGTTTTACCGAAATTCGTAACACAAAACTGTTTTTTTATGCCTTCATATATCGCTGCACGAGTTCCGAAGTCGCACTACGACGTAGTTTTAATAGGTGGTGGAATTATGAGCGCCACGCTCGGAACTTTACTTCACGAACTGGAACCTACTTTAAATATCGCAATCTTTGAAAGACTCGGCCGCTTTGCCCGCGAAAGCTCCGCCGCGTGGAATAACGCAGGAACCGGTCATTCTGCTTTTTGTGAATTAAATTATACACCTCTGCAGGAAGATGGTTCCATTGATATTTCAAAAGCTGAAAAAATAGCTGAACAGTTTGAAGTTTCTAAACAGTTTTGGTCTTTCTTACTTTCCAAAAATTATATATCTGACCCGAAAACATTTATAAATTCCTGTCCGCACATGAGTTTGGTTTTTGGCAAAGGCGATGGTGAGTTTCTGCGCCGCCGGCATGAAAAAATGACGCAATCTCATCTTTTTCAGGGAATGCAGTTTACCACCGATCACAACCAGCTGCGCGAATGGATTCCTTTAATAATGAGCCACCGCAAAAAAACCGAGCATTTAGCGGCTACAAAAATGGATATGGGAACCGATGTTAATTTCGGGACATTAACCAGAAAAATGGGACGGTTTCTCGCTGATGATTCTAATGTTGATGTTTTCCTTTACCACGACGTAAAAGACATCGATCCGCGCCACGACGGAAAATGGGAAATAAAAGTCAAAAACCGCATGCATCCGAAGAAGTACGAACTCACGTCTGATTTTGTATTTATCGGCGCTGGCGGTTATGCGCTTCCTCTGCTTGACAGTTCGGATATTCCTGAAAGCGATGGCTACGGCGGCTTTCCGGTTTCCGGTGAATGGCTGGTTTCCTTCAAACCTGAACTCATCGCACAACATCAAGCCAAGGTTTACACGCAAGCCACTGTAGATGCCCCGCCAATGAGCGTTCCGCATTTAGATTTGCGCATCATCGATGGTCAGCAGGCGCTTTTATTCGGGCCTTTTGCGGGCTTTTCAACGAAATTTTTAAAGGAAGGAAGCTATCTGGATTTGCCCGAAAGTGTGAATTTTTCAAACATCCGTTCACTGTTTGGTGCTTGGTGGCATAATTTGCCTTTAACTCAATATTTAGTCCGACAGGTCGCGATGACGAAAGATCAGCGCATGCAACATTTACGGGAATTTGTGAAAGACGCGCATGAAGACGACTGGCAATTGAAAATTGCGGGACAGCGTGTGCAGATCATTAAAAAAGATGAAGAAGACGGCGGAAAACTGGAATTCGGGACCGAAGTCGTGGTGAATAAAAGCGGCACAATCGCCTCATTATTGGGTGCCTCGCCGGGCGCTTCTACCGCTGCTTATGCGATGTTGCAGGTGCTTGAAAAATGTTTTCCCGACAAGGTGGAAAACGAATGGAAGGAAAAACTGTGCGAAATTATTCCATCTTACGGCCAGAAATTATCCCAAAATCCTGAGCTGACTGAAAAAATTCGCGCTTATACCAAGGAAAAACTGGAACTGAATTATTAAGCAATGAAACTGCTTTGGAAAATGAGCGAGCCCGGCACCGTTACAAAGCCGGAAATCACCACGGAGATTCTGGAATCGCTTCAGCCACTGGTTGAAGAAGAAAAACAGGTCATCGTGCATTGCTGTTTTCCGGGCAGTCCGTTTTCCGGAATGCTGGTACGCATTTGGGCGTCCACGTTTTTAATCGATAATAATTCCAGCCACAAAAGCACGCTGATTCACCACGAAAACATTTCGCTTTTTCCGTATTGGACAGAGGTTCCGTCGCATAAAGACTTTTGGTTTACGCTGGTTTTTTCCGGCTTGCCGCGCGACTGTAAAAGTTTTGACCTCAAAGAAGAAATACCGGAAGATGGCGGATTTTACGTGCCGAATATAAAAAGAAACGGTACCGATGTTTACCGTGTAAAAATATCGTCTTAAAACGGCCTTTTTTTTAGAAACTTCGTATCAGCGATTTTATCTGCTGATAGTTTATCTTTTTTAATTTTAATTTAATGAAAAATATCGCCCTTTTTGCCTGTTTTTTTCTGATTTTCGCCTGCGCCACGTCGGTTGCTGAAAACCCGGTTTCGGACATTAAAAACTTTCAACAGGAATTGAATTCCGAATACAAAAACATAAAAACAACACCATTGCGCGGAAGTAATTTTACCAGTTTTACGGCGCATCCGTTTTTCCCGATCGATTTAAAATATCGGATAAATGCAGATTTCAAGAAAACCGAAAATCCGGAAACTTTCGAAATGCCAACTTCTTCCGGGAAAACTAAAAAATACCGCGAATACGGTAAAGCAACATTTAATTTAGATGGAAAAAATTACACCGTTTCGCTTTACCAAAGTTTAGACTTAATGAAGCAGAAAGAATATGAAGATTATCTTTTTTTGCCATTCCGCGACGAAACCAACAGCAAAGAAACTTACGGCGGCGGAAAATATCTGGATTTAAAAATTCCAGCCAAAAACAAAATCATCATCGATTTTAATAAATCTTATCAGCCGTACTGCGCTTACAATGCTTTCGATTATAACTGCCCGATTGTTCCGCCAGAAAATTTTCTACCGGTAAGAATTGAGGCTGGCGTGATGTACGATGACGTATATCATCATTAAAAATCATCATTTCAAAAATATATAAATATGGAAGTTTCATTAAAAAACCAGGTCGCTTTAATCACAGGTTCCTCCAGCGGCATCGGAGCGGGAATTGCAAAATCCATGGCGGAATCCGGCGCGAACGTGGTCATTAATTATCCGAGTGAAAGCTCACGCGAAAAAGCCGCAGTTATTTTAAATGAAATCGTTGAGAAAGGCGGCGAAGGAATGCTTTGCCAGTGCGATGTTTCGAAGGAAGATGAGGTGATTAAAATGTTTAAAGAAGTCACCGATAATTACGGAACAGTGGATATTTTGGTGAATAACGCTGGAATTCAGGTAGATTCGCCGTTTACGGAAATGTCGTTAAGCGCCTGGGAAGCCGTAATTGGTGTGAATTTAACGGGACAGTTTCTCTGCGCGCGTGAGGCCATAAAAGAATTTTTAAGAAGAGGAATTGATCCGGCGCGTTCCGTTGCATGCGGAAAAATCATCCATATTTCGTCGGTACACGAAATCATTCCGTGGGCTGGGCACGCAAATTACGCAGCCAGCAAAGGCGCTATCAGAATGTTGATGCAAACTTTGGCCCAGGAATACGGCGCCGACCGGATTCGCGTGAATTCTATCTGTCCCGGCGCAATCCAAACCCCGATTAATAAAAGCGCCTGGGAAACGCAACAGGAAATGAATTCGCTTTTGACGCTGATTCCATATAACAGAATCGGCCAGCCGCAGGATATTGGAAATCTCGCCGTTTTTTTAGCGAGCGATTTGGCAGATTATATCAGTGGCGCAAGCATTTTTATCGATGGCGGCATGACCACTTTTGAGTCTTTTACTACCGGCGGCTAAATTTAGCGCGTTGCAAAAGCCTTTAAACAAAAAACACACCCGATGACCGAAGAAAGCAAAAAATTACCCGATATAGCCTGGAAAAAATGGGGACCCTATGTGAGCAACCGGGAATGGGGCGTGGTGCGTGAAGATTATTCCGCTAACGGCGATGCCTGGAATTATACGACGCACGACACCGCAGAAGCCAAAGCTTACCGCTGGGGTGAGGAAGGGATCTGTGGAATTTCTGACGATGAGCAGCTTTTAATTTTTTCACTGGGTCTTTGGAACAAGAAAGACGAAATGGTCAAAGAGCGGTTTTTCGGCCTTACGAACAGTCAGGGGAATCACGGCGAAGATGTGAAGGAATATTATTATTACCTCGACAACACGCCGACGCATTCCTACATGAAAATGCTCTATAAATATCCGCAAAACGCGTATCCGTACGAAGAATTAATTGAAAGAAACGCAGCTGCAGGAAAACTGGAACCAGAATATGAACTCATTGACACGGGAATTTTTGATGAGAATAAATATTTCGATGTTTTTATAGAATTTGCGAAATTTTCACCACAGGATATTTTCATTAAAGTCACTGTTACCAATAAATCCGAGGCAGACGCGCCGCTCGTGCTTTTGCCTACGATTTGGTTTCGTAATACCTGGAGCTGGGGCTACGATGATTACCGACCAGAACTAAATGAAATAAATTCTAACCAAATCTGCATAAAGCACAGAGCGTTAAGCATTAAAAATTTTTACGGCAAAAGTGCCCAAAAAATCCTTTTTTGCGATAATGAAACCAATAACCAAAGGCTGTATCAATCTGAAAATAGCGGGAAATACTGCAAAGACGGAATTAATGATTATGTAATTAATGGAAATGAGAATGCGGTAAATCCGGAAAAAAAGAGTACAAAAGCCGCTTTTTTCATCGATGAAATTATTCCGGCTAAATCGACCAAAATTTTCGAATTTCGGTTATCGGACAAAGATGTGGAAAATCCATTTGAAAAATGTGACGAAACATTTTCAAAACGAAAAGATGAAGCTGATGAATTTTATAAAGATCTGCAAAAAGGCATTAAAACCGATGACGAAAAGCTCGTGCAGCGACAGGCTTTAGCCGGAATGTTGTGGAGTAAGCAGTTTTACCATTACAACGTCGAAAAATGGCTGGAAGGCGATCCTGCCGAAGTAAAACCACCGAAATCACGACGGAAAATCCGAAATGAAGAATGGGAAACTTTCAATTCCATGAACATTATTTCCATGCCCGACAAGTGGGAATATCCGTGGTTTGCGACCTGGGATTTGGCTTTTCACACTTTAAGTTATGCGCTCATCGATTCCGATTTTGCCAAACAGCAGCTCAAACTTTTCACGCTGGAGTGGTTTATGCACCCGAACGGTCAGCTTCCGGCGTACGAATGGGATTTCAGTGATGTAAATCCGCCGGTCCATGCCTGGGCAGCATTTCGGGTTTTTAAAATTGATGAGGTCCAGAAAGGAAAACCAGACCTGGAATTTCTTGAAGGCGTTTTCCAGAAATTATTGATGAATTTCACCTGGTGGGTGAATAAAAAAGACAATAACGGCAACAATATTTTCGAAGGCGGTTTTCTTGGTTTGGATAATATCGGCATTTTCGACCGGAATGCAACCTTGCCTCACGGACAGAATCTTGAACAGGCAGACGGCACGAGCTGGATGGCCATGTTTTCTTTAAACATGATGCGTATCGCTCTGGAACTGGCGCTTTACAACAAAGTGTATGAAGATATGGCGACGAAATTTTTCGAACATTTTCTTCATATTGCTTATGCGCTGGACAATATGGGCGAAGGCGATTTTTCACTTTGGGATGAGCAGGATCAGTTTTTCTACGACGCTTTGCAACTGAAAGACTGCACGAATATGTTTTTGCGTATCCGCACGATTGTCGGCTTAATTCCCATGTTTGCGGTGGAAGTCATCGACGAAGAAATGCTGGACAAATTGCCGGTTTTCAGCGAAAGAATGTCATGGGTCTTAAAAAACAAGCCGGAACTTGCGGCGCTTGTTTCACATTGGGACGTAAAAGGTGACGAATCCAAACATCTACTTTCATTGCTGCGTGGTCACCGTTTGAAAAAATTGCTGGAACGTATGCTGAACGAAAAAGAATTTCTTAGCGATTACGGTGTGCGCGCTTTATCAAAGGAATATGAGGAAAATCCCTTTCATATCAATTTAGGTGGCACGGACTATACGGTGAAATATCTGCCTGCGGAAAGTGACAGTTACATGTTTGGCGGAAACAGCAACTGGCGCGGGCCTATTTGGTTTCCGATTAATTTTTTAATTATCGAAAGTCTGCAGCGCTTCTTTTTTTATTACAGCCCCGATTTTAAGATAGAATGTCCGACCGGTAGTGGAGAATATTTAAATTTAAATGAAATTGCAGATTTTTTAAGCAAAAGACTGGCGAAAATTTTTCTTGAAGACGAAAACGGTAAACGCGCTTTTAACGGCCAATATCCGAGATTTCAGGACGATGAAGATTTCAAGGATTATATTCTCTTTTACGAATATTTTCATGGTGACAATGGCCGCGGCGTCGGCGCTTCACACCAAACGGGCTGGACGGGTTTAATCGCCAAAATTTTGCAGCCGCGCTATACCCAATTTAAAATGGCAAAAGCACAAACCGAATCTCCAAAATAAGGTGGTGCAGAAATTGCAGGGAAAAATTTAACATTAAAAATGCAGCTATGGAACCAAGAAAAAAAAATACACCAGGACCGATCGTGATTTTTGCAATTGTATCAATGATCATCGCAATAATTTCTTACCTGATTTTACAAGTATTTTTCCCCGACTTATTTCGGATTTTACCTACGGGAACCGTTCAACCTGTGCCGACGAACTAAACTTTACTTAAAAACGCTTCGAAAGCGGCGTGTACACTTACGGTACCGTCATTTTCTATTTTCTGAAGTTTTAAGTTTTCAATCTGGTTAATGGAATTTTCGTCGAAAGCTTTTTTTACGCGCACATAATTTTCGGTGAAACCGAACATAAATCCGTTTTTATTTTCGTGCTCCCACAACACCGGCAAAGTTTTGCCAAGCTGCGTTTCATAAAATGCCATTTTCTTTTTCTCAGATAAAATTCGGAGCATTTTGCTGCGTTTTTTTCGTTCCGCAATTGGGATTACGCCGTCCATTTCTACAGCTTCCGTATTTTCTCTTTCAGAATAGGTGAAAACATGCAGATAAGAAATCGGCAATTCATTTAGGAAACGATAGGTTTCCAAAAACTTTTCCTCGGTTTCCCCCGGAAACCCTACGATAACATCAACACCTATACACGCATCCGGTATGACTTCACGGATTTTTTGCACACGATTGGTGTAAAGTCCGGACATATACCGGCGCTTCATTTTCTTCAATAAATCATCGCTGCCGCTTTGCAAGGGAATGTGGAAATGCGGCACAAAACGCTTGCTTTTCGCGACGAGTTCAATGCTCTCGTCTTTCAAAAGATTCGGCTCTATCGAAGAAATACGGATTCTTTCAATACCTTCAACGGTATCGAGTTCTGAAATTAAATCTAAAAATGTGTGCTCGTGTTTTTTATTCCCAAATTCACCTTTACCGTAATCGCCAATGTTTACGCCGGTTAAAACAATTTCCCGAATTCCGCGCGACGCAATTTCTGCAGCATTTTTAACCACATTTTCAATGGTATCTGAACGGGAAATTCCGCGTGCTAAAGGAATGGTGCAGTACGTACATTTATAATCGCAACCGTCCTGAACCTTCAGAAAAGCCCGCGTGCGGTCGCCAATGGAATAACTTCCGATAAAAAAATCAGCCTGATCAACTTCGCAGGAATGGATAATTCCGTTGTCAGCAGATTTCTGCAAATCATCCAGATAGCTCAAAAGATTGAACTTTTCTTTCGCACCCAAAACCAAATCTACGCCTTCAATACCCGAAATTTCTTCAGGTTTCAGCTGCGCATAACAGCCTAAAATCACTACCAAACCGTCGGGATTGGCTTTCATGGCTCTTTTCACGTGAAATTTACATTCGCGGTCAGCATTTTCTGTCACAGAACAGGTGTTGATGACGTACACATGCGCACGCTCATCAAAGCTAACCTTTGCGTAGCCGGCACCTGTTAATTGGCGTGCAATTGTTGAAGTTTCCGCAAAATTGAGTTTACACCCAAGCGTATGAAAAGCGGCGGTTTTTTGGGTAAGATGTTCCATATTTTCAGACTGCAAATTTAAAGATTTATTCGGTGCAAAGAAAAATTTCGGTTCATTACGAAAAAAAACCGCGCCGAAGCGCGATTCTTAATGAAATGAAATCTAACTAAATATAAATTTTTGCCCTAAATCTGGGTTATTTTCTTAAAATGATTATCAACTGCTTTCCAGGAGCAGACCGTGGCGTGGTGCGACAGCTGGCCAATTCTGCGCTGTTCTGTATCAAAAATCCTTACGTTTTCTACATTCAGTTTCGGCGTTCTGTACACGTGAAGACTTACCGTAATTTCGTCGGAATTATTGATAATCGAATTGATGTCTGTAGTTTTCTCAATTAAAATATCGCCTTCCTTAGCTGTTGCGCGCGAATCGTATTCAATAAAATTGTCATTTTCGCGGTAACTAATTTCCGTCAGGCTGCCTTTCAGCACTTTAAGTTTGGTATCATAATTCACATGATCCCGGATAACCGAACAGTAATTTATGCCCCAGATTTTCAGCGCCGCGAAAAATTCGCCCTGAAAAACCGGAATTCTCATACAGGTTTCTGCTGGAATTTCCAAGGCAGAAATCTGGTAGATTTCTTCGAAATCCTTAATGTGAAAGGTGAAAAGTAAATCGCAAACTTCCTCGAAGCTTAGGCTATTTTTCGCTTTCAGATCTGCTAAAACCTGCTCGAGTTTCTGTAATCCGATAGGTGTTTCCATTACCTGTGTTTTGATGGTGTAAATGTAAACACAAGCGGCGAGGAGAAATATTTTTTGGTACTGACTTAAATCAATACTGAAATTTATCAGCTATTTTAAATTTTGTATTCGTCGCGCACTTCGTCGCTTTTCGCAAAACACACGGGCGAAGAATTTTCCGGCAAATCGGCTGTATTTTCCGGTTTTTGCGAAAACGGAATTTTTGTTTGAATTTTTTCAGCAGAATCTTTCTCGTTTTGAAGCAATTCTGCAAGAAAAATAATTTGACCCACGGAAAACACACAGCTTGAAAGTTGGCTTAAAACCATTGATTCAAAATCAGATTTTTTACCGCTTATTTGACCGAATTTTTCCCATTTTTCCGCGGAAATTTCTTCAATGTTTTTAAATATAATTTCCCAGCTTTCAGACCAAAACTGTAGAACTTCGGTTTTTGAAGTTAAATTATTTTGAAAAAATTCGTTGCTATTTTGCCCAATTTTTTCATTTTCTATTTCAGAAAAAAATGCCGTTTTTGCCCCGAATTTTTCAGCAAAATCCAGAACCAAATCTGCGATAGTTTTGCTTTCATCATTAATTTTTTTTAAGAAAACAGGCTCATTTAACACCGAAAAAATCTCGTCGGTTTGATGTTTATATTTCTGGAATTCAGCAAAAATTATTTCTTTCATGATGAAACTTTTGAAAACTCAAATTTACGCAATGTAATTTTTAAAATTTGCTATTCGGCGCCTAATATGAGTTCGCGCAGCTATTGCAAAATTTTGGTGTCATTCATTTTCAGACCGCTTTTTAATCAATACATTTGCAGCTGATTTTTAATTTTAAACAAAAATGGATTTTAAAAACTATACGATGCCGTACAGCATCAATCCGGAGTATTCTAAAAAAGTTGCCTATTTTTCAATGGAATTTGCCATTGATCAGGCGTTGAAAATATATTCCGGCGGGCTCGGATTTTTGGCGGGTTCGCACATGCGAAGTGCTTATAACCTAAAGCAGGATTTGGTAGGAATTGGGATTCTGTGGAAATTTGGTTATTACGATCAGGCGAGAAATCACGACCAGACTTTACAACCAACCTGGACGGTAAAATTGTATTCTTTTTTGCAGGACACGGGCATTAAGTTTCAAATAAATATCCATTCCGCGCCGGTTTGGGTGAAAGTGTATTATTTGGCGCCGGAAGTTTTCCACACTGCGCCGATGTTTTTCCTTTCCACCGACGTGCCGGAAAACGACCATATTTCAAAAACAATTTGTCACCGTCTGTACGACGCGAACGAATCTACCAAACTTGCGCAATATATTCTTTTAGGAAAAGGTGGCGCAAAACTTCTGGACATGATGAATTTCGAGCGCGATGTTTATCATTTAAATGAAGCGCACGGTTTGCCGGCAGCATTTTATTTGTTGAAGAAATTCGGTGGCGATTTGAATAAAGTTAAAGAAAAACTGGTTTTCACCACGCATACGCCGGAAGAAGCCGGAAATGAAAAGCATAATCTTACCATGTGCCATGATATGTCTTACTTTTCAGGTTTAAGCATTGATCAGGTTAAAAACATCGAAGGTGTAGAAGATGACCGTTTTAACCACTCACTGTGTGCGCTCAGAATGGCGAGGGTTGCTAATGGTGTTTCCCAACTGCATGGAGTAGTTTCCCGTGAAATGTGGAGCAAATACCCAAATATTTGTGAAATTAAAGCAATTACGAACGCACAGGAATTTAAATATTGGGCAGATAAACCGCTTTATCAGTCGAAAGATGAAGCTGATTCCACCTTATTTGATTTCCGCAAAAAGCATTTAAAGAAAAGATTTTTCAAAATTGTTGCCGATCAAACAGGAAATTTATTCGATCCTAATGTTTTAACCATCGTTTGGGCGCGCAGATTTGCTGGCTACAAGCGCGCAGATTTATTGCTTCACGACAAAGAAAGGTTTGAAAGACTGTTGAACAATCCGAAATATCCGGTGCAGATTATCTGGGCAGGAAAACCTTATCCGATGGATTATTCCGCGATTTCAACCTTTAACGGACTTGTTGAAGAAAGTAAAAATTACAAAAATATGGCGGTGCTTACAGGTTACGAATTGTCTTTAAGCAAATCGATGAAGCAAGGTTCTGATGTTTGGTTAAATAATCCGCGTGTGCCGCGTGAAGCTTCCGGAACTTCCGGTATGACGGCTGCGATGAACGGTTCTGTAAACTTTTCTACAGACGATGGTTGGATTCCGGAATTTGCCAAACACGGCAAAAACTCATTTGTAGTGCCGAAAGCGGATTACGATAATATGAGCGTTTACGACCAGGATAATTACGATTTGAATAAGCTTTATGAAATCTTAGAAAACGAAATTATTCCAATGTATTACGATCGTCCGGATGAATGGCGAACTGTACAGCAAACCGCGATGGATGATGTAAAAGTTGCTTTCAATTCCGACCGAATGGCCGATGAATATTACAAGCAGATTTACCTTTAAATCATTACCAAAAAATACCGGCCGGAGAATGCAGATTTTCCGGCTTTTTTGTGCCGAATTTTTTAATTTTTAAAAACTTACTGAATTAAACTTAAAGAAAATTTGCCGCTTTTTGGGCATTTTTTTCTGTTTTGGATTTTTTGCAGATTTACGTTTCCTTTAAAAAAATATTACTTTTGCTAAAATTAAAATCGAGTGATCAACAGCGACCAAATAAAAGAAACGCAATCCCGGATAGCAGATTTGTATAAATATCTGCAGATCGACCGTAAAAAAATTGAGATTGCAAATGACGAAGAAAAAACTGTTTCACCAGAGTTTTGGGACAATCCGAAGGAAGCGGAAATCTTCATGAAACAGCTGCGCTCCAAGAAGAAGTGGGTGGATGATTACGAGGAAATTTTCACACGTTTTGAAGATATTCAGGTTTTAATGGAATTTGCGAAAGAAGATCCGGATTCCGCGCGGGAACTTGATGAAGCTTTTCCGGTTTTAGTTCAGAAAATCGAAGATTTAGAATTTAAAAATATGCTTTCGAATGAAGGCGACGAACTTTCGGCGGTTTTACAAATTACAGCTGGTGCAGGAGGAACGGAAAGCTGCGATTGGGCTTCGATGCTGATGCGGATGTACAAGATGTGGGCAGAAAATCAAGGCTACAAAATTCGCGAACTGAATTATCAGGAAGGCGATGTTGCCGGAATTAAAACCGTCACTTTGGAAATTGACGGTGAATTTGCTTTCGGTTATCTGCGTGGTGAAAACGGCGTGCACCGTTTGGTGCGTATTTCTCCGTTTGATTCCAATGCAAAACGCCACACCAGTTTCGTCTCGGTTTACGTTTATCCTTTAGTGGACGACACGATTGAAATCAACATTAATCCTGCAGATATCTCCTTTGAAACCATGCGTTCGAGTGGCGCCGGTGGACAGAATGTAAATAAGGTAGAAACGGCAGTTCGTTTGCGTCACGCACCCACTGGAATTATAATTGAAAATTCCGAATCGCGCTCGCAGCTTCAAAACAAAGAAAAAGCAATGCAGTTGCTGAAATCACGCCTCTACGAAATGGAACTTGAAGAGCGTATGAAAGCGCGCACTGAGATAGAAGCCGGTAAAATGAAAATCGAGTGGGGCAGCCAAATTCGCAACTACGTGATGCACCCGTACAAACTGGTGAAAGATGTGCGTTCTGGCTTTGAAACTTCGGATGTGGACGGTGTGATGAACGGAAATCTGACGCCGTTTCTTAAAGCATTTCTAATGGCCGACGGAACGGCAGTTTCTGACGATAACTTCGAGCTTTAAAATTTAATAAACTTTAACAATTTCTTATTCTTTGCAGAAGAGCTCTTTTGTTATCTTTGCAAATATGGAGAATTTTGAAAGTTGGAAGGATTTATTAAATCCTGAGTTTTACATAAAAATGGGCGGTTTTTGGCTCATTTTATTTATAATCTTTGCGGAAACAGGTTTGTTTGTCGGTTTTTTTCTTCCGGGTGACAGCCTGCTTTTTGTTTCCGGTATTTACGCGGTAGAACTTGTAAATGAAACATTAGGCTCCACAGGCAGCGATTTTTTAGACACTACCATTTTAGCTTCAGCGGTTTCAGTTGCGGCAATCATCGGTAATGAAGTCGGATATTGGTTTGGTTTAAAAGCCGGCCCGGCATTGTACAAAAGAGAAGATTCTTTCCTTTTCAAAAAGAAATATCTTTTCCAGGCACATGACTTTTTCGAGCAGCATGGCGCTTTGGCGGTGATAATGGCAAGATTTTTACCGGTTGTAAGAACTTTTACGCCGATCGTTGCCGGAATTGTGAAGATGGATAAAACGCGTTTCCTAGTTGATAATATTATTGGAGCAATTTTGTGGTCTTTTTCACTGATTTTTGCCGGACATTATTTGGATGCACTTTTTCAGAACCAATTCGGGATTGATTTAAAATCGCATCTCGAGATGATTATCATTATCATCGTTTTGATGACTACTTTACCGATTATCATTAAATTTTTCTTCGGAAAAAAGAAAGAAGAAAAAGTTTCGGAGTAAAAAATTAATTTTTATAAATTTAAAAAAAAGCATCTTTTAGGTGCTTTTTTTTTGCTTCAAGCCTAAAAATAATCGCTAAAAAATTTGGAGATGTGAAAAACTATATCGTAATATTGCAATATCAAAATATGAATATGGACGCAAGCAAAACCGAACAAAAATTAGCGAAAAAAGTTCTTGCTGTTAATCATTAAAACTAAAAAATTCCCCCTTTCAACGCAAATTTTTTCAAATCCTCTATCCCTAAAAATCTAATCTCTTATTTCAAAACCCATGACAACCAACGAAGAAATCAAAGAAATGGTAAAGCAAAAATACAGTGAAATTGCTTTGCAGAATCAAGACACCAATGCAACTTCTTGCTGTGGAAGCGGCGGTTGTTCCACCGAGGTCTACAACGTGATGAACGATGAATACGAACATCTTGAAGGTTATAACGCCGAAGCAGATTTAAAATTAGGCTGCGGATTACCAACCGAATTTGCGAAAATTAAACCTGGTGACACCGTCATCGATTTGGGCAGCGGCGCCGGAAATGATTGCTTCGTGGCGCGACACGAAACGGGTGAAACCGGAAAAGTCATCGGCATCGATTTCACACCGGAAATGATCAATAAAGCACGTTTGAACGCCGAAAAATTGAAATACAACAATGTGGAATTCCGTCTGGGCGACATTGAGAATATTCCTACGATGAGCAATGTTGCGGATGTTGTGGTGAGCAACTGCGTGATGAATCTCGTGCCGAACAAACCGAAAGCGTTCAGCGAAGTGCAGCGGATTTTGAAAGTTGGCGGACATTTCAGCATTTCGGATATTGTTTTAACCGGTGATTTACCTGAAAAAATTAAAAACGCCGCCGAAATGTATGCGGGCTGTGTGGCGAGCGCAATTCAGAAAGATGAATATCTGGAAATCATTAAAAATTGCGGCTTTCAGAACGTCACCATTCAGAAAGAAAAACCGATTATCATTCCGAACGATATTCTGAAAAATTATCTGAATGAAGAGGAAATTGAAATTTATAAGTCCAACAAAAATATAATTTTCAGCATCACGGTTTACGGTGAAAAGAAAAACGAGTGCTGCGGCCCGACCTGTTGCTAAAACATTAAGTAAATTTTTAAGCTGCTTAAAAAAAAATTCCGCCTTAAAAGCGGATTTTTTTTGGTTTTAAAAAAGTGATTGTTTAACCGCCGAAAAATATCAATTAAGAATTATTTAACTTTGATAATTCGGGACTTGGTGAAAGTTTCATTAAATTTGAGATAATTAAAAATTATTACAATTATGGCAGATATTACATTACACGACAGTCCGGTGCACACCGTGGGAAATTTACCTGAAGTTGGAAGCACCATTAAAAATTTCCGGTTAATCAACGGAGAATTGAAAGAAAAAACTAGCGAAGATTACAGCGGAAAACGTAAAATTTTCAACATTTTTCCAAGCATCGATACCGGCGTTTGCGCCGAAGCTGCAAGAAAATTCAATGAAGCAGCAGCTGATTTGGAAAACACAGTCGTAATAAATGTTTCCAAAGATTTACCGTTTGCTTTAAACCGTTTTTGCGCTGCAGAAGGTTTGGATAACGTAGAAAGTCTCTCTGATTTCCGCGGAACTTTCGGTGATGACTATGGAGTGACGATGGAAGATTCGCCGATGCAGGGCCTTTTAAGCCGCGCGGTAATCGTTGCTGATGAAGACGGAAAAGTGATCTATACCGAGCAGGTTGCAGAAATTGCACAGGAGCCGAATTATGAAGCAGCTTTAAACGCTTTAAAATAAAATCCGAAATTAAAAGTTTTAACCTTGTCAGGAAGCAGTTTCTGACGAGGTTTTTTGTCTGAAATAGAAAAGTAAATTCAATAAATGAAACGTTCGGGTTCTGCAGATTTACCACTGCATTACGGCTACGTCCCGCAATGGCTTTACGACCGAATGTCCACACTCGGTCTTTCGGTGGTGGAAGTTATGCTGTGCGACTACGGCAAAGATGAGGTTATACGCCGCATGAGCGATCCGTTTTGGTTCCAGTGTTTTGGTGCGGTCATGGGCATGGATTGGCATTCGTCGGGAATCACCACTTCGGTGATGGGTGCGCTGAAAAAAGCCATCAATCCGCAGGCAAAATCGCTTGGAATTTATATCGCTGGCGGAAAAGGAAAACTGTCGCTCCAAACACCAAATGAGCTTGTGAAGATCTCGGAAACCACTGGTTTAAACGGTACAGAACTTGTCCGTGCAAGCAAACTTTCAGCAAAAGTAGATAATACCGCCGTTCAGGATGGCTATCAGTTGTACACGCACAATTTTATGCTCACCGATGAAGGTAAGTGGGCGGTGATTCAGCAGGGAATGAATGTGAAAGATAAAACCGCGCGGCGCTATCACTGGCATTCTGAAAACTTAAAATCTTTTGTGGAAGAACCGCATACAGGAATTGAAGGTATCAACCGCGGTCAGATCCTTAATTTGACTTCCCAAAATGCAAAAGATAACCGCAGCGGTATTCTGGAAATTTCGCACACCAATTCCGAGAAAATAATGGCAGATTTTGCCCGGTTAATCCTGCCGGCGCATCACGATGTTCAGGCTTCGGACGTAGATTTGAAAAGACTCGGCGCTTTACTTTCTATGACGCGCGAACTTCCGCCGGAAAATTTCGAAGAACTGTTATTACTGAAAGGCGTGGGACCACGAACGCTGCAAAGTTTAGCTTTGGTGAGCGAAGTCATTCACGGCGCGCCTTCACGATTTAAAGATCCCGCGCGGTTTTCGTTTGCGCACGGCGGCAAAGACGGTCATCCGTTTCCAGTGCCGCTGAAAATCTATGATGAGACGATTTCAATTCTTCAAAAAGGTGTCGAAAAATCAAAGCTCGGAAATTCCGATCAATTGAAAACCGTTGAAAAGCTCCACCGCATGATGGCAAAAGCGGAAGAACATTTTAAACCTAATTTTGATATCAATGACGTTATTGAAGAAGAACGCAAAAATTCCTGGAAATATGGCGGAAAAACCGTATTTGGTGATGCTGAAAAACCAAAAGGAAATACCGCAATTCAGCTGTCGCTTTTTTAGCTGCTAAAACGGTATTTTTTTAAAATCGAAAAAAAGCAGCTTTTAGCGGCAAATAAATTCATTTAAAAATAAAACAGAAATATGGAGCCAATAACACTTGAAATTACGATTTTAAAACCTGTTTCGCAGGTTTGGAAATTCTTTACAGAACCATCTCACATCACGGAGTGGAACTTCGCCGATGAGTCCTGGGTTTGTCCGTCCGCGGAAAATGATCTGCGTGTTGGCGGCCAATTTAATTACAGAATGGAGCAGCGCGATGGCGAGTTCGGTTTTGATTTTAAAGGAACGTATGATGAAGTAATTCCGAAGCAGAAAATACGCTATCATCTGGATGATAACCGCCAGGTTGAAGTGACTTTTGAAGAGGTAGATGCAAACACCACAAAGGTGACGGAAACCTTTGATCCGGAAGAAAGTAACTCGCGCGAAATGCAGCGTGACGGCTGGTATGCTATCCTCGATCGCTTTCATAAATATGTGGAAAACAATTAACCTAAAATCAATTTTGGCTTAAGCGGTTTGGAATTTATTCCGTATTTTTATGAAAAATAAGCTAATATGGAGCCCATAACCGTGAACATTACCATTTTAAAACCAATAGAAAAAGTTTGGGATTTTTTTTATCAGCCCAAGCATATTGTGAAATGGAATTTTACCACTACAAACTGGCATTGCCCTAAGGCCGTTATCGATTTTCGGGTAGGCGGCCGGTTTGATTATCGGCTGGAATACAAAGACAAATCCTTTGGTTATAATTTTTCCGGCAATATTGATGAAATCCGCCCGCTGGAATATGTGAGAACCGTTCTGGATGACGGCCGAAAAGTGGAAGTCTTTTTCAAAAAAATAGACGAAAATGCCACTGAAATTATCGAAGTTTTCGAACCCGAAGTTCAGTTTTCACGCGAAATGCAAAGAATCGGCTGGTACGCGATTTTAGACCGTTTTCACAAATATGTGGAAAACCACTAAAGCTGCGGCTTTTTTTATTTAAATAAAATTAAAAATGACGAACGAAATTTTTCCCTGTCTTTGGTTTGATGGAGACGGCAAAGCGGCCGCCGATTTTTACTGTGAAACCTTTGGCGGTAAAATCACGGTTGACACCCAAATGGTAATAAATATCGAGCTGTTTGGTCAAAAATTAATGATTTTAGATGCCGGTCCACAGTTTCAGAAAAACGCTTCAATTTCATTTACCGTTTTGTGTGAAAGCGTGGATGAACTTAAAAAATGCTGGGAAATTTTAGTCAAAGACGGAAAAATTTTACTGGAACTGGCGGAGCAGCCTTGGTCGGAATTATATGGTTGGGTTCGTGATAAATTTGGTGTTACGTGGCAACTTTCTATTAACGCTAAAAAAGAGGTTCAAAGAATTGTGCCGACCTTAATGTTTTTACACGAAAACAACGGCAAAGCTGCGGAAGCCATGATTTTCTACACCGACATTTTTCCGGATTCCAAAATAGGTTCAATTTTAAAATACGGCGACGGAGATAAAGCCGAAGAAAACCCGGAAAATATTCAGCACGCCCATTTTGAAATCGACGGTTACACCCTTTTCTGCATGGATTATTCCTACAATCATCCGTTTGATTTCAATGAAGGAATTTCAATTGTTGTAATGACAGATTCTCAGGAAGAAACCGACCTTTATTGGAATGGCTTAACCGCCGACGGCGGGAAAGAATCGATGTGCGGCTGGCTTAAAGACAAGTTCGGTGTAAGCTGGCAAATTGTTCCGAAAAAATTACTGGAGTTGATGAATGGTGAAGATCACGCGAAAGGCGCGAAGGTGATGCAGGCGATGATGACGATGCAGAAAATCATAATATCTGATCTGGAAACAGCGTACAATTCTTAGCAACCATAAGTTATATAAAAATGAAAAATTTGGTCTTTGAGCAGCAAATAAATGCCAATCGCGAAAAAGTTTGGGAAGTGCTTTTTACGCAGGATGCTTACGGAAAATGGTCTTCTGCAATGAACGAAGGTACCTATTTTGAAGGCGACTGGAGTGAAGCCAGCACGATGAAATTTCTAGATAAGTCGAACAACGGCATGTATAACGTGGTTGAAAAAAATAACTTTCCGCAGCAACTTTCGATGAAACACCTCGGCTGGATCATGGATGGAAAACCGGAACCACAAGATTGGGAAGATTCTACCGTCAGTTATTTTTTAGAGTCAAATGAAAACGGCACGCTGCTCACCGTGAAAGTAAATTCACTTGATGAATTTGTGGATTTTTTCCGAACGAAATACCCGAAAAATCTGGAATTAATCAAGCAGCTTTCTGAAGAATAAATTTTAAAAAAACGCAAAAATGGAAACTTTAAATTACGAAATGTACATCAACGCACCGATTCAGGATGTGTGGAATTTGCTTTGGAGCGAAGAAACTTATGGACAATGGACCCAGTTTTTTGACGAAGGTTCGCAGTTCAAAACCGACTGGAAAGTTGGCGGAAAAACCTATTTTACCAATAAAAATGGTGAAGGAATGGTTTCTACCATCGCGAGTTTAAATGAACCGACCGAAGTGGTTTTCAGTCATTTGGGCACTTACCAAAACGGTGTTGAAGACACGCAAAGCCGAGATGTTAAGCAGTGGAGCGGAACCGAGGAAAAATATTTCCTGCGCGCAGTGGACGATACAACTACCGAACTTCGCGCAATTGTACACGCCGATGAAAGTATGGTGGATATGATGAATACCGGTTTTAATAAGGGTTTTGAGCTTTTGAAAAAAATTGCCGAAAGCTAGATGAAATTACTTTCCATCATCGCGGTAACTTTTCTGCTGAGTCTGGGTGTTACCAAAATTTTTTACGGGTATTTTGACTATATTTTTTCCGGAAACCTTGGCCTTTCGGTTTTTATGATTTTCACCGGCTTAGCGCATTTTAAATTTCAAAAAGGAATGGCGCTCATGATTCCGGATTTTCTACCGGCAAAAATGTTTTTGGTCTACTTCACCGGCGTGCTAGAAATTCTTGCCGGTATTTTGCTCTTTTTTCGCGCTTTTCGTGAAGCGACCGCCATTTTCCTGATTGTATTTTTAGTTCTTGTATTTTTTGCCAACATCAATTCTTCGCGGAAAAAAGTTAATCTTTTTAAAGGTGATTTCTCCGGACCCGGAATGGCTTATCTATTTAAAGAGCGTTTACCCATGCAAATTATTTTGATTGTTTGGACGTGGTTTTTCGGAATTTATCTGCCAGCACAGTAAAAATTTAACCAAATCTTCTGCTCAAAAAATTTAAAAGCTCTATTTTTGCGTACCAAAATCGAGTGCTGCTCAGCCCGAAAATCCTGAATGAAGAATTATTATTATTTTCTTGGTGTGGCCGAAAATGCTTCTGAAGAAGACATCAAAAAAGCCTATCGGAAACTTTCTTTGAAATATCACCCGGACAAAAATCCTGGCGATGAGTTTTTCGAAAACCGCTTTCGCGAAATTCAGGAAGCTTACGAAATGCTGAATGACAAAGAAAAAAGACGGATTTACGATGATAATTTAGGACATCAGCAACGCACTTACAGACCGAATTTGCCGCCGGTCATCAAATCGTTTACCACGAACAAAGTCCGCGTTCAAAAAGGTGAGGAAGTCATTATTTCCTGGCAAACTATCAATGCTGATATTGTAAAAGTTTTGCCTTTTGGTCTCGAAAAAGGTTATGGCGAAAAAACTATCAGAATAACGGAATTTAAAAACGGCCAGTTTCAGCTGTTGCTGCATGTGACCAATTCTTTGCTGAATAAAACTTTAGTGCAGCAAATTACAATTACCGAAGTTTTTGAAAATACGGAGAACCAAAACCGTGAAGAGGCTGAAAAACTGGTAAATCCGCAGCATGCACAAAAAGTAGAAACGCAAAATCCGTCAAAAGCAAGCCGAATTACCATCGCGATAATTTTCCTGATTATCGCCGCGATGCTTTTAGCTAAAGTACTTTTCGGTATTGAAATTTAGTTTAAGCTAATTTCAACCTTCCGGGGCATTTTTTACACCTTTTTCCTTTCTTAAACTTTTTGCAGCAGTTCTTTTTGCCGCACAGCATTTCTTCTTTGAAACTTTGGGCAGGTGCTAACGGCGCAACTTTGAACGGAATAATCTGGATATTCATGCCGCAAAAGTAAAAATTATTTAGAACAGTTCCAAATAATACTTTCAATAAATTGAATTTAGCGACATTTATCAATTGTAGCGTTGCCCAAATATTCGTATTTTTACAAACCTTTATTTTATAAAAATCCAGTAAAAGTAATATGAATACTACACAATTTGTAAACCGGCACATTTCCATGAATAAAGCCGATCAACAGGCAATGCTAGACCGTATTGGAGTTGCAGATATTGAGGAACTCATCGGTCAGACCATTCCTGATTCCATTCGCTCAAAAGAGGAACTTTCTATTTCCGATGCTCTTTCTGAGTACGAAATGCTTGCACACTCCAAAGAGTTGGCGGCGAAAAACTTAATGTTCGATAATTATATCGGTTTTGGATATAACAATACCATTTTACCAAGTGCCATCCAACGAAATATTCTGGAAAATCCGTCCTGGTATACCGCTTACACGCCTTATCAGGCAGAAATAGCGCAAGGCCGTCTGGAAGCATTATTGAATTTCCAAACTGTTGTTTGCGATTTAACTGGTTTTAAATTGGCGAATGCTTCACTTTTAGATGAATCAACAGCAGCTGCGGAAGCTATGCACATGTTCTTCGAAAGCCGTACAAAAACCCAGAAGAAAGGCGAAGCAAATAAATTTTTTGTTTCGGATTTGGTATTACCTCAAACCGTTGCGGTTTTAAAAACTAAAGCTGAAGGTTTAGGAATCGACGTTGTGGTCGGCAATTTTGAAGAAAAAAAACTTGATGAATCGTTCTTCGGTGCGATTTTACAATACCCAGGAAAAAACGGAGTTGTCATCGATTATACCGATACGATCAGCGCTTACAAAGCTTTAGACTTGCAGGTTGTAGTTGCCTGTGACCCGATGGCTTTGGTGAAATTAAAATCACCGGCTGAAATGGGCGCAGATTGCGCGGTGGGAACTACACAGCGTTTTGGTATTCCGATGGGTTACGGTGGTCCTCACGCGGCTTTTTTCGCTTGTAAAGACGAATATAAACGCGATTTACCGGGAAGAATTATCGGAGTTTCTCAGGATGCTTACGGAAAACGTGCTTTGCGTATGGCTTTGCAAACGCGTGAGCAGCATATTAAAAGAGAAAAAGCTACTTCCAATATCTGTACAGCGCAGGTGCTTCTGGCGGTAATGGCAGGAATGTACGCGGTTTATCACGGACCGAAAGGTTTGAATTTCATTGCGGACCAAATTCATTTTAAAGCAATCGCGCTGCAAAATGGTTTGAAAACTTTAGGTTATGACATCACCGATGAACCGATTTTCGATACGGTAAAAATCCGTATGGATGAAGCGCAAAAAGCAAAATTGATGCGACTGATGCTCGACCGGAAAATTAACCTGAATTTTTTCTCGGACGGAATTGTAAGCATTTCTTTAAATGAAACTTCTACCATTCAGAAAGTTCAGTATTTATTCGATGCTTTTGCAGACTTTTTAGCTTCCCAGAGTTTTAAATTAACCTTCAAAGATGAAGTTCATATTCCGGAAGAGCTTTTGAGAACCGACGCTATTTTACAGGAAAAAGTTTTCAACGCTTATCATACGGAAACCGAATTGATGCGCTATATCAAGCGTTTGGAAAGAAAAGATCTTTCACTCACACATTCCATGATTTCTCTTGGCTCGTGTACCATGAAACTGAACGCGGCAACAGAAATGCTTCCGCTTTCATGGCCGGAATGGGGCAGTGTGCATCCGTTTGTACCAACCGATCAAGCGGGAGGTTATCAGATTTTAATTAAAGAATTAGAGAAAGATTTAGCGGAAATCACAGGTTTTGCAGGTACTTCTTTGCAGCCGAATTCTGGTGCGCAGGGTGAATATGCAGGATTGATGGTGATTCGCGAATATCACAAATCACGTGGCGATAGTCACCGTAATATTGTTTTAATTCCACAGTCTGCGCACGGAACAAATCCTGCTTCAGCGGTAATTGCCGGCATGAAAGTGGTGGTGGTGAAAAACCTGGAAAATGGCGAAATCGATTTTGAAGATTTGAAAGCGAAAGCAGAACAGCACAGCGAAAATCTTTCAGCGGTGATGATTACCTATCCGTCAACTTATGGTTTTTTCGATGATAATATTAAAGAAATTACAGATTTAATTCATCAGCACGGCGGACAGATTTATATGGATGGCGCAAACATGAATGCGCAGGTTGGTTACACTTCACCTGGCGACATTGGAGCTGATGTTTGCCACTTAAATCTTCATAAAACCTTTGCAATTCCACACGGTGGCGGCGGTCCTGGTGTTGGTCCGATTTGCGTCGCTGAACATTTGGTGAAATTTTTACCTGGAAATCCGAACGTTAAAACCGGTGGAAATGAATCTATTGCTGCAATTTCCGGTGCGCCTTATGGTTCATCTTTGGTGCTGAATATTTCCTACGCTTATATTAAAATGTTGGGCGCCGACGGCTTGAAACAGGCTACAAATTTTGCCATTTTAAATGCCAATTATTTAAAAGAAGTTTTAGCAGAACATTTCCCGATTTTATATTCAAACAGACAGGGTCGCGTGGCACATGAGTGTATCGTAGATTTCCGACAGTTTAAAGCGTTCGGAATTGAAGTTGCCGACATCGCAAAACGTTTGATGGATTACGGTTATCACGCACCAACGGTAAGTTTCCCGGTTGCGGGAACGTTGATGATCGAACCGACGGAATCTGAAAGTAAAGCAGAATTGGATCGTTTCGCAGAAGCACTGATTTCCATTAAAAAAGAAATCGACGAAATCGTAGAAGGAAAAGCAGATATGGCGAATAACGTCTTGAAAAACGCGCCTCACACCGAGCAAGTTGTAATTTCTGATTCCTGGGATAAACCATACAGCCGCGAAAAAGCAGCTTATCCATTGGATTGGGTTCGCGACCGCAAGTTCTTCGCTTCGGTTTCCCGCGTTGATGAAGCCTATGGCGACAGAAATTTAATCTGTACCTGTGCACCGATTGAAAGTTATATGTAAGATTACTTGCTTATATAAATTGAAAAAATTCCCGGTTTTAGCCGGGAATTTTTATTGATATAGTTTCTGGTTTTTTTCACAGAAAAAGCTGCGTCTGCTGTTGAGACCCGTGTGTCTTTTTGTTAAATTTTCGCCGCATTTCGGGCATATTTTTTTGGTATGTACGAGCCAGTTTTTCTTCAGCACGTATTCTTTCTTCCAACGCAGAAAATCAAAACTGTAATTGCGAGCTTCGAAAATAAGCGCTGATAACTTTTTCGGTGGTAATCTTCCGATCAAACTTTCCGGATGAACGCCAATCCGGAAAAGAACTTCGTTTTTGATGATATTCCCGACGCCGGAAAAAATATTCTGGTCCATCAGTGCATCACAAACCAACATTTCTGGCTGCAATTTGAGCTTTTTTTTCGCTTTTAAAGGTTTCCATTCATCACTCAAAACATCGGCGTTCCAGTCGATTTCTTTTAAAACTTTTGAATCTAACAATTTAACCGAACACGAATAAAAATACAGATCACCATTTTCGAATTTGAGATGCAAGCGAAGCTGACGGTTGGGCTTTGTCTGCTCGTCCAGTGAATAGCTGCCCCACAAAAGCAGGTGAATCCGGACGACCAGTTTACCGCAAACCAGATAAGATTGCTTGCCGTAGGTTTTATACGCTTCGAAAGTTTTTCCCGGCAGTTGGTCCATTTCGATTTTCGCGTTCCCGGAAGCGGAAATGATTTCCTGACCGATGAATTTTTCTGCGAGGTCTTTCAGGATTTTTATGGAAGGTCCTTCCGGCATGGTGAAATTTTCAAAAGCAAATCCAAAACTTAAACCATTTTAAAAAGCTATAGAAAAAACGTACTTTTGAAATATGGATTTAAACAGTATTTTCACGCATCAGCGCACGGGAAACCCAACTTCAACGCCTGCTTCACGAACAGATTTTCAGCGCGATTTTGACCGAATTATTTTTTCGGCACCGTTTCGCAGACTGCAAAATAAAACTCAGGTTTTTCCGCTTCCGGGCAGCGTGTTTGTGCATAACCGGCTTACGCACTCGCTGGAAGTTTCCTCGGTCGGCCGAAGCATGGGAAGTTCAGTTGGTGAATTTATCTTTCAGAATTTCGAGAAAAAACTCGATTTGAACGCCCAAAATTTTTATCAGCACAATCTTCAAAATGTAATCGCTGCGGCGTGTTTGTGTCATGATGTTGGAAATCCGGCGTTCGGACATTCCGGGGAAGACGCCATTGCGAGCTATTTCGAAAAAAATGAAGCTGATTTAAAACCAAAATTTACCGAAAAAGAATGGGCAGATTTGGTGAATTTTGAGGGGAATGCTAATGCCATCCGCGTTTTAACGCATCAGCAAACCGGAAAAGATGATGGCGGAACGCAGCTCACATTTGCAACTTTAGCAAGTATTGCTAAATATCCGTGCGAAGCTGTAGCAAAAAAAAAGGGGCAAATACACAGGAAAAAATTCGGTTTTTTTCAGAACGAAAAAGATACTTTTTTAAATATCGCAAAATCAGTTCAGCTGATTTCTGAAAGTGAAGAACCCGTAATTTTTAAAAGGCATCCGTTTGTTTGGCTTGTGGAGGCGGCGGATGATATTTGCTATAACATTATCGATATGGAAGATGCGCACCGCCTGGGAATCGTATCCACGGCAGATTGCGAAAATCTCTTCTTTGACCTCATAAAATCTGAAAACGCGAATACCAAAAGGGTAGAAGACAAACTTGCGGTTTTGACCAATGCTAATGAACGCATTTCCTATTTGCGCGCAAAAGTCATCAATGCTTTAATTAATAAATCGATCGAAATTTATAAAGAGCGTTTTTCCGACATTTTAGAAGGAACTTTAGATAAAGCGCTGCTGGATATTTTTAAAAGTGAAAATTCTTCGCTTCAGGAAATCGAGAGTTTTTCGATTGAGAAAATTTACGGTCACAAAGCCGTCATTGAAATTGAAAATGCGGGTTATAATGTAATGTACGAATTGCTTAATCATTTTATTCCGCCTATTTTAACCGAAAATGAGAAACGAAAATCTTACGATAAAATGGCACTGAAACTTCTGCCACAACAGTTTGTTTACGAAAACGGAAGCGATTACCAAAAGGTTTTGGGCGTTATTGATTTTGTTTCAGGAATGACGGATAATTTTGCGACCGATCTTTACCGGAAAATTAAAGGAATTGAGATCGGAATGACGATGTAAATTCCGAAAATTTGATTATCTTTAAGAAGTAACCAGTTTAACCATAAAAACTAAAATATGACTTATTTCGGAATTATTATTTTTTTAGGATTAATCGTCCTTTTTGCCTCATTTTTTACGGTCAAGCAGGCAACTGCTGCGATTGTGGAACGGTTGGGTAAATTTCACGTCGTGCGCCAGTCCGGTCTTCATTTAAAAATACCTTTCATCGATCAGGTTGCAAAACGTATGAATTTGAGAATCCAGCAGTTAGATGTAATTATTGATACCAAAACTTTAGATAACGTATTTATCAGAATGAAAGTTTCTGTTCAGTATCAGGTAATTACCGCGCAGGTTGCCGATTCATTTTACCGTTTGGAAAACCCGGAAAACCAGATTACTTCTTATGTTTTCGATGTGGTGCGCGCGGAAGTTCCAAAACTGAAACTCGATGATGTTTTTGTACGTAAAGATGACGTTGCTATCGCTGTAAAAGGTGAGCTGCAGGAAGCGATGCAAAGTTACGGTTACGACATTATCAAAGCCTTGGTAACCGATATCGATCCGGATGAGCAGGTAAAACATGCGATGAACAGAATTAATGCTGCAGAACGTGAAAAAACCGCTGCGGAATACGAATCTGAAGCTCAAAAAATTAGAATTGTTGCGGTTGCAAAAGCGGAAGCAGAATCTAAAAAACTTCAGGGTATGGGTATTGCCGACCAAAGACGCGAAATTGCGAAAGGTCTGGAAGAATCTGTAAAAATGCTGAATGAAGCGGGAATAAGCTCTCAGGAAGCTTCCGCGCTGATTGTAGTGACGCAGCATTATGACACGCTACATTCGATTGGAGCGAATAACAGAAGCAACCTTGTGCTTTTACCGAATTCGCCAAGTGCTGCAAGTTCAATGTTGAACGATCTTGTAGTTTCAATGGCAGCTACGCAGAAAATGGAAGAAACCAGCAAAGGCGATTATCCACCTCCAACGGGATCTCATTCGCACTAATTTCATAAAAATAAAAAAAACGCTTCCGATTTGGGAGCGTTTTTTTTCGCCTAAAAAGCATGTTTTTTGAATTTTTCTAAAAATTAAATTTCAGCTTTTTCTTCAGTTTCTTTTTCTTCAGCTTTTTTAAATTTTTCCTTACCGATAATCAGTTCATAAAACATTTTAAAATCCGCTATCAAGGTGAAGAGTGGATATTGAAAGGTGGTCGGTTTATTTTTTTCAAAAATATAGTGACTGAGCGCCGAAAAACCCAAACCAAAAATCGGCAAATACCACAGAAATCTTTCTTTTCCGGACTGGATGACATAAATTAAAACTACAAGCACCAGCGCGGTTCCAACGAAGTGGAAAATCCGTGTCCACATTTTTCGGTGCTGTAAGAGGTAAAATTCGTAAAATTCTGAAAAGGTTTTTATTTGGTCTTCCATTGAGCTTACACCGCATTTTTTTCGCGGTTCAGTTTGCTATGTCTAAAACCGTACCCAAAATAAATTATCATGCCCAAAGCGAACCAAACGAGGAACCAAAACCAGTTGTTATGCGTCATTCCGGTTAATAAATATAGGCAAGAGCTTAAACCCATCAGCGGGATTAGTGAGAGTTTTTTAATTAAAGTTAAAACGCACAAACCAATATTTATTAAAAGGAAAAAGAACATTGAAATTCTGAATTCACCTTCGTTTGGATCTTTCCAGTCCATTAAATTATGGAAAAATGCCGGCTGCCAAAAGTAGAAAAAAGTAAGTCCTCCCAGGAAAAGAACCGGAAATATAAACTGAGAACTGATGTAAGGCAAATGAAACCTTCCAGGTAATTTTTCTTTCGATGGCAGCAGCAAAACGCCGCCGCAAACGAGCACAAAAGCGAAAATTGTACCGATACTTGTAAAATCTAAAATAAAGGATTTATCGGTAAATAAAATCGGAATCCCGACCACAACGCCGGTAATAATAGTTGCAAAAGACGGCGTACTGTGTTTCGGGTGAATTTCCATAAATTTTTTCGGCATGAGACCATCGCGACTCATGGCGTACCAAATCCGCGGCTGTCCCATCTGAAAAACGAGTAAAACCGTGGTAATCGCAATAATAGCACCGAGCGAAACCACAAATTCCATCCAGGCAACATTTGCGTTGGTTTTTTCGAAGATGAAAGAAAGTGGATCGCCTACGCCTTCAAACCTTCTGTAATCCACCATTCCCGTAAGAACCAACGTCAAAATAATATAAATTACGGTACACAAAACCAGCGAAATAATCATTCCGCGCGGCAGATTTTTTTGTGGATTTTTTGTTTCTTCGGAAAGAACACTCAACGCATCAAAACCGATATAGGCGAAGAAAACTCCGGAAACGGCGCTCATGACGCCGGCAAAGCCGTTCGGCATAAATGACTGCTCTCCGGTTTCCAAACTCACCGGAAACCAATTGTCGGTGTTGATAAAAGCAATTCCAACCGCGATAACCAAAAGGATAATAAACAGCTTTAAAAGGACGAAAATATTGTTGAAATTCTTCGATTCTCTAACGCCTACATAAACCAACCAGGTAATTAACCCATTGATAACCAGCGCCGGTACATCCAGAATAATTTTCAAATTGCCTAGGAGCGGTGCGTTTTTCCAGGCGTTCAACAATTCCAGATTTTGGGAACCGCCGAAAAAAGCTTTTTTCGCTTCCGGATAACTGGCAGTTAAATATTCCGGGATGTGAAGCCCGATTCTGCCCATAAAACTGGTAAAATAATCAGACCAGGAAAAAGCCACGTAAATATTTCCGAAGGAATATTCCATAATTAAAGCCCAGCCGATAATCCACGCCATAATTTCGCCAAAACTCGCGTAAGCATAGGTGTAAGCCGAACCCGCGGTCGGAATTCTACTCGCAAATTCTGCATAACAAAGCGCCGTAAAACCACACGCAAAACCACAAATAATATAGAGAATGATGACGCCAGGACCACCGCGGAAAACCGCTTCGCCGAGGGAGCTGAAACTTCCTGCCCCAATAATCGCTGCAATTCCGAAAAAGACAATATCCCAAACTCCTAAAACGCGCAATAGTCCCGAGGAATGGTCTTTTGCGCTGTATTGTTTTCTTCTGAAAAGCTGCTTCATATTCTAGTTTAATTTACACAAATGTAAAAGAAAATTTGGAAAAATGACTTTTTTGGTGCTTTAAGCAGGAAATTATTGAAAAAAATGCCCGTTTAGCAGGTAAAAATTAGCTTTAATTTTTTCACCAGAATTTCACCTTTTTAGCTTGAAAAATTCCGGGTTATTTTGGTGTTTTTTTCGATTTTAATGAATTGATGTTGCTTAATTAAATTTCAAAAAAAAGCCGCTTTTATGCCCGAATTTTTTACGGTTAAAGTTTGAAGCTCACCAATTTAGTAATTATCCACTTTTCCACAAGCCAGAAATTAACTTGTGAAAGCAATAAGTTTTCGTTAATTTCGTTGATTAAATGTGGAAAAGTATCCGGCAGATTTTTGCTGAAATGCTTCGTCCACTTTCTAAAAAAAACTTTTTGAAAACTAGGATTTCATGAATTCAAAAAAAATCTTCGTCGCAACGGCGATATTCTATTTCGGCTTCTCGGAGGCACAACAATCCCAATACTTCAGCGAGCGCGAAAATTACCGCTTTAACCTCGCAGAAAATCTTTACCAAAATAAAATTTACAACGCTTCACAGTTTGAATATGCGCGACAGTATTTCTACAACGAAAATCTGTCGAAATCAAAAAAAGAAGCGGCGCAGTTTTTTGATAATGTCATCGGTGTGATTTTACGAAAAAACCATGCGGAAGAAGGTTTGGATGCTTTTATTAAAGAATATCCGAACTCCGCGTATTTTGCTCAGGCGAATTTGCCTTTAGCCGATTTTTATCTGGCACAGAAAGATTTTGACAAAGCCTTGGAAACGTTGAAAAATGTTAATCAGTATCAACTTTCAAAGGAAGAAAACACCGAATATATCATGAAACTCGGTTATGCGAAATTCATGACCGGCGATTCGCGCGGCGCGATTGAAGCTTTGGAAGAAGCTTATGTATCTGCGGAAGGTTCAGATAAATACGATGTTGCTTACATGCTCGGACATTTGTACTACGCAGACGGCCAGAATGACAAAGCATTTTCATTTTTCGATCAAATCAAAGACAATGAAAAATATGCACGTGTTGTAAAACCATATTATGTGCAGCTTTATTTCAACCAGAAAGATTACGATAAAGCGATTGTTGAAGGAAATTCCCTGCTAAATGAGGATATTTCTGCGGAATATAAAACCGAGGTTCACAAGATGATTGGTGAAAGTTATTTTATGAAAGGTGATTACGAATCGGCGTATCCGCATCTGAAAATTTATCTGGACAGCAAGAAAACTCCATCTGAAAGCGACTTGTACGAAATGGGTTTTGTCTCGGCTCATCTGAAAAAATATGATGAAGCAGTTTCTTATTATAATCAGTTATTGAACAGTAAATCGGCGACGTCGCAAAACGCGTATTACCAGCTTGGGAACGCGTATCTGGAAGTCGGTAAAAAACAGGAAGCACTTTCGGCGTTCCGTTCGGCGTACCAAATGACTTACGACGCTAAAGTTCAGCAACTTGCGCATTTGCAATATGCGAAGCTGAGTTATGAACTCGGAAATCCGTTTGAATCTGCTTCAAAAGTGATTCAAAGTTATATTTCGAAATATCCGAACAGCCCGGACACGACAGATATGAAGGCGCTTTTGGTGAAATCTTATCTGTATTCTGGCGATTACAAAGGAACTTTGGCGGCGATTGATAAAATGCCGAATTCTACACCGGAAACCAATAAAGTGGACCAGGAAGTATCCTTTTTAATCGGGACGGAAGAATTTAATAAAGGAAATTTAGACGCTGCAGAGCGGTATTTTTTACGAAGTCTGGAATTTAATATTAATAAAGAATTCAATACCAGAGCCACATACTGGCTGGCGCAAACCTATTATCAAAAAGAAAATTATCCGTCGGCTATTGTGAGGTTTGAAAAGCTAAAAACCGAAAATTTCCCGGAAAAGCAGCAATTAAATTACGATTTGGGCTACGCGTACTTCAAATCGAAAAAATTCGATAAAGCAAAGGAATATTTCACGGAATATCTGAAAAACCCAAAACCGGAGTTTAAAAATGATGCTGAACTGCGTCTTGCAGACACGTATTACGCGAATAACGATTTGAACGAAGCGATCGCGATTTACGACAAAGCCGAAAATGCTGATGATTATACATTGTTCCAAAAAGCGCTGGCTTTAGGTTTTAAAGGTGATACGGTAGCGAAAATTGCGGAACTGAAAAAACTTCTGACACAGTACAAAAACTCGGAATATTTCGACGATGCACAATATGAAATCGCAACTGCTTATGCAGCGAACGACGATTTCAAAACCTCAAACGATTACTTTACACAAGTCATCAAAACAAGTTCTGACAAAGATTTGGTTGCGAATTCGCAGATTTACCGCGCGCAGAATTATATCGATTTAAATGACGACGCGAAAGCTTTATCGGAATTCAAATCGCTGGTAAATCAGTATAAAAACACTGCTTATGCCAGCAAAATAGTGCAAGCAGCGCGCCCGGTTTTCATTAAAAATAATGACGTTTCGGGTTACCAAAGTTTTGCACAAAGTTTAGGTGTACGCATCGATGCTTCGGAAATCGATGAAATTAACCTGAACCGCGCGAAAACATTCTACGCAAACAAAGATTACAAAAGCGCCATTCCGCTTTTTGAAAAATATCTCACTCAAAATCCAACGGGCGAAGGTTTGTATCAGGCGCAATATCAGCTCGGTGAAAGTTATTTCCAAACCAATAATCCGACAAAAGCATTATTGGTTTTACAGGAAGTTGCAAATGTTCAGAACGATTATCAGGAAGATGCACAAACGCGGATTTCACAGATTTATCTGGCGCAGAACAACCCGAATGAAGCGAAAAAATATCTCGTTAATTTGGCAAATTCTACGAATATAAACGTGAAAAATTTCGCGAATGTAGAATTAATGAAAATCTACGCGGACGAAAAAGATTTCAAAAAAGCGGAAATGCTCGCTGATTTGGTGCTTCAAAATCCGAAAAATCCAGCTTCGGTAAACGAGCTTGCGAAAGTCATTAAAGCCAGAAGTCTGATGAACAACGGAAAAGATTCCGAAGCGAAATCGGCGTACTACGCTTTGGAAAAATCCTCGAATACCGAAGTTGCCGCAGAAGCTTTATACGCAAAAGCGTTTTACCAAAACAAAGGAAAAGCCTTTAAATCTTCCAACGAAACCATTTTCAAACTGGCCAATAATTACGCTTCTGAGGAATATTGGGGCGCGAAATCTTTGGTTTTAATGGTGAAAAATTATATTGGCTTGAAAGATAATTACCAGGCGAGCTACACCGCCGACCAAATCATCGAAAACTACGGCGATTTCCCGGAAATTATAAGCGAAGCGAAAGAACTAAAAAAACTAATTAAAAAGTAATCCTCACCCTAGATCCCTCTCCAAAGGAGAGGGACTTGATGCGTGAAAACACGTGTTGTTTTAAACATTAGCGAATGGAAATTTTTCCAATTTGTCTGAAAAAAAAATAAACATTAAAAAAAATGAGCAAGAGAATTCAGAATATATTTTTCATCGGTTTACTATTTTCTTCAACAGCGGTTTTTTCGCAGATAAAGGAGGAAAAATTAATTTTAGATAAAAAGCGTGAGCCGGAAGTAAAAAAGATAGAAAAGAAAAAAACCTCCGTAGAGGCGGAAAAAAATTATCCGCCGGAAGAAAAGTCTGCCAATCCGCCGACTTACGATATTACCAATGTGCCGGCATCTTCAGATTTTAAAACTTCTCTTATTAAGGGTGAAGATATTTCGCCGAAATTTGACGCCGATTACCAGAACAACTATTTCCAGCTTGGAATGGGAAATTACGGTAAAATTCTTGCGGACGGAAACATTTCTACGAAACTGGAAAATGATATGGAAGTTGGCGGTGACGTGCATTTCCTTTCCACCACCGGTTTGCGGAAGGTTTATGATTGGGATTCCAAGCAAAATTCCGCTAATGTTGGCGCATTTTTAAACTCTTACGGTGAAAAGGGCAAGTTCAGCATCAACGCCGATTATGGTTTGGATAATTACAACTATTATGGAATTTATGCGCTGACGCCGGCTTCAAATAATGTTAATTTGCAGCAGAAAACCAGCCAGATCAAGCTGAACGGTTACTACGACTTTTATTCAAATGACATTTTAAATGATGTCCGCTTGAAATCATCTTTCCTCACCGATGAGTTCCACGCGAAAGAAACACAGGCTGAAATGATGCTGAATTTATCAAAACACGGCGTTGAAATTTCCAGTTTTAATGACATAAATTTTAACGCTGATTTAGGCTTAAATGTTGAAACTTTAAAAACAGATTTTGACATTTTAGACAAAAATTCTTCAGAGTTTTTAAATGCCACTGTAGCGCCGAAAATTACCTTTTTTAAAGAAAATTCTTATCTGATGATCGGTTCGGATTTTTCATTTTTAAACGCTAAAAACTCCAATTTAAGTTTAGCAGATCAGGTGAAAAATAACAAAACCTATTGGTTTCCCAAGGCGGAACTGCAGTTTGCCGCAGCTGATGAATTTAAATTTTATGCCGGAATTACCGGAGGTTTAAAACTGAATTCTTATGCTGATTTGCTAGAAGAAAATCCGTACTTGGTTTCTGATCAGCAATTGCGCTCGACGGAAACAAAGTATAAATTTTATTTTGGTTTACGCGGCGACATCGATCAGCAGTTGAAATATGATTTCAGCGCAGGTTACGGTAAAATGAATGATATCCTATTCTTTAAAGCGAACGATCTTTTCAATAATACGGTGGATTATAACCGCCCGGCTTATGATTTTGCGAATACTTTTTCCTCTGTTTATGATGACGGAAACGTGAGTGAAGTTCGCGGAAGTGTGCAGTATTTCCCGTTGGCAAATTTAAGTCTGGATGCTGAAGTGAATTTTGAAAAATATGACTTGGATAACACCGAAAATATGTATAACAAACCTTTAATAAAAGCCAGTTTAGGCGGTAAATATTTAATGCTTGATAAGAAGTTGAATTTGGGCGCGAAAGCAATTTTCCGCAGTGATATGACGACCAATTCCTATAACATTAGCACTGACGCGCTGAATCCTGGAGTTTACACCACTACCGAAAACGAAAACGACAAAGTTGGTGGATTTGCGGACTTAAATTTGTCTGCAGAGTATAAAATTCACAAAAATTTCAGTATTTTCGCACTCGGAAATAATTTACTCAACACCCAATATCAAACTTTCAAAGGTTATAAAGTTTTGGGAGCACAGTTTTTGGGAGGTGTAAAAATAAGTTTCTAAAAAATTGAATTAAGTTTCGACGGCTGCGTAGTTCAACTGGATAGAATATCAGATTTCGGCTCTGAGGGTTGGGGGTTCGAATCCCTTCGCGGTCACACAAAAAGCGGCAAAACTTCTTGAAGTTTTGCCGCTTTTTATTTAATTCAAAACTGCTGAAGTTTAAAAAAATTAATCGTTCGTTACGGTAAGTTTAACCTCGATATTATTTCGCGTAGCGTTGGAATAGGGACAAATTTCATGAGCTTTTTCGACCAATTTTTGTGCTTCTTCCAATGAAATCTGCGGAATATTCACCGCCATTTCTACCGCTAAACCGTAGCCGCCGTTCTCAATTTGTCCTAAACTTACTCTAGCCGTCACAGCGGGTTCACCGGTTTGGATTTTTGCTTTACCGATAACCAAACTCAAGGCGCTGCCAAAACAAGCAGAATAGCCCGCTGCGAAAAGCATTTCGGGATTGGCAAAATCGTCGCTGTTGCCGCCGAGCGCTTTCGGCGCACGTACGTCGAGTTCTAAAATTCCATTTTCGCTTTTTACATGTCCGTCGCGGCCGCCTTTTGCCGTTGCGCTTGTGGTGTACAATGTTTTCATCTTTTTTATTTTTCTATTTTGTGAAGTAATTTAGTTACGGTGTCTTTCATTGCGGAAAGATCGTTTTCGGATAAATCCAGCTTTTCCTGCAGTTTTCCGGGGATCAAACAGGCTTTGTTCTGCAGTTGTATTCCTTTCTCTGTCAGGAAAACCTCCACGACGCGCTCATCTTCACGCTTTCTGTGGCGGACGAGGTAATCTTTCGCTTCCAGTCTTTTTAATAATGGTGTTAAGGTCCCGCTGTCGAGATAGAGTTTTTCGCCAATTTGCGTGACGGTCAACCGTTCATATTCCCAAAGCACCATCATCACCAGATACTGCGAATACGTGATGTCCAGTTCTTCCAAAAAAGGCCGGTACATTGCCGTAATTTCCTTGGCAATTACGTAAAACGGAAAGCACAGCTGGTTTCCTAATTTTGGTGTTTCGGGATTTTCCATCGTTTTAGCTCGGAATTTTTATTTTTTGATGATGAATTCTTCCATCGGAATTCTCACTTTTTTCATGTGCGACAGGTAATCTTTTTCAATGTCGCGATAACCTAAATAAAGCAGGCTGACACTTTTTAAGCCTAAAGCTCTCAAACCTAAAATTTCATCCACGACTTCGTTGCTGAAACCTTCGGCTGGTGTGCTGTCAATTTTCAGTTCCGCGGCTTGCGCCATTGCCAAACCAAGTGCGATATACGTTTGTCTTGCAGCGTGTCCGAAGTTCTGTTCCGCACTTTGCGCGCTGTAAATTTGTTTTAATTTGTCGGTATAACTGCCGAATTTTCCGCGAGGTAATTCTCTCACGTCGGTGTGGTAATCGTACACTTTGTCGATTTTTTCTTCAGAATAATTGTCCCAGGCGGCGAATACCAAAACATGTGACGAATCTCTCATGACTTCAGGATTCAGCGCTCCCTGAACCATTTTTTCTTTCAATTCCTGATTTTCCACCACGATAATTCTGAATGGTTGCAAACCGGAAGAAGTTGGCGCCAGGCGCGCGGCTTCTAATATGGTGTTGAGGTCTTCCTGCGAAACTTTTTTTTCTGGATCATAAGCTTTCACGGCGTGTCTCCATTTCAGGTTTTCTATTAGCTGCATATTGTAAAGTTTTTTGTTTTTCTATTTTGAAAGACAAAGATAGTTCACAACCATATTGCGCGCAATTTAAATTGATAGAGAGAATCGATGCTTTAAATTTTTAAAAAAAAATGCCAAAAAACCGCCAAAAAATTGGCGGTTTATATTATTAAAAAATTGGCTGCTTTTAGCCCATTTTTTTTGCATCAGCTACAAACTGAGCCAGGCCTTTATCTGTCAACGGGTGATTCAATAAATTTAAAATTGAATCCAAAGGTGAAGTCACTACATCAGCACCGATTTTCGCACAATTGATGATGTGCATCGGCGAACGGATGGAAGCGGCTAAAATTTCGGTATCGTACATGTAATTATCAAAAATAACCCTGATTTCTTCTACTAAATTCAGTCCGTCCACAGAAATATCATCAAGTCTTCCTAAAAAAGGTGACACATAATTCGCACCTGCTTTCGCTGCCAATAATGCTTGCCCTGCGGAAAAAATAAGCGTACAGTTCGTTTTGATTCCTTTATTTGAAAAGTATTTCAAGGCTTTAATACCATCTTTTATCATCGGAATTTTCACCACGATATTGGGGTGTATGGCTGCAAGTTCATCACCTTCTTTAATCATTTCATCGTAGGTTGTGCCCAATACTTCTGCAGAGATGTCACCATCAGATACGATTTCGCAAATGGTTTTATAATGATTCATAATGGCGTCTTTTCCGGTAATTCCTTCTTTCGCCATCAGAGATGGATTGGTGGTGACTCCGTCTAAAATTCCGAGATCCTGCGCTTCTTTTATCTGCTCAAGATTTGCAGTGTCGATAAAAAATTTCATATTACTTTTATTTATTCAAAGGTAAGATTTTCACGTCCAACTGGAAAATGATTTGGCTCCTAAAAAATTTCTAATGCTATTTGGTGGAAAGTTTTTCTTCGATTACCGCTAAAGCGGATTTCACGTCACGCATTTTCTCCATCGATTCTGCGTCGATTTCAATATCGAAAACTTCTTCCACATCCAAAATTACATCCACGAGATTCGCGGAATTGATATTTAAATCGTTGATGAAATCTGTATTTTCACTGATTTTTTCTAAAGCTTCTTCGTCTTTAACGTAAGGTTTTACAATTTTTTTCAGTTTCTGTATCGCGTCTTCTTGATTCATTTTTAATTTATTTAAAATATTTTTTAAAGATAACGCATCCGTTCACGTCACCAAAACCGAAACTTACTTTCATCGCAATTTTTAGGGGCTTTTCGACCATTTTTTTCGGAATACACTCCGCATCGATGATCGCCGTAATTTCCGGATTTAAATCTTCACAGTTGATATTGGGAGCGACAAAATTCTCGGAAAGTTGCAAAACCGCTGCTACACATTCCACACTCGCAGCCGCGGAAAGGCAATGTCCCGTCAGTGATTTTAAGGAATTGATGTACGGAAAATCCTTGCCGAAACGGTTTAAACTTTCTGCTAAGTTTCTAATTTCGGTGCTGTCTTTTGCGGTCGCAGTAAGATGCCCGCTGATATAATCGATGTTGCCGGCTTCAATTCTGGCTTCCGAAAGCGCGTCTTTCACGCACTTCTGCACCGCCGTGGAATTTGGCGCGGTCATACTTCCGCCGCCGCGTTGCCCGCCGCTGTTCAGATTTCCACCTAAAATTTCACAGTAAATTTTCGCATTTCTCGCCAAAGCAGACTCTAAATCTTCGATGACCAAAGCACCGGCGCCACTTCCGGGCACAAAACCCGCCGCCGAAGCACTCATCGGTCGTGAGGCTTTTTCGGGTTCGCCGTTTGATTTATAATTGCAGACTTTTATCGCATCAAAACCCGCCCAAATATACGGCCCGGAATCGCTCGTGCTGCCGGCTAAAATTCGCTTTACTTTTCCGGATTTTATGCGGTCAAAAGCCATTAAAATACTTTCTGTTCCGGTCGTACATGCTGATGAATTGGTTGTAACTTGATTTCCCAAACCCAATTTTCCGCCCAAATAAGCCGAAATTCCACTGTTCATCGTTTGTGAAACCGCTGTGCTGCCGAGGCGCCGCGTTTGAAGGTCATCAATTTTGTAAATACTTTCCCGAAATTTTTCAATTCCGGAAGTTCCTGTGCCGAAAATAGTTCCGCTGTCCCAGTCGGGATTTTCGCTTTCTGAAATTGGTAATCCAGCATCTTTCCAGGCATCCAAACCTGCGATTACGCCGTACATAATTCCGGTAGAATTAAAATTTCTAAGCTCCAGATCAGTGAAATATCCTGTATGATTTACTTTGTCAACCGGTGGCGTTCCGGAAACCTGACATGAAAATTTTAAATCTGCGAGCTGCTGATCGAATTTAATTCCGGAGCGGCCATTTTTCAGCGCCGACCGGAAATCATCCAAACCAATTCCGTTTGGTGCGACCACGCCTAAACCGGTGATGACAACTCTTCTTTCCATTTTATTTCACTTTTATAATTCCGGCAATCGTGCCTTCACACACAATTTCCGAATTTTCGTTCAGCATTTTCACGCGGCACTTTAATTTATTAAACCGAAAATAAATTTTTTCCGAAATCACCGTGACTTTTTCACCAGGGAAAACAGGTTTTAAAAATTCGATTTCTGTGGACGCTAATCCGATCTGGCTTTCTGAATTCAGCTCGTTTCCGACCAAAAAAATTCCGAGACAAACGACACCTATCTGCGCCATCGTTTCGGTTAAAATAACGCCTGGCGTGACCGGATTTTCTTTAAAATGGCCTTTGTAAAAATCTAAGTTTTCATTGAAGGTGAAAGTTCCGGTGGCGCCGTTTTCATCGACGTGCAGCAATTCTTCCACAAATAAAAATGGGGCAGAATAGGGCAATTTTTTTAAAATTTCTGAAACTTCCATCAGCATAAATGTTCGCCGCCGTCAACCGGAATTACACAGCCGTTGATCCACGCAGCTTCGTCGGTACACAGCAAAGCCACTACATTTGCGACATCTTCGGGCGTGGTTAATCTTTTAAACGGATTTCGTTTTTTGGTGTGTTCCACAATTTTTTCGCTTCCGGGAATCATCTGCAAAGAGCGCGTATCGGTAACGCCAGCCTGAATGCAGTTCGAACGCAAACCAAATGGCGCAAATTCTACCGCGATATTTCGTGAAATTGCTTCTAAAGCAGCTTTTGCGGCGGAAACCGCGCCATAATTCTGCAAAGGTTTAGTGCTGCCTTCACTCGTGAAAGCTAAAACCCGCGCATCTTCAGCGAATAAGTTTTCATCGAAAATAATTTTGGTCCAGTCATATAAACTTGTAGCCATCGCATTCAGCGTAATCGCGAAATCGTCGCACGACAAACTTTCGTTCAGCGAACCGGTCATTGGTTTTAAATTTCCTTTTGCAATACTGTGTAACAAACAACGAATTTTTCCGCCCGATCCCAATGTTTTTTTTAATTCTGCTAAAATTTCGTGCTGATTCTGAGGATTTAAAATGTCTTTATTAAAACTTAAAAACTGAATTTTTTCCTGCTTTAAGGCCGAAAAATCTTGATTTATCTTTTCCATTTCCGCGCGGGAATTCCTGTGAATAATACAAATATTCATGCCTTCAGCGGCTAATTTTTTTGCCGAAGCAAGTCCCAGGCCGGAATTTCCGCCTAGAATTAACGCCCAGTAATCTGTATTTTCAAATCTTTTTACCATTGCAGTAAGACGCGTTGCGCCGAAAATCCGGGACCGAAACTCAGCATCAGACCTTTTTCACCTTTTTGTGGCTTTTGGTTCATAATTTCTTCTAAAACGTACAAAACTGTCGCACTCGACATGTTGCCGTATAACCGTAAAATTTCCTTTGTTTTATCGATGTTTTTTCCCAATTCCGAAAATAAACCTTCCACCATTTGCACGATTTTTTTTCCGCCCGGATGAAAAATTAGATGATCAATGTCTTTGATTTCCAAATTTTGTTTTGCTAAAAAAGGGTGTAAAATAGCCGGAAAATGTTCCGCAATCGTGTCCGGAACTTCGATATCCAAAATCATCTGCAAACCCGAATTGGTAAGCTTAAAACCCATCATGTGTTCATTATCGTAAAAATGATACATTTCTTCCGCTAAAATTTCCGGACCTTCCGCAATTTCTTCTGATGACAGCAAAACGCACGCGGCGCCGTCTCCAAAAATAGCAGCGCTCACTATATTTGCCATCGAAAAATCTTCAAGCTGAAAAGTTGCGGTCGGACTTTCCACTGCAATTACCGCGGCCCGCTTTCCGGGATTTGCCTGAAGGAAGTTTTTGGCGTAAATAATTCCGGAAACTCCGGCAGCACAGCCCATTTCGGTTACTGGCAAACGTACTATATCCTGGCGTAAATTCAGTTTGTTGACCAAATAGGCATCCAGCGAAGGAATCATAATTCCGGTGCAGCTTACGGTTATGATGTAGTCGAGCGATTGCGGATCCCAGCCGGCTTTTTTTAGAGATTTTTCCAAAACCTGCTGGCCTAAAATCACCACTTCGCGCGCATAGATGTCATTTTTATCTTCAAACGATGTCGCGGTGAAAACTTCTACCGGATCCATAATAGAATATCTTTCATCAACCGCGGCGCCTTCAAAAATCTTCTTTACTTTCCGAATAAAACGCTCATCCTGATCGACGAGCCATTGATCCAGAAAAGGAATAACCTCAGCGGTTTTTCGGGAATATTTAGGCAATTGCTTCGCAACTGTAACTATTTTTACACTCATATTTTTTCAATAATCCATTGGTAGCGAAAAGCCCACTTCCATTTAATACTGTATTTTTTTAGCTGTAAATCCTTGGAATATTTTTCTAAATCTTCACGTTTGAAGCCGCGCAGAATTGAAATTAGACCGTCCTCCGCCGTCATTTTTTTTAAATTGAAAATAAAGATAATCATTTGAAACAATCTATACGCCAATTTGCTGCGATGCAAGTCATTTACAACAATTCCTTTGGTAACCAAATTCAGAATAACATTTACGATTTTCAAAATTCCTTCGTCTTTAAAATGATGCAAGGTTAAGGTAATTAACGCAATATCAATTTTATATTCCGAAAAATCGTACAAAAAAATGTCTTCTGCCAAATAAGAAATATTATCAAATTGTGCTGAACATTTTTCAGCGTGACGAATCGTGGCTTCATTTGCATCGATACCAATCAAGTTAAATTTCAAACCGTTTTCTTGGCCGAATTTCGCCAGCATTCGCAGCATATCTCCGCCGCCGCAACCAAAATCCATTATGGTAATGGTTTGGTCTATGGGAAAATCTTTGATGAGCTTTTTTACGCCTTGTAAAGTCACAGAATTTCCGCCCAAAAGTTGGTTTATTCGCGCAATATCGTCTAAAGCTATGACCAGACTTTCGTTGTCCATGGAAAAATCGTCCATCGATTCTTCTAAATCGGTTCTTCTGTAGGTGGTATTTAAAGCCATTAATTTTCAGTCATATTAATTTCTTTTCCGTGTGTTTTCCTGATAATAACTGGTAAGACAAATGGAAAAATAGTGAGCAAATTGGTCAGTATTTCTGATAATTTCGAATGCTCCAGAATGCTACCCAAAATTCGGCCATATTTGAGCCTTTTTTTGAAATTTTTATTCCAGTTTGCCGCGTAGTTTTTTTCCATTTCATCTCGCGAGGTTTTTCCTTTTAAGAATTTTAAAGTTTCCTCGGAAGCAAGTTTCCCGCTGTGAACTGCCATTGCCATTCCGTTTCCGCAGAGCGGATGAATAAGTCCGGCAGTGTCACCCATCATCAGAATATGATTTTCAACGTTTTCTTTTTTATCAAAGCAAATTTGGCTTATGGATAGAGGTTTCTCAAAAACCGGCGTTGATTTTTCTAAAATATTTTTAAGATGAGGATTTTGGCACACAATTTTTTGCTGAAATTCCGCGATATTTTTATACTTTTTAAATGATTTAAAATTAACGATATAGCAGATATTGATTATGTTATTTTCTATTTTCGAGACGCCGCAATAACCGCCTTTAAAATTATGTAAGCCAACCACATCAGCGGAAAAATTGCCTTTATAATGAGATTTTACTGCTAACCACGGCGATTTTTTCTGGAGAAAACTTCGGTTCAGTTTTACGTCAATATTCGATCGTTTACCAAAACCAGCAAGTACAGCTTTCGCTGTTAAAATTTTGCCTGACAGCAGATGAACTTCAAAAAAATCTTCTATAAAAATAACCTCATTTACCTGATCTTCCAGGATTTCACAATTTTGTGAAAGTGCTTTTAAATATAGAGCGTAGTCCAAAGTATAGCGACTGACGCCGAAACCGCCGAGCGGAAGTTTCGCGCTAATGCTTCGCCCGGATTCTGACGAAAATTGCAACTGCGTAATTTTTGTAGGTTGTAAAGCTTCAATATCGATTCCGAGCCAGTCAAAATAAGGCAGTATTTCATTCGAAATATATTCACCGCAAACCTTGTGTTTTGGGTAAGAATTTTTCTCCACAACTACGACTTTCCGCCCCATTTTCGTAAGGTGTATAGCGCTGGTTAAACCTGCCAAACCGCCGCCAATAATTACAATTTCAGAATCGAGGTAGAAATCTTGCAACTTTTTTTATTTAAATGTAGTGAAAATTTTCACCACAAAAGTTACAAAAGTTTGATTTTTGATTGGATTTTAACGCATTACTCACTTAAGTTTAAAAGTTAAAAAACGTCGCGCGAAAGAGACCAGAAAAGCCTGTCAAGAATTATTACTAAATAAAAAACCTCACGTTTCCGCAAGGTTTAATTGTAAACATTTTTACCATTATCAAATCTTCAAATCTTCAAATTATCAAATCATCACATTATCAATCATCACATTATCAAATCCTCGAATTATCAAATTAAATCTTCTCATTTTTAATTTCATCAACAATTTCCGGATTCAAAAGGGTAGAAGTGTCACCGAAATTGGCAAAATCACCTTCCGCGATTTTTCGCAGGATTCGGCGCATAATTTTGCCCGAACGCGTTTTCGGCAAGGCCGACACAAACTGTATTTTATCGAGTTTTGCAATTGGCCCGATGGTGTCGGAAATCACGTTATTGATTTCTTTTCTCAAATTCTCCCGGTCGCGTTCTTCACCACTGTCTTTCAGCATCACGAAACCATAAAGCGCGCTTCCTTTCACATCATGTGGATAGCCGACAATCGCAGACTCCGCCACGGCTGGGTGTAAGTTTACGCTGTCTTCAATCGGTGCTGTTCCCAGATTATGTCCGGAAACGATGATCACATCATCCACGCGCCCGGTAATTCGGTAATAACCGACCTCATCGCGCAAAGCACCATCGCCGGTAAAATATTTGCCCGGAAAAGCGGTAAAATACGTGTCTTTATATCTTTGGTGGTCACCCCAAATCGTGCGCGCAATTCCCGGCCATGGAAAACGGATGCAGAGATTTCCATCAACCTGGTTTCCGGTGATTTCATTGCGTTTATCGTCCATCAAAACCGGCTGAATTCCCGGAATCGGCAATGTCGCATAAGTTGGTTTTGTCGGCGTGATGAACGGCAGCGGGGAAATCATAATTCCTCCGGTTTCGGTTTGCCACCACGTGTCCACAATCGGGCATTTTTTCTTGCCAACGTGGTCGTTATACCAATGCCAGGCTTCATCATTTATCGGTTCACCAACGGACCCGATGATGCGCAAACTCGACAAATCGTGCTTTTCCACCCATTCGTAAGATTCTTTTGCCAAAGCACGAATCGCGGTTGGCGCAGTGTAAAACTGCGTAACTTTATGCTTATCGATCACTTTCCAGAAACGGTCCGGCTCCGGATAGGTCGGTACTCCTTCGAAAATCACCGTCGTAGCTCCGTTCGCCAGCGGACCGTACAAAATGTAGGAATGTCCCGTGATCCAACCGATATCTGCCGTGCACCAGAAAATATCATTCTCTTTGTAATCAAAAACATTTTTAAAGGTGTACGCCGTGAAAACCATATAGCCTGCCGTCGTATGCAGCATTCCTTTCGGTTTCCCTGTAGAGCCGGAAGTGTACAGAATAAACAGCGGATCTTCCGCATCCATAATCACCGAAATAAAGTCGGACGGTGCTTTGTCGTATAACGGCTCCAGCCACATGTCCCGACCTTCTTTCATGCTCACCTCGCCGCCAGTTCTTTTCACCACCAAAACCTTCTCAACGGTCGGACATTTTTCCACCGCTTCATCAATAATTCCTTTTAGATCAATGGATTTTGCCCCGCGGTAACTTCCGTCGGAACATACAATCATTTTTGCACCGCAGTCATTCACTCGCGATTCCACAGCATTTGCGGAAAATCCCGCAAAAATCACCGAATGTACCGCGCCCAAACGTGCACACGCCAGCATGGTGACCGCAAGCTCCGGAATCATTGGTAGATAAATGCACACGCGGTCGCCTTTCTGTATGCCCTGATCGCGCAGGACATTCGCCATTTTACACACGCGGTTGCGCAGTTCGCTGTAGGAAATATGTTGTGCCTCTTCGTTCGGGTCATTCGGTTCGAAAATGATCGCCGTTTTGTCACCGCGCCCGTTCAAATGGCGGTCGATGCAATTTTTGGTAATATTCAGTTTTGCGTTTTTAAACCATTTAATCCTGGCTTCCTCCATATTGTAGTCCACAACTTTGGACCAGCGCTGATACCACACAAAATTCTCATCCGCAACCTTGTCCCAGAACTTTTTCGGGTTTTTTATGGATTTTTTGTACTGTTTGAAATAGTCTGGAAGATCATCAATTACATAATTTTTCATATCTATTAATTTTTTGTTTTGTTATTTTAGGAGCCGGGAACCTGCTATCCGCTCATACTCCTCACGACCGGGCTTTTGCCGGTGCAAGTTGCGGGGTAACCGCTTCTATCAGGGCTATTTTTACCGCATGGAGAACATTTTTTTTTCTGTTTTTAGATATTTAAAAAATAGGCTGCTATTGGGCTATTATTTTACTATTTTTATCCCGCTTCCATAGTGATCTTTGTAAAAAATTCGCCGCTTTCCCACGGTTTTTTTTCACTTTGCAGAATCACTTTAGACGCATTACTTTTCTGGGGTTCAAAACATTACAAAAACATGGCTTTATACTCATTCATCTTAAGCTGCAGTTCGGCGACCACACTTTCATCATCAATCGTTGAGGGCATTTGATATTCTTTTCCATCGAGCATGGTGCGGATGAGTTTTCGCAATATTTTGCCGGATCGTGTTTTGGGCAAACGGTTCACGACCAATGCATTTTTCATACTGGCCACCGCACCAATTTTATCACGGACAAGATGTACAATTTCTTTTTCAAGCATTTTTTCATCAACGGAAGAACCGGATTTTAAAACTGCGATGGCGAAGGGAACCTGACCTTTTAAATCGTCATCAATACCTACCACGCAACATTCCGCTACCTCCTTATGGCTGGCAACTACTTCCTCCATTTCCGCGGTAGAAAGCCGGTGCCCCGCCACATTGATCACGTCATCAACTCTTCCGGTCACGAAAACATAGCCGTCTTCGTCTTTGATCGCACCGTCACCCGAGAAATAATAGCCCGGAAATCTTGTGAGATAACCGAATTTAAAACGCTCCGGATCGCCCCATATTCCGCGCAGCGCCCCAGGCGGCAAGGGAAGTTTAATGACGAGATAACCTTCATGGTGCGGCTCGAGTTCATAGCCTTCTTCGCTGAAAATTTTAATGTCATATCCCGGTATAGGCTTTCCGGCAGATGCTCTTTTTATTTTTACGTCCTCTACACCTGGCATCAATCCCAGCATCGGCCACCCAGATTCTGTTTGCCACCAGTGATCTATTGCGGGTACACCCACAAATTCTTCGTACCAGTCCAAAGTAGCGACATCGCATCTTTCGCCCGCTAAAAATTGCGTCCGTAAGGACGATAAATCGTATTTTTTGATGAAATGTCCCTCCGGATCCTCTTTTTTGATGGCTCTAATGGCCGTAGGCGCGGTAAACATAACTGCGACCTTATGTTCTTCGATAACGCGCCAGAATGTTCCGGCATCCGGAGTTCCAATGGGTTTTCCTTCAAAAATAATGGTCGTATTGCGGTTAATAAGTGGCCCGTAAACAGAATAGCTGTGGCCAACTGCCCAACCAATATCTGAAGCTGCCCAAAATGTTTCACCTTCTTTGACGCCATAAATATTTTCCATGGAAAATTTTAAAGCCACGGCGTGGCCGCCATGATCACGCACAACACCTTTTGGTTTTCCGGTGGTTCCGGAGGTGTACAAAATATATAAAGGATGAGCGGAATTTACCGGTACGCAATCTGCGGGCTCAGATTCGGTCATTAATTTTTCAAAATCAATAAGCGCGGAATCATTTTTAAAGTCAACCCGGTTTCCTAATAATTTACGGTCAAAAGCAATGATATTTTCCGGCTGATGTTCCGATAGTGTGATTGCTTCTTTTACAAAAGGCAAATAGGGAATCCGGCGGGAAACTTCCATTCCCGAACTGGCAGTAATAATAGCTTTTGGTTTGCAGTCATCAATCCTGATGGCCAATTCCTGCGGAGCAAAACCGCCAAAAACCACAGAATGCGTAACTCCCAAACGAGCACACGCCAGCATGGCAAAGACAGATTCCGGAATCATCGGCATGTAAATGATTGCCGTGTCACCTTTTTTTAAACCTAATTTTTTTATACCGCCCGCAAACTTTGAAACGTTTTCTAATACCTGGCTGTATGAAAATTTGAATATTCTGTTCGTCACCGGCGAATCATAAATAATCGCGGTTTGATCGCCAAATCCATCATTAACATGTTTATCGAGGGCAAGAAAACAGGTATTGAGTTCGCCGTCGGCAAACCAAGTCGGGTAATTTTCGTGATCGTTGGTCAGGATTTTGGTCGGTTTTTTAAACCATTCAATTTTTTCGGCCTGTTTTTGCCAGAATCTTTCTTTTTGAGCGATGCTCGCTGTAAACATTTCATTTGCATTCATCATGGTTATTTTAGGAGTTCATCTACACGTTCGGTAAGTTTTTTTATCGAGTACGGTTTCGTGATATAATCATCCGCGCCCATTTCCAAACCCTTTTCAATATCTACCGGGTTATTTTTTGCGCTCAGGAAAATTACTTTTACGTTTTTCAGCTTTTCCTGAGTTTTTATTTCTTGCAAGGTGGAAAATCCGTCCATTTTCGGCATCATGATATCCAGCAAAATCAAATCTGGGATTTCGGTTTTCAACAGCTCCAGAACTTCAGAACCGTCGCGCGCTATAAACACTTCGTAACCCGCTTTACGAAAAGCATATTCCAAAGTCATTATTATTTTATGTTCGTCGTCAGCAATTAATATTTTCTTCATAGCATTACTTCGTTTTCATCGGGTATTTTTTCAATTTCTGTGTCGTCTTCAGATGAGATTCTGAGTGGTAAAAAAATCTCAAAAGTCACCCCAATTTCTTTGTTTTTCACCAGAATATCGCCGCCGTGTGCGCGCATAATCTGTCTGCAGATCGCCAAGCCAAGTCCGCTTCCTGCCGGTTTTTGTAAATTCTGGTTTTTCGATTGGTAAAATTTTTCGAAAATAAAATCGAGATCTTCGGGCGGAATAATTTTTCCGGTGTTAAAGACCGAAATTTTCAGTTTTTCATTCTGTTTTTGAAATTTCGTCTGGATCATTCCCTGTTCATTGGTGAATTTCAGAGCGTTACCTAAAATATTCTGAAAAACCTGAATCATGCGCGGCTCGTCATATTCAAAAATTTCATCATCTAAAAGATTAACTTCAGAATGATGCAGGTTTCTTTTTTCGAAAAGATGAAGCAACGGTTTTACCGATTTATGGAAGGTTTCGATAATATTATAAGACTGGATATTCAGCGGAATATTCCCGGTTTCAAGCTTGTCCAGATACAGAATGTCATTGATAATTTCGCTCAGCCGATCAGATTCTGAAATTATATTTTCAAGGAAATCTCTTTTCAGTTCCTGCGGCATTTCGTCGTCGTCAAGCAAAATTTCGCTTGTGGCGCGAATCGCGGTGAGCGGCGTCCGAAGTTCGTGTGCCACACTATCCAGAAAATCATCCTTCTGTTTGTCTTTAACAATGAGATTTTGATTGGCGTTTTGAAGCTCATCGGAAAGTTTCAGCAGCTGCGAAGATTGCTCGCTCAACCTTTTATTCAACGTGATATTTTCCTTTGATTCTTCTAAAATCTGCAAAACTTCGGGCAACGAAATTTTATCTTCCTTAGTCACACCTTCAATTAAAATTTTAGCTGAAGCGGTGCCGATTCTTCCGCTTAATAGATTTTCGGAAAACTTGATAAACCGCGAATCTGCCGTGTCGCTGCCGCCGGTAATTTTATATTTTAAATTGAAAATTTTCAGCGCCTGTTCGGTTTTTTTCTGACCGAGAAATCTTACCAAAATCTTTCGGATATCTGAAATGTTCGCTCGTCCTTTCCAGATATACGCGTTTTCGTGATTTTGAATATAATCGTTGATGTCCACGTACAGTTCGGCATAATTTCTTTCGCGGTAGCTCGTAACTGTATTCACGGAAACCAAAGTAAAAAGCAGCGCATTTACCAATACGCTCCAGAAAAAAATCTGTGCAATCGGCGACAAATAAGGGATATTAAAAAAATGGAAAAAGCTGCTGTTATAAAAAGCACTTTGTTTGAAAGTTTCAGAAAAACTCGGCAAAACAAGGCCTAAATAGCAAATTGTAATTCCCACAATAATCCCAGCAACGCTACCGATGTAATTGCCGCGGCGCCAGAAAACGGCACCGAAAAAACTTGGCGCCAACTGCGCAATAATTACAAAAGAAACCAAACCGATGCTGAAGAGACTTTTGCCGACCATCAAGTATTTATAGAAAATAAATCCGGTGATAATGAGCAGAAAAATGCTGATTTTCCTGATGTTTACAATGGTTTTAGTATTGTCAACATCGGAGCTTATTTTAAATCTGTCGAGCCAGCCGTACGGAATGATGAGGTTATTAGACAGCATTATTGAAAGTGAAATGCTGGAAATGATCACCATCGAAATACACGCGCTTAAACCACCGAAAAAAACCATCGCTGCGATGACGGTATTTCCAAATTTTTGCGGAATTAAAATAGAGTAGAACTCTGGATTTACATCTTCGCCAAAAAACAATATTTTTCCGCCCCAGGCGATAGGAAAGACGAAAAAATTAAAAATTAAAAGGTACAGCGGAAAAAGCCAGATTGCAGTTTTTAGGTGCTTTTCCTTGCGATTTTCTATAATTGCGGTGTGAAATTGCCGCGGTAAAAGGAATATCGCCGACATCGAAAGCATCGACATTAAAAACCAATTAAAGCCGCCTTCCAAACCGTTAAAAGAATTTTTGGCGGCAAAATCGGGCAATTTTTCAGCTTTGGCGTAGATGTCTTCAAAACCATTAAAAACGCCGTACACTACGAAAATTCCGAGAATGATAAAAAAGATGATTTTCAGAAAACTTTCCACCGCAACGGCGGAAATTATTCCGAGCCTTTTTTCCGAGGCGTCAACATATTTTGTCCCGTAATATGAGGAAAATAAAGCGATAATTACAACCACATACGTCGCTGAATCGTAGAAAATATTGGTGGTATTTTCGGTTTCTGTAAGCAAATGGAAAGTTTCGGAAATCGCCTTAATCTGCAAGCTGATGTAAGGAACGATCGCGAACATGCAAACCAGCGCAATCAAAGCGCTTAAAGACCGGCTATTACCGTAACGCAGCGAAATAAAATCCGCAATACTGCTTATTTTATTCACGCGGGAAATGCGGATAATTTTTGAATTAATGTAAATCCAGGCCGGAATAATTATCACAGGCCCGATGTAAATCGCCATATATTCCAAACCCTGATTTGCGGCGACGCCGATACTTCCGTAATAAGTCCACGCAGAACAGTAAACCGCCAGCGACAGCGCGTAAACGTAAGGATTGTTCACCCAAAAGCTGCTTCTGTTCTTTTCGGCAAAGTATGCCACGAAAAATAGAAGTCCCAGATAGATGATGACCAGGGCGAAAAGCAAATAACTATTCATTGAACTTTTTGAAAATGAGGAACGAACTTACCGAAGAAGCCGCCCAGACGAAAAAAATATAGACATAAATCAGCGGTAAACCGAGAAATCTTTCAGTACTGTTAAACAGCAACAACACCGGCGCATTGAATAAAATAAACAAGGCAATGCTTAAAATAACCAGCTTTTGTTGATGTCTTTTTTTCATTTTGATTTTAAAAGAAACCAACGGGAAACGAATTTCCCGTTAGTGTTCAGTTTAATTAAATTTTATCGTCCGCGTATTCGCCCGTGAAAGAATACCAACCGAAAATTCCTAAACCACCGACGATAATCGGCATTAAAACGGTGAGGATAATCCAGCCGAAAACATTGTCTTCCTGTTTGTCGGACATCACTTTTGGAATTCCGAACATTGTCAAACCGTAATATGCGACTACGAGCGCTAAAAGCATCCAGACAATTCCTAATATTTTTTTTACTTGATCCATTTTTTTTCCTGTTTAAAGTTACTAAATTTTGAAGATAATGCGCTAAAAAGCCTTATTCTGGCACGGAAATTTCTGCCGGCGTTTCTATAAATTCATCTTCGGTTAAGCTTTTATTTTTGGTTTTCAGATAAAGTGTTCCGATGACCAGACAAACCGCGGCAACGACGATCGGATACCATAAACCTTCGAGATACCATTCAGCATGACCGGCATCTTTACCGGAAGTCACCAGATAGGTCGCTACGGCCGGAAGCAGTCCGCCGAACACTCCATTCCCGATATGATACGGAAGCGACATCGATGTGTAGCGGATTTTTAGTGGAAACATTTCCACCAAAAAGGCTGCGATAGGACCGTAAACCATTGTTACAAAAACCACCTGTATAAAGACCAATAAAATCAAATACCAGCGCGTGTCAGGATTTACGGTAATCGACTGTTTGATGAGTGGCGCTTCAGCTTTTCCGTCAACCATAATTGGTCCGGCTGCAGCCCAGTGTACGATGCTGTCTTTTTTCAATAACGTTCCATCAGTAAAGATTTTTTCCTGGTGAAAAGTAATCAAGCTGTCTGTCGGAATTTTTGCGTGTGCTTTAGCAGTTCTTTTCTCCGTTAAACCATTTTTTGCAATGACTTTGCTTTCGATTTGAACCGAATTGTACATGGCTTTGTAAATCGGGCGGTAGGCGATAATGGCGAGTAACATCCCGATCATCATAATCGGTTTTCTACCAACTTTGTCGGATAACCAACCGAAGAGTACAAAAAGCGGTGTTGCGACAAAAAGTGCCAGTGCCATCATCGTGTCAACCTGTGACGATTCTATGTTCATCACTTTCTGCATAAAGCTCATTGCGTAGAATTGTCCCGTGTACCAGATAACGCCTTGTCCCATGACGGCTCCGAACAGCGCCAGCAAAACAAATTTGAAGTTGAACTTATTGCCGAAACTTTCTTTTAATGGATTTTTCGAGGTTTTTCCCTCTTTTTTCGCTTTCGCAAAAAGTGGAGATTCTGCCATATTCCGTCGGATGATATACGAAACTCCCACCATTAAAATGGAAATCCAGAATGGAATTCTCCAGCCCCAACTGTCAAATTCTTCCGCAGAAAGCGAGGTTTTGGTTACTAGAATTACAATCAACGAAATAAATAAACCAGCAGTTGCAGTGGTTTGGATCCATGAAGTCCAGTAACCACGCCGGTGCGGTTGCGAATATTCTGCTACATACGTTGCGGCACCGCCATATTCACCACCTAATGCTAATCCCTGTAAAAGTCTCAGGATTAAAACCAAAACCGGTGCAGCATAACCAATGGTTTCATATTCCGGAACGCAACCGATGAGGAAGGTTGAAAAACCCATGATGAGAAGCGTTACCAAAAAGGTATATTTTCTACCGATGATGTCGCCCAGTCTTCCAAAGAATAATGCCCCAAAAGGCCGAACAACGAATCCTGCAGCAAAAGTTGCTAAAGTTGAAAGAAACGCGGCTGTTGGGTTATCTGCCGGGAAAAACTTGGTCGCTAAAACCACGGCTAAACTTCCGAATATGTAGAAATCATACCACTCAATCAGCGTCCCGAGTGACGACGCCATGATGACGCCCCAAATGGTTTTGTTCTTTTTTTTCTCGGCGACATAAGCATCATGCTCCTCCTGAGATTTAAATTTTTTGGCCATAATTACTTGTTTTTTTTTGATTTTAGATTTGATAAGAAAACTGCTTAAAAGGAGTACATCACCCGTAGCATCGCACGGAAATTGCCCACATCTTTCAGATTATTTTGCGCCTGACCTTCTGTATTAACATCGCCCCAGGTAGCAGCTGTATATTCTATTTCGGGCGCGATATTGAATTTATTCTGTTTGAATTCCACGCGGGCAGATGCGCGCCAAACATCGTCGATAATTCGTTGTGCCGCGGCACCGCGCACGTAAAGATTTTTAAAACCAGCATCGACACCGGAATTTTTAGTATAACCGAAGAAAACACCGGGCGCAACTTTCGCATTTGCGCTGGCAACATCTACCCAGAAAGAGGAAGTTTTGGAAGCCTCATAAGATTCCTGACCGTTGGTTTCCGTATAACCGGCAAAACCGCCGAGCATGACCAGATGATGCAGATTTCTGCCTGTAATTCCGTATAATTTGGTGATTATTTTTTCGTTCGCGTATTTAAAATACCCGAAAAAGAGCTCAGATTTTACCGTTTCATCAGAAGCCAAACCTGCATTTTCAATTACCGGTTTTATGGACCGGTATTCTGCGCCTGCACCGGCGGTGACGTTTTTATTTTTGTATTGCAGCTGTCCGTGGAAAGTGGGAAGGGCAGAGTTGAATACTGCGCTGTTCGGTGAAGCGCCGGTAGCGTTTGCGGTTTGAAATTCGCGGTCTTTATACGCAACAACCGTAAATGTAAGCTCCGGACTTAATTTCTGTGCAACTTTTACCTGACCTGCCCATCCAAAAGGATTGAATAAAATGCCGCTGTTAAAGTTCATTACTCCAGGAAAAACATCAGGAATTACAGTGGGATACCAGGTTTGTCCGAAAGTTACCGCAGTTTTTGGCCAGGCCAAAGTTGCTGTTGCGTGGCGAAGTCTCATCAAGCCGGTACTTCCCGTACCTGCTGAGCTTTTATTGAGCTCTGTATTTCCGTAAAAATCAGCTTCAATATGTCCGGTGGCTTTTGCGCCCCATACATCCGGACCACGAAAACGGATGCCGACACGCGACGTAATTGCTAAAATATTACTTCCGCCGGCAGCGTTTATATCGTTTCCGTTTGCGTCTAGTTTTTCATCCAGTGGATAAAGATTGAGTTGCAGCTCGCGGGTGTACGCGGATTGTCTGCTGTCAAAATTATATTCGGTGCGCACCCAACCGTATAGGGAAACGTCCCATTCCTTCGGTGCTTTTTTCTCAGCTTCCAGAGCTTCGATTCTTTTCAAAAGCTCTTCGTTGGTGGGCGTGTCCTGCGCCACGAGAAAATCTGAAAATATAAGCGAAGAAATAATTCCTAATAAAACAGCAGTTTTCTTCATGGATTAATAATTTTTAGTTTAGTTTTTTGCTGAAACTAAATTGAAACTAAAAATCTATCTGAAGAAATTTAATATATACAAGTGTAATGCATATAGCTACAAATCCACATTGAAAAAAAATTCCCAAATACGGGGAAATTTATTTCTTAAACCTTTCCCATTTAATCATCATGTATTTGTCCCCAAATTCTGTGATAACAAGTCCGGAGCCTTTTAGATTTTCCTCTTTGGACATATACTGTATAAGCTCGTTTTGTTTAAAAACTTTGTAAACCGGATGAAAATCGGAATGCGGCGGCCGCGTAATGTTATATTTCTTAATCCAGGAACTTACCGTGTTGTGTGAAACACCGATAATCCGTTCTATTTCGCGGTAACTCAGACCTTCCAGATAAAGCTGAAGTGCTTTTGTCACCACGTAATCATCAATCTGCTTACCGAGTTTTTTAACCGTGAAGTAGTATTTGCAGTCTTTGCACAAAAAACGTTGCCGTTCTTTAATAATACCGCTTTTCACAATATTTTGCTGATTGCATTTCGGACAGGAATTCGGCATAAATATATCTTTTTAGCAAATATATAATAAATGAGCAATATTTGATAGAAGCGAAAAAAATTTAGATATAAATTCTCAAGATAAATAATCTGCTAAAGGAAGGCATTGATTTTTATATCAAAATTTTAGAAAAATACTGTAAACAGCCGGTAAAAAATGTTTTAAATTAAAGAAAATGATGAAGAAATATGGCAAAAAGACCAATCTTTAACCGATGATTTGGTGAACCGTTTCACCGTCGGGAAAGATTTGGATTTCGATGACCGACTGGCAAAATATGATGTTTTTGGTTCGATGGCGCACTGCAAAATGTTGGCGGAAATCGGCTTGATTTCGCAAAAAGAATCGCTGGATTTGCTTTCAGTTTTAAACGAAATTTTAGAAGAAATCCAAAATAATACTTTCGAAATCGATCCGGAAGCTGAAGATATCCATTCGCAAATTGAAGCTATTTTAATAAAAAAGCTCGGTTTAGCAGGTAAAAAATACACACTGCTCGTTCCAGAAACGATCAGGTTTTGCTGGATATTAAACTGTATTTGTTGGATGAAATCCGGAAAATTGGCGGCTTAACCGACCAATTATTTCAATTGCTAATTCGCCTCGCCAATCAGCATAAAAATGTTTTGCTTACCGGCTACACGCATTTTCAAATCGCCATGCCGTCGTCGTTCGGTTTGTGGTTTGGCGCTTAAGCGGAAGCTTTGACAGACGATGCTGAAATGCTTTTATTGGTGAACATCATTAATGAAAGTCCTTTGGGTTCTGCGGCGGTTACGGTTCTTCCTTCCTGATTTTAACCGCGAAAGCACGACGTATCACCTGAATTTCAAAACATTAAATTACAATTCGGTTTACGCACAGATGACGCGTGGAAAATCCGAAAAATTGCTGGCGTCGTCGATGGCTGTTTTAGCAGGAACTTTAAATCGTTTTTCTTAAAATAGTTGACTCTTCCTGAAGCAAACTGAGAATCATCCTATCCTTTGCGCCCATAAAAATCCATTTTAACAAAAATATTAAAGTTATTGGGAAAGCCGCTATTACAGAGAAATTGTTTTAAAATGTGAAAACCATTTTCAGATTTCAGAAAAATTTATATCTTTGCATCTAATGAAAAGAATATTTCCATTAGACGATTTACATAAAGGCAGCAATGCCGATAATCACGATATTTATTAACAAACGAAGTCATTTTGGCTTCGTTTTTTTTTGATTTAAAAACTAAAATTATGCTCAGAACCGCCGATTTATCCGTAGAAAAAATCCACAAATTGCTGGAAGAAGCCACCGAATTTTCAAAAGGTAAAGTTTTGAAAGCCACCAGCGAAATCCATGTAGCGAACCTTTTTTTTGAAGACAGTACGCGCACGAAAACAAGTTTTGATGTTGCTGAAAGAAAATTAGGCTTAAACGTTGTCCCTTTTGATGTTTCAGCAAGCTCGGTAAACAAAGGCGAATCGCTTTACGACACAGTGAAAACTTTGAAAAGCATCGGAATTGATCTTTGCGTTATTCGCCACAAAAAGGAGAAATTTTACGATGAATTTAAAAACATCGATATTTCTATAATCAACGGTGGTGACGGAACCGGTAATCATCCTTCCCAAAATCTTTTGGATTTAATGACCATTCAGCAGGAATTCGGTGATTTTAAAGGTTTAAAAATAGGAATTGTGGGTGATGTAAAACACAGCCGCGTCGCCAATTCCAACGCCGAAGTTTTAAGAAAATTAGGTGCGAAAGTATATTTTTCCGGACCGGAAGAATGGTTTGATGAAGGAACAATAATTAATGGAACCTATTTATCGATCGATGATTTGGTAAAAGAAGTTGATGTGGTAATGCTGCTCAGAATTCAGCATGAAAGACACGAAAATGACAAAAAAATGAAATTTTCTGCCGACAAATACCACCGCAAATTCGGTTTGACGAAAGAACGCGAAAAAGCAATGAAAAAAGGCGCAATAATTATGCATCCGGCACCGATAAATCGAGGTGTGGAAATCGATGCAGATTTGGTGGAATGCAGCCGCTCCCGAATTTTCAAACAAATGGAAAACGGCGTTTTCGCCAGAATGGCGATTTTAAAAACAGCTTTGGAAGCAAAAGGGTTTGAGTTTAAGTAAATTGAAGCGTAAGGTACAGATAGTTGAAACATTGTACTTTTTACATCCCGACCTTATACAAATAAAAAATTGATGAAAAAGAAACTAATTTTAGAAACAGGCGAGGTTTTCCACGGGCAAAGTTTCGGAGTGGAGACCGACACCGAAGGTGAAGTGGTTTTCAATACCGGAATGACAGGCTATCAGGAACTTATTTCCGATCCGTCTTATTGTGGCCAAATCGTTTGCATGACCTATCCGCTCATCGGAAATTACGGCATCAACCGCGATGATTACGAAAGTATCGAGCCGGCTATTAAAGGTTTAATCGTAAAAGAAGTCTGTGATTTTCCCTCTAATTTCCGTACGCAAATGGATTTGGATGAATTCTTCAAAAAAAGAAATCTCTCAGGAATCAGTGGGATCGATACGCGACGATTAACTCGCGTTCTCCGAACTTCCGGTGTGGTAAAAGGCAAAATTGTGGACGAAAAGGCGGTAGAATCTGAAGTTGTTGAAAGCTTAAAAAACACGGTTTTTCCAACCGATCAAGTGGCGCAGGTTTCTACTAAAACGTCTTTTGCAAATCCTGGAAGAGGCTTGAAAGTGGTTTTGGTAGATTACGGTTCCAAACATGGGATTTTACGCGAACTGGCACAAAGAGATTGCGATGTTATTGTGGTTTCACAGGATACCACGGCGGAAGAAATTCTGCTTATCAATCCAGACGGCGTGATGCTTTCAAACGGTCCCGGTGATCCGGAAGATGTAAAAGGCGCTACTGAAATGATTAAAAATTTGCTGGGAAAAGTGCCAATTTTTGGAATATGCCTCGGCCACCAACTGATCGGTTTGGCGTGCGGTGCAAAAACTTTCAAACTAAAATTCGGTCACCGTGGCGGCAATCACCCCGTTCTTGATTTAGCAAAAAATAAAGTAGCCATTACTTCACAAAACCACGGTTATGCGGTTGACCAGGAATCTTTAAAAAACACCGACCTTGTGGAAACTCACGTGGCCTTGAATGACAGAACCAATGAAGGTTTTAAACATAAAATTCATCCATGCTTTTCGGTGCAATATCATCCGGAAGCCAGCCCCGGCCCGGAAGACGCGAACTATCTTTTTGATGAGTTTATTACATTAATGGAGGAATTTAAATTTAAAAAATTATCTAACTAAGCATGGCAAAAAGAGCAGATATAAACACGATATTAGTTATTGGTTCAGGTCCCATTATCATCGGTCAGGCGGCAGAATTTGATTATGCCGGCACCCAGGCCTGCCTTTCTCTGCGTGAAGAAGGCTACAAAGTGATTCTCATCAATTCCAATCCTGCAACGATTATGACCGATGTGGAAATCGCAGATAAAGTTTATATCGAGCCGATTTCGCTGGAATTTGTAAGTCATATCATCAGGAAGGAGAGACCAGACGCGCTTTTGCCAACTTTGGGCGGACAAACCGGACTGAATATGGCGGTGGAACTTCAAAATTCCGGCATTTTAGAAGAATGTAAAGTGGAAGTTTTGGGAACGAAACTTTCCGCAATCAATCAGGCTGAAGACCGCGATTTGTTCCGCAATTTAATGCGTGAACTGAATGAGCCGGTACCGGAATCTGATATTGTAAACACCGTGCAGTCAGCGTTGGAATTCGCTCGTAATATCGGCTATCCGGTGATTGTTCGTCCGGCTTTTACCATGGGTGGAACCGGCGGCGGTATTGCTAATAATGACGACGAACTTAAAGAAATTGCCAGTTTTGGCCTTAAATATTCACCGGTAACACAATGTTTAATTGAAAAATCAATCGCGGGTTTCAAGGAAATTGAGTACGAAGTGATGCGCGACAAAAACGACAACGCGATTGTGGTTTGTAACATGGAAAACATCGATCCCGTGGGAATTCACACCGGAGATTCTATTGTTGTTGCGCCGTCGCAAACGTTGTCCGACCGCGAATATCAAATGTTGCGTAATTCCTCTTTAAAAATAATCCGTGCTTTGGGAATTGAAGGTGGCTGTAATGTCCAGCTCGCTTTAGATCCGAATTCTTACGACTATTATATCATCGAAGTGAACCCGAGAGTTTCGCGCTCTTCCGCTTTAGCGAGTAAAGCAACCGGTTATCCGATTGCGAAAATTGCAGCAAAAATTGCCGTCGGACTTACTTTAGATGAAATAATGAATCCCGTGACCCGAACGTCTTATGCATGTTTTGAACCGGCTCTCGATTATGTGGTAACGAAATTTCCGCGCTTTCCATTTGATAAATTTGAGACCGCGGACCGCCGACTTTCAACACAAATGAAAGCAACCGGCGAAGTGATGGCGATCGGAAGAAATTTCGAAGAATCTTTACAAAAAGCCATCCGCTCGTTGGAAACAGGTTTGCGACACATCGGTTTAAAATCGAAGGACGCTGCAGCTTTAACCGACGAAGAAATCGAAAGAAGAATCCGCGTTTGTGATGACGAGCGTTTATTCATCATCGGTGACGCTTTACGACGTGGTTATGACTGGGAAAAAATTGTGGAGTGGAGCAAAATAGATAAATTTTTTATCTGGAAAATTAAAAAGCTCATCGATTTTGAAAAAGTAATTGCGGAAAATAAGTTCAGCACGGAAATTTTATTGGAAGCTAAAAAATTAGGATTTTCCGACCTCAGCATTGCAACTTTATGGAATTCCGGTCAAAAGGAAATTTTCGAATTCCGACGAGAAAACGGCATCATGCCGGTTTATAAAATGGTGGATACGTGCGCTGCAGAATTTGAAAGCGAAACGCCTTATTTTTACGGAACTTACGAAGAAGAAAACGAAAGCATTCCATCTGAAAAAGAAAAAATTATCGTTCTGGGTTCCGGACCAATTCGCATCGGACAAGGTGTAGAATTCGATTACGCCACAGTTCATTCGGTTTGGGCGATTAAAGAAATGGGTTACGAAGCGATTATCATTAATAATAATCCGGAAACAGTTTCTACCGATTTTTCAATTTCGGATAAGTTATATTTTGAACCATTGACCGAAGAAGATGTGATGAACATCATCGACCTGGAAAAACCAAAAGGCGTCGTGGTGCAGTTCGGCGGACAAACAGCCATCAATTTAGCTGATAAATTAGCGGCTCACGGCGTGGAAATTCTCGGAACTTCCCTGGAAGATTTAGACCGCGCTGAAAACAGAAATAAATTTGAAGCAGCTTTACAGGAAATGGGAATTCCACAACCTTTAGGGAAAACCTGTTTCACTGCACAGGAAGCTGAAATTATCGCAAAAGAAATTGGTTTTCCGGTTCTGGTTCGTCCGAGTTATGTCCTCGGTGGACGGGCAATGGAAATCGTTTATGACGAAGCCGAGCTCGCGCATTATATGGAAAATGCGGTGAAAGAAAATTCGGAACATCCGATTTTGATCGACCGCTATTTAACCGGAAAAGAAGTTGAGGTGGATGCGATTTGTGATGGTGAAACGGTGGTAATCCCGGGAATTATGGAGCACATCGAAAGGGCGGGAGTTCACTCCGGAGATTCCATCGCGGTTTATCCACCGCAAAACATTACTGCGGAGCAAATTGCGACTTTGGTTGATTATACCGAAAGACTGGCGAAAGGCTTAAATGTTATTGGTTTAATGAACATTCAATACGTGCTTTTTGAAGGCGGTGTTTACGTAATCGAAGTAAATCCACGCTCGAGCAGAACTGTACCATTTCTATCGAAAATCACCGAAATCCCGATGGCAAATTTAGCAACGAAAGTGATTCTCGGTAAAAAACTGAAAGATCTTGGTTATAAAAACGGCTTAGCACCGGTGAAAAAAGGTGTTTTTGTAAAAGTTCCGGTGTTTTCATTTTCAAAACTTACGCGCGTTGATATTTCCCTCGGACCGGAAATGAAGTCCACCGGCGAAGTGATGGGAAAAGACGTCACTTTAGAAAAAGCTTTATACAAAGGTTTGGTAGGTGCAGGCAGAAAAATGCCGCTACACGGTGCCATTTTATTCACCGTTGCTGATAAGCACAAAGCTGAAGCTTGTGAACTTGCGCGCAGATTTCAGGAAATTGGTTTTAAAATCTGGGCGACGGAAGGAACCGCAAATTATTTTAAAGAAAATGGCGTCCGCACAAAAATCGGTTATAAAATCGAGGAAAATCCGGAAATTAATTTAATTGATTTAATACAAACCGGAAAAGTTCAATACATTGTAAACACCATGACCAAAGGAAAGCAGTCGGAAAGAGACGGTTTCCAGATCCGCCGAACATCGGTGGAAAACGGAGTGCCGTGTTTAACTTCCATGGACACAGTGGAAGCGATTTTGAAAGTCATCGAAAGCATGAGTTTCAAAATGGAAATGATGTAAATTTTCCATTAATTATAACTGAAGCGAAGAGAAATCTTCGCTTTTTTTATTCTGAAATAAAGCCGAATTTTTCTGTTTCAGCTTAAACAAAATTCATCAAAATTCTTCCTATTCAATTCCGAAAAATTACCTGCTTTAAGGCGGAATTTTTCTGATTTAACTCAAATAAAATTTAAAACAGAATTTTTCATTAGTATGCACTCCTTATATTAATCTGAATTTTTTTTCCCAAACAACCCCAAATTTTTATTATTCAGCAGTAATTCATAAAAAATGTTAAATAAACCGAAATGACCGGAGGGTGGCACCTTAATTGAATTTAGGACAGCAACACTATACTAACATTAAAATTTATTTAATTATGGAAAATTACAAGCCAGAGTACAGAAATGATTATGTGTCAAAAGTATTCAACACCAGAGAAGATGCGGATCGTGCTTACAACGATTTATCAACAAGAGGTTATGGACAGGATGATATCAACGTGATGATGTCTGACGAAACCAGAAAAAGACACTTCGAAAACGATGTTGATACAGACACTGCTCTTGGAGATAAAGTAGCTGACAATGCCGGAACCGGTTCCTTAATCGGTGGTGGAGTTGGTGCTGTTGTAGGTGCAATTGCAGCAATCGGAAGTAACGTATTATTACCTGGTTTAGGTTTGATCGTTGCAGGTCCGTTAGCAGCAGGACTTGCAGGAGCAGGAGCAGGAGCCGCAACAGGAGGTTTAATCGGAGCACTTACCGGAATGGGCGTGCCGGAAGATGAAGCTGAAAGATACCAGGACGACATCAAAAACGGTGGAATCTACATGGGCTTCAAACCAAGACATGAGGATGACGCCAGAGATACCTACAACAGATGGTATACTGATGATTCTAACAATTTGTAAGAACTACAAAAAATAAAAATCCACATTGAAAAATGTGGATTTTTTTGGTGCTAAAAGAGCAAATTTTTTTTAAGTTGTTCCCATAACGTACATTTCCTCCATCGTAGGTTGCGCGTTGCCGCCTTCTTTTTCTAAAGTGATGGCGAAAGCCTGTGCTTTGTCTACAGACTTCATTTCCTGAACGGTAGAATCGGATTTCGCATTGTGCATTCCCATATCTACCGGTTTTCCATCAACAATTGCCCAAAGCTGATATTGTTTCCCGGCCGGCGCTGGCGGCAAATTTTTAATTTCGAGAAAAACTTTTTTCGAGGTGTGCCAATACACGTCCGCAATCATGTCCGGATGTTTTTCTACGCCTTTCAATTCAATTCTTCTGGAATTCATAATGATGGAATTCATCTGTTCCAAATCGGTGATTTTGGTGGATAGTTCCGTGTTTTGTTGCGCGATGGTTTGCAGCTCCGCATTTTTATTTGAAAGCTGATAACCTAAAAATCCTAAACCAAGAAGCAAGGCTACAGAAGCGGCTTTCATCCAACCGGAAAAATCGCCGGTTTTTCTAATTTCAGTTTTTTCGGTGCTTAAAGGCACTATTTTTCCGGAATTCACGGCGGGATTTCCGAATTCGATTCTTTTCCGGATTTCTTCCTTCAAAGTGGTCGGCGGTGTAATCGCCTGTATTGTTGCTAATTTTTCTAATGTTTCCTGCACTTCAAGTACGGCTTGTTTAACTTCTGCATTATTGCTCATTACACACTCCAATATCGAAGATTCTTCCTGCGGAAGGATTCCCAATGCATAATCTTCAATCACGCCAGATGATATGTAAGTTTTAATATCCACTTTTATTTAAGCAAAAAAAATAAAATAATAATAAATTTAAAATCTTTTAAAATATTTTTTAATTCTGATAAGGCAGCTCTTGTACGTGTTTTTACTGTGCCCAACGGAATGCCGAGTTCTTCGGAAATTTCCTCTTGGGTAAGACCACCGAAATAGGCTTTGTTGATCAGGATTTTATAGTCGTCCCGCAAAGAATTTACTCCTTTTTGAACCTCATGAAATTCGTGAATCTGTTCCGTAGAAAGTGCTGCATTGTCATTTACGAAGTCGGGGATACTTTGGTTTTTTAAATCGTTTTGGAAAGATTTTGATTTGAGGCGGTCGATGGCAGAATTTCGGGCGATGTTCAGCATCCAGGTGTAAAGTGTGGCTTTTTTCGCGTCATAACTGGTGATGGAATTCCAGATTTTTACAAACACGTCCTGCATCACTTCATTAGCTTCCACTTCATATCGCACAATTCGGAAAATTACTCCATACAGTGCGCCTGAATAATTATCATACAAATAGTTAAAACCATTTTCATCTCTACTTAACAGTAAAGACAAAAGTTGCTCCGTAGAAATGGTTTCTCTTTTCAAATGAATTATTCGCCCTCAAAAATAGTTTATTTTCTTAAGATATAAAACCAATTTTTCACTTCAGCCGTATATCTTTTAAATAAAATTTATAAAATGAAAAATTTCCTTAAAATATCGGCAATTTTTTTGGTTTCTCTTTTTTCGGTTCAAATGATGGAAGCGCAAAGAATCCAGAAAATAAACGGTAAAAATATCGTCAATCCGTTCTATTCCCGAACAGATACCAAAATCCTGAATATGCCGAATTCTACCTGGAAAAAAGTTTTGAACGCTAATCTTTTTTCGGTTTCCAGACTCAATGACACTGAAATGGCTTTCACGGGAAAATACAATGATTTTGACGGCCTCGGAACGTATTATTGCGCTGCCTGCGGAAATGCTTTATTTAAATCGGATGCAAAATTTGCGAGCACCTGCGGCTGGCCGAGTTTTTTTGAAACCATCCGCCCGAAATCGGTGATTTATAAAAAGGACACTTCTTATAATATGGTCAGAACCGAAGTTCGGTGCGGACGATGCGACGCGCATTTAGGTCATCTTTTCGATGATGGACCAACAGCTTCGAAGAAGCGTTTTTGTATGAATTCAATTTCGCTGGAATTTGAGCCGAATGCAAAAAATTCAAAATAATTTCAAGCAGAAGAGAACCAAAACTTTCCAAACCTCGTATCTCCAAACAACACATCAATTATATAACATTAAATCAATTTAAAATGAACTATTTAAAAATGACCACAGCAGCCCTAGCGCTAACTTTAACTTTCGGAATGGCAACACAATCTTGCGCACCGATGACAATGCAGGAAAAAACCGTAATGGTGGGCGGCGCACCAATGTACGCAACCAAAAACATTATTGAAAATGCCGTAAATTCCAAAGATCACACGACTTTAGTCGCTGCCGTAAAAGCCGCAGGTTTAGTAGAAACTTTACAGGGAGACGGACCTTTCACGGTTTTCGCACCAACCGATGCAGCTTTTGAAAAATTGCCAGCTGGAACGGTAAATATGCTGGTAATGCCGGAAAACAAAGAAATGTTGACCAAAATTTTAACCTACCACGTGGTGCCGGGAAGAATTTCCGCTAAAGATTTATCCATGTGGATCACAAAAAATGGTGGAAAATACATGGCAAAAACAGTTCAGGGTGAAGAATTAAGCTTCTGGATGAAAAATAATATGATGTATGTATCCGATGCCAAAGGAAACTCTGCAAAAATTACAATTGCAGATGTTAATCAGTCAAATGGTGTAATTCACGTTATAGACACGGTTCTTATGCCATAGTTTTCATAGTTTTATTTTTAATGGGAGTCACTTAAATTTCGGTTTAAGTGACTTTTTATTTCCGGCTTTTCGGCTCAAAATTTCTATCTTAGCAAAACTGAAAAAAATACCTTTTTAACACCGAATAAATTTTAACTATGAAAAAAATCATTTTACTTTTCGCTTTATCCTTCTCTATGATGGGCTTTGCGCAGTTCAGCGTACCAACTGCCAGTCCGCGCCAAACTGTGGAACAGCAGTTTTCACTTTCAAAAATTACTGTTGATTATGGCAGACCGGGCGTGAAAGGCAGAAAAATTTTCGGCGACCTCGTTCCTTTCGGAAAAGTGTGGCGTGCTGGCGCAAATTCTTCAACTAAAATCACTTTCGGCCAAAATGTAAACTTCGGCGGAAAAGAAGTAATGGCAGGAACTTACGGACTTTTCGTGATTCCAACCGAAAAAGACTGGAAAATCATTTTAAATAAAGATGCACAGCAGTGGGGCGCGTATACTTACGACGAGAAACTCAATGTTATCGATGTAACCGTACCGGCTCAGAAATCTTCCGAAAAACAGGAATGGTTTGAGATCGCTTTAAATCCTGTGGATGCGCATTCTATAGATTTGGTTTTATCCTGGGATATGACCAAAGCAACGGTTAATATTAAAGAAGCAAAACCCGAAGTCGTCGGTCAGATTATTGAAAAACTTAACGAGATCAACAAAATCCAAAGAGACGCCGCTGCGAAAAAATAATTTCAAAGTGAACTTCGGTTCACTTTTTTTATGAAAAATAGTTGTCAATTTTTCGGTTGTATTGGTTTTTGTCTTAAAGTATATTTGCTTTAAATTTACCGTATGCAACTTTCAGACGATATCATGTACCAAGCTTCATTTCAAAAAAATTCCGAGTTCGAAGGCGTTTTTTGGATGGGCGTAAAAACCACCGGAATTTTTTGCCGCCCCACCTGCACGGCGCGAAAACCAAAATCTGAAAATGTAGAATTTTTTTCGTCCACAAAAGCGGCAATTTTAAAAGGTTACCGACCTTGCAAAATCTGCAAACCTCTGGAAAACCCGGAAAAAACGCCCGTTTATATCCAAAAAATTTTAGAAGAACTCCGCGAAAATCCCGCGTTGAAATTTAAAGATTATGATTTGATGCAGCGCGACATCGAACCTGCAACCATGCGTCGTTGGTTTCAGAAAAACCACGGAATGACGTTTCAGGCTTTCCAAAGAATGTTTCGCCTAAATACTGCTTTTAAAAAACTTCAGCAAGGTGAAAATATTATTGAAACGGCTTACGACAGCGGTTTTGAGAGTTTAAGCGGTTTTAATGAAAGCTTTAAAACTATTTTTGGTGTCTCACCGAAAAATTCTAAAACGCAAAGAATTATCGATCTAAAAAGACTTGAAACTCCGCTCGGAACGATGTACGCCGCGGCCGTTGAAGACGGAATCTGCATGTTGGAATTCACCGATAGAAAAATGCTGGAAACCGAGTTTAAAGATTTGGCAAAATCCTTAAACGCCACAATTATTCAGGGCGAAAATCCGCATTTTACAATTTTGGAAAAGGAACTCGCGGAATATTTTTCGGGTGAAAGAAAGGAATTTACGGTTCCGCTTTCGCCGGTCGGAACAAACTTTCAAAAAGAAGTCTGGCAGGTTTTGCGCCACATTCCTTACGGTGAAACCTGGTCTTACCGCAAACAATCGGATGTTTTGGGTGATCCGAAAAAAGTTCGCGCGGTCGCCAATGCAAATGGCATGAATAAGATTTCGATTTTAATTCCGTGTCACCGCGTCATCGGCAGCAACGGAACGTTAACCGGTTACGGCGGCGGAATCTGGCGCAAACAGAAGTTGCTGGAACTGGAGCAGGCAATTCTTTTTTAATTCTTTTTGGGCAAGCTTTTTTTCCTTGCTTCACCTTTTCAAAAAAAGCCGGGCTCTTCGTTGCAATTCCTCATCCCGACCTGGCGGCCGGTATTGCGGGATTTCCACTGCGATCCCTCTTGCGAAAACGCGTTTTATTAGAAAATTTCTTAACTTTTTAAAATCAAAAAAAACACCCGAAAAGCCATGAATTTTTCCATTCAACCTACTTTAGAAAACGAAAATATTGAGCTCGTTCCTTTGCAGAAAAACGATTTTGAAAGGTTATTTGCGGTCGCTTCCGATCCGGAAGTTTGGGCAATGCATCCGAATAAAGAACGCTATAAAAGAGAAGTTTTTCAAAATTTTTTCACCGGCGCGCTTCAGAGCAAAGGTGCATTTTTGGTCATCGATAAAAATTCAGAGGAAGTTTTGGGAAGCACCAGATTTTATGATTTTAACGAAGAAGACAACAGCATTTTCATCGGTTACACTTTTTACGGCACCAAATCCTGGGGGAAAAACATCAATCCGCAGGTGAAAAATATGATGCTGGATTATATTTTCCAGTTTGTGGAAAAGGTGATTTTCCATGTCGGAAAGGATAATTTACGCTCCATAAAAGCGATGGAAAAGTTGGGCGCAGAAAATTTGGGGAACGAGGAAGTGGCGTATTTCGGCGAAGCTTCAAAAATAAATACCGTTTTCCAAATCACGAAAAAAGCCTGGAAAATCAAGCAGAATTTACATTAAAATTATTTCGCACTGCAGTCCTGAAAAAGTTCTGCACCGTAATAAAACACAAAAAGCCACGCGATTCCTTTCACGGTGAAAAATATCAAACCGCCGATGCCGACGCGTTTAAACCATTTTCTAAATTTGGAATTTTTGCCGTTTTCCGGCTGAATATTTTCCATTGAATACTTTTCCTCAAAATTAACATTATTTTTTCGGACGCCTGATTTTCGTTCCATAAAAATTCCGCCTTATTTCGGCATTTTTTCCTGTTTTTTATCACTTAAAGTTTAAAAAAATCCGAAGAAAAGCTCCCGAAATTTTCCTGCTTTGGCTAAATTTTCTATCTTTAAGGTCAACTCAAAATAGAATTATGTCCCACACAAATCAGGATTTTGGAATCGAAAAATCCCTTTCTAATTTAGGAATTTCAACAGAAAATTTAGGAGTTTCAACCGGCGGAAAATACTTTGCCAATGGTGATGTGCTCGAAAGTTATTCGCCAACCGACGGAAAACTCATCGCAAAAGTCACCACCGCGAATTTCAGCGATTACGACGCGGTGATTGAAACTTCAAAAAAAGCATTTTTAGAATTCCGACAAATTCCCGCACCGAAAAGAGGCGAACTGGTGAGGCAGTTTGGTTTAAAACTGCGTCACTACAAAGAGGATTTGGGAAAACTGGTTTCGTATGAAATGGGAAAATCTTTGCAGGAAGGTTTGGGTGAAGTTCAGGAAATGATCGATATCTGTGATTTTGCCGTAGGTTTATCGCGCCAGCTGTATGGTTTTACGATGCACTCTGAAAGACCGGGGCACCGCATGTACGAGCAATATCATCCGCTCGGAATCGTGGGGATTATTTCCGCTTTCAATTTTCCGGTAGCAGTTTGGTCCTGGAATACAGCACTTGCGTGGATCTGTGGAAATGTCACCATTTGGAAACCTTCGGAAAAAACACCGCTTTGTGGAATTGCGTGTCAAAATATTATTACTGAAGTTTTAAGGGAAAACGAGTTGCCGGAAGGAATTTCCAGCATGATTGTGGGCGATCACAAAATCGGTGACCGATTGGTTAATGATAAAAATGTGGCTTTAATTTCTTTCACAGGTTCTACGAAAGTCGGACGAATGGTCGGAACGAATGTGGCGCAGCGTTTCGGAAAATCAATTTTGGAACTGGGAGGAAATAATGCCATTATTTTCACTGAAAATGCAGATTTAAATATGTCGATTATCGGTGCTGTTTTTGGCGCTGTAGGAACTGCGGGGCAAAGATGCACATCTACGAGACGTTTAATCATACATGAATCTATTTTTGAAGACGTGAAAAACCGTTTGGTGAAGGCGTACGCGCAACTGAAAATCGGAAATCCTTTGGATGAAAACAATCACGTGGGACCATTGATCGATAAAGACGCGGTACAGCAATATCTGGATTCCATTGAAAAATGCAAGAAAGAAGGCGGAAAATTTGTGGTCGAAGGTGGCGTTTTAGAAGGTGAACATTACACGTCCGGCTGCTATGTAAAACCGTGTATCGCGGAAGTCGAAAATTCTTTTGAGATCGTACAGCACGAAACATTTGCACCGATACTTTACATCATGAAATATAAAACTTTGGAAGAGGCAATTGCAATGCAGAACGACGTTCCGCAAGGTTTAAGTTCCGCCATCATGACGACAGATATGCGTCAGGCAGAATTATTCCTTTCTCAGCAAGGCTCCGATTGCGGAATCGCGAATGTAAATATCGGGACGTCCGGTGCTGAAATCGGTGGCGCTTTTGGCGGTGAAAAAGAAACCGGTGGCGGCCGCGAATCCGGCTCCGATGTCTGGAAATACTATATGCGCCGACAAACCAACACCATTAATTATACAGACAGCTTGCCACTCGCGCAGGGAATAAAATTCGATTTATAAATAACCTGCTAAAACGGCAAATTTTTCAATTTCAACTTTCTAATTTTAAAACTATGAACAACGCAATAGCTCCACATCCAGAACCTTCAAACGCTGTTAAGCAAACGCTTTCGCGGCACATGCTCGCAGATGGTTTTGATTTTGTGATGGATTTCGACAAATCTCACGGTTCCTGGATTCACGACCGTGTGACGGGAAAAAATTATCTCGATATGTTTTCGATGTTTGCCTCCGCATCGATCGGTTACAATCATCCATATCTCATGGAAAAATCTGCCTGGCTCGGAAAAATGGCCGTTAACAAACCCACTTTAGCCGATGTTTATTCGCAGGAATTTGCCGATTTTATGAAGGTTTTTGAAAGAGTTGCAATTCCGAAAGAACTGCAGTATTGCTTTTTCATTGAAGGCGGAACGATGGGCGTAGAAAACGCAATGAAAGCGTGCTTCGACTGGAAAACACGAAAGAATTTCGAAAAAGGTTTAGACATCGAAGCGGGAATCTGCATTCATTTTAAACAGGCGTTCCACGGCAGAAGCGGCTATACTTTGAGTCTCACAAACACAGCAGATCCCAGGAAATACATGTATTTTCCGAAATTCGACTGGCCGAGAATCATTAATCCACATTTGAATTTCCCGATCACCGAAGAAAATCTGGAGGAAACCATTAAACACGAAAATTTAGCACTTTTAAATATTGAAGAAGCGATACTTGCAAATCCAAACAGAGTTGCGTGTCTCATCATTGAGCCAATTCAGGCTGAAGGCGGCGACCACCATTTCCGCGATGAATTTTTTGTTGGTTTAAGAAAAATATGCGACGAAAACGAGGTTTTATTGATTTTTGATGAAGTGCAAACCGGAATTGGTTTAACGGGAAAAATGTGGGCATTTGAGCATTTCAGCGTGGCACCGGATATTATTTCGTTCGGGAAAAAAGCCCAGGTTTGCGGTGTGTTGGCGAACAAAGAAAAGTTTGATGAAATTCCGGACAATGTTTTCCGCGAAAGCTCCAGAATCAATTCAACTTTCGGTGGAAACTTTATCGATATTCTGCGTTTTCAGCTGATTTTGGAAGTGATCGAAAATGAAAATCTGGTTGAAAATGCCCGGATTATGGGAGATTATTTGCTTGAAAAACTGCAGAATCTTCAGGCAAAATATCCGAATTTGGTTTCAAATGCGCGCGGCCGCGGCCTGATGTGCGCTGTAGATTTACCGACCGGCGAACAGCGCGACCAGTTACGTGAGCTTTTGTACAATGAACATTTAATTATTTTAGCTTGCGGTGACCGTTCCATACGTTTCCGACCGCATTTAAATGTTTCGCGGGAAGAGCTGCAAATGGCGTTAGACCTTATTGAGGTTTGTTTAAAGAAAATGTGATACCTGTAAAAAACTGCTATTAATTGTGCTTTTTAAATGGGTATTAAGTAAATTTAATGTTAAAATTTAGTATTTACCGATTTTTTTTGTACCTTTAGGTCTCTAAATGATCAAGATAAATGGAAAGAGAAACAAGAGTCCCTGTATTTGAAAGTGACCAATCAGCAAAAGTACAATTGGTAAAATCAAAATTAGAAGCCGCAAAAATTACCACGTACACCAATAACACCTATATGTCGTTTACGACAACGCCAACAGCCACCATGGTACGGGTAATGGTAAATTTGCAGGATGAGCAAAAAGCATTTGAAATCATCGATGAAATGCTAAAAGAATCAGAATTTAACCTAAGCAAAAACTAAAACAACTTCATATTTTTAAATTTTACGTTTTACAGAAATCGAAATCTTTCCGGAGATTTCGATTTTTTTTGCCCTATTTTGCTGATTTTAAGCGCGCTGTTTCAGGAAATTATTATCTTTGTAAAAATCAGATTTTATGGAATCCACCTATATAGAAACTCAGCAGATTTCCTTTCAGGACTTTAAAAACCAGATCCTCGAAGATTATAAGCTCGGCCGTATTTCCCGCGAAATGTCTTATCTGGGCAGACGCGAAGTGCTGACCGGAAAAGCAAAGTTCGGAATCTTCGGCGACGGTAAGGAATTGCCGCAGCTGGCAATGGCAAAAGTTTTTAGAAACGGTGATTTCCGAAGCGGCTATTATAGGGATCAAACCTTTGCGCTTGCAATTGATGCAATAACTGTAGAAAACTTTTTCGCGCAGTTGTATGCAGATACCAACATCGAACGTGAACCAGCTTCTGCGGGCCGACAAATGAACGGTCATTACGCAACCAGAAGCTTAAATGCGGATGGCAGCTGGAAAGATTTAACTAAACAGAAAAATATTTCCTCAGATATTTCGCCGACTGCAGGACAAATGCCGCGATTGTTAGGTTTAGCACTTGCTTCAAAAGTGTACAAATCTGTAGAGTTTGAAGGTTCTGAAATTTTCTCAAACAAAGGAAATGAAGTTGCTTTCGGAACAATCGGTGACGCGTCAACTGCGGAAGGTCATTTCTGGGAAACGCTGAACGCTGCGTGTGCTTTGCAGGTTCCGATGATCGTTTCAATTTGGGATGATGGTTACGGAATTTCCGTACCTACCCAGAATCAACGTGCGAAAGCCGATATCGCGGAAATGCTTTCAGGTTTTCAAAGAAAGGAAGGCGAGACGCAAGGTTGCGAAATCATTCAGGTGAAAGCCTGGGATTATCCGTCGCTTTTGGATGCATACGCGCGTGCCGAACATTTTGCCCGCACTGAAAGTATTCCGGTCGTGGTGCACGTGGTAGAAGTTACGCAGCCGCAAGGTCACTCGACTTCCGGCTCTCATGAAAGATATAAAAGCGAAGACCGCCTGAAATGGGAAGGTGAATATGATGGTTTACTGAAATTCAGGGAGTGGATTTTTAATTATTCCATTGAGATTGAAGGTGAGGAACAACAACTTGCTACGCTTGAAGACTTAGAAAAAATAGAAGCTGAAGCCAAAAAAATGGTCAAAGAAGGCCAGAAAAAAGCTTGGGAAGATTATCAGAAAACTATTCTGGATTTAAAAGATGCAATGCTTCCATTGGTTGAGAATTTAAAATCTCAAAACACGGAAGTAGCTGCGGAATTGGAACAGTTCAGCAAAATTGTTTCGGTGGCAAAAAGAGATATTTTCCATCTGGTAAGAAAAACCTTATTGCTGACAAGAGCCAACCAAACTGCTGAAAGACACGATCTTCAGCTGAAATACGAGCAGGTTTTCGCTGCTGAAAAAGAAAATTATTCTTCGCATTTATATTCACAGTCCGAATGGAAAGCCACCAAAGTGCTGGAAGTAAAACCTGTTTTTTCTGATGCTTCCGAAACCGTAGACGGTCGGGTAGTGGTGAGAAATAATTTCGATAAAATATTTGAAAAATATCCGGAAACGTTGATTTTTGGTGAAGATGCCGGAAATATTGGCGACGTAAACCAGGGTTTGGAAGGTCTTCAGGAAAAATACGGCGAGCTTCGTATTGCCGATACCGGAATTCGGGAAGCAACCATACTTGGTCAGGGAATCGGAATGGCAATGCGCGGTTTAAGACCGATTGCAGAAATCCAGTACCTCGATTATATTTTGTACTGTTTGCAAGGCATGAGCGATGATTTGGCGACAGTGCAGTACAGAACACGCGGCGGGCAAAAAGCGCCTTTAATCATTAGAACGCGTGGTCACCGTCTGGAAGGAATCTGGCATTCAGGTTCGCCGATGGCGGGAATTTTAAACCTTTCCAAAGGAATTTTAGTTCTCGTACCGCGAAACTTAACGATTGCTGCCGGTTTCTACAACACCATGCTTCAATCCGACGAGCCGGCTTTAATTATCGAATGTCTGAACGGGTACCGTTTGAAAGAAACGCAGCCGGACAATTTAGGTGAATTTACCATTCCAGTCGGGAAAGTTGAGATCACGAAAGAAGGTTCTGATGTTACGTTGGTAACTTACGGTTCTACCTGGAGATTGGTTATGGAAGCTGCGAAGGAACTGGAAAAAATTGGTATTTCAGCGGAAGTGATTGATATTCAGTCTTTAATTCCATTCGATTTAAGCCACGAAATTAAAGAAAGCGTGAAGAAAACCAACCGTCTCGTTGTCATCGACGAAGATGTGGAAGGTGGCGCTTCAGCCTTTATTTTACAGCAGATTTTAGAAAAACAAAAAGCCTTCAGATATTTGGATTCCGATCCGCTGACCATTTCTGCAGAAAATCACCGCCCGCCGTACGCGAGCGATGGCGACTATTTCAGCAAACCAAGTGTTGATGATATGGTAGAAAAAATTTACGGCGTTTTCCACGAAGTAAATCCGGAAAAGTTTCCGAAAATTTAAAATTAAGAAAGCAGACATGGTTCTGCTTTTTTTTGTGCATCATTTTTGCAGCCTCTCCAGAAATTTAACAAATGAAAAAAATACTGCTGGTTTTCTCCTTGTCATTCATGATAATCTCCTGCACCGAAACCGAAAAAATTTCCCCTGATTCGGGCAAAATTTCCGAAAATTCCGAAAATAATGAAATGGTCGCTTTGATAGATGAAATGATGGACGACATGCACAGCGACAAACCTACCGGCAACATCGATGTGGATTTTTCTAAAATGATGATGGCACATCATCAGGGCGCGGTGGATATGTCGCAACTTTTGCTTGAAAAAGGCACCAATCCGGAGCTGAAAAAATTTGCTCAGAAAGTCATCGCAGACCAAAATACCGAAATTGCTTTAATGAAAAAATATGCCGCTAAAACGGCAAATTTTCCGGAAAATAAAGAATTTGAACAGGCGCTGAATCAGTCGATGGCAGCGATGATGAACAGCGATACGAAAGTGTATAACGACATCGACAAAGATTACGCGGCACAGATGATTCCACACCATCAAAGTGCGGTGGACATGGCGAAAGTGTATCAGAAATTTGGCAAGGAAAAAGAGCTGCTGGATCTTTCCGATATGATCGTGCAGCATCAAACTTCAGAAATTGCCCAATTGCAGGCGTGGCTTGATAAAAATAAATTATAAAAATTAAAGAAAACCCGCGCAGAAATCCCCAAAAACACTCAATAATTTTCCGTAAATTCGCATCAAATTTTTAAATAATGAACTACGATATTATTGTCATCGGCAGTGGACCTGGTGGTTACGTTACGGCAATCAGAGCCGCACAATTGGGTTTCAAAACTGCGATTATCGAAAAAGAAAGTTTAGGTGGAATTTGCTTGAATTGGGGCTGTATCCCAACAAAAGCTTTGCTGAAATCTGCACACGTTTTTAAATATTTACAGAAAGCCGAAGATTACGGTTTAAATAAAGTAGAAAATCCGGGTTTTGATTTTTCTAAAGTCATCCAGAGAAGCCGCGGCGTTGCTCAGAAAATGAGCGGCGGAATCGCCTTTCTGATGAAGAAAAACAAAATCGATGTCATCATGGGAACTGCAAAAGTTCAGAAAGGTAAAAAAGTTTCTGTTGCTGATAAAGACGGGAAAACCACTGAATATTCCGCAGAACACATCATCATCGCAACCGGCGCGCGTTCCCGCGAATTGCCGAACTTGCCACAGGACGGCAAAAAAGTGATCGGTTACCGCCAGGCTTTAAGTCTTCCGGAACAGCCAAAATCCATGATTGTGGTGGGTTCCGGCGCTATCGGAATTGAGTTCGCGGATTTTTACAATACCATGGGAACCAAAGTGACTGTCGTAGAATTTATGCCGAATATTCTTCCTGTGGAAGATGAAGATACTTCAAAACACGTTGAAAAATCGCTGAAAAAATTGGGTATCGAGATTATGACCAACGCGTCTGTAGAATCGGTAGATACTTCCGGAAACGGCGTGAAAGCGACGGTAAAAACCGAGAAAGGAAATATCACTTTAGAAGCCGATATTTTATTGTCAGCAGTTGGAATCTCTTCCAACATTGAAGGACAAGGTTTCGAAGAAGTGGGAATTCAAACGGAAAAAGGAAAAGTTTTGGTGAACGAATGGTACCAGACTTCTGTTCCGGGCTATTATGCGATTGGTGATATTTTGCCGACTCAGGCATTGGCACACGTTGCGTCTGCGGAAGGAATTACCTGCGTGGAAAAAATCAAAGGTCTGCACGTTGAAAAAATAGATTATGGCAATATTCCAGGTTGTACGTATGCGCATCCGGAAGTGGCGTCGGTTGGTTTAACCGAAAAGCAGGCAAAAGAAAAAGGTTACGAACTGAAAGTGGGTAAATTCCCGTTCTCAGCTTCCGGAAAAGCAACGGCAAACGGCGACACCGACGGTTTCATCAAGGTAATTTTTGATGCGAAATACGGCGAGTGGCTTGGTTGTCATATGGTGGGCGACGGCGTAACCGACATGATTGCGGAAGCTGTTGTGGCGCGTAAACTGGAAACTACCGGTCACGAAGTCTTGAAATCCATTCACCCGCACCCAACGATTTCCGAAGCGGTGATGGAAGCTGTAGCAGCCGCATACGGCGAAGTGATTCACATCTAAAAGGACAAAATATATTTATAAAAAAATTCCAGTTTAAGGCTGGAATTTTTTTTGTACGTCATTGCGAGTACACGTGAAGTCATTGCGAGCGCAGCGAAGCAATCCGTCAAACCTTGTAGTCATTGCGAGCAACGCGAAGCAATCCTTAGAAAAGGGCACTCGCAATAACAAAAAAGAGCTCGGTTCAAGCGGGGGGCTGCGGGTATCTTAAAATTGGTTATTTGTTGGGGGAGTTCTTGAGAGTTATGTGAAGCGAAAATAATTATTGCGCAAAAACTAAATGTCCCCATTTTTTTTTAACATAGTAAGATATTCTTCTTTGGACATTGGACAGTCAAAGAATTTTTCAGCAAGATTTGATTCAACAAATTTTAGTTGCTTTTTTATCTTTCCCATTAATGAAGATCCATAGTCAGGTAAATTATGACTAAAATACGTATGAATATGACTCTTTTTTCCATCAACTATCAAAAAATATGATTCGTGATGTTGCTGCTTTGGATTAATTTCGAAACCTTTTTTAAGCAGAGTTTTTTTTAAATCTTTCGCTTTTCTACTTTTCATAAACGGTTTCAATTAGACTTAAAATTTTATTTTTTAAGGAAATTGCTTTGTCTGTAAGATTATCATCAAATTCTAAAGCGTAATTCACATATAAAGAATAAAATTCAAAATTAAATGCCTTCTCAACATCTTCTCTTGTTTTTGCCCAAACAGTTACGTCTAAATTTTCATTTTCAATAAAATAAAGATCATCTTCAAAATGAACACTACATTCCAATTTCTTCTTCAGCTTAAAAACATACTTTCCGAATGTTAAAACATCTGGTTTAAAAGGATAAGTTTCATGTTCTAAAGCTTCATAATAAACAATATCTTTAATACTATTTTTATTTATTATATCTCCTGACTCTGAAACTCTAGCATAAAACTGATAATATTTTGCTGGAATTTCAATCTTGTTTATTTTAGGAACTTTAAAATAGGTTTGAAATTCTGTTCGTGGTTTGATAATTTTTCTTTTTTCCTTTTTGCCCTCCCACACAAAAACATTAAACTTTTTATTAGAGCTCGCTTTAAACAAAGGTTCAAAAATCATTTGCCTTTCAACAGCTGAATATTTCTTTTTTAATGTTTGTAAATCTTGATAATTGTTGACGTCGGAATATATTACTTGATCTTTATAATCATCAAAAATCTGTTCTTGTGTTGAAAATTCTTCACTATTTCCGAACAACGAATAAATATTATCTTGAACATTTGGAGCTATTGAATTCTGATAACTACTAAATTTTGTATCAACAATTAAAAGTTCGGTTCTGCTTACGAAATCATCAACTTCTAGATCAAGATTTTCAATCTCGGGAAATTTTTTAGATAATGCGATTTTAAGAAAATTTCTATATGATTCTTTTACTCCGCTTAGAACCTGAATTACATCTGAAACAGAAGCAGCATGTCCAATACTACCAGTTGGATCTAGTTTTAAAGTAAGAGCAATTTCGCGTAAATGTTCTAATTCAGGACTTTCCATATAGATTAATACAATGAATGTATTGGAGAACAAATATATTTACATTTTGCTGATAAACCATCAATTACAAAAAAAAATATATATTAAAAATGAACAGTTGCTCCTTCACATAACATCGGATTGACGAAATGCCGGTTTAAGAGAGCAATTGAAAGTTATCCGTTCTTGCCGCAAAAGTTTTTATATTTCCTTTTTTCTTAATTGAGTCAATAATAAAAAGCTCTTATTTAGATTAGGGCAAAATTTAAATGTTTCCCTTTCCATTCCGCCGCTATCGCCATACACAGCCTCGTTGCAGGGAAATTCCACCTTGCACCAGCAAATTACCAAACTAATTCCCGCTAAAACACCATTTCCAAAAACACTGTTTTCACTAATTTTACTCAAAAATTAAAGTGATGTCAAACAACAGCATTTCTTTACACAGAGTTTTAACGGCGAAGCCCGAGAAAGTTTTTCGTGCTTTTATTGATGCCAACGCTTTTCTGTCCTGGCTGGCGCCCTACGGCATGTTCGCTGAAATTGAAGAAATGGAGGTGAAAGTCGGCGGAAAATATAAAATGTCTTTTACCAATTTTTCCACCGGAAAAAAACAGTCTTTTGGCGGCGAATATCTAGATATAGAACCTGACAAATTTATAAAATACATCGACCGCTTCGACGATCCCAATTTACCGGGAGATATGATCACCTCAATTTCCTTTACACCGGTTTCCGTAGGAACAGAACTGAAAATTACGCAGGAAAATATTCCCGCAGCCATTCCCTTGGATGCGTGTTATCTGGGTTGGCAGGAATCCCTGGAAAAACTAAAAATGTTGGTGGAACCCGAAATTCCCGATGAACTTTAAAAATGAAAAATTTGCCGTTTTAACAGCTAATTTTCCACAACAAAATCTTCCTGAAATCATAAAAAAATGCCGCTACGACGGCATTTTTTTTATAAATAGTAAATCGAAAAAATTCCGCATTTAAACGGCATATTTTTTCAAAAAACATATTTCGGGTAAATTAGCAATCCAATGATGATTGCCGCAATGGCCATCAGAAAAACCGAGCCTGCCGCCACATCTTTGATGATTTTAATGCGCACATCATATTCCGGTTGTACCACATCGCAGATTTTTTCAATGCACGTATTCAGCAGTTCCAGACTCAGCACCGCGAAGCAAACCAAAATAATAATCGCCGCCTCCGCGGGTGAAACCTGAAAATAGAAAATCAAAAAAATATTGCTTAGAAGCGCCAAAAATTCAATCAGGAAATTTCGCTCATAACGGAAAATCCAGACAATGCCTCTGGCGGCGTTGGCAAAACTGCGCTGCAGCGGCGGTTTTCTCATTACCAGTTTTTATCTATCATGTACATCAATTGTCCCATTGCCACGGCACCGAGCAGAAGTTCGCGACGGTTCACCTTGTCAAAAGTATCTTCCTCGGAATGGTGAATATCAAAATAACGCTGCGGATCTACGAAAAGTTCGGCTAAGGCAACTCCGGCTGGCTCCATTGGCGTGATGTCGGTGCCCGCGTACTGCATTTCAAAATTATGCACGTTGTACGGCACAAAAAGATTTCTCCAGGATTGGATCTGCGCTCTTTGTTCCGGCGTCATCACCAAACCGAAACCACGTGGCGTAAAGCCGCCGCCGTCACTTTCGATGGCGAAAATATGTTTCTCGTTATTTTTTTTGATGTTTTCCGCGTATTTGTTACCCCCTTTTACACCGTTTTCTTCATTGGCAAAGCAAACCACGCGAATGGTGTGGTTATTTTTCAGTCCGAGCTTTTTGAAAGCGCGCAAAACTTCAATGCTTTGCACGATTCCCGTTCCATCGTCGTGCGCGCCTTCGCCCACGTCCCAGGAATCAAGATGCCCGCTCACTACAAGAACACTTTTGTCTTTGTTCCCGGTAATTTCACCGATGACGTTGTAGGACAATTTTTCGCCTTTCATGGTGCAGTTGGAATTCAGTTTGGCAAAAACTTTCTGGGTTTTCAGTGTTTTTTCCAGTTCATCTGCGCTTTTCGGACCGATTGCTACCGCGGCTATTTTTGCGGTATCATTTTCATCATAACGCATTGCGCCGGTATGCGGCACATCATCAAACGCTGAAGACAGCGAACGGATAATTACGGCTTTTGCGCCTCTTTTTCCGGCCCAGGAAGCGGCACTGCGGCGGTATTTTCCCGCGTCGCCATAAGCCTGTCCGGTATTCACGAATTTTTGGTTAAACGCATAATTAAAGAAAATGATTTTGCCTTTTACCTGGTCATCCGAAAGTTTGTCGAAATCTTCCTTGGTGCGTACAAAAACGATTTCAGCTTCCACATCTTTGCCTTTTGTCCCTTCGGAGTTTCCGAGCGACAGCATTTTCAGCTCTTTCCATTTTCCGTTTCCTTCTTTGATCTGAAGTGATTCTGCACCGCGCACCCAAACGGGAACCATTACTTCTTCTTTCCAGACTTTATCGGCGCCGGCTTCTTTCAGCTTTTGTACCGCCCAATCGGTGGCCTTTTCATAGCCTATAGAACCGCTCAAACGCTGCCCGACATTTTGAGTTAAATCGCGCAGATTTTCATAAGCTTTTCCGTTCACCAAAATTTCATCGGAAATGTTTTTGAACTGAAGCGAATCGGCTTTTTGCTGGGAAAACAAAATTCCGCCCAGAAAGAGCGGAAGTATTTTTAGAAAGGAATATTTCATTGTTTGTAAATTGGTAACCAAATGTAAAAAAAATCTCGTTAAAACGGCAAATTTTTACTGTTTCATATCATACATCAAAAGTGCGGTCACCAGCTTTGGTTCGATATAGGTGCATTTCGGTGGCATTTTGATATTATTGTCCGATACTTTCAACAGGTCATTGAAACTCACCGGATAAATTCCGAAACCAATTTTATATTGTCCGGAATCTACTTTTTCTTTCATTTCCTTAATGCCTTCAATTGTGGAATTTCCTTTTAAATAGGTTATTTTTTCGGTGGTTTTCGGATCTTCGATGCCCAGAATATCTTTAAAGATAAATTCTTCCAAAAGGAAATGGTCGAGATCATTCAGCTCGCCCTCTTTTTTCCGCAGTTCGTGCTTTACGTGCAGCGAATAGAATTTACCGTCGAGATACATCGAAATATGGAATTTCTGCGACGGAAAATAGATGTTTTCACCCTTTTCATGAATCTGGAAATTCTTCTCGATTTTCTTTAAAAAATCCGCAGAATCCAAACCGTTCAAATCTTCTAAAAGCCGGTTATAATCGTGGATTTTAATCGATTGGTTGCTCACGATAAAACTGTATACATAATTGTAAAGTTCTGTACCGTTGTGCTTTTTGTTTTTCTCTTTTTGATTTTTTGCATGAAGCGCCGCCGAGCCCATCCGGTGGTGGCCGTCAGCAATATAAAACGAATCAATTTGATCTAAAACCTCTTTAAACTGCAGCATTTTCAGGCGGTTATCAATTCGCCAGATTTTGTGTCGCGTTCCGTTTTCAGATAAATAATTAAGAATCGGAACGTTTTTCTGTTCGTGATTCATCAGCAATTCCACCTTCGGATTTGCCATATAAGTCAGCAAAACCGGCTCTGCCTGAATATTTACCTTATCAAGATAATAGGCGAGTTTTTCTTTTCGGTGGGTGAGGGTAGATTCGTGTTTCTTGATGTTGCCGTTCCAGAAATCTTCCACGCTTACCAGACCTAAAAGTCCGCGGTAAACGCATTTATTGGGAAGAATCTGTTCGTATAAATAATAGGAAGCATTATCTTGGATGAGTTTCCGGTCGGCCATCATTTCCTCGAAATTGGTCCGGATTTTCCGCAGGTTGCGGTCCACATCTTTGGATTTGCTGACCACGAAAGGCTTTACCATCTGAATATAAGACGATTCCTGTTGTGCTTTTTTAATAATTTCGTCCTGGGAGAAATTATCCAGCGGATGGGTCGGGAAAATATCGACATAATCTTCGCTCGGACGAATTCCTCGAAAAGGTTTAAATATCGGCATATTTACTTGGAATTTCTATTAATTTCAATAATCTGCTCTGCCAGTTCCCGGCCAATTTTCTCCTGCGCATCTACGGTATTTCCGCCTAAATGTGGGGTTAGTGAAAGATTTGGATTCATCAGCAAAGCCAGTTCCGGTTTCGGTTCGCTTTCGAAAACATCCAAAGCTGCACCGGCCACTTTTCCGGACTCGATGAAATTCAGCAATTCGACTTCATTAATGACGCCACCACGCGCGGTATTGACGATGTAAATTCCGTCCGTCATTTTTTCAAACTGCGCTTTATCAATGATATAACCGTCCGAAGCTGGCGTATTGATGCTTAGAAAGTTTACACCTTCCAAAAAGGTATTGATATCGTTTTCTGTAGAAATCTGAAAATTTGCCATTTGACCGTCGAAAAATTCTAAAGTCAGCGTTTCCGTTTTCGGATTTCTGGTGAGAACCTTCACTTTCATGCCGAGAGAAATTCCCATTTTCAGCACTTCCTGACCAATTCCACCAAAGCCAATGACTCCTAAAGTTTTGCCTTGAAGTTCAAAAGCGTTTGAAAAAGATTTTTTAAGGGCATTAAAATTAGATTCGCCTTCCAGCGGCATCAATCTGTTCGATTCGTGCAGGAATCTTGCTAAAGTAAAGAAGTGTGCGAAGACCATTTCTGCAACAGAGCGTGAAGAAGCTTTTGGGGTATTGATAACGTAAAGACCTTTGTCGATGGCGTATTCCACATCGATATTATCCATACCAACGCCGCCACGACCGATAATTTTTAAACCGGGACAGGCATCGATGAGGTCCTGACGCACTTTTGTGGCGCTGCGCACGAGCAAGACATCCACGTCATTCTGGTTGACAAAATCTGCTAATTGTTCCTGAGAAACTTTTGCATCTAAAAGTTCAATTCCGCCTTCTTTCAGCGCTGTTTTTCCGGCTTCAGAAATGCCGTCGTTTGCAAGAACCTTCATCTTAATTTAAATTTTTCATGACATCAACCAAAACCTGAACACTTTCTATGGGCAACGCATTATACGTGCTGGCGCGATAACCGCCTAAACTGCGGTGACCGTTTAAACCGTTAATTCCGGCTTCTTTCCAGGCGGTGTCGAATTCTTCTTTTTTAGAGTCATCCAATAATTTGAAAGAAACGTTCATGAGTGAACGGTCTTCTTTTTCGCAGAAAGTTTCAAATAAAGGATTTCGGTCAATTTCCGCATAAAGCAAGGCTGCTTTATCGATATTTCGTTTTTCAGCGGCTTCAATTCCGCCGTTATTTTCTAGATGCTGTAAAGTTAAAAGCGAAGCGTAAACCGGGAAAACTGGTGGTGTATTGAACATGGATTCTTTTGCAATCTGGAGAGAATAATCAAGATAAGAAGGAATATCCCGGCCAGTTTTGCCTAAAATTTCCTTTTTAACCACAACCAAAGTGGTGCCCGCAGGACCCATATTTTTCTGTGCTCCGGCGTAAATAAGATCGAATTGTGAAAAATCAATTACGCGCGAAAAAATATCAGAACTCATATCGCAAACCATCAGCGTATCCACTTTCGGAAATTCTTTCATCTGCGTGCCGTAAATCGTGTTGTTCGACGTGCAGTGGAAATAATCATATTCGCTGCCTACGGAATAATTTTTCGGGATAAAGGAGTAATTTTTTTCTTTTGAAGAACCGACGATATCTACAGTACCCATTTTTTTTCCTTCCTTGATTGCGCCGGCTGCCCACGTGCCGGTGTCAAGGTACGCAGCTTTGCCGTTTTCTAATTTCATGAGGTTAAAAGGAACCATCACAAACTGTAAGCTTGCGCCGCCACCAAGGTAAAGTACTTCATAATCATCACCCAATTTCATTAATCGCTTTACAATCGCGCGCGCTTCATCCATTACGGGAACAAAATCTTTACTGCGGTGCGAAATTTCTAAAAGTGAAAGGCCGATGCCATTAAAATCGAGAATTGCTGCTGCGGATTTTTCGAAAACTTCTTGAGGTAAAATGCAGGGGCCTGCGCTGAAATTGTGTTTTTTACTCATGGTCGATGATATTTAAATAAATAATATTTCGGAAAAAATGGTCGTAAAGCGGCAAATTTTTGGTTATAAAACCGCGGTTATTCGCCGTGTAAAAAGGCTTTTTTCTGCAGCAGACTTTCCTCGGACTCTACATGGTCTTCATCTGGAATACAGCAGTCTACCGGGCAAACCGCCGCACATTGTGGCTCTTCATGGAAGCCCATACATTCGGTACATTTATCGGTCACGATGAAGTAGATATCGTCGCTTACCGGTTCCTGCGGTGCATCAGCATCGATGGTTAAGCCGGATTTCATAACTACGGTCCCTTTCAATGCCGTTCCGTCGGAAGCTTTCCAATCTACGGCGCCTTCATAGATGGCATTGTTCGGACATTCCGGTTCACAAGCACCACAATTGATACATTCGTCTGTTATTTTGATAGCCATTGCTACTTTATTTTTTAAATTTGCACAAAATTACTAAAAATCCCCCAATTTTCCACACAATGAAGCTACAAAAACAAATTTCAGGCCTTTGTAAATTAAGCAGTTATATTGAGGATTTTTTAGAAAAAAAAGTAGAAAATTATAACGAAATTGATGAGGAATTTTTTGCAGTGTTGCGAAAATCGGAAATCGAAAATCCATGGTTTACGCTTGAAAATCAAAAATTTGCTCTAAAGCAGTGGGCGGAATTATTGAAGGAAAATTCGCTCGAAAACTGGCTTTCAAAATACAAACCGGCAAAAAAACCCAAAAAAGTCGGTTTAATTTTAGCAGGAAACATCCCAATGGTGGGATTTCATGATGTAATTTCGGTCGTTTTAAGCCAACATTTTCCGCTTATTAAACTATCGTCGAAAGACAAACGCTTGATGCCTTTTCTTTTGAGTAAATGGAACGAATTTTCTGAGGGAAATGTTCCTTTTGAATTCGTTGAAAGATTACAGAATTTCGATGCGGTAATCGCAACGGGCAGTAACAATACCGCACGTTATCTGGAATATTATTTCAAAGATTCTTTGAACATCATCCGGAAAAACCGCACATCAATCGCAGTTTTAAAAGGTGATGAAACAGCGGAAGAACTTCAGCTTTTAGCCGAAGATATTTTCAGGTATTTCGGTTTGGGTTGCCGAAATGTTACTCGATTTTTTATTCCCGAAGATTTTATTATTGACCGGCTTTTTGAAAGTTTTGTTTATTTCAAAGACATCATCAACCACAACAAATACGCGAATAATTATGAATATAACCGTGCGATTTATCTGCTGAATCAGGAAAGATTCTGGGATAATAATTTTGTGATGCTGAAAGAGGATGCTGATCTTTTTTCGCCGCTTTCTGTGCTTAATTTTACGCGTTATAAAAACATCGAGGAAGTCAAAGAATTTATAGCAGAAAATAACCAAAATATTCAGGCTATAGCAGCGAAAAATGAATTGGGCTTAGATTCCATCGAATTTGGCGAAGCACAAAATCCTTCGCTATCAACTTACGCCGATCACGTGGACACCATGGCGTTCTTAGAAGTAATTTAATTAAAATCGGGTCTTACTCGGATTCAAAAAAGTAACAAAAACCATCACCTGATCAGCGAATTTTTTCTCGATAATTTCGGTGATATTGGTGAGTTCGATCTCTACAAAGTCCTGGCGTTTTTCGGCATCGGAAAACATCAGCAAAAGGTTGGTGTTCTGACCTTCTGAAACCATGTCGCTTTCCACTTCAGAAAGAATATATTTTTTAACATCCAAAAGATTTTCTACCATCTGGTGCAGTTCCGTTGTGAGGTAATCGGACCACTGGTCCTGGATGTCTGCTGTGCTGTGAAAAGTGACGCTTAAAAGGCTCATTTTTTTTAAATTATTTTTATGGTTGCCGGGATTTATTTGGTGCAAAATTCGGGTTTTTTTTCGTAATTTAGCACGTTGTTAAAATCAGAATTTAGAGAAGGTTCAGGCATCATTATAACCGCTTGACTTTCATTACATTAAAATATTATGCATACAGAAGGAGAAAGGTTAATTCCTATCAACATTGTTGATGAAATGAAATCCTCTTATATCGATTATTCGATGTCGGTCATTGTGTCCCGCGCGCTACCCGATGTAAGAGATGGCTTAAAACCCGTACACAGAAGAGTTCTTTATGGGATGTACGGCTTAAATGTATTTTCGAACAGAAAACATTTAAAATCAGCCAGAATCGTGGGTGATGTTCTTGGTAAATACCACCCGCACGGTGATACTTCAGTGTATGATGCGATGGTAAGAATGGCGCAGCCGTGGAGCTTGCGTTATCAGCAGGTAGACGGTCAGGGTAACTTCGGTTCCGTTGATGGCGATCCGCCGGCAGCGATGCGTTATACCGAAGCAAGACTTCGAAAAATTTCAGATGAGATTTTGGCCGATCTTGATAAAGACACCGTAGATTTCCAGAACAACTTTGATGATTCCCTTACGGAACCAACCGTAATGCCAACCAAAATTCCAAATCTTTTGGTGAACGGAACTTCCGGTATTGCGGTAGGTATGGCGACCAATATGGCGCCGCATAACCTTACGGAATCAATTGATGCAATTTGTGCGTACATTGATAACCGCGAAATAACCATTGATGAGCTCATGAAGCACATCATCGCACCCGATTTCCCGACAGGTGGAATTATCTATGGTTACGATGGTGTTCGCGATGCTTTACATACCGGTCGCGGCCGTATCGTTTTACGTGCAAAAGTAGGTTTTGAAGAAATCGGTAACAGAAACGCAATTATCGTAACGGAAATTCCGTATCAGGTAAACAAGGCGGACATGATTGCCCGTACTGCAGACCTTGTTAAAGATGAAAAAATTCCGGGTATCTATGAAATCCGCGACGAATCTGACCGTCAGGGGATGCGCGTTGTTTATGAACTGAAAAATGACGCTATTCCGAATGTTGTTTTAAACACGCTTTATAAATATACTGCTTTACAGACTTCCTTCAGCGTAAATAATATTGCGTTGGTAAAAGGCCGTCCGGTACAGCTGAACGTTAAAGACATTATTCATCATTTTGTTGAACACCGCCATGAGGTAATTGTTCGCCGTACAAAATATGATTTGAATAAGGCCCGCGAAAGAGCCCACATCCTTGAAGGTTTCATGAAAGTGATTGGAACTCAGGATGCTCTGGATAAAGCTATTTCCATTATTCGTCACAGTTCGAATCCCGCCGAAGCGAAAGATGGTTTGATGACTGAATTCGAACTTTCCGACCTTCAGGCGCAGGCTATTCTTGATTTAAGATTGGCTCGTTTAACCGGAATGGAGCTTGATAAAATCCGTGCGGAATATGATGACATTATGGCATTAATCAATGATTTGGAAGATATTTTAGCTAATGAGCCAAGAAGATATCAAATCATTAAAGATGAAATGCTGGAAATGAAAGAAAAGTACGGAGACGAAAGACGTACTGAAATTGATTATTCCGGTGGTGAAATGTCCATCGAAGATTTAATTCCGGATGAAAAAGTGGTTTTAACTATTTCTCATGCAGGTTATATTAAAAGAACTTCACTATCCGAATACAAAGTACAGAGTAGAGGAGGCGTTGGAAACCGTGCTGCAACCACACGTGATGAAGATTTCCTTGAATATATTGTAGCAGCAACCAATCACCAATACATGCTTTTCTTTACGGAAAAAGGTAAATGTTTCTGGTTAAGAGTTTTTGAAATTCCGGAAGGATCAAAAACGGCGAAAGGTAGAGCGGTGCAGAATTTAATTAACATCGAACCGGATGATAAAATTAAAGCTTACATCCGAACCAATGATCTGAAAGATGCGGAATATGTAAACCAGATGAACGTAGTGATGATTACCAAAAACGGAACCATCAAGAAAACTTCACTGGAAGCATACTCCAGACCTCGAACAAATGGTGTAAACGCTATTGAAATCCGCGAGGACGACCAGTTATTAGGTGCAAGACTTACAAACGGACGTTCTGAAATCATGATCGCTACGCGAAAGGGAAAATGTATCCGTTTCCCTGAAGAAAAAGCGAGAGCCGTAGGACGTGGTTCTATCGGTGTTCGTGGTATTACCTTAGACGAAGGCGATGAAGTAATCGGGATGATTGTCGTAGAAGATGTTGAAAACGAATCTGTTTTGGTAGTTTCAGAAAAAGGTTACGGAAAACGTACCGCGGTAGAAGATTACCGTGTGACAAATCGTGGCGGAAAAGGCGTAATTACCTTAAATATCACCGAAAAAACCGGAGATTTAATTGCAATTCAAATGGTAACCGACGATGATGGTTTAATGATCATCAACAAATCCGGCGTAGCCATCAGAATGGGAATGGACGAAATGCGCATCATGGGACGAAATACACAGGGTGTAAAGGTCATCAATCTGAAGAAGAATGATGAAATTGCAGCCATCGCAAAAGTTGAAATGGATAAAGAAGTAATCGTTGATGAAACTGAAGCTTCAGCAGATTTTGAAGGTGGCGAAAATGGGGAAGATGATGTAAATTTAAATCTCAATCCAACTTCTGGTGATGAAATCCATCCAACCCGGGATACTCTAGATTCTACAAATGAAACCGAGGAAGAATAAATAGCAACCATTTAATTTAAAACTAATGAAAAAAATATTTTTAAGCGTCGCAATGCTTACAGCTGTGTTCACATTTGCACAGAAAAAAGAAATTGCAGCAGCCGTAAAAGCCATTGATGCCGGTGATATTGCAGCAACTACCGCTCAGCTTGCGCAGGCAGAAAGTGCAATGGGAAACAAAACATACCTTTTGGAACCTGCACTTTTAGAGCAGTATTACTACGCGAAGGGTTTATCGCTTTTAAAGTCAGGTAAATCTGCAGAAGGCGCATCTTACCTAGCAAAAATTACTGATCTTGCCAAAAATAAAATTTATGTTGGTAAAGATTCTTCTAAAAACAAAGTGTACTATGTTGGTAAAACAGCAGCTGACGCTTCCGGTATTCAGGGCTTGAAGGAAGAAACTTATGTTCCTACTTTGATGGGAAAATTAGGTACATCTATAAATCCGGTAATCGAAGCGGCAAACAAAGCAGCTTTAGCAGCCTATAACGAGAAAAAATACAGCGTTGCAGCACCAAAATTTAGAGAAGTTTATGAACTTTTGAGCGCAGCAGGTCAGGATAACAAAAAATACCTTTATTATTCCGGATTAACCTACGCTTTGGGTGACATGAAAAAAGAAGCAACTGATGTGTATATGGACTTGATCAACTCCGGTTACACCGGAATTGAAACTACCTACACCGCAAAAAACAAAAAGTCTGGTGAGGTAGAAAATCTGGAAAAATCCACCTGGGAACTCTACAAAAAAATGGGTGCTTCCGGAGATTATTCAGATTTCAAGACTGAAACATCCAAAAGTCTGGAGCAGGAATTATATGAAACAACAGCAGCTTTGCTTTTGGATTCCGACCGGTCCGATGATGCTTTAGCTTTTATCGAAAAAGGTCTGAAAAAATTCCCGACAAGTGCGAAATTGATGGAACTGCAGGGAACAGCTTTTTATAAATCCGGTAAAACCAATGAATTTGTTTCCAACCTGAAATCGCAGTTGGCGAAAAACCCGAATGATGCCAATAACTGGTACAACCTTGGAGTTTTACAAAGTAAAGATCCTGCAACAGTAGCAGATGCTGTTGCTTCTTACAAAAAAGCGTTGGAAGTGAAGCCGGATTTAATTCAGGCGCACCAAAACCTTACCTATCTTACAATGGGTGATGATGCAAAAGCTACCGAAGATTACAATACCGCACGTAAAGCCGGAAAAACCGAACTTGCAAATAAAATCATTGAAGCAAGAAGAGCCAGATTAGCCGCTACATTACCGTACGCAGAAAAATGGTATCAGTACGACAGCAATAATATCGACGTCGTGAGTTTGCTTAAAGGTCTGTACCTTTCTACAAAAAACGAAGCTAAATACAAAGAATTTAAAGATAGAGAAGCTGCCATGTTAGCGGCTCAGAAATAATTTTTTTTTAAGTTCAATTCTTTAAAGTATACTGAACCTTTTTCAGTATACTTTTTTTGTGCGTAATTCCTGAAAAATTTGCCGATTTAACGGCTAATTTTTTTTAAAGTCTGACATTCTTCGTAAATTCACGTCAAATTAAAGATTATGACATCATCAGAAAAAATAGCCGTGCTGCGCCAGAAAATGGCAGAAAATAATATTGATGCTTTTATTGTGTATTCCGCCGATCCCCATATGAGCGAATATCTGCCGGAAGAATGGCAGGAAAGATCTTGGCTCTCAGGCTTTACCGGCTCTGCAGGTTTTGTCGTAATCACCAAAGATAAAGCAGGTTTGTGGACGGATGGCCGTTATTTCGTGCAGGCACCAATCGAGCTGGAAGGTTCTGGTATCGATCTTTTTAAAGATGGAATGGATGGAACTCCGAATTATATCGACTGGATCATTACCGAAATTCCGGAAAATGGAACGGTCGCAGTAAATGCTTTAGCAACTTCCAATACCAACTGGGAACTTTTGCAGGAAAAACTTTCCGCAAAAGGCAAAAATTTGGTCGATTTGCCGCTTTTAAAAGAAGTCTGGAAAGACCGAAGTACCGGTGCACCGAAAAACCCGATTTTTGTTCATCCGATTGAAAGAGCCGGAAAATCGGTGGCTGATAAACTCGCCGACATCCGCCAGAAAATGGAGGAGGTTGAAGCTTCCGTACACATTATTTCAAGTTTAGATGATGTCGCCTGGACGCTTAATTTACGCGGCAGCGACGTGCAGTCCAATCCCGTTTTCCTTGGCTATATCATTTTAACGAAAAACGAAACCAAATTCTTCGTAGATCTGGAGAAACTCGATACCGACGCGCGCGAGCAAATGCAGGAATGTTGGGTAAAAGTGCTGCCTTACGACCAGTTTTTCGACGAATTAAAAACCTATAAAGACGAAAAAATCCTTATTTCGCCAAACAGCAATCAGGCAATTTTTGAAGCTTTAAAAGACCAAAATACCTTCATCAAAGCAGCTGTTCCTGGTAATTTAATGAAAGCCATCAAGAACCAAACTGAACTCGAAGGTTTCCGCACCGTGATGCAGCGTGATGGCGTAGCGATGGTGAAATTTCTTTACTGGCTTACTCATCAAGCCGGCAAAGAACCGATGACGGAATTTTCCATTGGTGAAAAACTTCGCGGTTTCCGTGCGGAAGGTAAAAATTTCGTCGGCGAAAGTTTTGGCAGCATCGTGGGTTACCGCGAAAACGGCGCCATCATGCACTATTCCGCGAAAAGAGAAGGCAGCAAAGAAGTCACCAACCAGGACACCATTTTGGTGGATTCCGGCGGTCAGTATCTGGAAGGAACTACCGATATCACTCGAACTTTAGCGCTCGGCACGGCGTCGGATGAATTCCGTCACAATGCAACCTTGGCCCTGAAAGGCCTCATTCAACTTTCGATGGTTAAATTCCCGAAAGGTACGCGCGGCGTGCAGCTCGACGCTTTTGCGCGACTTGCGCTGTGGATGGAAGGTAAAGACTACAACCACGGCACTGGCCACGGTGTCGGCAGTTTTATGAACGTGCACGAAGGTCCGCAGAACATCCGCAAGGACATGAATATGCAGCAGCTGATTCCGGGCATGGTTTTGTCCAACGAACCCGGATTTTACTCCGATTATAACTACGGCATCCGTCACGAAAACCTCATCGCCGTGCGCGAAGTAGAAACTACGGATTTTGGCACCTTCTACAATTTTGAAACCCTCACGGTCTGTCCTTTTGATCGCAATGTCATCGCTGCAGAACTGCTCACGGAGGCGGAAAAAAACTGGCTCAACGAATATCACGCGTGGTGTCGCGAGAAACTCGAAAACGATTTGGAAGGCGAGGTGAAAGACTGGTTTTTAGACCAGGTGAAGCCACTGTAAAAAATTAAAAAGTGTAGATTTTTCTACACTTTTTTTATTGGGGCGTGCCCCTCGCAGCCGCATTTTCCAGCCGCGCGGGTCGGGCTCTTCATTGCAATCTTTTTGTTTTTTCCACACCTTTCCCGGCGCGAAAAAACAAAAAGGATTTCCATTGCCATCCCTCACGCAATAACCACAAGTTATACCGGCTAATTGGGTGTTTTTTAATGAATTTTTGCCGTAAAACTCGCTGCTACAATTGTGCTTTTTTGGCGCTCGCTTCGCTCGCGCCTTCCCGGATTTTTTACGGGCTATTCGGCCTCTTTTTTCAATTTTCCCTATTAGCAGGGGCTGCCATGTTGTTGCTACTTTACCTTCCAGCTTTCAATATGTAGCATTTTTATTTCTTCCAAAAGCTCACCTTCAGCCGGACCGCGAACGTCAACATTAACTATAATCTCCTCTACAGGTAAAAAATTTATCCTCGCTGGCGGTTGCTGATATTCATTTTTCCATTCACCTAATTGCTTTGCAGAACTCAGATAAACCAATGCGCCCAAACCAACCAGGCCGTGTGCCGCGGAACACATGGGACAGTGCTCACCGCTAGTGTACATGGTGATGGCAGCTCTTTCTTCTTCGGATAGGTTTTCCACTGCCCAACGCGCCAGCTCGATTTCCGGATGTGCCAGCACATTTTTTTCGTTCACGCGGTTGTGGTCTTCTGCGATGATTTTTCCTTCTTTGTCAACTAAGATGGAACCGAACGCTTCATCTCCCGCGTCAACTGCTAAAGCGGCAAGTTCTACACATCTTTTTAAATATTTTTTATCGGCTTCTGTAATATTTTTTTTCATTTTTATTAAATTTTTAGCTGCTTAAATAGCAATTTTTTGCTTTTCTCCACCTTCACATTTCACACTTCATCCTCCACCCTTCATCCCTCATCCATCATCTTTCCTCCTCAAATCCAGGTTCTTTCCAAAAAATTCAGTGTATTTTTAAAGCTTATTTTTTCGACCTGTTCCGCACCAAAAATCCGCTCGAAATTTGAATTGATGTTTTGATATTCACCCGCATTGTCGTGTTCTTTAAAATAAAAAGGCTGCCGCGACTGGTCCGAATGGCTTTTCGTGTAGAAATAATCGGCGCCGTAGCACATTGCGTTTTCACCGCCCAATTGTAGTCCGTGCGCGACGTGTTCTTCCAAAGCTTCCACTTTTTCCGGATTTACAAAAGCGCGGATGAAATTCAGGCCGATTAAACCTTTTTGGTGAATAATTTCTTTTGCAATTTCATCAGGCAAATTTCTGTTGTGTGCAAAAACTTCGCGGTAATTGGAATGGCTTGCGATAACCGGAACTTTAATATTTTCTTTGGAGATGTAATTCAAAATATCGTACGCCAACGCGTCACTTGCATGCGAAAAATCAATCGCGATATTTCTGCCGTGCAGATAATCGATCAGCGCTTTTCCGTCGTTTTTCAAACCTGCTGTTGCAAAGTTTCCACCACCGAAACGATTTTCGGTATGATGCGTAAGTCCGATGTATAAAATTCTACCGGTATTTTCGATGATTTTTTCCAGATTTCTAAAACCCTCTTTCAACGGCATATTTTCATCACAAAAAGCCGAACCGTTTTCCACCGCCGCAATCATTCCGACTTTTTCATAACTTCCAAAATCCGCAAGATGCTTTTTTTCAAAAGTATAGAAATCGGTTTTTTCTTCGTTTAAATCCCGGAAAATTTCACTTTGTTTCAAACCAAATTCCACGCTTTTGGGCTCGGTCGCTGCAAAAATCGCCAGCACCTGCAGCTTTACGTTTCCCGTTTTTAAATGCGGAAAAGCACAACCAATATCATCTGGGTTGTTGATGTCAGAATTCGGTTGGGCGAGGTAACTCAGCAAGTCGCAATGCAGATCTATTACAGCATTTTTCATATTCAATTTCAAATTTTCATTTTAACCAATTCACAAATTTACCAAAAAAAAGACCGAAAAAATTTCCGGTCATTTGCGCTTTTTTTTGCGTTTTAGCGCGAAATTTTCTAAAACTGATTTCCACATTTGTTTCAAAGCGCTGGAAAGATATTTTTGAAAAATTGGCCGTTCTAGGCGGAATTTTTTTAAGCAACTTCGAAATGTTATAATTTAAGAAAAGACATTTTTCAAAAATTGGGTGTTTTAGCGCGGAATTTTTTAAAAACACCTTTTCGTCGCGGCGAAGAATGGTGGCCTGAACTTCTAGCCCCGGTTGTAGCGGCATCCTTTTATCGGCGGCGCGTCAGCGCCGCCGATAAAAGATACAGCGGAAAACGGGTTGGAATCTTCGGAGAAGCGAGATTTCTGTTGCTTCTAATGACCGGAATATTTCCGTAATTTTGCGGCATGAATCAAAATACGATCTGTGCGATTGCCACCGCGAACGGTGTGGGCGCTTTGGGAATTATCCGCCTTTCGGGCGCGGAAGCGGTGAAGATTGCGCAACGGTGTTTTAAAGGCGCAAACCTGGAAGAAGCGGCGTCTCATACGGTGCATTATGGGTATATTTATGAGAACCGAGAGCTGAGAGCCGGGAGCCAAGAGCAAAGAACCGAGAGCAAAGAACCAAGAGTAAAGAGCCAAGAGCAAAGCGCCAGGAACCAAGAGGTGAGTGCTGAAAGGGAAATTGAGCTGATTGATGAGGTGATGGTTGCGGTTTTTCGGGCGCCAAAAACTTTTACCACCGAAGATGTGGTGGAAATTTCGTACCATGGTTCGCCCCATATCGCCAGAAAAATTTTGGAAGTTTTGGTGAAAAACGGCGCACGCCTCGCAAAAGCCGGTGAGTTTACGATGCGCGCTTTTATGAATGGCAGAATTGACCTCGCGCAGGCAGAATCCATCGCAGATTTAATCGCTTCCGAAAATGAAACGTCACGCAAAGTCGCGCTGAACCAGCTGAAAGGTGGAATTACCAATGAGATTTCGGTTTTGCGCAATGACCTGCTGAATTTCACTTCGCTCATTGAACTGGAACTGGATTTTGCTGAAGAAGATGTGGAGTTTGCCGACCGCACCGCCATGAACAGTCTGCTACAAAACCTGCGCACAAAACTGCGCGCGCTGATTGAAAGTTTCCAATACGGAAATGCGCTGAAAAACGGCGTGGAAGTGGCTATCATCGGGAAACCAAACGCGGGGAAATCTACTTTGCTGAACGCTTTGCTGAAAGAAGAAAGAGCCATTGTTTCGGAAATTGCCGGAACAACACGCGATACGATTGAAGAAGTGATTCACCTGAAAGGAACGGCTTTCCGCTTTGTGGACACCGCTGGACTTCGCGAAACCACCGACGTTATTGAGAAGATTGGCGTGACAAAAGCGAAAGAAAAAATTGCTTCTGCGAAAGTGCTGTTGTACCTCTACGACGAACAGGATTCTACGACGGAGGAGGTGATTGCGTTCGTGAAGGAGTTTCATCGCGAGGATCTGAAGATTGTGCTGATTCATAATAAAGTGGATTTGACCAATGACGAAATCCCGAACGAATTTGATCGCATTTTAACGGAGGAACTTTTTCCGGACTACTGTGACCAAATTTTGCGGATTTCAGCCAAGGAAAAAACGGGCATTGAGGCGGTAAAAAATGTGCTGACCGACTACGTGGAAAATCTGAAAGATCACGAAAGTAATGTAATCATTACCAACCAAAGACATTACGATGCTTTAGAAAAATCGCTGCAATCTGTATTACAGGTGGAAGAGGCGGTACGCTCCGGCATTCATACCGAACTTTTGGCTTATGAACTTCGAAACGCCCTTGAACATTTGGGGGAAATTTCAGGTGAATTTACCAATGATGAGGTTTTGGGTAATATATTTTCGAAGTTTTGTATCGGGAAATAAATTTATAATAATCTTAAAATCCTGAATTTTAGCTATTTTAAGCCGCACAAAAAGTTGAAATAAAACAGCGAAAGCACTATTTTTCCAGATTATCTAATCACCTTCACAAAAAATAAACACTGAGTTTAATTAAAATGCAAACGCTGTTTCTCAAATTAGCCTCCTGGGAGCGGTGGGACTGGCGTATAAAATACGTGCCGATTCTGCCCGTGTGGGTTTGGAACTGTCTGCGCGCCAGGTCTTTTTGGTTTTTTACACCTTCAAATCCAAAACTGGTCTTTGGAGGTTTCGAGGGAGCCACCAAAACATCGATCTACGAACATTTACCGCCCGGAAGTTTTCCCAAATCGCTTTTCGTAAAGGCGCAGACCTCTTTTTCCGAAGTTGAAAACTCCATAGAAAACCAATTTACTTATCCTTTTATCGTAAAACCGGATATCGGACGCATGGGATTTATGTTTCGCATTATTCACAACCGCGCGCAGCTGTTGGCTTACAATGGCGCGATGTCTGTGGATTACCTTATTCAGGAAAAAGTAAATTATCCGCTTGAAGTCAGCGTTTTCTATTACCGCTTTCCGAACAAACATTGCGGCACCATCACTGGTTTTGTACGCAAGGAATACCTGCAGATTTGTGGAGACGGAAAATCTACTGTTGAGCAGTTGATGTTGGCCAACAACAGAGTAAGCGCACGAATTCAGGACATGAAAATCCGACACAAAGACCGGCTGCAAATGGTTTTAAAAGATAATGAAACTTTATGTTTGAGTTATGCTTTAAACCTCAGCAAAGGCTGCCGTTTAATGAGTCTGGAGCATGAAAAAGATGATGCTTTGCACCAGGTTTTTGATAAAATCAGCTCGTATTCTGATAGTTTATTTTACGGGCGGTTTGACATCAAATGTGCTTCGGTAGACGATTTAAAAGTTGGTAAAAATTACTCAATTATTGAATATAATGGCTGCGGTGCCGAGCCACATCACGTCTACGGAAACGGAAATTCATTGCTTAAAGCTTGTAAAATTTTGGCTGAACACTGGCTAATTTTGGCTCACATCTCCAGACATAACAGAACCAATGGAGTGAAATACGATAAGTTTAAACAAGGCTGGAGAACCATGATAAATTGCCGCAAACATTTTGCGAAGCTTAAAAAGCTTGACGCTAACTTCCCGGAATTTCACTAAAGCTTTTTTTCCGGCATAAACGGCTCTTTTTTTCTTTATTGCCTAATTGAAAAAACAAAAAATTATTTCTCCTCAAACTTTTGCAAAACCTTCAGCAAATCAATTCCTTTTCCTAAAACGGGTTTAAAAATATCACCTACTTCTTCAAGCCTTTTTACAGCATTGAAAATGGTGAAATCTGTCATTTTCAGTCCTATTTTTACTTCGTCCCAGTGAAGTGGCATTGAAACCGTAGCACCGGGTTTTGGTCGGACGGAGTATACGGATGCAATGGTAGCGTGCGGACGGTTTTGCAGAAAATCCAGATACATTTTGCCTTCACGCTCCTTAATTATGCGTTCTATGCTCGTAATTCCCGGCAGCTCACGGTGTACTAAAGTTACGATAGCACGCGCAAATTCTTTGCTTTGCTCATACGTATATTTGTTCCCTAGTGGAATATAAAGATGCAGACCTGTGGAACCGCTGGTTTTGCAGTAGCACTGCACGCCCATATCTGATAAGATGTCTCGTGTCACTAATGCTGTTTCAACCACCTGGTCGAAAGAATTCTGATCCGGGTCCAGATCGATGATGCAATAAGTGGGATGTTCGGGTTTCTCTATGGTGCTGTTCCACGGATTCATCTCAATGCATCCGAGATTTGCCATGTACAACAGCGTCGCCTCGTCTTTCCCCACCAGATAATGTCGGTCGCGATTATCTTTTTCGCTGTGGTAAAGATAGGTTTCCACCCAACTTGGCGCGCGTCCCGTCACGTCTTTGTAGTAGAACTGTTCACCTTCAATGCCGTCGGGGAAACGGTTCATGCTTTGGGGACGTTTTTTTAAATAAGGGAGAATATAGGGCGCGACCTGATAATAATAATTGATGAGGTCACGCTTGGTAATCTTTTCTTTTGGCCAGAATGTTTTGTCGAGATTACTGAATTTCAGTTCACGGCCGTTTATTTTGCGAGCCTGGCTTTTATTCTTCGGATTCAGCAAAGTTTTTCTTGCGGCTTTTCCGCGCATTTTTATGGGTGATGTTTCTTCACTTACAATTTCTTCCGTTGGTTTTTCGGTTTCTAAAACTACTTTCTTTGCGTCTTTATCAGTGCGCATTCCCTGGAAAGAAGGATGCCGCATAATGCCGTCACTCGTGATTTCCGTATAGTTCACCTCGCATAAAAGTTCGGGTTTTAGCCAGGTGACTGTGGCGTGGGGCGGATTTGGACGGAAGCGCGAAGGTTTGTTGACGTCCGGCTCCTCCGAAAAAGGTACCTTATCCGTAATCAGCGGTTGGAAAAGTTCCATCATTTCAGTCTGCATTTTCGCATTGAAACCGGTGCCTACTTTTCCGGTGTAGACGAGTTTTTTCCCTTCATAAACGCCCAGCAACAAACTGCTGAATTTTTTGTTGGAATCTTCATTCAGTGTAAAACCACCAATAACCACTTCCTGTCTTTTATTGGCTTTGATTTTCAGCCAGTCTTTTGTGCGGTTTTTCGTCTGATAGCGGCTGTCTTTCCGCTTTGCCATAATTCCTTCCAGACCCATTTTCCTGGCAGTTTCCAGAAATTCAATACCTGAAGTATCGAAGGCTTCACTCAACAAGATGGTTTTGTTTTCCGTCAAAATTTCCGATAAAATGGCACGTCTGTCCGTGAAAATCAAATCTTTCAGATCTTTGCCATCCAGCCATAAAATGTCGAAAACATAATACACCAAGTCGCCGTCTGCTTCACTACGCCAGTTTTGCAGCGCACCGAAATCTGCTTTTCCTTCGGAATTCAGCACCACAATTTCTCCATCCAGAACGGCATTGATTTTTAATTTTTTAAGTTCTTCAAAAATTGGATAAAATTTTTCATTGAAACTTTTATCATTCCGGGATTTCAGCTCTACAGTACCGTTATTAAGGAAAGCCACTGCGCGGTAACCGTCCCACTTTACTTCGTACAGCCAGTCTTCACTGTCGAAAGGTTTATCCACGAGCGTCGCCAGCATCGGTTCTACCGTATCATAAAAAGGTTCATCCGGTGCAGACTTTAAAAGTTTGGAGATTTTTGATGATTTTTTCGGCGCTTTTTCAGGCTTTTTTTTGGTTTTGGCTTTTTCAGTATCAGCTGCGTTCTCTTCACCATAAATGCGGTCCGGCGTTTTTTCCATCTGGGCAATGCTTTTTTTGGAAATTACAGATTTGTCTTTTTTGGTGATGTCTTCGGTCGAGGCAAACTCGTCTTCCAGTTTCATCAGGAGCCAGCCGTTTTCTCCACGGCCGTGCGCTTTTACCAGCGCAAAATCGCCTTTTAGCTTTTTGCCGTGCATTCGTATCTTTATCTTTCCGGATTTTAGCTGCTCCACGAGGCTTTTTTCCTGTTTTTTCACATCACTGCCAGCTTCATCGATGGCTTCGTAAGTTCCCTCGTCCCAGACAATTACGGTGCCGCCGCCGTATTGTCCTTTCGGAATAAGACCTTCGAATTTCCGGTAATCGTATGGATGGTCTTCTACCATCATGGCGAGGCGTTTCACATCGGGATCGAGTGACGGACCTTTCGGCACAGCCCAACTTTTCAGGACACCGTCCATCTCAATACGGAAATCGTAATGCAGGTGCGAGGCGTCATGCTTTTGAACCACAAAAACAAGTTCTTTTCCGGAAGTTTTTCCACCGAAAGGTTCCGGCGTTTGGTTTTCGTCACGTTTTTCACGGTATTTTTCTAAAGCCATCGTTGTGTTTTTTAGTTGACAAAAAGTATTATTCAGTGGTCTGTTCAGAGGGCAAGACCAATTTTTTAGCGGCTATTTTGGGTGATTTTTCGGATTTTCTACTCTTTTAGCTTTAATGAATTTTAAGGGCGCGCGACTCTCGTTCAAAGATGTTTTAAAGAAAAAAAATATCCAGCTAAAGGCCTGTTTTTTCCATTTTAAAAAGCACGGCAATCCGGTGATTTGAAATGTCCAGAATCAAAAAGCACGCCGTTCATGGCTGAAAAAATTTCGCGATACTTCTCCCAAAAAATGGTTAAAATGGAATATAAAAAGCGCAGCTACGATAGTAAAAATTATCATTCAGTTAGAAAAAAGGGAAAGTCTCGCAAATATTTTTTGATGGATTTAACCTGTTATTTTTGGCAAAATTCTGATTTTCAATCCTTAAGCTTGGCATTTACTTTGATTCGAAAAAATCCGTGTACGCGGGTTTTTTTCTTTTTTAAATCTGTGGGCGCACCTTTCTTATTTTTAAAGTGAGACAGCTGTTTTCATCTGCACGAGCAGTATCAGCAAAACAAAACAGAACAAATGGCGAAAATAACAACCGATCAGAACAGTCCAGCTAATCAGACGGATATCGAGGATATTCAGCACTGTCCTGAGAAAACTGAAAATCAAAAACCACTTCCCTTTGCACTTGGCAGCATGATGGCAAAACTCCGGAATACCGAAAATCTGGGACCGAGTACACTAAGCCTCATTGCAGAGGCTGAAAAACGCGGCATCCCCTGGCGGCGGTTGAATGAAGGTTCGAAAATCCTTCTGGGCTACGGTAAAAATCAGGAGCTGCTCTGCGCCACCATAACCGGAAAATCCTCCTGTATTGGCGTAGAAACAGTGGATGACAAATTTAAAACCAAGAAGATTTTAGATGAATCCGGCATTCCGGTGCCTGGTGGTACAATTTGCCATACTATTGAAGAACTGGAAGATATTTGTAAAGAACTCGGGTTTCCGCTGGTTATTAAACCTGCCGGTGCAAACCACGGTCGCGGCGTTTCCGTCAATATTCCGGATTTATATGCTGCCCGACAGGCTTTTGATGAAGCAAAAGATTTCCGCTCTTCGGTGATGGTTGAAAAGTATGTTGAAGCAAAAGATTTCCGCCTTTTGGTGATCGGTGGAAAATTGGTGGCAGCAGCGCAACGCCAGCCGGCTCGGGTCGTGGGCGACGGGAAATCTACAATTCATGAATTGATCGAAGAAGTGAACCTTGACCCGAAAAGAGGTGAAGGACACGAAAATGTGCTGACCAAAATTTCAGTTGATGCTGACACGGAAAAAATACTGCGCAGAAAAAATTACGATATCAAAAGCATTCCGGCGAAAGATGAAATCATCATTTTAAAATCTACCGCCAATCTCAGCACCGGCGGCACTGCCGTCGATGTAACAGATGAAGTTCACCCGGAAAACCGATTTTTAGCGGAACGCGTCGCGGCTCTTCTGAATCTCGATATTTGCGGCATTGATATCATAACACCGGATATTAAGTTACCGATCATCCAAAACAACGGCGCCGTGATCGAAGTCAATGCTGCGCCGGGTTTCAGGATGCATCTTGCTCCAACTGAAGGTCAGCCGCGAAATGTAGCCGCTGCTGTAATTGATATGCTTTATCCTCCCAAGAAGCCCAGCAGGATACCCATCTTTGCCATTACCGGCACCAACGGAAAGACTACGACTACGCGCCTGCTCGCACACCTCACACAATCCTGCGGTTATTTTCCGGGTTATACCACAACAGATGGAATTTATATCGGAGGTCACGAAGTGATGAAAGGCGACTGCTCCGGTCCTTCCAGTGCTGCGCTGGTTTTAGCCGATCCTCTAGTAGATTTTGCGGTATTGGAAACGGCACGCGGCGGACTGCTGCGCGCAGGACTAGCCTTTGATGAATGCGACGTAGGAATCCTGACCAATATTGCGGCTGATCATTTAGGTCTCAAGAACATCAATACATTGGAGGAATTGGCGGAGGTAAAAGCAGCTGTGGTGCGAAGCGTAAAAAAGGATGGTTGGGCGGTGCTGAATGCTCATGATCACCGTTGCGTTCAAATCGCAAATACTTTAAACTGTAATATCGCCTATTTTTCACTGGAAACCAACCCAACGGTTGAAGAACATCTCTGGAAAGGAGGCTTAGTGGTGACGGTTGAGGACGAAAACGTAGTTGTAATAAAAAGGAATAAAAAAACCGCAATTTCAAGCATCCAGGGTATTCCGCTCACATTGAACGGTACTTCCCGATGTATGACGGCGAATATTCTGGCCGCCACTGCCGCCGCCTTTGCGTATGGTTTTTCTGCAACGCAGATCAAAGAGGCGTGGCAGACTTTTTTACCTGGTCCGGAACAGACACCAGGGCGGATGAACCATTTTACAATCCGCGATTTTTCAGTGTTGGTCGATTATGCCCATAATCCACACGGCATGTGTGAAATGCAGGACTACCTCCGCCATGTGCAGGCGCCCCGCAAGGTGGGAATCATCGCGGGAGTGGGTGACCGCCGCGACAGTGATATTATTGAACTGGCGGAAATCGCGGCGAATATGTTTGACCGTATCATCGTACGACAGGAACACAGTCTGCGTGGCCGGGAGCTGGAGGAGATGAACAGCCTGATGATCCGCGGAATGGAAAAAAGCGGGCGAAAGGTGCCGTATGAACTGATTCCGGACGAAAAGGAAGCCATCCGCCATGCCATCGAAACCGCTGCAACCGGCGATTATATTGTCGCACTAAGTGATAATTATCAGGAGGTAACCGGCATTATTAAAGAATATATTGTTTGACTTCACGCCGCACGTGAATTCATCCGAGATTCTGAAATAATTGAGTTTATTCAACCAAAAACCGAGGAAGCTTTGAGGCTGGCTTTGTATGTAAACCGATCTATTCAAAAAAAATCTGCCGCTAAAAGGGCAGATTTTTCTATTTTACCAGCAAACAAAAAATGCCTCGTTGAGCACCGAAAATTTTTCCGTTTAAATAAATTTGCTTTATGTATAGGTGTCAGCAGCGTTGTGTTTAACCGGAATCGCCCTTTTTTCGTGTTTTACGCTATTAAATCTTTGGCAGCGACTTTATACTGCAGAGTCTGTGTAAATGTGGAAAACTTTTCACCCTAAATGACTGATTTTTAAGCAGTCATCTTTTGTTTCTGAAAGTTATCCACTATATTAGATAGTTGCTTAGGTTGGAAGTATAGAAAGATCTGCACAAAGCGATTGAACTTTCTTACTCCGCGCAGTGTTACCATTTAATGCAGCGCTAAAAATCTGAGAAAACGACCAAGAATAAGTAGTAAAGATGAACGAACGGAAACGAAATAAAAAACGGCCATCCTACAGAACACCACCTTTCAGTGGGGGAAAAAAGCGGCAGACTTCGCCGCCAATTTATGACAATGCAGACATGATGCAACTGTTTCATGTATCGGGCAGAACCTTGCAGCGCTGGCGTAAAGAAGGGATCGTTCCCTATAAAAAGATAGGAGGAAAGATCTTCTATCTTGCCGAAGATGTCCTCAGGATGATGCGCAAGGGTGATGATGCCAAAGAGTAGGAAATTTACCGAATAAATAAAAACCGCAGGAACTTTTGAATCCTGCGGCGCTTTGTGACCGCGTAAATGCGGCGGCACTATTGCACGACCACCGTTCCCAGATATACCGAATTACATGCGGAGTCCTGTTGGGCATTCTGAAAGAAGGCATATACATGTACGTTCTTTCCACTCCACGTTTCCGCGAGCACTATAGAGGATGCACCTGTGCTCCGTTCCTCCGGACCTTCCTTAATGGCAAACTCACCCGATTCCTCCTCGTAGACCGCCGTACAGAAAATGTCCGTTGGCTGCGCCAGCATCTGGTTGCTGTTGTCGTCCCAGGTAAAGTTCAGGGTTTGCCCGGGCGCTGCTGTAACGGTAAGGTTCTGGAAACCGGTAAGCGTGCCTTTTGTGACGATCACTTTTTCCATCATCAGGGAGACCTGCCCGTTTTCTTCCGCCACCACTTCACGAAGCAGATAAGCCGCTGCCAGGTTCACACGGGATTTTACACCTGCATTTTCTCCATAGAGCCGGCTTTGCATGCTGCGCAGGGAGTTTTGGAATTTAATCGCCAGGGCAAACTTCTCGCGCTGCAAAAGCTGCAGAGGTGTGGGGTTGCTGCCTGAAGATTTCGGACGGCTTCTGATGACGTCCATGCCGCGCCAGTTGGCGCCTACTACGGTACCTACCGTACCACTGAATCCTCCGAGGATTCCTTTCTTGATTGTTCCCATAATTTTAGGGGTTTTAAAGATTAAGTAACAAATATAACGCAGGCGCTTTTTAAATGCAAGTAATTGATTTACAGTGACTTGCATTGACTGAATTTGACTGCTACTTTCAGTTAAAGACACCTATTTGCGTCACCTGTCACCAGAAACATCTTAACTGTCTTCGGTTGGCGCTGTCAGGCTTTTTCTGTCGCTTTTTCTGTGGATTATTCTTTGCTTGTCGCTGGGATTCTGGTAGTGGCCGAAAGTGGCACCGCTTGACTGTGTAGGTCTTTTTCTGTCTTTAAATGTCTCCTCCTGTCACCTTCTGTCTGCGCTGATGCAGGTTTTGTTGCGGCGTCCTTGCGGAATTGTTGCGGAATGTTTCGGAAAAAAGGTGTTTTTGGGAAGGAGAGTGCTGTAAAATGCGAAGGTGGATTTTATGTTTTTGGGCAAAACTGGGAATTGAATATGTGTGCAGGAATTTGTATATTTCACAACCATTAACCCCATTATAAACTAAATGGCATTCAACGAAAACTCAAGAGTCAAAATTCCCGCAATACTGCAATTAATGAGTCTGGGTTATGAGTATGTTCCCTCGTCTAAGCAGATAAGAAACGAAGAAAACAATATTTTTTCTTCAATATTTATATTAGAGATCTCGAGAATCAATGAGATTTCGGAAGAAGAGGCCCAACGGATATTGGATGAAATCAATCTGGAGCTCGATTATGACGATTTAGGAAAGAAATTCTATGAGCGCTTAACTGCAACTTCCGGCATCAAATTAATCGATTTCGACAGCTTCAGTAACAACAGTTTTCATGTAACCACCGAGCTGACCTGTAAAAGCGGGGATGAAGAATTTAGACCTGATATTACCAAACTGGGTGAAACCATTAAAGAAGGCAAAAACCAGCGAACCGTGTTAACCACAGCGGAAGAAGATAAAATAATTTCTACTTTTAATGAAAAGCAGGCCGTCGAGGATTTGTCTGTGGTAGTTTCAAAAGAAGAAATTGCAGCAAAGAATTATTCTTTTTCGGCTGGGCAGTATTTTGAGGTGAAGATTGAGTATGTAGATATTACTCCCGCAGAATTTGCAGAAAAAATGAGTGGCTTTGAAAACCGTTTGGCTGAATTATTTCAGCAGGGAAATAGTTTGGATATGGAGATTCAGTCGCAATTGAAACTGGTCAGCTATGAATAAGTCTTTTAGCATTTATGAAATTGCAGATCTTAACCGAAGCAGTTTAACTTCCAGAGATAATTATGAATATATAAATTACCTGGATACTAGTAATTTGACTAGAAACAAAATTGAAAATATTCAATATCTTGACACTAATTTTCCTAGTCGAGCAAAAAGGAAAGTAAAAGCCGATACAATATTATATTCTACAGTTAGGCCAAATCAAGAGCACTTTGGGATAGTAGAAAATACTAATATCAATAATTTAATTGTTTCTACGGGTTTTACAACAATCGATGTAAAATCAAATGAGATTAATCCCAAATACCTTTACTATAAACTTACTAATCCCGTTGTAACAAGTTATTTACAAACCATTGCAGAGAATTCTGTCTCTGCATATCCGTCAATAAAACCAGAAGAAATTGGCAATTTAAGATTCAAATTTCCCGTACTAAAAGTTCAACAGAAAATCGCCAAAGTTCTTTCTGCATTAGATGACAAAATAGAACTCAACAATCAAATCAATGCGGAGCTGGAAGAAATGGCCAAAACGCTTTATGATTATTGGTTTGTGCAGTTTGATTTTCCCTTCGACTGCGCTCAGGGTAAACCCTTCGACTTCGGTCCCATCGCCTCCGCTCAGGGTCCGGCGTCGCAGAATGGAACAGTAGCAGAGGAACACGCAACTATAGGCGATCGACACGCACCGGTAGCCGAGCGTCACGCACCGGTAGCTGATGGATACTCACCGGTAGCCGCCGAACACGCACCGGTAGCCGACCAACCCTTACCGGTAGCCGAGCGGAGCCGTACGGTAGCCGAGCGGAGTCGAGGCTACAAATCCTCCGGTGGCAAAATGGTTTATAACGAAGTGCTGAAGAGGGAGATTCCTGAGGGGTGGGAAGTGAAAAGACTTCACGAGATTGCGAATATTACGATGGGGCAGTCGCCTTCCGGAGAATCTTATAACGAACAGAAAGGGGGAATGATATTTTTTCAGGGTTCTACTGATTTTGGGTGGCGCTTTCCTGAGAATAGAATTTACACAACTTCTCCAACGAGGTTCGCAAAAGAAAATGATATTCTATTAAGTGTACGAGCTCCTATCGGGACTATGAATATTGCGATGTACGATTGCTGTATTGGCCGTGGTTTATCTGCATTAAACAGTAAAGAAAATTATAATTCATTCTTAATCTATCAGATGAATTATTTCAAGAAAAAATTTGACTATTTAAATTCAGTAGGTACCACTTTTGGCTCCCTGACGAAAGATGATTTATACAATCTAGAACTCTGCTATCCAAACAAGCATATTCTTGAGAAATTTGAAAAAATAGTTTCAAAGTTTGACGCTAAAATAAAAATTAATACAAAACAAAACCAGGAGCTCGCCCAATTACGGGACTGGTTGCTGCCTATGCTGATGAACGGGCAGGTAACGGTAGCTTCTGGGGAATATGAAATGGAAGAGGGGAGTTTGGGAATGGTGGCGGAGGAAGATGAGAACTATTAAAAAATAATACATGAAGCCGACCTTTACATTTGAACTGGACAGACGTAACTATGTAAAACGACGTGAATCCTTTGATCTAGAATACAAGCAATCTTTCCAAGGCGGCGATAATTTACTTAAATACGCAAAAACACTGGTCGGAATGGCAAATAATAAGGGAGGACAGATAATTTTTGGTATTAAAGATTCTCCGCATTTGCCGATTGGTATTTTATCCAGAAGATGGCACGAAACAGACCCCAAAAAAATTGATAGAATCATACGAGAGTATTTTTCGCAGGAAATACAGTGGACTGCAGAAATATTAGAATTCGACGGTAAAGATTTTGGACAAATAACTGTACTCGAAGCAGAAAATAAACCACTCATTTGTAAGAAAAATAAAGATGGATTATTAAGAGAGGGAGCTATTTATTATAGATATCGTGCTGAAACAAAAGAAATTGAATATTCTGAACTACGAACAGTTTTAGATAAAGAAAATGAAAAAGAAAGATTAATGTGGATGCAGCACATACAGAAAATTGCTCAAATCGGTCCTCAAAATGTTAGTCTTTTCGATACTTATAAAGGAGAAATAAGTGTAGGAAATGGAAGGATTTTACTAGATAAATCGATAGTTGATAAATTAAACTTTATAAAAAAAGGAAAGTTTGTTGAAAGTGATGAGGAAGGTTTGCCAACTTTAAGATTGATAGGTGATATAGAAGGATTAGTGGAGCCCTCGGTTGTTATGGAAAGTGATAAGTTATTTCCTTTGCTATCAACAGATTTAAAGGAGCGGCTCGAATTAAATTCTTATGAGATTCAATGCATTATTTCAAAACTGAAAATTAAAGAGAATAATAAATATCATACAGAAATAAGTCTTGGTAAAAAGTCGCAAATTCATAAATATTCTGAAGCGTTAATTCCATTAATTGAAAGAATGCTATTAAGGCCGGATTTTATGAAGGAATGTAGAGAAGAATATGGTAAAAAACAGAAAGAAAAGATTAAAACTACAAGAAGTAAAAAAAGAAAATAAATAGATGAATTATTGGCACATACAAATGAATCAGCCTTGGGGCAGAAACAGTATTAAAATAGATCCAGTGGCAATGCTTCGAGAAACAGTTCCCGTCATTGGCACTGGAAACTGGGATGATGAACAATGCAGAAATTTCACCGACGAAAAGGGCACTGGTATGAAAGTCGGAGATATTGTTATGGTCCGAGACGGTAAAGATCCGATTGCTCTTTGCGAAGTATATAGTGAAAGTTTTAGAGACTCCGTTTTAGAAGCTAAATATAAGAACCAGAATTATCGTCATGTTAAAGTATTGTCATTTAGAGATGAGGATGCTGAAGATCTACTTCATATAATGCTGTCAAAATATAATAAGTCTTATATTCAGGCCTCCGGAACTCTCACCAAGTGCGTGAATAATAATGCAACTAAAGATTTTATAAGAGAATGGAATAAATTATACAATAAAAAACAAAAAATGCAAAACATAAAAACGATTCTCAAATATAAAAAACAAATCATCTTACAAGGTCCACCAGGAACTGGTAAAACTAGAGAAGCAGAATTAATTGCAAAAGAAATGTTAGGACTTTCTGATATTAAACAATTAGAAAATAATGATCAATACAAATTGGTTCAGTTTCACCCAAGTTACACCTATGAGGATTTTGTAAGAGGAATTAGCGCGATACCTTCGGAAGATGGTAAGGGAATACTGTACAAAGCGGAAAATAAAATTTTGAGTTTATTCGCGCAAGAAGCCTATAAAAATTATGAGCAATCCACAAAAACAGAAAGTCAAATTTCATACAAAGATTGGATTGACGACCAGTTTGATAATTTTATAGATACAGTTCAAGCTTCTATAGATAATAGCGGAGAGTATCGCCTAACAGATAAAGTAAAATTATTTGATTTAGATGCCTCATCATTTTATTATACGGGAGATAGTTGGTTTGGTGAACCAAAACACAGAATGAAATTTTCGGATATTAAGGAAGGATATATTAATAATGTTGTAGATGCAAAAAGTTTCAAAGCATTACCAAATACTTCCGGTTCTGCAAAACAACATTACGGCTACTATTACAAAGTTTTAAGTGATTTTCAAAATTCTATAAAAACTGAATTTAAAAATGAAAACAAAATTTTATCAGAAACTAAAAATTATGTTTTAGTCATCGACGAAATCAACAGAGCCAATCTCTCGTCTGTTTTAGGAGAGTTAATTTACGCTTTAGAATATCGAGAAAAAGCTGTAGAAAGCATGTATTCAGTTGAAGACTCAGTTTTAGATAATAAATATCAAATTATGCTTCCACCAAATCTCTTCATCATCGGAACAATGAACACCGCAGATAGAAGTGTAGGTCATATAGATTATGCGATAAGAAGAAGATTTGCTTTTGTAGAGGTTCCGCCAAAACGCTTAGCGGACAATGATGAAATATATTTTAATGTGACAGGCTACGATTTGGTAGCAGAACTATTTACGACGACAAATGTAAGTTCTGAGTTTGAAATACAGGACGTCCAGATAGGTCACAGTTATTTTATTGCTGATAAAATTAAAGCAAAAGACGAAACTGCACGGGATGCCATTTTTAATATGAAAATGCAGTATGAAGTCCTTCCTATATTGGAGGAGTATGTGAAAGATGGTATTCTAATGGGTGAGGTTGAAAACAAACCAATCCGTGATTATATCCGGTCTTTGAAAAAAGTGTCATGAAAATTCTGCTGTCAGAACACAGGCGCCAGACAATTTCCATTGCAGATGAGCCAATAACAGGAAATCATTTGGAATTCACTGCAGATCTATTCGAAAAACTCAATCCTGAGAACATTAATATTTTCAAAACGGACCGTGGGCAACATCATTATCCCTTTCAACTACAGTTAAAGGAAAACACCTGCGACCTGACAGCGAATTATTATGTAGGCATTGATTGGTTAATAAAAGGAGAGAAGTTCGTTCAGGTAGAGCCTAAAATTAACTCAGCCCTCATAACCGCCTTCGTTGCCCATACCGAGTCAGATGATATTGCAGATCCAAGAACTCAGCAGGTGGAAAAGGCGGCAGAAAAAGCTGCCGAGACTGCAGAAAGTACAGTAGAAGTTGATTATTTAAGCATTTTACTCGACTTATCTGGTAGTCCACGAACGGCTCCTTTAATTTCTTCTATTCTCAAAATTGATTGGGATGCAGAACAGATTCCTATTGAACAAAAAGAAGACCGTCTAACGCCGTTTTTAATTGTTCAGTTTTTACAGATTCTGAAGTCTATCGTTAGAAAAGGTTTGAAAAAATCTTATTACAAAGTGCAGAATAATTTGACTAATAGAGTCAAAGGGAAAATTTTGGTGGGGCACCATATCAAGCAGAATATTTTTAAAAACAGAATTACCAAAACGTATTGTGAATACCAGGAATTCGGTGTTAATGATCTCGAGAACAGGTTTTTAAAGAAAGCTTTTGCTTTTGCAGTAAATTATGTGCAGAATGATGAAATATTTTTCGTCCAAAAAAATACAGATAAATCTGTATTTTTTAAGGAAGAGTTGCTGCATATTATCAATTACTGTCGTCCCGCTTTTGAAAACGTTTCTAATGAAATTAAAGAGGAGGAATTAAAAAATGTAAAGTTTAATCCATTCTTTAAAGAATACAAGGAGGGAATCAAACTCGGTGGTTATATTCTAAAAAAATTCTCATATAATATTTCAAATACTACCGAAACAAAGATTTTCACGCCGCCTTTCTGGATCGATATGCCTATTCTTTTTGAACTCTACTTTTATCGTCAGTTATTACAAAGTAATCCTAAGTATGCCACTGAAATAAAATATCAATTTTCCACGTACGGCAATTCACTAGATATTTTAATTACACAGCCGGGATTTCAAATGGTAATCGATACAAAATATAAGCTGCAGCATAAATCACAGGACGTTCATGCAGATATCAGGCAAGTATCAGGGTATACCCGGTTGAATAAAGTGAGGAAGGAATTAGGTATTGATAAGGACGACGAACGACATATTGACTGTTTAATTGTTTATCCAGATTTAAATGCTCAAAAAAATCAAGATTTTAATCTAGAATATATTATTGAGAAGCGGAGCGAGCTTTTGGCATATCATAAAGTATACAAGCTAGGGATTTCTTTGCCTATTATTTTATAAGTCTAAAATTTTGTCATCAGGCGCTTAAATAAGACATATTAAACATGAGTAACCCCCTTTACACCTTCACTCGCTACTACAAAGGTCCCGGTACCGAACCGGGGGATAACGAAAATAATAAAAGACTCATCTGGGAGTATGAGCAGTTGTGGGCAGAAAATGAAGAGGAGAGAAGTAATGACCACCCCCGTATGCAGGAATATATGAGTGATGTGCTGCCCCTTTTTAATGAGGATGATGGTATTCCTATGTCTCTGAAAGCGCTGCTGTATAACCGTTACACCCACTGGCTGGGTGGTTATGCGCTTGAAGATGATGTCAGGAAGTTCCGGGAGTTTCTCTACAGCCATCACCGGCCAGACTTATTAAACACTTAAATACCTATTTAAATATTTAGCCACCATGCCTCACCGTTTCCAGGACAAAAACCACCGGCTCAGCCATTTTCAGGATCACGTAGATGTCGTGTGTCCCGGCTGTGGCAAAAAGGCAGCGGCTACTGCCGACCATGAGAAAAAAGAAGCCCGCCTGTACTGCCTGCACTGTGGCTTCTCAAAAATCGCGACTACAACAACTGAAGTGCTGGGAATTCGCGGCGACCTTAAAATTCCTGCACACGAATATTTCGGCGCCAAGTTGTGGTTCGCGGCGCCTTTTAAAAACGAAGAATTTTTCGCATTTAATCTCGAACATCTGGATTATCTGGAAGCCTATATTTCAGCCACACTGCGCGAACACAAAGATCGCAGCCATTTTACGCTGCTGGAAAAGCTTCCGCGCTTTTACCACGAAGCCAAAAACCGTGAGGCGCTCCTAAGGCTTATCGCAAAACTTAAAGCAAAAAAATAAGCCGGTAAAACCGGCTATTTTTCGTTTTTCTGTTTGGTCGGCATAAGTCTCGGAATCATTTTGCTTACATCCTGCAAATATTTTTCGGGGTTCGGATTTCCGCGGTGGCAGGTAACGCAGTACACGGCAACCAGATTTTTAGGTTTCGCGTCCGGGCGATGCGGCAGAAAATATTTGGAGTTTATGTCGTTCGTCATCGCCAGCATACCGCGCGCAACTTCTTTGGTCATTTTCGCGTCAGACGGGAAATCCAGCTTTTGCGGGTTGTCTTTCTGCGCCGCATGGCAGTGCGCACAATCTACGCCCAGAGACGCATTGAAGGTTTTCATTACAAACATCAGGCTGTCTTTGGTAATGTTTTTCGGTAGAATTTTCAGGTTTTTCCACTCGGTTTGCGACTCACTGATCGGTTTGTAGGTTTTGGTAGAATTGGTGGTTAAGAAAATAAGGGCACCAATCATTCCCACGAAGCCCGTAAACGATAACACGTCTTTTAATTTGTTGGTTTTCATAGCATTAGTGTTTAGGAAAAACTAAGTTATCAAAAAATCCGCAAAAAATAAGCCTTTTAGCTCGAAATTTTTTTTGGCACCACCCTTGAAGGTGAGCGACTTATGAGCCTGAAGTTACAGCGCCGCATTTATTTGCCGCATTTTAACCGTTTTTTTCCATTTTGTCCCACCGACAAGTGATTACTGACCACTAATCTTTCGTAGCCGGGAACCTGCTTTCCGCTATTACTCCTCACGCCTGCGCTTTTCCCCACGCGTGTTGCGGGGTAGCCGCTGCAATCAGGGCTAGGGTGGCGCGTTTCAAATAGCTTTCCCGTTTTCCGAAGCTTCATTTGCACAATCTTTGCTCCTTCCTTGGCTTAAAATTCACCAACACAAAAAAATACGACGATGGAAAACAATCTGGAAAAATTTGCAAAAAATGCCGAAATAACCGCCAAAAAACACCGCGAAATTCAGGATTATATCGATGAACTCGATAAAAAATCAAAATCAAAATCAAAAAAGAAAGAAGAAGAATCCGGCGGAAAATCTGCACAAGCCAACGAGCGCGACGAGCCTACGCCGCCTTTTCCCGACCAGAAACTGGAAAAACCCGGCCTGGAAGCCGACATGGAGCTTCAGCCGCGCTACGAAGCTCCCGATTACAAAGGTTCCGGGAAATTAGAAGGTAAAGTCGCGCTCATCACGGGTGGAGATTCCGGCATCGGACGCGCTGTAGCTGTTCTCTTCGCGCGCGAAGGTGCCGACGTCGCCATCGTTTACCTCACCGAACACGAAGACGCCGAAGTCACTAAAAAAGCCGTGGAAGCGGAAGGTCACCGCGCCTTAATCCTTTCCGGTGACGTCACCGATGCTGAATTTTGCCGCGCCGCCGTGGCAGAAACCGTAAACCAGCTCGGCGGTCTCAATATTCTCGTTAACAATGCAGCTTTTCAGGCGCACGCCGAACAGCTCGACTGGATTTCCGACGAACATTTTGATTTAACCCTGAAAACCAATCTCTACGGCTATTTCTACATGACCAAGGCCGCGCTGCCACACCTGAAAGAAGGAGATTCCATCATCAACACCAGTTCCGTAAACGGGCTTTTCGGCAATGAGAAGATGATCGATTATTCCCTCACCAAAGGTGGCATCAATGCTTTCACGCAGTCGCTCGCCAAAAACCTCGTGGAAAAAGGCATCCGCGTCAACGCTGTTGCTCCCGGTCCCGTATGGACGCCACTAAATCCCGCCGATCAGAAAAAAGATGATGTCAAGCAATTTGGAGCTAAAAATCCCATGAAACGTGCCGCACAACCGGAAGAACTTTCACCAACCTACGTATTCCTCGCTGCGCCTGTTTGTTCCTCTTACATCACCGGCCAGATTATCGGGGTTTTAGGTGGTGTCTCTAACTAAAGTCTGCAACGTTTACTCAGAAAAATATCGCCTTACAACGCGGTATTTTTTCATTTTGTCTATCAAAGTAAAAAGCGACGGTACTGGGTTGCAGCAGCTTAAGTTTAATTAAAATTTAATCCTACAATTTCAAAAAATACCGCCTTAGAACGCGGTATTTTTTCATTTTGTATTTAAAGTAAAGCGCAACTGCAGTTGAGGTTGCGCCGAGTCCGTTTAATTAAAATTTAAATCTTACAATTTCAAAAAATATCGCCCTTGAACGCGGTATTTTTTCCATTTTGTGATTTTTAAGCGATTTGCGGGATCAGACTTTTTAGAGAATTTAATATGATAAACTTAGAAATGTTATATTTCATCGGTCTTATCCGCTTGCTTTAAGCTTCTAACGTTCAAAAACATTATATTTGTCCACTTCTGTAAAAAATTTACTATAAAATGATTCTTATTGTTGATGACGCTCCTGAAAACATAATTTCGCTAAAGATCGTTCTTGAAAAAAACGGTTTTGAGGTGGATACCGCCTCATCAGGTGACGAAGCGCTGAAAAAAATCCTCAAAAAATCCTACGTATTAATCATACTTGATGTACAGATGCCGGGGATGGATGGATTTGAAGTTGCAGAAGCGATATCCGGCTACAGCAAAGCCAAAGAAACCGCCATCATTTTTCTCTCCGCCGCCAGCGCCAATGTAAATTTGATTACAAGAGGTTATATTTCAGGTGGTTTGGATTATATCAGCAAGCCCGTGGATATGAATATTCTTTTGCTGAAGGTGAAAACATTTTACCGTATTTATGAGCAAAGCCGCGCGCTGAATGAAATGCAGAAAAAACTTCTGGAAGAAATAGAATTCCGAAAAGAAGCTGAACGTAAAAAAGACGAGTTCATCAGCATTGCCAGTCACGAACTTAAAACGCCTATGACGAGTATTAAAGGTTATATTCAGTTACTTGAAAGGAGCGTGGACAAAAACGACATTGCAACCGTGAAAGCCCGGCTGCAAAAGGTACAGAACCAGGTTGAAAAGCTGAATTTGTTGGTCGCTGACCTGCTCGATATCTCCAAGATTGAAAGCGGCAAACTGAAATTCAATAAAAAATATTTCAATTTCAATGAAATTCTTGATCATATTATTGAAATCATGCAGCAGGCCAATCCCGATGTGAAGTTCATTAGAAAAGGTGAAATCAATACCGAAATTTTTGGTGACGAAATGCGTGTGGAACAGGTTATTATTAATTTCATTACCAACGCGATTAAATATGCTCCCGACAGCAACGAAGTTCACATCACGTCCGAACAGCGTGGTAATGAAATTTATTTTTCGGTTCGGGATTTTGGCATTGGAATAGCAAAAGACCATCAGCTTCGGATTTTCGATAAATTTTACCGGGTTGAGGAAACTTCAGAGCGTTTTCAGGGATTGGGAATCGGTCTCTATATTTGTCAGGAAATCATCGAAAGACACCAGGGCAGCATTGGCATAAACAGTGTGCCGGGCGAAGGATCTGAATTTTATTTTACTATCCCCCTGCATCCCGAAATGGATGCGAAATCATAATTAAAGTGTATGAATTTTAAAAACAATCTTCTTTACGGACTTGGCATATCAATGCTGCTCTTGCTGGTAAGCTCTGCGGCGTCTTTTATCAGTATTAAAAACCTCATCGGGAGTTCCAAAATGGTCCGCGAAAGCAACGATACAATTAAAAACCTGGACCGGGTTTTTTCGCTCGTTAAAGATGCGGAGACCGGCCAGCGTGGGTATCTGCTTACGGGCGACGAAGCATTTCTAACCCCTTATGATAACGCCAAGGTTAAAATTGCACAGGCCATAACCGAACTCAACAGCGAAATTACTCCCTCTCCGGTACAGGCCCAAAATCTGGAACAGTTAAAAATAAATATCGAAACCAGGATTATGATCCTGGATAGAAACTTAAACTACAAAAGGTTAAAAAATCAGGATGTGACGGCCGAACAGCTGCTGTCGGGTAAAAAATACATGGATGCAATTCGCGCTACGGTCGATACAATGCAGAGCGAGGAAGAAAGAATTCTGCAAGAACGTACCGATACCATGAACAGCTTTGCTTCGTACACGCCGTTCCTGATTATTATTTCGGCACTGCTTGCCATAACGATCACCTTGGTATTCTTCCGAAAGGTCATGTTGGATTTTAATGAGAAAACCAAACTTGCCACCGAGCTCAAAGAAATAAACAAAGAAACCGTGAACCGCCTTATCGCCATTGAGAAAGTAACCGCACGGATATCTGATGGTGATTACGATATTCTTTCTGATGACAACGCACAGCAAAGCCTGGGGAATGTAGCCGAGCCACTCAACCGTATGGCCCAATCGCTTCAGACTTCATTCAACTCGCTGGAGGAAAAAGAATGGCTGAGCACTTCGATTGCCCAACTGAATGACCGTATGATGGGCGAAAAAAATATCAACGTTCTGGCCGCAGATATTTTAGACCACATCACCACCAAGACGAACAGTCATGTGGCAGCGCTCTATGTGCAGCACGAAGATAACCGGCTGCATCTGGAAGGCAGTTTTGCCCTCTCGGGCAGCGACACCCAAAAAGTCCTGCAGATTGGTGAAGGTATTGTGGGGCAGGCGTTCCAGTCTAGACAGCAAATTGTTGTGGAAAAGATTCCAGATGACGAGACCACCATCAGTTTTGCTACCGGAAACACCAAACCACGCAACGTCGTGGCCGTCCCAATTACCAGATACAATATTCCCTTGGGCGTACTGGAACTTGCGAGTACGCATGAATATACACCGCTTCAACTCGAATTCCTTTCCTCGGTTGCGGGAAATATAGGCCTTGCCTTCCACAGTTCGCAGAGCCGTGTGCGACTTCAGGAACTTTTAGAGGAAACCCAGGCACAATCCGAGGAACTTCAGTCTCAGCATGCTGAACTGGAAAATATCAATACCGAACTTGAAGCTCAGTCTCAAAAGCTTTTAGCTTCCGAAGAAGAACTCCGCGTGCAGCAGGAAGAACTTCTGCAAAGCAACCAGGAACTAGAAGAACGCACGAGCCTTCTTGAAGAGAAAAATGCTCTTATTGAGGAAAGAAACATTGATATTCAGCAGAAATCGCGTGAGCTCGAACAAAGCACCAAATACAAGTCGGAATTCCTTGCCAACATGTCTCATGAACTGCGCACTCCGCTGAACTCCATTTTACTGCTTTCGAAACTCATGTCTGAAAGCGAGGATCTGGATGAACAATACGTTGAATACGCAGAAGTGATGCAGAGTTCCGGTCAGGGCTTGCTGACCCTGATCGATGAAATCCTGGACCTTTCGAAAATTGAATCAGGTAAAATGACGCTTGAGTTCAATGATGTTCCTTTAAATGAAGTTACGGCAGATATGCGAATGCTTTTCAGCCCTATTGCGAAAGACAAAAATCTGGAACTCAACATTGAAACAGATGCCGGAGTTGTCCAGATGCTGCGTACCGACAAACTCCGCCTGGAACAAATTCTTAAAAACCTGCTTTCAAACGCCATAAAATTCACTTCTGAAGGCAGCATTACGCTGAAAGTTTCGCAAGACGAATCGAAGGAAAAAGTTATTTTTAAAGTCATTGATACCGGAATCGGTATTGCTAAAGACAAGATGAGGCTCGTGTTTGAAGCCTTCCAGCAGGCTGACGGCTCAACCCAGCGTAAATATGGTGGTACAGGTCTTGGACTTTCCATCAGCCGCGAACTTTCAAGGCTTCTGGGTGGCAAAATTACGTTGGAAAGCACCGAAGGAATAGGAAGCGAATTTGCCCTCACCGTTCCTGTAGATTCGGAAAAAGTGCAGGATGCCCAGCCGGAAGTTCAATTGGAACCGCCAGTTTATATTCCAGAAACCAAACCACAACCTGAACGTTATATTTCCGACAGGATTCCTGAATCTATCGATGACGACCGCGAAAGTATCCAGGCCGGTGATAAAGTAATTTTGATTATTGAAGACGATACGGCTTTTGCCAAGATTCTCGTGGATTTTTCCCGCACGAAAAACTATAAAGTGCTTGTTGCCGTACGTGGCGATGAAGGGATTGAAATGGCACAGCATTTTAAACCGCTGGCAATTCTGCTGGACATTCAGCTGCCGGTCATGGACGGCTGGCAGGTGATGGAAGCGCTGAAATCCAACGCGGAAACCAAACCGATTCCGGTGCATATTATGTCTTCAATGAAGTTCAGACAGGAGAGTTTGCTGCGCGGCGCCGTAGATTTCATCAACAAACCATTTGCCCTTGAGCAGATGCAGGAAATCTTTAAAAAACTTGAAAATGTACTGACGAAAGGCCCAAAAAAAGTGCTGATTGTAGAGGAAAACGAGCAGCATGCAAAAGCACTGAGCTATTTCCTAAGTGCCAACAACATCAATACGGACATCGCCAATAATGTTTCAGACAGTATCGACGCCCTGCAAAACCGTGAAATCGATTGTGTGATTCTGGATATGGGTGTTCCCGACAGAACCGCCTACGAAACACTGGAAACCATCAAACAGAACAAAGGACTGGAGCAGCTTCCGATCATTGTGTTCACCGGGAAAAACCTTTCTCAGGGTGAAGAAAACCGAATCAAGAAATATGCAGATTCCATTGTGGTGAAAACTGCGTACTCATATCAGCGAATCTTAGATGAAGCCGGTTTGTTTCTGCACTTGGTGGAAGAAAAAACCAAAAAGAACAAGCAAAATAACGGAGGCTTCGAAAATTTGGGTGAACTTCGCAATATCCTGAAAGACAAAACCGTACTCATTGCGGACGATGATGTAAGGAACATTTTTTCGCTCACCAAAGCCCTGGAACTTCACGGAATGAAAGTAGTTCCTGCTATGGACGGAAAGGAAGCACTCAACACCCTTAAAAATGATCCCACCATTGATGTCGTGCTGATGGACATGATGATGCCGGAAATGGATGGCTATGAAAGTATCCGCGAAATCCGTAGCATGCCTCAGTTTAAAAACCTGCCGGTGCTGGCCGTAACCTCAAAAGCAATGATGGGCGACCGTGAGAAATGCATCGCTGTTGGCGCCTCAGATTATATTTCGAAACCTGTGGACATCGACCAGCTGATCTCATTACTTAGAGTTTGGCTGTACGATAAAATTTAAAAATTCATTATGATGAATACCGAAAAGGAAATCCTGATCATCGACGACGACAGCCGGAATATCTTCGCGCTCAGCGCGGTACTGAAAGCTAAAAAGTACACTTGTCTTTCCGCGTCAAGTGCAGTAAAAGGACTGAAGTTGTTGGAGAAAAACAAAAATATCGGAGCCGTACTCATGGACATGATGATGCCAGAAATGGATGGGTATGAAGCCATTGGCAAAATGAAAAACGACAGCGCCCTGCAGAACATCCCAGTGATTGCCATTACAGCCCAGGCCATGACGGGGGACAGAGAAAAATGTCTGGAAGCTGGTGCAGACGGATATATCAGCAAACCGGTGAATGTGGATGAATTGCTTGTTTTACTTAATAAATTAATTGGTTAGTTTTGAAATCATCCGAGCATAACGACGAACTGATAGAAATTCTGCTTTCCGATGTACTGGAAGTCTATGGCTACGATTTTACGGGCTATTCCCGCGCTTCGCTGAAACGCAGAATCCTGCGGCTTTATGAAATGGACAAATTCGTGAGTTTCGCCGAATACCGGTACAAAATAAGAAACGAACCCGGGTATTTTAAACGGTTTCTGGAGGAAATCACGATCAATGTCACCGAAATGTTTCGCGATCCGGCATTCTATAAAACCTTAAGAGACGAAATCCTGCCACGACTCGGCACTTATCCATTTATCCGCATATGGGTCGCTGGCTGCAGCACGGGTGAAGAAGTCTATTCCGTTGCTATTTTTTTAAAGGAACTTAATCTCCTGCAGAAATCCCTGATTTATGCAACCGACATCAACAGCGAGGTCGTGGGCAATGCCAGACAGGCGATGATTCCGCTCAATAAATTAAAATTGTATACCGAAAATTATATCGCCGCAGGCGGAACTGAAAACTTTATTGACTACTATACTGCAAATTATTCTCTCGGTAAACTGAATGATGAACTGAAATCAAAAATTATTTTTTCAACCCATAACCTCGTGACCGACAATTCCTTTAATGAATTCCAGCTCATCCTTTGCCGCAATGTTCTCATTTATTTCGACCGGCCGCTGCAGAATAAGGTTTTCGAACTCTTTAACAACAGTCTGGAAAAATTTGGTTATCTGGCGCTGGGCACAAAGGAAACACTGGATTTCTCCAGCGTGGCGAAGAACTTTGAAAGGTTGAAAGGTGAAAAAATTTGGCGCAAAATCCATGAATAATGAAACACTGTGAAGCATTACTCATTGGCGGATCTGCCGGCAGCCTGGAGGTACTCCTGAAACTACTCCCGGGACTGAAGCCCGCACTGCCTTTTCCCATTATCCTGGTGCTCCACCGCAAACCCGGAAAAGACGATATTTTAACCAATCTGCTCGCCGCCAGAACTAAAATGACGGTAAAAGAAGTTGAGGAAAAAGAAAAAATGTTGCCTGCAACCCTGTATATTGCGCCACCCAATTACCATTTGCTCATCGAAAACGATCACACTTTTTCGCTGGATGCCTCAGAGAAAGTCAATTTTTCCCGTCCGTCTATTGATGTAACATTTGAAAGTGCTGCCGAAGTTTTTGGTGAAAACCTTGCCTGTCTGCTGCTTTCGGGAGCCAACAGCGACGGAACCGCAGGGTTACAGGCGATTAAAAAATATGGGGGAACCGTCCTCGTTCAGAATCCAACTTCCGCGGTGGTAACTTATATGCCGCAATCTGCGCTCGATCACGTAAATGTTGATGCGGTGCTGTACCCCACGGAAATGGCCAATTATATAAATAAAATGGCGTAATGCCAAAAGTGATATGAAAAAGAAAGTGTTTATTTTTGATGATAATGTCGAAATTTTGGAACTTTGTACCGAAATTCTTCAGGACATAGGCTGCGAAGTAAGAACGTCGCCAACTACCAACAGCGTGGTGCAGCAGGTTACTGATTATATGCCCGACCTGATTTTTATGGACAACTGGTTGCCTGATATCAGCGGAATTGAAGCGACTAAACTGCTTAAAACAGATCCCAAACTGCGAAACATTCCGGTAATCTATTTTTCTGCAAACAGCAATATTAGCAAACTTGCCACGGAAGCCGGCGCAGATGATTTCCTTGCAAAACCTTTTGACGTTTATCTCTTTGAAAAAACAGTAAAAAAATACACCGAATAATTGAAAATGCTATTGTACAAATTAAGTTTGATGTCTTCCGATTAAAAAAAATATCGCCTTAAATAGCGATATTTTTTTATTTAATCTTTTTCCAGCCAAAAGCGCCAGGGCTTCAACCGCCATTCTTCTTCTGCATAATCAATTCCCACGCGCGGTCCGCTTTTAATAGTTCCCGATATTTTAGAATCTTCCAGCCACAGCCTTTCCGAAATGCCTAGATCTTCTCCGTAAAAGCTACGATCCAGTTCCAAGAGGTTCCCCAACCGTCCCGGTCCGCTTACGGTCTTCAGTCCACGGATAAGCACGGCTTCCGGCGTATGCGCTCTTCCGGTGACGATATTCAGCAGCCAATATTTTCCGTAAATCAGATAAACATAGACGTGACCGCCCTCGCCGAACATCAGATCAGTCCGTGGCGTGCGGCCTTTGCTGGCGTGACTTGCTTCATCATCGGTTCCGAAATAGGCTTCGGTTTCCGTTATTTTGCTGCGGATTTCCCGGCCATCGGGGAATTGGCGTACCAAAGTTTTTCCCAAAAGCTCGCGCGCAAGCTCCGGAGCATTTTTCTCCTGAAAATAGGATTTGCAAAGTCGTGCTGGCATTTTAAAGAATTTTTACCCGCTCAAATTAACATAAAAAAAAGCTCCTGAAAGAAGCTTTTTTTATTTTTTATCGGATGAGTTTGATGTTCATTGCCGACAGTCCTTTGGGCGATTTTTCAATCTCGAAAGACACTTTATTGCCTTTCTTAATCATCTCTTCGCAGTTATTGCTGTGAAAGAATATATTTTCCTTCGATTTATCTTCGGTGATGAAACCGTAACCCTTTTCGCTGAAAAAAGTAACGATACCTGATTTAATAGGATTTTCAGCTTCAATCGGCGCCGCGCCAAGCTGAATGTTTCCTAAATCAAAATCTTCATCATTTCTTTTATCCGGAGGCGTGCTAGTGAACTGACCGTTGGCATCCACGTACATAATCATGTCGTCCAGGCTTTTTCCTTTGTCGTTGCTGTCCTTCCGCTCCTCACGGCGAGCAGCTTTTTCTTTTTGTTTCTGAAGTTTTTTCTTAAAGTTTTCTTTTTTGGAGAAAGAATCCGCCATATAATTTTTGGTGTTTTTAGATTAAGTGATAAGGTACAAAATTACTTAATACAAAACAATTAAACCGCTAAAATTTCAATTTTAACTAAAGAATATTTTACTGTCTTAAAAAAAATCCCGCACAAAACATCATTTTTTTCGATTTTAATTTTTGTTGTTCTAAAAAATTCCGTGCTAAAACCGCATTTTTTTCCATTTTAAACTTTTGAACTTCTAAACAATTTGCTGCTAAAAAGGCCAAAATTTTCGATTTAGCTTTTGATATTTAAAAATTTTTTATTTCAAAATTTCTACCTTTACAATAGCACTTCTTCATTTTTACCATAAAATTCTTGCCTTATGGATCAAAATTCTCCTGCTTCAAAAAACCTCGATTTCAAAAACAAAGTCTGGATCGCCGCCGGAATTCTTTTGCTTTTTGTGGTAATCGCCTATCTTTTCAGCACGCTTTTAAATCTGCTTTTACTGGTTCTTGCCGGCGCTTTAATCAGTATTTATTTTCACGCCTTCGCAGGTTTAATTACCGAAAAACTGAAAATCGGTTCACCTTACGCGCTTATCGTTTCAATTGTGCTGAATCTCATTATTATCGGCGCGTTTTTTTGGTTCGTCGGTGCACGCTTAAATTCTCAGGTTGATGAACTTTCACAAAAACTGCCGCAAACGATCAACAATGCCAAAACCTGGCTTTCCGAAAGACCTTTGGGCGAAAAAATTCTTAATTATTCTACCAAGTCTCTGAATTCCGGCAAAGCAACTTCCGCTTTGAAATCCTTTTTCTCTTCAACTTTCGGAATTTTAAGTGATATTTATATCGTGCTTTTGCTTGCCATATTTTTCACCGCAGGTCCCAGTGTTTACCGTCGCGGCATCATTCACCTCGTACCGTCGAAAGGAAAAAAAACCGCCGAAAATCTTTATGACGAAATTCACCGCGTGCTGAAAAACTGGATTAAAGGTGAAATCTTCGGCTTTTTTTTCATCGCCGTTCTTTCCGGTTTGGGACTTTGGATTCTCGGTATGCCTCTGATTCTTACCTTAGCTTTAATCGCCGGTTTGCTCAATTTCATCCCGAATTTCGGACCGCTCATTGCGCTCGTTCCAGCAGTTTTACTGGGCTTGATGCAAGGTCCAAACACCGCGCTGCTTGTGCTCGGCCTGTATACTTTTATCCAAATTGTTCAAAGCACCGTCACTCAACCTTTAATTCAGAAAAAAATGGTCAGCGTTCCACCTGCTTTGCTCATTTTTGGTCAGGTCGCGATGGGTTTGATCGCCGGTTTTTGGGGCGTTTTGCTTGCCACGCCGGTTGTTGCCATCATCATGACGGTCGTCAATAAATTATACGTAGAAAAACAGCAAGCTGAAAATGAAAAAAATGCCGGTTAAACGGCAAATTTTTCTAAAACGGCAAATCGATATTTTCCGGTAAAATGAAATCTTTGGTGTATGGATTTTCCAGAAAACTCATCGGCGGTTTTTGGAACTGAATAATATCTTCGCGCTGAATGCCGTACACCGACCAATAATTCGCAAGTAGCTGCGCAAAAATATCTTCATCCCAAAATCCGAAAACCGGCCGGTTCGCGTTAGCTTCAATCGGAAGTGCTTCAATCGTAATTCCGTTTATATTTTTTTTAATATCATATTCCGCTTTATACTGCAAAATATAATCGGAATAGTGGAAACGCGCGAAAAGCTCCTCAAACTGCACCGGATGCAAAACGTGACCTTTCATTTTTTCCAGAATTTCCTGCTGTTTATTGCCGATCACGCCGTTGTCCTGCAAACATGCGATAAATCCAAAACCATTGATGCCGAACTGGAAAAGCAAATTAATGGTATCGTCGCGGTAACTGATGATGTCCGCGGAATATTTCAGCGGAAAAACTACAATTGTCCAGGGTTTTCTGCCCACGAAAGTTATAGGTTCCACGATGGACTGCATCATCAGATGGAAGTTCCCAAACCTTTCGCGCAGCGATGAGGAAAGGTCAAAATTTTCTCCTTTTTTCATCAGTCGTGTGGTTTCGTAGCGCATTTCATAGTACAACATTCCGTACACCATGCGTCCGGCCCAAAGGAAAATCAGCTGCTCGTCCAGCGTCGCCATTCCTTCGTAGCCTTTTTTATAAGCGGTCTGGATTTGTTCTTCCAAAGCTTCGAAAGCTTTTTTCACGCGCGGTGAACACGGCAGCTGCAAATCTTTGTACTGATACGATTTCGATTTGTCCATCATTTCAATCCGGTCATTGGCAAAATCAAAATGATTCAGCAGCCACTCCGGATAAACCGACATTTTTTCGGTCGTCAGGTCACCGGTGAGGAAACAGAACTGGTCATTGAAAATCATTTCCTGAAACGGATTGAAAAGTGCTTCGCGCATGGATAAAAATTTTGGCAAATATAACCATTAAAGCGCGGTTTTTTGCCGAAACGGCACGGTAAAATCGATGAGAAATGTTAGGTTTTGAGAAAAGCAGACTTTAGAAATTTTGAAAAATTAGCCCTTAAAGCAGCTAAAAAATTTGAATTAAATCCGGTAACTTTAAGCTTTAAAACACAAAAAATGGAAACTCAATTAAACCGTTTCGTCGAGGCGCAGAAAAATTCTTTCGAAGATGCTTTGCAGGAACTGAAAAACGGTAAAAAAACTACGCACTGGATGTGGTATATTTTTCCGCAGATTAAAGGTTTGGGAAGATCTGCCATCGCGCGCGAATTTGAAATTCAGGATTTAGCGGAAGCTGAAGCGTATTTGACCCACGAAGTTTTAGGTGAAAGGCTGTTGCGGTTAACAAAAATTTTGGTTGATGACGTACACGGAAAATCGGCGGAGCAGATTTTTGGCTATCCGGATTTTCTGAAATTTAAATCATGTCTCACCTTGTTTAATTTCATGGTCGAAGAAAATCCAAAAAAGTTTTCCGAGGGAAAATACCGCATTTTCAGCAAAGCGCTCGGGAAATATTACGATGGTAAAAAAGACGAAAATACACTGAATATTTTGGCTTAAAACGTTCGGAAAAAACCGAAAAATTTGCCCTTTTAACGACTAATTTTTCTGAAGTTCTAAACGCGTAAAACACCGCGAAAGCCGCGAGAAGCGTAATAAGATTCTGCGCCGTTGTGGTAAATGAAAACCGTGTCATAGCGACAATCACCGAAAATAGCACCACCAAGTTTACGGATGTTTTCCGGAGTTTTCAACCAGCTTGAAGTTTTCGTGTCGAACTTTCCCAGAGTTTGCAGAAAATGATATTCTTCTTCGGTCAGCAGTTCAATTCCCATTAATTTTGCCGCTTCTTCGGCATTATTTTTCGGTTTGTTTTCTTTGCGTTTTTCCAGCGCCGCTTTGTCGTAGCAAAAACTTCGTCTGCCCGCGGGACTTTCCGGAGCACAATCGAAAAAGAGAAATTTATTGCTTTTTTCATCAAAACCCACTACATCCGGTTCGCCGCCGCTGGCTTCCATAAGCTGTAAAGAGTTTAATTTTTCGGCGTTATTCTGCAGTTTTTTTTCAATTTCGCTCCAGCTTAAATTTTCGTGCCGCTGCATATTTTGGTCGAAACGTTTTTTTAAAATCTTTAGCAAAGCGTCATTAGTCTCGGTATTTTTCATGGCAATGAATTTGAAGTTAAAGATAATATTTTTTGAAATTGAAGAAAATATGATCATAAAGCAGATAATTTTTCAATTTAAATTTTCCGATATTTAATGAACGAAAAATCATTTAGCAGATTTTCTTATTTAATTTGTGTGTCAAAATACATTCTTAAAGAAGATAATTGATACCACAAACCGGCTTTTTTTAGCCACGCTTTTGAAATTCGAGCCCATAAATTTGCAAACCATAAAATACTCTGATGATGAGCAGTCCATTGAAAACACTTTTAGTTCCTACGGATTTTTCCGCGAAAGCAGAAAACGCTGTGCGTTTGGCGACGGAAATGGCAATGCGCCACGGTTCGAAAATAATTATTCTGCATGTCGTACACACTTATTATTTAATGGATCGCGGCGGAAAGCAGGTAATAGGTTCCGAAATTGTGCAGCAATCGCTTGACGTGGCGCAGCTTAAACTTAATGAGATCCGCGGAGCGCTTCAGCAGAATTTCAATATCGAAATCGAAATTAAGCTAAGCACGCAAGGTCTTACTGCCAGCATTAATGAACTGATTCGGGAAGAAAGTGTGGATTTAGTTGTTCTTGGAACCTCGGGAAAACAGGATGTGAAAAGCTTTATTTTAGGTTCCAATTCGTACAATATCCTGCAGTACGCGGCAACTTCGGTGCTTTTGGTTCCAGAGACTTTTACAAAAAAAACGCATTTCAAGAAAATCCTTTTGCCGGTTCGTGTAGAAAATGATTTAGCTGAAAAAGCAAAAATTTCCCTTGTTTTGGCCGAAAAAAATGAAGGTGGAATTAACTTATTAGGTGTTGCAGATGCTGAGCGGCTTGCTATGATTAAAAAATCTTACGCTGAAATGCGGAAAGTAATGCAGACGAAAGGGGCTGATTATGTTTCGGAGTTCAAACTGTGCGCGGATAATGCCGACGAAATTGTAGAAACCGCACAGCGCGAAGAAAGCGATATTATCGTATTGGCGGATCAGGACGAAAATTCCTGGAAATCTTTTATGGCTGAAAATTTCTTTAAAAAAATGATTAACGGCACCGATGTCCCGCTTTTTATTGTGAAGACAAAAGGTGAACGAATTAGCGAAGAGCCGCTTACAGGTTTCGACGTGACTTTGCCGTTTCCCGGATAAAAATTAAAATAATGATTAAAATAAATATTTATACCCACGAAAATATAGCAGACGAACACACAAAAGAAGATATTATAGATTTTCTGGTGGAAAGTCTGGAGCAATACGGCGATCCGAAAGCCGAAATAGAAAAAGCGGTGAATTACGCTTTTGGAATTGATAATAAACCCGGCGGTGTGGTGCTGAGTGCTTTTAATACCGTGACACAACGCATTGCAGGCGCCGTGGTGGTGAACAAAACCGGCATGCAAGGTTATATTCCGGAAAATATTCTGGTATATATAGCTACCGACAAATCAATGCGCGGTCAGGGGCTTGGCAAAAGACTGATGCAGACCGCAATAGAAGTTTCCGAAGGCGATATGGCGCTTCACTGTGAACCGGATAATCCGGCAAAATTCCTTTACCAAAACCTTGGTTTTACAAGCAAATATCTCGAAATGAGATTAAAAAAATAAGATGTCATATATTACTTTACATGCTACAAAATTGCGTCATAATTTCAAAGTTCTGGATCAACTTTTCCGCGAACACGAAATCGAGTGGGCGATTGTAGCAAAACTGCTGTGTGGCAACGAAAAATTCCTGGAAGTTTTGCTCAATATCAGCAACACCGAGATTTGCGATTCGCGGCTAAGCAATCTGAAAACCATCAAAAAACTTTCACCAAAAACGCAGACGATTTACATTAAACCTCCTGCAAAACGTTTGGCAAAAAGCATTGTGCAGTTTGCTGATGTAAGTTTCAATACCGAGCTTGCGACGCTGGAAGTGCTTTCCGCGGAAGCCGTAAAACAGCAGAAAACCCACAAAGTGGTGCTCATGGTCGAAATGGGCGAGCTGCGTGAGGGAATTATGGCGCGCAACCTGATGTCTTTCTACGACGACGTTTTGGCGCTGCCGAATATTGAAGTCGTTGGTCTGGGAACCAATTTGAATTGCCTGAACGGCATCTTACCAGACGAGAAGAAATTGTCCAAGCTCAACCGTTTCAAAGAAATCGTGGAAGAACATTCCGGTGAGAAAATTCCGTACATTTCCGGTGGTTCTTCGGTGACAATTCCACTTATTTTTACCAATGAAGTTCCGTTTGGAATCAATCATTTCCGGGTTGGTGAAACTTTGTTTTTTGGTACGAATGTCTATCAGGATTCCCTGCTCAGCGGAATGTACCACGATGTTTTCACGCTGACCGCTGAAATTATCGAAATGCAGCAAAAACCAACGATTCCGTCCGGAACCCCCGGGACAAATTTAACCGGCGAAACACCTGTTTTTTCCGAAAATGAAAAAGGAAAACTTTCGCTGCGCGCCATTGTTGATGTCGGTTTGCTGGATATTGATCATAAAGATATTCAGGCTTTAAATTCCGATATCGAAATTATTGGCGCGAGTTCGGATATGCTGATTTTAGATTTAGGTGAAAATTCTGAAAATCTGGAGGTTGGCGACACCATCGATTTCAGCATGAATTATATGGCGGTTTTGCGCGCCATGAATTCCGATTACGTAGACAAAAAGGTGAAAACTGAAGTTGTTCACCTTGGCGGTAGTTCAGATCATTATTTATGTTTGAACTAAATCATAGAATTTAGGTGTTTTAAGGCCGAATTTTTTCATTAAAATGGTTTGTTTTACCTTTGTTTGGTTAGTAATATGTTCTACCAATGGCGAAAACAAAAATCAATTCTGTTACCATCAATTCATTAAAGAAAACAAATTCGCTGGAAGGTGAATTCATATTTCTAAACGGAAAAGAACTGGGTGAAATATTTTCCCGCAGTGATGCCTTCAAGAGTAAATTTTACACATTGATGACGGTGGAAAGCGGTGCGGGAAAACTTCTCATCGACCATGAAATTTACGACCTGAAAAAAAGCCGTGTTTTTTTCGTGGATTACAATCAGGTTTTCCGGTTTTCGGAAGTCGAAAATTTTGCCGGTGAAGCGGTACTTTTTACGCGTTCTTTTTACAACCTGATTTACACAGGAAATCGGAAAATTAAAAATGATACGGCTTTTTCGGATTTACCGCCGATGATGGATTTTTCTAAAAGTGGCTTCATTAATTTCCGCCACGGCATTTCAGATATAAAAAAAGAATTCGAGTCAGCGGCGCTTTTGAACAAAGAAATCATCTGCCTGATGCTGAAAGTTTCGATGTTAAAATTCATCCGGAAAACCAATAATGCCGATTATATTAAATTTAAGACAAACCGGAAAAATTCGCATATAGAGCAGTTTAAAAATCTTATTGAACTTCATTTTAAAGATTTAAAAAGAACCTCAGATTATGCCAAATATTTGGCTATTTCTGCAAATTATCTCAATGCTTTGGTGAAAGAAAAACTCGATGTTTCAGCGGAGAATTTAATTCAAAACCGCGTGATTCTGGAGGCGGAACGATTGTTGTTAAACACCGATCTTTCAGTAACTGAAATTTCTTTTGAGCTGGGCTTTTCCGACAAATCGCATTTCGGAAAATATTTCAAGAAAATTGCCGGTGAAAGCCCTAATATTTTCCGGAAAAAATTTCAGAACCAACATATAAATTCCGAAAGGTAGAAAGCTATTTTGACAAAATCTGCCCGAATAGCGGCGAATTTTAAATAAAAAAGCGAAACACAAATATTGTATATCGCTTTTATTTATTGAAAGGTGGTAATCTATTTCTTCGGAATATTTGCTAAAATTTCCTGCAAAAAGCCCCAGAATTTCTGTAAAGACGGGATGTTTGCTTTTTCATCCGGCGAGTGTGCGCCGCGGATGGTCGGGCCGAAACTTACCATTTCCATTTCGGGATAATTGGCGCCGATAATGCCGCATTCCAAACCGGCGTGGCAAGCAACGACAGCTGGTTTTGCACCGAAATCTTTTTCGTATATTTTTTCCATAATCTGCACGATTTCAGAACCTGGTTTTGGTTTCCAGCCTGGATAAGAACCGCTGAATTCCACCTCCATTCCGGCAAGTTCGTAGACAGATTTTAGCTGCTCTGCGACCGAATTTTTCGAAGATTCTACAGATGAGCGGGAAAGATTTAAAATTTTCAAAGCACCGTTCTGCAGTTCCACACGCGCAATATTGTTTGAAGATTCCACCAAATCTTTCACATCCGGCGACATTCTGTAAACGCCGTTGTGTGCTGATTTTAAAGCTAAAATAATGTTTTTTGAATCTTTTTCCGAAATGGCTTTTTCTTCGCTGGAAAAATTTTCGATGTTGATCTGCAAATCTTTTTCAATTTCCGCAAATTCTTCCAGGATTTCCTGCTTTAAAATACTTGTGTTTTCAATGAATTCAACCGCGTTTCGCACCGATAAAACGGCATTTCCTTCCCGCGGAATTGCATTACGCAAACCACCGCTGTCAATGGAAATCAGCTGAATATTTTGGTTGTAAAGTCCGGTGTACAATAGTCTGCCCAAAAGCACGTTGGAATTTCCGAAACCTTTGTGAATATCCATTCCCGAGTGACCACCCTGCAAGCCCTGAACGGTAATTTTTACAATTTGTCCTTTGGCGTCTTCCAGATTATAATTTTGTGAGGCTGTAACATCAATTCCACCCGCGCAGCCGATATCGATTTCATCATCTTCTTCGGTATCCAAATTCAGCAAAATTTCGCCGTGAAGCTGACCGGGTTTTAAACCTTTTGCTCCGGTCATTCCGGTTTCTTCATCGATGGTGAAAAGTGCTTCAAGAGCCGGATGCGGAATATTATCGCTTTCCAGGATACTCATGATCGAGGCGACGCCCAAACCGTTATCCGCACCTAAAGTAGTGCCTTTAGCTTTTACCCAATCGCCCGAAACTTCCATTTGAATTCCTTCACTTTCAAAATCGAAGTTTACGTCGTTATTTTTCTGGCAAACCATATCCAGATGCGACTGCAGTACAATTGGCTTGCGGTCTTCCATGCCGGCGGTTGCAGGTTTTTTGATAATGACATTTCCGACTTCATCAACGGTAGTTTCCAGATTGAGTTTTTCGCCGAAATTTTTTATAAATTCAATTACTTTTTCTTCTTTTTTTGAAGGACGCGGCACCGAATTTAAAGCTGCAAAATTCTTCCAGACGATCTGCGGTTCGAGTTGTGATAATTCCATTTTAAAAATTTGTTTAGCTCAAAATTACGAATAAAAAAGCGCTTCCGGAATATCCAGAAGCGCTTCGCAGCAGATTTTGTGACTATTTTAACAGCCGCATTCACCGTAAATTGGTGTCACGGTTTTTTCACCTTTTTTATTTTCAACCGTCATGGTGCCTTCAAACATCATCACTTCGTCAAATTCTTTGATTTTTTTACCCTTAATGGTGATCGTAAATTCATCGTTTTTTATGGATTTATTGAAATTTTCCGGATCGAAATCACCTTCTTTCATGGGAATTTTTATGGTTTTTCCATCGAGTTTTAAATATGCATTATTGCCGTAATCATCAATGTATATGAATTTTTCATCCTGAAAATCTTCTTTATTGGTGCTGAAATAGCAGGAACAACCCGAAACTTCCGCCGGAAAGCCGAAGGCTTCTACTTTAATTTGCGCCGGAACTTCCGCTTGATTTGAGTTTACAGAATCCTGGATTACTACCGTGGAATCTGAAATTTTACCGGTATTTTCGGCCATTTTTTCGTCTTTGGAACAGGAAAATAAAAATGCAAAAGCTGCGAGAAACAATAATTTTTTCATTAAATATATTTTTTATTAAAATTTATCCGCGGTCGCGTTCCAGCAAAACCATCATTAATAGTGATAAAACCACCAATGATTCTTCGGAATCCGCAATGTCATTCAAACGGTCGAGCTGAAATCGTCTGCCTACAAGCGACGGCATTTTTTTCAGCTTAAAAACATCATTATTTTCCACATCTTTCACGGTATAAGCCGGATTTAAAAAATAACCCGAAAACATTCCTACCAAAGGAATTTCACTGATCAATCCGTCGAGAATTTTAACCCACGCATTGTCTTCGCTGACGGTAAATCTCATATTGTCATTTTCGTCGAGAATTTCATAATGCGATTTCCAGAGCGAGCGCATTCCTTTTCGTGCAAGGCGCCCGAAATTTTGCTGTGACGCGGCATCTTTGATGGAATAGCTTGCGTTAAAATCCAGCCAGCGGTCGGCTTTAATCCGGAAAAGTTCGCGCGTTTTTGTTTCATCATTGAAAACCAGCACATCTTCTTTTAATTTAAACATTTTTTGCCGCACGTATGCCACATAATTTCCGTTTTTGTCGGTGATGTTGAAGTCGCTGGAAAGCGTGGTGATTTTAAATTTAAAATCGAGTGGATAGTTCAGGTTATTAAGCGTCATCAGAATTTTTTTTAAAGATAATAAAATAGGAGAGACTTGGTAATTGCGGGATTTAATTTTATTTTTGTGCAATGGATTATCCGAGTAAAGTTTTAGCCAAAGCCGTTGAAGAAATTTCAGGTTTGCCGGGCATTGGTAAAAAATCTGCTTTGCGGTTAGCGCTTCATCTTTTGAAGCAGCCGACGAGCCAAGCGGTGGCCTTGGGCGATTCACTAAAAAAACTTGTTACCGAAATCCAGTATTGCCGCCAATGTCATAATTTTTCGGATTCTGAAGTCTGTGAAATCTGTGCCGATCCGAAACGTGCAGAAGAAGTAATTTGCGTAGTAGAAGACGTTCGCGATGTGATGGCTATTGAAAACACAGGGAAATTTCGTGGAAAATACCTGGTTTTAGGCGGTAAAATTTCACCGATGGAAGGCATTGGACCGGGCAAACTCAATATTTCTTCGATTGAAAAAAGACTTGAAGAAGGAATTGTTAAGGAACTTATTTTTGCGCTGAGCGCCACGATGGAAGGCGATACGACCGCGTATTTTATCTACAAAAAGTTTAAAAACAGCAACGTGAAATTTTCCACAATTGCGCGCGGAATTTCCGTTGGCGATGAACTGGAATATGCTGATGAAATTTCACTCGGACGTTCCATCCAAAACCGTTTGCCTTACAATGAGAAGGATTAACAGCGCGGATTTCAGATTATTTACTATCTTCATTGCTGTTTAATTTTTTACCCTTGATTTCAGTCATCATTCCGCTTTACAATGCTGAAAATAGTATTGAAAAAACTTTAGATTCCATCAAAAATCAAACATGGAAAGGTGAGTTTGAAATATTTGTGGTGAATGACGGTTCCACGGACGCAAGTGCCGCGGTGGTGGAAAATTATATGAAGCAAAGTCCGCTGAAAATCACTTTACTCAATCAGGAAAATTTGGGTGTTTCAGTAGCCAGAAATGTTGCCATGCAGTTAGCGACAGGAGAATATATCGCGCTTTTAGATGCTGATGACGAATGGCTGCCAGAGAAAACCGAGAGGCAGATGGACGTTCTCGAAGACAGAAATCTGGATGTGGACTTTCTGGGTTGTTTGAGAAAAAATCAAAAAATTTTATGGCCGTTTTGGGTGGGAGAAAATAATCTTGCAAAAGTTACTTTTAGAAAGTTGATGCTTCGGAATGAAGTTCAACCTTCGACCGTAATCTTCAAAAAAGAGATTTTAAAAAAAACCGGCTTTTTTGGCAAAAATTTCCGATTTGCTGAAGACCTGAATTTTTGGTTAAAAATTTCTCTGCATTGCAAAATGTATATTTTAAATGAAGAATTGATTTTGGCGGGTGATGGAAAACGCAGTTTCGGTGTTTCTGGTTTATCTGCAAATTTGCTTGAAATGGAAAAAGGTTTTCAGAGAAATCTAAAGGAGCTTTTATCATTGAAAAAGATTGGTTTTGCGGAATATGTCGCTTATTTCATTTTTTATAAAATGAAATTTTTAGTCCGAATAGCCCGGAATTTTTATTTTAATAAGCAAGGCCGATGAAATTATCAATACTAATTGTAAACTATAACGTCACCGATTTGCTGCGAAACTGTCTTGTTTCGCTGCAAAAATATATTAAAGGTGTTGATTATGAGGTAATTGTAATTGATAACTGTTCTACGGATTCGTCGTGGAAAAATTTAATTTATGAATTTCCCGATTTTCATTTTCTTACTTCCGACCAAAATTGCGGTTTTGCAAAAGCAAATAACCAAGCAGCAAAAATCGCGCGTGGAGAATATATTTTGCTTTTAAATCCGGACACGGAACTGGAGGATTTTTCGATGAAAGATCTGATGGATTTCGCGGATTCAACACAGAATTTTGGCTGTCTCGGCGTTCGCATGCACGATGCAGCCGGAAATTTTTTACCTGAAAGCAAACGTTCGGTTCCAAATTTATTCAGCTCTTTTCGCAAGCTTTATCTGAATTTTAAAAACGAAAAAACCAAGTCATATTACCGGAATGATATCGGTGAATTTGAGGTTGCGGAAGTAGAAATACTTACCGGCGCTTTTTTACTTGCTAAACGGGCAGTTTTTTTGGAAATTGGTGGTCTGGATGAAAAATATTTCATGTACGGCGAAGACATCGACTTCTGTTTCACTTTGTTACGCGCAGATTACAGCAATTGGTATTACGGAAAAACTTCCATTTTACATCACAAAGGTCAAAGCACTACCAAAGATTTAGATTATTTAAAACGTTTTTACGGTGCGATGCAGATTTTTATTGATAAATATTATAAAGACCAAAAACCGCTACAGCACCGCATTCTTTCCGCCGGTTTGCAGGTTCGGCATACCCTGGAAAAGCAGCGGATAAAATAAAAGAGATGCAAAATAATTGCATCTCTTTCGGTATTAAATAAATAATTTTTACTAGTTGGATGGTGCCGGTGTAGCTGGCAACGTCGCTGGGTTGTTGGTGCCTGGTGCAGTTTGCGGTGCCGGAACTTCAGTACGAACCGGAGCATTTTGTACAGTTGTTGGGTTTGCGGTAAGAATTACGCTTAACAGAATTAAAAATACAATACCGCCGCCTAACCACCATGTTGCTTTTTCCATGAAATCATTGGTACGCTGAACACCGAACTGCGCCGCAGACGTTCCGCCGAAGGTTCCGGAAAGGCCGCCACCTTTCGGGTTTTGTGCCATAACAATAATGATTAGTAAGATACTTAAAATCATGATCAGGATCATGAATAAGGTAAATATTGTGTTCATCTTTAATTTAAAGTTTTCGAAGGGCAAATATAATCATATTTTTTAATTATTTAAGGAAAAGATTTGTGCTAAATCAGAAATATATCTAAGCAGTTGTTCAGCTTTAAATATTGAAAAAGTTCGGCTATAAAAACGGTAATTTTTTGCCGTTTTAAGGCGGAAAATTTTTTCTTTATAATGTAACAATAATTTTTTATGTTTGTATTAATGAAAAATTTCCTGAACAGTACGATCAGTCCAGAATCCATCATTTCTCTTTTCAGTCAGGCACCTGTAGGACTTGCCCTGTTAATGGGCAAAGACTTCGTAATAGAGAATGCCAACACTCAGATTTTGCAATTCTGGCAGAAAGATTCCACTGTGATCGGATTGCCGATTTTGGAAGCACTGCCGGAAATTACAAACCAGGAATTCCCGAAAATTCTTAAAAAAGTTTATAAAACGGGCGTTACTTATAATGGTTCCAAAACCAAAGCGTACCTGGAGCGGGACGGCGTTTTGCAGCCATTTTATTTTGATTTCATCTACGCACCAATTTTTTCCGGTGATGAAATTTCGGGAATTTCCGTTGTCGCAATTGATGTGACGGATAAGGTTTTGAGCGAAAAGAAATTACAGGAAAATGAAATGCTTTTCAAAGAACTCATGGAAATTTCCGAATATTCCAACGCTTTATATAAAGGAGAAGATTTGGTAATTGAGTTCGCTAACGATCAGATGATTAAAACCTGGGGCAAAACAAGAGCTGTAATTGGTAAAAAATTAGAAGAAGCTGTTCCGGAATTAGACGGTCAGCCTTTTATCGATATTCTGCGCAATATTTTCCGTACAGGTGAACCGTACATGGCGACAGAAGATGCTGTAGATTTGGAGGTTGATGGAAAGCTTCAGCGTTTTTACTATAGTTTTTCCTATCGGCCGCTTCGTGATTCCAGCGGAAAAATTTACGCCATCTGGAACAGTGCTATGGATGTTACAGAATTGGTGCAATCCCGCATTAAAGCTCAGAACACAGAACAGGAATACAGAGATTTGGCCGAAGCAATGCCACATATCGTATGGACCACCGACCTGGAGAATAAACTGGTTTACTACAATAAAAATTTAATCAACTTTTTAAATTTAAAGGAAGACGAGATCGATTCGTTTGATTTTTCTGCGGTTATTCACCCCGAAGATTTAATTAAATTTAAAGATGTTTGGGAAAAATCCACCATGGAGCATAAATTCTTCGAAATGGAATTTCGCCTTTACAGCCCGGAAAAAAATGATTTTGTGTGGTTTTTAAACCGCGCTACGCCTGTATTGGATGAGAACGGAAATCTGCGACAGTGGATTGGCACCAGTACGAATATCGATGAGTTTAAAACGCTTTCAGCACAAAAAGATACATTTCTCGGGATTGCAAGCCACGAGCTGAAAACACCATTGACCTCGCTGAAATTATATGCGCAGGTTTTGGAACGAATGTTGCGAAAAACCGGCGACGAAAAGAACGCGGAATTTGCAAAAAAAATGGACGTTCAGATCGTAAAATTAACTTCCCTGATCGGTGATTTATTAGACGTAACCAAAATAAATTCAGGAAAAATTTATTTGAATGAAGATGTTTTCGACTTTGAAAAGCTCGTCATAGAAGTGATTGAGGAGCAACAAATGTCTACAGCATATAAAATTGATCTGCATACCAAACCGGTAGGTATGGTTTTTGCCGACAGGGATCGAATAGGTCAGGTCATTACCAATCTCATCTCCAATGCCATAAAATATTCGCCTAAAGCGGATACCATTATGGTCACTGTTACAGACACCGATAATTATGTGGAATTGTCTGTGCAGGATTTCGGGATCGGGATGGCTGAAGATAAAAAAAACAGGGTTTTCGAACAGTATTATCGCGTAAGCGGCGACGAACAAAGTACATTTCCGGGTTTAGGTCTCGGTTTGTACATTTCTTCGCAGATTGTTGAAAGATCACACGGTAAAATTTCTGTAAAGAGTGTTTTAAACCACGGATCAACTTTCTGTTTTTCTCTACCTAAAGTTAATAGTTAAGCGTAAAAAATGAATTCTAAAAAAATAGTAATTATCGACGATGATGTTGCCATTCTGGATTCTTTAGGAACAATGTTGGATTTTGAAGGTTTTGAAGTAAACACCTTCGAAAGAGGTTCCGAAATTTTCGGATTAGTAGAACAATCGTACGAACCAAATATCATTCTGTTAGATATGTGGCTTTCCGGCGAAGATGGCCGGGATATCTGTAAAAAATTAAAGGAAAACGAACGAACTAAAAATATACCTGTGGTAATAATGTCCGCAAGCCGCGGTCTGGAACATACTGCTCTTGAATCTGGCGCCAACGCATTCATTGCGAAGCCATTCGAGATTGATGATATTATTAATGCGGTGCAGCAACTGGCATCATAAGACAAAAAAAAGACAACCTGTAAAGATTGTCTTATTTTATGTTCTGATCTAATTCTTAAATTCTCTGTAAGTCGAAATTAAATCCACGCGAAAAATTCAGCTGAAAGTTAGAATCCAAACGGTATTTTAATTTATTAGAAATTTGTGCGATGTAACTCATATTATCGTAGGAATCAATAGATTTCGCCTGCGAGATTTGCTCCTGGTTGTTAATTTTAATTCCCGCTTCGTCACATTTTATAAATTCCAGTCCGTATTTATGATACAGGACTTCCAGAAATTTAAGGTCTTCAAGAGATAATATATTTTCTGACATAGTGGTAAATTTTTGTGTTTTGTACTGACAATTACTCAAGAATTATGCCCTTTTATTCGATTGGCGAAAAATACCCGAATTTTAACTTTTGCACTACTGTTACAACTACAACTAATTTCTAAATAATCCCTAAATTTGAAGATTATAAAAAATGCAGATGGATTACCTAGAAGGACTGAATGAACCTCAATATGAAGCCGTAACAACATTGGAAGGACCGCTGATGGTACTTGCCGGCGCAGGTTCCGGGAAAACGCGCGTTCTCACAATGAGAATCGCGCACCTCATTACGAATCTGGTTGATCCTTTTAATATTCTTGCGCTTACTTTTACCAATAAAGCGGCGAAAGAAATGAAAGAACGTATCGCGAAAGTCGTGGGACAAAGCGAAGCAAAATCTTTGTGGATGGGAACCTTTCACTCCGTTTTTGCCAGAATTTTACGTTCCGAAGCACATTATTTAGGTTTCCCTTCCAATTTTACCATTTACGATTCCCAGGACTCGCTGAATGTCATTAAAAAAGTTTTAAAAGAGCTGAATGTTGATTCCGATCTTTATAAACCTAAAAAAGTTCAGGCTCGGATTTCGTCATACAAAAATAACCTGATTACGGTAAAAGCGTATTATAACAATCCGGAGCTTATCGAAGCTGATGAGCGCGCGAACATGAAATTGATCGGTGCGATTTACCAGAAATATGTGGAAGTCTGTTTCCGCAATGGCGCAATGGACTTTGATGATTTGCTTTTACGAACCAACGAGTTGTTAACCCGCTTTCCGGAAGTGCTCGCGAAGTATCAGGACAGGTTCCGTTATATTTTGGTGGACGAGTACCAGGATACCAACCATTCTCAGTATTTGATTATCAAAGCCTTGGCTTCAAAGTTTGAAAATATCTGCGTGGTAGGGGACGATGCACAATCCATTTATTCCTTCCGTGGCGCAAATATTTACAATATTTTAAATTTCAAAAAAGATTACCCGGACGCAATTACGGTTTCACTCGAACAGAATTACCGCTCCACGCAAAACATCGTAAATGCTTCAAATGTCGTCATTTCGAAAAACGTGCAGCAGTTCGCAAAAAATGTTTTCAGCGATAATGAAGAAGGCGATAAAATAAAGGTTTACCGCGCACTTTCCGATGCTGATGAAGCCAATTTTGTGGCTTCTAACATCTGGGAACAGCACAATTCTGCGCAGCGAAAATTCACCGATTTTTCCATACTTTACCGCACCAATTCACAGACGCGCGCTTTCGAAGATGCATTGCGCCGTAAAAATATACCATACCGCGTTTACGGCGGACTGTCTTTTTACCAAAGAAAAGAGGTTAAAGATTTAGTCGCGTATTTGCGGTTATTAATCAACGAAAACGATTCCGAAGCCTTAACACGAATTATCAATTATCCCGCACGTGGCATTGGCGAAACAACGCAAAATAAACTGATTGTATTTGCCGACAGCCAGAATGTTTCGGTCTCGCAGGTTTTGGATAACCTCGGATTTTATGCCCCAAACATCGGTTTAAACAACGGAATTCTGACCAAACTATCAGATTTCTGGTCGATGATTAAAGCTTTTCAGGTCATGTTGAAAACCGAAAACGCCTACAACGTCGCGATGGAAGTCGCGAAAAGAACGGGAATGATTAAATTTTTAAAAGACGATCAAACGCCCGAAGGTATTTCCCGCGTTGAAAACGTGCAGGAATTGATGAACTCCATGCAGGGCTTTATCGAAGAACAGCAGCAGTTGGAAGACGGAGATCCGTCCTTATCCAATTTCCTTGAAAATATCGCGCTTTCCGCGGACACGCAAACCGATAAAAATGATGATGGCGACAAAGTTTCATTGATGACCATTCACCTTTCAAAAGGTTTGGAATTTCCCGTGGTACACTTGGTTGGTTTGGAAGAAAATTTATTCCCAAGCTTTATGAGTTCGTCCACTCGCGAGGAAATCGAAGAAGAGCGCCGTTTGTTCTATGTTGCACTTACGCGCGCAGAAAAGCAGGCGTTTTTCACGTATGCAATTTCGCGTTTTCAATGGGGAAAAATTACCGACGCAGAACCGTCCAGATTTTTAAGTGAAGTCGATGAAAAATATCTGGAATTTATAAATCCGGCAGTGGAAAGCCGATTTGTAAATCATTCCGGTTTGAAATCCAATATTTTTGATGATGATTTATCAGAACCGCGTTTTTTCAAAAAGAAAGAACCGAAAAAATCCATCGAAAGAAACGAACCGTTGTCCGTGCCGCAGAATTTAAAACCTGTCGCAACAGCGCGAATTATCAATCCCAGTGGCGCTTCGTCTCAGGATATTGAAGTGGGCGATCAGGTAAGACACGATCGTTTCGGTGTGGGCGAAGTGATTTTCCTTGATGGAACCGATCCGCAAAATATTAAAGCAAAAGTGAAATTTCAGCACGAAGGCGAAAAGAATTTAATTTTAAAATTCGCGAAGCTGACAAAAATTTAGTGCTTTTAAGAGCAAATTTTTTCGTTTTAAAATTCTTAAAAAAATTCCGCTTTAGTTGGCAGTTTTTTTCTGAATTAAACTTTAGCAAATCAAAATCAATAATAAAAATTCCGTGCTAGAAGACCAGATTTTTATGTTTTACCAATTTGAAAAATTCCGCTATAAATGGCAGTTTTTTTCTGCATTAAACTTTAGCAAATCAAAATCAACAATAAAAATTCGGTGCTAAAAGACCGGATTTTTCTATTTTACCAATTCTTCGAACAGCCTGTTGAAAGTTGCATTTAAATCCAAAGTTTTTCCAGGGTGTGGCCGCGAAGTCTGGATAACAGAACTTCGAACCGCTGTCAGCCAGCGAAATCTTTCCGGAATATCGAAAGTTGCTATTTCGCCGCCGGCTTTATCACCGTTGGCAACATGCTGAAAATTTTCGAGATTTTTCTGCACATCGTCATAATCTAACTTTGAATGCATTAACCGGAATTTATCGGGACACAAATGAAATTCAAAACGGATATATTTTTCTTTTTTCGAAAACATAATGAGCCCGATGTTGAAAAATTCTTCCCTTTCAACCTTTGGTACAAGCCGTATTACCGCGTATTCGTAGATTTTAACCTCTTGCATTTTTGGCTTCGTTTAAAAAGTTTACCGAGTGGTCGCGGCGCGTTTTCAGAAAATTGTAATACACTTCTTTTATCTGTTCCGGTGAATCGTCGGTGTCCGCCCAATCCAGCCATTCCAACGGAATGAGCTCTACGATTTCCTTTAAAATTTCATCACTTAAAACCGAATTTGCAAATTCATCCGCTTCATCAAGTTTCGTGGCTTGCGAAAGCAAAACATGATCTTTAATATACGGAAACGGGCTCAGCGCATGTTTTTCAAAATTCATCCAGGAGTGGTGGAAATACAGCGACGCGCCATTGTCTATCACCCAAAGTTCTTTGTGCCACATCAGCAAATTGGTATTCTTAAAAGTGCGGTCGATATTAGTGATAAAGGCATCCAGCCAAACAATTTTTGAGGCTAAAAACTCATCAATTTTCACTGACGGATCGTAAGCAATTGCGCCGGAAAGAAAATGCAGTCCCAAATTGAGACCTTCGGAAAATTTCAGCAGATCCTGAATTTCTTCATCAGCTTCGGTTCGGCCAAAATCAACATCCAGATTCGCGAAAACCAGCTCCGGCAAAGGCAAACCTAAAACCTGCGCAATTTTTCCGCCCAAAAGTTCAGAAATAAGCATTTTCACGCCATGGCCCGCGCCGCGAAACTTTAAAACATATTTAAAATCGTCATCCGCTTCCGCTAAAGCCGGCAGGGAACCGCCTTCACGCAAAGGCAAAATATACCGCATCACCGTAACGGTCCGAAGGTTTAAATCTGGCATAGTGCAAAAATAAGGATTTAAATAAAGAAAAAAGTTATCCGAAAGAATAACTTTTTAAAACGAAAAAATTTGCCGTTAAAGCAGCTTATTTTTTCTGTTCTTTAAAACTTTCGTCCTTAAACATAATATTGTACACCAGAAAAAGTCCGAGACTGATGGCGATTAAGAAGAAAATAAACGGCAGAACGCCGTAACCCAAAATGGTGAAAGCCGATGGAATCCTCATTAATAGTGCAGCGCCGATAATCATGGCGGCGATAATTAAGCCGACCGTAATTCGGTTTGCGATTTTCTGAAAACCGTCGGTGAGGCGTTTTTCATCCAGCGCCTGGATTTTAAGTTCAAACTGATTATTGGCGAGATTTTCGGTAATTTTGTTTAAACGGCTCGGTAAATTTTCTACCAGTTTTTTATTGTCGAGAAGAAAGCCATAAAGGTTTTCTGGTTTCAGCTCGTTTTTCATCCGCTTATTCACCATTTTTTCCATAAAACGGCGAATCGCTTGCTGCAGGTCGTATTTCGGTGTAAGTACGGCAATGATCTGGTCGAGATTAAGCAAGATTTTGCCTAAAATATTCAGCTCAACGGCGATTTTTATTTCGTCGTTTGCAGCAATTCGGTTCATTTGCAGAACGATTCTTCCGGTTTCCATATCTTCGGCGGCGGTGCTTGTGCTTTCTAAAACCAGTCGGTTGATGTTTTTACGGAAGCTCGCAATCTTGGTTTTGTCATAATCGAAATCGCTCATTTCCAGCAGCGCATCAGCCATGGCGTCGCCGTCTTTTTTGCTGATACTCACCATCAGCATCATGATTTTTTCCATCATTTGCGGGCTGAATTTCGCCACCATGCCCAAATCCATCAAAATTACTTTATTGTCTGGCGTGAGGTGAATATTTCCGGGATGCGGATCGGCGTGCGCAAAACCATCAACCACAATTTGCTGTAAATATGCTTCCACCAAATCATCGATAATCGGAGTAAAATCGGTTTCAACTTTTTTCAGATTTCCAAGCGAGGTAATTTTTTTACCTTCGATGTAATCCATCGTCAGTACTTTTGACGAGGAATATTCTTTCACTGGCGCGGGAATCAGCAGGTTTTTGAATTTCTTCAGATTTTCTCTTAAGGTTAAAAGATTTTGTGCTTCTTTATTATAATCAAGTTCATTTAACAATATAAAGCGCAACTCTTCAACTACATTATCCAGCGCATATTTCCGGGCACCTTTAGAATAATTAACGGCTAAATCGGCCATTTTTTGCAAAGTTTCAAGATCTGAAATAAAGTTCTTCCGAACGCCTGGCCGCTGAATTTTCACTGCAACTTCGCGTCCGGAATGCAGCGTCGCGCGGTGAACCTGACCAATGGAAGCGCTTGCAAGCGGCTCTGGATTGAAATCCACAAAAGCCTTGCTGATGCTTACACCAATTTCTTCCTCGAAAATCTTTGCAACTTCCTCATAGGAAATGGTTTCCACGTCGTCCTGCAAATCAGCGAGCGCTTCGAGATAATTGTCGGGCAGCAAATCCGGTCTTGTTGAAAGGAGCTGGCCCAGTTTTACGAAAGTTGGGCCCATTTTTTTCAGATCTTCCACCAATTCTTCCGGTTTTTGGGAAAAATCCTGCGATTTTTCTGTCGGATCAGATTCTCCTAAAGCGGTTTCTGTGGTGGATTTTACAACATCGCTGTTGTAATATTTTAAAATAAAAGCGAAAAATTTAGCGTAATTATCGAGATTTTCCAGAGCCATAATTTATTTTTTTCGCTATACAGAAAAAAATGTACCATAAACCATTATTAAATAAGGATTTAGGTGGAAGTTGGTAATTTGGAAAAATTGGTGCTTTTAGCGGGAAATTTTTGAAAGAGAAATTTGAATTGAAAATTTTGCGCTAATCGTTATGATACGGTTTTCCCTGAAGAATCTGGTCGGCGCGGTAAATTTGTTCGAGGAAAAAAAGCCGGATCATTTGGTGGGTAAAAGTCATTTTCGAAAGTGAAATTTTTTCGTTCGCGCGGGAATAAATTTCATCGGAAAAGCCATAAGCGCCGCCAACAATGAAAACGACTTTCTTAATGCTGGCAGACATCCACTGGTCTATTTTTCCGGCGAACTGGCGGCTGGTCCATTGCGAACCTTTTTCGTCCAGAATTACAACATAGTCGGAGTTTTCAATGAAATTCAGAAATAATTTTGCTTCTTCTTTTTTCAGAAGTTCGGGTGTGAGGTTTTTGGCATTTTTAACATCGCTGATTTCCACCAATTCGAAGTTCCAGTATTTGGGCAGCCGGTTTTCGTAATATTTCAGCAGCACGCCGATTTCCTTATCCGCCGTTTTGCCCATGCACACTAAATTAATTCGCATTTCATATCTTTGTTTTGCAAATATAAATTAATGGGTATTAAAACTCCTAGATTCATCATTAAAATACGGGACTTTCTGGATGAGATTCATATTCCATTTTTAGGGATTTCTCTGCTTAAAATGTTCGAAATTTATGGTGAGGGCGTTTTTAAAATGCAGATTGGCCGCAGCGCCGCGAGCATTTCCTGGAGTTTTTTCCTGAGTCTTTTTCCGTTTATTCTTTTTTTGCTGTCCATGCTGCCGTATTTGCCGCATTATGACAAACTTCAGTTTTACATTTTCGAGGTTCTGATGAACAATATTTTACCGGCGCACATCCAGAAAGATGTCACGGGTTATATCCAGAATTTTATCCTTCCAAACATTAAAAACATAAGCAATCTGACCATTATTTTCGCGATGGTTTTCGCGGTAAATGGCACGCACTCGCTGATAAATGGTTTTAATATTCACACCAATTTGCAGCGCGGGGTGGTGAAAGAATATCTGGTCGCGTTTGGGATTACGATCGCTTTTATCCTGTTAATCGTGATTTCGCTGCTTGGCGTGTATTATAGCGAGGTGGTGCTGAAACTTTTCACACCGGAAATCAATATTTCCTGGCTAGTGGATAACATGTCGAGGATCATCGGATTTATCTCGTTTCCGGTATTTTACTTTATCCTACTTGGCTTGTTTTACTGGGTTGGCTGCCTGAAAATTACTTCATTTAAGCAGGCAATTCCGGGCGCTATTTTAACCACGATTTTATTTGTAGTTGTAACCTATTTTTTTGCCATTTATGTGCGGAATTTTGCGCGGTACAACGTGCTTTACGGTTCCATCGGGACCATTATTCTGGTAATGATCTGGGTGAATATCAACATTATTTTAATTCTGCTCGGAAATGAGCTGAACATTGCTATTAAAAAAGTTCGGGTAGAAAAAATGATTGCGGATGAAATCTACACAAACAGCCTGCAAATCACCAAAGAGCAAATGGAAATTAATGACGATCTGGAAGATCATCACCACATCACTGTTCAGTAATTATTCTGCCTCAGCCCGCGCTTCTCTCTTCTTACCAATATATTTCAGCAGCGAAAAACCGGCAAATCCGGATAAAACCGAGGCGACCAAAATGGCGAATTTCGCTTCATCCTGAATTTCCGGATGTCCTTTAAAAGATAAAAGCGAAATAAAAATAGACATGGTGAAACCAATTCCGGCCAATAGTCCTGCGCCCAACATTTGCGACCAGGAACTTTGGTCCGGTAAGGTGCTGATTTTTAGTTTAATAAAAATCCAAGAGAACAAGTTAATTCCGATAATTTTGCCAAAAAAGAGCCCAAAAATTATTCCGTAACCGAAATTCGAAAATAACCCATCGACCATGCCCGATTTAAAAATGATATTCGTATTCGCAAGCGCGAAAATCGGCATGATGAGGAAGTTTACCGGCAGATGCAGTTTATGCTCCATTTCTTCGAGCGGTGAACTCACCGTCGCTGAGGTATTTGTGGGAATGGTGAATGCCAGAACGACGCCGGCAATTGTAGCGTGGATCCCGGAATTATGCATGAAATACCACAGAAAAATTCCTGGTATTACGTACCAAAAATGTCTGACTTTATTCAGCAAGTTAAAAGTCACCAGAATTGCTACCATCAGCGCGCTGAGACCTAAATACATCCAGTTAATCTGGTCAGTGTAGAAAATCGCAATCACTAAAATAGCGCCCAAATCATCTACAATCGCCAGTGCTGCAAGAAATATTTTTAAAGAAAGCGGCACGCGTTTTCCTAACATCGAAATAATTGCAAGAGAAAAAGCAATGTCTGTTGCCATCGGAATTGCCCAACCGTTTGCATAATCTGTTCCTTGGTTAAAAAGTACGTAAATCAGCGCCGGAACTACCATTCCGCCCAACGCCGCAACAATTGGTAATGATGCAGATTTGAAACTTGAAAGCTCGCCTTCAACTATTTCACGCTTAATTTCCAAACCGACCAAAAGGAAAAAAACAGCCATTAAACCGTCATTAATCCAGATACTGACTGGGTAATTCAGATGAAAAAGTTCAGTGCCAATTTTGGTATCTAAAAGGTTTTGAAAAGCTTCGCCCATCGAAGAGTTTGCGATGAAAAGCGAGATCAAAACGCATAAAATCAGCAAAATACCGGAAGATTGTGAACTGTGGAGGAATTTTTTAAAATAATCGGTGATGAGCATGGAAAAATTTAAATATTAAAGTCGTTTGATGCGCGAAACGCCGTTGATGTTTTTTAGCTGCTTGAAGGTTTCGTCAAGCTGGCTGCGGTTTTTCACTTCCAGGTTGATATTACCGAGGAAAATTCCGTTATTGGATTCAATAGACATGCTTTTCATGTCCATGTTCATATTATTACTGATTACAGCCGTTATATCGTTGATCATTCCCATCCTGTCAAGTCCTTCAATCTCGATTTTAATTCGGTTTCGGAAGCTTTCTTCATTTACCCATTTCGCCGGTAAAACGCGGTAATCGTACTGGGCACGAAGGTTTACAGCGTTGGGACAATTGTCGTTGTGGACTTTAATTCCTTCCGAAATCGTGATGAACCCGAAAATTTTATCTCCTGGAATAACTGTACAACATTTAGCGAAAGAGTAGTTCATTTTTTCCTCATCTTTCCCGAAAACAATCATATCTAAATTGGTCGCCGGCGTCTCTTCGTAAATGGTATTTTTTTCCGGTGACTTGCGGAAACGCTGCAAAATATTGCTGAAAATTCCTTTTCCTTCGGTATATTTTTTAATATCGCTGATGTCGAGTTGACCGTTCTGGAATTTCAAAAAAAGTTCCTGCGAAGATTTTAATCCGAAAAACTTCTGCATTTTATTGATCTCTTCATCATTGAAGGGGATTTTCGCATGACGCATTTTACGTTGCAAAATCTCTTTTCCTTCTTCTGACAGATGGTTTTTTTCCGAGTTTAAAATGGCTTTTATCTTGGATTTTGCTTTCGAGGTTACCACAAATTCCAGCCAGTCTGCTTTCGGTTTCTGGTTTTGGGAAGACAGAATATCCACCTGATCGCCGTTTTTTAAAATGTAGGAAATTGGGACGAGTTTTCCGTTTACTTTTGCGCCCAGACATTTAGTCCCGAGATCGGAGTGGACAGAAAAAGCAAAGTCTAAAGCGGTAGAATTTATCGGTAAAATTTTAATTTCACCTTTCGGCGTGAAGACGAAAACTTCTTTGGAATAAAGGTTTAATTTAATATCATCAAGCAATTCGGTTGTTGAAAGCGATTGCTGATTTTCCAGCACTTCACGGATTTCTGCCACCCAAGTTTCGAAATTTTTCTCGTCCTGATTCTGGTTAAAACCTTCTTTATATTTATAATGTGCTGCAACGCCTTTTTCGGCGATATCGTCCATTCTTTCGGAACGGATCTGCACTTCAATCCATCTTTTATCCGGGCCTAAAATTGTTAAATGCAAACTTTCATAGCCTGTTGAACGCGGCCGTGAAATCCAGTCTCGCATACGGTGCGGATTGCTGTGGTATAAATCTGTTACGATGGAATAAATTTTCCAGGCGAGAAATTTCTCGTTTTTAGCATCAGATCTATAAATAATCCGAATCGCATAATTATCGAAAACCTCATCGAAAGTTACGCCCTGTTTCAGCATTTTCCGGTAAATCGATGAAATTGCTTTTGCGCGGCCTTTGATGGAAACATTTAAACCTTCATCTTCAAGCTGAACAGAAACTTCCTTCCGGAATTCTTCAATATATTTTTCGCGGTTTTCTTTTGCAGATTTTAACTGCTCCGAAATCTCATTGTAAACTTCTGGATTATTGAACTTTAGCGATAAATCTTCAAGCTCCGATTTAATATTATAAAGTCCCAAACGGTGTGCGAGTGGTGCATAAATATAAACGGTTTCCGAGGCAATTTTTTTCTGTTTTTCGGGCGTCATGCTGTCCAGCGTACGCATGTTGTGCAGCCGGTCGGCGATTTTAATTAAAATCACGCGGAAATCTTCAGATAAAGTCAGTAATAACTTTCGGTAATTTTCGGATTGGATGGAAATATTCTGGTGGTTCATGACCGAAATTTTGGTCAGACCATTTACGATATCCGCAATTTTTTTACCGAAGATCTTCTGTAAATCTTCGTAGGTGTAATCGGAATCTTCTATAACGTCGTGCAAGAGTGCGCAAGCGATTGAAGTTGCTCCCAAACCAATTTCGTTGGCTACGATTTTAGCAACTTCAATCGGGTGATAAATATAAGGTTCACCGGTTTTGCGGCGCTGATCTTTGTGAGCATCCAACGCAATATCAAAGGCTTTCCGGATGAGTTTATTTTGCTCCTCATCTAAGTTTCGGTACGTATTGGTAATCAAATCCCTGTACCTTGCCAGAATTTCTTTGTTTTCCTGTTCTAAATCGTAAACCATTTATCCACTGCAATTAAGTTACGAAAATAAGAAAAAAAACATGAACTCTTCATAACCGTTTTTAATGGAAAATGGCTTACGGCACAGATTTCATAATGAAAAATCAGGCTCTGCCAAAGTTAATTTCGGAGCTCATTCCTTCATGCGAAATGTGATGGTGTGTTGGCGGTAAAGAATAAATTTGAGCTTTTGCGCGGATGGCAGCAAGTCTGTGCAAATATTCTAGCGAACGCGCATCTTTAAATTTAATATTTTCAAAATAGTTTTGAACCAAACATTCATGTCCGCAGAAAATGCACTGTACACTTTCTTTACGTTCTGGTGTTTTCGCTTTTACACTTACGACCAAACTGTCGTCCTGCAAAATTAGGTTGTCTTTGAAAAAATAATTCCAGAGCGAGGTTTTAATTTCTTTAGCGATAGGGTGTAAGTACAAAATGTAAGATGATTTTTTAACACCAGCGTTCTCTAAATCTAAGGCAATAATGGGTGCCAGGCTTTGGCTTCTGAATAAGCCGGTAATAATTGATGTCATTGTGTGATTAATTAAATTTTATGTACAAAGTTTACGTTTTAATTATTAAAAATGCAATAAAAACGTCAAATATTTTTGTTTTTAACAGTGCCTTTGGAGTGGAATAACCGTATTTTAATTATACCGAATTTTTAATTTCTTTATATTTGAAATAAAATTTTTATGAAGAGACTGATTCCCGCTTTGCTTTTGATTTCGCAAATTTGTTTTTCGCAGACTATTTCGCAAAAATTAGACGATACAACCCGGAAATTATTAAGCTCAGATGCCGCCTATTCAGCGAATCTTTCTTTCTATGTGGCCGATGAAGACGGAAATTTTGTTTACGAATACAACGGAAACAAAGGGCTTTCTACCGCTTCAACCCAAAAAATTTTCACAGCCGCGGCCGCGCTGGAAACTTTAGGTAAAGATTTTCGGTATACCACCACACTTCAGTATAACGGAACGGTGTCCGGAAGCACTTTAAACGGTGACTTATATTTAACTTCAAACGGTGACCCTACTTTGGGAAGCTGGCGCTACGACGGTTACAAACCTGAAAATTTCAGGCAAAAACTGCTGCAGGCGCTAAAAGAGAAAGGCATTTCCCATATTACCGGAAATCTCATCATCGATGATTCTTATTTCGATTTCCAAACCGTGCCCGGCGGTTGGCCTTGGAACGATCTCGGAAATTACTACGGCGCGGGTGTTTGGGGTGTTAACTGGCGTGAAAATCAGTTTGATATGGAAATGGTGAACGGGAAACTGAAAAACACCAATGTGAAATTGCCAAATCTTCAGTGGGTAAATGAAGTTGCAACCGGCGGAAATTCCGATCAAAGCTTGATTTTTACCGCGCCACATTCCGATGTTGCTTATATTAATGGGAAATTGCCTGCAAAATCCATTACCGTTTCCGGTGCGATGCCCAATCCGCCTTTGACTTTTGGAAATGAAATTGGTGATTGGCTGAAAACTTCAAAAATTGATTTAAAAGGAAAAATAATAACGGTTTCCGAACAAAAAATTTTAGGGGAGAAAACGGCAAATTTTTCTAAAAATAATATTTTGCTCGAATATAAATCGCCGACCTTAGACAAAATAATTTTCTGGTTTATGCGAAAAAGCGTGAATTTGTACGGCGAAACTTTAATTAAAACTTTAGCAAAAGAAAAAAAGCGCGACGGCAGTTTCGATTCAGGAATTTCATATCTCAAAGACTTCTGGAAAGGAAAAGGAATCCAGGCATCGATGATTAATTTTGCGGACGGCAGCGGGCTTTCACCACAAAATTACGTCTCAGCGCGCGCTGAAGTTCAGGCTTTAATTTACAGCAAAAAACAGCCGTGGTTCCCGGAATTTTTTGAAGGTTTCCCAACGCAGGGAAACGGCATGAAAATGAAAAGCGGCACTATGAAAGACACCAAGTCATTCGCGGGTTACCAGACTTCGCGCGACGGTAAAAAGTATGTTTTTGCAATCATCATCAATAATTATCAGGGAAGCAACATCAGCGACGCGCTGTACCAGGTTTTAAGTCCATTGAAATAGCAAAAAAACGATGAAACAGCGGAATATTTTATCGAAATTCAACAACTGGATCATTTATCTTCTGCTGACTTTGGCGGTGGCTGCAATCGTCGTGGCGTCGATCGTTCTTATTGATTATTTACGGAAAGAGGAAATCAAACGTATTGAACTTTTCGCAACAGCCATAAAATATCAGCAGGAAGAAATCATCGAAGATCCAATGACTTTAGATCTAATTCTGCAGATCACCAAAACCAACAATACCATTCCTGTTATTGTTACCGATAAAAATAAAGTGCCTATTGACGGCGAAGGGTTTCAGATAAATATTCCGGAAAACATACGGAAAGACCCGGAAAAAATGTTGGCGCTGCTGCGGCAAATGGAAAGTTCCTATAAACCGATTGAACTTCAAATGCCCGACGGAAATAACCAATATGTATTTTACACGAACTCTAATCTTTTGAATAATTTGCGGTACACACCGTATATTTTGGGACTTTTGATCTTGTCATACATCTTTTTTTCTTTTTGGTTTTTACGCACCATCAAAAAAACCGACGAAGGTTATGTGTGGGCCGGTTTAGCGAAAGAAACCGCACACCAAATTGGGACACCTTTATCTTCGATGATTGGCTGGATTGAAATTCTTCGCATGGAAAACGAACACAGTGTTGGTGTGAAAGAAATTGAAAATGATATTAACCGCCTGAAAACAATTTCGGAAAGATTTTCAAAAATTGGTTCCGTGCCGGAGCTGAACGATTTGAATATTAATGAAACCGTGCAGCAGAATTATGATTATTTAAAGTCCAGAATTTCCAGAAAAGTAAAATTCATGCTCGTCTTGCCGAAACAACAGCTGCTGATTCCGCACAACCGGATTTTGATGAGCTGGGTGATAGAAAATATGGTGAAAAACGCCGTAGATGCAATGAAAGGGGAAGGCCGCCTAGAAATTGAGCTGTACGAAAAAAATAATACGACGATAATAGATGTAAAAGATTCCGGTTCGGGCATGACGAGTTCACAGGCGCGAAACGCCTTTAAAGCTGGTTATTCGACGAAAAAAAGAGGTTGGGGTCTGGGTCTTTCGCTGGCGCGCCGTGTGGTGAAGGAATATCACCGCGGAGATATTAAAATTGCAGCGACCGCCCTCGGCGCAGGAACCACTTTCCGGATTATGATACGGAATTCCTAATTCAGCTAAAACCAAAAAAATACCGCTTAAAAGACGGTATTTTTTTTATTTTAAAAAAAATCGGGGTAAAATGCCGGTAAAATTTATTTTTCTGCAGAATAATAGATGTAATAATTCTCATCAAATTTTACTGGTTCTGCGGAATTTAATTTTACAGTCTGCCATTTGTCCGTAGGTTTGATTTCCTGATTTCCATTAATTCTAATTGGCAGTTTTAAATTTTTCACCGCCACGTCGTAACGGAATTTCAAAGTATTTCCATTCTGCGAATACTGTAAAGTCGGAATTTGCGTGGTGCGCAAATATTGGTCGAAAACAGTTGAAAAATCAATGCCGGATTTTTCGGAAATATAATTTTCAACATCTTTTGAAGTTACGGTTTGGTGGTAAAAATCAGCATTTAAACCGCGTAAAATTTCCCGGAACTTCGCATCATTGTTAATGACCTGGCGAATCGTGTGAAGCATATTTGCACCTTTATAATACATGTCGCCGCTGCCAGATTTTGCAATTCCGTATTGGCCAATAATCGGTTCATCATTACGGATGTTTTTCCGGATTCCCACCACATATTTTTCCGCGGAAGCTTTATCGATGAACTTTTCAACAAACAGAGTTTCGGAATAGTTGGTGAAGCCTTCGTGTACCCACATATCCGCTTTTTCTTTTGCGGTAATGTTGTTCGCAAACCATTCGTGGCCGCTTTCATGAATGATAATGAAATCCCAACTTAAACCCACGCCGGTTCCGGATAAATCTCTGCCCAAATAACCGTTTTCATAATGATTTCCGTAGCCGACACCACTTTGATGTTCCATTCCCAAATACGGTGTTTCAATCAGTTTATAAGAATCTTCGTAGAAAGGATACGGCCCGAACCAATATTCAAACGCCTTCATCATCGGTTTTACCTGCGTAAACTGCTTTTTGGCTTTATCCAGATTATAATCCAAAACCCAATAATCCAAATCCAGCGCACCTTTTTCACCGGCATAAGAATCTTTAAAATTTACATACTTCCCAACATTCGGCACAATGGAGTAGAGGTTGATGGGATTTTTCACTTCCCAGATGAAGACATTTTTATCTTTTTCTGATTTTTGCGAAATCAATCTGCCGTTGCCTACTCCAACCAAATCTTTTGGGGTGATGATATTCATCACGATTCCATTGTCCGGTTCATCACTCCACAAATCTTTCGACGGTAACCAAACCGAAGCACCGATTCCTTCCTGCGCTACAGACATCCACGGATTGCCGTTTTCGTCTTTTTTGAAAACCCAACCACCGTCCCAGGGCGCATTTTTCGCCACGGTTGGTTTTCCAAAAAATTGCAGGGTAAAAGTGTGTTTTTCTCCTTTTTTATATGCGCGTTTGGTTTCGATGAAAATAAAATTTCCGTCGCGTCTGGAGGAGCATAACTTTTCATCAGAATCGATGATTTTATAGTTCATCGGTTGCTGTAAATCAATCTGGAAAACCGGATTGGTAACATCGCGTAGGATTTCAAAAGTAATTTTATTCGTGCCGGAAACCGATTGATCGGCAAACTTCGGCTCTACGGAAATTTCATATTTTTTTACGTCCCAAAAATTGCGGAATTCGGTATTGGAACCTTTTAAAGTGTCTTGTTTTGTAGCTTGCTGCGCGGAAAAAAATCCCGAGGAAATTAGCAGGACAATGACTGTTTTTTTCATGTTTAGTTTGATAAGCAAGGCAAATATAATTATTATTTCCGGGGAAGTCCGCGACGAAAAATGGCTCTCAAATTATTCTTGATTAAATTCAGTATTTTTGAAAAAATTTTATTCAATGAAACTTCGAATTTTTTCCGCCCTTTTTGCCCTTATTTTTCTGTTTTCCTGTAACAACGACAAGGAAGTTCTAAACACTTTGAACGATTACAACCTGTCAATGGAAAGTAAAGGTTATCATTTTGGCGACAAGCTGGATTTGCCGGCAAAAGTGCTTGAAAACGCGGAAAGCATTACCATCAGCTTTGGCGATAAAGAAACCGATAAACTCGTTGTAGACCCCGAATTTTTTACACTTGGAGATAATGCGGTGACTTTTAATATTAAAAAGAAAGGCGGCGAAATTTTAACGCAGGATGCCACCATCAATGTTTTTGCGAAAAATCCGGAAGCTATTTTGACTTACGAAATTGTAAAAGAATATCCGCACGACCCGAATAATTTCGTGCAGGGATTTGAACTTGAAGGAAACACCATTTATGAATCGGAAGGTCAGTTTGGGGAATCCCGAATTTTAAAATATACGCTCGGCACCACAACTGCGCTGAAAGAAGCTCCGCAGGCTTCCGACGTTTTTTCTGAAGGCTGCACCATTGTTGGTGATAAAATTTATCAGCTGACCTGGAGAAATAAAAAAGGTTTTATCTACGACAAAAATTCATTTGAATTATTAAGCGAATTCGAGTATCCAAACGTGATGGGCGAAGGTTGGGGACTTACTTACGACGGTAAAAATCTCATCGCGTCCGACGGTACGAAAAATATTTATTTTCTGGATGTGAATGATCCCTCAAAAATGGTGCGCTATATTTCGGTTGCCGGAAATACCGAAGCTTATGACCAGCTGAATGAGCTGGAATTTCACGACGGATTCATCTATTCTAATGTTTGGCAGAAACCGATAATCTTGAAAATCAATCCAAAAAACGGCGAAGTTGTCGGGAAATTTGATTTGTCTGAAATCGCGAAAAAGCACCAAACCGACACCGATTCTGTTTTAAACGGAATTACCTTTAAAGGTGAAAATATGCTGGTTACCGGAAAAAACTGGCCGACGATTTACGAAGTTAAAATCAAATAATTCCCGGTTAAAAGGGCAAATTTTTTAATTTTATGAAAATCATATTTTTTGCTCTTTTGCTTTTCTTCACTTCGGTTTCAGCGCAGAAAAAAGCGGTTTTAATCGCCGAAAATTTACCTGAAACGAAAGATTTTTTCGCCGATGATTACGGCAATTTTTATTTTTACCAAAATTCCGATTTTAGTTTTGCGAAATATGATTCGCAAGGAAATTTAAACGCGCAGTTGCGGCTGACTTTTCCGTTCAAAGTTCAGTCGGTGCAAAATCCGCTGAATATTCCGTCTTTTTCGGAAAATGCACAGGAACTGAAATTTTTCGATAAAAACCTGGCAGAAATTCAAACCGTAAAATTTCAGCAAAAATTCGGGTTCATTAAAGCTGCTTACGCTGAAGATTTACAGCAAATCTGGCTTCTGGACGCTAGTTCCCGAAATTTAATTCAATACCATTTCCGCGACGATAAAGTTTTAAATAAATTTCCTTTAAACTTTGATTTCGACGAGGTTTTGGATATGCTCGTGTACGAAAAGCAGCTGTATCTTCTGTTCAAAAATAAACTGGAAATCTATAATTTCAAATCGGAAAAATTGGTTGAAATAGCAGCGAAAAATTCCAGAAAACTTCGGCGCGAAAATGACAAAATTTTAATCGTCGGTCAAAATGCTGTTGCACAAATTTCTGGTAATCAACTCACTGTTTTATTTCAGTGTGAAGATTGCGAAATTGTGGATAAAAACACCTCGTCTTATTTTGCAGTCAGCGGCAACAAACTTTATCTTTACCCGCTTGAAAAAAGATTTGGCGGCGAGGGTAAAACACAATAATTTGCCCAAAAAGCAGCCAAAATTTAATTAAAAAATACACTTTTAAGAATGCATATTGCTGTCACAGGAAACATCGGCGCGGGAAAAACCACTTTAACCAAAATGTTGGCGAAACATTATAATTGGGAAGCTCAGTTTGAAGATGTAGACCACAATCCTTATCTGGAGGACTTTTACGCGGATATGAGTAAATGGAGTTTTGCTTTGCAGATTTATTTTTTGGGCAGCAGATTTCGTCAGGTGAAAGAAATCCGCGAAAGCGGAAAAGATATTGTGCAGGACCGCACGATTTATGAAGATGCGCATATTTTCGCGGAAAACCTGAACGATATGAACCTTTTGACCGACCGCGATTTCCAGAATTATTCGTCGGTTTTTAACCTGATGAAAAGCTTTGTTTCGGCACCGGATTTGCTGATCTACCTGAAGTCTGACGTACCGAATCTGGTTAAGAAAATCTATAAAAGAGGCCGCGATTATGAATCCTCAATTTCCATTGATTACCTCTCCAAACTTAATCTAAAATACGAACGCTGGATTTCTGAATATAATGAAGGAAAACTCCTGATCATCGAAGTTGATGACCTGGATTTTGTAGAAAGACCTGAAGATTTTGGTTATATCCTGGAAAGAATAGAGACAGAATTACACGGTTTATTCTAAGTGAATTGAGCTTAAAAACCTCAGTTTTTATCACAAACCGTAATTTTAAAAAACTATTCATCATGGTAAAAGTGCTGTACAATAATACCTGCTCCAAAAGTCGCGGAATTTTGGAATATCTGGACGAAAACGGCGTACCGTTTGAAATAATCGATTTTATTACAAATCCTTTAAGCGAGCTGGAAATCCGCACGGTTTTGAAAAAGCTGCACATCGCAGCGAAAGATTTAATCCGCAGAAACGAAAATCTTTTTAAAGAACAGTTCAGCGACAAAAATTTAAGCGAAGATGAATGGATTGATGTCATGGTAAAAAATCCGTCACTCATTCAGCGGCCAATTATCATTAAAGATGCCGTGGCGATGATCGCAAGACCGGTAGAACTGGCAAAATTTTTTGTTGAACCTTAATAGACCAAGCTTTTAAAAGCTTCTTTCAAAGTAGAATAATTAAAATCAAATCCCAGCGATTTGATTTTTTTGTTGCTGGCGCGCGTTCCTTCGAGAATAATTGAACTCATATCTCCTAAAACCGTTTGAAGTAAAAAAGCCGGTACATTCAGCGGCAGGAAAAATTTTTCCTTGCTTTTTGCCAGTTTTTTCATGAATTCCCTATTGGTTGGAATATCGTCCGCTACGGCATTAAATTTTCCGTTTACTTCAGGGTTTTCTACCGCGAAAACGTACATATTTACCAAATCGTCGAGGTGAATCCAGTTCATCCACTGTTTTCCGGAACCAACCGCAGAACCGATATTTAAAGCAACGGTTTTTTCTAAAAGCGGAAAAGCGCCGCCGTCTTTCGCGAAAACCATTGCGGTTCGTAAACAAACTACACGATCGGAAATATCAGAAAAATCATCAGCAGCTTTTTCCCAGTCAACGCAAAGTTTTGCTAAAAAATCTGCCTTTATAACGCCGGATTTTTCATCTAAAATTTCATCCGAAGTAAGGGTGCCATAATAATTAATTCCGGAAGCCGAAATAAAAGAATCTAAATGGACATTATTTTTAAGACAATAATCTTTCAGAAGTTTCGCCGCATTTACACGGCTTGCAAACATTTCTTTTCTGTAATCGTCGGTCCAGCGCTGGCTGATAGTCGCACCGGCTAAATGAATAATGCAGTCTAAGTTTTCAAAAGCCGCGTCATCGATTTTTTTCTCTTTCAAATTCCAGTAAAATTCGTCGCCTTCAGGTTTTCTGCTTAAAACCCGAACGATATGACCTTTTTGCTGAAGATTTTCGGTTAAAGCTTTACCGATCAAGCCGGTGCCGCCCGTGATTAAAATGTTCATAATTAAAGCATCATCACGCCTTCAATTTTACCAACTTCTTTGTAAAGCCTGATCACCTGATCGGAATCCATTACAAAAGCGTTGATGCTGATCGATGTGTATTTTCCGTTAGAGCTGTCGCGCGTGGATAAAGTGAATTTCACATCATCAAAAACGCGAAAAATTTCGGTGCTTTTGGCTTCGCTGCCTTCAATTATAAATTTAAAAAGGAAATCTTCGGGAAAATTATGCGTGTGATCCAGCTTTTCCTTCAGAGAAGTGTAAAATTCTTCCGGATTTTTGCTGCTTTCGTTATCTATAATATTCATTTTGCAAGTTTTAATTAAAATGATAAAAACCCGACCAAAGGCCGGATTTTCAAATTTACGTATTTAATAATATATTATTTTGCGCCGCTCAGCGAGTTTATAATCGCTGCTGAGTTTTGCTGTTCGTGACTTTCAATAATGTTGAAAAGTCCGTTCACCATTTGTTGTGCTGCAAATTTGCTTATTCCGCTGGTGAGTCCGTTATTGGTTTGTCCACCGAAAATTCCGCTCAAAAGATTGGTGCCGGTAAGCGCAGAATTCAGCGATTGTACCAATCCGAATTCATTCAGTTTTGCATCAACTTTCGGCGCTATTGCCAACATCAGCTGTTCTGAAGTTTTTTCGCGCAAAATTTGTGTTGCGGCGCCGCTTCCGCCCTGTAAAATTCTGGCTGCATCATCTGCGGTTAAAGAATTTACAGCATTTACCAAAATCGGTCGCGAAGTTTCTACGGTAAAAGCAGCAGCTTCAGCGATATATTCTTTTTCTTTCTGAACCAAACTGTTCAGACCAAGTTTCTGTAAAGTATTGTTGAGGTCGCGCAATTGCGACGGAAGCGCAGCATCGATGAGATTATTTGCAAGGAAGCTGTTTTTGTCGCCGAAAATATTAAGACCTTTGGTGATACCACCTAAAAGAATCTGTTTTAAAACCGCGATGCCCACCGCCGAAGTAGCTAAAGCAACGCAGGATTGCGCTGTGGTACCGATAGTTGCAACTGCCATGGTTGCCACTAATATTGTATTTCTATTCATAATATTTGTATTTTGATTTATCGATGCATCACAAATAGCACGCCAAAAAATATGGTGCTAAAACGGCTTTTTTTTCGAATTTCTAAATTCGCAATTTTTTATCCCTTTTTCGGCGCTGTGCGGTTTTTTTATCGGTTTATTATTGGTAATTTTGCAGAAAATACAAAATAAAATTATAATGAGAGACAAGTTCATTAAGTGGGGAATTGTAATACTGGTGGTCACCTGGGCAATTGCTATTTTGATTAAAACCCACTATTGGATTCCCATCTTACTTACCGCCATTTACGCTTTGGGACTGTATAACAGCTTCCAGAAAAAACATGCAATCCTGCGAAATTTCCCCGTGATCGGTTATTTCCGATATATTTTTGAAGGCATTTCACCCGAAATGCAGCAATATTTTATCGAAAGAGAAACCGACGGGAAACCTTTTCCGCGAAACCAACGTTCAGCAGCTTACCGACGCTCTAAAAACATCAGCGATACGGTGCCTTTCGGAACTCAGTTGGAAATTAATAACAGACATTACGAAGGAATTAAGCATTCCATTTACGCAAAATCACCGGCGGAAGAATTACCGACGGTTTTGGTTGGTGGTGTAGACTGTAAACAAAAATACAAAGCATCTTTGTTCAATATTTCAGCGATGAGTTTCGGCTCGTTAAGTGACCGCGCGCAAATTTCTTTGAACAGAGGAGCCAAAAAAGGTGGGTTTTTCCACAATACCGGCGAAGGTGGAATTTCACCTTACCATTTGCAAGGTGGTGATCTTTGCTGGCAAATCGGAACCGGATATTTCGGCTGCCGCGATGACCATGGAAATTTTTCACCGGAAATTTTTCAGAAAAATGTGTCTTTACCTAGTGTAAAATTGATCGAGATCAAGATTTCTCAAGGTGCAAAACCGGGACATGGTGGAGTTTTACCAGGTTCTAAAAATACACCGGAAATCGCCGCAATCCGTCATGTACAACCAGGAATGACCATTATTTCGCCGCCGTCGCATTCAGCCTTTTCAGATGCTGCAGGAATGTTGCGTTTTGTGAAACAGCTGCGCGATCTTTCAGAAGGGAAACCTGTCGGAATTAAATTATGTATTGGCGATACCAAAGAATTTGAAGACATCTGCGTTCAGATGAATGTCCTGAAAATTTATCCGGATTTCATCACCGTTGATGGTGCTGAAGGTGGAACAGGAGCCGCGCCGCCGGAATTTTCGGATGGAGTAGGAATGCCGCTGGAACCGGCTTTGATTTTCGTGAATAAAACTTTAACCAACTTCAACGTTCGCGACAAATTGAAAGTAATCGCAAGCGGTAAAGTTTTAACCTCGCTTGACATTCTGCGCGCTATCGCAATGGGCGCTGATATGTGTAACAACGCGCGCGGATTTATGTTTGCGCTCGGCTGTATTCAGGCTTTGCGCTGCAATACGAACACTTGCCCGACGGGAGTTGCAACACAGGACAAAATGCTTATTAAAGGCCTTGATGTAACCGATAAAAGTGAAAGAGTGTATCACTTCCACAAGAACACCTTACGAACCTGCAACGAGCTGATTGCTGCTGCCGGAAGAACGTCGTACGAAGAAGTGGATGCGAGCATGTTTATGCGTGGTGACGAGTTCGAACACTTGGCCGATTATTATTTCCCAGATATTTTAGGAAACGTAAAAGCGCCTGTTCACCGTTATTAAAATTTAAACAATAATAAAAAAGCTCCGGATTATTTTCGGAGCTTTTTTTTGGGGCGTTGTCGTCTTAAGCAATAAGCAGTAAGCAATAAGCTGTAGGCAATAAGCAGTAAGCGATAAGCGTCCTACCACTGACTACTGCCAACTGAAAACCTGACCACTAAAACAAAAAAATCCGGCAATAATACCGGATTTTTTTATTTTAAAAGAGCGATTAAGCTTCTTCAGTCGGAGTTTCCTCTTGCTGTGCTTTCGGTTTTGCCGGAGCTGCTTTTGGTTCTACAACGGGTGGTGCATCTGATACAACATCGAATTCATAGCTGTGCTCTACATTTCTGTGAAGTCTGATCAATGCTGTGAATTTACCAGTTCTCTTAATATTGTTCCCTGGAATTTTGATGTATTTTTTATCTACCTGTACACCTGCTTTAGATAATTCTTCAGAAAGATTTGCATTGTTGATAGAGCCAAACAATTTATCACCTGAACCTACTTTAGTAGCGATGGTAATGTTTGTTTTTTTCAACTGATCTACTGTTGCGTTAGCTGCAGCAACCAATTTCGCTTCCTCTTCTTTTCTTGCTTCTAAAGTAGCTTCTAAGTCTGCTTTGTTTTTTGGAGTTGCCAATACTGCAACGCCCTGTGGCAATAAAAAGTTTCTTGCGTAACCAGGTTTTACACTTACCGTGTCGAATTCAAGACCTAAGTTTTCTATGTCTTTTTTTAGGATAATGTCCATTGTTGTTGTCCTTTTTTATTTAGAAGTTAGATTTTAGAGGTCAGAAGTTAGCGAACCAACAACCAACAACCAATAACCAACAACCAATGATTAATGTTATTTTAATAAATCTGCTACGTAAGGCATCATTGCCAAGTGTCTTGCTCTTTTAATAGCTGCAGATACTTTTCTTTGGTATTTCAAAGAAGTTCCTGTATATCTTCTTGGTAAAATTTTACCTTGCTCGTTAACGAACTGAAGTAAGAAATTAGGATCTTTATAATCTACGTGTTTGATACCGTATTTTTTAAATCTACAGTATTTTTTGTCAGATTTTGTGTTGATGTCTACTGGAGTTAAAAATCTTACTTCCGATTCACCACCTGCTGAGGCTTGTTTAGCCATATCATCTATTGCCATTGTTCTTTTTTTTGAGGGTTAAATTAAACTTTTGCAGTTTTTACTTTGGTTCTTCTTGTCACTGCATACTCGATCGCGTGCTTGTCAAGTTTTGTGGTAAGGTAACGGATTACTCTTTCGTCACGCTTAAACATCAACTCTAAATCTGCAACCACAGTTCCTTCACCTTTGAACTCGATCAAAGTGTAAAAACCATTCTTTTTTAATTGAATTGGATAAGCCAATTTTTTCAGTCCCCAGTTTTCTTTGGCAACGATTTCGCAATTGTTAGATTTTAAAAGATCTTCAACTTTTTTTACTGCTTCCTCCACCTGTGCGTCAGATAGAACGGGAGTTAAAATGAAAACAGTTTCGTAATTGTTCATAATGTTAATTAAAATTGTTAATTATTTCGAGGTGCAAAAATATAACTTCTTTTGCTAACATGCAAGATACTGAAGGAATTAAAAGCACTTTCGAAATTATATTCGATGCTGAATTTTCGCGAATGAGCAAAATCTCAAAATAAAGCCGTTTTAGCGCGATATTTTTTGTGATTAGCTTATAAAATCTTTTACGCGCGAAGTCGCCATTTGGTTTTCATTAATCCAATCCAGAAAACGCTCAAGTTTCAGCTGCATCGCTTTTCCGCTTTTTAATTTTCTAAAAAAAGGCAGCTGAAACGGCAGATTTTTCACATTTCCAAATTGCCAGGAATTTAAATTTACCAAAACAAAATCGTCTCTTTTTACCGTTTCTACCACCATATTCAGGTAATAAAAAAACGGAACCAGCTGAAAAACCAAATCGTTGTACGGCATCTGCGAATACGGCGAAATGCTTTGGTAGAGTAGTGTCAAACCATTTTCTTCCTTCAAAGGCGCTTTGCGCACAAGCTTTTTCAGCGGAAAAGAAACTTGCTGATCATCGATGTATGAAATATAATTAAACTGAAGTTTTTTCAGCGCGCTCACCTCAAAAGCATTTTCATTAATGCGGATTCCGCGCACATTTTTTCCAAGCAAATCTTCAGTCCATTTCTTAGCAGCTTCTATTTCTTCCAAACTTGAATTTTGGTGAAAAAAAGCAATTTCATGACCTTCATTTCGCATTTGTTTCAGCAGATTTTCCATTTTGGCCAAAAATGAGATCTCCACAAAAAACGTGGCGGAAATTTCAGCTTGTTCTAAACTTTTTAAAATGGTTTTCGTAGTAGAAACTGCAAATTCTACCGGCTCTACAGCGGTTTTTTCCGTTTTTTGCTTGTAGCTGAAATCGTTCGCCAGAATATTGAAAGTCAGTAAAATCATGTCAGAAAGATAATAAAAAAAGTCTGCAAACTTGCGTATTGCAGACTTTTTGGGGTTTTGTAAAATTTAATTTTTTTGCAGTTTTACCTTCAGGTTTTTCAGCATATCCTTCGTCATTTCCGTGATGTCGTAATCGTAGCTGAGTCCCCAGTCTTTTTTCGCCACTGAATCGTCGATGGAAGCCGGCCAGGAATCTGCAATTTGCTGACGAAAATCCGGTTGGTAATCAATGCTGAACTCCGGTATTTCTTTCTGAATTTCTGCCGCAAGTTCTTTCGGCGTAAAAGACAAACCACCTAAATTGTAGGAGGTGTGCACGCTTAAATCTTCTTTCGGCGCCGCCATTAATTTCAATGTTGCGTTTATCGCATCTTCCATGTAAAGCATTGGCATTCCGGTATTTTCGGCAATAAAACTCGTATATTTTCCGCTTTCCACCGCTTCATAAAAAATTTCCACTGCATAATCGGTGGTTCCGCCGCCAGCCGGAGTTTTCCAGGAAATCAATCCCGGATATCTGATGCTGCGCACATCCACGCCATATTTATCAAAATAATATTCACACCATTTTTCACCAGCCATTTTAGAAATCCCATAAACCGTCGTTGGGTTTAAAACCACTTCCTGACCCACATTTTCTTTTGGAATTCCTTTCCCAAAAACCGCGATGGAGCTCGGCCAGAAAATCTTCTGAATCAAACCTTCTTTCGCCATTTCACAAAACTGGATAAGTGGTTCCAGATTCAGTTTCCAGGCGAAAAGCGGCTGTTTTTCGGATGTTCCGGACAGTAATGAGGCAAGGTGGTAAACGGTTGTAATTTCGTAATCTTTAATGACCTGGCGCACCAGCTGGGTGTTGGTAACGTCCATTCTTTCATAAAATCCCGCGGAGGTCAGGCTTTTGTCCCAGCGGTCAAGGCCCGAAGCGACTACATTTTCAGCACCGTGAATTTCCACCAAACGGTTAGTAAGTTCGGTCCCGATTTGCCCCAAAGCGCCTGTAATAAGTATTTTTTCCGTGTGAGATTCCATGCGTTGATTTTAGATTTCCACAAATTTAGAAAAATCGCTTAAAATTACCCGTTTTTCCCCGGAATTTTTTGGGTGACATTTTACGGCTTCGAAGGCCGATTTTTTTATTTTTTTTGGGCGACTTTTTCCGTCTTCCGTTCCCGCTTTTTTGCTCCGCTTCGCTCCGCAAAAAGAGCTCCACTCAAGCCGGGTCGCGGTAATCGCACCAAAAAAAATTAGCTGCTATTTGGGCATTTTTTCCCTAATTTTGGTAAAATTCTTCAGCATGAAAAAGTTCTTTCTTTCCTTTCTTCTTTTGTCCCAGTTTGTTTTCGCGCAATTCACCGATATAAATGTCGTCAAAGAAATCCACACCAAAGACAAAGGTCTCGTGGTTTCTGCGCATCCTTTAGCCAGCGAAGCCGGCGCAAAAATACTGAAAGCCGGCGGCAACGCGTTCGATGCGGTCATCGCCACACAATACGCTTTGGCGGTGGTTTATCCACAGGCGGGAAACATCGGCGGTGGCGGATTTTTAGTCGGCGTGAAAAAAAACGGTGAAAAATTCACCATCGATTTCCGCGAAACCGCGCCCTCAAAAGCTTCGCGAGACATGTATCTCGATAAAAAAGGAAACGCAAATACCGATCTTTCCCAAAACGGCAGACTTGCGGTTGGTATTCCGGGTTCTGTTGCTGGTTTTTACGCTACGTTGAAACACGCCAACCTGCCGATGTCAACACTTATTCAGCCCGCGATAGATTTGGCGGAACAAGGTTTTGCAATCACCCAAAAAGAAGCAAATCTGCTGAATACCCAAATGGAATTTTTCAACCAGCATAATAAAACCGCCACGGTATTTCACAAAAAAATGCCCTGGAAAGCGGGAGAAATTTTAGTTCAGAAAGAACTTGCAGAAACTTTGAAACTCATCCAGAAAAACGGTGCAAAAGGTTTCTATGAAGGCAAAACAGCTGATTTAATTGTAAAAGAAATGCAGCGCGGAAATGGCATTATTTCTTTAAGCGACCTGAAAAATTACAAGGTGGTGGAAAGAAAACCGATCACTTTTAATTATAAAGAAAACGAAGTTGTTTCCATGCCGTTACCGTCCAGCGGCGGAATTTTATTAGCGCAAATGCTGAAAATGACTTCGTTCGAAAATCTGGAAAAATATCAGCATAACTCAACACCTGCGGTGCAAATAATGGTGGAAGCTGAAAGACGTTCGTTTGCAGACCGCGCAGAATTTATGGGCGATCCGGAATTTATAATAGATCAAACAGCAATGCTGATTTCCGAAGAATATTTAAAAAACCGCTGGAAAACTTTTACTATGAACCGCGCTACGCCAAGTGCTGAAGTCGGCAAAATTATTCCACAACCTAAAGAATCCACCGAGACTACGCATATTTCGGTCATCGATAAAGAAGGAAACGCGGTGGCGGTGACAACAACGTTGAACGGTTTGTACGGCAGCAAAGTGGTGGTTACTGGTGCCGGATTTTTCCTAAACAATGAAATGGATGATTTTTCCGTAAAACCAGGTGTTCCGAATATGTTCGGTGCGGTAGGTGGCGAAGCAAATTCCATTCAACCGGGAAAAAGAATGTTGAGTTCTATGACACCGACCATCGTTTTGAAAAATTCAAAACCATATATTATTGTTGGAACGCCGGGTGGAACTACGATTCCCACTTCTGTTTTTCAAACGATCGTAAACATCATCGATTTTAAATTAAGTCCGAATATGGCGGTCAATGCACCAAAATTTCATCATCAGTGGCTGCCAGAATCGGTTTTGATTGAAAGGAATTTCCCGGAAACCACGATTGCTGATTTAGTTAAAAATAAATACACCATGGAAAGAACCGCGCAAATCGGTCGTACAGAAGTAATCGTAATCGATGAAAATGGAAATGCGGTCGCTATTGCAGATGGTCGCGGCGATGATTCCGTAGCGGTGGAATAAATTATTTTCCAGCCAGTTTTTTCAGCATTCCGTTAAAAATTAAACCGTGAAACGGCAAAACGGAATACCAATACAATCTTCCAGATAATCCAAGCGGACGAAACGTGGCTTCCTGATGCAGGACGCCATTTTTTATTTTGAATTCCAACCAGGCTTCGCCAGGAAGTTTCATTTCAGCGAAAAGCAAAAGCCGTTTTTCTTCTCGGTTGGCATAAAGCACGCGCCAAAAATCCACGGAATCGCCGGCTTCCAACTCACTCATATTTCGGCGGCCACGGCGTAATCCTACACCACCAAAAAGTTTATCTAAAAGCCCGCGGATTTTCCAGAGAAAATCTGCGTAATACCAGCCTGTTTTACCGCCGATGCTGAAGATTCGGTCTAGAGATTTTTCTACATCATCCACTTTTTCCTCTCGGATATCTTTAAAACAGCCTTCCGTCGGCACTTCCAGATATTGCCAAACTTTCCTGTTGTGAAACTGGTTTGTAAAAGAATCAAACCAACTGGACAAAACATCGTTTTGCTTGATTTTATCAAAGGCTTGACGGATGGCTTCTTCGTAAGAAAATAGATGAATACCGAGCTTTTCAGCCAGATTATTCGGTTTTGCCACCACATCAATTTTCATACTGTCCACCAAATTTACGGCGAGCGAATAACTTGTTGATGTTACAAAATAGAGCCAGTAAGACGATAATTTCGGTGTCATCACAGGGACTATAAAAATTTGCCGCTTTAAGCCCCTAATTTTTGCATATTGCAAAAGCATTTCTTTGTACGTAACAACGGTGGTTCCTGCGATATCGTAATTTTGGTTGTAGGTAAATTCTTTGCCCAAAACGCCGACTAAAAACTGCATCACATTCCTGATTGCAATTGGCTGACATTTGGTATTCAGCCATTTTGGTGTAATCATGACCGGAAGTTTTTCCACCAAATCGCGGATGATTTCGAAGGACGCGCTGCCGGAACCCACGATAATTCCAGCGCGTAAACTCGTCAAACTGTAAACCGAACTTTGCAAAGCTCCTTCCACATTTTTCCGCGATTGTAAATGCTTCGAGAGTTTTTCTTCATTGATGATTCCAGTGAGAAAAATTACCTGCTTTACGGCTGTTTTTTCTAAAGCTTTTCGAAAGTTATCGGCAGAAATTTTTTCTTTTTGTTCAAAATCTCCGTCGCTGGACGACATGGAATGAATTAAATAATACGCAGCTTCAATATCTTTCGGAATATTTTCTAAGCTCGATTCATCTAAGAAATCGTTTTCAATAACCTCAATCTGGTCGATTTTATCTTTAAAAAGTTTTAAACCGAACCGGTTTTTATCACGCACAGAACACACCACGTGGTGACCTTCTTCGAGCAACTGAATCAGAAGTCTTTTGCCTATGTAACCGGTGCCGCCTGTGAGGAGAATTTTCATGATAAAAAGGTTTTTTCTAAAATTTTATAGCGACTTTCGAATATAAATTTCACCTTGTTTTTTACATAATTTCCGGCCACTAAATCACCAAAAATTCCGCAAGGAAGTTTAAAATTCACGATATCCGTCATCAAAACTTCGTTGTCCGAAACTGCTTTAAAATGATGTTCGTGATGCCACATCGCATAAGGTCCGAATCGCTGTTCATCGACGAAAAATTTTTGCTCTTCCAGATGCGTGATTTCTGTAATCCAATTAGATTTAATGAAAGGTAAAGCGCCAATTTTGTAAGTGATAATCTGACCTTTGTAAGTTTTATTTGGCGGATTATTTGTAATTCTGAATTCCATTTCCTTCGGTGTAATTCTGTCTAAATTCGTCGGCAATGTGAAAAATTCCCAGGCTTTTTCTAAAGATAATGGCAAAACCTGCTCCGAGGTCAGCGTATAAATTCCTGATTGTTTGGTCAAATTAATTTTCATGGCTGGAACGGAATAATTTCTTTGTTTTCAAATATTCGAAAACCAAAGTGATGGAATACAAAAGCGCAAAACAATAAAAAGCATCTTCCACCGGAATAGTACCGAGCCGAATTCCGAGGTTTTCTGAATTGTCATAAAAAACCACAGGATTTTCAGAATAACTTCCCGTCAGCGCAGAATTCACAAAAAAGAAAGGAATAAAAATAATGATAAAACTGAGGTAAAATCTTCGGGCATAACTCCATTCAAAAATAATCTGTAACAGCATTAAAATCGTGAAAAGCCCGATGCAGATGAACGTGTACATTTTGTCGTAATTGGAAACCGACAAAACCAAACCAACTGCAAATAAAATATAAGTAATAATATGCGTAATTTTTTTAGAAAGAATAATTTGCGGAAAAAAATATTTCAGTGAATAATGGATAAAAACGCTGGCGTAAGGTATTAAAAGGAAAAAAAGCCATTCTTCAATCGGTAATTTTAAGATTCGCCAACCGACTAAATATTGGTCATTAAAACCCCAAACATCATTGTACGCAAAATAGCTGTCCCATAAAATAAAGAAAATCCCGACGGAGATTATCGCCGTAAAATAAGCCTTCCAGTGCTGAATAAAATGCATCCGCTTTTTTTCAAAAGTGAACAGGAAGGGTATTATAAAGCTGAAAAAATCGAGGAGAAGATAATAGTAGGACTGCAAAATTTATTTTTTTAAAGTGGATAAACGCGCTTCGCGAAAATATTTCATCGGAACATACAGCATTCCAAAACATTCTCCGTCTTCCTTGCCCAGATGTTTGTGGTGCATTTTATGCGCTTTTCTAAGTCCGCGGAAATACCAGTTATTGGTTTTGTCAAACCATTTAAAACGGCGGTGGATCAAAACATCGTGAACCAGAAAATAGCAGATTCCGTAAATTAAAATTCCGAGGCCGACAAAAAACATCCAGTTGATGCCGTCTACTGTTCCGAACCAAAAAAGCAACATGCTTGGAATGGCAAAAACCACGAAAAAAGCGTCGTTTTTTTCAAAAACATGCGGATATCCGGGCTGATGGTGGTCTTCATGCAGATACCAGCCCAAACCATGCATGATGAATTTGTGTGTAAGCCACGTAACGCCTTCCATAGTGATAACTACAGCGATGGTGAGAAATATATATCCTGTAAATTCCATTTTATAGTTTTAAATACGCTTTTATGTAAATTTTTAGGTCATTATCTGCCGTTTTTTTATAATCTCTGGTGAGAAAATTTCTGTCTTCCTCAATATTTTGATAATAACCCAAAAATTTGGGGACACTTTCCTGGGTGATAAGCCTCATCAAACGGACTTCCAGGTTTTTCGGATCAGATTTTACTGCCGCTTCCATGGTGTTTTTTCCTGCATTAAAATAGGACATTTTTTTTAAAGGATTGAAAACGTGTTTTGCCATAAAAAACTTTCCAACTGCCAAAAACCCGGCGTAAATCGGTTGTTTTGTTTCATCGAATGCCGAGGCAGATTTTTCAATGAGTTTTTTCGCCGCGACTTCAGAATTTTCTCCTTTCTGAAGAAGCGCACGGTAATCTTTAAGGTTTTGCGCATTGGTGACGTTCATAAAAAAAAGGACTAATAAGAGGCTAATTTTTTTCATTAAAGCAAATTCAGGTTTTTATTTAAAATCATTTCTCCAAAAAGATAGATTTTTCTTGCATTCGAAACGCGGATTCTTTTCGTCAGCAAAAGTTCCGGTTTTGTGTTCCGTATTTTTTTAAAGAGGTTGAAATAATATTTATATGCCATAAAAACCGCTAGTTTACAGGTTAACGGCAGCATTTTAATTCCGGTTTTTGCGTGCGCGAAATCCTTTGCAATATCCAGCTCAATTTTTTCCTTATCAGCAGCCGAAAAATTTCGGAAATCTACATTCGGGAAATACGTTCTATCTAAATCGTTAAAATCTGCGCTTATATCCCGTAAAAAATTTATTTTCTGAAAAGCTGCGCCAAGGCTTTGTGCGTAAGGTTTCAGCTTTTCATATTCTGTCACATTTCCGTTTACGAAAACTTTTAAACACATTAAACCCACCACTTCGGCCGAGCCGTAAATATATTCGTTATACTTTTCGTCATTGAGATTTTTAATTTCATGCAAATCCATCTTCATTGAATAAAGAAAGGAATCGACAAGATCTTGCGGAATATTCTTTTCGCGCTGCGTGGTGCAGAAAGATTGTAAAATCGGGTTCAGCGAGATGCCGTTTTCAAGCGCTTGGTGATAATTCTGTTCGAATTCCGCCATGAGTTTTCCTTTATCGAAATCGTGAAAAGTATCCACAATTTCGTCCGCCAAGCGTACAAAGCCATAAATATTGTAAATGTGCTGGCGAATTTCGGGCTGGAAAAGGGTAGAAGCGCGAGAAAAAGAGGTACTGTAGCGCTCCGTCACCAACCTGGATGACTGACCGCAGACTTCATTAAAAATTTCTAAATTATTCATCTGGTCGTGTTTTTTTCATGTTTAAGTATGTAGTCTGTCACCACTTTTCCGGAGATTAAAGCCGGCGGCACACCAGGTCCCGGAACCGTAAGTTGTCCGGTATAAAAAAGGTTTTTAATCTTTTTATTGTTGATGCTGGGCCGCAGTACGGAAGTTTGCAGCAAAGTATTAGCCAATCCGTAAGCGTTTCCGCGGCAGGAGTTGTAACGGTCTTTAAAATCCTGAACGCCGAAACTTCTTTTGAACAGAACATTTTTTCGGAGGTCAACGCCTATATTTTTCTGAATTCGATCCATAATTAGCTCGAAATATTGTTCATGAATTTCCGGGCTGTCTTCTAAATCTACCGCAACAGGAATTAAAAAAAATCCGACTTCTTTTCCTGGCGGACAGAGATCTTTATCTGTTTTTGAAGAAAAATTGGCATAAAAAAGCGGTTTTTTTGGCAATTGCGGTTCGTCGTAAATTTCCACCGCGTGCCTGCCAAAATCGGTATCGAAAAACAAATTGTGGTGCTGCAATTCTGGAACTTCTTTATCGAACGCGACATAATATAGAAAGGACGACGGTGCGAAAACTTTTTTCATCCAGTAATCGTCGCTGTAATTTTTTTCCGGTTGTTTGAGCAGTTTTTCTGTATGTGCATAATCAGCGCCGGAAATTACGATGTCAGCTTCAAAAGAATCTGTCGTGGTAATCACTTTTTTTACCAGGTTATTTTCGGTTTCAATTTTCGTCACTTCTTGATTGACGTGAAATTGCACACCCAATTCTTTAGCTAAACTGACGATTCCGAGCGCCACAGCATTAAAACCACCTTTCGGATACCAGGTTCCCAAACCGAAATCGGCATGGTTCATAAAATTGTAAAAAGCCGGCGTGTTCTGCGGTTTTGCGCCTAAAAATAAAACTGGAAATTCTAAAATACTTTGAAGTTTTGGATTTTTAATATTTTTTCGGACCGTTTCGGAGATATTTTTTACAAATAGCGGAAGCCGTGTTGCTGTTTCAAAGCTTACAAGTTCGAGAAGAGATTTTCCTGGATTGTAAACCAAATCCTGCATCGCGATTTCGTAATTTTTCCGCGAATCTTCCATAAATTTTCTGAGATGAGCGCCACTTCCGGATTCAACTTCTTCAAATTTTTCAATGATTTTGTCCGGATCGTCGGAAATATCAATGAAATCATTTTCACCAAAAACTACGCGGTAAGCCGGCGATAATTTTTCAAGTGAATAATAATCTGAAACTTTTTTACTAAAATCAGAAAAAAAACGTTCAAATATATCAGGCATCCAATACCAGCTCGGACCCATGTCAAACTTAAAACCATCTTTTTCCCACATCGAAGCCCGCCCGCCAAGCTGCTCATTTTTTTCCAGAACCTGCACTGCAAAACCAGCTTTCGCCATATAACAGGCGGAAGCGAGCGCAGAAAAACCAGATCCAATGATTACAACTTTTTTCATTAATTTTATAATGGAACAAAAATATACTTTTATTTTTTAAATAGAAAATGTTTTTACTAAATTTGTACTTTAATACACAGAGAAGATATGAAAAATACAGAAATAACAAAGGAAAATATTTTGGAGCTGTACTCCAACTATGTCCTTCGCAAAAACCGAAAGCCGCTGAATGTCTTTACTTTCTGCGATGATCACGAGATTTCAGAAAGCGATTTTTATTTTTATTACGCGAATTTTGACCAGCTGGAAGCTGATTATTTAAAATATTTCCTTGAGCAAACGTTGCTGCTGATTTCCGCGGAAGAATCCTATATTATGGAGACACCGAAAAATAAGCTGCTTTCTTTTTACTTTACCTTTTTCGAACAGCTTACGCTGAACCGGACTTTGGTGATTTACCTCATTGGTCAGGAAAAAAACAACCTTCAGAATTTTAAAAAATTATGGGCTTTAAAGGCCGAATTTTTAAGATTTATTAAAAGTCTTGATGTTACAGATTCGATGTTAGGAAACTCTTCAGAAAGCAAGATGAAGCTTGAAAGAATTAAAAACAAAGGAATCGAGGAATTTTATTGGGGACAGTTTTTGGCAACGCTGAAATTCTGGCTTGATGACACGAGTTCAAACTTCGAAAAAACCGATATTTTCATCGAAAAATCTGTAGACACAGGCATGGATTTGCTTGATGTAAAACCGTTTAAAAAGCTGCTGGATCTGGGAAAATTTTTATTTAACGAAAAAGTGAGACCCAATTCATGAAAACATTAGACAAAATTCCTACCAGTAAAATACAGCGCGCAAGCAAATTAATTTCCACCGGAGCCAAAGTTGGCGTTAATTATCTTAAATATTATGGTGAAAAAATCACCAAAACCGAAGACGAAGCCAAGGAAAATCTGAACACCAACAATGCTTCAGATATTTATGACAGCTTAAAAGAACTGAAGGGCAGCGCTTTGAAAGTCGCGCAAATGCTCAGCATGGAAAAAAATATTCTGCCCGCTGCTTATGTGGAGAAATTTTCGCTTTCGCAGTTTCAGGTTCCGCCGCTTTCTGCGCCTTTGGTGAACAAAATTTTCAAAAATTATTTCGGTAAAAAGCCGACAGAATTATTTGATTCTTTCAATAGCACTTCCAGCAATGCGGCGAGCATCGGACAGGTTCACAAAGCTTTTAAAGACGGAAAGGAACTCGCAGTAAAAATTCAATATCCCGGAGTTTCCGACAGCATTTCCTCCGATTTGGCGATGGTAAAACCAATTGCAATGAAAATGTTCAATATTAAAGGCAAAAATTCCGACCAATACTTTAAGGAAGTTGAAGATAAATTGTTGGAAGAAACCGATTATAAACTCGAAATTGAGCAAAGTCTGGAAATCAGGAAAAAGTGTGAAAATTTGCCGAATTTAATTTTCCCGAATTATTATCCGGAACTGTCGAACGACAAAATCATCACCATGGATTGGATGCACGGCAAGCATCTTTCGACTTTCTGTGCGGAAAATTCCGATCCGGAAAAAGCAAATAAAGTAGGGCAGGCACTTTGGGATTTTTATATGTTTCAGATTCATGAGCTGCGAAAAGTTCACGCCGATCCGCATCCCGGAAACTTTCTGGTGACTGACGACGGAACTTTAACGGCCATCGATTTTGGCTGTATGAAAACCATTCCGGAGGATTTTTACGTTCCGTATTTTGAACTTGCGTCAAGAGAAAACCTGAAAAATAAGGCGTTTTTTGACCGGAAATTACTGGAACTGGAAATCATCAGACCTGACGATTCACCCGAGGAAAAAGCATTTTTTACCGAAATTTTCTACGACTTGCTTTTCCTGTTTACGACACCATTCCAGGACGAAACTTTCGATTTTTCTGACGGCGAATTTTTCGCAGCTATTGCAGATCTCGGTCAGAAATACGCGAAAAACACGCAAATTAAAGGTAGAAATGCAAACCGCGGCTCCAAACATTTTATTTACATGAACCGTACGTTTTTCGGGCTTTTCAATTTGATGCACGAAATCAACGCGAAAGAAATCCGCATTAATAATTATAAGAACTTTGCCGACTAATGAAAAATATTCTGATTATCGGCGCCGGAAAAGGTATTGGTTTAGCGAGCGCACAACTTTTAAAAACAGAAAATGTTTTCACAGTTTCCAGAAACCTAACCACGGAATTAGAGGCATTAAATACAACTTTTTACAAAGCCGATGTTACAAAGGATGATCTCTCCGGTTTAAATCTGCCGGAGGAATTGCACGGTTTGGTTTTCTGCCCCGGCAGCATCAATTTACGGCCTTTTAACCGCCTCTCGGAAGACGATTTTTTAGCTGATTTTAACCAAAATTTCTTGGGCGCTGTAAAGGTTATTCAGAAAATTTTACCTGCTTTAAAAAAGTCACGTGGCGCCAGCATCGTGCTATTCTCCACGGTGGCAGCCAAGCTCGGGATGCCCTTCCATACCTCAATTACTGCCAGCAAAGGTGCTATTGAAGGTTTTGCTAAAAGTTTAGCAGCTGAATTTTCTGCTTATAAAATCCGGGTGAATGTAATAGCACCTTCATTAAGCGACACAGCACTTGCCACGCAATTGCTATCGACGGAGGAGAAAAGAAGTGCTTCCGCAAAACGTCATCCGTTGCAGCGAGTTGGGACGGCAGAAGACAGTGCGCACCTGGTGGAATTTTTACTTTCCGAGAAAAGTTCCTGGATGACGGGCCAAATTATTGGTGTAGACGGAGGTTTAGGTAATATAAAATTATAATATCGGTATGGAACTAAATTTAGTCATTGAGATTCTGTCGGAGCTTAATACTTTTCAAAAAAGCCAGAACAGCAACCAACCTACCCTGGATGATTTTCGGCTTTACCTGAACGAAAAAGCTTATGAAAGGGAAAATCCGAGAAATCTGACGGAAAAATATGATTTAAAAGTTTTCGACCTGGAAAATGAAATCGCGAAACAGGTGATTATGTTGGGACGTTATTCGAAACATTTAATTAAAAAGTCGCTCGAAAATCACAGCGATCTCATAAACGAAGATTTCACTTATCTTTTCCGCCTCATGGACTATCCGTCGCTTACGAAGATGCAGCTGATCGAGAAAAACGCGCACGAAAAACAGTCCGGAATTGAAATTATTAAAAGGCTGGTTCGGAATGGTTTGATCGAAGAAAGTCCCGATGAAAATGATAAAAGAAGCACTCGTATCGCGGTGACTGAAAAAGGGAAAAAAGTTTTTCAGCAAGCAATGCAGGATATCACGGTGGTTTCAAAAATCATGTGCGGCAAACTTAGTTCGGAAGAAAAGGAGCAGCTGCTGAATTCACTGAAAAAGCTGAATACTTTTCACCATACGGTTTACACGAACCTGCGGAATGAAGACCCGGAAAAAATCCTGAAAATGGTGGGAAATGGTTGAAAAAATTACGGTTTTCTGGTTTCGGCGCGATCTGCGGTTAAGCGATAACCACGGACTTTTTCGCGCACTTGAAACTTCCGAAAAAGTTTTGCCGATTTTTATTTTTGATACAGATATTCTGTCGAAATTAGAAAATAAGGCAGACAAACGCGTTGATTATATTGTTCAGACTTTACAGACATTAAATGCGTTTTTAGAAAAAACAGGCAAATCGATCGAAGTTTTTCACGGAAAACCTTTAGAAATTTTTCAGCTACTTTCGGAAAAATATGATCTGGAAGCGGTGTTCTGCAATGAAGATTACGAACCGGCAGCAATTAAAAGGGATGCTGAAATAGCGGAATTTTTAGCCGCTAAAAGGGTAAATTTTTTCGCTTTTAAAGACCAGGTAATTTTTCATAAAAACGATATTGCGAAACCCGACGGCCCGCCGTACACGGTTTATACACCATATTCCAAAAAGTGGTTGCTGCGGTTTGAAAGTGAAAAATTAGCCGAATACCGAAGTGAGAATTTGCTGCATCATTTAATAGATGTTGAGCCGCAAAATATTTCGTGCGAAAAAATCGGTTTTGAAAAAACTTCATTGAATTTTGAAATTCCGCATTTCAATCCTGAAATCATAAAAAATTACCACGAAACACGTAATTTTCCCACGGTGAAAACCAGCGAAATGAGTGTTCATTTGCGTTTCGGAACGGTGAGTATTAAAAAATTGGCTGCTTCAGCGGTAAATTTTAACCAAACGTATTTAAAGGAACTGATCTGGCGGGAATTTTTTATGCAGATTCTTTTTCATTTTCCGCGCGTTGTCCATCAGTCATTCAAAAGAAAGTACGACGAAATTGCCTGGCTTTTCGATGAAGAAGATTTAAAAAAATGGCAAACCGGAAAGACAGGATATCCGCTTGTAGATGCCGGGATGCGGCAACTCAATGAAACGGGATTTATTCACAACCGCGTGCGTATGATTTGCGCCGGATTTTTCACCAAACACTTGTTGATGGAGTGGCGGATTGGTGAAGCATATTTCGCGGAAAAGCTGCTTGATTACGATCTTTCCGCAAACAACGGAAACTGGCAATGGAGCGCCGGTAGCGGCTGTGATGCGGCGCCCTATTTCCGGATTTTTAACCCGATGGAGCAGCAAAAAAAGTTCGATCCGGATTTTATTTACATTAAAAAATGGGTGCCGGAATTTGGGTCAAAAGATTATCCGGAACCGATGATCGAGCATAAGTTTGCGCGCGAAAGAGCTTTAAAGGCTTATAAATCTGGTCTTGAAAACAGCTGATTTTAAACCAGAATTTTTAAACTTTTCGGTAAAACTTTTACGTTGATTGGCGATTTAATCACCGTATATTCGCCATCCAGATGCCAATCCTCAGAATCAACGCTAAACTCAATTTCCGGAACGGAAAGGTAGGTGAGGTAACGGTTTTTTTTCAGTTTTTTTGCAAACATATTCACCGTAAAAATTCCGCTATACCAGATCGGGAATTTTTTTACCAAAACAATTTCGGCAAGACCGTCCATTGTGCTGGCGTGCGGTGCAATGTAGGCGTTATTGCCGAACTGGCGCGTGTTTGCGACGTTTATCATCAGATAATTTCCGTTGTGTTGCTGGAATTCTTTTGCTTTAAACTGAATTGCCACGGTTTTAAAACGGAAAAAAGTACGCAGAGAAACTTTGATATAATTTGAAAAGCCGCGGCTTGTTTTTTCGAAATCTTTCACCACTTTTCCATCGAAACCGGTTCCCGAAACATTGATGGAAAAATGCTCATTCACCATGAAAGTGTCGATTGCGCGGTGATTTCCGTTCTTGATTTTTCCGAGCAAACTGACCAGATTTTTGGTAAAATTATTTTCGTTCGAAAATCCATTTCCGGAACCGGCGGGAAAAATTGCGAGAATTTTGTCGGTTAAAATGAGGTTTTTTGCTACAGAAGAAATTGTTCCATCACCGCCAACTGCCACAAAAATATCAATGTGATCAAAATTTTCTTTGATGAATTTTTCAGTCCCTTCAACGGAATCTGAAAGAAAAATTACCGGCTTTTCGAGGCTTTTTTTTAATAATTCTAAAAACGGCTGGTAATTTTTCTGGGCAGAAAATGGGTTGATGATGAAGGCGACATGATTCATACCTACAAAAATAGAGAAAGTACGCGACTAATGGTGGTTTTCAGTTTAGATTACAAACCGATTCGCTTTTTAAAATCGGAATTTAAAAACGGTTTAATGTCCGAAAGCGGAACTTTAATTAAAACCGGACCGGCGGCATACGCTGCAATTTCATACTGATTGTAAAGGAAATAAAGATGTTCGGCGTCGAAATAAAAGTTGTCATTCAGCGGAATTTTCTTCACCAAAAGCATTTCGCTCTGGCCTTTTTGCAGATCATTTTTAAGGAAGTTATCCATTAAAATCCGTCCCCAGATTCCAGCATCCTGATTGGTGAGTACGTCGGAAAGCTGAACAGTTTTATTATTTTTAAGGTCGAAAACTTTGAATTTTTTATAGTAATAGCCGTGCGCGCCGCCCGTGTAACCGTCGCCGGTATACACCAAAGTCAGAAAACCGTTGGTATTGGAAAAAACTGCCATTTTTGAATTGTTGGTCCATGTTTGCTTGAAATCCGGACTAAAGTTTTTCAGCGATTTTTTGGTTTCATCGAAATAGCCTTGTTTTTTTTCTTCCAAAGCTTTTCCCAGATTTTCTTTTGAATAGTCTTTAAGCTGAATCTTTTCGGGCGCGTAAATGGAATCTAAAATATTTTGGCGGTTAAAAGTGGGGAAAATCAGGATTTTCTTGGTGAAAGACGCCGTTAGATTTTTAGTTATTTCCAGCGAATCATTTACCGAAATTGAATCTACCGCAAAAGTAGGAACCGTTTTTGCAGTTTCAGTTTTCTCCGTGGCAGACTTCTGTACGGCTGGTTTTTTCTGCTCACAACCGGAAATTGCGAGAAACGAAGCGAGAAAATAAATGACGGAAAATTTCATGTCTAAATTTACTTAATTATTTTTATTTCGCTGAAATCTTAAAATAAAAAAAACCGCCCAAATTGAGCGGTTTTTTTGTTTTTGAATAATTGAAGTGTTACACATCGATTTTTGCATAGATGGCGTTTTTCTCAATAAATTCACGTCTTGGTGGAACTTCGTCGCCCATCAACATTGAGAAAACATTATCTGCATCTGCTAAACTTTCAATGGTTACCTGTTTCAAAATACGGAATTCTGGGTTCAGAGTCGTGTCCCAAAGCTGTTCGGGGTTCATTTCCCCTAAACCTTTGTAACGCTGTACTTCCACACCTTTGCCATCAGGCGCCAGTTGAAGCGTAATTTCTTCGCGTTCTTTCTCGTTGTAGGCATAAATCTTTTTGCTGCCTTTTTTCAGTAAGTACAATGGCGGCTGCGCGATGTAGATGTAACCGTTTTCGATGAGTTCCTTCATATAGCGGAAGAAAAAGGTAAGAATCAGGGTTGAAATGTGCGCACCATCAATATCAGCATCGGTCATAATCACCACTTTATGGTAGCGTAACTTGGAGATATTCAGCGCTTTACTGTCTTCTTCGGTTCCTACAGAAACTCCTAATGCGGTATAAATATTTTTAATCTCTTCATTGTCATAAACTTTATGAAGCATTGATTTTTCAACATTCAGAATTTTACCTCGTAAAGGCAAAATCGCCTGAAAATGACGATCACGTCCTTGTTTTGCTGTTCCGCCTGCGGAATCTCCCTCAACTAAAAACAGTTCGGAAATTGCGGGATCTTTTGAAGAACAGTCGGAAAGTTTTCCCGGTAAACCGCTGCCGCCCATCGGCGATTTGCGCTGTACCATTTCGCGTGCTTTTTTCGCTGCCTGGCGTGCTTTTGCTGCAAGAACTACTTTCTGAACAATTAATTTCGCCTCGTTCGGGTTTTCCTCCAGGAAATTAGTAAGCATTTCGCCAACAATTTTGTCTACCGCACCGGAAACTTCGGAGTTTCCAAGTTTGGTTTTGGTTTGTCCTTCAAACTGAGGTTCCATCACTTTCACAGAGATAACCGCAGTTAAACCTTCACGGAAATCGTCACCGGTAACTTCTACTTTTTCTTTTGCAGGAAGACCGATTTCATCAGCGAACTTTTTTAAAGTTCTTGTCAAAGCTCTACGGAAACCCGCGAGGTGTGTTCCACCTTCGTGCGTATTGATATTGTTTACGTAAGAGTGTAGATTTTCGTTGTAAGACGTGTTGTAACGCATTGCAACTTCCACCGGAATATTGTCTTTTTCACCTTCCATGAAGATGACGTTGTTCATAATACTTTCGCGGTTACCATCGATATATTCAACAAATTCTTTCAAACCACCTTCGGAGTAGAAAATATCGAATTTCTGAGCGCCTTCTTCATCGATGAATCTTTCATCGGTCAAAGTAATCGTGATGCCTTTATTCAAATAAGAAAGTTCGCGAAGTCTGCTCGCCAAAGTATCGTAGTTGTAAACCAAATCCTGAAAAATGGTGTCATCCGGCGTAAACGAAACCAATGTTCCGCGTTCTTCAGTCGTACCTATTTGCGCTACATCTGCCAAAGCTTTTCCTTTAGCATATTTTTGCTGATACACATTACCGTCTTTGTAAACGGTCGCCACCAAAGAATTGGAAAGCGCATTTACCACCGAAACACCCACACCGTGGAGTCCACCGGAAACTTTGTAAGTATCTTTATCAAACTTTCCACCCGCACCAATTTTGGTCATTACAACCTCCAGCGCAGATTTCTGTTCTTTTTCATGCATATCCACCGGAATACCGCGGCCGTTATCTCTTACCGAAATACTTTCACCTTCGTGAATCACCACTGAAATGGTGTCGCAGTGGCCTGCCAAAGCTTCATCTATGGAGTTGTCAATCACTTCGTAAACCAGGTGGTGCAGACCTCTGGAGCCCACATCTCCAATGTACATTGATGGTCGCATTCTTACGTGCTCCATTCCTTCTAATGCTTGTATACTGCTCGCTGTGTATTCTTTTTGGCTCATATTTTTTCTATTCTTCAGGACCAAAGCCCCGAATTTTAAATATTTTTAAATTAAAAATTTGCTGAGAAACAGAGCATTTTTTCTCTATTTCAAAAGACCAACAAAGATACTGAATTTCGGTGAAATATTGAAATTTATTCGCTTATAAAATTCTGGAAAATCCATAAAAAAATCCCCGAAAATTTGGGGATTAAATATTCAAAAAATGTAGCGCTTAAAGTGCTTTCATCAAAACTACGTCATCAATTTTTTCAACTTTAACCAAATCGTATTTGGTTAAATTTTTCGCGGCTTTATCCCACTTTTTTCCGGAAAGCTGACTTTTCACTTTTACCACGTTCAAAGTCATCGGTTCTTCCTGCGATTTCAGGATTTCTAAAACCATTTTCTCGTCTTCATCAAGCTCGAATGTTGGTGCAGCTTTTTCCGGCTTCATTTGCGGGAAAAACAGCACTTCCTGGATGGACGGATTGTTGGTTAAAAACATAATTAAACGATCCATACCGATTCCCAAACCGGAAGTTGGTGGCATTCCATATTCCAGCGCTCGAAGAAAGTCTTCATCGATAAAGCCGGTTGCTTCATCATCGCCTTTTTCAGCTAATTTCAGCTGTTCGTTAAAGCGTTCTCTTTGGTCAATCGGGTCATTTAATTCCGAATAGGCATTTGCGATTTCTTTTCCGCAAACCATCAGCTCAAAACGCTCCGTTAAACCTTCCTTGCTGCGGTGTTTTTTGGTTAAAGGCGACATTTCGATAGGGTAGTCGGTGATGAAAGTTGGCTGTATGAAATTGCCTTCACATTTTTCACCAAAAATTTCGTCGATCAATTTTCCTTTCCCCATGGTTTCATTCACCTCCACACCGATGGATTTTGCAAAATCAAACAGTTCCTCTTCGGTTTTCCCCGTAATGTCGAAACCTGTATATTTTTTAATAGCTTCGGTCATAGAAACGCGCGGATACGGTGCTTTCCAGCTGATTGTATGCTCACCGAACGTAGATTCTACACTTCCATTTACCTGCATTGCGGAAAATTCCAGCAATTTCTCGGTAAAATCCATCATCCAGTTATAATCTTTGTACGCGACATAGATTTCCATCGCGGTAAATTCCGGATTATGCGTTCGGTCCATTCCTTCGTTTCTGAAGTTTTTAGAAAACTCATAAACACCGTCAAAACCTCCAACAATCAGTCTTTTCAAATATAATTCATTCGCAATTCTCAAATAAAGGGGAATATCGAGAGCATTATGATGCGTGATGAAAGGTTTCGCCGCAGCGCCGCCCGGAATTGCCTGTAAAATTGGCGTTTCTACCTCAAAATATCCTGCGTCGTTAAAGAAAGTACGCATTGCATTGTACAGTTTTGTTCTTTTGATGAAAACTTCTTTCACTTGCGGATTTACAATTAAATCCACATAACGCTGTCTGTAGCGAAGTTCCAGATCATTGAAAGCGTCGTGAATTACTCCGTTTTCGTCGGTTCTTGGTTGTGGAAGCGGACGTAGAGATTTGGTTAAAATCTTAAAATTCGTCACTTTTACGGTCATCTCACCAACCTGTGTGGTAAAAAGTTCACCTTCGATACCGATGATGTCACCAATATCCAAAAGATGCTTGTAAACCTCATTGTAAAGCGTTTTGTCTTCGCCCGGACAAATCTCATCACGGTTAAAATATACCTGAATTTTACCGGCAGAGTCCTGAAGTTCCGCAAAACTCGCTTTTCCCTGAATTCGTCGGCTCATCAAGCGGCCGGCGATAACAACTTTTTTACCTTCAGCAAAATCCTGCTTAATGGTTTCGGTGGTTTCGGTGGTTTTAAATTCTTCGGCGGGAAATGCGTTGATGCCCAATTTTTCCAGACTTTTTAACTTTTCTCTGCGGATAATTTCCTGTTCTGATAACTGCATGATGCTGACAAATTTTAAGATGGCAAATTTACAGAATTTTCTGCAACTGAAATAACGAAAAAAATGGCAATATAACGGCTAAAATTTACCTGAAAGTTTCAGTATTAAATTCAAATTTTTTGCAGGCTAAATGACCAATTTTTTATTTTTAATTAAAGTAATTCCAAATTACTTTTTGCCGTACTTTTTGGGTGTTTCCCGTCGTACCTTTGTGATGTGAAAAAGCCGGTTATATATTTCTTTCTCTGCATTTACCTCTTGTCTTTTACAGAGGCGCGCCAGATTTTGAAGTTGCCGAACCTCGTCGAACATTACATTTCGCACAAAATTACCGGCAAAAACACCACTTTTTTCTCTTTTATAAAAATGCATTATTTCGAAGATCACGGCATAGATTCCGATTACAGCCAGGATATGAAATTGCCTTTTAAGACGCACGAAAGCAATGTTTTTTCTATTGGCTCGCTTGCCGTTCCGGAAATTTTCAGCATTAAACTAAAAGCACCGGAAAATTTCGGGCAAAAAGCACCAATTTTTTCCTATTTCTCCGGACACACTTCAGACGCGTTCGCGTCTATTTTCCGTCCGCCGATTTTTATTTAATTAGTAAAACCGCACAGGAAGTATTTTCAGCAAAACCGTTTGCTGAAAAGTTTTCGCCAATCTTATTATTTAAATTTTAAAATCAAAAACAATGAACAATTCACATCTGCACTTGGTTGTAAACCATTTGCCAATTATATTTCCTTTCGTAGGAATCGTGCTTCTGCTTATCGGAATTTTTGCTAAATCCGAAGTTTCAAAACGCAATGCTTATATCATTTTTATTTTGGGTGCTGTTGCTTCCATCGCGGCGATGGCTACTGGCGAAGGCGCCGAAGAAGGCGTGGAACATCTTCCCGGCGTTGCCGAAAGTTTAATTAAAACTCATGAAGAAGCTGCTGAGCTTTTCGCCGGACTTTCCTATGTCGTTGGCGGTTTAAGTTTGGTCGCACTGTTCGCGAGTTTCAGAAGTTTTACATTTTCCAAAATAATGCCTTTTTTGGTCGGAATTTTTGCTGTCTCGAGCCTGTTTTTTGCCCAAAAAGCCGGAACAACCGGTGGTGAAATTCGTCACACTGAGATCCGAAACGATGCGCAAACTGATAATGTCGGCAATAATGCTGCTGAAAATGTAGGAGACGAACACGATGATTAATGTCTTTGTATGGCTAATGAATCTCATAGTTTGGTAATTATGAGATCATTAGCGCGTAAAAAACTTTGCTAAATAATTAATTTAAAATTTTACAATGTTAGACAAAATCATCAGTTTTTCCATAAAAAACAAGCTGATCATTATTCTGATGACGCTCGGCTGGATAATTTATGGAATTATAGAACTCCGGAAACTGCCAATAGATGCGGTGCCGGACATAACGGACAATCAGGTTCAGATCATCACTTCGTCACCAAGTTTGGGCGCTCCGGATATCGAACGGTTCATCACTTTTCCGCTTGAGCAGTCGATGAACAATATTCAGGGCATTAAGCAGATGCGGAGTTTTTCGCGCTTCGGACTTTCCGTGGTTACCATCGTTTTCGAAGAAGGTGTAGATCTTTATCTTGCAAGACAACAGGTTTCCGAACGGTTGCAAAATGTTTCCAAAGATATTCCGAAAACACTCGGCGTCCCCGAAATGGCACCAATTTCCACAGGTCTTGGAGAAATATATCAGTACATCATCCGGCCAAAAACCGGCTACGAACATCGGTTTAATGCAATGGAACTGCGCACGATTCAGGATTGGATTGTTCGACGGCAACTTCTCGGCACCGATGGTGTTGCTGATGTTGCGAGTTTTGGCGGAAACCTAAAACAGTACGAGGTTACTGTTAATCCATCACAGCTGAAATCGATGGGCGTCACGATGCAGGAAGTTTTCACTGCGCTTGAAAATAATAACCAAAATACGGGCGGCGCTTATATCGAAAAAGGTCCCACAATTCTCTACATCCGAACGGAAGGTTTAATGGGAAAAATTCAGGATATTGAAAAAACCGTGGTGAAGAACCTTCCCGACGGTACACCAGTTTTAATCGAAAATATTGGTAAAGTTCAGTACGGAAATGCGATAAGATACGGGGCAATGACGTACAATGGAAAAGGCGAAGTTGCGGGCGCGGTGGTGATGATGATGAAAGGTGCCAACTCTAATGAGGTGATCGAAAAGGTAAAATCCCAGATTGAAGAAATAAAAAAAACCTTGCCCGAAGGCGTGGTAATCGATCCATTTCTGGACCGTACCAAAATGGTGAACAACGCTATTTCAACGGTTTCAAAAAACCTAATTGAAGGTGCGCTTATCGTCATTTTCATTTTGGTGGTTTTCCTCGGAAATCTGCGCGCAGGGCTTATTGTTTCTTCAGTAATTCCGCTATCGATGCTGTTTGCCTTTATTATGATGAATATTTTTGGAGTCAGCGGAAATTTAATGAGTTTGGGCGCTCTGGATTTCGGTTTGATTGTGGACGGTGCTGTAATCATCGTCGAAGCAATTCTCCATCGGCTTCACGGTCCAACACTTCAGAACAAAAGCATGCTGACCGTAAGTGAAATGGACCAAACCGTACAAAGTTCTGCCGGAAAAATGATGAACTCAGCGGTCTTCGGGCAGATTATTATTCTGATCGTTTATTTGCCGATTTTAACCTTGGAAGGTGTCGAAGGCAAAATGTTTAAACCGATGGCGCAAACGGTAATTTTTGCGCTTTTAGGTGCATTTATTCTGTCTTTGACCTACGTTCCCATGATGAGCGCACTGTTTCTCTCAAAGAAAATTAGGCACACGAAAAATTATGCGGACCGGATGATGGCGAAACTGGAAGCTGCGTACGACCGAATTTTGAAAAAAGTTTTGAAATATCAGAATCCGCTTTTCTTCGGAACCTTGGTTATTTTCTTTATTTCTGTTTTTATCATGTCAAGATTGGGTGGCGAGTTTATTCCAACATTGCCTGAAGGCGATTTTGCTGTAGACACGCGGGTTTTACCGGGAAGTAATCTAAAAACTTCCACCGAAGCAGTACTAAAAAGTCAGCAAATTCTGCTGAAAAAATTTCCTGAAATCGAAAAAATTGTGGGGAAAACCGGCAGCAGCGAAATTCCTACGGACCCAATGCCTATTGATGCCAGCGATATGATGATTATTTTGAAACCGCGCGCTGAATGGACGTCCGCAACTACTTACGATGAACTTTCAGAAAAAATGTCCGCAGAGCTCAAAAAAAATCTCATTGGAGTTACTTACTCTTTTCAGTATCCGGTAAATATGCGTTTTAATGAGCTCATGACCGGCGCGCGGCAAGATGTTGTCTGTAAAATTTTTGGTGAAAATCTCGACTCGCTGAAAGTTTACGCTGAAAATTTGGGAGAAATTTCCAAGAAAATCGATGGTGCTGAAAACATCTACGTTGAACCCGTTTCCGGACTGCCACAAATCGTCATTGAATACAATCGTGCCGCGCTCTCGCAATACGGTTTGAATATTGGCGAAGTCAACAAAATGGTGAATACGGCTTTTGCCGGCCAAACTGCGGGTTCTGTTTTTGAAGAGGAGAAAAAGTTTGATCTCGTGGTGCGGCTGGACGGCGACCTTCGTAAAAATTTGCAAAACGTACAAAACCTCTTGATTCCGTTGCCTTCAGGTGGTGAAATTCCACTGGCTTCTGTTGCGCAGGTGGATATTAAAGAAAGTGTAAACCAAATTCAGCGCGAACAGGCGCACCGCAGAATCATCGTTGGCTTCAATGTCAAAGGTCGCGACATCAAATCTACGGTTACGGATTTACAGAAAGTTGTTGATAAAGAACTGAAACTTCCGGTTGGTTATACCATAAAATACGGCGGAACTTTCGAAAATTTACAGCAGGCACAAAAACGTCTGGGAATCGCAGTTCCGGTGAGTTTAGCTTTAATCCTGCTGCTGCTTTACTTCGCATTCAACTCGATAAAATACGGCCTGATCATTTTCACTACAATTCCATTATCAGCAATCGGTGGAATTCTATCATTGTGGCTTCGCGGCATGAATTTCAGCATTTCCGCAGGTGTCGGTTTTATCGCGCTCTTTGGCGTTGCGGTGCTCAACGGGATTGTTTTGATTGCCGAATTCAACCGGCAGAAAGAAACCCATTCAGATTTGAATGAAGTAGTAAGAATTGGTGGTAAAATGAGACTTCGCCCGGTTTTAATGACCGCTTTGGTTGCCTCACTTGGATTCTTACCAATGGCTTTAAGTCAGGGCGAAGGGGCAGAAGTGCAAAGACCGCTTGCAACCGTGGTTATCGGTGGCTTACTACTCGCGACTTTCCTAACGCTTTTCATTTTGCCAACTGTATATATTTGGTTTGAAAAGCATTTTCCACAGCGCAAAAAAACTGTAAATCTTGACGAATAAACTTAAAAAATGAAAACAAAATATCTAACAATACTATTTTTTCTGGCCTATTTGAGGGTTTTTTCTCAAATTCCTGTTTCGCTTGAAATCGCGCAGCAGAAAGCAAATGAAAATAACCTTTCGGTAAAAGCAGGTCAGCTAAAAATTGATTACCAGCAGAAAATTAAAAATTCCGCGGTAACGATTGACCCGTTAAATATTACCGGTGAAATCGGCCAAATGAATTCTGCTTATGTGGACAACGCGGTTTCGGTGCAGCAAACGCTGCGTTTGCCGAAATTTTACAAAAGCCAAACTCAGGTTTTGGTGGAGGAATGGAAAAATGCGCAATTGAGTCTTGAGGTTCAAAAATCGTTTTTGAAACGTGACTTGGCAAAGGTTTACAATACTTTAAATTACCTCGACGAAAAGCAGAAACTTCTTGAAAAAACCGACAGCATTTACTCAAAATACCTTCAGAGAGCGGAGCTTCGGTTGCGCGCGGGAGAAAGCAATATTGTAGAGAAAACAACAGCGGAGAATTACCGAAGTCAGGCTGAAATTCAATTACAGAATTTGAGAAAAGACCGCGAAGTGGCACTTCAGCAGTTTAATTATTTAATTAATGATACTGAAATTTTCACGAATATTAAAGATGATTTCTACAAAACGCAACTGAATGAAAGTCATATTTACGAAGGAAATCCAACAATTCTGAAGCAGATTGAACAGCAAAAAAATATAGAAAATGCCCGTTTAAACGCCGAAAAAACCAAGCTTCTGCCGACTTTTAATTTCGGAATAACCTCCGCGACACAATACGGTTTTGGTGCAAACGAGAAATTCTATAATCATGGAAAACGTTTCCAAAGCGGATTGGTTGGTGTTGGTTTGCCGGTATTTAATTCTGCGCAGAAATCGGTGATTGAAGGTCAGAAAATCAATCAGCAAATTGCCGAAAATAATTACCAAATAGCCCTCGAAAATCTGAAAAATCAATACGCCGTAGCTGTTGCTGAATCGGAAAAACTGAAGTCAGAACTTGAATATTACAAAAATGCCGGGCTGAAAAACGCGGAAACCATCATGTTCACGGCGAATCTGCTTTTAAAAGAAGGCGAAATAGATTACCTGGAATACACCATGCTCGTCAATCAAAGTCTCGAAATTCAGAGCCGCTATATTGACGCGCAAAAACTGTTTAACGAAAAAATTATAGAACTGAACGCTTTAAAAGGCGAATAAAAAAATAAAAAAATGAAACATTTAATAACCATAATTTCTGCTGTTGCGCTCCTTTTTTCCTGTTCAAAAAAGGGAGAAGTGGTGGTAAAAGATACGTTTACTGTTTCGGGTAATCAAATCACGCTAACGGATCGACAGCTGAAAAATGCCGGCATTGAAACCAAAACGCTCGGCAGTCAGGAGATTGCGAACAAACTTATGCTTTCGGGGCGAATTGATGTGCCGCCTCAAGCGATGTCGAGCGTTTCGTCGTCGTCTGGCGGAATTGTAAAAATTGCCCGTTTTATGCCCGGAAATTTTGTTTCCAAAGGTCAGACGCTTGCCGTTGTTGAAAATCCTGAACTCGCAAAACTTCAACAGGATTATCTTCAGGCAAAATCCGGACTCAGTTACGCGCAAAAAGATTACGAAAGACAGAAATATTTAAATCAATATCAGGCAAGTTCCAACAAAGTTACGCAGCGAGCGCTGAATGATACAGAAACTCAAAATGCGGCTGTTCGCGGTATTGCGTCGCAGTTGCGTTCATACGGAATTGATGCGAAAAGTGTAAGCGCGGGAAAAATCCATAAAAGTATTTCGGTTACAGCACCAATTTCCGGTTATATTTCAACGGTAAATGTTGCTGTTGGGCAATACGTTTCGCCGGCGGAAGTACTTTTTACCATCATCAATAACAATTCCACACACCTCCAACTTAAAGTTTTTGAAAAAGACCTCAGTAAAATTTCTCTGGAACAGCGCGTCCGTGCATTTACGAACCAAAATCCGGAGAAAAAATATGCCGCTGTAGTGAAACTTATTGGTAAAGATTTCGCGCCGGACCGAAGTGTGACAATTCATTGTGATTTGATTGACAAGGACGAATCGTTAATTCCCGGAACATTTATGAACGCCGAAGTTGAGGTCAATGCGGAAAGCGGTTTCGTAATTCCCGATGATGCGGTGGTGACCTGGGAAAACCGACAATATATTTTTGAAGAAATACAGCCTAAAACTTTTGCAATGTTTCCTGTGACCATAGGAAATTCTGAAAATGGGTTAACCGAGCTTGTAAATTTCGTACCGAAAAACCGCAGCAAAAAGTATGTAACTAAAGGTGCTTACGCTTTGCTGATGGCGCTGAAAAATGTTGAAGAATAGATTTTATTAAATATTTATAACATTTTTTCTTGGTGGTAAGAAAATGATTTATACATTTGCAACAATGAAATTGGTAAACAATACAAATTGGTGGTGGCCTCAAAACTTTCAAAGTCTTGAGCACTGTTCTTTTGTGTAAAAAAATATATTTTATCAAAATAATAAGAAGACTTTGACATTGTGTTAAAGTCTTTTTTTATATCCAAAAATCAAAAATCTGCATGAAATTCAACCAAAAAATAAAGCTGAAAACCACGGTAAAATCAACATTGAGCGACCTTTTCACGCCGATTGGAATTTACCTCAGGCTGCGCGACCAGTTCCGCGATACCATTCTTTTGGAAAGCGCCGGAAACCAAAATACCGACAATAATTTTTCATTTATCGCGGTGAATGCGATTGCCGGAATTGAAATTAGAAATTATGAGGAAGCACAGATAAAATTTCCGCTTGAAAGTGCAGAAAAAATCGATATTAAAACCGAAAAATTAACCGATTTACTTCAGAATTTTTCTGACGTTTTCCAATGTGAAGAACCGAATTTGCCGCTCGGGACATCGGCGCAGGGATTTTTTGGTTATACTTCTTACGACGCGATTCCGTTTTTTGAAAATATAAAATTTAGTGAAAAAAGCAGCGAAAATAAAATTCCGCTTTTACGTTACCGTCTTTATCAGTACGTGATTGCGATTAATCACCACAACGATGAAATGTTTTTGATCGAAAACAAAATCGAGGGTTTAAAATCTGAACTTTCTACAATCGAAAATCTGATTCAGCAAAAAAATGCGCCAACTTTTCCTTTTGAAAAAGTGGGTGATGAAGAATCCAATTTAACCAACGATGAATATTTATTCGCCGTTGAAACGGCAAAAAAACACTGTTTCCGTGGTGATGTTTTTCAGCTGGTTTTAAGCCGAAGATTTCAGCAAAAATTTGTCGGCGATGAATTCAATGTCTACCGCGCTTTGCGAAATATCAACCCGTCGCCGTATTTATTTTTCTTTGATTACGGCGATTATAAATTAATGGGTTCTAGCCCGGAAAGTCAATTGGTAATTAAGGATAAAAAAGCAGTAATTCACCCGATTGCAGGAACTTTCAAGCGCACCGGAAATGTAGAAGATGATTTAAAAGCAGCAGAAGAACTTCGAAAAGACGCGAAAGAAAACGCGGAACATACCATGCTTGTTGATTTAGCACGAAATGATTTAAGCATTTTGGGGAAAAATACAAAGGTTTCAAAACTCAAGGAAATTCAGTTTTTTTCGCATGTTATTCATATGGTTTCTGAAGTTACTGCTGATGTTTCGGAAAATCAAAATCCGTATGAAATGATTGCAACTACTTTTCCGCAAGGAACTTTAAGCGGTGCGCCGAAATATCGTGCCATGCAGCTTATCGATGAATACGAGAAAACTTCCAGAAGTTTTTACGGTGGTTCTATTGGTTTTGTCGGTTTCGACGGAAGCTGTAATCAGGCGATTATGATCCGCACTTTTTTAAGCAAAAACAATACTTTATTTTACCAAGCTGGAGCTGGAATTGTGGCAAAATCTTCCGCTGAAAACGAATTGCAGGAAGTTAACCATAAACTTGGCGCGCTGAAAAAAGCAGTTTTAAAAGCGGAAAAAATTAACCATTAACAATTAAAAAATGATTTTAGTTCTCGATAATTACGACAGTTTTACCTACAACCTCGTTCAGATGATTGAGCAGATTACGCAGGAAAAAGTTGATGTTTTCCGCAACGACCAAATTTCGCTGGAAGACATCGAAAAATATGATAAAATCATACTTTCACCAGGACCTGGAATTCCCGAAGAAGCCGGAATTTTGCTTGAAGTCATTAAAAAGTTCGCGCCAACAAAATCAATTTTGGGCGTTTGTCTCGGTCAGCAGGCGATTGCGGAAGCTTTTGGTGGAAGTTTAATCAATCTTGCCGAAATTTATCATGGCGTTGCTACCGAAGCTACAAAAATTTCAAATCACAAAATTTTGCACAATTTGCCCGATATTTTAGAAGTCGGCAGATATCATTCCTGGGCAGTAAACACCGAAGATTTTCCGGCAGAACTCCAAATTACAAGCGTTGATAAAAACGGGATGATCATGAGTTTACAGCACAAAACCTACGACGTTCATGCCGTACAATATCACCCTGAAAGCATTTTAACACCGCATGGAAAGCAAATTCTTGAAAACTTTATTAATGGTTAGCTTTTAATGGTTAATTATTAATTGCCAATTATTAATTATCAACTCTCAATTTAAAAAATGAAAGAGATTTTACAATATTTATTCAATCACAATACGCTTTCAAAAGCTGAAGCCAAGGCGATTCTCACCGAAATTGCGCAAAATAAATTCAACGAAAATGAAGTCACAGCTTTTGTTACCGTTTTCCTGATGCGCAGCATTACGCTCGACGAAATGGCGGGTTTTCAGGAGGCGCTGCTTCGGCTTTCGGTGCCCGTGGATTTGGGAACGAATGATTTGGTTGATATTGTGGGAACCGGTGGCGACGGCAAAGACACCTTCAATATTTCCACTTTGGCGAGTTTTGTAGTTGCGGGAACGGGACAGAAAGTGGCAAAACACGGCAATTACGGTGTTTCTACAATCTCCGGTTCTTCAAATGTTCTCGAAGAATTAGGTTACGAATTTAAAACGACTTCGGAAGAATTGCAAAGCGATTTGGAAAAAGGAAATATCTGTTTTTTGCACGCGCCTGTTTTTCATCCGGCTTTGAAATCGGTTGGTCCACTTCGAAAAGGTTTGGGTTTACGCACTTTTTTCAATATTTTGGGTCCGCTTGTCAATCCCGCGAAGCCGAAATATTCCATGATCGGCGTGTACAGTTTAGAAATCGCACGGATTTACCAGTATTTGCTTCAGAAAAAAAATCAAAATTTTCTGATTGTGCACGCGCTGGATGGCTACGACGAAATTTCTCTGACCTCAGACACCAAAATTTTCGATAAATCCGGCGAGTATATTTTTTCCGCAGAAGAATTAGGTTTCAAAAATATCGAAGCTGAAACTATTTTTGGTGGAAATTCCAAACAGGAAGCAGCGAAAATTTTCAAAAATATTCTGGACGGTAATGGTACTTTCGAACAGAATTCCGTCGTGCTTGCAAATGCGGCGATGGCGTTGAGAAACACCGAAAAATACGGCAGCTACGATGATTGTTTGGCGTTGGCAACGGAAAGTTTAGAAAGCGGAAATGCGTTGCGCTCGCTGAATAATATTATCAATTAAAATTTTTATGGCGACAAATTCCGTCTTCCAATCTCTCCCGATTTTACATCGGGATCCGTTCAAGCCGGGTCGCAGATTGTCATTAAATTAATGTAAGATTTAAAAATGAATATTTTAGAACAGATAGTAAAACGGAAAAAAACCGAGGTTTTGCAGGCAAAAAATAAAGTTTCTGTTAACGAGCTAAAAAACACCGAATCTTTTGCACGCAAAACCTATTCCTTGAAAAAATCACTGAAAGAAAAATCCGGAATTATCGCTGAATTTAAGCGCAAATCTCCAAGCAAAGGAATTATAAATGATAAAGCTGACGTTTTAGAAGTTGCGGAAGCTTACCAAAAATTTGGCGCAAGTGGAATTTCAATTCTCACCGATCAGGATTTTTTCGGCGGTAATTTGGCAGATTTTTCGAAAGTTCGAAAAGAGAGTTCAATACCGCTTTTGCGAAAAGATTTTATGATCGATGAATACCAGTTTTACGAAGCAAAATCAATTGGAGCTGATGTCGTTTTGCTGATCGCTGCCTCTCTTTCACCAGCTCAGGTACAGGAATTTACAGAACTTTCGCACGAACTCGGCTTGGAAGTTTTACTGGAAATTCACACCGAAGAAGAATTGCAGCATTTTAATAAAAATATCGATTTGGTCGGCATTAATAACCGCAATTTAAAAGATTTTAAAGTCGATTTACAACATTCAGTCAATCTTAAAAATCTACTTCCAAAAGAAACTTTATCAATCGCCGAAAGCGGAATTTACAATGTTGAAGATTTCAAATTTTTAAAGGAAAAAGGTTTCGACGGATTTTTAATGGGCGAATATTTTATGAAAAACGAAAATCCCGGAAAAGCTTTTGAAGAATTTACAAATACAATATTGTGATGAAATTAAAAGTTTGCGGACTCACAAAACTTGATCAAATTCAGGAATTAATTTCGCTGAAAACTTACTTTTTGGGCTTTATTTTTTATGAAAAGTCGCCACGTTTTGTATTAAATCTTTTAACCTTTGACGAAATTAAATGTATTGAACATTCCGGAAAAATTGGAGTTTTCGTAAATGAAAATGTGGAAAAAATAGCTGAAATCGCCGAGAAAAGTTGCCTAAATTTTATTCAACTCCACGGCGATGAAAACGAAAAATATGTCGAAGTACTTCGGAATTTTTTAAGGCCCGAAATCAAAATTATAAAAGCAATCCGAATAGGAAGCGACTGTAAGAATTTACAATTTACAATTAACCGTTATCCATTTGTTGATTATTTCCTTTTCGACACTGATTCCGCGGCGTTTGGCGGAACCGGAAAAACTTTTGACTGGCAAATTTTAAATGGTCTTGAAATTCCAAAACCTTACTTTTTGAGCGGTGGAATTTCCCTCGAAAATGTAGATCAAATTTCAAATATTAAAAATCAACCTTTTGCGTTTGACATCAATTCAAAATTTGAAATTGAACCCGGCGTAAAAGACCTCGAAAAAATAAAAAAGCTCTATGAAAAATTATAAAAATCCAGACGAAAACGGCTATTACGGCGAATTTGGCGGCGCTTTCGTTCCCGAAATGTTGTATCCAAATGTGGCGGAACTTAAGCAGAAATACATTGAAATTATCGACTCCGAAGAATTTCAAACCGAGTTTCAGGATTTGCTGAAAAATTATGTCGGTCGCGCTACGCCACTTTATTTCGCAAAAAATCTCAGCGAAAAATACCAAACACAGGTTTATTTGAAAAGAGAAGATTTGAACCACACCGGTGCGCATAAAATCAACAATGCTCTGGGGCAGGTTTTGCTCGCGAAAAAACTCGGAAAAAAGCGCATTATTGCGGAAACCGGCGCCGGTCAACACGGAGTTGCGACCGCCACGGCCTGCGCGCTCATGAATTTGGAATGCATCGTTTACATGGGCGAAGTGGATATTGCGCGCCAGGCGCCCAATGTGGGCCGCATGAAAATGCTTGGCGCAACGGTAATTCCCGCAACTTCAGGTTCCAAAACGTTGAAAGATGCGGTGAACGAAGCTTTGCGCGACTGGATCAACAACGCGACGACGACGCATTATATCATCGGCAGCGTCGTGGGACCCCACCCGTTTCCGGATTTGGTGGCGCGTTTTCAAAGCGTGATTTCGGAGGAAATAAAATGGCAGCTGAAAGAAATAATCGGGCGCGAAAATCCGGATTATGTAATAGCTTGCGTAGGCGGTGGTAGCAATGCTGCAGGCACTTTTTACCATTTTGTGAACGAAGAAAATGTAAAATTAATCGCAGCAGAAGCCGGCGGTTTTGGCCTGGATTCCGGGAAGTCTGCAGCTACGACATTTCTAGGAACGTTAGGAATCTTGCACGGCAGCAAAAGCATTGTGATGCAAACCGAAGACGGTCAGGTCATCGAGCCGCATTCCATTTCCGCGGGTTTGGATTATCCGGGAATCGGGCCGTTTCACGCGAATTTATTTGCCGCTAAAAGGGCAGAATTTTTCAGTATTACCGATGACGAAGCGCTGAAATCGGCGTTTGAACTGACCAATACCGAAGGCATTATTCCCGCGCTGGAATCGGCGCACGCGCTGGCCGTTTTGGACAAGAAAAAGTTTGCGAAAGACGAGGTTGTCGTGATTTGCCTTTCGGGACGCGGCGACAAAGACATGGAAACTTACTTGCAAAATCTTTAAAGGATTGGGCGCCTTTTCCGTCCTCCGTTCCCGCTTTTTGTTCGTCGTTCCTCCTCGCAAAAGAGCTCCACTCAGGCCGTGGCGCGGGTTTCGGCTTTTTTAAAAATATTTAGTAAAAACAGAATTATGACTGACCAAAATACTAGCCAACACGCAACACGCAACACTCAGCATCCGACACCCAACAGTCCGCACTCCAAAAAACTCAACATTTATTTCACCGCGGGAATCCCGAAACTGGAGGACACCACGGAAATTATGAAACTTATTCAGCATTCCGGTGCGCAGATTATGGAAATCGGAATGCCGTATTCCGATCCGGTGGCAGACGGACCCGTGATCCAAAAAGCACACGAAATTGCGCTGAAAAATGGAATGACCATCGCGAAACTTCTCGAGCAGATTAAATCTGTGAAAGATGAAATAAGCATTCCCATTGTATTAATGGGCTACATTAACCCGATTTTAAGTTTTGGTTTCGAAGAATTTTGCCAAAAATGCCGCGATGCAGGAGTTTCTGGCGTGATAATTCCGGATTTACCCGCTATAGAATTTGAGAAAAATTATGCCAAAATACTCGCAAAATTTGGTCTGAATTTCATATTTCTCGTGACGCCGGAAACACCGAATGAAAGAATAAAATATCTGGATTCTTTAAGCTCAGGATTTCTGTACGCTGTTTCCAGCTCCTCAACGACGGGAAATAGCGCGAAAGAAATCAACAACGAAGAATATTTGGAAAGATTATCAGGTCTGAATCTGAAAAATCCGGTGATGATCGGTTTTGGAATCAAAAACAAAAACGATTTTGAAAAGGTGACTGAAAAAGCCGCGGGCGGAATCATCGGAACTGCCTTCGTAAACATTTTGCTGAAGAAGGAAAATTGGGCTGAAGAAGGTGAAAGTTTTATTCGCAGCATAATAAATTAATTTTGTACTTTTGTGACGGCAATTTTTCACTTCAGAAGCTAGAGAGAAATTTGCTGCCGCCGGGGTTACAATGTGATTTTATTAAAATTATATTTTAAAAAAAACGGCTTTTAGCGGCGAATTTTTCGCAATAGGGATCGTAGTGAAAATCCTTTTTTGCGCGGCGGCTACGCCGCCGCGCAAAAAAGATTGCAGCGAAGAGCCCGACCCGAGCTGCTGAAAAGCCCAGGCGAGGGGATTGCCCTAATAAATACTACCAAATGACACGCACCCAAAACAGAAGTTTGCATTTTCAGGAATTAGGTTTGATGGATTATTTGCCGGCTTTTGAACTGCAGGAAAAACTGATGAAAAAAATCATCGACCTGAAGCTGGAAAATCGCCAAAAAAGCGAGGAAGAGCAGGAAGAAACGCCCAATTACCTGCTTTTTGTGGAGCATCCGCACGTGTATACGATTGGGAAATCGGGCGACGATCATAATATGCTGGCGAACGCGAAAAAGCTGGAGGAAATCAACGCAACTTTTGTGAAAACGAACCGCGGCGGCGATATTACGTACCACGGTTTTGGGCAGCTGGTGGGTTATCCGATCCTGGATTTGGATAATTTTAAGTCGGATATTTTCCTTTACATGCGTAACCTGGAAGAGGTGATTATCCGCACTATTGCGGAATACGGGCTGAAAGGCGAGCGCAGTGAAGGCGAAACTGGCGTTTGGCTGGACGTGGCCAAACCGTACGCGCGGAAAATTTGCGCCATGGGCGTGAAAACCTCAAAATGGGTGACGATGCACGGTTTCGGGCTGAATGTAAACACCGATTTGCGGTATTTTGAATATATAATTCCGTGCGGAATTCGGGATAAATCGGTAACATCACTAGCACGCGAACTGGAAAGAAAATTTTCAGAGGATGAAATGGCCGAGCTGAAAGAGAAAATCAAAAAGCATTTTTTGGATGTTTTTGAGGCAGATTTTCTTTAAATTTCTTATTAGAAAGGTGCACGGGAAAACGGAAAAAAATGCCTTTTTAGCGGCTAAAAAGTTTTGTAACCTTTATAGACTTCTGCGGATTTCTGCAATAAGGATGCAGACTGCAAACGGAAATTCATCAAATGGTCGGTACCGTTGTGCTGGTGATGGTGTTCTTCGCTTTCCCAAAGTTCTACGATAAAAAACACGCCTTTATTTTCGCGGTCTTCCACCAAATCGTACTGTAAACAGCCGTTTTCCTTCCGGGTTTCAATGACGAGCTTTTTCAGCAGTTCCAAAGCATCCATAATGTCATTTTCTTTGAACTGAAACAGCGCGACGATATATAAGTTTTTCATGTTTTAAAATAAGACACCAAAGATAGAAACTGGAAATGTAAATTTTAGAAAAAAATCAAAAAATCGGCTTTTTAATTCAATTTTTCTTAATGGTAAAAATTTTTATCTTTGTAAAAACCGAAAATTAAAATGGCAGAATATAAATTACTATTGCCTTCTATGGGAGAGGGCGTGATGGAAGCGACGATTATCAGTTGGATGTTTAGCGAAGGCGACAGCGTGAAAGAAGATGATTCCGTGGTAGAAATCGCAACCGACAAAGTGGACAGCGACGTACCGACGCCAGTTTCGGGGAAAATTGTAAAAATTCTGAAACAGAAAGATGAAGTAGCAAAAGTAGGAGAAGCCATTGCGATTCTGGAAGTTTCCGGCGCAGGTGATGCCGTGGCAGAGCAGCCACAGGAACCGAAAACTGCGGAAGAAGTGAAAACGCAAATTCCAAACGTAGATTCCGACGTGGTGAAAGGTTTGGAAGAAGCGATAGAAAGCGCGAAAGCATCTACCAGTTTTGAAGGTTCTGATTTATATTTATCACCTTTGGTAAAATCGATCGCGCAGCAGGAAAATATTTCTGAGTCGGAATTGCAGTCGATTAAGGGAAAAGGTTTAGAAGGCCGCATCACCAAAGAAGATATTCTGGCTTTCGTAGCCAACAGAAAAGCGCCGCAAAGTGCTCCGGCAACAGCTCAAACGCCAGTGACACCAGCTCGACAAGCGGCCGCGCCGGTTTCAGCGCCGGTTCAGGTGAACGCAGGAGACGAAGTGATCCCGATGGACAGAGTACGCAAAATTATCGCTGAGGCCATGGTCAATTCCAAAAGAACTTCACCGCACGTTACTTCGTTTATTGAAACTGACGTGACCAATGTGGTAAAATGGAGAACCAAGCACAAAGATATTTTCGAAAGGCGTGAAGGTGAAAAACTGACCTACATGCCGATTTTCGTGAAGGCAATTGTAAAAGCTATTCAGGATTTTCCGCTCATCAATATTTCCGTTGATGGCGATAAAATTATCAAAAAGAAAAATATCAATATCGGAATGGCAACTGCGCTTCCGGACGGGAACCTGATCGTTCCGGTCATCAAAAATGCTGACCAGCTTTCACTTTCCGGCCTGGCGAAAGCCATTAATGATCTTGCATACCGTGCACGAAACAAGAAACTTCGTCCGGAAGATACGCAAGGTGCGACTTACACCATTTCCAACGTTGGCGGATTCGGTAATCTCATGGGAACACCAATTATTCCGCAGCCGCAGGTTGCGATTTTAGCCGTTGGTGCCATCGTGAAAAAACCAGCAGTTTTGGAAACCAAAGACGGCGATGTTATTGCCATCAGAAACCTGATGTTTATGTCGCATTCTTACGATCACCGCGTGGTTGACGGTTCTTTGGGAGGAATGTTTCTGAAACACGTTCATGATTATCTGCAAAACTGGGATATGAATACCGAGATTTAATTTCGGTAAAACGAGAAAAACAGCAAAACCTCCGAAAATTTTCGGAGGTTTTTTTTAGCTGCTATTGCGGTTTGCTGTTTATTTAGGAGCTTTTTCCCGCTTTCACTACTCGCTTTTTTTCTTTCGGCGGCTCCGCCGCCGCCCCCGAAAGAAAAAAGAGCTCAAACATGCCGTTCAATCGGGGCTAGAAAGCCGTCTTCAATTGGAAATTTTTGGTTTAAAAACCGCGGGTTATTAGAAAAATGTTTAGTTCCAGTTTGGAAAAAAATTCGCTGTTTTAACGGCAAATTTTTTAAAATCTCAGGTTTGAAATTAATTTCATCATTTGAGTTTTTTAGCGCTTTTAGAGCTCAAAGCTCTAACAGCGCTTTTATCTAATTTTTTTAAAAATCACCTTAAATACCATGGAACTTTCAAACATTTAAATTGAAAAATTTGCTGCTAAACAGGGTAAATTTCTGCTTTTATATTTGCTGATAATTTAAGCATTGGTAAAAGTTTTTAAGCAAAAACCTTAACTTTGATGTCTAAACAAAAAACAATATATGTTCACAATCCGAAAAGGAACACCTGAAGATACGCCGGTAATTTTTGATTTAATTAAAAAACTTGCGGTTTACGAAAAAATGGAAAATGAGGTCACCACAACCGTCGAACAGCTGCGCGAAAATATTTTCACGCACAACTTTTCAAAAGTGTTGATCGCGGAAGAAAACGAAAATCCGGTCGGTTTTGCCCTGTATTTTTTTAATTTTTCAACGTTCGTGGGGAAACCGGGCTTGTACCTGGAAGATCTTTTCGTAGAGCCGGAATTCCGCGGAAAAGGTTACGGTAAAAAATTGCTCATTGAACTCGCAAAAATTGCGCGGGAAGAAAATTGCGGTAGAATGGAATGGTCGGTGCTGAACTGGAATACGCCGGCAATCGACTTCTACGAATCGCTTCAGGCAAAACCGATGGACGAATGGACTGTTTACCGTTTAGACCAAAAAGGCATCGCGGATTTAGCTCAGTAAAATTTAATTCAAAAAAAAGTGTGGACCGTAAAATCCACACTTTTTTATTTTTAGGCAAAATCGGTTACAATATCTTTCCGACTTCAGCGCAAAGCCATTCCAGCATTTCGCTGTCTTCATCGGTGAATGGATCAACTTTATGCGAATCAATGTCGATTTGACCAATGTTTTTTCCATCCACAATAATCGGAACCACAATTTCGGCTTTGGTATCAATGGAGCAGCTTAAATAATTGTCCTGTTCGTGAACGTCCGGAACCACAAAAGTTTCATTGGACACCGCAACCTGACCGCAAATTCCTTTTCCGTACGGAATAATGGTATGATCGGTCGGCGCGCCAACATATGGGCCTAAAATCAGCTCATCTTTGTCTCCATTTTTGAAATAGAAACCGGTCCAATTGAAGTACGGGATTTCCTGATCCAACAGTTGACAGATTTTCTGCAATTTCACCTGCGTATCGTGAGCGGGACTTTCAATAATCGACGAAAGTCGTTTTTTAATTTCTGACATTTTTATTTTTTTAAGAAAATTCTTTTAATTTCAATTCTTCTTTATAACCGAATAAACCGCGTTCTTTAATCAATTCTGCAACACCGTCGGGAACTTCTTTTTCCCAACCGGAAATGTGATTTGCAATTTTTTCCAGAATAATGCGGGAATAAATTTCAGAATAATCGGGGTTATAATTTTTGATATCTACAATTCTGTTGTTGTGTTTGAAATATTTGTATAGTTCTTTCAAACTGTCTTTCACCTTTAAATTGTCGGCTGTAAGCAGCTCGTGGCTTTCCGGATCTTTGTAAGGATACAGGTAAACGCGCATATCCTGGCGGAAAAATTTACCGAAAGCTTCCAGAATTCCACCTGAAAGATTTTTGTAATAATTCTCATCAAAAACATCCAATAGATTGTTAACGCCCATTGCCACACCGATTTTACCGTTTGTATAAGTCGCAAAATAATCGATGAGTCGGTAATATTCGGAGAAATTTGAGATGATTACAGTGTAACCCAGCTTTCCAAGAACGTCTACACGGTCCAGGAAATCGCGCTCATCGATGTCGCCGGCGGCGCGCAAATTCGCAATCGTAATTTCAAAAAGAACTTCGGTTTCATCTGTGCTGCATTGCCAGTCCTGGTTAAACATTTCCAAACCTTTGAGAAACATATCAATATTAACCAAAGTTACAGGGCGGAAACTTCCGCGAACGGCAAAAATATTTTTTCGGTAAAGAATATCCGCCGGAAGCATATTATTTCCTTCGGAATTGAAGATTACGGCATCAGTCATGCCATTTTTTACCAGCTGAAGGCTCATCAAACGGTTATCAACATAGCTAAATGCCGGTCCGCTGAAATCGATCATATCAATTTCGAGATTGTCCTTATTAATATCATCAAAAAGTGAATTGATCATTTTCCGCGGATTGTCGCTGTAATTAAAAGCGCCGTAAATAAGGTTTACGCCCAAACCGCCGAGCGTTTCCTGCTGTAAAGTCGCATCATTTTCATTAAACTTTACATGCAGTACTATTTCGTTATAATCTTCATTTTCATCCAGCTGAAAGCGCAAACCAACCCAGCCGTGGCCTTTCATGGTTTTATCGAAATTAATCGTTGTAACCGTGTTTGCGTAAGAAAAGAATTTGCGGCCCGGAAAAGTATCACGCGAAAGTCTTTCCTCTATCAAGGCAACCTCATAGCGAAGCATTTTGCGCAGTCGGTTTTGGGTAACGTATCGGTTTTTGACTTCTTTACCATAAATGGCGTCACTGAAGTCTTTGTCGTAAGCTGACATTGCTTTCGCAATGGTTTGTGAAGCGCCGCCCGCGCGGAAAAAATGACGAACAGTTTCCTGACCCGCGCCGATTTCTGCAAAAGTTCCGTAGATGAGAGGGTCTAAATTTATCGCTAAAGCTTTCTGCTTAGGAGTTAATTTCTGGTGAATCACGGGCAAATCTAATTTTTTGTAAATTTACCAAAATTAAACCAACCTCAAAAAAATGCAGTTGAAATTTTTAGGTACCGGAACTTCGCAAGGTGTTCCTGTAATTGGTTGTCACTGTGAAGTTTGCACGTCCGCTGATCCTAAAGATCGGCGTTTTCGTTCTTCGGTTTTAATTACCACTTATTCCGCAAAGAAAATATTGGTTGATTGTGGTCCTGATTTCCGACTGCAGATGCTGGATAATAAAGAAGAGCAAATTGACGCGGTTTTACTCACACACGAACATAACGACCATATTATCGGCCTTGATGATCTGCGTCCGCTGATTTTTAAAAATCGGAAAAATATAGACATTTATGCCCGAAAAAGAGTAGGAGATGAAGTGAGAAATCGTTTTCCTTACGCGTTTGCTGAGGTGAAATACCCAGGCGCGCCATCTTTCAACCTGCACGATATGACAGGAAATTTCAGCCTCTTTAACACCGAAATTTTTCCTATCGAGGTAATGCACGGTTCCATCTCTATCGATGGTTTCAGGTTTAAAAAGCTGGCGTATCTTACGGATGCGAGTTTTATTTCGGATTATGAAAAAGAACAACTTCAAAATCTGGATTATTTGATTGTGAACTGCATCAGAAAAGAGGTGCCGCATCCCGCGCATTTTATTTTACCTGATGTGATCTCCTTATATAAGGAACTACAGCCGAAAAAAATGTTTTTAACGCACATTTCCCACCATATGGATGTATATAAAAAAATGGAAAAAGAGCTTCCGGCCGGCATCCATTTAGCGTATGACGGTCTTGTGCTGGATTTTTAAGCAGAATGTGCACATTTATTTTTTTGAAATAAAAAATAATTCTATATTTGCACACCAATTTAAAAAGCCCGGTTGGCGGAATTGGTAGACGCGCTAGACTCAAACTCTAGTATCGCAAGATGTGCCGGTTCGATTCCGGCACCGGGTACCAAAAACCTCTGCAATCTTCGATTCGCAGAGGTTTTTTATTTTTCAAACTTTCTAGCATTTCCGGCTTATTGAAAAATTTCCTGCTATAAAGCGGTTTTTTTTGATTTTTACAAAGTAAAAGAGGATTTATTTCTCCACTATTCTCAAAATAAGATACTTTTTCGATAAAAGTCATTTTGCTTTAATGATATCCGTCATTTTTCTAAATAGCGGATATTCAGGTCTTCTTTAACTATAATTAACGTTTTTCCATTTTTTTTACTTAATAGAAATTTAAATTGATGTTTAATTATGTAAAATGTAGAAATTTGCCTCTTTATCAAATAAAATTATAATATTATTTAAAATAAAGATTTATATCATAAAAGATTTAGGGCCAATTATAACAATTTGATAATTGCTTGAAGTATCTTTGTATAAGAAAATCAAGGTATAGATAACACGAAAATTTAAAAATCAGATATTATGAAAAATTTAGTAAACCTCCGATCCCTCGTTTTAGCAGCCACACTTTTTTCTGGCATCGTTGCAGCACAAAAAATCAGCAGCAACTCTGTTAAAACAGTAGTTTCCGGTACATCTACTTTACATGAGTGGAGCATGACTTCTACCGGCGGAAATTTTTCTGGAAATGTTTCAGGTAACAGCATCCAGGATGTACGTTACGCAATGGGCAGCAAAACACTGAAAAGTGGCAAAGGACCAATGGATGCCAACGCTTACAAAGCCCTTCTAGCAGATAAATATCCAAACATCAGTTTTACCGCTTCTTCTATTAATGTAGGTAAAGGTACTATGACTGGAAAACTTACCGTAACAAATGTAACCAAAACCGTAACTGTACCGGTAAATGTAACCAAATCCGGCGATACTTACACCATCTGGGGAACAGCTTCTATTAAAATGACAGACTACGGAGTTACTCCGCCTGCATTTATGATGAACACCGTGAAAACCGGCAACGAGGTAAAAATTACCGTTAATGCGGTAGCAAAATAAATAAACTATTAAAAAATTAAAATTTAGAATATGAAAACCATGGTCATCAGAGCTTCAATGCTCGCAGTATTAGTTTCCGGAATCAGCTTTGTAAGCGCACAGGATACAACCACTTCAATGCGGGATTATCTTGCACCGGAAAAATCAACTAGAAATGTTTTCGAAGATCCAAAAGTAGAAGCTCCGGCTTATAATGGAGTACAGGTTTCTGTAGGTGGCGATTTTGCATTACAGTTTCAGGCTTTAGACCATTCTACTGAAGCAGCGTCATTAGGTTTGAAAACCGGAACCACAACCCCAAATAGTTTAAGAGTAATGGGTTCCGATTTCAACTTGCCAACTGCTAACTTAGATGTTAACGCCTACCTTGCAAAAGGGGTGAAAATGCACTTGAGAACTTATCTTTCTGCACGTCACCACAACGAAGCTTGGGTGAAAGGTGGTTACATTCAGGTTGATAACTTAGATTTCATCCAGGAAGGTTTTGCCTCAGGAATTATGCAACATGCCCGCGTAAAAGTTGGTATGGACGAGATTAACTACGGTGACGCGCATTTCAGAAGAAGTGATAATGCTGAAACCATTAACAATCCGTTTGTAGGAAACTATATTATGGATAGTTTTACCACTGAAGCTTTTGGTGAAGCGTATGTATTCTACAACAACTTCATCGCTATGGCAGGGCTTTCTAATGGTAAACTGAACCAGACAGCAGTAAAAGGTACAAACGACAATGCGCCTTCAATCTATGCGAAAGTCGGGTATGACAAACAGATCAGTCCTGATTTAAGAGTTAGATTAACAGGATCTGTATTGCAAACGAACGGTATGTCTACGGGTGGATATTTATACGGTTCGGACAGAGCAGGTTCTAGATACTATTACACGCTCCTAACCGAGAATGATTTAGTTGGTCAAGACAGCTATGCAACAGGTAGATTCAATCCTGGTTTCAAGAAAAATAAAGCGATCCAAATCAACCCGTTCATCAAATATCAAGGTTTAGAATTCTTCGGAATTTATGAACATGTAACAGGTATTAAAGGTGCTACAGCGCCAAGCAGAGGAAATTACACCCAACTTGCAGCAGAATTGCTATACAGATTTGGTGGAAGAGAGCAGTTTTATTTCGGTGGCCGATATAACACAATTAGTGGAAAAGATAACGAGGCTGCTGCTGAAAGAAAAATTGACAGATACAACCTTGGTGGTGGTTGGTTTATGACCAAAAATATACTTGCAAAAGTGGAGTATGTTAACCAAGAATACAACAACGACAAAGTGTGGGGAGCAACAAGCGCATTACAAGGTGGTAAATTCAACGGCGTAATGTTCGAAGCGACCATTGGTTTCTAATTTTAATTTTTCAGAAAAAAGGGTTGTTTTGCAGCCCTTTTTTCTAAATTTCCGGTCATGAAAACGCAAATTTTTATCCTTCTCTTAATCTCCGCACTTTTTTCTGCACAGAAAAACGTACTGGAAATCAACGGATGGACTAATATCAATACTTTCAAATGTGTTGAAAACCAGTTCAAAGGGTCTGCAAACGTTTATTCGTTTACTGGCGCACAACTGCCGAATATCGCTTTTAAAATCACCAATTTCGATTGCGGAAACAAATTGATGACCGGCGATTTTCAAAAAACTTTGAAAGCTGAAAAATTTCCGGAATTAACAATTAAATTTTTACAATTTAAAAAAACATCTTCCAATACCTTTCAGGCAGTTGTAGAAGTGAAAATGATGACCGTTTCCCGAAAATATCCGATTGAATTCACTTATTTTCAAAACAGTTTAATGGGAAACAAAAGGTTGAAATTCTCCGATTTCCAAATCGTGCCACCGAAAAAAATGGGCGGAATGGTTTACGTAAAAGATGAATTAGATCTTGTCTTCAGCTTAAAAACGAACGATTAAATAGTTTTTTCATAGTATCAGTTTAATGTGGGCTTCCTTTCGGGGAAGCTTTTTTTTTGAGAGTCCGAACCAGAAGAATTTAAAAAAACCTATTTATAGTGCTGAAAAATTCCGAAATCGGCCGCGGTCCAAAGTGCAGCTTTTTGTCCTGCACTTTTTAGCGCATTATTTGTCCAGGTGTTGCAGGTATTCAAAAAGCTGTAACTTCCTTTTGCGTCATAAAAGGCGTCGTCTTTACCGTAAACTGCATCAGTTTTAATTAAAATTGGTTTGCCATTTTTATCTCGATCAAATTTTTTCTGAATGAAATTGATGAGTGCTGCGTATTGTTTTTCACTCAGCATAATTCGTTTACAATCTTCCGATTCCTTCATTTCTTTGTAAAAGGTGCAATGCATCGCAGATTCGCTTAGCCAAAAAGTGGCCTCAAAAGCAGTAGAAAATTTCAAATCTGCCCAAGTGGGCGTGTCGAGGTAAAATCCCTTGTCGCCCCAACCAATGGATAGATATTTATAATCTGTGCTTTTAGAAGTTGTATTTTTAAAAAGAATGTCATCGCTCCAGTTTATCTGCTTCGATTTTACGGGTACTACAATATCAGTGTGTACACCATTGGTTAATATAAAAGTTTCCACCGTTTTAGGTTCCGAAATTTTTTGCGCTGGGATTTCAAAATAGGGAAGCGTAAATACGAAAAGCATGTAAACCGCGATTATTGCGATTAAGGCCAAAATACTTTTTAAAACTACAAGAATAATTTTCTTCATTCTCAAATGTAGTTGTTTTAACGCTAAAAAGAATTTAAAAAATTTGCTGATTTAAGGGCAAAAAAATGAAATTTTATTAAAGCTTAAGATTTGCTTTAAAGTCAACAACGTCGCTGTCTTGGGTAATGAAATCGATGTTTCTTTTCAAACCGGAAAATTTTGCCCTTTTAACGGGAGATTTTTTAAAAATTTCCGAAAACAGATCCTGCGACAATTCCTGCCAATCTGACTTTTCGAACTTGTGTAAAAGCTGATTTGGTTTAAATAATTCCTGCTGATGAGGTTTTGAAAAGCGGTTCCAAGGGCAAACGTCCTGGCAAATGTCGCAACCGAACATCCAATCTTCCATTTTCCCCTGAAAACTTTCGGGAATTTCGTTTTTTAGTTCGATGGTCGCATACGAAATACATTTGCTGCCGTCGATAATTCGTTCAGAAACAATGGCTTCGGTCGGGCACGCATCGATGCATTTTCGGCAGCTGCCGCAGTGGTCGGTCGTGGGTGCATCAATTTCAAGTTCCAGATCGCAGATGATTTCCGCTAAAAAATAAAACGAACCAGTTTGTTTGGTTATTAAGTTTGCGTTCTTTCCCACCCAGCCTATTCCGGATTTTCTTGCCCAACTGCGTTCTAAAATCGGCGCTGAATCGGTAAAAACCCGGCATTCGAAATCACCGATTTCTTCCTGAAGTTCGGCAACCATTTCGCGCAGAATATTTTTAATGATTTCGTGGTAATCCTGTCCGTACGCATATTTGGAAATTTTCAGCTGCCCGAATTTAGTTAAATCTTCTTCGGGGAAATAATTGTAAGAAAGCGAAATAACGGATTTAGAGCCTTCTACAAGCAAGCGCGGATCCAGTCTTTTATCGAAATAATTTTCCATATAAGACATTTCGCCGTGGTAATTATTTTTAAGATAATTTTCAAATGGCTTTGCATCATCCGCTAAAAAATCTGCCCGCGAAATTCCACAGCTTTGAAACCCAAATTTTTCAGCTTTGGATTTTATCAGCGTTGCGTATATTTCGGCACTTTGTGGCAGCATTAGACTTGCAAAACTAACATTATTTTATAAATTTGTTAATCATTAATTGTAACATTTAAAATGAAAAATATGTCAGTAGAAGAAATTTTAAGAAGCGGAAACTACCATTTAATCGATGTTCGCGAACCGATGGAACTCGAAATGGATGGCCAGATTGACGAAGCGGTAAATATTCCGTTAGGTGAAATTGAAAGTCACCAGGAAGAAATTGAAAGCTTGGACGGACCGAAAATATTTTTCTGCCGAAGCGGAAACAGAAGTGGCAAAGCGGTGGACTTTTTCAAATCCAAAGGTATGGAAGATGTCTACAACGGCGGTGGATACAGCGATTTAAGCAAAAATCTTGAAAGTATTTAATAAAAATTACCGGTTAAAAGCCGGTTTTTTTATGCCATTTTAGCCTGAAATTATTTAATCTGGCATTGCTGCCAAAAAGTAAATGAATGTTTAAATTTTATTAACTTTATTCTTCTGAATCATAATGTTTTAAGCCTGATGCTGCGACCTGCATAAGAAAATTGCCTGCTATTTGGCACGATTTTGACAAGGTTTGCCGTGTAAAACTTAAAATTTAAAATTATGAAATCAATTAAAAAATCAATCTTTGCTTTAGGTATAGTTACCGCAGGATTAGTAAGTGCGCAGAGTGCTGACATGAACAATATGATTAAAATTGGGGTGAACGGAGGAATCGCAGTTCCGGCTGAAAATGCAGGTGGAAATTTAGGTTTGGACCTTTCTTACCAGAACTTGGTAACTCCAGGTTTCGGTTTGGGTGTCGCTACTGGTTATAGTCACTTCTTCGGTAGAGAAAACGGAAGTATTGATAACAACGATTTCGGTGTAGTTCCTGTAGCAGCCTTGATCAGAGTTTATCCAAAACAAACCGGCTTTTACCTTGGAACTGACTTAGGTTACGGTTTCATCGTGGGTGATGACAAAGTGGCAAGCAACAATGCTACTGCAAGACCAGACGGTGGTTTCTACATTAAACCGGAAATTGGTTACCACAACCGCGATTGGAACGTGGCGCTGCAGTACCAAAAAACTTTCACCGGTGACAAAGGCGAAATCGGAAGCCAAAAATACAATGCCGGTGCTATCGGCGTAGGTCTTGGCTACAATATTCCATTAGGAAATTAATTTTTCAGCACAAAAACTGACCTTCTCTTTTAAAGAGGAGGTTTTTTTATTTCGCTTTTTTTAAAAAACTATTATTATCTTTGGATTAAACACTAAAAAATGGATGCTAAAAACAAATTTAATCTTTTCTTACCCGGCCTGCAGTCAGACAGCAATAACGATGTTTCGCTAATTGCTGCAGACCTTCGGGAAAAAGTAACGGTCGTTGGCCACTATAAAGCAAAAAACCAAAAAGTAAATCTTCTTGCGGAAAAATCTTACGCGACGAAGGATTTCAGCTCTTTTTCGGAAATTGCCAACCAGTTTATCAGCGATTTTGCGTTGGAAAACATCGATCTAATCTCAGTTGCTGTTCCAGGACCTGTAATCGCCGGAAAAAGTGAACCGCAACGACTGCAGTGGATTTTAGAAGAAGAAGAAATAAAACGCGAAACGAAAGTAGGCCACGTTTTTTTGATTAATGATTTGGAAGCATCCGCTTACGGTTTACAGAATGTTGACGAAAGTGATTTCGTTAAAGTGCACGATTGCGGAACTTTTACACCCGGAAATGTCGCGCTTTTAGCACCGGGCGAAGGTTTAGGTGAAGCAGCATTATTTTGGGACGGACAACATTTAAGACCTTTTGCTACAGAAGGTGGTCACTGCGAATTTTCACCAAGAACCAATGATGAGGTCGAATTTTATTCGTTTCTGCAGAAGATTTACGGCATCGTCAGCTGGGAATCTGTGCTTTCTACCGCAGGTTTATTCAATGTTTACCGCTTTTTACGCGATGTGAAACAGCAAAAACAACCCGATTGGCTTACCAAAGAAATTGAAGCCGACAATTTCACCGAAGCCATTATTCAAGGTGCTATAGAAGATAAAGACCGAGTTTGTAAAATGACGATTGAAACATTTTTAACTTATTTAGCCCGCGAAGCCAACAGTTTAGTTTTAAAAATGAAAGCTACTGGCGGACTGTATCTTACGGGACAAATTCCGGTGATGCTGGAGCAATTTTTAACCAATAAAAAATTCTATAAAAACTTTATCATCAGCGATAAAATGGAAAATATCCTTTCCGATATCCCCATTTATCTTGTGAAAGATGAAAAAACAATTATTAATGGTGCAGCTTTGTACGCAGCTTTTAATAAGAACTAAAGAATTTATTTTCTAATTATTAAAACTTCGCGATCGCGAAGTTTTTTTTAAAGATGCAAACTTATCTTACATCAAGATGGGTTCTTTAAACTTCTGATTATATTTGCACTTGAAAATTTTAATAAAAATATATGAAAAAATTAGTTTTAGCAGCTTTTTTAGCAAGCGGTTTAGCTTTCGGACAATCCAAAAAAGTAACAGATTCCAACGTTCAGTGGTGGGGTTATAAAATTGCAAAAACCGAAGCTTCTTCACACAACGGTTTAATCAATGTCAAATCAGGTGATGTAACGCTGAAAAATAACCAAATCGTAGGCGGAACTTTCGTGTTGGATATGAACAGCCTTAATGCCACAGATTTAACCGGTGAATACCAAACCAAATTAAACAATCACCTGAAATCAGGCGATTTTTTCGAAACAGAAAAATTCCCAACTGCGACTTACAAAATTACTTCTGTGAAAAAAAATGCTGACAAAGCCTTTCCTTTCATGGTTTACGGAAATTTAACTGCTAAAGGAAAAACAAATCCAGTTGCTTTCCCAGCTAAAATTTCTTTGAACAAAGGAGTTTTAAACATCACTTCTGATAAATTCAGCTTTGACCGTCAGAAATTTGATATTGCTTACCAATCTGCAGCGAAAGATGTAATCGTAAAAGACGAAATCGATATGCTGATCAACGTAACAGCGAAATAATTTTTCGCGCATATTAAAACGAAAAAAGAGCAGCTTTGTCTGCTCTTTTTTTTAATTTTATACCATGAAACTTTATGTCGTAAGCGGGCTCGGCGCTGCTTTCAAAGTCCTGGAGAAAATAAAATTTCCACCCAATGTGGAAGTTGCTTTTATCGAATGGCTCATTCCAACTTTAAATGAAGATTTTCACCATTATGTCGAAAGAATGGCAGAAAAAGTTGACGGCAGCGAACCGTTCGCGCTTTTAGGTTATTCTTTTGGCGGCCTGATTGTTCAGGAAATCGATAAAATAAAACCTGCTGAAAAAGTCGTAATTCTCGGCAGCATTAAATCCGACAAAGAAAAATCGCGCTTCATTAAATTTGGTGAAATCTCAAAAATTCCGCGTTTTTTGCCCCAAAAATTGTTCAATGTAAAATCTGCCACGGTGTATTCTTTCGCGCGCCAGCTCGTGGATCCGAAAAATCCAAAAATCATGGATTATCTTCAGGTTACCGATCCTTATTATTTGAAATGGGGAATTCAAAAAGTGTCCGACTGGAAGTTCGAGGAAAACCCGAAAGTTATTCAAGTTTTAGGCAGCAAAGACATCGTTTTTCCCTTAAAATATTCCAAGCCTGATTATGTCATCGAAAACGGTACGCACCTTTTTCCGGCGACGAAACCGCGACAAGTCTCAAAAATTCTCGCCGAAATTTTCCAGCCTCAAACTGAAAAAGCTGAATCGTAAAAATTACCTGCTTTAAAGGCAAATTTTTGCTTTTTACCTAACGCTGAAATTATTTTCAAAAATATTTCAGCCACGCTAAACTTTTAGAATGCATAAAATAAGGCTTATCTTTGTCTTAAAATTTCGAAGTTAGTCTTCGCTTTAAAAATAATGGAATCAATCAGTGTATTTGAAATTATAAAAGTGGGCATAGGCCCGTCAAGCTCGCACACCATGGGACCTTGGAACGCCGCCGAAAGTTTTATAAAAAAAATAAAAACCACGCATCAGCTCGAAAATGTTTCCGAAGTTTTTGTGGAATTTTTCGGCTCATTAGCGAAAACCGGTATTGGCCACGGAACTGATATCGCCGGAATGCTCGGACTTTCCGGTGAAGATTTTAAACTAATTGATACCACCAAAATCGAGGAAAAAGTTGCCGCAATCAAGACTTCAAATATCTTGAAACTCGCCGGCGAAAAAGAAATTCCTTTTATTTACGGTCATCACCTCATTTTAAATAAAAAAAAATCCCTCGATTTTCATCCAAACGGAATGATTTTCAAAGCTGTTTTTGAAAATGGTGACGAAATCGTGCAGGATTATTACTCGGTCGGCGGCGGCTTTATTGCCACTAAAGAAAACAATTCCTACGATTTGCAATGTGTCCGCACGCTTTATCCGTGCCATAACGGCAAAGATATCGAGCGAAATATGGCAAAACTTTCACTCGACAAAATTTCAGATTTGGTCTTTTTGAATGAAGAATCCTGGCGCACCCGTGAAGAAACCGAAAAGGAAGCGCTGTACATCTGGGAACAAATCAAACAGTGCGTTTACAAAGGCGTGAACAAAGAAGGCGTGCTTCCGGGCGGCCTGAAAGTGACGCGCCGCGCCGCAAATATCAACCGGAAATTACTCGGCGACAAAATCTATAAAAACCTTCCGGAGTGGTATCAATTATTAGTTGATGCCGACGTAAGTTTTACCAATATTAACAAATGGGTTTCATGTTTTGCGCTTGCCGTAAATGAGGAAAATGCCAGCTTTGGCCGCATTATTACCGCACCTACAAACGGCGCCAGCGGCGTGATACCAGCGGTTCTCATGTATTCCCAGGTGTTCACGGAGTTTAAAAGCGACGACAATGTCGTGCGTTTCCTTTTAGTGGCAGGTGAAATCGGCACACTTTTTAAAAAAAATGCGACCATTTCTGCAGCAATGGGCGGCTGTCAGGCAGAAATCGGCGTTTCTTCGGCGATGGCTGCTGCGGGTTTGACAGAAATTATGGGCGGCACGCCGGGACAGGTTTTGATGGCTGCAGAAATCGCCATGGAACATCATCTCGGTCTCACCTGCGATCCGATCGCCGGTTTGGTGCAGATTCCGTGCATTGAACGCAATTCCATGGGTGCTATAAAAGCAATTACAGCCGCAAATATCGCGCTGGAATCCGATCCTGCAAAAGCGCGCGTCACCTTGGACGAAGTCATCCAATCGATGTGGGAAACCGCGCAAAGCATGAGTGATCGTTTCAAGGAAACGTCGGAAGGCGGCCTGGCAATAGCGGTTAACGTAGCAGAATGTTAGATTTTTCTGAGGAGCAACACGATTTTCGCTTCTTAGAAGACGGGTTCCGGCTGTCCACTGTATCTTTTTATTTTTTTGCAAAAATAAAAAGGATGCCGTTTCCATCCGGTCTACAAGTCGGTTTTAGCACGAGCTCAAAAAATTTCAAAATAAAAAATTTGCCGCTATTTGTGGCAAATTTTATTTAATCGCAAAACGAAAAAAAAGCTGCTTTTAAGCGGTAAAAATTTTATTCAAAAAAAATTCGTGCTATTCGTGGCAATTTTTTCAATTTAATAAAATCAAAAAAAATGTGCTTTTAAGCGTTAGAAAATAAATTTGAAAATAGAAAATTAGCGTAAAATTCCACGAATTTTATTCGCGTTTCGAATCAGCTCTTCCAGGTATTCGTAATTATCTTTTTCCAGCGCCGATTTGAATTTGCGGAGCTGTGTAATGTGTTCATTCAAAACGTCCAAAACATTTTCTTTATTCTGTTTGAAAATCGGCACCCACATTTCCGGATGCGATTTCGCCAAACGAACCGTACTTGAAAATCCGGAACTCGCCAACTGAAAAATGGTGTCTTCTTCGCGCTCTTTTTCCAGAACCGTGTTTGCCAGCGCGTATGACGTAATATGCGAAATGTGGGAAATGTACGCGGTGTGAATGTCGTGGCTTTCTGCGTCCATATAGAGCAAATTCATTTCGAGATTTTCTGCTACTTTTTCCACAAGTTTTAGTGCCTCTTCCGCGGAATTTTCCTTGTCGCAAATTACGCCGGCGCGTTCTGAAAAACTGTCTTTTTTGGCTGCTTCCGGGCCGGAATTTTCCGTTCCCCACATTGGGTGAAACGCAACGAAGCGTTTTCTGTTCGGGTGATTTTTTACCGCATTTACAATCCCGGATTTTGTGGAACCTACGTCCATTACGGTTTGTTTTTCAGTCACCAAGTCCAAAACGTTCGGCAACAATTTTCGCGTCGCATCCACGGGTATGGCGAGGATAACCAAGTCAGAACTTTCTACAGCATTTTCCAGCGTAGAAATTTCATCAATAATTCCGAGCGTTTTTGCCTGCTGCAAATGATTTTCGCTGAAATCAACGCCGTACACGTAATCTGCAAGACCTTTTTCCTTGAGTTTTAAAGCCATTGAACCGCCAATTAATCCAACACCGATAATTGTTACTTTCATTATAAATTGGTTGAGATTTTAGCGGATTTTTTGCAGACTTTGAAAATGAGACTGTTCCGCGCATTTTTCAAAAATGATCTCAAAACGCGGGTTATTTTTCGGATAATTTAAAGTGTAGGCCGGACATGGCTTTTTTTGAGCTTCACTACGTTCAAAATCAATATTTCCTTTGGTGAGAATGCTGTCTTTTAAAAATTTTTCATCAATTTTCAGAATTTTCATTTCAGCCTGAAAGTCGGGTGAATAGGTGAATTCTTTTGAAAGTGTTTCCGCGATCACGCGAGAATTAGGCAAATATCCGCTGCAACTTGCGCCTTTTTTGTTCAGAATAAAAAATACTATAACCAGGCCCGGAATAAGACCTAATAAAAAGAATTTGAGTTTTCTCATTTAGAAAATTAAAAGATTGATGTCGTGGTAAGTCAGGTCGAAACGGTCGCAGATCATTTTTTTGGTGTGTCGGCCTTTGTACATATACAGCGACTGTTTCATTTCGTTTTTATGGACAAGCATATTATCAAAACCGCCTTCTTCGTCGTAGTTGAGGAGATAGGACAGGAAGAAATTGGAAATCGCTTTGGTAGTCGTACGCGGCATTTTCGAGGTTAGATTTGGTAAACCGCAATGGATTACGCCGTGCTTAATGATATACGGATTTTCCATATCGGTAAGCTCCGAAGTCTCTATCATTTTACCGTTATCGATCGTTACATCGATGATGACGCTGCCTTTTTTCATGCCAATGACCATTTCTTCGGTGATAATTGGGACGTAGCTTAATTTCGAAAGCGCCCCGATTACAACATCCGCTCTTTTTAAGCTTTTTGCCAGTTCTTTGGGATCAATAATTGAAGTGGGAACGCGGCCGTCCACCATCATGTGCAACCGGCGAAGTTTTGAAAGCGAATTATCGAAGACTTTTACGCTCGCGCCCAGGCCTAAAGCCGCTTTTGTCGCGAATTCGCCTACGATTCCGGCGCCCATCACCACCACTTCTGTCGGACGGACTCCTGTGATTCCGCCTAACATTAAACCGTTTGAAAGTGCCAATAATTCGGCGGCATAAAGCACTGAAATATTTCCGGCAATTTCACCGATTAATCTTACGAGTGAAAGTTGCTTGTATTCGTCGGCGATGAATTCAAACGCGATGGCGTTTACTTTTTTCTCCGCGAGTTTTTTGAAATATTCTTTATCACGTAGGTTAATTTGCAAAGCAGAAACCAGATAAATGTTTGGTTTCAGCAGTTCTATTTCTTCTACCGTTGGCGGATTGATTTTTAAAACCAAATCCTGCTCAAAAGTTTCGCGCGGATCCTGTGTAATTTTCGCACCTGAATTGGAGTATTGCAGGTCGGTGAAAAAAGAACCGTCGCCGGCGCCGGATTCCACAATAATCTGGTGTCCGTTTGCGACCAAAACCTGTACGGCGTCCGGAGTGATACATGTCCGTCTTTCGTTCAGGCAGGTTTCTTTCGGAATTCCGATGCTGAACTGTTTTCCTTTTTTTACAATTTCGAGTTTTTCCTCCTTAGGTAATAATTCCTGTTCGGTAAAAGGAGTGAAAACATGCGTGTTCCCCATAGTGTAAAATTTATATAACCACGGCTATTCCGTAGAAATTAAGACGCAAAGATACAATGATTTAAGTATTAATGAAGAAATTTTAGCGGAAGTTCACCACGCGTGAATTACCTTGGGTTTCAATGTGCATTTCGTGGTGCGGACTCTGAGAAAGTTCCTCTTCGTAAACTTCCGGCCATTCAATAATACACAAAAAAGCGTTGTCCAGGTATTCATCAATGCCTATGTCGTCCACCTCGCGCGCATTTTTCAGACGGTATAAATCGAAATGGAAAATATTGCCTTTCGGTGTGTCATATTCATTCACGATCGCGTAAGTAGGTGAAGAAACTTCTGCGGAACTGCCGAGATTTTTTACCAGAAACTGCGTAAAAGTAGTTTTACCCGCGCCTAGATTTCCTTTAAGCAAAAGAATATTGTGCTTGATTTTGGGCAAAATTTCATCAATTACCTTTTGCCAGTCTTCAATTTTATCTATTTTAAATTCCATTTACTTGTAAATTTCAACCAAAATTTCACCATCCTGGGTTATCGCTCCTCGATACATGCCGGAAGTGTTGAACGGCATTGCAATGTTTCCGTCTTTGTCCAACGCAATTAAACCGCCGTCGCCTCCCATTTTTTCAATTTCATCAATGGTTTCCCGAGCTGCAGTTTTAATGTCTTTATTTTGATATTCCATTTTCGCCGCTATGGTGCGCGCAGACGTGGAACGGATAAAAAATTCGCCCCAGCCGGTGGCAGAAATGCCGACCTGAGAATTCGCGAAAGTTCCTGCACCGATAATTGGCGCATCGCCAATCCGGCCGTATTTTTTATTGGTCATTCCACCGGTAGAAGTTCCGGCCGCAAGATTTCCCATTTTGTCTAAAGCAACAGCGCCAACTGTACCGAACTTTTGATCGATCTCGTAAGCTTCCGGCAAAGTATTTTGAGAAATTGGCTGCTTTTTAGCGGTTTTTTCTTTTTCTTTAAGTTTCTGCAAACCGTCCCAACGGTCTTTTGTCCAGAAATATTTCGGATCTACAATTTCCAAATTTTGCTCTTTTGCAAACTGCTCTGCGCCGGCACCAGAAAGCATCACGTGCTCTGATTTCTGCATCACTGCAATTGCCGTTCTGATCGGGTTTTTAATGGTATGAACGCCCGCAATTGCGCCCGCCGATTTGTCCTTTCCGTACATAACCGCAGCATCGAGCTCGTTTGTACCGTCGGCGGTGAAAACCGCGCCTTTCCCCGCGTTAAATAGCGGTGAATCTTCCATCACCACAATTGCCACAGCCACGGCGTCCACCGATGTTTTTCCGTTCTGAATTTCAGCATAACCGGCTTTTAAAGCTTCGGTAAGCTTCGCTGCGTATGCTTTTTCTTTTTCCGGCGTCATATTGGATTTCAGAATGGTGCCGGCGCCGCCATGAATGACCATTACGTATTTTTTCTGTGCTGAAAGCAGCAGGGATGTCGCTACAAATGTGGATAAAAAGATTTTTTTCATAACAGGAAATTGTGAGTCAAATTTATAGAATTTTTTGGTAGCGCGCTCCGCCGCAGGCGGAGCGCGCCAAAAAGAGATTTTGTAGCGTTTTAGCAGGGAATTTTTCAGATTTAAGTAAATATAAAACGTGAAATATTGCTTATATAGCGGCGATTTTTTTTTGTTTTCGTGCATTCGTGGCTTTTCCTTCGCACAGATTGCACAGATTTGTGAAATCTAATTTGACATTTCTCGCGCGGATTTCGCTGGTGAATGTTCTGGAAAAATTGGGTGTTTTGGCGGGCAATTTTTTAGCGTTTTAAGGAAGTTTTTTTGGCAAAATTGTAAAAAATTAAAAATCTGCCCTTTTAGCCGGTAATTTTTTAATTTGTAGTTCCGCGTAAGGGATCGCAATGGAAAGCCCGGAATGCGCCGCGCTACGCCGCAGGCGCAGCGCGGTAAATGAGGACTTGTAATGAAGAGCCCGACCCGGGCGGCGGGAAATATGCACAGTTCAAACTTAAGCGTGGGCGAGGGATACGCCCAAATTTTCCGCAAAAACAAAAACTTATTTCATATTTTTACAAAATGATTTCGAAGCAAACTATCGACAAAATATTTTCAGCCGTCCGCGTGGAAGAAATCATTGGCGAATATGTGCAGCTGAAGCGTACCGGTTCAAATTTCAAGGGTCTCAGCCCTTTTCATGACGAAAAAACTCCGAGTTTTGTGGTTTCGCCAAGCAAACAGATCTGGAAAGATTTTTCCTCCGGAAAAGGCGGAACAGCAATTTCGTTTTTGATGGATATTGAAAATTTCACCTATCCAGAAGCGTTGCGTCACGCCGCGAAAAAATACGGAATTGAAATTGAAGAGGACAAGACGGAACTTTCCGATGAGCAAAAGCAGGCGCAAACCGATAAAGAATTGCTTTATAAAATTCATGAAATCGCAAGTGAATTTTATCAAAATCTGCTTTTTGAAACCGAAGAAGGCAGGACAATTGGCTATTCCTACTTCAAAGAGCGTGAACTTCGCGATGATATTATTAAAAAATTTCACCTCGGATATTCGCCGGAGCAGCGAAATGCTTTTACCGAATTTGCTTTAAATAAAGGTTACGGCAAAGAAATATTGGAAAAATCCGGACTTTCAATTTTCCCCGAAAATGCACCAAATGGTATTGACCGTTTTCGTGAACGCGTGGTTTTTCCGATTCATAGTTTCTCGGGGCGTGTTTTAGGTTTTGGCGCAAGAATCTTAAAAAACAACGTTAAAACTGCAAAATATTTAAATTCTCCGGAAACGGAAATTTACCATAAATCCAGCGTTCTTTACGGTTTAAACCAAGGCAAACAGGCGATTTCGAAAAATAATCTCTGTCTTTTGGTGGAAGGTTATATGGACGTGGTAGCGCTGCACCAGGCAGGAATTGAAAATGTGGTGGCGAGTTCTGGCACCGCTTTAACGGTGGATCAAATTAAACTGATTAAACGATTAACCGAAAATGTAACCATTCTTTTTGATGGCGATCCGGCAGGAATTAAAGCCAGCTTTCGAAGCATTGATTTGCTCCTCGCTGAGGAAATGAACATCAGAATCCTGCTTTTTCCAGATGGTGACGACCCAGATTCTTTTGCCCGAAAACATCCGCGCGAATATGTGGAAAATTTCATCGCCAAAGAAGCGAAAGATTTTATCGATTTTAAGGCCGAAATTTTACTGAAAGAAGCTGGTGATGATCCCATAAAAAAAGCGGAGGCCATCCGTGATATTGTAAAATCGGTAGCTTTTGTAAAAAATGCGCTGAAGCGTGAAGTTTATTTAAAGGAAGTCGCCACGAAATTCGGACTTTCGGAACAGTCGCTTTTTAATGAGCTGAATGTTCAGAAACAGATCCAGCAGCAAAATTCGCCACAGCAAAAATCCGAGCCACAACAGAAAGCCAAAATGGAAGTGGTGGCGCCGGAAATTATTTCGGTAAATCCGCTTCTGGAACTCGAAGAAAAACTTGTAAAGCATATGCTGAATTTCGGTGATCGCGTGCTGGAGAAAAGCGATGCTGAAAATAAGCCGTTCAAAATCACGGTGATCGAGGAAATCATCAGCCATTTTGAAGAAGATGATTATGAAATTCAGTCGCCAATTAATGCGAAAATTATTTCGGAACTAAAGCACGGCCTTCAAAACAACGAAATAATTACGAGCGGTTTTTTCTTAACTTTAATGGATGAAAGTCTGGTGCAGAAAGTTTCATCAGCGATTTTAGAAGCCGATGAACTGAGCAATTGGGAGAAAAGCAATATTTTTCCGCCAAAACCCGGCGAAAAACTTGAAGCCGAAATTGAAGATGACATCCTGATTCATAAAAGTCATTTCATTGAAAAACTAATTTATGACATCGTAAAAAAACTGGGTTCTTCCACCGAAGGCGATGAAAATGAATACTTGGAGAATTTGAAGAAAATTATGATTTTGAAATCACTACTAAATGAAATCAATAAAAAACTGAACCGGCAACTGACAAAAGGGCATAATTTTTTTAAGGAACAAAAATTGTAAAACAATCTGCGTAAAAAATATAAAATGGATATTAAAAAAGATTTCAGAGATTTTTCTGTAAAACACTTAGGAAACAGCGGTTTGGCTACTGATCAATATATGGGAATGTACGGTCCTAATAACCTTACGCCTTATATTATGGAAGAACGTAGATTAAACGTCGCTCAAATGGATGTTTTTTCGCGTTTAATGATGGACCGAATTATCTTTTTGGGAACCGGAATTGACGACCAGGTTGCAAATATTGTAACTGCTCAGCTTCTTTTCCTCGAAAGTTCAGATGCTTCTAAGGACATTCAGATTTACATCAATTCGCCGGGCGGCAGCGTTTACGCAGGTTTGGGAATTTATGACACTATGCAAATCATTAAGCCTGATGTAGCTACAATCTGCACCGGAATTGCAGCTTCAATGGGTGCTGTTCTTTTGGTTGCGGGTGAAAAGGGCAAACGTTCTGCGCTGAAACATTCGCGTGTGATGATTCACCAGCCAAGTGGTGGTGCCCAAGGTGTAGCTTCTGATATGGAAATTAACCTGCGTGAAATGTTGAAACTTAAAAAGGAACTCTACGATATTATTTCAGAACATTCAGGTCAAACTTACGAATGGGTAGAAAAAGCGTCGGACAGAGATTATTGGATGACTTCCAGCGAAGCAAAAGATTATGGAATGGTGGATGAAGTTCTCCAAAGAAAAGTAGAAAACAAATAATCTTCTTTAAATTAAAATAGAAATGCGCCTCAAATGAAGCGCATTTTTTTTTTGCAAATTTGAAGAATTAGGCGTTAAAAGCCTCAATTATTTTAGAAAAATCTTCGATTTTTAATGCAGCACCGCCGATCAATCCACCGTCGATGTCTGGTTGTGAAAAAATTTCCTTTGCATTGTCCGGTTTAACCGAACCGCCGTATAAAATAGAAATTTCATCGGCAACTTCTTTTCCGTATTTCTCAGCAATTAAGCTTCTGATATGCGCGTGAATTTCCTGCGCCTGTTCCGGTGAAGCGGTTTCACCGGTTCCGATTGCCCAAACCGGTTCATAAGCGATGACCACTTTTTTAATTTCGTCAGCGCTTAAAGTAAATAAAGCAACTTCAGTCTGGTTTTTCACCACTTCCAGGTGTTTACCGGACTTTCTTTGCTCTAAGGTTTCACCGTTGCAGTAAATTGGTGTTAAACCTTTTTCTAAAGCCAGTTTAATTTTAGCATTGCAGTGCGAATCGGTTTCGCCGTGAAACTGACGTCTCTCAGAGTGGCCGATAATTGAACCGGTCGCGCCAATGGATTCCAGCATTTCAGCAGAAATTTCACCTGTATAAGCGCCGCTTTCGTATTCGCTCATATCCTGCGAAAAAATTCCGACTTCATTTAAAGCAAATAAATCTTTCGCCATCAAAAGATACAGCGCCGGTGGTGCAATCCAGATTTCGCAATTGGAAGCATTTTCTTTGGTATAATTTACCAGCTGCAACATCAATTGTTGAGCTTCAATTACATTTTTGTTCATTTTCCAGTTTCCTGCAACAATATTTTTTCTCATTTCAAAGCGTTTTAATCCAGTTTCCAGATATTTTTCATCATTTTATAATAATCGTGTTCCGGCTCGGAAACCTGCTCATCTGCTTTAATTAAAGTTTTGGCAAATTTCACGAAAGAAATTCTTTCTTCCTCTGTGGAATCGTCCAGAAAACATTGCGCATGAAACTCAAAATGTTTTTTCCAGTCTTGCTGTTTCAGCGTTGCAATGGTGTCTAATTCATCATCTAAATCCATTTTAAATGGAAATTCATCCGCAAGATATTTTTGGATATAGATGCCTTCTTCAGGCGCAAATTCGCCGTCAATTGCCGAGAGAATCATCAGCAAATGATATCCGGCAATAGATTTATTAGATTTTTTTGAATACATTTTTGTTTTATTTTTTTTGTTTAATATAGTCTTCAGCAGAACGTTTGTCTACTATTTTTCCGTTTTCCAGCGTAAGCACAAACGGATTACTTCTCGCGATTGTTTTAATCGCGGTGCCGTCCATCGTAGCATTTGGAAGTGTTTTAAAAGTGTCCGGTTCGGTAGAAATTCCGTGCACAAAAGCACTTTTTTCCTGATTTATAATGGCTTCAGCTTGTGCTAAAACATTGATGTTTGCTTCCTTTGGTTTATACGCGAAAATCAAAATGGCTTTTGGCGCATTTAAAATTTCATCGGTTAAATCTTTTCCGTCCGCGGTTTCAGGTTTAAATTTACCAATTTCAGATTCGTAACCTTGTTTGGTCATTTTCGAAGTGGTTTTCGCTTCATCTATTTTCCACGGCGAGCCGGTTTCCCAATATTTTTTGTCGTTCACATATTCGTCCTGATTTACCTCCAAAGTTTCACCTGTTTTTTCATTTTTCAAAACATAAAAAGTTTTAAAAATTGACGGGTTTTTATCGGTTTTTTTTCTTTCCAGCTTCATGTCCGTCCCAATTTTATAATCGCGGAAATCAATCACCGGCTCATGCGTAATTCCCCAGTTGATCACAAAAACCATCGTCATGAAAGCGAATGCCGAAAGATATTTTTTAAATTGTGTTTTTTCTTCAGGTTCCTCAAATTCATTTCGGTAAAGAAAATAAAGCACCGCCAAACCAATCAGCAAAATAATGTCTTTCCAGAAACTCTGCCATGGCGTAAGTTTCAAAGCATCACCAAAGCAGCCGCAATCGGTAACAACATTAAAATAGGCTGAATAAAAGGTTAAAAAAGCGAAAAAAACGCACAGCGCCAAAAGTGCGGTAAGTGTGAATTTCAAATAGCTTTTCAGTAAAAGAAAAAAGCCAAGAACAAGCTCCAGAACAACCACAATTATTGCTATAATAAGCGCCTGCTTTTCGAAAAACGGCATATTGAAAACCGCGGGCGAAAAATATTCTTCAAGTTTAAAGGAAAAACCAACAACATCAACTGCTTTTACAAAACCGGAAACTAAAAAAATAAGCGCAATTACAATACGCAGAATATTTTTAAACATAATCAAATAAAATCTGGTTTAAAAGTCGTTTTTTCCTCGGAAAATTTAATAAGGCAGAAAACAGCGTAATTCAGCATGTCGAAGTAATTCGCATCAATTCCTTCGGAAACCAACGTTTCGCCGGCATTATCTTCAATCTGCTTGGTTCTGAGGACTTTTTGGTAAATGAGATCGGTGATGGATGAAATTCTCATTTCGCGCCAGGCTTCGCCGTAATCATGATTTTTTTTCAGCATCAAATCTTTTGCTTCCTGTGCAAAGCGGTCGTACAAGCTCAGTATTTCAGCTTTGTCCTGTTTAAAATCGTCGGCAACACCTTTTTCCAGCTGAATGAGACCGATAATAGAGTAGTTCACGATCGCGATAAAATTTTCTTCTTCGGATTCACCAACTTTAGAAACACCGATGGTCTGAAAATTTCTGAGACTTTTAACCTTGATAAAAAGCTGGTCGGTTAAAGACGCCGTGCGCAAAACCCGGAAAGATGCGCCATAATCTGTTAGCTTATGACTGAAAAGTTCGCGGCATTCGGCAATTACCTGGTCAAACTGTTGAGCTGTTTTTTGCATAAAAATTCTAAACTTTTCAAAGATAAGAATTTCGGCTGAGAGTTTTGGCGCCGGAATGCGCCGAAATTGTATTTTTGTCGGATGAAAAGTGCAGTTTCACCACCGATTTTCCCCGTTTTCCGCACCATAAATTGTCGTGGTCGCCTCATCGATTTGTCGGAACCGAAAATTATGGGAATTTTAAATTTAACGCCAGATTCCTTTTCCGATGGCGGAAAATTTAATTCAGAAAAAAATGCCCTTTTAAGGGCAGAAAAAATGATTTCAGACGGCGCCGACATAATTGATATCGGTCCGCAATCCACGCGTCCCAAAGCCGAACTGCTGACTGCAAAAGAAGAAATTTCCCGCTTAAAAGGCATAATTTCTCAAATTAAAAAACAGTTTCCCGACACTTTAATTTCGCTGGATACTTTCTATTCCGAAACGGTAAAATTTGGTTTTGATGAAGGAATTGATATCATTAATGATATCTCCGGTGGAATGTACGATGACAAAATGTTCGAAACCGCGGCTGAAACGCAACTTCCATACATCTTAATGCATGTAAATCCAGGTTATGAAGAGATGCACGTGAAAGTCGTTCCGGACGATATTGTTCTGGCCTTAAACTATTATTTTTCCGAAAAGGTAGAACAGCTTCGAAAACTTGGAGTGATAGATATTATTCTGGATCCGGGTTTTGGTTTTGGGAAAACTGTGGCGCAACAACATCAACTTCTTGATGAACTGCAATACCTTTCATTCGGCACTTTTCCGCTGTTGGTCGGTATTTCACGGAAATCTTTTATTTACAAGCCTTTAGGAAAAGGAGCTTTGGATATCTTAGAAGAAACGCAAAAATTGCACCTTAAAGCACTGAAAAACGGCGCTAAAATCTTACGCGTGCACGATGTTGCTGAAACCAAAAAAACGCTGGATATTTTCCTCGAAAATTAGTTTAAACCCGAGAGTTTTTCGGCGTATTCTGCGGCAAATTGCTTCCGGTCACTTTCAAGTTTTTCTAAATTTTCGGGCAATATGTAGGTGAAAAGAATTTTGTCTTCGTCATCAAGAAAAATAATTTCTTTTTCATTACCATCGATCATTTGTGTGAAAATTTCCCACATCGACGTGTCTTTCGCTTTTAAAAGTTCAAAAAAAGAACTTGCTTTAATCTGTATATTTTTCATTTCTAAAATCCTAAAAGGCTCAATTTCAATTGAACCGCAAAATTATCTTTGAACGAATCGGTCGCGTAATGACCAACGCGGTAGAAAAGTCCTAAATCGAACGGTGTACCTAAAATATGGTTGGTTTCAAAACCGATTTCCTGGTAAAGATGATTCAGTTTTTCAAACTTAAACTGGTGAAATTCCGGGTTTTTCATGTCGCCGGTAATTCCTTTATACAGCAAATTGAAGCTTGAAGTCGTTTTTCCAACCGTGCGGAAGTAAAACGGCAAACGGTGCGTGAAGTAATAACCGATGAATTTGTCGTTGTAATATTTTCCGCCTTCCATGGTCGCAAAACCGAGATACGACGTAAAATTAAAATTGAAAGAAGAGCTGGCAGTTCCAAGTCCATTCATCGCAAACTGATGCCAAATTGGAGCTTCATCCGTCGTTAAACCCGTATAAGCACGGAGTCCAGTAAGACCGGCTTTAGTTTTAAACTGATGTTGCGCTAAAAAATCAAAACGGCTGAAATTAAAATCTCCCCCTAAAGTTTTCAAAGCCTGTTCATAATTAAAGTAAAATTCCGGATAATTTTGGTTGTAGGTCACTTTTCCGGAAGGCGTCATCATGCTTTTCGAGCGTGGCGTGTATTTCAAAGTCAGCTGCGTGGCGAAATTTTCAAACTCAAAACCAAGATTATTAAAATTATAATTAAATTTTGCTGCTTCACGGTCCTTTTTTGCGGAAATTTTCAGCGTTAAAGTGTTTGTCAAATCATTTTGGTAGGAGAGCTTGAAACCTTTAAAACCGTAGAAACGGTCGTTGCTGGCGTCAATTCCACCGTTCATTACTTTCATTTTGAAGTTCCACAAATCTTCATTGAAGCGTCCGGCAGCTTCAACATCGTTGTAATATTCTGCCCGGAAATACGAGGTTTTTTCTAAAGTTGTCTTAATGTCGATTCCGGCGCCGTATTTCCACTTGTGATCTTTAAAACCGTAGCCAAAATAAGCGTCCGGCGAAATATATTTATTGAATTTTTCGTTGGTTTTCACGCCGGCACCAAGACGAACTCCTTCATACAGATTATATTTGAAGAGCTGAAGTGCGTCAAAATCTACTTTACCAACGCGCAGTTTTCCGTCCAACAAGCCACTCAAAATATTCAGTTTTTGATCGAGTTTATACTTTTGCCCAACGCTGTCAATCGCGGTGTAAGTCAGTTCTTCGCGTTCTGTTAATGGTTCCGTTCGGTATAAATCCAGCGAATTTCCGTCAGAATTTTTTACCGATAGCGAGTAACCAGAGAATTTTTTCGGTTCCAGATCCGGATTTATTTTAAAATCAAAATAATCCGAACGTATGTAAACATAGCTCCCGAATTTTTTGCCGTCTTTTTGCTGTTTTTTTTCGTTTTTATCTTTTGGCTGTTCAGCATCGAAGTTGGTGCTGCCCATTTTCAGTTTTAAATTTTCCTGCAGCAGAAACCATTTATTGTCTATCGGTATCCAAATGCTGGTCATCATACCGTTGCTTTTAACTTTGCTGTTGCTTTCGATTTTTTTCAAAGCATAATTTTCAGCATCGATGTAAAGATAACCGTTGAATTTCCTTCGTTGGACCGGTTTTTTATAATCTGCCTGACGAAAGCGGATGACGTAATTTTTTCGCCCATCGATCATGATGCTGTCGGTGAGGAAAAAACGGTATAGCGCGCGGTTTTCTTCGCGGATTTCGCGTGGAATCTGGTTTCTGTTGGAGCGAAGCGCGAGCAGTTCATAAACAGGTTCCTGCAAACCCGAAATGCGGTTATCCAGAATATTTACTTTTTCACCATATTTTTTTGAAAACAGGAATTCTGTGGCGCGTTCCCACAAAAACATTTTGTTGCGGCCGAGGAGTTTCATTACATTTTCGGTTTCCAGCGAATCTTTTTTCTGTTCTGTGGTTTGCGTTGGCGTAGGAAGCATTTTCAGCGAATCAATCATTTTATCCAGCGACTGATTGTACTGCTGAATGCTGTCCTGATCTAAATCGTAGGAGATTTTTTCGTAGGATTTATAAGAATAAGAATCCAGGCTTTTCGGTGAATTTTCTTTATAATTATCATTCACTTTTTTTAAAATCGCCAAAGCACGCGGGTCGCTTTTATCAGCGATAATTACAGCCTGAATAGACTGGGTTTTCGGATCGGTTTTAGACAGTGCAATTTCCATCACTTTATCCACGACAACATCGTCTTCATAATAACCGGCAGCTTTTACCGAAACCTGCTTGCATTTCGTTTTAAAAGATAAAACGCCATTTTTATCCGTTTTACCGGCTAATTTTTCTTTGCAGAAAATCTCTGCGTTCACTATTGGAACACGATCGCCGGTGCTGAAAACAGTAATTTTGGACTGCCCGAAAGCGGCAAGGGAAACAAAGAAAAAGAGCGCGAATAAACATTTTTTCATACCAAGCAAAAGTATTCAAAAAAATAGAATAAAAACAGCAAATTTTTAGCAACGAAAAAAGGTAATCGGTGAAAAATTAGCTGTTAAAACGCATAATTTTTTTAAAGTTTTATAAACCTACGAAATCCGGCTCCATTTATTTTTGCCTTTATACTGCTTTGCATAATACGTCCGCAATGCGAAATTTTCGGAGTTTTCTAATCGCGGATCTGCTTCCAGAAGTTCTTCTACCGCGGCTTTAGCAGCTTTAATGATGTTGCTGTCGGTAATTAAATCAAGTTTTTTAAAATCTACAACGCCGCTTTGCTGAGTCCCGAGAATATCGCCGGGACCGCGTAGTTTCATGTCAACTTCGGAAATTTTAAAACCGTCATTGGTTTCCACCATGGTTTTCATGCGGGTGCGGCTGTCGCTGGTTAATTTGTCGGAAGTCACCAGAATGCAATAGCTCTGTTCCGCGCCGCGCCCGACACGGCCGCGCAGCTGATGGAGTTGGGAAAGCCCGAACCTTTCGGCACTTTCGATGATCATTACCGAGGCATTCGGAACGTTTACACCGACTTCAATAACCGTCGTTGCGACCATAATTTGAGCATTTCCGGAAGCGAAATATTTCATCGCAGCTTCTTTTTCCGCAGGTTTCATGCGGCCATGCAACATGGTGACATTATAACCTTTGTAAAACTCCAAAATATGGTCAAAATTCTCCAATAAATTTTTATAATCCAGCGTTTCGGATTCTTCAATCAGCGGATAAACGAAATAGATTTGTCTGCCTTTTTCAATTTCCTCTTTCGCGAAGCGGAAAATCGTCAAACGGTCTTTCTCCCGGCGATGAGCGGTGATAATGGCTTTTCGGCCGACGGGAAGTTCATCGATTACCGAAACATCCAGATCGCTGTAAAAACTCATCGCTAAAGTGCGCGGAATTGGTGTCGCAGTCATGACCAAGATATCTGGCGGAATTCTGTTTTTAGCCCACAATCGCGCGCGCTGTGCCACGCCGAAACGGTGCTGTTCATCAATGATGGCAAGTCCAAGGTTTTTGAACTGCACAATATCTTCCAAAACCGCGTGCGTACCGACCAATATTGCGAGTTCTCCGCTGAGCAATTCCTTATGAATAATTTTCCGTTCCGAAGTTTTGGTGGAACCGGTGAGCAGGCGAATTTTAATATCGGTATTCACCAAAAGTTCCTGCAACGAATTATAATGCTGCTGCGCCAGGATTTCGGTAGGCGCCATAAAACAGCTCTGAAAACCATTGTCAAGCGCAATCAGCATCGATAACAGCGCGACCATCGTTTTGCCGGAACCGACGTCGCCCTGAAGCAAACGGTTCATTTGAATCGGCTTTTTCAGGTCGGTGCGGATTTCTTTCAGCACTCTTTTTTGTGCGTTGGTTAATTCAAACGGAATTTGATTATTGTAAAAATCATTGAAATTATCGCCAATTTTTGGAAAAGGATTACCGACCACCGAAGTTTTGTGGTGCTGTTTTTTCAAACCAAAACCAAGCTGAAAAAAGAACGCTTCTTCAAATTTTAAACGTTTTTCAGCGTGTTTGTAATGATTGATATCTTTCGGAAAATGAATATTGTAAAGCGCTGGAAGTCGACCGATGAGTTTCAGTTTTTTCAGCAAATTTTCCGGAAGATTTTCTGCTGTTAAATTGGGCAAATTTTTCAGAATTTCCTTTAAAACTGTTTGAAAGAATTTATTGTTCAGGCCGCGTTTTGCCAGCTTTTCGCTACCGGGATAAATCGGCAATAAACTTCCTGAAATGGCTTTTTTCTCATCGATTTCAATTTCGGGATGTGCCATAGAAAATATGCCGTTAAACTCGGTAATTTTTCCGAAAATAAAGATTTCGTGGTTCAGCGGAATTTGCTCTTTCATCCATTTTGAATATCGAAACCACACAATTTCAATTGATCCTGTAGAATCCCGAAATTTCCCGGAAAGCCGCTTTTTTCCGCTGCCGTACGCGACTTCTTGTAAATCGGTGATTTTTCCTTTAAGCTGAATTTCATTTTCGAAATCCGCTCTTAAATCTTTAATTGCGTACACCTTGCTTTTGTCGATATAACGCAAAGGGTAGAAGGTGAGAAAATCGTAAACGGTGGTGAAGCCCAAGACATTTTTAATGAATTTAGCTCTTTCGGGACCGATTCCTTTTAAAAATTCTATGGGCGTTTCTAAGGTCAAATTGCTTAATTTTCTAAACGGTAGCGAATTTCGACAAAATAGAAAAGACTTCCAAAAATTATTTGAAAGTCTTTTTTATCAAGTAAACCGAAGTTAATCTTTAATTTTCGATTTAAATTTTTTCTGGTAAGATTCCCACTGATCACGCGAACTTATTTTCTTATAATCATCCGTAGAAATAAAAGTCACGTACGGCTCCAGTTCTTTTGCGGTAATAGCGCCTTGCAGCAACGTGATCGGCATGCTTTGTTCATCTAAAAAAACCGTTGTTGGAACCGCATTTACGCTCATAAACTTGGTGAATTCGTGAAGAGAGGCTCCATTTTTACTTTTCGATGTTCCTAAATTTGAAAATTTTCGGCCAAACAGCGTAATATTTTTTTTGCTTTCGGCATCAAATTTCACGAGGTAATAATTTTTCTGCAAATTTTCCGCAATCTGCGGATGGTTAAAAGTTTCGGTTTCCATCTTTTTGCACGTCACACAAACGTCTGTATAAAATTCGATCAGAATTTTTTTCGGAACCGTTCGTTGCGCTTCCACAGCTTCTTCCAACGTCATCCACTTAATCTGACCGGACGTAAAAATCAGAAAAAAAAGGGTAAAAAAGAGGGAAATTTTTTTCATTTGCTTTAGGAATAAGCCATTTTTTTAGCTTACCGAACATCCTGCATCAATTTCTTAACCAAAGGTGAAATTATTATTAAAACAACACCAGCAATTACAGCATATAAGCCAAGCTGCTTATAACCTTCGGTATATGCCAAAAGCGCGTCCATGTTGGTGGAGCCTTCTTTTGCGGTCGCCATGCTTGCTCCGATAATACCGGCGACGTACTGGCCGTAAGCTGAAGCCAAAAACCACATTCCCATCATCATTCCCTGTAGTTTTTCGGTGGAAAGTTTGGTCATAATCGAAAGACCAATAGGAGATAAGCACAGTTCACCAAAAGTGATGACCAACAACGCGATGGTGAAAATGTTCAATGAAGTTACGCCTTGCAAATCAGCGAAAAACCTTGTCGCGAAGAGCACATAATAACCTAAACCGAGGAAAATAAAGCCCAGCCCAAATTTAATTAAAGTATTCGGCTCCAGTCTTTTTTTGCTGAGCCAAATCCAGAATAAACCCAGAACCGGCGCCAGGAAAATAATGAAAAATGCGCCACCGGAATTGTTCACGCCGTTTGGATCAAGTCCGAGCAAATCTTTATTTAAATTATTTGCCGCGAAAATGCTTAGTGAACCGCCGGATTGCTCGTAAATTCCCCAGAAAATAATAGAAAACATGATGAAGACAAGCGCAGCCCACAGTTTTTTTCTTTCAGAAGGGGTGACTTTGGACATTTCATAAAAGAGGTAAATCAAGGTTAAAGGTCCTACAGTCCACATAAAATAATCGGTGTATTGCGGCACAGAAACCATGGTCATAATCAGCGGAACGAAAACTAATGTCAGCGCATAAACGCCATAAACTTTCCATTTTTCAATTGGAACAGAAGTTCCGTCGGCAAGTGTTTTCTGCGGCATTAAACCGATCGGCCCAAGGCTTCTTTGGGTGAAAACAAAATTGATTAAGCTGATGAGCATTACGACTGCAGCCAAACCGAAAGCGACGTTCCATCTTTTGTCTTCCGGAATCAGATTTGAAAGCATTTCGCCTTTACCAATTGCTATACAAAGGTACCCGCCGAGCAGCGCGCCAAGATTTATTCCGGCATAAAAGAGGGAAAAACCTGCATCTGTACGCGGATCGCCATTTCGGTAAAGCTTGCCGACCATGGTGGAAATATTTGGTTTGAAAAAACCTGTGCCGACAACGGTAAATGAAATTCCCAAAAAGAAAAAATCATGCGGATTAGTGGCTAAAATTAAACTTCCGACAATCATCAGCAAACCGCCCCAAAAGAGCGATTTCCGGAAACCCAGAATTTTATCGGCGAAAAGCCCACCCACGAATGTAAATGCGTATACAAAAGCCTGCGTGGCACCATACTGCAAATTCGCCTGCTCATCACCGAACTTCAGTTGCGAAATCATGAAAAAGACAAGCATTCCGCGCATTCCATAGAAGCAGAACCTTTCCCACATTTCGGAGAAGAAAAGTGACCAGATTTGTTTCGGATATTTCCCTTTAAAATCCTGTATTTGTTCTAGTGTTAAATTCATATTATTTTATAAAAAATAGTCGTTTTAGGCGGTAAAAAATAGTTGGTCCAAGCTTTTTCCTAAATATGGAACACACGAAAATAGAAAAAACCACCGAATAATCGATGGTTTTTGTATTAATTTAAAACGTGAATTTTAGTTCACACCGTGCATTTTCTTTTCTAACCAACGGCTCATTGCGAAAAGTACTGCAGCTGCAATACCACACATTACGATGAATACCAGGAAGAAATCGAACAGGTTTTCAATCTGGAAACCGAGGAATGAAGTCACTTTTGCACCAGAACCTTCTTCGCCTGTTCCTGGAATCAAAGCTGAAAGCGTACCGGCAAATTTGTTTGCTGCGGCATTCGCCAAGAACCAGGTTCCCATTAATAATGAAGAGAAACGAAGTGGTGAAAGTTTGGAAACCATTGATAGTCCAATCGGTGAAAGACAAAGCTCACCCATGGTGTGGATTACGTACAACGCGATTAACCAGAACATAGAAACTTTGTCCATTGCGCCCATTCCGTAAACTGCAAAGGCGATAACAACGTATCCTAAAGCTACTAGCGCTAAACCTAATGCCATCTTTTTCGGTGAAGAAGGTTCGCGGTTTCTGTTTCCAAGATTTAACCAAAGTGAAGAGAATAGTGGTGCCAACAAGATAATCGCGAGTGGATTTACAGACTGAAAATAACTGGCAGGCATTTCCCAACCAAAAATGGTACGGTCGGTTTGTCTGTCTGCGAAAATTGTTAATGAAGCTCCTGCCTGCTCAAATGCACCCCAGAAGAAGATTACAAAGAAAGCGAGGATAAAGATGACCATAATACGATCACGCTCTTCTTTCGAAAGACCTTTATCGGTTAATACGATTAACGGCATTAATATCATTGCGCCATAAATTAGATATCCAATGATATCTAAATCGCTCTTGAACATGGTTTTAAAGTTCATGAAGAAGAAAATCATGGCAATTGCGCCGGCAACCATTCCGAACTGGGCGATCCCAAATTTGTTAGTTGGCAAACCGATAGGTTCTTTGTTTTCATCAACCAATAATTTGTTTTTTTGGAGCATGAAGGTGATTAAACCGATTATCATCCCAATTCCTGCAGCTAAAAAGCCCCATTTAAAATCAACTTTTTCTGCTAATGTACCTGCAACCAGAGGTGCGAAGAACGCTCCCAAGTTAATTCCCATGTAGAAAATAGTGAAGGCTGAATCTACTCTTCGGTCGCCTTTTGGATACAACTGGCCCACCATGGTGGAAATATTTGGTTTGAAAAATCCATTACCAATAATCAAGAGTGTAAGTCCGACCCACATTAGCGTGATTGCGCTCGCGCCGGAAGTAGAAGCTGAAAAGAACATGAAAAACTGACCCAGAGCCATCAAAATACCACCAATTTCAATACTTCGGCGGTTTCCTAAAAAGCGGTCAGATAGATAACCTCCCAAAAGCGGTGTTAAATAAACCAAGCCGGTATAACTTCCATAAATCTCGGAGGCTTCGGCATCGCCCATTAAAAGCATTTTGGTCATATACAGAACGAAGATCGCTCGCATTCCGTAGTAGCTGAAACGCTCCCACATTTCGGTCATGAACAAAAGGTACAATCCCTTCGGGTGGCCTTTCTGTACTGTGTTATCCATAATTTTTCAGTGTTAATTATTTGTTAAGATTAGCAAATATAGTTTTTTTTGGGTTTTTACAAACATATTTCACAATATTAAACAAAAAAACCGCAGAATTGTTCTGCGGTTTTAGCGTTAAAGAAAATTAGCCTTAATTCACCCCTTTTTCTTTCATAATCTTGTTCAATCTTTTCAGGATTGATAAGCCCAGCAAAGTGGCGAGCAACAGCAAACCAAAGTTTACGATGAAGAAATTGGCTTTGTTATCATATTCATACCAGAAACTTGCAAGTACACCCGAAAGTTTGTTGCCAATTGACGTGGAGAGGAAAAATCCGCCCATCATCAAAGCCGTAATTCGTGGTGGTGAAAGTTTTGACACCAATGAAAGTCCCATCGGTGAAAGACACAGTTCGCCCAGTGTAATTACACCGTAGGAAGCGATAAGCCAAATAGCGGAAACCTTTACCAAACCATTATCTCCGGCATACACCGCGCCGACCATGACGAGACACGAAAGTGCTGAAATGAAAAGCCCTAAAACAATTTTACCAGGCGTTGTTGGTTCTTTACCTTTTCTGCGGAGATACATGAAAAAGCCTACAACTACAGGCGTTAGCAAAATTACCCACCCCGGATTTATCGACTGGAAAAGTTCGGTGTTATAGAGTGCAATTTCCTTCTGCGGATTTTCAGCTAAATGCGCTTTCTGCTCTTCGGAAATATTGCGGAAATAAATGTCTGGTGCTACTTCTTTCTTCGGTTCGCCATTTGCATCTTTTTCGGCTCTGTACTGGTCATCGTAAACCGAAACTTCCTTCATTTCGTAGGTTTTTCCCTGTACGCCGTCTTTACCGTCAATTAAATTAATTGCACGCAGCGGTTCAACAAAAGGCGCCGGAATAGAACGGTCGGTATAGTTTTTCGCCCAACGGGTTAATGCCGTTCCGTTTTGCTTGAAAACCGCCCAAAACATTACGCTGACCGCAAAAATTGCCAGCAAAGCGCCGATTGGTCTTTTGTCCTCGGAATTTGCTTTCACATACAGCATTACGTAGAAATAAATCACCGGTATGCAGGCGAAAATAAACGCGTCGGTAGAATCGCTGCCGAAAATATTATTTGGGATCATCCAACCGATAAAACCAGCGACAATTGCAGGTAAAAATACCTTAATTAAAATGTCGGAAATTTTAGTGTCACCTTCCTGCGACGGTTTCAAAATATTGGCTTCTAAAATATACCTTCTTCCCATTGTGAAAACGATCAAACCGATGAACATTCCTGCACCAGCCGTCATAAAAGCCGGTCCCCAACCATATTTATTCCGCATAAAAGCGGCAATAATATTGCAGATAAAGGCACCGATATTAATTCCCATATAGAAAATATTATAGCCCGCATCTTTGTTTTCTTTGTAAGGTTCTTCGTTATAAAGATTTCCTAAAAGCGTGGAAATACTTGGTTTAAAGAAACCGTTTCCTAAAATAACCAAACCTAAAGAAGCATAAAAAAGTGGTAATTCTTTGAACAAGCCAACGCCCAAATATCCGAGTCCCATTAATATTCCACCAATATAAATTGCCTTGATATAACCTAGAACTTTGTCCGCTAAAAACCCGCCGAGGAAAGGCGTTAAATAGGTCAAAGCGATGAAAGTCCCGAAGATATCATCGGCGCTTTTATCACTGAAGGCAAGGCCGCCTTTTTCACTGTCGATCATGTACAGAACAAAGATTCCGAGGATCAGATAGTATCCGAAACGCTCCCACATTTCCGTAAAAAATAAATACGGCAATCCTTTCGGATGTTTTCTGGTCGATTTTTCCATAAAGTTTTTAATTTTCTCAAAAATAGGATTTTTTCTCGAATACCAAAACCGGCGAAAGCTTTTAAAAAATTTGCTGCTAAAGCGGCATTTATTTCTGATTTTCTAAATTTTTACTTTTTTAATTGAATTTTTTCCGCCTTATTTTGACCAATTTTTTGCTTTTAGAATTTTTGGAAAAATTTGCTGTTTTAAGGGCAAAAAAAAGCCGCTCAGATTTGAGCGGCTTTAAGTTTAATTTGAACGAGATTAAAGATTTTCCAAAAGGAAATTCGTCATTTTCTGGTAAAGTTGTGGTCTTGTTTGTCCACCGAAAATACCGTGGTTTTTGTCCGGATACGCCATAAATTCAAACTGTTTTTTGTTTTGAATTAAAGCTTCCGAAAACTCCATTGAATTCTGGAAATGTACATTATCATCGGCTGTTCCGTGGATCAGCAAAAATTTACCTTTCAAAAGCTGTGCGTAACTCGTCGGCGAATTGTCATCATAGCCTTTCGGATTTTCCTGCGGCGTTCTCATGAATCTTTCGGTGTACACCGTATCGTAATATCTCCAGTTGGTTACTGGCGCCACGGCGATTCCGGTTTTGAAAACATCAGCACCTTTTGTCAACGCTAAAGACGCCATATAACCACCGTAACTCCAGCCGAAAATCCCGATACGGTCTTTGTTGATGTACGGTTGTTTTCCGAACCATTTTGCAGCAGCAATTTGGTCTTCAATTTCGTATTTCCCAAGGTTCATGTAGGTTACTTTTTTATAATCGGTTCCTTTATAACCTGTTCCGCGCCCGTCAACACACGCTACAATATAACCTTGCTGAACGAGGTGATTAAACCATAAACCATTTCCTGTGTCCCAGGAATTGGTCACTTGCTGCGAGCCCGGACCGGAATATTGGAACATGAAAAGCGGATATTTTTTTGCCGGATCGAAATCTTTTGGTTTCATAATCCAGGCGTTCATCTGGTCGCCAGCTTCATTCGGAATGGTGAAAAATTCTTTGGTAACCATATTATCAGCTTCCAATTTTTTCAGTTGTTCCTGATTATTCTGAAGTTCTTTCAGCACTTTTCCGTTTCCGTCTTTCAAAACATACGTGTAAGGTTTTTGTGCTGAAGATGAGGTCTCAATGAAATAATTAAAATTCTGGCTGAAATTTGCGCTGTTTGTCCCGGAATTATTTGAAATTACGGTGGATTTCCCGGTTTTGATATTTACTTTTGATACCACTTTATTAATGCTTCCCAGCTGCGTTGTTTGGATGAAAACCTCGTTTGTTTTCGGGCTGTAGCCGTAGTAATTGGTTACTTCCCAGTTTCCGTTGGTGATTTGCTTTTTCAACTTTCCGTTTTGATCGTACCAGTAAAGATGTCGGTTACCGTCGCGCTCAGCGCCCCAAATAAAAGAATTGTCATCTAAAAATTCCAAAGTCACATTGTCGGTATCAATCCATCTTTTGTCCGATTCAGTGAAGAGTTTGGTCACATTTCCGGTTTTTGTATTCACCTTTAAAACATCGGAAGCATTTTGAAGTCTTTCTGAAGTGATTAAAATAATTTCATCAGCTTTTGCCGTGTGATATACATTTGGAATGTAATAATTTTTGAAGTTGGAAAGGTTTAAAGCAATGGTTTTAGCATTATCCAAACGGAAAAGTTGTGCTGAAACAACCGAGTTTTTTTCACCCGCTTTCGGATATTTAAAACGCATTTCCGACGGGTAGAGCTGCTTTTCGTAAATCGGGATGTACATTTCCGGAACTTCGGTTTCATCAGATTTTACAAAAACAATGGCATCAGAATTTTTAGTCCATTCGTACAATCTCGCGTGCCCGAATTCTTCTTCATAAACCCAATCTGCAAGCCCATTCAGAATGGAATTTTTCTTTCCATCATTTGTGATTTTTAGAATATTTCCGGAGTTTAATTCCTGATAAAAAAGATTATTATCAGCCACGAAAGCTACTTTGGTGCCGTCTGGTGAAAAAGTGGGTTCCTGAACGAAATTTCCGCCGTTTAAACTCACTGTTTTTCCAGTTTTCAGATCGCGGACGTCAAACTTTCCTAAAAATGAATGACGGTAAATTGGCTGACTCTCCTTTAATAATAAAATCTTGGATTCATCATCATTAAAAATATACGACTGGAAGTTGCCTTCCACTATATTTCCGTCTTTTTTGGTGGTTTTATAGGAATATTTTGCGATTCCATCAGGTTCGATAACAACATAATTTTCGCCGTTTTTTAGCGAAGAAATTCCGGAAATTCCTTTGCCGCGGTAATAACCAGAGTAAATTTTGTCTAAAGTTATCGTCTGCGAGAAAAAGGAGATCGAGCTAAAAATAACCAGCGAAATGAGGATTTTTTTCATAATTAAATAGGATAATTTTCAAAGATAATAAAATAACCAAAACGCGGCGAACTTCTGCTCTCATTATCTTGGCAAAATTATTGATGTATCGAAGCACATTAAAAAAACGCAATTATGGAAACTTTTGACAGTGATAAACTGGTAAAATATGAGATCGATGACCAAAAACTTTATGTTGGTTTTCCCACATTTCAGGCGGCTGAAGAATATGCAGCGCAGAATTTAGGTGAACTGGTGGAAGTTGCTTTTACCGATGGAAATGATAATCCGCGGGTGACCAATGAAGTAGGTTTGGTGAACCGGAAACTACATTTTAATGTTCAGGCTGGGCCGGAATATCGTTTCATTCACTCGTCTGATCCGGATTTTAAAGATTATGCGGATCATCTGCAGGAAATTCAATCTGATTTGCGCGAAAAAAGCCCGGAGGAAATATACATCACCGATGCAGAACCGCAAATGACGGAAGATCCGATTATCGTTTTGAAAAATGACCAGTTTGAATCCATCACGTCGCGCGAAAGATCAAAATATTTAAAACATGCAAATGTTTATGAAATAGGTGTTTTACGGAATTCTAACCATTAAAATACAGCAAAATGGCAGAAAAAAAATATTCAAAAAAAGCGCAGGACAAAATTGAAAAAGTAATGCACGAGTTTAAAGAAGGAGAGCTGAAATCTTCTTCAGGCGACAAAGTAACCAACCGCAAACAGGCGGTGGCAATTGGCATTTCCGAAGCAAAAGAAGACGGCTTGAAAGTGCCAAAACAAAAAAAGAAATAATAAAAAAAATACCGCTTTTAAGCGGTAATTTTTTTTTAGCTGTCTGTGCCGGATTTAAAACCGATCGATTTCCGTGGTTTCTCCACCACACGATAATATTCAAGTTCTTCCGCCAAGGCGCGTATGCGCAGCTGGAAATCCTCAAAATTATTTCGTGATACTTCCTTCAAAAACTGCTCAACCTGGTTTAAGTATTGGTCGGTCAGTTTGGTGGCAGCGTCTTTAAAAGCAGCTTCCAGCAGGTTTTTTGTTATCTTAATCTCAGTTGAATTTTCGGTCTGATAAAGATTCCGAATCCTTTTTTTGAGACTTTGGGTAAAATCTACCAACATGGTGTTGGAATAAGCTTTCATTTTTTCAGCAATTTCCTGCCAGAAAGGGAGCAAATTTGCTTTGTTAAATTCCAAAATTTTCAGCAAAAGCGCGTCCGACGCCAATTCTTTAGTCATGTGATACAGTAGCATTTCTGAGCGCTCTTTTGCATTCGGCGGAAAGATCGGTATTGCAACATCAAATCTTCCTGGCGCCAACAATTCGCGGTCAATTTTAAATAAAGAATCCGCCGCACCAATCATCAGGATTTTTTCTTCTTCAAAATGGCCGATATAATGCAGAATAATTTCCTTGGTTTCCTCATCGCAGCCATTTACGGAAGTTTCTTCATTTCTCACAGCCATCAACTGATCGAAATTTTCGAGGAACAAAATCACATTTTCTTCCTGCATCATCGTTACCAGAAAATCATTAAAATCGGTTTTCTCATTATCAACAAGCGTAGTTCCGAGAAAATGTTTTTTAATTTCTTTAAAATCATAACCAATTATCTCAGCAATTTTATTCGCCCAGAAAATTTTTCCACTTCCCGGTGGACCATAAAGAATAATTCCCGCGGGCTTGTGAATTCCCCAGTTTTCCACAGAAACATTGCTTAGATAAGGTTCCAAAGCTTCAGAAATGAAGAAAAAAAGGTCGCGGTATCCGATAAAACTGCGTTTGGTAAGTTTCGTGTTTTTCCCGAAATAGTTATAAACAAACTGGTAATTTCCGCCCAGTTTATTATCGATACCAAAGCTTGAAACCGATGAACGGTACATTCCATTTTCGAAAATTTGCGGCTTTTCGTCCTTAATAACCTGTGCAACTTTTTCGGTTGGCTGCTTAATGTTATCAGCAATTTGCTGTACTGATTTGGTTTTGGTTAAATCTTCAGCATATTTTCTCAGAAAATCTTTGTTTTCGCGTGCAAATTTGATGAATTCCGGTTTTACTTCAAAAGTGGTGGTAAGACAATCGGCGAGTTCCAGGTCGAAGTCCTGAATGAATTTAAGAAAACTTTGAATGGATATTTTTAATTCTTTAGCGAGTTCAGCAAGTTTCATATTATAAATTTGAATGATACTCAAATGTACAACATAATTTTTTTTTACTTTACGGCTCAAAAGTTTCAAACTTGCCGTTTTCATAAAACAGCACAATTCTTTTCACATTAGATTGAGGACTCGCCGGTGCAGTTTTGGGTTCTGAAATCGCTGCAGATTCTAATCGCTGAGAATCGATTATTTCTTTTTTTTCCGGCTCACTGTTAGTTTCACGCGATTCTGGGGAAGGCTGCGCCACGATTTTATCTTCAGATTCGGTTACCCCGAAAGATTCGTCATTAATTAAAGAAAATAAATCGGGCAGGGAAGTAGTTTTCCGTTTCAGTTCAATTTCCGAATTATTTGCCGCTGTTTCGGCATTTTTTAGCATTTCACCTTTGTCTTCGATGAGCCATTCCCATTCCAGTTCCGGAAAACGGGTTTTAATTTTCATCAGAAAATCCAGCGACGGTTTATTTCTTCCGGATGTAATGTGCGAAATGCTGGAACGCTGTACTTCGATTTCGTCTGCAAATTCTGAAAGCGAAAATTGCGAATATGCGATAACCTGTGAAATTCTTTCCTTTAAATCCATATTACAAATGTAATATTAATTTTTACAAATGTATAATACAAATGTAAACAAGAATAATGTAATTACCGTTACAAAAGTAAAATAGGATATCAACTAACTGATATCCTATTATTTATGTTATTTAAATGTCATTACTTTCGTAAATGGTTGTCTTTTTCCGGATCGTATTTCAGTTTTCTTAATTTTTTTCTTTCAGGTAAAACCAGCGAAAGAAATATACTTCCACCTAAAATTCCTACAATTATAAAGAGTGAATCGGTGGTTGAAAAACCAATATCATCCAGGTAATGGTGGAATAACATTTTCAAACCGATGAATGTTAAGAGTAAAGCCAAACCTACTTTTAGATATCTGAATTTGTCAATAATACCGGCTAAAAGGAAAAACATGGAACGAAGTCCGATGATCGCAAAGATGTTGGAAAAGAACACCACATACGGATCTTTTGTTACTGAAAATATCGCCGGGATGCTGTCCACCGCAAATATTAAATCGGTGAACTCGATGATGACTAAAACCAAAAATAACGGCGTCATTTTTCTCACACCATTCATGGTTACAAAAAACTTGTTTCCCACAAACTGGTTATGAACTTTGAAATGCTTATTGGCGAACTTTACCACTGGGTGGTTGTGCGCATCAATTTTATCTTCATGATCTTTTTCCAGAAACATCTTCACCCCGGTAAATACCAGAAAAGCACCGAAGACGTACATAATCCATTCAAACTTCTGAATTAGGGCCGCGCCAACGAAGATGAAGATGAAACGCATTACAATAGCGCCCAGAATGCCCCAGAACAGCACACGATGATAGTTTTTCGGCGCTACACCGAACGCGGTAAAGACGAGCACCATCACAAATATATTATCCACCGAGAGCGCGTATTCAACCACATATCCGGTGAGATATTCCAACCCTAAATTCTGGTTATATAAATAGATACTGTCTTCCAGGTTTCCCGGAATAATTTTCACGGGATGGTGATGGCGCGAAACCACTTCCTGAAGTTTTTCAATACTGTCGATGCCGTGGAGTAGGTGACCGTAATGGGTGAGTACAAAATAAAAAACCATGGAAAGCGCAACGACGAAAAAGCTCATCAGCCCTGCCTGTTTCATTGATACCGTATCGGATTTTTTGTTGAGTAAACCCAGATCCAGTGCCAAAATAATAATAATGAATACCAGGAAACCCAGTAGGAAAATAGTCTCGTTTGCCATATTATATGTTAAAAAGCAAATATACTGAATTTGACCAAAATTAATACATGTTACAATTGTAAAAACATGCAACAGATACAATATTTATTACCGGGTCAATGTTTATGATAATTACCGTCAAATAGGCTTTTACCGGCAATATTGCTCTTAAAGTGCAATTAATATTTTACTTTAATTATTCTCTTTAAGTAACTGATTTTAAGTAATATTAAAAATTTAAATTAAAATTAATGCAATCCACAAATTAATCAACAGACAAACTGACATTTAGTCATGTTTAATGAATTTACAAAAGTTAATTGTCTTAGTTTGCTATAAAAGTTTTAAATTTGATAATGTAAATTTTAAGCACATGTCGATTTCTAAATATTATATCGAAAACCCAAACTTTCCAAAGCGCTATATTTCCCCGGAAAAACTATTTTTTTTCCTACAGCAGAACTACAGCGACTTTATTCAACAGGTGGGAACTTCGGATTTGAACAAACCGATTTATATGTTAAGCTTGGGAAATGGTGATGTAAATATCTTGGCGTGGTCGCAAATGCACGGAAACGAATCAAATGCTACACACGCTATTCTCGACTTGCTTGAAATTTTCAGAAATCATGCTGAATTAAAGGAAGAATTATTCTCGAAAATTTCGCTCGATTTTGTTTTAATGTTAAATCCAGACGGCTCTGAAAAATGGACGCGCAGAAATGCGCTTGATATTGATATCAACCGTGATTTTTTAAAGGAATCGAGCAAGGAGATTTTAATACTGAAAGAACTTTACACCAAAAAAAAGTATGATTACGCGCTGAATTTGCACGAGCAGCGAACTATTTTTAGCACCGACGGTGTTCATCCGGCGACCTTATCTTTTTTGGCTCCATCTCAGGATTTTGAGCGAACGGTAACTATTGGCCGTAAAAAATCAATGGCGGTAATCAGCAGAATGTTTGAGAAATTAAATCCTTTGTTGCAGAACCAAATTGCACGTTATACGGACGAATTTTACCCGACATCGTTAGGTGATAATCTGATGAGAAAGGGAATTCCAAACGTTTTATTTGAAGGCGGGCATTTCCAAAACGATTATTTGCGTAAAGAAACGCGTAAGTACTACACAATCGCTTTATACGAAGCTTTAAATGCCATGGCGAACTTGAACGGAAGTATAGAAGGTTGGGAAAATTATAAGGAAATACCTCAGAATAAAGAGACGCATTTCGATATCATTTATCGTAACGTAAAATTAAACACCGAATATCTCTGTGTATTAGATATCGCCGTGCAGTTAAAGGAAATCATTGAACCCGGAAAAACCGAAATCTCTTTCGAACCGATTGTGGTCGAAGTTGGTGATGTCGGTAGAAAAAAAGGCTGGCAGGAAATTGACTGTACCGGGAAAACTTTTGTTTCCGAACATCGCTTTCCGAAACTGAATGAGAAAGTAGATTTTACCATCGAATAAAAAAACGAAGACAAACGCTTCGCTTTTTAATTTATTTCACCACCCGGATTCCGCTTGCCAGAAACCGGATTTCTTCTTTAGGTTTTGTAATCGCTTCGATTTCCGCGGTCGGTTTTTTCGCGTCTTCCGCGTAATGGCGCTGCTCTTCTACCGAAATGGTTTTCGTTTCCGCATTTCCCTCTAAAATGATATTTTTTCCAACCAGCGACGTTGGGACGAAGAAAGCGTAATCTTTCATTTTAACGAAAAACCTTTCGTTATTATCGGTTTTAATGGTCATCCAACAGCCTTTATTTTCACAGACTTCTACCACTTTCCCTTTCACAGCAATATTTTCAAGCTTTGCTGAACTTGAGAGTTTCTGATCTAATTCTGCTGGTGAAATGGCCATTTTTTCTGCTTTTGCTGAAACTTGAGCACCGTAAAAATCACCAACCAAAGCTTTTCCCGCCGGTGGAGCGGGCGTTTCCTGAGCCAAAATAGTTGTAGCGAACATCACCGATAAAACAATTGCAAACTTTTTCATAATTGATATTTGAACAAAAATACACTTTTTAAATATTCAGCAATTAAAATTTTTCGATGCTTTTCATAATTCCAAATAAAATGCGCGGTTAGGTGCAGAAAATTTATATATTTACCGCTTTCAAAGCGAAAAAGTTTAGTTTTTTACCTTTTTACCGCAGCTTGGAAACTTTAAAAAAATGCCGTTTTAGCGGAGAATTTTTTTGAACTTGATTATCAAAACATTACAAAAATATTTTTACACTATTTTATGAATAAAAAACTTTCCCTTTGGGACGCCACAATGCTCGTCATGGGCTCCATGATCGGCAGCGGAATTTTTATTGTGAGTTCAGATATGATGCGGAATTTAGGTTCCGGCTACTGGCTGATCACCGTTTGGGTAATTACCGGAATCATGACGGTTGCAGCTGCAATTTCCTATGGAGAACTTTCTTCAATGTTTCCAAAAGCGGGTGGGCAGTACACCTACATCACAGAAATTTTCGGCAAAATGACCGGGTTTTTGTACGGTTGGGGTTTGTTTACGGTAATTCAGACCGGAACAATTGCCGCGGTGGCAATGGCTTTCGGAAAGTTTACCGCCTATCTCATTCCCGCGCTTAATAACTCCGATCCCATTTTCCAAAGCGGAACTTTCCGCATAACGTGGGTGCAGATTTTAGCAATTGTCGTCATTTTATTTCTGACTTTCATCAATACCAAAGGCGTTAAAAACGGAAAAATATTACAAAATCTCTTTACAACATCGAAAATTATCGCCTTACTCGGCATTATCTTTTTCGGTTTTCTTTTGGTGAAAGATTCGCAGTGGGCGAGCAACATGAGCTTTGGCTGGAACAGTTTTCAGGATTTTGGTAAAGAAGTCGGCAACGATTTGCTGCCAACCGGCTGGAAATCCATCGGCAGCATTACGCTTTTGGGTGGAATTGCCGCCGCGATGGTTGGTTCCGTTTTCAGTTCTGTGGCGTGGGAAAATGTCACTTTTGTTTCTGGTGAAATCGAAAATCCACGAAAAAATGTTGTAAAATCCATGGTTTTGGGAACCACGATCGTGATGGTTTTGTATATGCTCGTCAATTTCGTGTATCTCAACGCTTTGGACCGCGACGCCATTGCTTTTGCAGATAAAAACCGACCTGCTGTTGCCGCTTCCGAAGTTATTTTCGGTAATCTCGGCACCGTTATTATGGCGATTTTGGTCATGATTTCCACGTTTGGTTGCATTAACGGTTTGGTTCTCGCCGGCGCGCGCGTTTTTCAAACCATGGCAAAAGACGGCTTGTTTTTCAAATCCGCCATTGAAAATAACCAAAATGGCGTACCCGGAAAATCCCTCTGGATGCAGGGGATTTGGGCATCTGTTCTAGCACTCAGCGGCCAGTATGGCGATTTGCTCGACATGATTTCGTTCGTAATTGTGCTCTTTTACATGATCACCGTTTTTGGCGTCATCTACTTGCGCATCAAAAAACCAAACCTCGAGAGACCTTATAAAACCTGGCTTTATCCAGTAACACCACTGCTTTATTTGCTTATCGGGACCGCATTTTGCGTACTTCTCGTCTGGTTCAAGCCGCAGTACACCTGGCCGGGCTTCATCCTGATTTTGCTTGGTGTGCCGGTTTATTGGTTCATCAATAAGAAAAAATTGAGCTAAATAAGGCCGAAAAAATGCTTTAGAAGCACCAAGATTTTTCATGTGCTCGAAGATTCCAACCCGTTTTCCGCACTCGCTTTTTTTGGTTGCGGCGGCTTTGCCGCCGCAACCAAAAAAGAGCTCAAACAATTGCTCCAACCGGGGCTAGAAGTTCTTTTCTTCCTTCTTTCACCTTTTTTTACCGAAAGCACTTCAGCAAAAAATCATTAACTTTCGGAAAAAGAAATATGTCAGAGTTGGTCCCAATTTTTCAGTCCTCTTACTTATATGAAATCGAGTTGGCGAAAACCAAGTTGGCTTCGCGCGAAATTCCGAGTTATATAAAAAATGAATTCGTAAATAACATCGCGGTTTTTCCGATGTCGCAAAATTATTTCCTGATGGTCAGCGAACGCGATTTCGAAGCCGCGGAAAAAATTCTGCAGGAAAACGACGAAATCACCGACGAAGATTTCAAGGAATTATAAATTCAAGACTCAAAAAAATTTGCCGCTAAAACGGCATTTTTTTTTAAATTAAACTACTGAAGAATTTTCTGCTTTTTTACCTGCTTTTTTTAACCACAAAGGACACAAAGCACTCGAACACGCTAAAACTCCGAGGTGCACAAGGTCGCCGCTTTGCTAAATGTAATGCCTTTGCGCTTCTTAAAATAAGCGGTAATTTTGTCTAAAAGCTTTGCATTTAAAACTCAAAAATTTGCCGATAAAACGGCATTTTTTTTAGAATTAACTATTGAAGCTATTCCGGCTTTTCATTCTATTTTTAACCACAAAGACCACAAAGACCACAAAGACCACAAAGGACCAAAGCGCTAAAAACCACGAGGTGCACAAGGTCGCCGCTTTGCTAAATGTAATGCCTTTGCGCATCTAAAAATACGCATCGAGTTTGTCAAAACTTTGTGTTTAAAACCAAAAAATTTGCCACTAAAACGGCATTTTTTTTCAATCTGCATTTTAAATTATTCCACATCGATTTCCTAAAATTATACTTGCTTTAAAGGCAAATTTTTCGTTTTTAAAAAATCCGGCTGTCAACTGCAATAACGCCGCAAAATTTTAGCTGCTTTTTGGGCAAATTTTTACTTTATTCTTTAATCAAATTTCCACGCCATTAATTATAATTTTTAAACCACACAACCACATTTCTCTTTGTGCTCGCCCTTTAAATTCCTTATCTTTACGCAAAATTTTTTCGTAAAATGACAGACTGGAAAACCGTAAAAGAGTACGATGACATCACGTACCAAAAAAGTGGCGGCGTTGCCCGAATCGCAATAAATCGTCCGGAAGTTCGTAACGCTTTCCGCCCGAAAACCACTTCCGAATTATATGACGCTTTTTACCACGTTTCCGAAGATTCTTCCGTAGGTGTCGTTTTGCTCACCGGCGAAGGTCCAAGCCAGAAAGACGGCGGCCACGCTTTTTGCAGCGGCGGCGACCAAAAAGCGCGTGGTGAGCAGGGTTACGTAGGTGAAGATGGCAGACATCGTTTAAATATTTTAGAAGTTCAGCGTTTGATCCGTTTTATGCCGAAAGTGGTCATTGCCGTGGTGAATGGCTGGGCAGTTGGCGGCGGGCATTCATTGCACGTCGTTTGTGATTTGACTTTAGCCAGCGAAGAGCACGCAATTTTCAAGCAAACGGATGCAGATGTCACCAGTTTCGATGGCGGTTACGGCTCCGCTTATCTCGCGAAAATGGTCGGACAGAAAAAAGCACGCGAAATCTTCTTTTTAGGCAGAAACTATTCTGCGCAGGAAGCTGCAGATATGGGAATGGTAAATGCTGTAATTCCGCACGCAGAATTGGAAAATACTGCTTACGAATGGGCTCAGGAAATTTTAGGCAAATCGCCAATGTCCATCCGAATGTTGAAATTCGCAATGAATTTAACTGACGACGGAATGGTAGGCCAGCAGGTTTTTGCAGGCGAAGCCACGCGTTTGGCATATATGACCGAAGAAGCCAAGGAGGGACGCAACGCTTTCCTGGAAAAAAGAAAACCGGATTTCGGCGACAATAACTGGATTTCGTAGATAGAAGAAAGATGTCAGAAGTCTGAAGTCCGAAATCAAAAATTCCATCTGGAACCTAACAACTGACAGCCTACACCTGACACCTGACACCTGACAACTGAATATATGATAAATTGGATAAAAGCAGCGCGGCTGCGGACTTTGCCACTTTCGGTAAGCGGCATTATTCTCGGCTCCTTTATCGCGCGTTGGCGTGTTGTGGAAGCCGGCGGAGACTGGGATTGGCGAATTTTTGCGTTGGCACTTTTAGTGACTTTGCTGTATCAAATCCTTTCCAATTTCGCAAATGATTACGGCGACGGCATTCGTGGGACCGATGAATTGCGTGTAAATGAAGCCGAACAGCGCGCCGTAGCTTCAGGAAAAATTACTGCAAACCAAATGAGAAATGCGGTAATATTGTTTTCTATATTATCATTAGCAGCCACAATTGCGCTTTTATATTTTGCGTTTTTTAAGGATGGTTTTATCACGGAATTTTACACTTTTGTCGGTCTTGGCATTGCGTGTATTTTAGCGGCGATTGGCTATACCGTCGGTAAAAAACCTTATGGATACATGGGTTTGGGAGATATTTTTGTATTTATATTTTTTGGTTTGGTTTCGGTGTGTGGCAGCTATTTTCTTTTCACCAAAGAATTTCACTGGGACACTTTATTGCCGGCATCGGCAATTGGTTTGCTAAGCGCTGCTGTTTTGAATCTGAACAATATGCGCGATATTGAAAGCGACGAATTAAGCGGTAAAAAAACATTGGCGTTGCGTCTTGGTTTCAAAAAAGCAATGGTTTACGAAATCATTCTTTTGCAGCTGCCGTTGCTTTTCGTTTTGGTATTTATGATGATGAACGGCTTGCACACCCAAGGAAAATATTATGCTTTTATCTTTTTTATCCTGATGTTACCGCTGACCGGTTTGCGACGCAAAATTATGCAGGTCACCACGCCAAGAGAACTGGATCCGTTTTTAAAACAGGTTGGAATTATCGCTTTAACGATGGCGGTTTTAGTCGCATTTGGACTTAATTATTTTAATTAAAAAACACACAGATGATGGATGCTAAAATTAAATTTAAATTTTTGGGACAAAACTGTTTTTTGTTCACTTATAACGGCAAAAATATCCTGTCTGATCCTTTTTACAATTACCAGAAAGAAAAATCAGGGTTTGATATTGCTGCGCAGAAAATCGATTATGTTTTAATTACGCACGCGCACGGCGATCACATTGCCGATGTGAAAGAAGTTCTGGAAAACCACCCGGAAGCGCAAATTATCGGTCAGCCGGAAATTTGCGGCTATTTTGGGCATAAAAATTCAGTTGATATTAATTTCGGTGGTTCTGCAAAAATCGATGATCTGAAAATTTCAATGGTTCCGGCAAGTCACACCAGTTCTTTCCCCGATGGAACTTATGGTGGCGAACCTGCAGGATATTTTTTCCGCCTTCCGGGCAAGAATATTTACTTTTCCGGCGATACCGGCGTTATGGCTGATATGGAAATTTTTCCGAAACTTTTTGGTTTTATTGATTTAGCGATACTTCCCGTGGGTTCACATTACACCATGAGCGCCAGAAAAGCGAGTTTTGCAGCTCTGGAATTACTGAAAACGCCGCGCGTTATTGGCTGTCATTTCGATACTTTTCCCCCGATTACCATCAATCACGACGAAGCTGAACAACATTTTAAAGAAAAAAACATTGATTTTACCTTACCAAAATTAGGTGAAGAATTTGAAATCTAAAAAATGCTGTATCCGACCGAAATATGGAAAGAATATCCGCTGAATTTGGAAAACGACTCGCAGTATCGCGTAGAAGTTTCTAACTTCGGCCGTGTGAAAACGTATAATAAAAACCGTCCGGACGGAGGTTTAATTAAAGGTTCACTGCAAGGCGGTTATCCCATTGTTCGGTTTACATTATTTAAAGAAAGACCTTTAGATGTCGCCGAAAAAATTGAAGCGCTGAATGAACTTATTGCTTTTCTGGAAGACAGAAGAAGAACACTGGTTAAAAAAAGCCTTAAAACACCGGAAGAAATTGCGGAAATAGAAGAGTTGAAAAACCAAAGGCTTTCTGTAATTGCAAAGCGGAAAAAATATATTTTAAAAACCGACCGTAAGCGTCAGGTTTTTTCTCATTTCTTAATTCATCGTGCGGTGGCAGAACTTTTCCTGGAAAAACCCGCTGATGCTGAAGTGGTGATACATAAAGATTTTAATAAAGAAAATAACCACGCAAGTAATCTGCAGTGGGCGACAAAAGAAGAAGCTTTCGCGCGTTATGCCGATAATCCGTATTACAAAACGAAAAAATACGCGGAAAAAACTTTCGGCGCGGAAAGAAAAAAATCGGCCAACGAAAAACTTTCCGTAGAAAATGTACTTTATATCAAAGAAAAACTTGCTCAGGGAAAAACGCTTCGCGAACTTGCACAACAGTTTAAAGTTTCAGATATGCAAATTCACCGCATAAAAACGGGAGAAAATTGGAAAAACGTAAAGACTTTAAGTGAAATAAAAACTCAGAAAGAGAAGAAATAAAAAATGGCAAGCTACCTAAATCACACCGCTACAACCGATTACCTTTGCTGCGTTCCCACCCTGGAGGAGTTTCAGGAGCTGGTTGTTTAGGACTTGCCGTTGCAAAGATACGCCTTTAATTCAAAATTCAAAATTCTACGCCTTAAAAAGGCAAATTTTATTAAAATAAATATGACTAAAAACATTTACACCATTGGTTTTGTGCTCTTTCTAATTACCATGGCAATTTTTCTGGGACTGTATTTTTTCGGCATGAATACCGATTATTTTAACAATTCGCTTCTCATCAACGCTTTTATACTTCCCGTAATTTATCTCGGCGGCGCTTATGTTTCGGTAAATTCTCTCCGAAAAGCCGGTATAAAAATGGGTTTTCGCGACGCTTTCGGCCGTGCTTTTAAACCAATGTTCATCGGCGGACTTCTTTCGATCATCACGATGTTTTTATTTTTGAATTTTGCTGATCCTATCGCAAAAGATTTACTTAATTTTCAATACATCGAGCGGCAAAAAACCGAGCTTGAAGCGGAATACGCCAAAGCCAGCCAGTTTGTAAAAACGCCCGAAGAAAAAGCGGAACTCGATAAAAAATATCAGGAAAGAAAGGAAAGTTTTGCACCAAAAATGATTGAAGGAAAGGACATGTTTAGTTTCCGCCAGTTTGCGTATTATTTCGCCGCAGTCTTGGTTTTTTATATAATTCTTTCCACCTTTTTCGCCAGTTTTTTCAGAAGCAGAACCGAACTTTAATTCAAATGAATGCTGCAAAGAAATAATGCCTTAATTTTGTGTCAAATCTAATTTTATCAATGAATTTATCGATCATCATTCCGTTACTTAATGAAGAAGAATCTTTAGAAGAACTTTTTTCCCGCATTGATAAAGTGTGTAATTCGGAAGGTTTGTCTTACGAAATCTGGTTTGTAGACGATGGCAGCACCGATTTGTCGTGGAGCATTATTGAGAATTTACGCGTTCAGAATCCACAAATTCACGGAATTAAATTTTCGCGCAATTATGGTAAATCCCAGGCGCTTCACGCTGCATTTGAAAAAGCGCAGGGCGATGTTATTATCACTATGGATGCAGATTTACAGGATTTTCCCGAAGAAATTCCGGAGCTGTACTATATGGTGAAAACCGAAGGTTACGATATTGTTTCGGGCTGGAAAAAAAAGCGCTTTGACAATGTAATGACTAAAAATATTCCGTCCAAAGTTTTTAATGCTGCGGCGCGAGGGATTTCCGGAGTTTCACTTCACGATTTCAACTGCGGTTTGAAAGCATACAGAAAACAAGTCGTAAAATCCATCGATGTATACGGCGATATGCACCGCTATATTCCGGTTTTAGCAGCTAATGCAGGCTTCCGGAAGATTACCGAAAAAGCCGTGCAACATCAGGCGAGACCGTACGGAACTTCAAAATTTGGTACCGAGCGTTTTGTGCGTGGCTTTTTAGATTTAATAACATTGTGGTTTGTCAGCCGTTTTGGTGGTCGGCCGATGCATTTTTTCGGCGCCGTAGGAACGGTCATGTTTATCGTCGGTTTTCTTTCTGCACTTTGGCTGGGAATTTCAAAATTAATCGATGTTTCAAGAGGAATTTACGGACATTTATTAACGGATAATGCGTGGTTTTTTATCTCTTTAACCATGATGATTTTGGGAACGCTTTTATTTATCGCCGGCTTTTTAGGCGAAATGCTGATCCGTACCAACCGCCCGCACGAAAATTATCATGTGGAAGAAGTGATTTAAAAATTACCTGCTATTTGACCCCTTTTTTATGAAAAATCTGTTTTTCCTTTTACTTTCATTTTCGATTCTTTCCTGCGGAAAAGTGCGCCCGAAAGGCGATATTTCCAGCACCGATGCTAAAGTGGAAGATTTTGTAAACCTTAATTTAGATGGAAAATTCCGCGCTTTTTATGTGAAAGGCGACAGCAGTTACGTGAATATTGAAACGTATAGAAACGTAAGCAAAAACCTGAAATTAAAGGTAAAAAACAAAACTTTAAATATCACCGAAAGCCGCGAAACAGAAGGTGTAGATTTCTATAATGTTACCATCTATTCAAAATATAATTTAGAAAAAGTTTCCGCTTCAAATTCCGTAGAACTGAATATATCCAGCGAAATTAAGACCGATAATTTCCGGCTGAATTTAAAAAATAATGCTAAATTTATTGGATCGGTGAATACAAGGCGTGCCGAAGTGGAAATGAACCAAAAAAGCAGAGCAAACTTTTTGGGCAAAAGCGCCGAAGCAGTTTTAAAAGTCTCGGATACCGCCAGCATCATTGCACCATATTGGATGATAAACAGTGCAAAAATTTCAGCAAAAAACGGCAGCTATACCGAAATAAATGTAACCGATTCTTTAAAGGGTTCCGTCGAAAAAACCGCAAAACTCACGTATTACGGCGATCCGATTCAGGCTTTGAAAATTGAAAAAACTGCAAATGTTCAACACGGAAAATTAGATTTATAATTTACTTCCGAATAATAGAAATTAAAAAATATGACCACTTTAGAAAAAGCAAATCTTTGGCTCACAGATACTTTCGATGCGGAAACCCAAAATGTAATCCGGCAGTGGATCGAAGCTGATTCCGATGAAATGGAAGATTCTTTCTACCGAGAACTGGAATTCGGCACCGGCGGAATGCGAGGCATTATGGGCGTTGGCACAAACCGTTTAAACAAATATACGTTAGGTCAGGCAACGCAAGGGCTTGCAAATTATCTTCATCAGCAGTTTCCAAACGAAAATATAAAAGTTGCTATTGCTTACGATGTGCGCCACAATTCAAAAGAATTTGGTAAAATGTGCGCGGATGTTTTAACGGCAAATGGCATTAAAGTTTTAATTTTCAAAGAGCACCGCCCAACTCCGGAGCTTTCCTTTACTGTTAGAGATAAAAATTGCAACGCCGGGATTGTTTTAACCGCGTCGCACAATCCGCCGGAATACAACGGCTATAAAGTATATTGGAATGACGGCGCGCAAATCGTTCCGCCAAATGACGAAGCGATTATTAACGAAGTGTATTCCGTGAAGTTTGAGGAAATTAAATTTGAAGGAAATGACGATTTAATTGAATGGATCGGCGAGGAGCAGGACGATGTTTACATCGATGCATGCATGAAAAATTCTTTGTATCAAAATGTAGGTCGCGATAATTTAAATATCGTTTTCACCTCCATTCACGGCACGACTTACACTACAGTTCCAAAGGCGCTGGAAAAAGCAGGCTTTAAAAAAGTTGATCTGGTGCGCGAGCAAATGATTCCCAGCGGTAATTTCCCGACCGTAGCTTCACCAAATCCGGAAGAACCGGCCGCGCTGGAAATGGCGCTGGATTTAGCCAGAATTACCAATGGTGATATTGTTATCGGAACGGATCCGGACGGCGACCGTTTGGGAATTGCAGTGCGAAATTTGGATGGTGAAATGCAGCTTCTGAACGGAAATCAAACCAACACGATTTTAACCTATTATATCCTCGATCAGTGGAAAAAAGCCGGGAAAATTACGGGTAAAGAATTTATTGGATCAACCATTGTGACTTCTGATATTTTCTATGACATTGCTGAGAAATTCGGTGTGGACTGCAAAGTTGGTTTAACTGGTTTTAAGTGGATTGGAAAAATGATTCGCGATTTCGAAGGCGAGGAACAATTCATCTGCGGTGGCGAAGAAAGTTTCGGTTTTATGACCGGAGATTTCGTGCGCGATAAAGATTCCTGCGGTTCTATTTTATTGGCCTGTGAGATCGCGGCATGGTGCAAAGCCAATGGCAGCACAATGTTCGAATACATGATTGATATTTACAAAGACCTTGGTTTATATTACGAAGGCTTGGTAAATGTGGTGCGAAAAGGCAGAACTGGTGCAGAAGAAATTCAGCAAATGATGAAAGATTTCCGTGAAAATCCGCCAGAAATGATCGCAGGTTCCAAAGTGGCAACGGTGAAAGATTTCCAGGAACAAACATCATTAAATCTTTTGAACAACGAAAAATCCACGATGGACGACATTCCAAAATCCAATGTTTTAATTTATTACACCGAAGACGGAACAAAAGTCTGCGTGCGTCCTTCCGGAACGGAACCTAAAATTAAATTTTATGTTTCCGTGAAGGATTCAATCGCTTCTGAGCAGGATTTCCGTGAAAAGCTTGTTGTTTTAGAACAGAAAATTAATCAGGTAAAAGCAGATTTAAAGCTTTAAAACTCAAAAATTAAATTAACTAATTGAGCAATCATATGAAAGTATCAAAACTCGCCCAAAATCTTATCGGTTCAGAAATTATTAAAATTGGTAATCAGGTAAATGATCTGAAAACGCAAGGCGCCGAGATCGCCAATCTTACCATCGGTGATTTGGATGCCAATATTTACCCGATTCCCGCAAGGCTGAAAGAAGAAATTCAGAAAGCTTACCAAAATAACCTGACCAATTATCCGCCGGCAAACGGCCTTTTGTCTCTGAGAAAAGCTGTTTCCGAAGATCTAAAAAATCGCTGGAATCTTAAATATTCTGCAGATGAAATCTTAGTGGCAGGCGGCTCCAGACCTTTAATTTATGCTACTTTCAAAACGATTGTTGATGAAGGTGATAAAGTGGTTTATCCAATTCCTTCGTGGAACAACAACCATTATGCCTATTTGACTCACGCTGAAAAAATTGAAGTTGAAACGGCTCAGTCCAATAACTTTTTGCCGACTGCAGAAGAATTGAAACCTCATTTGGAAGGTGCAGTTCTGCTGGCTTTATGTTCTCCGCTGAATCCGACCGGAACAATGTTTACTAAAGATCAGCTCACCGAAATTTGTGAACTTGTTCTGGAAGAGAATAAAAAACGCGATGAGAATGAAAAACCGCTTTATCTGATGTATGATCAGATTTACGCGATGCTTACTTTTGATGAAGAGCATTTCAATCCGGTTTCTCTTTTCCCGGAAATGAAGAAATACACCGTTTTTATCGACGGAACTTCAAAATGTTTTGCGGCAACGGGAGTCAGAGTAGGCTGGAGTTTTGGTCCTACGGAAATTATTGACAAAATGAAAGCATTACTCGGCCACATCGGGGCCTGGGCGCCAAAACCTGAGCAGCAAGCCGTTTCGGTATTTTTGGGTGAGACGGAACATTTAGACTTTTTTGTGAATGACTTTAAGGGAAAAATCACTGACAGTTTAAAGATTCTGCATACAGGAATTCAGGAAATGAAATCCCGTGGGTTGCAGGTCGACAGTATTAAACCGATGGGTGCACTGTATCTCACCATCGAGCTTGATTATTTAGGCAAAACAAAAGCCGATGGTTCGCAGATTGCGGATTCGTCTGACCTTGTATTTTATCTGATCAACGAAGCTGGTGTGGCGCTGGTACCATTTTCGGCGTTCGGAAATTCACGGAATATGCCTTGGTTTAGGGCATCAGCGGGTGGTTTATCAGCTGATGAAATAAAAAAAATGTTGCCGAGATTAGAAGCTGCTTTAGAAAAATTAGCCTAAAAAAGAGGCTTTTTTTATCATTTAAAATCACAATAAAATATGAAAATTATCGCTGTAATTCCGGCCCGCTACGAAGCCACGCGTTTTCCGGGAAAATTAATGCAAAAATTGGGCGATAAAACGGTGATTTCTACAACTTACCAAAACGTAGTAGAAACGCAGCTTTTTGATGAAGTTTTCGTCGCAACAGATTCCGAAATAATTTTTGAAGAAATTTTGTCCCTCGGTGGAAAATCTGTAATGACCGGACAACACGAAACTGGCAGCGACCGCATTGCGGAAGCCGTTCAAAATATCGAATGCGATATCGTGGTAAATGTTCAGGGCGACGAACCTTTTCTGAAAATGGAACCGCTGAAAAAATTAATTTCAGTTTTTCATTCTGATTTTAACAAGGAAATTTCGCTGGCTTCCTTAAAGATAAAATTATCCAAGAAAAGCGAAATCGAAAATGCCAATAATGTGAAAGTTATTACCGACGGCGACGGTTTCGCGCTGTATTTCAGCCGCTCGGTAATTCCGTACACGCGCGGTAAAATGGAGGATACAGAATTTTTTAAACATATCGGCGTTTATGCTTTCAGAAAAGAAGCTTTGAAGCAGTTCACGAAACTGCCGATGAAACCGCTGGAAATCGCCGAAAAGATCGAATGCCTGCGCTTTCTCGAATACGGCATGAAAATAAAAATCATAGAAACCGATTTTGTTGGCGTGGGAATAGACGTTCCTGCGGATTTGGAGGAAGCGCGCAGACTTTTGCGATTATAATTTCTTTCAATTAAAAAAGTATATATTTGGTCGCTTTTTTGGGATTAAATTTTTTAGCCCTTAAAGCACGTAATTTTTTAAAAACGCAATTTTAATATTGCCAATGATTATAATGAAAAAGATTTTTTCAGTTTTTCTACTCGCTTTCAGCACCATTATTTCAGCACAAACCGCAAAGGAAATTATCGATAAAAACATCGAAGTTTCGGGCGGTCTTACCAATTGGAAACTTTTGAATTCCGTTTTGCTGCAGGGAAAAGTAACTTTGGGAATTAATGATGATTATCCGATAAAAATTTATCAGCAAAGACCAAATCTTACCAAAACCACGATTATGATTGGTAAAAAAGAATCTGCGGTGGAAGGTTATGATGGTACAAAAGGTTACGCGATGAATTATGCGACCAATAAAATCCAGGAATACCCGAATTATTCGCCCGAAAGTTTTGACAATGATTTTATCGATTGGGAAAACAAAGGTTTTGAAGCTGAATTTTTAGGTAAAGAAAAAGTGGGCGACATCGTTTGTCTTAAAGTGGAACTGACAAAAAACGTCAATAAAACCCTGTATTTTTTCAATGCTAAAACGTACATGCTAATAAAGGAAGTGCAGAAAGATGAAACTTTAACGTATGATGACTACCGTGCGGTCGGAAATTTGATGATGCCTTTCCGGATAGAATCTACATCGCCGAAAAAGGACAGCGATTACGTGATGATTTTAAATAAAATAGAAACCAACAAAGTTTTCCCGGCGAATACTTTTAAATTTTAATATGATGAAAAAATTATTTATTTTGTTTTTAGCAGGCGGCGCGTTGCTCCAAAGCTGCAAAAACATTAACAAAAATACCGCAAACATGAGCACAAACGAAACAGCGAACAAATCTCTGTTCGATTACAAAGTAGAAAGTCTGGACGGTAAAGAAATAAATTTTGCCGATTTTAAGGGCAAAAAAGTGTTGATCGTAAACACCGCTTCGGAATGTGGTTTTACGCCTCAATATGCTGATCTGGAAAAACTTTCGAAAGATTATGCGGACAAACTTGTAGTTGTAGGTTTTCCGGCAAATAATTTCGGTGGGCAGGAACCAGGAACAAATGAAGAAATCGGAGCTTTTTGCGAGAAAAATTTCGGCGTAACTTTCCCGATGGCTGCTAAAGTTTCGGTGAAAGGTGACGACATCGCACCGATATTTAAATATCTGACTGAAAAAGATTTGAACGGAGTAAAAAACACCGCTATTCTTTGGAATTTTACCAAATTTCTGGTGGATGAAAACGGAAAGTTAATCGATTCATATATCAGCACCACAAAACCGGACAGCGACGCGATTACAAAATTTTTAAAGTAAAAAGCAGCTTTTTTACTGTTTTATAGAGTTTACAGATTCGTCTGTAAACTTTTTTTTTGGAAAAAAAACGGTTGTTTAGTGGGGAATAAATATGGTTGAATTTTTTGTGGCGCGAGCGAAGCGAGCGTCAATGTTGTCAAAGCTTTGTGAATTATTAAATTTTAGCTGTTTTGTAGTCAAATTTTTTGGTTTTGTAAAAACTTGATTCAGCTATATAATTGTGAAATGACGCTCGCTTCGCTCGCGCCGATGTCTACGAAAGTTTGTGATAGGAATAAATTTTAGCTTCTTTTTAGCCAAATTTTTCGGTTTTGTATATTTAAACGCGCGAGCGAAGCGAGCGCTAATATCCACCGAGTTTTCACTAGCCCGGATTGAAGCGGCATCCTTTTGCGGAGCGCAGCGCAGCAAAAGATACAGCGAAAAGCCGGAAATAGCTTCTAAATAAAATACAAAATAGTGCACGTTTTACGGCAAATAAAAAGGATGAATAAATATTAATCCTATTTAATTTTAACTTAGCGATAACGCTGGTGTTCTTTGTTTTTCGAGAATTTTGCAATAATTGGTTTGAAAAGCGCTTTATATTTTTCAATATCGAAAAGTTGAGAATCTGTCAATGCTTTATAAGTGAGCCAAATTCCGAACGGAAACAGCACCATATTCGGGAGCCACGCCGCTAAATACGGATCCATTTCGCCAGCCCATGCGAAGTTTTCTGCCGATAAATTAAGCAAATAAAACAGGATAAATACCACAATCGCAATAACTACCGGAAGTCCCAGACCGCCTTTGCGGATAATTGAACCTAAACTGCTGCCGATTAAAAAGAAAATAATACACGTCACGGAATAGGAAACAATCCTTTGCTGATGCATAATTACACGCGAAAAATAGCCGTGCATATCTTTAATCTGCGAATCTTTTCCCAAAGTCGTAAGCTTTACATTTTCGATTTTGTTGTACGCTGAAAAAAGCATTTCGTTTTTTTGTTTTTGCTTTATAGAATCAACTTTCGGTGGCGCGGTAATTTTCGTCTGTGCTTTTGTATTATCAATGTACGTCACATAGCTGTTCGCCTGGCTCACCAATTCGTAAGTCATGTTGTTCAGGATATTTTCGTTGCTTTTTTTGGTTTCTTTGATGGTGCTGTTCAACTCCAAGATATTCTGGAAAGAGTAGTCATCAGTGATTTTTTCAGCTTCGATGGCTTTATTGATGATTTCCGAAATATTAAAATGGGAAACCAAAGTATCAAATTTTATCGCTTGGTCCGGCTGTTTTAAACGTTGGTTATAATCGGCGCCGCTTAATTGATCTTCGTAAACATGACCGTTAAACAGAACCAACTTAAGAAAATTCGGGTTTGCGGCCGGAACAAATTTTCCTTTTTCAGCTACGATAGATTGCTGGTCTTCAAAAGAGTTCGCCATTCTGTGAATGAAAACGCCGGTTAAATTTTCGCCGCTATCGCCGGATATTCTGTCAAATTTTACACTGTAACCCGGAATTTGCTGAATAAACTGTCCGGGTGTGAAATTTAGGGCAGGTTTTGAAGCCGCGATATTATAGAGCATATTTTTGGCTTTCCGCTGGAAATCGGGGACGACATTATTGGAAAAAACGAATAAAAGCAGGGAAAAAAATAGCGTGGTAAAAAACAGCGGCAACATAATTCGCGTCAGCGAAATTCCTGCGGCTTTCATCGCCGCAAGCTCGTAACGCTCACCGAAATCACCGAAAGTCATAATAGATGAGAGCAAAATGGTAAGCGGCAAAACCAATTGCACCACAATAGCAGAAAGGTAGGAGAGGAGTTTCAGGATTTCCCAGTAACTCAAACCTTTTCCGGTGAATTGCGCCAGGCGGATCCAGATAATATTAACCACGAAAATGAAAAACAGCACGCTGAAAATGAAAACGAACGGGCCGAAAAAAGTTTTGATGACGTAGCCGTCAAGTTTTTTTATCATGCGTCAAATTTACCAAAAAAAGTCACAAAGTATTTGGCTTTGTGACTTATTAATATGATTGTAGCTGGTTTTTACAGCTCAGTAATTAAATAATTCTTGTAATTATCTTTATTAAAGCTAAACATGCTGCTGCTTAGATTTTGGTTTTCGCGATAATCCTGAATCGCAATTACCGAAACGTTATTATCTGCAGAAAACTGCTCGATTTTTACAAGCTGCTTTTTCGGGCCGTTTACATAAATTCTAACTTCTTTAATTCCTTTGCTTTTCGCTGGCGTCAGCTTAATGTAATCAGCGTTAACGCCGTTTACACTGCGTTTCCCAATGTAATTTACGTTATAACCTTTTTTATATTCTTCAATATAATTCAGTGGTGAAAACATTTGCTCGCCGACGGTTGGCTTTGCTACGGTTACCTCCTGGTCTTCCGCAGAAATATTATAGATTTTATTTCCGTCAAAAATCTGCTCCGTACCCATAATTTTCAGTTTGTACTGATCATCTGCAGAGTAAAAAATTCCGGGTTCTGTTTTGGTAACTTTCTGTCCTGTTCCAGTTCCGTAAACAAATTTGAAGTAAACATTCTTTTTGCTTTTATAATTGTTCGCAACAGCATCCAAAATGCTTTTTGCTTTAGCATCTATTTTTTGTGCTGAAAAACTTGCTGTGGCTGCGATGACTAAAATTCCTACTGATATTTTTCTAAAAAGTGTTTGCATTATTTGTGATTTGCGTTTTGGATTAAAATTTTAAAACGAAGTTAAACTTTTGTTTAAAATCAAGCTTTATTTGCGCAAACCTTCCAAAAACTGTTCCAAAGAATTGAGGTCTGAAATCAGCACTTCACGCGCTTTTGCACCATTAAAACCACCTACAACACCGCTGGCTTCAAGCTGGTCCATAATTCTGCCCGCTCGGTTATAGCCGAGTTTCAGCTGACGCTGCAACATCGATGTAGAACCTTGCTGTGTTGAAACAATAATTCTGGCAGCATCTTCGAAAAGTACATCTTTTTCATTCGGATCAAAAGCAGCAACTGTGGAAATATTTTCCTCGCTTGAATATTCAGGCAGCATAAAAGCACTTGCATAACCTTTTTGTTCTCCGATGAATTCAGCTATTTTTTCAACTTCCGGCGTATCAACGAAAGCACACTGCAAACGCATAATTTCGTTTCCGTTAAAATATAGCATGTCACCTTTACCGATAAGTTGGTCCGCACCCGGTGAATCCAGAATTGTTCTTGAATCTACACTTGAAATTACTCGGAAAGCAGCTCGGGCAGGGAAATTTGCTTTAATCATACCCGTTATTACATTTACCGACGGTCTTTGTGTCGCTACAATTAAGTGTATTCCCACAGCGCGCGCCAGCTGTGCTAAACGTGCGATTGGTAACTCCACCTCTTTCCCGGCAGTCATAATTAAATCAGCAAATTCGTCCACCACCAAAACGATGTAAGGCAAATATCGATGACCGTTTTCCGGGTTCAGTTTGCGTTCAGAAAATTTCTTGTTGTATTCCTTGAGATTTTTACAAAATGCATTTTTAAGCAAATCGTAACGCTGATCCATTTCAATGCAAAGAGAATTCAGCGTATTAATTACTTTGTGTGTATCGGTGATAATTGCGTCTTCGCCATCCGGAAGTTTTGCTAAATAATGTCGTTCAATTTTTGAGTAAAGTGAAAGTTCCACTTTTTTCGGATCCACCATCACGAATTTCAGTTCGCTCGGATGTTTTTTATAAAGCAATGAAGTTAAAATCGCATTAATACCAACCGATTTTCCCTGTCCGGTTGCTCCAGCCATCAAAAGGTGAGGCATTTTAGCTAGATCTGCGATGAAAATTTCGTTCGAAATGGTTTTACCAAAAACTACCGGCAAATCCATGTCTGTATTTTGAAATTTTTGCGAGGCGATGACGCTGCGCATCGAAACCATTGAAGGATTTTTCCGCGGGACTTCAATTCCGATTGTCCCTTTTCCGGGCATCGGTGCAATAATCCTGATTCCAAGCGCGGAAAGGTTCAGCGCGATGTCGTCCTGCAATTTTTTAATTGAAGCTACGCGAATTCCGGCTTCCGGAACGATTTCATACAACGTAACAGTCGGTCCGATTGTCGCTTTAATTTCCGCAATCCCAACATTGAAATTTTTAAGAAGTCCAACGATCTTATTTTTATTTTCCTCTAATTCGTCCTTATTTATAGAGATTTCCTCGTTTCCGTAATCACGCAGCAGATCGATGGTCGGCATCTGGAATTTTGCCAAATCAAGTTTATGGTCGTAGTAACCGTGCTTATCTACCAATTCCTGGGATTTTAAATCAGATTCGTCCAACACATCTACAGGTTTCGCAACTTCAACTTTAAAATTTATTTCCTCCTCTACAGGCAAATTTTCCAGTTTTGCCGGCGTATTATCTAAATTTAAATTCAGTGAATTTCCAGCAGTTTCACCATCAAACGAAGTTTGGTTCGGTGTTTTTATGGTCTCAAATTCCGACTCTGGCGCACTATTTTTTACCGGCGCTGAATGATTTTCTTTCTGGATTCCGGCACTTTCGGTTACGGTAATTAAAGGCGATTCAACCTCCGAAAAATTTTCAAGTTCTTCATCCGCTTCAAAACTTTCAGCAGATTTCGGCAGCATTCCTTTCACGCGGCCGACGGTGTTGTCGTTTAAATCCGTCAGTTTTGATTTGATATTATTCGGATTTAAATTAAATTCTAAAATAAAATACAGCGCAATACTTACCAGAATCACCAGCCACAAACCGGCAGTTCCGATGACAGAATTCAGGAAATCCATGATTTGAAAACCGTAAACACCACTTAAAACGCCTTCGCCTTGGGTGATCGCTCCGAAAAAAATCGGCAACCAACAAATGAAAAACAGCGAATGTCCAATTGTTTTCCAGGGTTTGAAATAATTTTTTTTAAGAATAATTAAACCACAGACAAAAAACAGAAATGCTACTAAAAAAGCCGCAACACCAATACTTTCGAAAATAAAAATATTTCCCAGCCAATCGCCGATTTTACCGAAGAAATTCGATGATTTTATGGTTTTGTCCAGCATGGTTCCGGCTTGGCTTTGGTCGGCCTTCCAGTTCATGAGGTATGAAACGAAAGAAAGTGCCGCCACCACGGAGAGGAGCAGAAATAAAATACCGAAAAATATACGAGGTTTAGAAAGGATTTTGTTTTGGTCCATCGCGGCGGATGGCGTTTTTTTAGCGCTTTTTTCCATAATATCAATGTGGACAAATTTAATAATATATTTCAATTAATTTCGGCTGTGGTGGATAATATTTCGGAATTTCAGCAATATTTTGCTTTAAAAATGATGTATAGAAATTTCAGTTTTTTGCTGCTTTTTGAGCCAAATTTTTCATTTTAAATTCTGACGGCTAACTGCTTAAAATTTAGTTTCAGAATTTTTTTAGAATGAAATTTTCAGCAAGGCGTAATAATTGCACTTCAATTGCGCATTCAGTATTTCATTAATTATACAAAACCGAAGTCATGGAAAATAATAAAAACCTTCCGGAAGACACCGAAAAATCTATAGAAAGCGGATTACCAATAAATGAGCGAAGATTGCTTACCGAGGAAGAACGAAAATTAAAAAGCATAGTTGATAACCGAAATCGCAAAGTTGCGGAAAACGCCGTTCCGCCGGATTCCTGGGAAAACCAGCAAAAAGCATATAATGACGCCTGGGAAAATAATAAAAACCGGGAACTGGACGATGATTAATTAAGAGCTATTATATAAAGGAGTGATTTTTAAAAAAAAGCATCAAACATCAACCAAAAAATTATAAAAATTATGGGACTTTCAGACAATATCGAAGAACAAAACGAAAAGTTAAAACAAATGAATTACAGTCCGGATAAGGACATTTTCAATCAGGAAGAACATGTTCCGCTTGATGGCGACGGAAATCCAATTCTGAACGAGCAACCTGATGAAGAACGGATGGGTGATGACCTGGATGTTCCCGGAAGCGCAGCCGACGACGCAATGGAAAAAATCGGTTCGGAGGATGAAGAAAATAATTTCTACAGTCTTAGTGATAACGAAGACAATCACGAAGAAACCAACGAAGATCTTTTAGGCTAAATTAAAACCTTACTTTTCAGTAAGGTTTTTTTCTGGAAAAAGTCTGCGATTTGCTTTGTATTTCTTAATTTGAATATCTTTAAAAACAGAAAAACCGTTAATTTCGAAAAACAAAACCATGACTTTTCAAGAAGAAATACAGCAGGGAATTCCCGATTTTTTGCCAAACCCGAAACCTTACAATTCAGAAATCAATCACGCGCCGAAACGCAAAGATATTTTATCAGCCGAAGAAAAAGTCTTGGCGCTGAAAAACGCTTTGCGCTATTTTGATCCGAAATTTCATGCGGAATTATTGCCGGAATTCCGTCAGGAGCTGGAAGATTTTGGACGTATTTATATGTTCCGCTTCCGCCCGGAATATGATATGAAAGCGAAAAATATCGGTGAATATCCCGGAAAATCTGAGCAGGCGAAAGCCATCATGCTCATGATTCAAAATAATCTGGATTATGCGGTGGCGCAGCATCCACACGAATTGATAACCTATGGGGGAAATGGTGCGGTTTTTCAAAACTGGGCGCAATACCTTTTGACCATGAAATATCTTTCGGAAATGACAGATGAGCAAACGTTGGCAATGTATTCCGGGCATCCCATGGGATTATTTCCGAGCCATAAAGATGCGCCACGTGTGGTAGTAACCAACGGTTTGGTGATCCCAAACTATTCAAAACCAGATGACTGGGAAAAATTTAATGCCTTGGGCGTTTCACAATATGGCCAGATGACTGCCGGAAGTTTTATGTACATCGGTCCGCAGGGAATTGTACACGGCACCACGATTACAGTTTTAAATGCTTTCAGAATAATAAAAAAATCGCCGAAAGGTGGAATCTTTGTGACTTCCGGTTTGGGCGGTATGTCAGGCGCACAGCCAAAAGCCGGAAATATTGCAGGCTGTATCACAGTTTGTGCCGAGGTGAATCCAAAAATTGCCAAAATCCGGCACGAGCAGAAATGGGTTGATGAAATTCATGAAAATCTTGACGATTTGGTTGAAAGAGTTCGAAAAGCACAGCAAGATAATGAAACAGTTTCTTTGGCTTATCTTGGAAATGTGGTGGAAGTTTGGGAAAAATTTGACTTTGAAGGGCTAAAAATTGACATCGGTTCTGATCAAACTTCGTTGCACAATCCGTGGGCAGGAGGCTATTATCCGGTCGGAATTTCATTCAAGGAAGCCAATAAAATGATGGCAGAAAATCCGGAAGAATTCAAAGAAAAAGTTCGGAAAAGTTTACGACGACACGCTGCGGCAATAAATAAGCACACCGAAAGCGGTACCTACTTTTTCGATTACGGAAACGCATTTTTGTTGGAAGCGAGCAGAGCAGGCGCTGATGTAATGTCGGAAAATCCGTGTCTTGGGCGAGAATTTAAATATCCGAGTTATGTGCAGGATATTATGGGACCGATGTGTTTTGATTACGGTTTCGGACCGTTCCGTTGGGTTTGTGCAAGCGGAAAACTGGAAGATTTAGCAAAAACTGATGAGATTGCTTGTGAGGTTTTAGAGGAAATTATGAAGAATTCGCCGGCAGAAATTCAGCAGCAAATGCAGGATAATATAACTTGGATTAAAGGCGCGCAGCAAAATAAATTGGTTGTCGGTTCGCAGGCGCGAATTCTTTATGCTGATGCTGAAGGTCGCATGAAAATCGCGGAAGCTTTTAATAATTCCATAAAAAAAGGAGAAATAGGCCCAATAATTTTAGGTCGTGATCACCACGATGTTTCCGGCACCGATTCTCCGTACCGCGAAACTTCCAATATCTACGACGGTTCGCGTTTCACGGCAGACATGGCGATTCAAAATGTCATCGGCGATAGTTTCCGTGGTGCAACCTGGGTTTCCATTCATAATGGTGGCGGCGTTGGCTGGGGCGAAGTTATAAATGGTGGTTTCGGGATGTTGCTTGACGGAAGTCCGGATGCTGAACGACGCTTAAAATCCATGCTGTTCTGGGACGTTAATAACGGAATCGCGCGGCGCAGCTGGGCACGGAACGAAGGTGCGGTTTTCGCCATCAAGCGAGCCATGGAAGCTGAACCGCATCTAAAGGTTACGTTGCCGCACTTTGTAGATGAACGTTTATTTTAAAACGATGAAAACAATAAAAGACATTCTGGAAGACCAAAAAGACGTCTATGTAATTGATTCAACAAGCATTTACAAAAACTATGTCCCTTTCGATCTTTCTGCAAAACATACGGATGAACTTAATTTAGACTTAACCGATGCCGAAAAGTTCGAAGAGTTTGTAGAAAATCATCTTTCAGCAAACAATGCGAAAGTGGCTTTTGGCGGTTACCTTGAAAGACGAAATCTATATAAAAGAAGTGAAACTTTTAACAGCGAAAATACCGAGGAACGAAACATTCACATCGGTTTGGATTTGTGGATCAAGGCGGGAACCTCCGTTTTAAGCGCATTGGACGGAAAAATTCACAGTTTTCAAAACAATATTTCCCTTGGAGATTACGGCCCGACCATTATTTTGGAACACGAAATTGACGGCGTTACTTTTTACACGTTGTATGGACATCTAAGTCTGGAAAGTTTAAACGGAAAAAGAGAAGGACAACTCGTAAAGAAAGGAGAAAAAATCGCGGAGCTCGGAAAAGCACCGGTCAATGGAGATTATGCGCCGCATTTGCATTTTCAGATCATTAAGAATATCGAGAATAAAAAAGGTGATTATCCAGGCGTTTGCAGTTCGAAAGATTTAGGTTTTTATAAAGAAAATTGCCCCGATCCGAATTTATTATTGAAGATCGTTAATTAATACGTTTAAAAAATTAAAGTTCAGCATCAAAAAAAAGGTCGATAATTAACAAAAACCTCGCGAGAATGCGAGGTTTTCTATATTTAAAAAAAATGTCATTTCAGATCGGAAAAAACATTTGGTATGTATATTTACTAATTATTTTGTTTTAGATTATATTTGTACTAACTTTGTAAAAGCAATATTGACCTACAAGCCATAAAAATTATCGCTTAAAGTGCCGAATTTTTTGGTTTTTGCCACTTTAAAAAAGTAGTTTTAGTTTCATTATAGTGTTTTTGTAGTTAGTTTTTAATGTAAGCGTCCTATTTTCGGGGCGCTTATTGTAATTTTACCAAAAAAATTTTATGAAGTTTCTCTTTTCCTTTTTTTTAATCGCCGTGTCAGTCGCTTTTTCGGCGCAAACCGGAAGCATTAATATCAACGTATACGATGAGTTCAGCAAAAAAGCACTTCCAGCTATAGTTTCGATTTCAAACGATGGGCGCACATTTACCGGTGAGGGAAATATTACGGTGAGCGATCTTCCGTCCGGAAATTATACTTTTGAAATTCGCTCCGCGGATTATGAAACCGGCTTTTTAAAGGACATTAATATTCTTCCGAATCAAAATTTAACGTATTCAATTGGTTTAAATAAAGTCGCGCAAAAAATCGACGAAGTTGTTATCACCAAAAAACAGTACAAAACCACGGCAGAAAGTCCGCTTTCCTTGCGAAATATTACGAGCGAAGAAGTGCAGAAAAATGCAGGTTCAACGCGAGATGTTTCCAAAGCGATTTTAAGTTTTCCAGGTGTTGGAAGCACCGCAACTTTCAGAAATGATTTATTTATCCGCGGTGGAAGTTCTTCTGAAAATAAATTTTACATCGACGGTATTGAAGTTCCCGTAATCAACCACTTTCAAACGCAAGGCGCTTCCGGCGGTCCGCGTGGCATCATCACTATCGATTTTGTAAAAGATGTAGATTTCTACAGCGGTGCTTTTCCGGCTGCACGAAACGGCGTTTTGTCTTCCTTGTTTGAATTTAATTTAAAGCAGGCAAGAAAAGATAAATTAGGTTACAAAGCCGTCATTGGTTTAGACGATATGCAGCTGATGGCCGACGGTCCGCTTTCGAAAGATCAATCCTGGACCGGACTTTTCAGCGTAAGAAAATCTAATTTGCAGCTTTTGTTCAAAGCCATCGGTTTACCGTTTTTGCCAAGTTATTACGACGCCACTTTTAAAGTCGCTAAAAAATTCAAATCTGGTGACGAACTATTTTTCCTGGGTTTAGGCGCAAAAGACAGCTTTAAATTCAATGAAAACGCAGAAAATACTTTATCAAATCTAACTTTGATTGAGCAGCTTCCGGTTTCACCACAATGGAATTATACCATCGGCGCGGGTTACCGTCACCTTGCCGAAAACGGAAACTGGCTTTTGACCGCAAGCCGAAATATGCTCGATAATCAGGCTTTAAAATATTACCGAAATATTGAAGTTCCTGAAAACTTGCTTTATGATTATAAATCTCAGGAAAGCGAAAATAAAGTGCGCTTTGACCGTAGTTTTTCTCTGAATGATTATAAATTCAGCGCTGGAACGAACGTTAATTTTGCGAAATATTTCAATAATTCAACCATCAAAAATGTAACGCAAAATGCGGTAAATTTTGATGAAATTTTTTCTGAGCTTAATATTGTGCAGTATGGTTTGTATGCGCAAACTTCGAAAAGATTTTTCAGCGACAGGCTGCAGCTTTCCGGAGGTTTTCGTGTTGATGCGAGCAATTATTCCGATGAAACCAACAATCCTTTAGACCAGTTTTCACCACGTTTTTCATTAAGTTATAAACTTACGCCAAAAGTTTCCCTGAACTTCAACACCGGAATTTTCTACCAGCTTCCGGCGTACACGTCGCTTGGATATGAAGAAAACGGTGAATTCATTAATAAAAATTCTTTAACATACATCAGAAACTCCCATTTGGTGGGTGGTGTGGAATATAATGGTAATGATAATCTACGCTTTACGGTGGAAGGTTATTTTAAAAAATACAAAAATTATCCGTTTTCGCTTCGTAACCAAATTTCTTTAGCAAATGTGGGCGGAGGTTTTGGCGTAGTTGGAAATGAGCCACTGGATTCACGCGGTTTTGGTGAAACTTATGGTTTGGAATTTTTGGTTCAAAAAAGAACGGTAAATAATTTTTACGGAATTATGGCGTACACTTTTGGTTACTCGAAGTTTTCGAATGGTGAAGGAAATCTGTTGCCGTCCAGCTGGGATTCGCGACATATTTTGGCGCTTACCGCCGGAAAATATTTCAACCGAAACTGGAACCTGGGCGCGCGCTTCCGTTTGCAATCCGGTTTGCCGGAAACGCCGTATGATTTGCAGCGCAGCGCTTTGGTGAGCATCTGGAATATTTCCAATGGTCCGTTGCAGGATTTTAACCAGTTAAATTCTCAACGCGGAAATCTTTCGCATCAGCTGGATTTGCGCGCTGAAAAGAAATGGATTTTCAGTAAATGGCAGTTTACAGCGTACATCGATGTTGTAAACGCATATGGGTCAAAAAGCCCGAGCCGTTTGCCTGTCGTGAATTTACAGCGCGACGCTTATAACAACGGAATTATCGCCAATCCGGAAGCGCCACAAAACGAACAGTATTATTTGCTTCAAACCGGTGAAAATGACGGTTCTACGCCGTTGCCATATTTCGGTTTTATTTTCGAATTTTAGAAAAAGTAAAAATTTGGTGCTTTTAGCGGCAAATAAATATTTAGCAATGTGGAAAATGTAACTGTTTGTAAATCTAATATATAAGTCCTATCTTTGCTTTTCAGAAGAAAAAAAATGACGTTAATTTACCTTTTTTTGGAGAAATTTTCAGACGATGTAAAGTCGTCATTTTTGTGCTATCTGCTTGACGACAAATTTCTTAAAAATTCTAAAGAGTTTATTTAATCCTCCCTGTCGCGGTTCAGGGCAGGGAACTTCCAAAATTAAATACTCAATCCATCAATTTTGAATGCTTACGCAGAAAATTTAACCAATAATGTTGTTTGAAGTTTCTGTCTGAATCAGCTTTGGTATTCAAGAATTTAAATTTAGAAAAGAAATCAACATGTCCGAACAAATCATTTTAACCACAGGTATTTACGATTTAATTAAAGAACATTTACGCAGAAAATCTACAACCATCGAAGAAGAAGAAATTCTCTTAAACCAGCTGAGACACGCAAAACAGTTGCGCCGCCGCGAGTTGCCCGAAGACGTTGTAACGGTAAACCGCGCGATTACGGTGAAAGATTTGGAAACCGAAGAAGAGGAAAAATTCCTTTTTGTGCAGACGAGCAAAGAAAAAGTAAAAAAGGGAAAATATTCCATTTTATCGCCGATGGCGCTTGCAACGGTAGGGAATAAAGTTGGCGATGTAATTACGTGGCCGTTTAAAGATGGCGATAAAAAAATCGAGATTTTAAGTGTAGAACATTATAACTAAAATAAAAAAAACTCCCAAATTCGGGAGTTTTTTGCTATTTGTCTTTTTTAATGTCGTCGAAAATCCATTGCAGCTGCACATCATTTTTTTTGAAAATTTGGTCCAAAGTAGGGGAAATTTTTTCGTCGGGAAGTACACCTTTTTTGGTAAAAGTAAAATCGATGTTAGGTTGAATCAGCATTAAACCAATCGGTAATTTTAGCTTGCTGTTCGGCAGTTTTTTCGTAGAATATCTTCCGGCAACGGTGCCGTCATTTGCGCCGCCGGTTTCTTCACCAACCAAAAAAGCGCGTTGATCATTTTTTAATTTCGAAGCAATAATCGAGGAGGCCGAAAAACTGCTGCCGTTTATCAGAACATAAATTTTGCCGGTAAAATGGTCTTTTTTTGGTTTTCTTATGGAGAAAAAACTGTTATTTCTAAGAAAAAATCCGTCGCTTTCTTTTTTCACCGAAAGGGCAGAACCCACAAAATAAAACGGATAAACCAAAACGGCAAACGGTTTCAGCAAAGTCGGAAACTCGCGGAAATAATCTGCCTGCAACATCGAAGCGCGCGATGTAACTTCGATATCATTGATAAACTGAAAATTCTCGGAAACCAAGTAGGAATAAAGGTTATTTATTTCCGCCAGCGAGCCGCCCAAATTATCACGGATATCTATAATTAAATATTTTGCCGGTGATTTTTTTAAAACAGCAAAACTCTGGCGGTAAAATTTCCGCGAATAGGTGCCTGAAAAAGTTTTGATTTTCATGTACGCAACCGAAGAATCTTTCTGCGGAAACTGCAGATCGCGGTTGAAACTTTTGGTGATGATATTATAATCTTTGGTTTTTCCCGAATCGCTTTTGGTGAGTTTTTTCTCCTGCTTTTCCTTGCTTTTCAGCTCTTTTTCGGATATTTTTTCGCGGCGCAGATAAAATGTATTTTTTTGATTTTCAAATAATGTTTCAACTTTTACGCTGTCTAGAATGCCGAATTCTTCGGTAAAAAATGTTGGCCAGCGCCGCGCCATGGAATATTTTTGAAAAGTGGTGTTGAAACCGTCGCTATTTACAAAAGGTTTATATTTTTCAATTAAATTTTTTACGGGAATATCTTTAATGCTGATAATTTCGCTTCCGACTTTCATATTTGGAAGTTTATCCGGATTGTCTTTTACGAAAACACGGTTACCGTCCACCACAAAATTATAGCGCGAAAGCAAACCTTTTTGCTTTTTCAGATCACGGATTTCTTTTTTGGTCAAGCGTTTTTCAGCGGAATATAAACGGAGATGACCCTCTCGAATATCAGCGATGACCGGCGCAAGCTTCTGGTAAAATTCGTTTGGTTTTAAGGGTTTATTAATCGTGGTTTTTAAACTGTCAAATTTAAAATCCAAGTCTTCTTTGCTGATGTACCAATACAGTTTCGGATGCAGTTTTTCCAGCTGATGCTGCGCAAAATCCACGTCTGCTTTTAGCTTTTCAGCGGAAACAGGCTTCTTTAATCCTTCATTAAATTTCTTCACCGAAATACACGACGTCAGCAAAAAAAAACCGGCAAAAAGGAGGAAATTTTTCAAATTTTAATTTTGCTAAAAATAATATTTAATTCAGTAAAACGAAAAAAAATCCCCTTCGAAGGGGAAATTTTTTAATTAATTTTTAGCCTAAAACCGTCACCGTGTTTTGAAGCATTTCGAAAATAGCATCTTTACCATTATCCGGTTTTACATTCACCGCGCGCGTTCCGTTGAAATGTAGACACGTAACATATCCGAGTTGCGCCGCGTCCAGGCAGGTAAACTTCACGCAATAATCAAGCGCAAGCCCCACAATTTCCAGCAACTGGATGTCATGATACTTTAAAAAATCATCAAGGCCGGTTTTTACAAAGTGATTATTGTCCTGAAATCCGCTGTAGCTGTCGAATTCAGCATTGGTTCCTTTCCGGACAATATGCGTCACTTTTTCGCGGTTTAAATCCGGGTGAAAATCCGCGCCGTGCGTTCCCTGCACGCAATGGTCGGGCCACATAAATTGCGGAATGCCATTTAAAATAATGGTTTCACCCACTTTTTTTCCGTTGTTGGAGGCAAAACTTTTATGGTCTGCGGGATGCCAGTCCTGGGTGAGAACAATTTCGTCATATTCATTATCCTGCATCAGAAGGTTGATGTACGGAATTATTTCATTAGCGCCGGGCACCGCAAGCGCGCCACCTTCGCAAAAATCGTTTTGAACATCAACTATAATCAGGGCTTTTTTCATATTTATTAAATTTTGTAAATCAGAAGAGATTACGTATTTTTTGTAGTAAATTTACAGAACTAAACACAAATCGCCCGCCAATTCTGTGGCTGCGCCAAATAGTCTAACTGAAGAATTAAAATGGACAATATTGAACAAAAAAAATATCCAATCGGCAGATTTCCGAAACCTTCGGAAATTTCTGACCAGCAGATCGATGGCTATATCAAGACTTTGAAAGACTTTCCGAATAAGTTGAAAAACGTGGTAGAGTCCTGGACGGATGAGCAATTGGATACGCAATACCGCGAAGGCGGCTGGAAAGTCCGGCAGCTGGTCAATCATCTTGCGGACAGCAGCATGAACAGTTACATGCGCTTTAAACTGGCTTTAACAGAGGAAAATCCGACCATAAAACCATATGATGAACAGCAATGGGCGGAACTTCAGGACAGTTTCAGCATTGAAATTAAACCTGCAATACAAACGCTGAAAGGCGTACATAAACGTTGGGTGTACGAGCTGAAATCCTTAACCAATAAAGAATTCGAAAGTACGTTTTTTCATCCGGGTCAAAATAAAAGCATCAGCCTGAGAGAAAATCTCGCTTTCTGCGCCTGGCATTGTGACCATCATTTTGCCCACATCGACCAGTTAAAAAAAGAAAAAAACTGGTAAAAAGCGGCATATTTTTACGAATTAAAATTTTTGATTTATGAGTTTTTTTGATAAAATATTTAGCAGCGACAGTTCCGCAAATTCTTCAGATACGTTTTGGAAAAATATTCAGTCCGAAGAAGATTTAGATAAAGCAATTGCGGAATCTAACGATAAAAAAGTGGTAATTTTCAAACATTCCACACGGTGCCAAATCAGTAAAAGGGTTTTAAGCAATTTTGAATCGGAAGTGAAAGCTTCGGACAAAGATGCAACGTATTATTTCTTGGATTTAATAAAATACCGCCCGATTTCAAATAAAATTGCTGACGATCTGGATGTTACGCATCAAAGTCCACAGATCATTGTCTTAGAAAACGGAAAAGCAGTGAAAAACGCGTCGCACAGCAATATTTCTTTAAGTTTAGTTTAACCGATGAATAATATTACAACTTATCTTTCTGAGGTTTTAGAAGTTCCGAAAGATTTAATGGATCCTTGCAGCGCGCATTATTCGATGAAAAATGTGGCAAAAAATGAAATTTTGCTGCAGCCGGGCGATGTTTGCCGCGAAACTTATTTCGTGGAGAAAGGTTTGTTGCGAATGTATTCCATCGACAGAAACGGCAAAGAACACATCATACAGTTTGCGCCAGAAAGCTGGCTGATTTCAGACCGAAGTTCGCTTTACTTCAATGAAAAATCGGATTATTACATCGACGCCACGGAAGATTCCCAGGTTTTGTTGCTAAAAGATGATTTCTTTTCGCGTATGATGGAGAAATTTCCGCAAACCGCAGAAAATAACGATTTGCTTTTGCAGAAACACATCCGCAATCTGCAAAACCGCGTAAATTCTTTGCTGGCCGACACTGCAGAAGAGCGTTATATGACTTTCATTAAAATGTATCCGGATATTTTGCAGCGCGTTCCGCAGTGGATGGTGGCGAGCTATTTGGGAATTACACCAGAAAGTTTGAGTCGTGTGCGTAAAGAATTGGCCAGGAAAAATTTTCAGACTTCATAAAAAAAAGGAACTCAATTGAGTTCCTTTTCTATTTTATCTAAAAATTTATTTACCTAAATAAGATTTCAAAATCTTGCTTCGGGTATTGTGTTTCAGTCTTTTTATCGCTTTTTCTTTAATCTGGCGAACGCGTTCTCTTGTCAGGTCGAAAGTTTCACCAATTTCTTCCAAAGTCATCGGATGTTTGCCGTTCAAACCGAAATAAAGTCGGACAAGATCGGCTTCACGTGGCGTTAAAGTCTGCAAAGCTCTTTCGATTTCAATTTGAAGTGATTCCAACATCAAATCTTTATCAGGACTTGGAGATTCACCGGAACGTAAAACGTCGTATAAGTTAGAATCTTCACCTTCCACAAGCGGCGCATCCATCGATAAATGTCGCCCGGAATTTTTCATTGATTCCTTGATGTCGTCTTCGCTCATATCCAGAACTTCCGCTAATTCTTCCGGAGACGGCGGTCTTTCATTTTCCTGCTCAAGGTGCGCGTACGCTTTGTTGATCTTGTTAATGGAACCAATTTTATTCAATGGCAAACGTACAATTCTGGACTGTTCTGCCAGCGCCTGTAAAATAGATTGGCGAATCCACCACACCGCGTAGGAAATAAATTTAAAACCTCGGGTTTCATCGTATCTTTTCGCGGCTTTCATCAAACCGAGATTTCCTTCGTTAATCAAATCGGGTAGGGAAAGACCCTGATTTTGGTATTGTTTAGAAACAGAAACCACGAAACGCAAGTTGGCTTTTATTAGTTTTTCCAGCGCCACACGGTCGCCGGCGCGGATTTTTTGTGCCAATTCTACTTCTTCATCGGCCGTTATCAAATCAACTTTTCCAATTTCCTGCAAATACTTGTCAAGCGAAGCGGTTTCTCTGTTGGTAACCTGTTTGGTAATTTTTAATTGTCTCATGTAGTAAATAGGGTCCACTTTAGGACTGCAATAGATTATACGCTGAGAAGTGCAGAAAGGTTACAAAGTTTTTATTATATTACCGTTAAGCTTTTAAAAACAAATTTTTTCGGTGTTTTAACGGCAAATTTTTTATTTTTTTTGGGCGACTATTGCGCCTTCCGTTCCCTCCCGATTTTACATCGGGATCCAGTCAAGTCGGGTCGCACCGCTCTTGAAACATTTTAGTTTAAACAAAAATAGCTGCTATTTCGGGAGATTTTTCACTTTTAACAAAACCGAAAAAAAACCGCCATTTAGCACAAAATTTTTCAAAGAAAATAAACCGCCTTAAAACGGGCATTTTTTCAGAAATTAAAAAAGCTTTCAAACAGCAATATTCAAAACCAAAAAAAACCGCCTTAAAGCGGCAAATTTTTCTAAATTGTACTCATGAATTTTTCTCCAATTATCATAGGAACCATGCGCTGGGGAATTTGGGGCGCCAATCATTCCACGCGCGACGTGCAAAATCTCATCGAAACTTCGCTCGCAGAAAATCTCACGACTTTCGACCACGCCGATATTTACGGCGATTATACGACCGAAAAACTTTTCGGCGATGCTTTTTCAGAAATGAAAATCGACCGCACTTCTGTACAGTTTATTTCAAAATGTGGAATCGAAATGCCTTGTAGCAACCGCGATTTTAAGGTGAAATCTTATAATTATTCAAAAGAACATATTTTAAAATCTGTCGACACCAGTTTGGAAAATTTAAAAACCGATTTTCTGGATGTTCTTTTGCTGCACCGCCCGTCACCATTAATGAATCCGACCGAAATCGCAGAAACTTTTTCAATCTTGCGCGAAGAAAAAAAAGTGAAACATTTCGGTGTTTCCAATTTTTCACCGTTGCAGTTTGATTTGATTAACGACGCTTTTCCTTTAATTACAAACCAGGTAGAAATTTCGATAAACGAAACAAAAGCTTTTTACGACGGAACTTTAGACCAAATGATGCTTAAAAACCTACAGCCAATGGCATGGTCGGTTTTAGGAAATTATTTTACCGGCATTTCTGACCAAAATTTGCGAATTAAGAAAGTGACTTCAGAACTTTCAGAAAAATACCACGCGGAAGAAAACCAGATTTTACTGGCGTTTATTTTAAAACATCCCGCACGTATACTGCCTGTAATCGGAACTTCGCGCGCGGAAAAGATAGTGGAGCTGAAAAAATCTCTGGATTTAGAACTTGACCGGGAAGATTGGTTTTGGCTTTTGGAAGCGAGCAGTGGAAAAGAAGCTGACTAAAATAAACGCAAAAATAATTGCATATGTAATAAAATATTGTATCTTGCAACCGTTTTTATATCCTGAAATCAATTTTTGTTCATCAATTGTTGACTTTCAACTATAATTTCAACAGTATTAATAATTAATTTTTTTTTAAGATGAACATTTTTGTTTCAAACATTAACTACGCAACACAAGAACAGTCGTTGCAAGATTTATTTTCAGAATTTGGTGACGTACAGTCTGCCAAAATCATTACGGACAGAGAAACTGGGAGATCAAGAGGATTTGGTTTCGTAGAGATGAGCGACGAAGATGGCAAAAACGCTATCGAAGCTCTAAACGGGAAAGAATTGGATGGTAAAGAACTTAACATTTCTGAAGCTAAGCCAAGAGAAGACAAACCAAGAAGAAGCTTTGACAACAACCGTTCTGGCGGTGGTGGTTACGGAGGTGGAAATCGTGGTGGTGGAAGCGGATACGGTGGTTCAAGCCGTGGCGGTTCTAACTGGTAAGATTTACCTTTATAAACATAAGCGACTTTTTAAAGTCGCTTTTTTTTGTTCTTTTTTTAGAGTAATTTTTTAGTTTTTCTTGATGAGAATTAGGATAGACTCTGAATTAATTACAAACTCTGCGCCTTTCCCAGCTGCATTTACCAAAATAATCGAATCAAGCATAATCTTATACTCGTAACCATCAATGTTTTTGATGAAGAAGAGATTGTCCACGAAATTTTCGCCATGTTTAGGATAATTGCTAAATAGTTGTAAAAGTTCAGGAACCAAATTATAGTTTTTGCCGTTCACTTTTAAATTCAGTTCCGAGCCAAACTGGCTAACTGGCATCTTAATTTCCACCGAATTATTTTCAAAATCAAAATAATTTCGCTTATAATTATAGACTTTGAAAAGATATTGATAGGTGGAAATATCTGCGGTGAAAGTTCTTGCAATTAATGTAGTATTATTTGAAACTTGCGCCGGTACGGGAGCATTAAGATCATAGCTTACATTTTTAAATTCGCTACGAATGAGATTAGCAATCTGATAAAAATTACGATCGTCTATCGCGCCGATAAGATTTTTCTGCAGATTAGCGGGCAGTAAGGGCAATACATATTTAATTTCTTTTCTCACCACCAAAAATTTGATCTTATTCGCAATTTCATCTGCGACATCACTTTTTACTTTGCTCGAAAAATCAATCGTTTTCGTATCGACCAACTTATTTTCTGTGAGAATTTTGGTGAGTTCACTTTTCTGACTGCGTTTTGCAGTTGAAAAAGCATTAAAATAAGGAAAAATCAAAGCAAATAAACCAAAAGCGAACAAACTGATCGGTACAAATTTAATTGTCGGGCGCGAAATAAAAATAAAGTAAAATACAACTGACGTAAGCCAAAGCGCGATAATCAGAACGAAATATCTTGGTTCGGTGTAGCCGTACTCTAAAATTCTGGTAAAAATTGCGGTGAAAAGCAATATAATTAAAGGAATCAGCGTGTAATAAAATATTTTCGAAAACATTTTTACCCATGATTTAGCAGAATTTTCCTTTAACGGATGCACGAGTAGAATTGCGAAAATTCCTACTACAGAATAAGCAAGGATTAAATAGGAAACCCAACCACGCGGCAATTCCCAATTGATAAGGATTTTCGCGGAATAGAAGTATAAGATAATTGCGTATATAATTAAAAGCGGGATGAGAATGTACTGTGTGAAAAATTTCAGCACAAGCGGATAATCACCATTGCGCTCTAAATATTGCAAGCCTTTTTCATTAAAAAGCAGGAAAATAAAACAGCTTCCGAAGATGGAAAAAAAAGTAAAGATGTAACCGTAATAACGTTGGTCGAAATTGAAATCGAAAAGCTGGTCGACCGCCAAAATTGCCAATAGAACTCCGCCCGTTAGAACGCCGGTAAATATGCCTGTCAGAAAAGTATTGATGAAAAGATTCTTGTTATACTGCCAAAAATTCAGCTCTTTATTTTTTCCGATGAACGCTACGAAAGACACCAAAAGATGTGAGAGCAGGAAAACCGGAATCAGCACAAACGCGTAAACTTCGGTAAAATCTTTTTCTCGAGCAGGTAAAATAAAGTAAATAACGACCAGAACTAAAATGCCGATTAACTGTAAAACCAGTTCGCGCCCAATTCTTTGCGAAAGCATTTTAAGCCCGAAAAAAAGCGAGATTCCCAACGCTGAAACCAGCGCTACTTTTAGAAATTCAAAAGTCGGTTCAGTCTTCGGAACGTTTGACTCTACAAAACAAATCATTGAAATGGCAGAAATGAATGCCATGACCAAAACCATAGCATAGTTTTGAAATACAGCACCGGTTTTTCCTAAAATATCCTTCAATTTGTTCAGCATTTTTTGTTGTAAAAAATTAGATTTTTTAGTTATCTTTTTTCTTTTTCTTGCTTTTCTTCTTCTCGGCTTTATTTTTTTTCTTGCCTTCTTTGTCGGTTTTTTTTGCTTTTGGCGCAGTAATTTCCGCAATGAAATCGCTGATGTCGGATTCGTTTTCTTCTTTTTTGTGCGTGGAATGAAGCGTAGTTTTTACTTCAAAAAAATCCTGGAAATCCACCGGCGCAATTAACTTTTCTTTGAACATCATTTTCAGCAGGTTTTTTGCGGAATTTTCGCAGTAATGCGCCAGAAAATTCTGAAGCTTAAATTTCCTGTATTCTTCGAACGGAACTGCGACCGAATATCTGAAAACTCTGCCTTCACGTGTTGAGGAAACAAATTCTTTTTCAAGTAAAATTTTCAGAAAGGTAGAAATGGTATTTGGATGCGGTTTCGGCTCAGGATAAGATTCAATAATTTCCCGCATATAAGCGGAATTTAGTTTCCACAAAACATTCATTAGTTGTTCTTCGCCGGCAGTTAATTCGCTAATTTTCATGATTTTTTTAGGTTAATTGAATCTGGACATAAAGGTAAATAAAAGAAATTGCAGTGGCGATTACCGCGCCCGAAATTACTTCGGCCCACGTGTGTCTTTTTAAAACAACTCTGCTAACCGCAACTGCCGCTGTAATGATGATCCAACCAGCGCCAAGCAACGGATCTAAAGTGAACATCAGCGCAGCGACAAAAACATTTAAAGCGGTATGCATGGAGCTTTTAATAAAGTAATTGCTGATCTGTAAAATTATCAGCAAAATCAAAAGGAAAAACAGCACCCAATCTACACGCTCGAAACGGAAGAAAACGTACATTAAATAAATGATGATGGCGCCGGCGATAAAGAAATATAAGTTCTTGCGTTGATGCCGGTCGGAGACATCGGTATCTGAAAATTCACCGCTTTTCACTTTCCAGAAAATCCAGCCGGAAATCGGGGCAATTATCAGAAAAAAAATCGGTAAAAAATTCTGGAAAGCTTCCTTTAAACCTAAATTTTTAATGCTGAATAAAACGAAATAAATGACCAGAGAATTCATCGGATTGAAAAAATTCGAAAGCCATTTGGAAACGCGTTCTGAAGTTTTCGTGGAAGATTCTGTCATAAATATTTTTATGTGACCAAAAGTAATATTTTTAAATAACTAAAACCTGACAATTGTCCTGCTATGCTACCTATAAAGACAAAGTTTTTTATTATTTTTGCTGAATATTTATAACCAACACAAGCCGAAAGGTGAGGTGCCTATTAAAATAGCAAAATCAACACATGAAAGAATTTTCGAAAGAAGTCTACCTGCAGTGGTATGAAGACATGACGATGTGGAGAAGATTTGAAGACAAATGCCGGTCGCTCTATCTCAAACAGAAAATCAGAGGTTTTTTACATTTATATAACGGTCAGGAAGCGATTCCAGCCGGATTTACCCACGCCATGGATTTGTCCAAAGACAGCATGATCACGGCGTACCGTTGCCACATTCACCCGATGGCGATGGGCGTAGACCCGAAAAGAATTCTTGCGGAACTTTGTGGTAAAGCAACGGGAACTTCAGGTGGAATGGGCGGCTCAATGCACATTTTCAGCAAAGAAAAAAGATTTTATGGCGGCCACGGTATTGTTGGCGGGCAGATTCCACTAGGTGCAGGTATCGCTTTTGCGGATAAATATTTTGAAACCGGTGGCGTAAACATTTGTTTCTTCGGCGATGGTGCGGCGCGTCAGGGTTCACTTCACGAAACTTTCAATATGGCGATGAACTGGAAATTACCTGTGGTTTTTGTGGTTGAAAATAACCAGTATGCAATGGGAACTTCGGTTAAAAGAACCGCGAACCACGAAGATATTTATAAATTAGGTTTAGGTTACGAAATGCCGTGTTTACCAGTAGACGCAATGGATCCTGAAAAAGTGGCAGAAGCTGCTTATGAAGCGATTGAAAGAGCAAGACGTGGCGACGGCCCAACTTTCATTGAAGCCAGAACTTACCGTTTCAGAGGTCACTCGATGTCTGATGCGGAACCTTACAGAAGCAAGGAAGAAGTTGCGGAAAACAAAAAAGACGATCCAATTGAAATCGTAAAACATAAAATTTTATCACAAAACTGGGCGACTGAAGATGAGTTGACTGCTATCGATGAAAAATCGAAAGATTTTGTGGAAGAATGTGTAGAATTTATGGAGCAGTCACCTTATCCGGATGAATCTAAAATCTACGATTACGTGTACGCACAGGAAGATTATCCGTTCGTGAACAAGCTTGAAAATAACTAAATCAATTTGAAGAATTGAGATTTTTTGCCAAATTACCTCGGTATTTATTGGCTAAGCTCTTCTTCATTTTAATATAAAACAAATCAAAAATATGGCAGAAGTAATTACAATGCCCCGTCTTTCTGATACAATGACCGACGGTAAGGTGGCGAAATGGCACAAGAAAGTAGGTGATGCTGTCAAAGAAGGCGATATCCTGGCCGAAATTGAAACCGATAAAGCCGTACAGGATTTCGAATCTGAATTTAACGGAACACTGCTTTACGTAGGAACCGAAGAAGGCGGTTCATCTCCCGTAGATTCTGTTCTAGCGATCATCGGTGAGCCTGGTGAAGATATTTCCCAGCTTACAGGTGGAAATGCTGATGTAGGTGTTTCCCCGAAAGAAGAAGAAAAGAAAATAGACGAAGAACATAAAACAGAAAACGAATCGAGTAGTATTGAAGAAACAACTGCGGAAATTCCTGCAGGTGTGGAAGTAATTACAATGCCAAGACTTTCCGATACAATGACCGAAGGTAAAGTGGCAAAATGGCACTTTAAAGTAGGTGATGAAGTAAAAGAAGGTGATGTTCTAGCTGAAATTGAAACCGATAAAGCAGTTCAGGATTTTGAGTCTGAAGTGAAAGGAACTTTGCTTTACGCCAGCGTTGCTGAAGGTGAAGCCAGCCCGGTGGATACCGTTTTAGCAATTATCGGACCTGCGGGAACCGATGTTTCCGGTCTTACAACCGATGGTGCAAAAGAAGCTGCGCCAAAATCTGCCGATTCGGAAAATTCAGAAAAACCTGCTTCTCAGCAGGAAAAAATTGAAACTACATCTTCAGATAACGCAACCGGCGAAAGATTGGCGATTTCACCTTTAGCCAAAAAAATGGCGGAAGATAAAGGTATTGATGTTCAGTCTCTAAAAGGTACTGGTGAAAACGGCAGAATTGTCAAAAAAGATATTGAAAATTATCAGTCTGAAACACCAGCAGCTAAATCGGAAAAAAATGCCGTTTCAGCACCGAAAAATGTTGAAGCTGCAGCGCCTGCTCCAATTAATTTTGTGCAGGGTGAAGATTCCGAAACACCAAACTCCCAGGTTCGGAATATTATCGCGAAACGACTTGCAGAAAGCAAATTTACAGCTCCGCATTATTATCTGATTGTTGAAATCAATATGGATAAAGCAATTGTAGCGCGAAAGGAAATCAATTCTTTACCAGATACTAAGATTTCATTTAATGATATGATTATTAAAGCAACAGCAATTGCTTTAAGAAAACATCCGCAGGTAAATTCAACCTGGAGAGACGATAAAATCATCCACCACGGAAATATTAATGTGGGTGTTGCAGTGGCAATTCCGGACGGATTAGTGGTTCCTGTATTGAAAAATGCGGATCAGATGAACTACAACCAGATTTCTGCTGCAGTGAAAGATATGGCTGGACGAGCAAAATCAAAAGGTTTAAAAGCCAATGAAATGGAAGGTTCTACTTTCTCAATTTCTAATCTTGGAATGTTTGGTATTGAAACTTTTACTTCGATTATCAACCAACCGAATTCTGCAATTCTTTCGGTAGGTGCAATCGTGGAAAAACCAATAGTAAAAGACGGTCAGATCGTGGTCGGAAATGTTATGAAACTTTCTTTAGCCTGTGACCACAGAGTAGTAGACGGCGCAACCGGTGCCGAATTCTTACAGACTTTAAGAACTTATCTGGAACAACCGTTAACGTTGTTGCTCTAATAATTTTCTAAAATAAATAAAAGTCCTTTCCTTATGGTAAGGACTTTTTTTATAGCACAACCATGTTTTTTACCGGCTATTTTACCTTATTTTTTAGTATTTTTGAAACCATGATTAAAGCGCGTAATATTCATAAATCGTACGGCGATTTGGAAGTTTTGAAAGGGGTAGACCTGCACATTGAAGAAGGTGAAGTTATTTCAATTGTTGGTGAGTCCGGTGCCGGAAAATCTACACTTTTGCAGATTTTAGGAACTTTGGATAAACCGACCACACCAAAAAAATTCGATACGCAAATCGATTTGGCTGGACAGTCTTTCATCAATATGAGCGACCGCCAGCTGTCGAGCTTCCGAAACCAGAATATTGGTTTTGTTTTCCAGTTTCACCAGCTTTTACCGGAATTTACAGCGCTGGAAAACGTACTTTTACCAACCAGAATTGCCGGAAAAAACGAAAAAGAATCGCTGGAAAAAGCCTATTCTTTATTCGAAGATTTAAATATCGCGCACCGGATTCACCATAAACCGAACGAAATGTCCGGTGGTGAAGCGCAAAGAACCGCTGTGGCGCGCGCGCTCATCAATTCGCCGAAAATTATTTTTGCGGATGAACCGACCGGAAATCTCGACTCCAAAAATGCGGATGATTTGCACCAACTTTTTTTCGATTTGCGCGACAAATATCATCAAACCTTTGTCATCGTAACACACAACACACATCTTGCAGATACAACCGACCGAAAACTGGTGATGAAAGACGGCATGATAATTCAGGGACTTTAAAATTGAATTAAATTTTATTTCTTAATTTTAAATTCAATTTGTAAATGAGCTGTAAATGTCCATTAAATTACTGGCTGAAGACGACCGACCGAGGGAAAAATTTTTGCTGAAAGGTAAAAATTCGCTTTCTGACGCGGAGTTACTGGCAATAATTATGGGCAGCGGAAACCGCGAAGATTCAGCCGTGGAACTAGCCCGAAAAATACTCAATTCTGTCGGAAATAACTGGCACAATTTATCGGTTTTACAGATTTCTGATCTTACCAAATTCAAAGGTGTTGGCGAAGCAAAAGCCATTTCGATTGTAGCCGCGCTGGAAATCGGACGACGCCGCGCCGCGCAGGAAGTTCCGGAAAAAATCCAGATTACAAACAGCCAGGAAACTTACAAAATTTTAGCACCTTTTTTGGCAGATTTACAAACCGAGGAATTTTGGGCAATTTTCTTAAATCAAAACAACAGAATAATCGGTAAAAGCCGCTTGTCATCCGGCGGAATTAACCAATCCGTGGTTGATATCCGCATTCTTTTCAAAACTGCTTTGGAGCATTTTGCAACGGGTTTGGTTGTAGCGCACAATCATCCGTCGGGAAATCTGAAGCCAAGTCAGGAAGATTTAAAAATCACAAAACAAATCGCGGAAGCCGGTAAAATTCTCAATATTCAGCTGCTGGATCACCTGATTCTTGCGCAAAATTCCTACCTCAGTTTTGCTGATGAAAATTTATTATGATTAAAAAGATTCAGCATTCGGAAATTGATTTTGAGAAATATCAAAATACTTTACAAAATTCCGTTCAGCAAAATTTTTACGCAGAATCTTCTGTTCTAAACCAGCTTTGCGAAAGTTGGGACCTTTTGGTTTTTCGTGATTACGAATTTGTGATGCCCGTTCCGGTGAAGAAAAAATACAGTTTTAAATTTGTCATCATTCCGCTTTTCTGCCAGCAACTTGGGATTTCGGGGCCGCGTTTTGACGCGGATATTGAAGAAAAATTCCGCCTTTATTTGACCAAAAATTACAAAATTATTTATTACGCTTTTCATCATTCCAATGAGTTTAATTCAGATTTAGCGAAAAAGAAAAATTATTTTATTCCAAAATCCGATTATCAAAAGCTTCGAAAAAAATATTTCAAAGGCAGAAAATCGGCGGTTAAAATGGCAAAAAATCTGGTTTTAAAAGAAATTTCATTTGAAGAAAATTTGCCATTTATACAGCATAATTTTAAAGGTTTACCCAAGAAAAGGGATTTAAGGAAATTCATTAATTATCTGAAATTTTTGGAAAAATCTAATTTGCTTAAAATTGTCGGAGCCTTCAAAGAAAATCAAATTATAAGTCTCGCGATCCTGATTTCTACGAATGAAAAACTGTCGCTTTTAGGTTTGGTAAATGACGAAAATTTCAAAGCAGAGAACGGCGCTTCGTTTTTGGTTGATTCACTTTTGCAGGAAAATATCGCGGAGAAATCCTTCGATTTTATGGGTGGCAATATCCGTGGTTTGGAAGTGTTTTTTAAAAGTTTCGGCGCCGAACTTCAGCAGTACGCAATCATCGAAAATTCTCCTAAAGATTTACTTAAAAAACTGCTAAAAAAGGGCTAAAATTCGTAATTTTGTGCTTTCGCAAAAAACATGATTGATTCGCCTTATTTTCCGTACGCTTTTGCCTTGCTTTTGGCGCTGCCTTTTTTAATTTATATGCGGCAGTTTGTGTACACATCCATCAAATTAAAAAAACAGCAGATCAATCTAATGACCGTTAAAGGGCAGTCGGAACAGCGCATTCACGCCTATGAACGCATTACACTTTTTCTGGAAAGACTGAAACCTGCGAACTTGGTTTCGAAATTTGATGAATCTTTGGCGACGCACGAATATCTTTTTTTGCTTGAAAAAACCATTAACGAAGAATTTGATTATAATGCTTCTCAGCAGCTTTATTTAACAAAAAATTCATGGAACAAAGTGGTGAACTGTAAAAATAATATTCTTCATCTGCTTCATAAAACTTATGAAAACCTCAGCAACGAAAGTACATTGCAGGATTTTAAAACGGTTTTTTTGATGAATTACATGAATGAGCAGGATTATATTTCTGCCTCAATCGAAGACTTACGAAAAGAAAACTTAATTGTAAATTAAAATAAATGATACCTAATTTTAAAGCACATCCGTGGCACGGGATTCCGGTCGGCGAGGAAGCTCCAAATGTTGTAAATGTATTCGTGGAAATTGTTCCAAGCGATACGATAAAATATGAAGTTGATAAACAAAGTGGTTATCTGAAAGTTGATCGTCCGCAGCAGTTTTCCAATATTATTCCCGCTTTATACGGTTTTGTACCGCGAACTTACTGCCATGACGAAGTTTTGAAATTAGCAATCGAAAGCGGCGCTACAGATGTTGATTCCGGTGATTTGGATCCGCTGGATATCTGCGTTTTAAGCTCGCATAACATTCATGCGGGCGGTTTGTTGATGGAAGCTATTCCAATTGGAGGTTTTAAAATGATCGACAAAGGTGAAGCTGATGATAAAATTGTAGCGGTGATGAAAGGCGATCACGCTTTCGGTCATTTCCGTGATATTACGGAATTGCCGCAGGCAGAAGTAAAAAGACTGATGCACTATTTCCTGACTTACAAAAATTTGCCAGATGAGCCGGCAAAATGTAGAATTCAGGAAGTTTACGGTGCTGAACATGCTAAAAAAGTGATTACCGCTTCGCAGAAAGATTACGCTGATAAATTCGGCGGATAAATTTTTACGAAAATCGAATATTTATGAGACAAATGCTTGCATTTGTCTTTTTTAATTTAGCAATCTCCACGGATTGTACAAAAAAATGTGTATTTTCGGGTTATATTTAATTTAACAAATAATTAACATTAAACATTAAAATATGGATTTATTTATTTTGGTACCAATCTTTGGTATTCTCGCCTTAATTTACACTTTCGTCCAGAGTGCCTGGGTGCAAAAGCAAAATGCCGGAAACGACCGTATGAAGGAAATCAGCGGTCACATTGCCGATGGTGCGATGGCATTTTTGAAAGCCGAATACAAAATCATGCTTTATTTCGTGGTTATTGTGGCGGTTTTACTTGCATTAATGGGAGCTTCCAATGAAAATTCGCACTGGACAATTGGTGTCTCATTTATTTTAGGGGCCATTCTTTCCGCTTTAGCAGGTTTTATCGGAATGCGTATCGCGACTAAAGCAAATGTTAGAACTGCAGAAGCTGCAAAGACTTCCCTTTCAAAAGCGCTGAAAGTTTCTTTCACCGGCGGTTCTGTAATGGGAATGGGTGTTGCTGGTTTAGCGGTTTTAGGTTTAGGCGGATTATATTTAATCCTGAAACAAATTTTTGCACCTGGTGCCGGCGTGGATTCTGTAGAGATGGAAAGAACCATCGAAATCTTAACAGGCTTTTCTTTGGGTGCTGAATCAATAGCACTTTTTGCGCGTGTTGGTGGTGGTATTTATACAAAAGCTGCTGACGTTGGTGCTGACCTGGTAGGTAAAGTTGAAGCGGGTATTCCGGAAGATGATCCGCGAAACCCTGCAACTATTGCAGACAATGTTGGTGATAACGTAGGTGATGTTGCCGGTATGGGCGCCGATCTGTTCGGTTCTTATGTTGCGACGGTTTTAGCAACGATGGTTTTAGGCCGCGAAACTTTTTCCGATGATGCTTTTGGCGGTTTTGCACCGATTCTTTTACCAATGCTAATCGCTGGTACCGGAATTATTTATTCAATGATCGGTACTTTATTCGTGAAAATCAGCGAAAATACCGAATTGGATACTGCGCCGGTTCAGAATGCTTTAAATCTCGGAAACTGGGGGAGTATTGTGCTTACCGCAATTTCATCTTATTTCCTGGTTAATTATTTAATGCCGGATACAATGTCACTTCGTGGTCATGAATTCACCAAAATGGGTGTTTTCGGCGCCATAATGGTTGGTTTGCTTGTAGGTACGCTGATGAGCATTATTACGGAATATTATACAGCAATGGGCAAACGTCCTGTAAAAAGCATTATCAAGCAGTCTTCAACAGGTCATGCTACCAATATTATCGGTGGGCTATCTGTCGGTATGGAATCTACTTTTCTTCCTATTTTAGTTCTTGCCGGTGGTATTTATGGATCTTATTTATGTGCCGGTCTTTATGGAGTAGCCATTGCTGCTGCCGGGATGATGGCAACTACCGCGATGCAACTTGCAATTGATGCTTTCGGACCGATTGCTGATAACGCAGGTGGAATTGCCGAAATGAGTGAACTACCAAAAGAAGTTCGTGAAAAAACAGATATCTTAGATGCTGTAGGAAACACAACTGCTGCAACCGGAAAAGGTTTTGCAATCGCTTCTGCAGCTTTAACAGCACTTGCTTTATTTGCAGCGTTCGTAGGTATTGCCGGAATTGATGGTATTGATATTTACCGTGCCGATGTTTTAGCCGGATTATTTGTCGGCGCTATGATTCCATTCATTTTCTCTTCTTTGGCGATAAAGGCTGTAGGAGAGGCTGCAATGGCGATGGTAGAGGAGGTTCGCCGCCAGTTCCGTGAAATTCCGGGAATTTTGGAAGGGAAAGCCGTTCCGGAATATGAAAAATGTGTCGCTATTTCTACTGACGCTTCAATTAGAAAAATGTTGCTGCCAGGCGCAATTGCTTTGGTCTCTCCATTATTGATGGGCTTTATTTTCGGTCCTGAAGTTTTAGGTGGATTTTTAGCAGGAGCAACCGTTTCCGGAGTGTTGATGGGTATGTTCCAAAATAACGCCGGTGGCGCTTGGGATAATGCTAAAAAATCTTTCGAAAAAGGCGTAGATATCAACGGACAAATGTATTACAAAGGTTCCGATCCTCATAAAGCTTCTGTAACTGGTGACACTGTTGGTGATCCTTTCAAAGATACTTCTGGTCCGTCGATGAATATTTTAATTAAATTAATGTCAATCGTTTCTTTGGTAATCGCGCCTACACTTGCAGTTTTACATAAAGACACAATCGACAGCAATAGAGCCGAGAAACTGGAATCACTTCAGAAAATGTCCGGCGCTGCTGTTCAGCCGGTTGCTGTTGAAGGTATGGATGCAGGCGTTCCTGCGGCTGTTGCGGTTGGAACTTTAAATGAGGATGGCGATTATGTTTACGACACCGGAAATGTGCAGGAAGTAAAAGTTGGTGATAAATCCATCGTGCTTGGCGAAAACAGCCAGCTGTATGCACTCAATAACGGATTGAAACTGCAGGATAAAGCCCTCTTGGTGCCGGAGCGTTGGTACACGCTGGAAAATTTATTTTTCGAAATCGGCAGCAGTAATTTAAAACCTGGTGCAGAGCAGCAGCTGCAAAATTTAGCTGAAATTTTAAACGCTTATCCAAATGCAAAAATTAAATTAGGTGGTTACACCGATAATAGTGGAAATGAAGATACCAACATGAAACTGTCTAATCTTCGTGCCCAGTCTGCGAAACTGAAATTGCTGGAATTAGGCATCGCTTCAGACCGAATCGAAGCGGAAGGTTACGGCTCTCAATTCCCGGTTTGTCCGGCAAACGACACCGACGAATGTAAAGCACAAAACCGCAGAATTGCAGTTCGTGTTTTAAATTTCTAAAAACTCAAATCAAAAAAAATCCCTGCTAAAAGCGGGGATTTTTCCGTTTTATAAAGTGGCATTTACCAGCCTTTTTTGCGAACATAAACGAAAGTTATAAGCGCGATTACACCCATCACGCCGAGCGTAATAAAATAACCGTTTTTCGCTTCAAGTTCCGGCATCACATCGAAATTCATTCCGTAAATTCCGGCGATAAAAGTAATCGGGAAAAAGTACATGGAATAGATCGCAAGCACTTTCATCACCTGGTTTGCTTTCTGGTCGCTCATCGCCAGAAACATCGAAATTAAGTTCGTCACCTGCGCATTCAAATGATCAAAATCTCCGACGACATCTTTATATTTATCTTTGAGATCCGTAACTGAAGCATCTTTCAAATCCAGCATTTTAAATTTTTCCACCCAAACAGATGAAATATTTAAAATTCTCGCGTTCAGTCCCGATTTTCTTTTCAAACGGTACAAACGACGAATGTGCGTGGAATGATTCGTGTTCTTTAAAAATATCTCGTTTTCAAGCTGGTCCATAATTTCCATCAAATTATTCGACTCGTCATCATACGATTTCATCACCTTTAAAGCCAGATTCAGAGCAATCGTGTCGCGAGAAATATCTTTATTTTCCGGCAGCAGAATTTCTTTTTTAAATTCATAAATACTTCGGTTGTTCATGCGGTGAATTGTGATAATCACTTTATCAAGCAGAAAGACACCGAGTTTTGTTGATACATCGCTGATGGTATTTAAATTCGAGCGTTCCGACTGCGTATTTTCGCGCATCAGAAAAAATTCAACATTTCCGTCCTGCTCGAACTTAGGCAAATGATTCACGTCAACCGTATCTTCCAAAAGCAGGCTGTTGATCTGATATCTTTGCTGCAGATAAGCGAAATCTTCTTCTGTCGGGTGCTCAACATCAACCCACTCGCATTTTGAATTTTTAAAAAGTATTTCTATCGCCATGACACAAATGTAGGATAAAATTAGATTTTTCTGGAAAAAACCGGCAATCGTGCAAAATATTTTATCTTTGTTAAAACCTAAAGTTTATGATAAAAAGTTCCATCAAGGGGATCGGCCATTACGTCCCTGAAAATATAGTGACCAACGATGATTTGTCAAAATTAATGACGACAAATGATGAATGGATTACCGAAAGAACCGGCATCAAAGAACGGCACCACCGCAAAAACCGAAATGACTCCGAAGAAACTACGGCTTTTCTCGGTTTCAAAGCTTCGGAAGCGGCTTTAAAAATGGCCGGACTTGAGGCTAAGGATTTGGATTTTATCGTTTTCGCGACACTTTCGCCGGATTATTTTTTTCCGGGATGTGGAGTTTTGCTTCAGGAAATGTTAGGTTGCGAAACCATCGGCGCGCTGGATGTCCGCAATCAGTGTTCCGGATTTATTTATGCAATGAGCGTGGCGAATGCTTTTATTAAAGCTGGTCAGTATAAAAACATTCTCGTCGTCGGTGCTGAAATTCATTCCTTCGGACTTGATTTTTCTGATGCTGGCCGCGGAGTTTCGGTGATTTTTGGCGATGGTGCCGGCGCTGTAATTTTGTCGGCTTCGGAAGACGAAAACAGCGGCGATATTTTAGCAACGAATATGCATTCCGAAGGAAAACATGCTGAAGAATTGTGTACGAAATTCCCGGGTTCAAAATTTGGCTGGAGCGACCGTATGCGTCTGGAACCTGAAAATGTTACCGATGCGGAAATTTACCCGATAATGAACGGAAATTTTGTCTTTAAACATGCGGTAACACGCTTTCCGGAAACCATGAACGAAGCTTTGCAGCAAGCGGGAAAAACTCCTGAAGATTTGGATATGTTTATTCCACACCAGGCGAATCTGCGTATTTCGCAGTTCGTTCAGCAACGTTTTGGTTTGCCGGACGAAAAAGTGTATAACAACATTCAGCGTTTCGGAAATACCACGGCGGCTTCAATCCCTATTGCTTTGAGCGAAGCGATTCAGGAAGGAAAAATAAAGCGCGGTGATCTGGTTTTGCTTTCAGCTTTTGGAAGCGGATTTACCTGGGGTTCCGTCTTATTTGAATTTTAGAAATAAAAATATTTTAGAAATAAAAATTTGCTGCTAAAACAGCAAATTTTTTTGTTTTTATCTTTAAAAAATCCGCCGCTAAAACAATGAATATTTTCGTTTTCTAAATCAGAAAAAATTTGCTTTTTAAACAGCGAATTTTGTTTTCTAAATCAGAAAAATTTGCCGTTAAAACATCAAATTTTTCTCTTTTTCAAATTTTGAAAAAAAACGCCTTTAAAGCAGCAAATTTTTAACTAAAAAAAATGCGTCAACCGACGCATTTTTATCTTGCTTCAAGCGAATCTTCCACCTGATCTTCATCATCGAAAGCCGCAGAATCTACGCCCGCATTTCGCTTTTCTTCCACGCTGTGCTCTTCTTTGTATTCTTCGCGCTGTTCTTCTTTCTGCGCACAGCTTCCGAAAAATACTCCGCTTAAAACGGCAAATAAAATCAACTTTTTCATAATGATATTTTTAATGTTCCGAAGTGTTCAGCAAAGATTATGCAGTTTTGAAGAATTAAAAATTTTCGGCCTTAAAACAGCAAATCTTTTCTTTTTAAAAAGCTATTCAAAAACTTCGAATTGCTGTCCGTCGAAGCTTGCAAAAACCATGGTCGGATGAGAATCCCGGTGCTGAATATTTCCTAAATGATCAATCGCAATTGCGCCTGCAAAACCATCAATTTCTTTCAGCTCGGCAAATGTTTTGTCGAAAGCTTCACTAATAGACATTCCGTCCGTCACGCGGATTACAATTTTTGCTGCCGTGGCATTACTGACGATATCTTCACCAACTCCAGTGCAGCTTACGCCGCAAAATTTATTTGCAAAATTACCCGCAACGGTCGCGGAATCTGAAATTCTTCCTTCAAGCTCGAAACCTTTTCCGCCCGTAGAAGTTGCAGCAGCAATTTTTCCCCTTTTGTCGAAAGCCACACAACCAACCGTTCCTTTGCCGCCGTTTTTCGATTTTTCTTCGAACTCTCTTCGGCGCTGCGCAGTTTCGGTAGAGTAGTCGGGAAAACCGTTTTTGGTCGCATAGTTTTTAGCTCCCTGATCTCCTAAAACGCGGTCGTCTTCTTTCGTTAAAAATTCCGCGATTTCCACCGGATTTTTCACATTTTGAATATTGATGACGCCCGAGAATTTTTGCGTCTCGCCATTCATCAGCGAAGCGCTCATCCGTATTTTTCCGTCGCTCTGAATTTGCGATCCGGTTCCGGCGTTATAAAGTTCGTCGTCTTCCAGAAGTGTAACGGCAAAAACCGCAGTTTCCGCCGCGCTGTGTGTCTCCAGATAATCAAAAGCTTTTTTGACTATGGATTTTAGTGAATCCTGTTTTGCAACTTTTACTTCGTGACTTTGGTCGCTTTCCGAGAAAAAACCACCGTGAATTATAATTTTCATAGCGTGTATTATTTCTCCAAATATAATTAAACAAAAAAGATATTTTTTTGCTTTAAAAAAGGCAGATTTATTGAATGGCACCACCAAATTCGGCTACCGCCATGCCTGCGGCAATAATTACAACGACACCTACAGCTCCTGCGACCAAACCGATGGTTTTTCCGTAAGAAAATTTCTTTTCGCGAAGCAACAGAACGGAATCCTCAGAAATCGCTTTCGTTTGCCCGTCTTTGTCGGTGTATGTGTATTGGTCACCGTCTTTCCTCAGGTCGGTTACGCGCATTTTTTCATTGTTTTTCAGAGAGATTTCGTAGGTTTTATCTACATCCGGAACGGTCGAAGTAGTATCAGAAACCGCTTTGTAAGAATAGCAATTTACCAGGAACAGAAGTGCGAGAATTGAAGCTAAAGTTTTCATAATGAGTGTTTTTGGTTAAAGTAAAGTTACATTTAATTAAAAAAAACTTGGAATAAAAACAATAAAAAAAACGAAAACTGCGATTTCGTTTAATATTTAAATAATGATAAAATAACTTCTACTTTAATTCACCTGGGGAATTGGGTTGTACTGAGAATTAACGATTGTAAGGTCTTTGGTCTTCAAATCATAAAAATCGTTTTGCGATAATACGTGGACCACAAGATTGTCTATTGAAATCGGTTGGCCAAGCTCAACGTTAGTCAAATTAGTATCTTTAATAAAACGGCCATCCACCAAAATTACAAGCCCGGAACCAATCGCGGTCATATTGTCTTTATAAATGTACAAACCGGTGTCTTCACCCAGACCAATGCCCAAAGTCCGCGGATTGTTTACCACAGCCTGGAACAAACGTCCAATTCTGCCGCGCTGCACGAAATGCGTATCCACAATTACGTTTTCTATAAAACCCAAACCTTGGGTGGTTTTTATTTCACCTTTTAGCAAAGCTTCACCGCTGGAGCCCTGATAAATCATATTTTCGGAAGCTGCTGCGGCACCTGCAGAAGTTCCGGCATAAATGAAATCTTCCTTTAGATATTTCATTAAAATAATATCGTGAAAACGGCTGCCACCTAAAATAGAAGTGAGGCGCAGCTGATCTCCACCGGTAAACATTACGACGTCCGCTGCAGTTGCCCGATCTGTAATGACGTCGCTGTTTGCATGTTCGCGTGTTGTAATGTCTAAAATATTTACGTTTTTAGCGCCTAGAAATTCAAAAGCTTTTTTGTATTCGGGTCCCACGATTTGCGGAATCTGTGAAGCGGTGGTAACAATCTCGATGACGGAATCTTCTTTCAACCGCGATTCGTTGATGATTTTACGGAGGATTCCGCGTTCGAAGAAATTAAGGTTTTTTTCTATATTTTGATCATAATCGGTTTCCGAAAAGCTGCCTTTATTTACTGCACCACCGATAATCATTAATTTTCCAACTGCTTCCATATTTGCAAATGTAGAAAAAAATACCATTTCTGCCGTTAATTTTTCGGAGTTGATTCCGTCTGAAAATGAGCCTTTTTAGCTCCGAAAAAAGGTTTTCAACCAGCGTTGAAAATAATTTTTAACCATTTATTATGCTTTTCTATTATCTTTGATTGTAGAAAAAACATAAAAGCATTAAAAAAAAGACAGTTATTCTCTATGAAAATTGAAAAAATACAAGTTTTACGCGGTCCGAATATTTGGAGCATCAGGCGTCCAAATCTTATTCAGATGCGTTTGGATTTAGAAGAAATAGAACATTTACCAACCAATAAAATACCGGGTTTTCGTGAACGACTGGAACGTTTGATTCCGTCCTTAATTACGCATCGCTGTTCCGAAGGTGTGGAAGGTGGATTTTTTCAGCGCGTAGAAATGGGAACGTGGATGGGCCACGTGATCGAACATATCGCGCTTGAAATTCAGACCGTTGCCGGCATGGATACTGGTTTTGGGCGAACCAGAGAAACGAAAACTCCGGGCGTTTATAATGTGGTTTTCAGTTACCTCGAAGAAAATTCCGGCGTGTACGCGGCAGAGCAATCCGTAGAAATTGCAAGATGTCTTATTGAAAATATTGATTATGACATTGATGCGTGCATCCAGAATTTAAGAGAAATCCGTGAAAGACACCGCTTGGGACCATCAACCGGAAGTATTGTGGAAGAAGCGGTGAGCAGAAGAATTCCATGGATTCGTTTGGGTAGGAATTCTCTTGTTCAGCTCGGATATGGCGTAAATCAGCAAAGATTTCAAGCTACAATTACCGGAAATACCAGCTCCATTGCGGTGGAAATTGCCTGCAATAAAGAACTGACGAAAAGAATGCTGGACCAGGCTGCAATTCCGGTTCCGTCGGGAGATTTGGTTTCCGACGAAGAAGGTTTACGGACCGTTATTGAAAAAATTGGTTATCCGATTGTTTTAAAGCCGCTGGATGGAAACCATGGCAAAGGTTCGTCAATTAACGTTAATGACTTCGAAACTGCTTTAATTGGTCTCCAGCATGCGCAGAATTTTTCACAAAATGTAATTGTAGAACGTTATATCACGGGTTATGATTTCCGCATTTTAGTCATAAACCATAGAATGGTTGCGGCGGCGCGTCGCGTACCGGCACATGTTATAGGCGATGGAAAACTCGACATCCAGGAATTGATCGACAAGGAAAATCTTAATCCGCTTCGCGGCTACGGTCACGAAAAAGTTCTAACTGAAATTACCGTCGATAAAGACACCAACGAGCTGCTGGAAAAACTGCATTATACTTTGGAATCTGTTCCAAAAAACGGTGAAATTGTTTATCTGAAATCTACAGCAAATCTTTCCACCGGCGGAACTTCAATAGATGTTACGGACATGGTTCACCCGGAAAATGTCACCATGGCAGAACGTGTTTCCCGAATAATCGGTCTCGATGTTTGCGGAATCGATATCATGGCAGAAAACCTTACACAACCGCTGAAAGAAAGCGGCGGAGCAATTTTAGAAGTGAATGCTGCACCAGGATTTAGAATGCATTTGGCGCCCAGCGAAGGTTTGCCACGAAATGTCGCTGCGCCTGTTGTTGACATGCTTTATCCACCCGGAAAACCAGCTAAAATCCCAATTATCGCTGTTACCGGAACCAACGGAAAAACAACGACCACCAGATTAATTGCGCACATCGTAAAAAATAACGGTTACCGTGTTGGCTTTACGACATCAGACGGAATTTATATCCAGAACGTGATGCTTACAAAAGGCGATACGACCGGACCGATTTCTGCAGAATTTGTGCTGAAAGATCCAACCGTAGAATTTGCAGTTTTAGAAACAGCGCGCGGCGGAATTTTACGATCCGGTCTGGGCTTTAAATCGTGTGATATTGGCGTTTTGACCAATATTAAAGAAGATCATTTGGGAATGAATGATATTCACAATCTACGCGATTTGACCAAAGTTAAACGTGTGGTGATGGATTCCGTGAAAAAAGATGGTTGGAGCGTAATGAATGCCGACGACGAATATTCGATGCGTTTGATGCCGGAACTGGAATCCCGAGTGGCACTTTTCAGTTTGGATGAAGAAAATCCGCACATGAAAAAATACGCCAAAGAAGGCAAAATTTCCTGTGTTTATGAAGAAGGTTTTATCACCATTAAAAAAGGCGATTGGAAAATCCGGATCATCAAAGCGACACACGTTCCGATTACGATGGAAGCTAAAGCGAAGTTCATGATCGCGAACGTCCTTGCTGCAAGTTTATCCGCATATCTACACGGTTTTGCTATTGACGATATCGCGAATTCACTTCGGACATTTATACCAAGTCCCGCGCTTACTCCAGGAAGGCTGAATATATTTAAATTTAAAAAATTCCAGGTGCTTATTGATTTCGCGCACAATCCAGCGGGGTACGAAGCAATTGAAGAATATCTGAAAAACGTAGAAGCCACGAAAAAAATCGGAATTATTTCCGGTGTTGGCGACCGACGAGATGAAGACATTCGCCAATGCGGAAAAATCGCCGGTAGAATGTTCGATTATATCATCATCCGCAACGAAAAACATTTGCGCGGCCGCACTGAAGATGAAATAAACGAACTCATCATCACCGGAATGCAGCAAGCCGGAAAAAACGTGAGTTATGAAATCATTCCGAAAGAAATAGAAGCACTGAAACATGCAATGAGCATGGCGGAAGAAGGAACTTTCATCACCGCATTAAGCGATGTAGTGACCAATGCGATTGATTTGGTTCAGGAATATCAAAACCGCGAACTTCTTGAAGAAGGGTAGGAATTTCAGAAAAAAATGCCAAAACTCCCGGAATTTTTTCGGGAGTTTTTCTTGGAATTTATTTGCCGCTATTTTGATGTTTTTTCTCCTTTTTGCTGCTTAATAATTAGCAGTACAATTTTTTATTTCTCATTTATTTGTCTATTTTTGACCCCATGGAAAATTTCGTAGTTTCTGCCCGCAAATACCGTCCGCAAGAGTTTGATACTGTTGTGGGGCAGGCGCATATAACAGAAACTTTAGAACATGCCATCACTTCGAACCATTTGGCGCAGGCCTTACTTTTCTGCGGTCCACGCGGCGTTGGAAAAACCACCTGCGCACGAATTTTAGCAAGAAAAATAAATGAGCGCGACGGTTCAACTTCCGAAGATGGTTTTGCTTACAATATTTTTGAATTAGATGCCGCTTCCAACAATTCAGTGGACAACATCCGCGAACTTACCGATCAGGTGCGTTTCGGTCCGCAGGTGGGGAAATATAAAATTTATATTATTGATGAGGTTCACATGCTTTCATCAGCCGCTTTCAATGCGTTTTTGAAAACTTTGGAAGAACCGCCGGCGCACGCGATTTTCATTTTAGCGACCACGGAAAAACATAAAATTATTCCCACGATTTTATCGCGATGTCAGATTTTTGATTTTAAAAGAATTACGATTGAAGACATTCAGCTACATTTAAAAAAAATAGCCGAACAGGAGGGAATAAATTACGAAGACGACGCACTGTATCTGATTGCGCAAAAAGCTGACGGTGCTCTTCGCGATGCGCTTTCAATTTTCGACCGGCTTTCAACTTTTTCCCAGAAAAACATCACTTTAGCAAAAGCTGCAGAAGTTTTAAATGTTCTTGATTACGAGCAATATTTGAATATTGTAGATCTTGCGCACGAAAACAAAATTGCTGAATCTTTGCTTGCGCTGAACGAAATCATTAAAAAAGGTTTTAATCCACATATTTTTATTGCCGGTTTAGGGAATCATTTCCGTGATCTGATGATGGCGCAACAACCGCAAACTGTGGATTTAATTGAAGTTGGAGAAAAAACCAAACAGAGGTTCACCGAGCAAAGCAGAAAATGGTCTTCGCAACAGTTGGTGGATGCGGTGGAAATTTGTAATCACGCCGACATCAATTATAAAAACTCAAAAAACCCGCGTTTAACGGTAGAAATTGCTTTAATGCAATTGTGCTCACTCACTGCAAATCAGCAAGATTCCAAAAAAAAAAATTCCTGATTTTAGCACCTTTTCTTAAATATGTTCAAACAGAAATTGAACAAAAAATAGCAGAAAAGCCGGTAAAAAATCCAACAGAAAATCACGTAGAAGTTCCGAAAACTTTCGAAAAAACTTCTGCTCCAACTGGAATTCAAAAAAAAGCTTCGAAATTCAGCATCAGCGCAGCGCTGGAAAAAACCGACGAACAGCCGGAAATTTTTAACGCCGAAGCGAAAAAAGTTTTACCAAGCCAGCATTTCAGCGAAACAGATTTGCAAACTGAATGGCAAAAGTTTCTGGAAGAATTACAACAACGCGACATCATTATTTACAACGCCATCAGCTCCTTTTCTTTCCATAAAAAAAGCGAAGATATTGTGCTGATTACGTATCCTTCGGAATCTGCAAAAAGCGAGTTTGAAAAAATCCGTGTGGAGTTTTTTAACCATTTTATGCGGAAAGTTAACCACTTCAATATTTCAATAGAATATCAGTTGGACGTTACGATGAAAAAAGAAATCATCACGAAACGAAAGATTTTCAATAAATTTGCGGAAATTAACCCGGTTTTAAAAGATTTAGACGATCTTTTTAAACTGGATTTTAATTAAAGTACCCATTTCCCAATTTCAAAGATGAATTTACAAGATTTAAAAAATACCTGGGTGGATGAATTTCCGAAACCCTTGATTATAGCTGGCCCGTGTAGTGCTGAAAGCGAAAAACAAATGCTGGAAACGGCGAAAAGAATTAAAGAATCCGGCGCGCCGGTTCCTATTTTCCGTGCCGGAATCTGGAAGCCACGAACGAAACCAAACGGATTTGAAGGGGTAGGCGTAATTGGTTTGAACTGGTTAAAAAAAGTAAAAGAGGAATACGGTTTTAAAACTGCCACCGAAGTTGCGAATGCGCATCACGTTGCTGCGGCTTTGGAAGCTGATGTGGATATTCTTTGGATTGGCGCGCGTTCCACCGTTAATCCGTTCACCGTTCAGGAAATTGCTGAAGCTTTAAAAGGTACCAACAAACCGGTTTTGGTTAAAAATCCCGTAAATCCTGATTTAGCTTTGTGGGTGGGCGCACTGGAGAGATTATTAGGTCAGAATATCACCAATTTAGGAGTAATTCACCGCGGTTTTTCTACGTATCAGAAAACGAAATACCGTAACGTGCCTAACTGGCAAATCGCTTTGGATTTTAAAAACCAATTTCCAAATATTCCGGTAATTGTGGATCCGTCGCATATTTGTGGCAACCGCACGGGTTTAGCTGGTGTTGCGCAGGAAGCGCTGAATGTGGGTTATGAAGGAATGATGATTGAAACGCACCGCAATCCTGATGAAGCATGGAGCGACGCTTCGCAGCAGATTACGCCGGAAGTTTTAGCAGAATTGGTAGGAAATTTACAACTCCGAACTTCCGATATATCTGCTTTTGAAGGCGAAATGGGCCGTCACCGTACTTTGATTTCGGATTTGGATTTTCAGCTGATTGAACTTTTGGGTCAAAGAATGAAGATTTCCGAAAAAATCGGAAATCTAAAAAAAGAGAATAATATTGCCATTTTTCAGCCGGAAAGATGGAAAGTCATTACTGAATACGCAAACCAAAAAGCTGATGAATCCGGCATGTCCGCAGAATTCATTGAAAAGGTTTTCAAGGCAATTCACGAAGAATCCATCGAGGTTCAAAACAGTATTTAAAATAAAAATTCGCATTGAAGGGACTTATCACAAAATCCACCGGAAGCTGGTACCAGGTTTTAGAAGCAGAATCGGGTAGGTTTTTTGAGGCCCGCATCCGCGGAAAATTTAAGCTGATAAAAACGCGTTTAACCAATCCCTTGGCTGTGGGTGATCATGTGGAATTTTCTTTGGAGCAGGATGACGTTGCCTGGATAACTAAAATTGATGCGCGGAAAAATTACCTCATCCGGAAATCCGTAAACCTTTCGAAAGAAGCGCATATCATTGCTTCAAATATCGACTTGGCGTGCTTTATTTTCACCTTAAAACATCCCGAAACTTCACTTGGTTTTCTCGACCGTTTTTTGGTTTGCTGTGAAGCGTACAACATCACACCGCTGATTTTGTTCAATAAAATGGATGTTCTTTCCGACGAGGAAAAAGAATTAACACGTTTTATCGCTGAAATTTATAACGAAATTGGTTACGATTCTCTGGAAATTTCCTCTTATTCGCAACTGAATTTAGAAGTTTTAAAACAAACAATTAAAGATAAAGTATCGGTTTTTTTCGGTCATTCCGGAAGTGGAAAATCAACTTTGGTGAATGCTTTACAGCCGGATTTAAATCTGAAAACATCCGAAATTTCCGAAACTCATTTAAAAGGAAAACACACCACGACTTTTGCGCAGATGCATTTCTGGACTTTCGGCGGAAGTGTTATCGATACGCCGGGCGTGCGTGAATTTGCGATGATCGATGTGGAAAAGGAAGAAATTCAGCATTATTTTCCTGAAATTTTTGCAATTGGCAGAGAGTGTAAATTCCACAACTGCATGCATCTGAATGAACCGAAATGTGCGGTATTAACTGCCGTAGAAAAGGGAAAAATTCAGGAAAGCAGATATTCCACGTACGTGAAAATTATGGAAGAAGCCGACGAAAATAACGTGATATAAAAAAACCCAGCCAAGGCTGGGTAAAAACTAATAACCATGAAAACTCAAATTAAACATGAGAATCGTGGTAAAATTTACAAGTTTCGTGCCAAAGGATTTTCCGAGCATTGATGAGATTTTCCGCGCAGTATTCTAAAAGTTTTTGTAATTTTGCAGCCAAATACAACAAGAGATATGTCACATAAAATTACATTCACCATGATTAAGCCAGATGCGGTTGCAGATGGTCACATTGGTGCTATTTTAGGGAAAATTGCTGAAGCAGGTTTCAAAATCAACGCTTTAAAATTAACCCAACTTACCGTTGCCGATGCGAAAAAATTCTACGAAGTTCACGCTGAAAGACCGTTTTACGGAGAATTGGTCGAATTCATGAGTTCAGGACCGATCGTTGCAGCTGTTTTGGAAAAAGATAACGCTGTTGAAGATTTCAGAACTTTAATCGGCGCTACAAACCCTGCGGAAGCTGCAGAAGGTACTATCCGTAAAATGTTTGCAAGAAGCATTGGTGAAAACGCTGTTCACGGTTCGGATTCCGATGAAAACGCTTTAATCGAAGCAAGTTTCCATTTTGCTGGAAAAGAAATTTTCTAAAAATATCGCCTTTTAACGGCAAATTTTTGCTGTGTAGCTATTAATAAAAAAAAGCCCCTAATAAGGGCTTTTTTTTTGTTTAAGATTGTTTGGTATTAAAACTTAAGCAGCTCGATGATTTTTTCCGGGTTGTCTGAGGAAAAAACTGCATTTCCCGCCACCAGAACATCGGCGCCGGCCGCAAAAAGTTTCGAAGCATTGTCCAGATTAACGCCACCATCCACTTCAATCAGCGCGGTGGAATTATTCGATAAAATTAAATCTTTGGTTTCGGCGATTTTTTTGTAAGTATTTTCGATGAATTTCTGGCCGCCAAAACCCGGATTTACGCTCATTAACAAGACCAAATCTACTTCTGCAATAATATCTTCCAAAAGCAAAACAGGACTCGACGGATTTAAAACCACTCCGGCTTTAGCGCCTTTTTGCTGAATTAAATTAATCGTGCGGTGCAGGTGAACGCTGGCTTCATAATGTACAGATACGAGATCAGCTCCGAGGTCGATAAATTCCTCCACGTATTTTTCCGGTTCTACGATCATCAAATGTACATCGATGAATTTGGTGGAATGTTCTTTAACCGTTTTCATCACCGGAAAACCAAAGGAAATATTCGGCACAAAACGGCCGTCCATCACATCGACGTGCAGCCAGTCCGCTTGCGAATGGTTCAGCATATCGATATCTCTCTGTAAATTCCCGAAATCTGCGGAAAGCAGGGAAGGAGCAATTAATCTTGTTTTCATGCAATTTTTTCTGTTTTAATTTGTTTCCGCTAACTGGTGATATTTCAGATTCATTTTCGGCTCGATTTTGAGCAAAGATTCATAAATCAGGTCGATTACGTGGGCTACATCTTCTTTTGAAACCATTTCCACCGTTGTGTGCATATAGCGCAGTGGCAAAGAAATCAGTGCGGACGGCGTTCCACCGTTGGAATGTGCAAAAGCATCGGTATCGGTTCCGGTTGCACGGCTTGCAGCGGCTCTTTGGAACGGAATATTTTTTTCTTTAGCGGTCTGTACAATCAGTTCACGAATATTGTGGTGAACGCTAGGTGCAAAGGTAATCACCGGACCGCTGCCGCATTTTTGGTCGCCTTCTTTCTTTTTTTCGATCATCGGCGTTGAAGTGTCGTGTGTAACGTCGGTGATAATCGCGATATTTGGTTTTATGGTGTCCGCAATCATATCCGCACCGTACAAACCTACTTCCTCCTGTACAGAATTGGTGATATAAAGAGCGAAAGGCAACGTATTTTTATTTTCGCTTAAAAGTCTGGCGACTTCAGCAATCATAAAACCTCCGATCCGGTTATCAAGCGCGCGGGAAACGAAATATTTGTCATTAAGCTGGAAAAATTCATCTGGGTAAGTGATCATCGTTCCGACAAAAACGCCCAATTCTTCAACTTCTTTTTTATTTGAACAGCCAAGATCGATAAATATATTTTCGAGTTTCGGAACCGGCTCGTCGGAATTTACACCGCGCGTATGAATCGCGGGCCAGCCGAAAACTCCTTTTACAATTCCTCTTTCACCATGCAAATTCACGACTTTCGACGGCGCAATCATTTGGTCAGAACCACCGTTCCGGATGACGTAGATTAAACCTTCATCGGTAATATAATTCACATACCAGGAAATTTCGTCCGCGTGCGCTTCAATTACAACTTTAAATTCGGCTTCCGGATTTATGATTCCGTAGCAGGTTCCGTAATGATCAACCTCAATTTTATCAACGTAAGGTTTAAGATAATTCATCCAGATTTTCTGGCCGTTGTGCTCGTAACCTGTTGGCGATGCGACGTTTAAATATTCTTCTAAAAACTTTAGAGATTTATTTGCAAATTTCATAGAAAGGAATGACTTTTGTTTGACTAAATTTTGATTTAAAAGAAGGTAAAAATAATGAATTTTAACAAGATAGTCTTACTCTTTGTCCTGTTTTTCGGACTTTGTCTAAACGCACAGGTCATAGAAAGAGTAAAACCCATCAGCGAGTATCCTCCGGAACTTCTGAAAACCGACCAGTTCGGCAATAAATATTACTACGACGCGAGCCAAAAAGCCAGAATCTACGAAATTGACGGTGAAAATGTAGTTGTTATGGACGAATTAATTCTGCTAAATAAGCCGAAATTCAATAATCAACTTGACCAGAATTACTACTTTTTTCTCAATAAAAAATTAAACAGAGTTTATCCACTTTTTTTAACAGCTTTAGAACAATACGAAGATATCCAGACGGAACTAAACCAAATGGATAAAAATGCACAAAAAAAATACGTGAATGAACGCCAGCAAAAATTAGCTGATGAATATGAAATGCAGCTCCGCGACCTTACTACAACAGAAGGCCGCGTTTTTGCGAAACTGATGAACCGTGCTACCGGCAAAACTGTTTACGACATCATCAGAGAACTTCGCGGCGGCTGGAGCGCTTTCTGGTGGAATGTAAAAGGTAATATTGCCGATGTAAGTATTAAACAACCTTATGATCCGCACAAAGACAGAAGTGACGAATTTATTGAATCGCTCTTGCAACATAACTGGAATAGTGGTTACTTGCAGCCTTATCCCGGCTATTTAAGTTTTAAAGTAAAAAAATAGTATGAAAATATCAATAAAGAGCACTTTCGTTCTTTTAGCACTTTTAAGTTTTAACCTTGCGTATTGTTGGGGAACCACGGGCCACCGTGTTGTTGCAGAAATTGCAGAGCAGCATTTATCAGCAAAAGCCAAACGTAATCTGAAAAAAATTATCGGCGACCAAAAACTGGCGTATTGGGCAAACTGGCCGGATCAGATAAAATCTGATACAACAGGCGTCTGGAAACCTACCGAAGTGTGGCATTATGTAAATATCAGCCCACAATCTAATCTCAAGCAGTTTAAAGATTCCTTGGAAAGTCAGGCGGGACCTAATATGTACACCCAAATTAAAACTTTGGCGAACCAGATAAAAGACAAAAAAACGGCTCCGAAGGACCGAGAAATTGCTTTGCGTTTTCTGATCCATTTAATGGGCGATGCGGCGCAGCCGATGCACGTGGGACGCGCTGAAGATTTAGGTGGAAACCGAGTGAAACTGAAATTTTTCGGCGACAACACCAATCTTCACTCCTTATGGGATACCAAACTTGTAGAATTCCAAAATTACAGCTACACCGAATTTGCGGAAGTTTTAGATAAAAAATCTAAACAGGAAGTAAAAACAATTCAAAACGGAACGTTGGAAGACTGGCTTTTCGACAGTCACAAAGCTGCGAACCGCATCTATGCCAATACAAAACCGGATGCCGCTTATTCTTACGATTATAATTATAAATTTGAGCCGCTTTTGGAAAGACAGCTTCTGTACGGCGGTCTGCGTCTTGCAAAAATGCTGAACGAAATTTTATAAATATTTCTCTTTAAGCAGTTCAAAAACTACTTTATCGACAGGTAATAAAAATGGATTTTCTTCGCTGAGGGAAATCCATTCTAATTTTTCGATGCATGGGTCCATGATGAGCAGTTCTTTTTCGTCTGCGATTTCTCCCTCATAGTAAATGCTTAAAAGCTGCTCATTGTCGCGAAATTTTGATACGATGAAATTTTCCTGCGTATAAAGATGCGTGATATTTTTCGCTTTAATATTCAGCTCTTCTTCAAGCTCGCGCTGGAGACATTCCAGAACGCTTTCGCCGAATTCCAAACCGCCGCCGGGAAATTTCAGCAGCTGTTGGCCTACATATTCTTCGTGTAAACCCAGTACTTTTTTATCTTTCAGCAGCGCCACATAAACGCGCACATTTATTTTGTCGATCATGAAATCATCTTTGAATTAAACAAAGTTAGCTAATTTAGAAATTATTTGTTTTCGGAAAATTTTATCGCATTGATCATCTCCCGTTTTCCGGGCGGACCGGCTTTTTTTTCCACTTTAAAATTTAAATCCTGCAAAATTCTGCGCACGCTTCCTTTGGACGAATAGGTGGTAAGCAAAGCGCCATCAGCCATTTTATCTGCGACCATTTCGAAAAGTGGTTTTTCCCATAAATCCGGCTGCACGCGCGCGCCGAAACAGTCGAAATACACCAAATCTATTTTGGGAAAATTCAGCTCTGGAAGGGCGAAAAAATCGCTTTTGAATTTGGTCAGAAAAAAATTCGGCTGAATTTCGGTTTCAATATTCCACTCTGCTTCGTGGATTTTCGCAAAAGATTCTTTAACGGCTAAATCGGCAAAAAATTCGCTGTAATCCAGCAGTTTAAGTTCTTCCGCGTTTACGGGATATTTTTCCAGGGTAAAATAGTGTATTTTTTTCTTTTTACCATTTTTCAAAAAGTCATTAATTGTTACTAAAACGTTCAGTCCTGTTCCGAAACCAAGTTCAAGAATATTTATTTCGTAATTATTTATCAACTTTAGTCCATTATCAATAAAGACGTGTTGTGCTTCCTGGAGCGCGCCGTGGTGTGAGTGGTAGCTTTCATTTAAAGCATTGATATATAAAGTCTTACTGCCGTCGGAAGTGGTTTTTATTTCCCTTTTCATGCCAAATTTTTCCAAAATTAATTTAAAATTTTGAAATGTAAAAAATTATATTAAATTTGTAGAACATCAAAAATAATTTTAAAAATGATAATTCAAAAATCTACTAATCCACGGATTTCTTCTTTTGATCCAAATAATTTTTCGTTCGGAAATACATTTATAGATCACATGATTATCTGTGAGTACGAAAACGGGAAGTGGGGTGATGTGAAATTGGTTCCTTACGGACCGCTGCCTTTTTCACCAGCTATGATGGGTGTAAATTATGGACAGGCATGTTTTGAAGGAATGAAGGCTTATAAAGATAAGGATGGCGACATTTTCCTTTTCCGTCCGGAGAAGAATTTTGCGCGTATCAATAAATCCGCCAGCCGTTTGGCAATGCCGGAAGTTACTGAGGAAATGTTTTTGGAAGGTTTGAAGGCGTTAGTAGATGTAGACCGCGATTGGATTCCGTATGGTGAAGGAAACTCATTGTACATCAGACCGCTTATTTTCGCTACTGAAGAAGCTTTGAAAGCGAGAATCGCTAATAAATATATGTTTGCAATTGTTGCAACACCTGCAAAAAGCTATTATTCTGAGCCAGTAGCTGTGAAAATTTCTGATTATTATTCCAGAGCTGCAAATGGTGGAGTAGGTTTCGCAAAAGCTGCCGGTAATTACGCCGCTGCTTTTTACCCAACTCAGTTGGCGAATGAGGAAGGATACGAGCAAATTATCTGGACTGACGATTCCACCCATGAATATTTCGAAGAAAGTGGAACGATGAACGTTTTCGTGAGAATTAACGACACTATTTATACGCCGCCAACATCAGAAAAAATCCTGGACGGTATTACACGCGACAGTTTCATTAAACTTGCAGAAAAGAAAGGAATTGATTTAAGAGTTGAACCTGTATCTGTAAAAACTGTTGTTGAAGCTCATAAAAACGGAACTTTAAAAGAAATCTGGGGCGTTGGTACTGCGGTAGTAACTTCTGCCTTCAAAGCAATTGGTTATAAAGGTGAGAAACTGGAATTACCAAAACTGACTTTGGAAGAAAGTTTCGCTTTGCAGCTGCAGAAAGCTTTGGTTGATATCCAAACCAATAATGCTGAAGATACTTTCGGTTGGAGAGTAAAAGTAGAGCCAAAATTCTAAGATTTTTCAGAAATTTTAAATAAAATAAAAGCCGGGAATTGAGGTTCCCGGCTTTTGATTTTAACATTTGCGCTGAAATGCGTAATTTCGCAAAAGCTTTATGAAGTATTTCCCTCTTTTTGTCCTCTTTTTTTTAGCAAGCTGCGTACAGCACCAGCCGGAATATTCGCCTGCGAGCCGATCGCTGAGCGAACAGGAAATGCAGGTTTCTAAAAACCGTACAAAAGTGCTGAATAACCTGGAAAAAAGTCAGATTGAAGACTGGATAAAATCACAGCCGGAAAAATATTACAGCACCAGTTTGAACTACTGGGTAAATATGGAAAATTTGCAGTCCCGGCCGCGAAAAAACAATGGTGATCTGATTTCTTACCAATATGAAATTTACGATTTCGACTGGGTGAAACTTTATGACGAACCCGTAAAAAAATTAAATGTAAATTTTGGCCGTTTTGAGGAATTAAAACCCATCGAAGACGCGCTTCGTTATATGAACGAAGGTGAAGAGGTAACGCTGTTGATTCCGTCCGCGCTTGCGTACGGCGCTGTTGGCGATGGAGACAAAATTTCCAACGATATGCCGCTCATTGTAAAACTCAAAGTTTTGTAGAAAATGATAAAAAAATTAGTCATCGCTTTTGCAGCGATATCACTCACAAGTTGCACCCCAATTTATAAAAAAATGAATGTAGACAAAGAAACTTACGAAGGCTTAAAAGATGGCCTGTACGCCAATTTCCAAACTTCTAAAGGAAATATGATTGTACAATTTGAAGACAAAAAAGCACCCGTTACAGTGGCGAATTTTGTAGGATTAGCTGAAGGAAAAATTGATAACAAATCGAAAGGCAAAGGTGTCCCGTTTTACGACGGTACTATTTTTCACCGTGTTATCAAGGATTTCATGATTCAGGGAGGTGATCCGAAAGGAACCGGAATGGGTGATCCAGGTTATAAATTTGATGACGAAAAAAATGATCTTAAACATACCGGAAAAGGTATTTTATCAATGGCGAATTCCGGTCCGAACACGAACGGTTCTCAGTTTTTCATTACTGAAATTGCTACGCCTTGGTTAGACGGAAAACACACCGTTTTCGGAAAAGTGATCAATGGTATTGAAGTTATCGATTCCATCGCAAACGTAGAAAAAGGTGCGCAGGATAAACCAAAAACCGATGTGGTTTTAGAAAAAGTTTCTGTTTTCACTAAAGGCGATGAATATAAAAACTACGATCCAGCAAAAATTTTCAGCGAAGGAAAAGGCAAAATCAAAGAAAATAATAAAGCCATTCTTGAAAAGTTAGAAGCTGAAAAAAAGAAAAAAGCGGAAGAATTTGCTGCGAATCAGCAGAAAATGGTTGATGATTTAAAAGCCGGAATGCAGGTTACACCATCCGGATTGTATTATAAAATTACAGAATCTACGGACGGTGCCAAACCAAATGTTGGTGATGAAGTAGCTGTGCATTACGCCGGTAAACTGATTGACGGAACTGAATTCGATTCTTCATTTAAAAGAAACGAACCGATCGTTATACCAATTGGTGTTGGTCAGGTAATTAAAGGTTGGGACGAAGGTATTCTTTTGATGAAAGAAGGAGAATCTGCGACTTTGCTAATTCCATCTGAATTAGGATATGGAGCACGTGGTGCCGGTGGTGTAATTCCACCAAATGCCTGGTTGATATTCGATGTTCAGTTGGTGGACATTAAATCAGCAAAATAATTTTACCGGTTATTTAACCGAATTTTTATAAAAACACTTCAAATTACTTGGAGTGTTTTTTTTTATTTGTGATTTGTTTAAAAATATTTTCCGTTGGTGATTTATTTTCACCGGCTTTTAATTTTTAAAGTTTGCTTTGTTTAAAGTTTTATAATAATTGGAGCACACCGAAAGTTTTAAAAAAAAGGTGTTTTGAGCGGCAAATTTTTTCATAAATGGGTGTTTTTACTGCAATACATTGGGGTTCCTTGGCCTTAACTTCGTAAAACAAAACACACAAAGATGAAAAAGAAATTTACTATTGCAGTATTAACTGCGATGAGCATTTTCAGCTATGCTCAGGTCGGCATTAATACTACCACACCGAATGGCGCTACGGTTTTAGACATCCATTCCAACGACAAAGGGATATTAATCCCGAAACTAACAGACGCTCAGCGGGACACCAATCTCGCCGACAACAATCCGGCAACGGTACCGCCTGCCGGTGTTGCAAATGCTGCTTTAACTGAAGGAACTTTAATTTTCAATACTACAGCAAACGCCTTCCAGTATTGGGATGGGACTTTATGGAAACAAATATTTGTTCCTACATCTTCCGCAGCAGGTAATGATGGCGTGGTGAAAATTCTTTCCGGCGGCGCCGGTCAGTTGAAACCGACACTTTATCTTAAAGCTGCGCATGGCACTTACGGACCGGAGCAGCAGGTTTTATATCAAACCCCCTTAAATTTTGCGCCATCACCAACTACAAGCTGGCCGGAAACTACACCGAATGTAGCTGACAAAACTCCGTATATTTATCTGAACTCGCCAAACGGCCGTTTCAGGGAAAATGATATTGGCGGGCAGGTTCATATCTGGAGATTGGTTTTGTATGCGAACGCAGACTCCGGTTCAATTGGTTCAATAAACGCTAAATTCCAGAATACGGTTTCGGGTTTTATCGTAAATTCAATTGGAATGATACCAGCGGCGTCTAATTTTTCACCGGGAAATGTGGTCACCTTTTATTTTTATACCATTGCCGATCCTGATAGTCTGGCGCCCGGCCAGGGTTATCAGCTGACACTGTCCGCAGATATTAACGTTAACGTCACTATTGATTCCTTTACAAGAGTCTCACTTTTTAAAGACTAAATATTTCTAAAAACACAAATGAGAAAGTGCATCAAACGATGCACTTTTTTATATTTAATTATCCGGGATTTTAAAAATTGAAAAAAATGCCCGAAAAGCAGCTAAAAAAGTTTTAGATTTTATTCCGGAGTGATATCTTTCACTACTTTTTCGCCGCAGATTTTGCAGTAGCGTGCGTCGTCGTCAATATCATCATTACCGCAACGGTGGCAAACTTTCTCAAGGTTTTGGCGCTTGTTCCGCATTTCAGCGGTGACAATTCCGGTAGGCACTGCGATAATGGAATAACCGGCTAACATTAATAATATCGAAAGAAATTTTCCCAGTGGAGTTCCGGGCGAAACATCGCCGTAACCAACGGTAGTTACCGTTACTACCGCCCAGTAAATACTTTGCGGAATACTTTCAAAACCATCACGGTGACCTTCAACCATAAACATCATCGAACCGATAATTACAGAAAAAATCATCAAAAAGAGTAGAAAAATATAAATCTTCCGCGAGCTGTGCTTTAAAGCACGAATGATGAAATAACCGTCGTTCATAAAATCCATCAGGTTGAGAATGCGGAAAATCCTTAGCATGCGCAACATCCGAAGGATAAGGAAATACTTCGTGATCGGGAAAAAGAGGCTTAAATAAAAAGGTAAAATCGCAAGAAAATCAATAATCCCGAAAAAGCTGAAAATGTAGGCTTTTTTGTTCTTCAAAGTGATAATGCGGAGAATATATTCCACCGTGAAAAACGCGGTGATGATGATTTCTAAAATTACGAAGAGATTATGGAGTTTTGCATCGTAAATATCCACGCTTTCCATCATCACAATGAAAGTGCTGAGGAAAATCAATACAAGCAAACATAGGTCGAACAGCTTTCCGAGCCGGGTGTCCGATTTGAAAATAATACGGAAAAGCTGGCGCTTCCACTTTTTTCTTTCGGGAATAAAATCGTGTTCTCTTTCCATCACTCGTATCGGTAGAATTTAAAATTAATCGCTAAATTCGCTACAAACATAATAAAATGACAGTTAATGAAGTAATAGAAGGCTTGCAAAAGCTCATTCCTTTAGCGCAAGCTGAAGATTTTGACAATGTTGGGCTGCTTTGTGGTAATCCTTCACGCGAAGTTACGGGAATTTTGGTTTGCCATGATGTTTTGGAAAATGTTGTTGATGAAGCTATTACAAAGAATTTAAATTTAATTGTCACATTTCATCCGATTATTTTTTCAGGTTTAAAAAGCATTACCGGCAAAAATTATGTTGAAAAAACGGTGCTGAAAGCGATTGAAAATAAAATTGCAATCTATGCGATTCATACCGCTTTTGATAATGATTATTTTGGTGTCAATTACAAAATTTGTGAAAAATTAGGTCTTTTAAGCCAGAAAATTTTGATTCCTTCTGCGCATAAACTTCAGATCTTACAACTTTATGTTCCGCCAGAGAATGCAAGCGAAGTGAAGAATGCCTTGTTTAAAGCCGGCGCGGGAAATATCGGATTCTACGAAGAATGCAGCTTTACCATTCCGGGGAAAGGAAGTTTTAAGCCAAAACCGGGTGCAGATCTGTATGAAGGTGAAATCAACAAATGTGAGCATACGGATGAGTTGGTTCTTTCGGTGGTTTTTGAAGACTATAAGAAAAACAGCATCGTTAAAGCTATGAAAAATGCGCATCCGTACGAGGAAGTTGCTTATCAGATTATTAAAATTGAAAATGAAAACCAGTATTTAGGTTTAGGCAGATTTGGCGAATTAAGCGAGAAAATGGATGAAAATACTTTTCTGGAATTTGTTAAAAAAACTTTTAATTTAAAAATCATTCGACATTCCAATTTTACCGGTAAAAAAATTAAGCGCGTCGGAGTTTTGGGTGGAAGTGGAGCAAGCGGTTTATCAGCCGCGCTTTCTGCAGGTTGTGATGCTTATTTAACCGGAGATTTAAAATATCACGATTTTTTCCGCAGCGAAGGCAAAATATTGCTGTGCGACATCGGACATTTTGAATCTGAACAATTTGTAACTGAGCATTTAGTTGAAATTTTATCACAAAAATTCACTACCTTTGCGATCTCAAAATCTACCGAGAAAACCAACCCTGTAAACTATTTTTTATAAAAATATGGCAAAAAAAACTGTAGAAATATCCGTTGAAGATAAACTTAGAGCATTATATGATCTTCAAATTATTGATTCCCGTTTGGATGAAATCCGCAGCACACGCGGTGAATTGCCGATTGAAGTAGAAGATCTGGAAATTGAAATTGAAGGTCTGGAAAAAAGAGCTGAAAAGTTTCAAAGCGAAATCAAACTTCAAAATGAGGAAATTAACACCAAAAATGAAGTGATCAATCATGCGAAATCTTTAATTGAAAAATACAAGACGCAGCAAGATAACGTTCGCAACAATAAAGAATTTGAATCTTTGGAAAAAGAAATTGAATTCCAGGATTTAGAAATTCAGTTGGCGGAGAAAAGAATTGGTGAATTTGGTGCAAAAATTAGCCATAAAAACGAAACTTTGGAGGAGTTGACCAACAAAATCGAAGAATTAAAAAACCACTTGAAATTCAAAAAAGAGGAGCTTGAAAATTTGGTTTCGGAAACTCAGAAAGAAGAAGATTTTTTACTTGCAAAATCACAGGAATTTGCGAAAAATATCGATGAGCGTTTGTTGGCGTCTTACCAACGAATCAGAACCAGCTCTCCAACCGGTTTAGCAGTTGTAGGTTTGGAAAGAGGTGCGCCGAAAGGATCGTTCTTTACGCTTCCGCCACAAAAGCAAATGGAAATCGCACAACGTAAAAAAATTATTATCGATGAACATTCCGGTAAAATTTTGGTTGACGATGATATGGTAAACGAGGAAAACGAAAAAATGAAAGACATTATTAAGTTTTAATTTCTTCAAAAAAATATAAAAAAACCGGCTTAAATTTTAAACCGGTTTTTTTTGTGCAAATAGCTCAGAAAATTTCTGCATTTTCCAGAAAATGTTTGATGCGCCGCATTGCTTCCATTAAATCTTTTTCTGCCGCGGCGTAAGAAAACCGCACGCAGTTTGGATTTCCGAAAGAGACACCGCCAACAGCACCAACGTGCGCATTTTCAAGCAAAATCATCGCGAAATCATCCGCGTTTTCAACCGGTTTTCCGTTGATGGTTTTACCGATATAATAAGAAATATCCGGAAAGAAATAAAATGCTGATTTCGGATAATTCACCTTAAAACCCGGAATTCCTTTCATTAAAGAATACACGATTTCGCGTCTTTTTTTAAATTCTTTAATCATATAATCGTAGTTCGACGGATCGGTTTTCAGCGCGGTAATTGAAGCTTTTTGTGCCATGGTATTCGCGCCGCTCGTCATCTGTCCCTGAATTTTTTCGCACGCCTGCGCCAGCCATTTCGGACACGCCGAATATCCAATCCGCCACCCCGTCATCGCAAAAGCTTTCGACATTCCATTAATTACCGCCGTCTGTTCGTAAACCTGCGGAAATTCTGCGATAGAAGTATGTTTTCCGTCGTAATTGATGTATTCGTAAATCTCATCCGAAATCACTGTAATCTGAGGATGTTTTGCGATCACAGTTGCGAGCGCTTCAAGCTCTTCGTAGGTATAATAACTTCCGGATGGATTACAAGGCGAACTGTAGAGCAGGGCTTTTGTTCGAGGTGTAATTGCTTTTTCTAGCTGCAGTGCCGTAATTTTAAACTCAGTTTCTATGCTGGTATTCACGATAATTCCCGTGCCGCCCATCATTTTCACCATTTCTTCGTAGCTTACCCAGAAGGGCGCCGGCAAAATAACTTCATCACCATCATTAATTATTGCTGCCAGAACATTTAAAATAGACTGTTTTGCACCATTCGAAACGCAAATCTGCGACGGTTCATACTGTAGATTATTATCGCGCTGCAATTTTTCGCAAATAGCCTGGCGCAAATCCATAAAACCGGGAACCGGCGAGTAGTGGCTGAAATTTTGGTCAATTGCGGCAAAAGCTGCTGTTTTAATATCATCCGGAACGTCAAAGTCCGGTTCGCCCAAAGTAAGGCTGATCACATCAATTCCAGCGGCTTTCATTTCCCGAACTTTGTTGCTCATTACAAAAGTCTGCGAAAAACTGAGCCTTTGCAGTCGGTCAGAATATTTATTCATAATTATTTTAAAGTATTTCAAAGTTAAATTTTTACTTCGACGCCGCAAAAAGAAACTTTTCTAAAAAGCTTTCATACTTTTGTAAAAAATTGCTAAATGCCGGTAGAATTAATAGAAAAGTATTTTCCAGATCTTTCAGAAAAACAAAAAAATCAGTTCGCGCAGCTCGAAGAATTGTATGCGGAATGGAATGAAAAAATTAACGTGATTTCCCGAAAAGATATGGATTCGCTGTACGAAAAACATATTCTGCATTCTTTAGGCATCGCAAAAGTGATGGAATTCGTTCCCGGTACAAAAGTTTTAGATATTGGTACAGGCGGCGGTTTTCCAGGAATTCCGCTCGCGATTCTTTTTCCGGAAGTGCAGTTTACTTTGGTGGATTCTATCGGTAAAAAAATTACGGTGGTGAAAGAAGTTTCCGAGGGAATAGGTTTGCAAAATGTGACTGCAATTCATACAAGAGCTGAAGAACTGAAAGAAAAATTTCATTTTGTGGTAAGTCGCGCGGTGACGCAGATGCCCGTTTTTTTAACCTGGTTAAAGGGAAAATTCGAAAAACAAAACCTGAATGCAAAACGTAACGGCGTTTTATACCTGAAAGGTGGCGACTTAACCGAAGAACTTGCCGGGCTGAAAACCGAAATTTTTCCACTTCAAAATTATTTCGAAAGTGAATTTTTTGAAACCAAAAAAGTAGTATATTTATCAAAGGAAAATTTTCTTTCCTAACTTCCTGTTTTTGTTCGTTTTATAAGTGACCTTCCAAAATGCCAGCTTATGAAAAATTCTTTACACTACGTTGCAATTTTTCTGTTGCTGTTATGCGTGCTTCGCTGTAACGACCGTAATGAGCGCGCGTATGTGAACAGCTCCGGCGCGGTGCAGATAGACAGCGTGAAAATTGAGCAGGACACGATGGCACTTTTCAGCATTCAGGCAATTCAGACTTTTTCTACATTTAATTACAGCTGCGAAGGATTTTACGGCTACGATTATATTTATGCCGATGAATTCAACCGCGATGTAACTTCATACAAATTCACGACGGAAGCTGCGTGCGGTGAAAAAAAAGTACATTTTTCTCAGATAAATTTTCGGCCGCAGCAGCGCGGAACGTATTTCTTTAAATTTTTTAATGGTTTAAATTCCGCGGGAAAAGCAATTTGGATTGAGAAAAAAATTACCGTTCTGTAAGCACTTTTTTGGCTGCTATAAAGGCATTTTTTTGCAAAACTTCTTTCTTATAAAAATGCTTACTTATTGAGAAAATCCTTATTTTTAAGTTTTTAGAAAAGCAATTCTGCTGCAAAGCAGAATTAAAATTTTTTGCCCAAATACCCCCGAAATTTTTATGCAATTTTTAAATAAAATTATAACCGAACTGCTGGATCAAAATGCAGATCTTTCACAATATTCCATTGTTTTGCCGGGAAAAAGACCCATTGTTTTCATTAAAAGAATTCTGCAGGAAAGACAATATTCAGGTTTGCTGCCCAATTTTTATACGATTGAAGATTTAATTGTGCAGATTTCTGAGAAGCAACCGGTGAAAGGAATTGCCTTATGGCTTTTTGCTTTTGATGTTTATCGGGAAATTTATCCCGGTGAAGATTTTGCCGGCTTCTTAAAATGGTTTCCGACGCTTTTAAAAGATTGGGATGATATTCTGAAATTTACGGATTCCGACAAAGCCGTTCTGGAATATATGTTCGACGAAGAACGCATTAAAAACTGGTCTGAAAACCTTGGTGATACTACGGATTTGCCGCGGCATAAATATTTGAATTTTTGGCAGAAAATGAACCATTTTTTACCGATCTTAAAACAGAAATTGGCGGAGAAAAACTGGGCAACTTCCGGAATGATTCATGAAACCGTGAAAGGTAAAACCGAAAAATTTGCCCAAACAACGGCAAATAAATTTGTTTTCTGCGGGTTTAATGCCTTCACCAAAGTTGAGGAAAAACTCGTGCGAAACCTTTTACAATGGGATAAAGCGCAATGTTTTTTCCATACCGACGAATATTATATGAACGATTTGCGCCAGGAAGCAGGAAAATTTCTGCGCGACATTAAAACCTGGAAAGAATTTAATGACAGCCGCGAATTCCGCTGGATAGATGATGATTTTGCGCAACCGAAAAACATCAAAGTTTATGAAGTTTCCGGCAACATCACCCAGGCGAAAGTTTTGCCGGACATTTTTAAAAACATTAATGATCCAAATCTTTCGAAAACCGCGGTGGTTCTTCTGGACGAAAATTTGCTGCCAACCTGCCTCGATGCGCTGAGCAGCGTAAATTATCTGAATATTACAATGGGTTTTCCGCTTAAAAACCTGAATTTCAGCAACGCGGTAAAACAGCTTTTTTACCTCCAAAAGCAGCTGGAAAAAAAGGATTCGTCTTACTATTATAATGATGTGCTTTCGGTTTTGGAAGAACTGCCGAATAATGAAGTTGACCAACGGATTATCCTGAATTTTAAAGCAAATATTGAAGAACGAAACATTGTTTACATTGGAAAAAACCAGTTTAGAGAACTGTTAAACGAGCTTTCCTTTTTCAATTTATTCGAAAAACCTGCTGGCATCATTTCGTTTTTGGACCAGCTTATTTCGTTCTGTTATGAACTGAAATTCCGGGAAATAGACGATATTTTGTACGAAAGTATTTCGCACTTTGAAAAGAGTTTTAAAATCATTAAAAACCAGCTTTCACCGTACACTTTTGCAATGGGAATGGACACGCTGGAAGTGCTCATCAACCAGCTTGTAAATTCCGAAACCATCGATTTTGAAGGAGAACCGCTGCAAGGTTTACAGGTGATGGGTTTGCTGGAAACGCGTTTGCTGTGCTTTGAAAATGTTATTTTGCTGTCTGCTAATGAAGGGAAACTTCCGTTGGGCAATTCGCAGAACACTTATCTGCCTTTCGACGTTCGTCGCCATTTTAATCTTCATACTTTCCTAGAAAATGACAGCATTTATGCCTACCATTTTTACCGGCTTATCCAATGTTCACCGAATGTTCACCTGCTTTTCAATGCTTTAAGTTCCGGTGTAAATACCGGCGAAAAAAGCCGTTTTATCACGCAACTGGAGATTGAAGACAACCATCACCAGATTGAGAACATCATCATAGAAAACACGTCCGAACCGATCAATAAAGAAGCCATTGAAATCGAAAAAACAGCTTCGGTTTTAAAAAAGCTGGAAGAATGGAAAAGCCGCGTTTCAGCCTCACATCTGACTTCATATATTTACAATCCGATCGATTTTTATCTGACAAAAATATTGGGAACACGCGAAACCAGCGAAATTGAAGAAGAACTGTCGCAGCGCAGTTACGGAAATCTCGTTCATTATTCTTTACAGATTATATATGAAAAACTGGTAGGTAAACAATTGGTTGCAAGTGATTTGGAATTTTCTTCTTCCCAAATCAGCGACATCGTAAATACGTCGATTATTAAAATGAATCATCAGCTTGATTTTTACGAAAAAGGTATGAATTTCATCCATAAATCGATTGCGGAAAGGGTAGTGCGGACGATTGTAAATTACGATCTTGATCTGGTTAAAGGCGGAAACTCTTTAGAAATAATCGGTATTGAAGAGCAGTTTGAAAATATTCCGTTTTATCTGAACGAAGATAAAACAGATCATGTTTCGTTTTATGGATTTATTGACAGAATCGACCGCTTAAACGGAGAGCTCCGCATCATCGATTATAAAACAGCAAAAACGAAAAATCTGGCCATTTCACAGCCAAAAAAAGTGGAAGACGAAGAAAAGCTTGAAAAGATATTTTTTAAAGATGACCGCAAACAGGCGCTTCAGCTTTGTATTTACGCATACGCTGCAATTCATTCGCCGACAATTGTCGATAAACGCGTGCAGTGCGGAATCTGGAGTTTTGCCGAAGCCAATCAGGGTGTGCAGCTTTTAAGCATTTTCGATAAAACGGAAATTTCGGAAAATCTGCTGGAACAGCCGATGAAATCTATCCGAAATTTAATTCAGGAAATTCTGGACCCGGAAAAATATTTTAAAGAAACCGAAAAAGTAACTTGGTAAAAAAAACCTTCAACTTTTGTTGAAGGTTTTAATTTAAAAAGCGTTGATGCCCGTAATATCCATGCCGGTTATTAGCAGGTGAATATCGTGAGTGCCCTCGTAGGTAATTACCGACTCCAAATTTGCGGCGTGGCGCATCATCGGGAATTCGCCCATAATTCCCATTCCGCCAAGAATTTGCCGTGATTCGCGCGCAATTTCTATAGCCATTTTTACATTATTCCGTTTCGCCATGGAAATTTGTGCTGGCGTTGCTTTGTGTGCATTTTTTAAGTTTCCAAGCTGCAGACACAGCAACTGTGCTTTTGTAATTTCGGTCAGAAATTCAGCTAATTTTTTCTGCTGCAACTGGTAAGAAGCGATTGATTTTCCGAACTGTTTTCGTTCTTTAGCATATTGCAAAGCCGTGCAATAGCAGTCGATTGCTGCACCGATCACGCCCCAGGAAATGCCGTAACGGGCGGAATTTAAGCAGGAGAGTGGACCTTTCAAACCGATAACATTCGGTAAAAGATTTTCTTTCGGAACCTTTACATTATCAAAAATCAATTCACCGGTTTTGGAAGCACGAAGCGACCATTTATTTTGAGTTTCCGGCGTTGAAAATCCTTCAAAACCACGTTCAACGATTAAACCCTGAACTTTTCCGTCTTCATTTTTGCCCCAAACCACCGCAATATCGCAAAGCGGAGCATTGGTAATCCACATTTTTGCACCATTCAATAAATAATGATCTCCTTTGTCCACAAAATAAGTTTCCATCGAACCCGGATCGGAGCCGTGGTTTGGTTCCGTAAGCCCGAAAGCACCTATCATTTCACCAGAAGCAAGCTGTGGAAGATATTTCTTCTTTTGCTCTTCAGAACCGAACTCATTGATCGGAAACATCACCAGAGAACTCTGCACGGAAGCTGCGGAACGTACGGCAGAATCGCCGCGCTCCAATTCCTGCATAATGATTCCGTAGGAAATTTGGTCAAGTCCGGAACCGCCGTATTCTTCAGGAATATATGGCCCTAAAGCACCGATTTTTCCCAATTCTTTCATTAAATCCGGAATGTCAGTATGATGTTGCGCCGCGTCATCAATTTTCGGCATTACAAAACTTTCAACCCAGTCGCGAACCGACTGCCGTATAAGCAGGTGTTCCTCAGTTAATAAGCTGTCAATTCCGTAGTAATCAGGGATGGAAGTCAAAGGGTAGTAAGACATAAATTGTTGTTTTGCCTAATTTAAGATAATTTAAAAAGCTGGAAAAATATTGTGAATGATATTTCGGTAAAACGGAAAAATTGGTTATTTAAGCACGAAATTTTTATCGAAATCCGTACAATCGGTTTGTTTTAAAACATGACCATCGTATTTCAGTTCGTTGGGTTTCGCGTAAACGGATTTGATGCCGTCAACATCGTATAAACCGGTAGCTTCGAGGAGTGAACCGTCTTTTTTAAGGAAATAAATTTCGCGTTCAGAAGTTGTTCCTTCCGCCTGAAAAGTATACACAATTTTCAGCGTGTCGCCGTTTTGGCTTCCCATTATATCGCCGTGAGAGCTGTCTTTTTCGAAGTTTTTATAGCGCATTTTTCCGATGAAAGTTCCGAGATTATCTTCCAGTGAAAGGAAAACGGTATCTTTTCCAATAGCTTCCATATAACAGGTTTGAAGCGTGGAGGATTCCACCGCTTCGTTGGACTCCGGAATCACCATAGAATCCTGGTTGGACTGGTTTGTAACCACCGTTTCATCTGCTTTTTTCTCACAAGCGAGTGCAAACAGAATAATTGCTGATGCCGCTATAAAGTTTTTCATAAGTTTATTGTTGTAGTTTTTTTTGAGATTTAAATTTAAGTAAATTTTTTGAAGTGCTGATTTGGCTTTACTTAAAACCGAAAAAAATGCCCGAATAAAGCGGAATTTTTCAAAATTTTGATTTTTAATTCTTTGTGGTAAATTTAAAATTGAAAAATTTGCTCAAAGAGGAAGGAATTTTTTTCGGGGGTAGAATTAATTTTGTATCCATAGATTCAAAGTACACAATCAGGCGAAAATTTTTCGCTGTAAGCTTTAGCATTACAATGGTAAATCAAAAAAATATGCTGAAATAAGCGGCAATAAATTATATTCTAAAAACGCCTATAATTTATATTATGTTAAATTGAATTTGTTTCTGACTTTTAAATATAGTTTTTTGGTACATAATTTCCATTCCTGGCTTCATTGCAATTAATCAAGCTATAGAAATTAAAAAAGCCTCCCAGTCCGGAAGGCTTTTTTTCGCTGCTATTTTAAGCATTTTTCTAAAAACTGATCCTGTTCCCACAACGTATGCAAAACATTTTCCTTTGCTGCGTAGCCGTGAGCTTCTTTTGGTAAAAGAACCATTCTAACAGGTGCACCAAGATTTTTCAGCGCCTGAAAATATCTTTCAGTTTGCAAGGTAAATGTTCCCGGATTGTTATCCGCTTCACCGTGAATCAGCAACAACGGAGTTTTCATTTTGTCTGCTTGCATAAATGGCGACATTGTGTTGTAAATTTCCGGAACGTCCCAGTAATTTCTCTGCTCACTCTGGAAACCAAAAGGCGTCAACGTTCTGTTATACGCGCCACTTCGCGCAATGCCACAGGCGTAATCTTTTGAATGTGTAAGCAAGTTCGCCGTCATAAATGCGCCGTAGGAATGTCCGCCAACAGCCACTTTATTTCGGTCGAGATAACCTAATTTCTCCACCGCATCAATTGCTGCTCTACCATTCGCGATCAGTTGTGTGATAAAAGTGTCGTTTGGTTCGGTATTTCCTTCACCAATAATTGGGAACGAAGCATCATCCAACACCGCGTAACCTTTAGTAACCCAGTAAATAAAGGAACCATAGCTTGGGAAAGTAAAATCGTTCGGATTTTGCGTGCTTTGTCCAGCAGTATTTTTGTCTTTATATTCCGTTGGATAAGCCCAGATCAATAGCGGCAATTTTTCTTTGTGGTTTTTTCTGTCGTAGTTTGCCGGTAAATAAAGCGTTCCGCTGAGCACTACACCATCATTTCTTTTGTAGGTAATTACCTCTTTATAAACGTTTTTAATGCTTTCAAACGGATTGTCGAAGTTGGTAACAGGAACTGCTTTTCCACTTTTTAAATTTCGGATGAAATAATTCGGATATAATGTCGCGGACTGCTCCACAACCAAAACATTGTTTTTATCCAAAATATCAACAATACTTTCTTTAGAATTTTTAAGTTTTGAAGTATAAATTCTTTTCTTTCCGAAGGTACTTAAATTCACTTCATCGATGAACGGAAACTGTCCGTTTTTGGTGAAACCGGCACCAACCAGTTTGGCGGTATTGTTTTGAACATCAATTACATATCGCCCAAATTTGTTTTTAGTATCCGCAAAATTCCCCGGATCGCTGTAAACGTCCTGATAATTTCGGTCATCAATTTTTGCTGAACTTCCGTCTGTGAGGTTAATCAAATAGGTTTTTGTGTTTCTGGTATCGTACCAATCATCGGAAATAACGGCATAATTCCCGTTCGACCATTCGATACCGTTAAAACGCTGCTTGGTTTTGAAAAACGATTTCGGTGCGGCGGTAAATGGCGCTTCCCAAAGGAAAATTTCATCACGGAATTCAACATCTTTCGACTGATCACCGCCGTCTAAAGCTTCAGCGTAAACCAATGTTGCCGGTTGGTCATCTCGCCACGACATATTTCTTTTACCTTTTCTTACCGAGGAAAAACCTTTCGGCATAATTTCATTTAAAGGCGTTTCGTTGACGGTTTTTACCAATTTTCCGTCTTTATCGTAAATGGTAGAAGTCATGGGGAAACGGTTGAGCGGAACGATGTAGGAATACGGTTTTTGAATCGTCGTCAGCATCAGATAATTACCGTCCGGTGAAAAACTCATCGAGGAATAAATTTCTGCAGGCTTAAATTTTTCCTGAGTGCCATCAATATCAATTTTTACCAGTTCAGCTTTTGCTAAAGTCTCAAAGTTTGCTTCGTCCTGCGGATTTTTCAGCAAATCCTGATACGTTCTGTTTTGCGAAACTTTACCGTCAGAATTGGAAACTGTTGGACCCGTCGGTAAGCTTTTCTTATCATCAATTAATTCCGGTCTGTTGGCAGGAATTTGTTTTACAATCAGATGCTGAGAATCTGCCATCCAAGTGAACGGCATTCCTAAATTCGCGTTTAGCGGCTGAGTAGATATTTTTTTCGCGGTGTTTGTGGCTAAATCTAAAATCCAAAGTTCTACCCCGTTTGCGCTTGTATTGGTGAAAGCCATTTTTTTCTCATCAGGAGAAAAATTCATGTATGCAATTTTAGCGTTTGCAGGTAAACCTTTAACCTGAAGTTCGGTTTTGTCTTTTAACCTTTTGGTTTTCAGATTGTTTACATAAGTTATAGAACTTGAAATATTGGTTACCGGATTCACGCGTAAACCCGCGAGTTTCATTTCGTCCTGATTTAAATCGTCTAGAGATTTATAAGTTGGACGGTACGAAAAAATCATATAGTCGCGCTTGCTGTCCATCATTACAGATGGTGCGCGCTCGTAATCTGCAAGTTTCAGAATTTCCGCAGAAGGTTTCTGGTATGAAATGTTTTCCTGGGCGCTCGCAAAACCTATGAAAAGGAGTGCTACGGTGATTAAGGTTTTTGTCATGAATACTTTTTTCTCAAAACTATTAAAAATTAGTCTTATTTACAACATATAAAACGGCATAAAAAAAACCAACTATAAAAGTTGGTTAATTATCTAAAAGCAAAAAAAATCGCCTTTTACCAGGAAGAATCTCTGCGGCTGGAAATCATTCGGTCCACCGAAAAATATCTTGGACCAAATGTAAAAATGAGCGCAAAAATGGTTAAATAAAGTAAACTGGTTTCGCGTACGCTGAACGGATCCGAAAAGTGAACCACGAAAGCTGCGATAAACATGATGGCAGCTAAAACCAACGCCGCACCGCGCGTAAAAAGCCCAATAATCAGTAAAAAAGAGCAAATCAGCTCGATGATGATGGCCAATATTAAAGTCGCTTTCATCCCTATTCCCAAGAAGTTGAAAAACTGTATTTCCTTATCACCCAAAAGTAGCATCAGTTTCGGTAAACCGTGAAGCATGATCATGGAAACGCCCGCAAAAATACGGGCAAATAGCATGATGATATTATTAATTTCCGGATTGTCCTTAACAGAAGTAAAGTAGCTCATTGAAGTATTTTTAGTGATAAAAATTTTAAAAAGAGACTAAAGTAAGAAATATTTCCTACAACTGCTATCTATAGCCAAAATTCTTTAAGTCACGGTCGTTTTTGCGCCAGTCTTTTTTCACCTTTACAAAAAGGTTCAGGTGAATTTTTTTATCAAAGAATTTTTCAAGGTCGAGTCGTGCTTCTGTACCCACTTTTTTTATTGCATCACCTTTGTGGCCGATGATAATTCCTTTCTGCGTGTCTCTTTCAACATAAATTACCGCATCAATGAAGATAATTCCTTCTTTTTCCTTGAACATTTCGGTCACCACTTCCACAGAATAAGGAATTTCTTTTTCGTAATTCAACAATATTTTTTCGCGTATTGCTTCGTTCACAAAAAAGCGTTCAGGCTTGTCGGTGTATTGCGTTTTATCGTAATAAGGCGGATTTTCCGGTAATAAAGATTTTAATTTTGGTAAGATAACGTCGGTATTAAATCCTGTCAATGCGGAAATCGGTAAAATTTCAGCTTTCGGAATGCGTTCATGCCACTCCTCCATCACTTTTTCCAAATCGGTTTGGTTTGAAGCATCAATTTTATTCACCAAAATAAGAACGGGAACCGGAATTTTGTTGAGTTTTTCAATTAAAAATTCGCTTGGCGGCGTGCGGTCGGTAATATCAACAATGAACAAAAAAACGTCGGCATCCTGCAACGAATCTTTTACAAAATCCATCATTTTTTCCTGTAGTCCGTATTTCGGATCTAATACTCCCGGCGTATCTGAAAAGACAATCTGCAAATCCTCTTCGTTATAAATCCCGAAAATACGGTGTCTGGTGGTTTGTGCTTTTTGGGTGACAATCGCGAGTTTCTCGCCCATCAAATGGTTGAGAAGTGTAGATTTTCCTGCGTTTGGTTTCCCGACTATATTTACAAATCCTGCTTTATGTGCGCTCAAAATTTTCAATTTTTTAAAGTGAACAAAGTTAAGGAATTTTAGCCGGTGTACCTTTTTTTAAAGATTTAAAAAAAAAGCCCAAACAGCACCGAAAATTTCTATACCACAAAAATGTAATCTGGTGAGCAGTAAGCAGAAAGGCATAATTATTTCATTACGGCAAATCATTAAAAATGTAATTATGAAGGCGATTTGGAACGGTGCAATAGGTTTTGGTCTCGTAAATATTCCGGTAAAAATGTATTCTGCAGTGCAGGATTCCAATTTAGATTTGGATATGTTGGATAAAAGCGACCACGCAAATATCAAATTTAAAAGGGTCAACGAGAAATCCGGCAAGGAAGTTAAGTATGCTGATATTGTGAAAGGCTATATGATCGACGGCAATTATGTAATTCTGGAACCTGAAGATTACGCCGCCGTCGCACCAGAAAAAACCAAGGTTTTTTCCATTGAACAGTTTGTTCAGGAAGAGGAAATAGATTCGGTTTATTTTGAAGTCCCCTATTTTCTGGAACCGCAAAAAAATGCCGAAAACGCCTACAATTTATTGCTGAAAGCATTAAGCGAAACCAAAAAAGCCGGTATTGGTACTTTTATCATGCGCGACAAAGAAATTTTCGGCATGATTCGTCCGTATCAGGACGAAATTTTAATTGTAAACCGTTTGCGTTTTGCGCAGGAAATCCGCGATTACAAAGATCTGAAATTACCGCCGGCAAAAGATCCAAAAGCCGGTGAGCTGAAAATGGCAATTTCGCTGATTGAGCAAACTTCAGAAAAATTTAATCCCGCAGCTTACGAAGATACTTACAACGAAGATTTGCTGAAAATTATCGAAAGCAAAGCCAAAGGTAAAAAAGTGAAAAAAACCGACGAGGAGCCGGAAGAAACCGGAAAAGTTGTGGATTTGATGGCGCAGCTTAAAGCAAGTTTGGAAAGTTCTAAAAAAACCAAAAAAGTCTCCTGATATGCCACTTGAAGAATACAATAAAAAACGGAATTTCGAGGAAACATCGGAGCCGGAAGGTAAAACCAAAAAAAGCGAGGGCAAACTTATTTTTGTAATTCAGCGGCATTCTGCAACGCGCTTGCATTACGACTTCCGGCTTGAAATGGATGGCGTGCTGAAAAGTTGGGCGGTGCCGAAAGGTCCTTCATTAAACCCAAAAGATAAGCGCCTGGCGATGATGACCGAAGATCACCCCTACTCTTACCGCGATTTTGAAGGGAGTATTCCCGAAGGAAATTATGGTGGCGGCGAGGTTGAAGTTTGGGATTCCGGCACTTATGAACCTTTAGAAAAAGCAGAAGGAAAAGCTGATGATTTGGTTATGCGCAGCGAGCTGCACAAAGGATCGTTGAAATTTATTCTTCATGGTAAAAAATTAAAAGGTGAATTTGCCCTTGTAAAAATTAAAAATCCAAAAGATGATAATGCGTGGTTGCTAATTAAGCATAAAGATAAATTTGCTTTAGATGAGTATGATTCTGAAGATCACGTTCCGAAAAAATCCAAAGTTACTGAGCGGGAGGAAAACCGACCTTCCAAAAAAAAAACGGTAAAAACAACTGAAAATTCCACAAAACCATATCAGAATTTTACACCTGCGCTTACCGGTGAAAAAAAGCTGAAAGATTTCATCAAACCAATGTTGGCTCAGGTTGGTGATGAAGCTTTCGACAGCAAAGACTGGGTTTTCGAAATAAAATGGGACGGTTATCGCGCGGTGGCAGATTTGCGAGAAGACTCCAAACTTCTCTATTCTCGCAACGGACTTTCGTTTTCCGAAAAGTTTTCTAAAATCTCAAAAGCGCTCGAAGATCAGAAATTTCCCATGGTTTTGGATGGAGAGATTGTGGCTTTTAATTCCAAAGGTCAGCCGGATTTTCAGGCTTTGCAGCAAATTGGTGATCATCCGAATATGGCGATGACTTACCAGGTTTTTGATTTGCTTTGGCTGAACGGGAAATCTACCGAAAATTTGACCTTACTTGAACGAAAAGAATTGCTTAAAGACGCATTGGTTGAAAATGATGTCGTAAAATATTGCGAGCACGTTCCCGAAAAGGGCAAAAACTTTTTCGACCAAATTGAAAAGATGAACCTCGAAGGAATGATCGCTAAAAAAATTACGAGCACTTATACCGAAGGCGCGCGCAGTGCGGAGTGGCTTAAAATTAAATTTCAGCAAACCGAAGATGTGCTGATTTGTGGTTTTACCGAACCGAAAGGTTCCCGCAAACAGTTCGGTGCTATTATTCTGGGCACTTATGTAAATGGTGAACTGCAATATTGCGGTCACGCGGGCACGGGTTTCAGCAATAAAAAACTTGAAGAACTGTACGAGCTTTTCGAACCTTTAATTACATCTGAAGCACCTTTCAAAGATGTTCCGAAAACCAACACCAAAGCAACCTGGGTAAAACCTGAAATTGTCTGCGAAATAAAATTCACCGAAAAAACCGGCGACGGTATTTTCCGTCATCCCGTTTTCCTTGGAATCCGCGCAGACAAAGAAAAGGTAGACATAAAAAAAACGTCTTTAGGTGAAGGTATAAAACCGGAAAAAAGTGCCAAAAAAGCACCGAAAAAAAAGGAAGAAGTAGAAACTGCAGAAAAGAAAGTTTCATCCTCAAAAACGAAAACTACGAAAAAAGCACGCGAGAATGAACAGGAGAAAAAAATAGGAAAACATACGGTAAAATTAACGAACCAAAACAAAGTTTACTTTCCTGAAAGCGGCATTACCAAAGGCGATTTGGTTGAATACTACCAGTCTGTTGCAAAATATATTTTACCTCATCTAAAAAACCGTCCACAATCGTTAAACCGTTTTCCAAACGGTATCAGCGGTTTAAGTTTTTACCACAAGGATGCTGGTGACAGCGCTCCGGACTGGATTGAAAAAGCAACGATTTTTTCGGAATCAAACGAAAAAGACATTCAGTATTTGGTCTGCAATAGCGCGGCGGATATTGCGTATTTAAATAATCTCGGCTGTATCGACCTAAATCCTTGGAATTCTAAAATTGATAATTTGGAATTTCCGGACTGGCTGGCGCTGGATTTGGACCCTTCGGAAGGCAATACTTTTGAAGATGTTATAGAAGTTGCGCTGGCAACAAAAGAAGTTCTGAATCAGGTGAAAATTGAAGGTTACTGCAAAACTTCCGGAAGTTCCGGCATCCATATTTTTATTCCGATGGGCGGAAAATATGACTATGAGCAGGTAAAAAACTTTGCGCACCTTCTGATGCAGAAAGTACAGCAATTGGTGCCGGAAATTACCACGCTTGAAAGAAGTTTAAAGAAAAGAGAAAAAAACGAAATCTATCTGGATTACCTGCAAAACCGCGGCGGCCAGACTTTAGCAAGTGTGTACAGCATTCGACCAAAACCTGGTGCGCCGGTTTCCATGCCGCTAAACTGGGAGGAAGTAAAATCAGGTTTAAAACCTACAGATTTCAATATTCACAATGCTTTAGATCGAATTCAGGAAAAAGGAGATTTGTTTAAACCGATTTTAGGCAAAGGCATTGACATGCTGAAAGCTTTACAAAACCTTGAAAAATAATTAGGACTTTTTAACGACCGGAAGAATCTCGCTTTCTAAAAGACCAAATTTTTTCCGATCTTCTGCGGTAAATTTTTTAGAATAATAATTAATATCTACAGAAAAACCGGCGTTTTCCAGCCGCTGAAAATAATCCATTCCGTACCAGCGTACGTGGTCGTACTGGCCAAAATGTTTCTGTCTTTCAGCTTTGTCGGTAATGGAAAAATCTTCGTAGGTTTTTTCTAAAGAATTTTTTAAGGGAACCTGAAAAATTCCCCAACCGCCTTTTTTCATCACCCGAAAAAGTTCGCTCATCGCCTGCGCATCTTTTTCGATATGTTCCAAAACGTGGTTGCAAAAAATGACATCAAAACTCTCGTCTTCAAAAGGTAAATCTAAAATATCCGCTTTTACATCTACGATTGGTGAGAATAAATCAGCGGAAATATAATCGAGATTTTTCAGTTTTTTAAATCTTCTTAGAAATTCTTGCTCCGGCGCAATGTGTAAAACCTTGTAATTTTTGGTGAAAAACTCGGTTTCATTTTGAAGGTAAAGCCACATTTGGCGGTGTCTTTCCAAGCTTAAAGTTCCGGGTGAAAGTGCATTTTCACGCTGTTTTCCGTAGCCGTAAGGCAAAAATTTCCGGTAAGATTTACCGTCGATTGGATCGGTAAACCGGTCACCTTTAAAAATAAAATAAATGAAAGGGCGCAGCAAAATACTCAAATTGATTAACAGCGGTCTTGGAACTTTGTTGAGTAGAAATTTTGCTATTTTTTTCATTAAAAAGCCATTGTAAATGGTTTTTCCTCATCGCTTACTATTCCCAGCGCTTCGTAGATATATCGGTAAGTTGAAAGCAAAACGGGTTTCCCGGCAATGATGCAAACGTCATGTTCGAAATGTGCTGATGGTGAATTGTCCTTTGAAGTTACCGTCCAGCCGTCGCTGTGAAATTTCACCTTTTCTGTACCTAAATTTACCATCGGTTCAATCGCGAGTACGATACCGTCTTTCAAAACTTTACCGCTGCCTTTTCGTCCGTAATTCGGGACTTGCGGATCTTCGTGCATTTTTCTGCCAAGGCCGTGACCAACCAGTTCGCGCACAACACCGTAACCGTGAGCTTCACAGTAGGTTTGGATTGCGTTTGAAATGTCTCCTACTCTTTTGCCACGAACGCATTGTTCGATTCCCTTGTACAGAGATTCTTTGGTGACTTTCAAAAGTTTTTCGGTTTCCGGCGCAATATTTCCCACCGCAAATGAGTAGGCGTGATCGCCGTAAAAACCATTCATATAAACACCACAATCTACCGACAAAATATCGCCTTCTTCTAGCGGTTTTTCGTTTGGTATGCCGTGAACAACTTCGGCATTTGGTGATATACAAAGGTTTTTCGGGAAACCGTACATTCCTAAAAATGCCGGTTCGCCGCCGTGGTCGCGAATAAATTCGCCACCTAAATTATCGAGGTGTAAAGTGGAAACTCCGGGCTTGATTTCTTTTGCAAGCATACCCAAAGTCTTGGAAACCAATTGCGCGCTTTCGCGCATCAAGCGGAGTTCTTCTATGGTTTTTAATTGTATCAAAACGTAAAAATATATGAAAAAAGCTGGATATTTTTTACCAGAATAAACCTTTCTTTTTTTCTTTTTTAATTTTAGAATAAGGCAAAACTTCTCTGCCTTCTACCCGAAATTCAATTCTTTCGGTGATGATGTTGTAGATTTCGCCCCAACCCGGAAAACCACCAAGATTTCGGTCATCGATAAACAAATCAGCATCAATTTTTCGCGAAGCCTGAGTGTTATCAAAAATTTCGCCTTCAAAGCTGGAATTTACCGCATAAAATTCAACACCATTTTTTTTGCAAAATTCTACCGCTTCATCGAGCGTTTTTCCGTGGCGAAAAGTCCACAAAATTAAGCGGTGACCCTCCGACTGTAATTTTTTCAGCGTTTCAAAAGCAAATATTTTCGGTTTTCCAATTCCGGGATATGCATCATCGACAATGGTTCCGTCAAAATCAATCGCTAATTTCTTGCTGTTGGTCATTATATTTAAATTCAGAACTGCAAAGGTACTAAATTTCGGTTCTTTATGAAAAAGTAAAAAAATAATGCAGGATTTAATTCCTGCATTATTTAGTAAAAACGAAAAATCTTACGATTTAACCCATTTAAATTGATATTCTAAATCCGGTGTTGCTATTCTATCGGTAATTCTTTGAAGTCGTGAAGGTAATTTCACCAAATATTCCTGAGCTTTTTGGGCTTTTTCTGTTAAATTTGAGAAGTGCTCGATTTTCCATTCGTCCAAAAGATCACTTAAGATATTAATGTAATCCTGACCGGTATAAACCATTGCTCGCTGTGCTGCATCTGAGAAATGATCCCAAAGCTCACCTGCGGTCTGGCCCGATTCGCGCATCAAATGTGCAGGCATAACAATTTTTTTGCGCATCATATCTTCAAAAGCCAGCATCATTTCGGAAGGATCGAGTTCGAAAATTTTGGTAACAAAATGTTTGTAGGCTTTCGCGTGTCGAGCTTCGTCAGCAGCGATTACACCACACATGCGTGAAAGTTTGGTGTTTCCGGACTGCTTTGCTAGTGAGCCTACTCTACGGTGAGAAATATTTGTAGCAGTTTCCTGAAAGCTTGTATAAACAAAATTTCTGTAAGGATCCATCGTTGTGCCAATGTCAAAACCATCCTGAATTAAATATTGGGTGGTGATTTCCACCTCGCGCATATTTACGCGGCCGCAGAGGTAAAGATATTTGTTTAAAAGGTCGCCGTGGCGGTTTTCTTCTGCGGTCCAGCTGCGCACCCATTGCGCCCAGCCACTTCTTTCTTCCACACTAACGCCATCTACACCCATTAACCATGATTCGTAGCTTGGCAGCGCTTCTTCGGTAATACAGTCACCAATTAAAGTAACGAAAAGATCGTAACCCATTTCCCGCGCGTAGGTTTGCAGTTCTTCCACATCATATTTAAAACTGTCGGCACTTGGATCTGGCAGGAAATCCGTAGGTTGCCAAATTTTTTCTACGGGAGTCAGGTAAGATGAGATAAAATTGTCCACATCTTTTCCTAAAGTTCTCATTACCTCAATTCTCACTAATTTATCGTACATTTTTCTGCCTTTTTTTATAATTTGCAAATATAAATTAAAATTATTATTTACTGCATAACGAATTTAATAATTAAAAATTATCCGAATTTATTGACTAATAATCAATTATAATCTTTTTGTTAGCAATTAGCTTTCCAAAATTTTAGATTTACTTTATTCCACCAAAATATCGCCGGTCATCACCTCCGGAATTGGTACACCCATTACTTTCAAAATACTCGGTGCTATATCGCCTAATTTTCCGGCTTTTAATTGCCACGTTTTAGCTTTGTCCATTACAATTAACGGAACTAAATTCGTCGAATGCTGCGTGTTTGGTGAACCGTCATCATTCATCATTACATCGGAGTTGCCGTGATCAGCCAGAATAAAAACCGCGTAACCATGTTCATATGCTGCTGTCGCTACTTTTTGGATGCATTGGTCAACGGTTTCCGCAGCTTTTACCGCCGCATCAAAAACGCCCGTGTGGCCCACCATATCCGCATTTGCAAAATTTAAGCAAATAAAATCTGCTGTTTCGTTTTCAATTTCGGGCAATATTTTTTCGGTGATGTCAAAAGCAGACATTTCAGGTTTAAAATCGTAAGTCGGAACTTCCTTCGGACTTGGACAAAGCAAACGTCTTTCACCATCAAAAATATCTTCGCGTCCGCCGGAAAAAAAGAAGGTTACATGCGGATATTTTTCCGTTTCAGCTACACGTATTTGCGTGCGGCCGTTTTTTGCCAAAACCTCACCCATGGTTTCCTGCAAAACATCTTCATTGAAAACTACTTTTACATTTTTAAAATCTTTATCGTAATTCGTCATCGTAACGTAATAAAGATTCAGCGGGTGCATTCCATACTCTGAAAATTCCTCCTGGGAAAGCGCCTGCGTGATTTCGCGTCCGCGGTCTGTACGGAAATTGAAGCAGAAAACCACGTCGTCCTGCCCTATTTTTGTCATTGGCAAATTTCCGTCGCGCAAAGCGATAATCGGTTTCAAAAATTCATCGGTGATTCCATTTTGGTAAGAGGTTTCTATGGTTTGCAGCACATCTAAACTTGGTTCGCCAATGCATTTCACCATCGCGTCGTAGGCTAATTTCACGCGTTCCCATCTTTTATCACGATCCATCGCGTAATATCTGCCGATAACGGTCGCAAGTTTACCAGTCGTCTGGTTCATGTGATGTATTAAATCTTCCAGAAAACCTTTACCCGAATGCGGATCGCAGTCGCGGCCGTCGGTAAAAGCATGTACGTAAACATTTTTATCCAAGCCAAATTCATGCGCCGCGGCTAATAATCCTTTTAAATGATTGATGTGCGAATGCACGCCACCATCAGAAACAAGGCCGATAAAATGCACCTGCTTTTTGTGTTCCGCCGCGTATTCAAAAGCGCGGGTGATTACATTTTCTTTTCCAAGTGTGGCGTTTTCCACCGCCATATTCAGCTTCACAAGATTTTGGTAAACTACGCGTCCTGCGCCAAGATTCATATGGCCAACTTCCGAATTTCCCATCTGTCCAAACGGCAAACCTACCGCAATACCACTGGCTTCAAGCGTCGTGTGCGGAAAATTTTCGTAGCACGAATCGATAAATGGTGTGTTTGCTTGTGCGATGGCGGAAATTTTGGGATCGGTGCCTAAACCCCAACCGTCTAAAATTGCTAAAATTGCTTTTTTTGACATGGAAATAAATTATTGTTGAATTACAAATTTAGTGATTTGAGCGGCGTTACCGAAAAATTCAGTGCTATTTTGGCAAATTTTTCAAGTTTGGCTTTTTACAGTTTTTTTTCAAAAGCTTTTCTCGCCGAACCACGGAAATAAACTTCACCGCGATAGGTGTAATTAAGCTTTTCGAAAATCCGAAGCATTCCCAAATTATCGAAAATGGTATCAACGCGAATGCTTTCAATTCCTTTTTCAATAACCAGTTTTTCTATCAGCCGGAAAATTTCCGTCGCAATGCCTTTTTTTAAAAAATCTGAACCTACAGCTACACGATGAATTACGGCATAAGGCGGCGTGTTTTCCCAGGTTTTGAGTACTTCGTATTCTGGTTCAAGATCGAAAAATATGGCTGCATAACCGGCAATTTTTTCATTTAAAATAAAAACATAACCATGGTTTTCGGCAACGTCTTTGCGCACGATTTCCTCGTTGGGATAACCGTCCTGCCATTGTGGGCTTCCATCTTCCCGTCGCAAGGCAATAGCCTGTTGTAATATTTTCCAGATTTCCGGAATATCGTTTGTTTGTGCGGGACGAATTTTTAAATTTATTTTGTTTTGAATCATGGTTTACGGAAGTACCACAAAGTTAAAAAAGATTTTTTTGCCGTTAAACAGGCATTTTTTTTATAATTTCAATTTTTAAAGAGAAAAGGTGAAAAGAAAATTAGTGGTCTTATCGGGTGCCGGGATTTCAGCAGAAAGTGGCGTTAAAACTTTTCGCGATTCCAATGGTTTATGGGAAGAACACCGCGTGGAAGATGTTGCAAGCCCCGAAGGTTTCGCGCGGAATCCGCAATTGGTCCTGGATTTTTACAATGCGCGGCGCCGGCAACTTCTGGAAGTGCAGCCAAACAGAGCCCATGAAATTTTAGCAGAATTAGAAAGGGATTTTGAGGTAAATATCATCACGCAAAATGTTGATGATCTTCATGAACGCGCAGGTTCAACTCATGTTTTGCACCTTCACGGTGAACTGAAAAAAGCGCGGCCCGTAAATTCCAACTCGGGTATAATTCCATGGGAAAAAGATTTGAATATTGGAGATTTAAGCGAAAACGGACAACAATTACGGCCGCATATCGTGTGGTTTGGTGAAATGGTGCCCGAAATGGAAAAAGCAATAAAACTGGTCCAGCAGGCGGAAATTTTTCTGGTAATCGGCACGTCGTTAAATGTTTATCCGGCCGCGGGATTGCTTTATGACGTTTCACCAGACTGCGAAATTTACGTCATTGATCCGGAAATTCCGATGAATTTTGGTGGAAATTTCCATTTTTACCAAACGACCGCAACGGAAGGAATGGCGCTGTTGCAAAAAAAACTTTTAGAATTATAAAATTTTTTTTCTAAAGGTTTTAAAAAAATAAGAGCCGGCTAAAAACCGGCTCCTACTCATTTTTCATTATTTGTGTTCTTATGATTAGGACAATATTACAGCATTAAACAAGGCAAAAAAAGAGTGAAAACACCCATTTTTAATTTAGCTTGTGTTTAATAGCAAATAAAACAATTCCTACGCGCGACTTCACATTTAATTTCGCAAAGACGGAATCCCGGTAGCCGTCAACTGTTCTTGGGCTTACGCACATCTGTTCACCAATTTCTTTATAAGTTAACTCGGAACATGCGTTTTTTATAAATTCTATTTCGCGTTCCTTAAGCGTTTCGCTTATTTCCTGCATCACTTTTTCTTCGGTCCGAATTTTCAGCAGGCTCTGTGTAACGATGTCGGTGTAAAAAATACCTTTTTCGTGCACAATATTAATAGCGTTGAAAAGAATATCCGGCGACATATCTTTCAGGAGATAACCTTTGGCACCAGCTTTCAGCATATTGATAATGGTGCTTTCGTTATCTTCCATCGTCAGCGCGATGACTTTAACCTGTGGATAATTTGCGGTAACTTCTGCCGTGGTTTCAACGCCGTTTTTTTTGGGCATATTAATGTCCATCAAAACGACTTCGGGCATGTCAGTCTGGTCTTTCAGCTTATTCAGGAAATCTTCACCATTGTAGCAGTTCATAACTACTTTATAATCCGGACTAAGCGAAATCATGTTTTCCAATGCTTTGGAAACAAGCTGATGGTCATCAACAATAGCGACTTTAATCCGATCCATGGATGTATTTTTTTAACAGGAAATCCTCTTTAAAACAAATGTATCATTAATAATTATATAGTAATAGGTGAAATCACCCAAATTGCAGAAAACTGTTAAATCTTATATATAGCTGTTGCTTTGCAATTCCGGGGGAAAAAGGGTAAATTTGAAGAATTATTTAACATATTCTTTAAAGAATTTTACTAAAATGATGGAACAACCAGCCGGTATCGAAGCTAATTATTCCAATATCGTAAAAGATTTGCCACAAAATGTGCAGCTGGTCGCAGTTTCCAAAACCTATGATGCAGCAACGGTTGAGCGCGTTTATAACTTAGGTCACCGCGTTTTTGCGGAAAATAAAGTGCAGGAACTTGTACAGAAATATAATGAGTTGCCAAAAGATATTCACTGGCATCTGATCGGGCATTTGCAGACGAATAAGGTAAAATATATTGCGGAATTCATCGACACCATTCAAAGTGTAGATTCTCGAAAAATTCTAAAAGAAATTGATAAACAGGCTGAAAAGCATAACCGGAAAATAAAGGTCTTATTGCAGGTAAAAATTGCTGAGGAAGACACGAAATATGGTCTTGAACCTTCCGAAGCTAAAGGAATTTTCTCTGAGTATCTCAACGGAAATTATCCTAATATCGAAATAAACGGTCTCATGGGAATGGCAACTTTTACCGAGAATGAAGCTCAGGTTCGAAATGAGTTTGCAGTGTTGAAAAACCTTTTCGATGAATTGTCCGCGCAAAAACCACTTTCTACACTGTCGATGGGAATGAGCAATGATTATAAACTCGCGATTGAATGTGGCGCAACTTCGGTGCGCATCGGTTCTGCAATTTTTGGCAGCCGAAAGCCAGAAAAGTAGCCGTTTCGGGGTACGATTTTTGCTTGTAACCCAGCTTACTATAATAACTTAAAAAAATCCATAAAATTTTACTGATGCAGAAAATCTTAATTGTTGAAGATGAAAAAGCTATTTCCGGCGTGCTGCAAAGCATACTTTCCGAAGAATTGCCCGATTACGAGTTCGTGATTGCTGATGACGGTTTAGAAGGTTTAAAACAAATTGAAAAAGAGGATTTCGCGCTGGTGGTTTCCGATATAAAAATGCCTAAAGTTTCCGGTACAGAGCTGCTTAAACAAAGTCTTCAGCTGAAACCCGATACCACTTTTGTGATGATTTCCGGGCACGCTGATATTGATACGGCTGTGGATTGTTTAAAGGACGGCGCTTACGATTTTATTTCGAAACCAATTGATATCAACCGTTTGATAACAAGCGTTCGCAATGCATTAGATAAAAGAAATTTACAGAAAACCAATCAGCATTTAAAAACCGAAAATTCAACCTTAAAAAAGAAGGTGAATAAAAAATACCAGATGATTGGTGAATCGCCTGCTTTGAAGAAAATTCAAAGTATGATTGAAAAAGTAGCTGCTTCGGACGCGCGCGTTTTAATCACCGGACCGAACGGCGCCGGGAAAGAATTGGTAGCGCACGCAATTCACGCACAAAGTGACCGCAGCAAAGGTCCGATGATTGAGGTAAACTGTGCTGCGATTCCATCGGAACTTATTGAATCAGAATTATTTGGGCATGTTAAAGGAAGTTTTACTGGAGCTATAAAGGACAAGCAGGGAAAATTTGAACTTGCGAATAACGGTACGATTTTTCTGGATGAAATTGGTGACATGTCGCTGATTGCACAAGCGAAAGTTTTGCGCGCGCTGCAGGAAAGCAAAGTTTCACCTGTCGGAAGTGATAAAGAAATTAAGGTTGATGTTCGCGTTTTAGCGGCAACCAACAAGAATATGCAAAAGGAAATCTCTGAAGGAAAATTCCGGGAAGATCTTTACCACAGGCTTTCGGTGATCGAAATTTATGTTCCGTCACTTGACGAAAGAAAAGATGATATTCCGCTTTTGGTGAAACATTTTGCTAAAATTATTTCCGATGAACACGGCACTGCGCTAAAAACTTTCGATGACAATGCCATCGACGCATTAAAAAACTTCAACTGGACCGGAAATATCCGTGAACTTCGAAACGTGATCGAGCGTTTAATTATCTTAGGTTCAAGTCCTGTAACAGCAAGCGACGTAGAAAGTTTCGTCAGAAAATAATTTCCCGCTTTTCAGCCTTTTTCTTAATTAAACTAAGTCCGGTATTTTACAATACCGGATTTTTTATTTTGAAAAAATTAGCCGTTTAAACAGGTAATTTTTTCGTTTTAAATTTTGCGTTAATGGCTCATCAACAATATTTTGGCATACAAGATGCTTCTAAAAAACAGGTTCGCGGATTTCCTTCCGCACACTTTTCATTAAAAATTTTAAAAACACATTAACATTATAAAATACTATTATGGCAACGAAAACGACATCCAAAGGAAAAATTGCACCGAAAGCAGACGCGGCTGAAAAATTGAGAGATTTTATGGTTGACGGAATGAAAGATATGTATTGGGCAGAAAAAGCATTGGTAAAAAACCTGCCTAAAATGGCCAAAAATTCCACATCGCCACTTTTAAAAGCCGCTGTAAACGAACATTTAAGCGAAACTGAAATGCAGGTGAAAAGACTGGAAGGCGCTTTCAAAGCTTTAAAACTAAAACCGGAAGCTGTAAAATGCGACGCAATGGACGGTTTGCTGAAAGAAGCAAAAGGCATCATGGAAGAAACTGAGCCTGGTGCTGTTCGCGACGCTGCAATCATTGCCGCAGCGCAAAAAGTGGAACATTACGAGATTGCTTCTTACGGAACGCTAGCAACTTACGCGAAACTTTTGGGTGAAAAAGAAGTTTTAAAATTACTCTTAGAAACCTTAAACGAAGAAAAAACCTGCGATAAAGATTTAACGAAGCTGGCGAAAACCGAAATTAATCTGAAAGCAAAATAAACAAACAAGCGGCTTTTGCCGCTTTTATTTTCTGCTATTTCGGCCTTTTTTTAAAAAACACAAATTCAAAATATCATTTTTAAATTAAAATCAAATGTCACATTTATCAAATAAAAAAGTCGCGGTTCTTGCGGCAGACGGTTACGAACAGTCCGAATTGGAAAGCCCCGTAAAAGCTTTGAAAGATGCCGGTGCGACCGTAGAAATTATATCCTTAAAGCCCGGAAAAATTAAATCGATGAAAGATCACGAATGGAGTGATTCTGTTTCTGTGGATCAAATCGTTGATGAAGCAAGTGCGAGTTCATTCGACGCTTTGCTCTTGCCGGGCGGCGTTATCAATCCGGATACGGTGCGCGGAAGTGAAAAAGCAGTTCAATTTGTTAAAGATTTCTTCTCTGCTGAAAAACCTGTTGCAGCAATTTGCCACGGCCCGCAGACCTTAATTAATGCTGAAGTTGTAAACGGTAAAAAAATGACTTCTTACCATTCAGTTTCTGCCGATTTGAAAAACGCTGGCGCAAATTGGGTTGATGAAGAAGTGGTAACTGACGGTAATTTAACCACAAGCCGTTCACCCGAAGATTTACCGGCTTTTAACAAAAGAATTGTTGAAGAATTTTCTAAATAATAATTTTTAAATTTTAAAGCGATGGACCCAAAAATTCCACCCCAATTTAAAGGTGCGCAAACCGACGCTTATTCTGAAATTATTTTTGATGATGATGCGGCAGCAATGCAGCATTTTCAAACCGTACGCAAACGCTTCCTCGATGTAAATTCGTGGGAGTTTTTTGCAGGCGAAGAAAAAGCAGAGTTTTCCCTGCGCGATGAAAATGGCGAGTTAACTTTGGAAGAACCGAAGGTGAATCATTTTATTAAAATTAAAGTTCCGCTTCTGCATAATTCCGATGATGGTTACGATTGGGTGCAGATTGAGGAAATTCAGGAAGAAATAACGCCTGCAAAAGAATCGGTTTTTATTAAAGTCCGCCCAAGTCAAAATCCGACAAAACCGGAAAATGACACCAAACATTTTCTGGATTCCGACGCAACTTCAAACTTCATCATCAAACGCGAGGGAACAAAAGTTTGTGCCGAAGTTCATGCCAGAAATGAAACGCCGAACACCGATGACCACACGCTTCTGGAAAAAATCCGGGATAAAATTGTTGCCCTTGGCGGAATGCTGCTGGGAAGTAAAATTCAGTGGGAAGGTTTTACCAGCGGCTTGATTAAGTATGAAGAAGAGTGACGTGCTCATCGGCTGCTCTTCCTTTTCCGTGGGCTACTGGAAAGGAACTTTTTACCCGGAAGATTTAGCTTCCCGGGATTATCTTGAGTTTTATTCTACAAAGTTTAAAACGGTGGAAATTAATTCCACATTTTACCATAAACCTACGGCAAAAACCTTGGAGAGATGGCGCGAAAACACCACAGATGATTTTAGAATCTTTATTAAAATGCCCAAAGCGATTACGCACGTCGGCAAACTAGAAAATACTTTGTCGCAAACGGCGGAATTTTGTGATCATATTTCCGCCGGACTTCAGCACAAATTAGCGGGTTTCCTGTTTCAGCTTCCGCCGTCATTTAAGAATACGCCGGAAAATCTGGAAAAAGTGCTGAAAACTGTCGATAAAAAATATTTAAATGTGGTGGAATTCCGTCACGAATCTTGGTGGAATAATGAGATAAAAGAAATTTTGGGTAAAAACAGCCTAATTTTTTGTGGTGTCTCAATTCCGAAAAACATTCCTGATGATTTCATAATTAATGACGAGCATTTTGCGTATTACCGATTTCACGGTGTCCCGGAAATGTTTAAATCGAGTTATTCCGATGAAGAACTTGAAAAATTCGCAAACGAGGTGAAAAAATTTAGCGGAACTTCCTACCTATTTTTCAATAATACTTTTGGTGTCGCCGCAATTCATAACGCGCTGAATTTGAAAAAGATGCTCGAATAGCAGCAAATTTTCACACTTTGCAAAATCAAAAAAAAATGCCCAAACAGAGGCATTTTTTTATTTTAATTTTATTTCCAAATTTCACTGCTGAAAAGAAAACCATTAAATAGCAAAAAAGCAGAAAGATTGCAGTATTTTTGCCGAAATTTTTCCGCGCCATGGCATTTCTCAATTCCCAACATACCAAATCTTTACTTACGCTCGCGTTGCCAGTCATGCTTACGCAGGTCGGTCAGGTTTCCGTGAATTTATTCGACAATATTATTGTGGGAAAATTGCTTGGTGCGCAGGCGCTTGCGTCGGTTTCACTGGGAAATGCGGTTTTCTTTTCGATATTTGTTTTCGCGCTCGGTTTTTCACTGGCAATTCCGCCGTTGGTTTCGGAAGCGCATTCTGTGAACGACCACGAAACGATCAATTCGGTTTTTCGCCATGGTTTTGTCATTAATTTAGGAATTGGTTTACTGCTGTCCATCGTGCTTTTGCTGGCTTTGCCACTGCTCTATCACATGGATCAGCCGCCAGAAATTATTCCGGACACGATCAGCTTTTTGGCGATTATGACGATCAGTATTTTGCCGTTTATGGTGTTTCAGACTTTACGTGAAGTTTCCGAAGGTTTGTCTTTTACCATTGGAGTCACAAAAGCAACGATTTTCGCGAATATCATTAACATCGCGTTGAATTACGTTTTTATTAAAGGAATGTTCGGTTTTCCACCAATGGGCGTAAAAGGTTCCGCGCTGGCGAGCTTAATCGCAAGAGTTTTCATGATGGTTTTCCTGTATTACGTTTTGCTGAAAGAAGAAGGTACGCGCCGCTACATTAAAGATTTTTACCTGCGAATTGAAGGATTTTCAAAAGACATGTTCCGCAAGATGGTGAAAATTGGTTTTCCCACGGCTTTGCAGATGTTTTTCGAAGTTACAGCGTTTGCCGGCGCGGCATTTATCTGCGGACTAATTTCAGCAAAAGATATTGCGTCGCACCAGATTGCTTTATCGATGGCGTCTTTTACTTTCAATTTGTGTATCGGTTTTAGCGTGGCGTCAACGGTAATGATTGGGCGAAAATCAGGTGAGCGCGATTTTATCGGTTTAAAAAGCGTCGGCATTAATAATTTGAAAATCGTATTTCTTTTTATGGTTTTGTGCGGTCTGTTTTTTATTTTCGGCAGAAATATTTTACCGACTTTTTTCACTCAAAAAGAAGATGTAGAAGTAATATTACTCGCCTCAAAACTGTTGATTATTGCGGCACTTTTCCAGCTTTCTGATGGTGTTCAGATTGTCGCGCTTGGTTGTCTGCGCGGCATGCAGGATGTAAAAATACCGTCGATTATTACTTTTATCGCGTATTGGATTATCACTATTCCGCTCGGTTATTTTCTGTGTGTTACCTTGAAAATGGGCGCCTGGGGAATGTGGATCGCGCTCGGACTTGGATTGACGATTTCTGCAGTGCTTTTGGTTAAAAGATTTCTGACGCTGTCGCAGAAAAAAATAAATGCGCATCAATTATAAAAAATCGGGCGTTAAAACGGCAAATTTTTTCGATTAAAATTAACTTTGATCAAAGCAGAGTTCCAATAAAACAGATAAAAATATCAGTTAAAACAGCAAATTTTTTCATTTTAGAAATTCTTTTTATTTCGATCTAGATTGCATTAGACTGAAAAAAATTAGGCAGAAAAATGGCAAATTTTTCTTTTTTAGAAAAGCATTCAATTCGATCTGAATTTCATTAAACCAAAAAAATAGCGCGCTTAAACGGCAATTTTTTCGATTTTAAATATCTTCGATTAAAGGTGACTTTCATTAAATCCAAAAAATACCGGATTAAAATGGCAAATTTTTCAGTTTTAAAATAGAAAAGTTAACACTTTAAATTCAAAAAATTCCGTGCTAAAACGGGCAAAAATTTCATTTTTAAAAATTAAAAAAGACGCTTCAGATAATCCGAAGCGTCTTTAAATTTAATGTTATTCGTTAGAATTCGATTTCGTTTTCCGGGTGAATATGTTTGTAATCTTCCACCATCAGATTTTCGTAATTTGCTTTTTCTTTGCTTGCAAATCGATCTTCCAGTTTCACCACAATGTAGTAAACCACCGGAACGATAATTAATGTTAAGAAAAGCGATGATAACAGTCCGCCGATAATTACGATTGCCAAACCATTGTTCATTCCGGCTGCCGCGCCCGACGCCATTGCGATCGGAAGCATACCGAAAACCATCGCGATGGTCGTCATCAAAATCGGACGAAGTCGCGCGTGATTTGCCTGGATTAAAGCATTATTAATGGTTTCACCTTTGGCCATTCGGTGATTCGTAAAATCAACTAGTAAAATCGCATTTTTCGCCACCAAACCAATCAGCATAATTACACCCAAAATGGTGAAAATATTCAAACTCTGGTTTGTTAAAGCTAGTGCCCAAAGCGCACCGATAAACGATAACGGAATTGAAAACAGTACGATGAACGGTTTCACAAAATCGTTGTAAAGCACCACCATAATCATGTAAACCAAGAGAATTGCGGCTAATAAACCAACTCCCAAAGTTCCGAAACCTTCACTTTGGTTTTCCATATTTCCGCCCCAAATCCAAGTGACGCCAGCAGGTTTTTTCACGTTTGCCATTTTAGCTTCCCATTCTGCAGCCAAAGTTCCCGTGGTTTTACCCACAACCTGCGAATTGATGGTTACTGAAGGTGATCTGTCGTATCTTTCAAGCAATGCAGGACCCGAAGAATTAGTGATTTCCGCGAACTGAGAAAGCTGAATTCTTTCGCCGGCATTGTTGACGAAATTGATGTTTTTTACATCATCAATGCTTTTACGGTACGCTTCATCTAAAATAATATTGATGTCGTATTCGCTGTTTCCGGTTCGGAATTTATTGTTGTCATTTCCGCTGAATGCAGTTCGTAAAGTCTGACCAACCGTAGCGACATTTAAACCTAAAAGTGCCATTTTATCGCGGTCAACACTCACCATAATTTCCGGATTTCCTTCTTTTACGGAAAGATCAACACCTGACGAACCATCGATGGATTTCAGCTGTGCTTCCGCCTGTTTCGCGTAAGCCATTACCTCGTCAAGATTTGGTCCTACAACAGTCATTTGCAATGGTGCCTGTTCCGCGCCCATAAATCCGATTGGAATTGTGGTGATTTTCGCACCAACTAATTCTTTTTCCAAATCACGTTTGATTCTTGCCGCGTACACTTTTGAACTGGCATTTCTTTCAGACTGATCAATGAGTTTCAAACTGATTTCCGACTGGTAATTCGTCGCCTGCGCGCCACCCATTCCGGTGCTGGACTGTCCGACGGTGGTAATCATGCTTGTAATCGCAGGATCTTTCCGAAGAAAAGCTTCGGCTTTCTGAGTCATAAAGTTGGTTTCTTCAATTGAAACATCTTTCGGCATTTCTATCTGAACCAAAAATTCACCCTTATCTGTTCCCGGGAAAAAGTCGGAACCGATGTAACCAAAAGCCACAAGCAAAATACTTGAAACAAAAAGTACGATGACTATAAGGAAAGTTTTGATTTTGTGACCTAAACTCCAGGTTAAAATTCCGGTGATGAAATCGGTAAATTTTGCCAATCCAGCCTCGAATTTATAGATGATTTTACCGAAAAGAGAATCTTTGCTGATTAAATCTAATTTTCCGTATCGGGAATAAAGCCACGGAACCACGGTAAATGAAACCAAAAGCGAAAGCATGGTCGCGATAATTACCGTGACACAAAACTGGCGGATGATGTCGGAAACCAAACCGTTACTGATGGCAATCGGTAAAAATACCACCACGATAACCAAAGTAATTGCAGTTACGGTAAAACCGATTTCAGATGCACCGTCGTAGGCTGCGCGCACCTTGTTTTTACCCATTTCCATGTGTCGGTGAATATTTTCGATGACCACAATCGCGTCATCAACCAAAATACCAACAACAAGTGAAAGTCCCAGTAAACTCATTAGGTTTAATGAATATCCGAGAATATTCAAGCCGATAAAAGTCGCAATCAATGAAGTTGGAATTGCCACCATTACGATGAGCGCATTCCGGAAACTGTGAAGGAAGAAGAGCATTACAAAAGCAACCAAACCTACGGCGATAAATAAATCTTTAATTACCGCGTTTGCCGCTTCCAGCGTAAATAACGAGGTGTCATTCGCGATATTCACCTCTAAATTCTGCGCTTTGTACTGAACTTCCATTTCTTCCACTTTCTTGCGCACGCGCTCACTAACGTCCACTGCGTTGGCGTCGGTTTGTTTCTGAACCTGCAATAGAATTGTGGTTTGCTGATCAATACGTGCTATTTTGTCGGTTTCTTTCTGCGTGTCCTGAACTTCAGCAATATCAGAAAGCTTAACAGTTTGTCCGTTAACTGAAGAAATAATTAAATTTCTCAGTTCATCTACCGTTTTAATTTTGCCGGAAAGACGAATTAAAGTACTGTTCGCACGTGTCTTCAAACTTCCCGTCGGGAAATCTAGGTTAGAAGTTGAAATAACTTGCTGAACTTGTGGAATAGTTAGCCCGTAACCTTCCAATTTATATTGATCCAGATTTACACGGATTTCTCTTTCCTGGCCGCCGACAATATTTACTTTTGCCACACCTTGAATTCGGGAAAATTCCGGTTGAATTTTCTGATCGATCAGGTCGTATAATTCACTTTGGGTAAGATTCGCAGTGATTCCCATGCTCACAATCGGCATGTCTGAGAGTGAGAACTGGGAAAGCGACGGTTCTTCAATGTCGTCGGGAAGATCGGAACGAATGGCGTTAATTTTCCGCTGCGCTTCATTCAAAGCAAAATCTACGTCGGCTTCATTATTAAACTGAATGATTACGACCGACAAACTTTCGTAAGATTTGGACTGAATTTTCTTAATTCCTTCCAACGACGAAATTGCATCCTCTATTTTTCTGGAAACGGTGCTTTCCACCTCGGAAGGTGAAGCGCCGGGATAAATTGTGGAAACGGTAACTACTTTAACCTCAAACTTCGGAATCAGCTCATAGTTAAGTTGGCTGTAACTGAAAAGTCCTCCGATGATGAGTAAGGCAAGCATTACGATTACCAAACTGGGTCTTTTAATCGATACTTCTACTAATTTCATATTCTTATTTAATCGATTATTTTAAAATTCTGATTTTGGTTTTATCAGTAAGATTTATCTGTCCGCTGGTTACTACCAAGTCACCTTCTTTTAAACCTGAAAGAATCTGAACGCGGTCGCCGTAGTTCAGGCCACTTTGTACTTTGGTTAAATAAGCGACGTTGTTTTTCACCACAAAAATCAAATTATCGCTTACACTGCCTACAAAAGCATCACGCGGAACCACCAAAACACTGTTTTCACCATTATTGTTGAAAATTGCGCTTCCGTACATTCCGGCTCTGAGTTTATTAAAACTGTTCGGAACTGTAATTTCTACCGGGAATTTTAAAGCTCCGGACGCAGCAGGTGCAATAAAGGTAATTCGGCCATCGATAGCACCGTCAATTACATCCGGTTTTACTTTTACCGTATTTCCTACCGCAAGCTGGCTTACCAAAGACTGGTCAACATCAACTTTTAATTTAACCGAAGAAATATCCACAATTTCTACAATCGGATTTCCCGGCGCTAAAACAGCACCAACTTCTACAAATTTTTGGTTCACAATACCGCCAATTTTTGAAATAATATTGGTGTCACCGGATTGTAGTTGTGCGGATTGCACCTGAGATCTTGCATTTTTTACCTGAAGTCTGGCTTGATCCAACTGCAAAGCTGTAACACCGCCGGTTTTGTACGCAGCTTCGTAGCGGCTGAGAGCAGATTGAGCCTGAGCTAAATTGGCTTTTGCGTTATCAACATTCACGTTGAGTTTTTCACCTGCAAGTCTGCCGATGCTTTGTCCTGCGCGCACGTAACTTCCTTCTTTTACGTAAAGTGCAATTAACTGTCCGTTGATTTCCGCAGAAATTTTGCTCGCTTTATTCGGTAAAAAAGTTCCGTTCAAAGAAAATTCGCCGCTAATTTCCTCTTTTTTTACAGTTGCTGTACGCACTGCAACATCAGCATTTTTTTCTGCAACAATGGCAACTTCAGCTTCGTTTTTCTTCTTGTTATTTTGAAGAATAAAGTAGAAACCCGCCGCAACCACGATAATTGCTAAAATTGTATATAAAGTTCTCTTTTTCATTTTCTGGTTTATTATTTTAATGTGTTGAGTTTGCCCTGGGATTTCAGTAATTCTATTTCAGCGAGTTTGTAATCTAATTTGGCCTTTGTAAGGTTATTTTTAGCATCGGTAAGATCTCTTTCAGCGTCTAAAATGTCATTCAAAGTTGCCAAACCGTATTTATAATTAGCTCTGGTGTTTGCTAAAACTTCTTCTGCAAGTTTTAAATTTTCCTGCTGTACATTGATGCTGACCATATTATTTGTAAGCAATGTCATTGCGTTTTTGTGCGCTAAATCCAAACCTAATTTGGTTTCCTGCAAATCAGCCTGCGCTTTTTCAATATCAATTTCATTGAGCTCTACACGCGCTTTTGTTGCAAAACCATTAAAAATCGGAACATTAATCTGTAAACCAACCGATGCTAAATCTGACCAATACACGCCGTTGCTTGAACCGTTCCACAAAGGAAACTTAGCACCCTGACCTAGATAACCGTAATTCGCATTTAAACCAACTGTCGGATAATATTCGGCTTTGGTGGCTTTTTTTTGCCATTCCAACAGTTCAATTTGTTTATTTGCCAGTTTCAGTTCTGTTCGGTTTTCAAAATTTCCGGGATCGCTGTCCGGTAAAATTGCCGGATCGAAAGTTTCCTCCGGTAAAGTAATTTCCTGCGACATTGGCATTCCGATCATAAATTTCAGTGCGTTTTCACTTAACTGAACTGCATTGATGAGCTGTTGCTGTGCTGAGGTCAAATTATTTTTCGCTACTGTAGTTCGATCATAATCAATTTTTCGCGCAAGTCCCGCGTCAAATAATCCTTTGATGATTTTGCTGGTCGCGTTGGTAATTTCAACATTGCTTTCTGCGTTGCGAAGCATTTGTTCGCTTTTGTAAACATCGTAATAGGCATTTGCAACTCGTTCTACAATCTGTTCCTGCGTAAGCTCTGCATTGATGATATAAAACTCTTTCGTGCTTTTTGCTGCTTTCAAGCCGGTAAAAACTGCCTGGTTAAAAAGTACCTGCGATAGCTGAATATTGTTGCTGGAAACCCATTTTTGGCCAAAAGCAACTTTCACCTGCTGGCCCGGCTGACCGAAAATTTCACCTGGTAAAACAGATTCCTGCTGCAGCGGATTATACGTTGTATTGCTGCTGAATGAAATGTTTGGGTACGCGCGCGACTTTATTTCCGCAATCTGCGCATCGCCTTTTCTAATGTCCAGTTGCGCTTTTTTAGCATCTGCTTTATTTTGCAGCGCATAAGAAATGGCTTCCGAGAGTGTAAGAACTTTCACTTCCTGACCGAAAACCAAACCACCGCAAAAAAGAAGACTTAGTGCTACTTTTTTCATACTATTTATTTAATTTTTTTAAGATTTCTTTTCCTTTTTCTGTGGTAATTGCATACATATACATATTCATCAGCTCGTTTTTGTAATAAACTTTATCGATGACGTTCGGGTCCAGATAAATTGAGCTTTCCATGGACATGATGAGCTGGAGAAAAAATTTCGCATACACTTCCGCATCGAAATTGGTGCGGTAGTAACCCTGCGCTCTGCCCTTTTCGATATTATGAATCATTACCTGCGAAAATTTTTCCGCAAATTCCAGCATGTGTTTATTGAAAATCGACGGGTAATATTTAAAAAGCTGCTTGATCAGCAAACTGTTGTTGGAATCTGCAACTTTATCAATCTGTTCATCACGACAAAACATCCTCTCCACCGCGTTTTCAACCTGATCGTCCAGAAACCGAAGTCTGGTGATAATTTCATCAAGTTTAAAATGAAGAACCGCTTCTATCAGCTCTTCTTTATTCTTGTACTTTACATAAAGCGTTTTTTTAGAAATGCCGAACGCTTTGGATATGTCGTCCATTGTCACCGTTTTAGCGCCATGTTCTAAAAAAAGCTCCGATGCTTTTACTAAAAATTCTGTATTTTCTTCCATAATTTCGGCAGCAAAGGTACAAAAAAAACCAAGAAACGAAAATAGTTTCTTGGTTTTTTAATGCTTTTTATGAATTTTTTATAAACTGTTTTAGATAATATTTTTTTTAAATTTTCCAAATCATAAAAATTTACCGTTTTAAGACCGAATTTTTTTAAATAAAATTTTGAAAACGCGTTTTATTTTCGAGTTATCCAATTTGAAAAAAAAGCCGCTTTTTGGCCCGAATTTTTTAAAATCTACTTTTATCTTTCCGTTAGATGATTTTCCCTTGCGAATTTTATGAGGTTTGCAGAATTACGGATTTTGAATTTGTGCATAATATTCCGGCGGTGACATTCCACCGTGTGCGGGCTAATTCCTAATTGATCGGCAATTTTTTTGGTGCGGAAACCTTCACAAACCAAATTTAAAACTTCTCTTTCGCGCCGAGTAATTTCGGTGCTCAGTTTATGGATCCGGATTTCAGCATCTTCCACCTCGCATACAAAATGTACAAGCCGGTTTTTCGCCTCATCGGTCATATAAATTTTACTGGAAAGCACTTCGGTAAAAGCTTCTTTTAATTCCGCCGAAGATGCGTTTTTGCCGACATAAGCTTTAATTCCTTTTTCGAAAAGTTTTTTGACATCGGCCATTTCCAGATCAACAGCAAAAATTATAACTTTCAAACACGGATTTTTCCGGACTAAATTTTGAATTAAATTGATAAGCTCTTCCGCTGGAAACCCACTCGAATTTAAAAACAAAACGCTGTCCTCGTTCTGTGGTAAATCCGGAAGTACAGAAATATCTGAAATCCTTTCAACACCAAATTCATCATTGAGAATTAAATTCTCAAAAAAAGGCCTTAATTGCTCGAAATTTTCACCGCCGTCGCCGCAAAGAATAACTTTCGGTTTCATGGATGTTTTCCGCGAAATTATAAATTTATTTAAGATTTTAAAGCAATGAACTTGAAATTAGTAATAAAAAGGGTTAAAATACGGTAAAAAATTCCGCGTTGTAAATAGGAAAATTCCGGGCTAAAAGCAGGTTTTTTTCTAATTTAGAAAAATCTGGTATTTCTGCATTTCATTGAAAACACCGATTAAATCGCCATTTACCTCGATATTGGTTTGCATGCTCATGACTTCAAGCTGACTTTCATCAGCCGGGTTTTTAATGAAAAAGTTCAGTTTCTGTTCACCTTTGTGTTCACCAAACTGGTTCCGGAAAAACTCTACGTCTTCTTTGCGTAAATCATTAACATCAACTACGACGGTCATTTTTTTTGCAAACTTTTCAAAAGCTTCTTTAAGATCGGTAACATCGGTAATATTTACGAAAACGCGGCCGTCATTGGCTTGGGAAAATTTCACTTTGAAAATTACAAAACGCTGCACATCTATTTTATCCCGGAACTTCATGTAATCGCGGTCGCCCAAACGAAAAGAGTAACTTCCGCTGTAATCTTCCAGCATTAAAAAAGCCACTTTTTCACCGCTATTTTTGCCGTCTTTTATGGTGTATTCTGTAACCAAACCAGCGACCATATATTCCGGCGTGTTATTTTTCATCGCCTGTTTTTCTTTCCAGGTCAGCTTATCATTATTAAATAAATCCGGTTGATTATTCCCAAAAACCGAATTTTTATAACTTTCAATTTCATCGAGGTTCAGGAAATTAAAGTTTCCACGCGGTTCCACGATTTTTGTCGGTTCTTCGATGAGTTGTTCATCTTCACCTAAAATTTCGGCCGGTAAATCCAAAGCATCTTCATCGCTTTCTTCACCTCCAGAAATTTCGAGCGGTAAAACTACTTTTTCCAGTTCTACGGTTTCTTCTTTTTTATCTTCCAAAATCGCTTTTTTGCTGAGTGCGCCCTGCAAAAACTGATACTGATATTTGTATTCGTCCAACGGATGCGCAGAGAGATAAAAACCTATAATTTCCTTTTCTTTATTGAGTTTGTGCATGTTTTGCCATTCCGGCGCCGGATTCAGTTTCGGCTGTTCAATTTGGACTTCATCCGCGAAATCAGCAAAAAGCGAATTTTCAATTTCGTTTTTGTTATCCTGAAAACTCTGCCCGTAGCGGATTAAACGTTCAATATTTGTTTTCCCGGAATTATCAATGTCAAAATATTGCGCACGGTGATAACGGTCTACTTCGTCGAAAGCGCCGGCAACTACAAGACTTTCCGCAACACGCTTGTTCATCTGCGAAGTCGGAATTCGCTCGAAAAAATCGTAAATATTTTTAAATCTTCCCGTTTTTCGTGCTTCAACAATCGCTTCACTCGGGCCTTCACCAATTCCTTTTATGGCGCCCAAACCAAAACGGATTTGTCCTTTTTCATTCACTGCAAACGCGTATTGAGATTCGTTCACATCCGGTCCCAGAACATCCACACCAATTGCCTTGCAATCTTCCATGAACAGGGTGATTTGCTTGGTATTGTTAATGTTATTAGACATTACACTCGCCATGTATTCTGCCGGATAATTGGCTTTTAAATAAGCGGTTTGATAAGCGATCAGCGCGTAGCAGGTGGAGTGACTTTTATTAAAAGCGTATTCCGCAAAAGCTTCCCAGTCTTTCCAGATTTTATTAAGCTTGGTTTCATCAAGATTATTGCTTTTTCCACCTTCGATGAATTTTGGGTACATTTTATCCAGCACATCACGCTGTTTTTTACCCATGGCTTTCCTCAAAGTATCGGCTTCACCTTTGGTGAAATTGGCGAGTTTTTGCGAAAGCAACATTACCTGCTCCTGATAAACCGTAATTCCGTACGTTTCCTTTAAAAATTCCTCAGTTTCTTCAAGGTCATACACCGTTTCTTCCACTCCGTTCTTACGGTTGATGAAGAGCGGAATATATTTAATTGGTCCAGGCCTGTACAGCGCGTTCATGGCAATCAAATCAGCAAATTCCGTAGGTTTCAGCTCGCGCATATACTTCTGCATCCCGGGACTTTCATACTGAAAAATTCCGATTGTTCTACCCTCTTTAAAAAGCTGATAAGTTTTTGCATCATCCAGCGGAATGGTATCCGGATCTATTTCAATACCATGTTTTTGCTTGATAAGCTTTATAGCGTGCTTAATTATGGTTAAAGTTCTTAAGCCTAAAAAATCCATTTTAAGCAACCCGGCGCTTTCTGCCACCGAGTTATCGAATTGTGACACCAAAATATCAGCATCTTTCGAGGCGATGGTGATCGGAACCAAATTCGAAATATCTTCCGGCGTAATAATTACACCACAGGCATGAATTCCGGTATTTCGAATGCAACCTTCCATTTTCTGCGCCGCAGCAAGAACTTCGTAACGGTCATCCTGTGGATTTGCCAAAATATCCTTCATTTCCTGCGCCAGCATTTTATCTTCGGGCGCCAGTTTTTCAAATTTCGCAAAAGCTTTTGCGATGTTCATTCCGGGTGTCGTCGGAATTAACTTTGCGATGTTGTTGGTTTCAGAAATCGAAACATCTAAAACACGACCAGCATCTTTAATCGCAGATTTTCCACCTAAAACCGAGTAAGTGATAATTTGCGCCACGTTATTTTTACCATATTTTTCCACTACCCATTTGATGATTTTATCGCGGCCTTCATCATCGAAATCGATATCGATATCCGGCATCGATACACGTTCCGGATTAAGAAAACGCTCAAAAAGCAGGTCATATTTTATTGGATCAACATTGGTAATTCCGGTGCAATAGGCGACGGCAGAACCCGCAGCAGAACCACGTCCCGGCCCGACCCAAACACCCATTTTCCGCGCTTCATTGCAGAAATCCTGAACAATCAAAAAGTAACCCGGATAGCCGGTATTTGCAATAACTTCAAGCTCGAAATCAAGTCGTTCGTGAATTTCGTCGGTGATTTCAGCATATCTCGCGGCAGCACCTTTATAAGTCAAATATCTTAAGTACGCATTTTCACCTCTTTTTCCGCCATCATATTCATCTTCCGTACTTTGAAATTCTTCCGGAATTTTAAACGCCGGCAACAAAACATCTCTTTTTAATGTAAAAGGCTCGAATTTCGCCAAGAATTCGTCGTACGCTTCAAAAGCATCCGGAAATTGTCGAAAACTTTGTTTGATTTGCTCGGTATTTTTAATATAAAATTCCTGGGAAGGCAAACCGCGTCTTTTCCCGAAACCTTTACCAACCGGCGAGGAAAGTTTTTCACCATCTTTGATACAGTACAGAATGTCCTGAATGTGTGCCTCGGATTTTTCGGTGTAAAAAGTCTCATTTTGCGCCAAAAATTTAACTTCATATTTTTCCGCAAACCGCAGCAGGACATCATTTAAATATTCTTCTTCCTCGAGTTCATGATTTTGAAGCTGAACATAAAAGTCATCTTTAAAAGTTTCTTTCCACCATTGAAAAAGTTCTTCACCTTTCTGCTCTCCAAATTCCATAATGGTGTTCGGGATATCACCTGTAATTCCGGAGGTAACTGCAATTAGGTTTTCCTTATATTCCGCAATCATCTGCTTCGAAATCCGCGGAACACCGAAATAAAATCCGTTCACGAAACCTAAACTGGAGAGTTTTGCAAGATTTTTATATCCCTGAAAATTCTTCGCTAAAAGCACCATATTAGTTCGGCGGTCCGGATCGTCTTTGGTAAATTGTTTCTGCTCCGGCCGGTCGGACAAATAAAATTCGCAGCCGATAATGGGGATTAACGGATTTTTGCGCGGTTCAGTTTCATTAAATACAATTCCTTCGTCTTCCGCTTTCTGTTTTTTTGCCTGATATTCTCCGTAATTTTTCTTAATTGCACTGTTGGCTTTTTCAACTTCAGAAATGAATTTAAAAGCGCCCATCATATTGCCCAAATCCACAATTCCAACGGCCGGAAGGTTATTTTCAAGCGCTTTTGTAATCAGTTCACCAATATTTGTTGAAGCCTGCAAAGACGAATAAATACTATGATTGTGGAAATTGAAATAGCTGCCGATTTCAATTTCATCAGTGTCACCAAAGTGAACCGTATTTTTCTTCAGTATTGAAGCGGCAACCTGGCGACGAATCACAATTGGAAAAGGTTTTATCGCACTCGGATTTGCGGCGATAAACTCCTGGAGTTCAATTTGAGAAATTTTAAGTGTTTCAGCCGGAATAATTCCGATACGCTTCATCTCAAAGAAAACCTGCGCTGTCGCATTTACGTCAGCCGCCGCGTTATGTGCTTCATCGAATTTTTCGCCGTATAATTTTTCGTAAAGTTCTTCGAGTTTCGGTGACTTAAATTTTCCGCTTTTTCCACCGCCGAGCTGGCAGAAATCTGTTCCAATCTGCATCGTATCAGCAAAAGATAAACTTTGTAGATTGTTCTCAATCTGCTTGCGGAAAAACTCCGCGCCCACGATATTATAATCAAAAATAATATTATGACCGATGACGACTTTCGCTTTATTTATCGCTTCGCGAAATTCATTTAAAACTTCGCTTAAATCACGACCTTCTTCGGTTGCTATTTTTGTAGAAATTCCGTGAATTCTCTGAGAAGAAAACGGAATATCGTAGCCTTCAGGTTTAATGATATAATCTTGATTTTCGAGCAACGCTCCGTCATTTGCATGCAATTGCCAGGCTATCTGAACCATTCTTGGCCAGTTGTCGGAATCGGTAATCGGAGCGTTAAAATTTTTAGGTAAACCCGTAGTTTCGGTATCGAAAATCAAATACATTGAAGAGAATAATTTCGGTAAAATTACTTTAAAATAACTTCAAAAAAAAGTTGCGTTTTAGAAATGTCTCTACCCGCTTTTTATCAGGTTTTTGGTTTAAATTTCAAAAGTTTGACTTTCTTCTGCTAAAATTTTTATCTTTGTTTTCTATGGAAATTATTAAGAAAGAAAGCGTTTCTCAGGATATTTTTTTAAAAGCTTTTAAGCATATGATGGTTGCAAAAGCCACCGCTGATGTGTACGAAGAAAACCGAAATCTGTGCAAATACGTGCATTCCACCTCCCGAGGACACGAAGCCATCCAACTGGCTACAGCTTATCAACTGACGAAAGAAGATTGGGTTTCACCTTATTATCGTGATGAAAGTTTGCTGCTGGGCATCGGTTTCGAACCTTATCAGCTGATGCTTCAACTTTTGGCAAAAGCCGACGACCCGTTTTCCGGCGGGCGTTCTTATTATTCACATCCGTCAAGCCGCGCTGAAAATCTGCCTAAAATAATCCACCAAAGTTCTGCCACCGGAATGCAGGCCATTCCAACCACCGGCGTTGCGCAGGGAATTAAATATATCCAGGAATTTAAGCTGAAAACCTTCGAAAATAATCCGGTTGTAGTCTGCAGTTTCGGTGATAATTCTATTACAGAAGGGGAAGTTTCTGAAGCGTTTCAGTTTGCGGCACTTCATCAGCTTCCGATTATCTTCTTGGTACAGGACAACGAATGGGGAATTTCTGTAACCAAAGAAGAAGCGCGGACTTCAGATGCTTATGATTTCGCCGCGGGTTTTGTTGGTTTAAACAGAATGAAAGTCGATGGAACCGATTTCGAAGCGAGCTTTGAAGCGATGAAAAAAGCCGTTGATTTCGTGCGCGAAGAAAGAAAGCCGATGTTGGTTTGCGCCAGCACCGTTTTAATTGGGCATCACACTTCCGGCGTTCGCCGCGAATTTTACAGAGATGAGGAAAATCTGGCGAAACACCGCGAAAAAGATCCGGGTAATATTGTCAGAAAAAGATTGCTGGAAGAAGGCATCGACGAAGAAATTTTAAAACAAATAGAAAAGAAGGCGCGCCTGGAAGTTGAGCAAGCTTTCCAAAAAGCGCTTGCAGCCGAAGATCCGCTTCCGCAGTCTGTTGAAGATCACGTTTTCGCGCCGACACCGATTACAGAAGAAGTTGGTGAGCGTGAACCTCAAGGTCAGGAGAAAATCGTCATGGTGGACGCTGCAATTCACGCGATTCAGGAATTGATGTGGAAACATCCGGAAGCTTTGCTTTATGGCCAAGATGTCGGTGAAAGAATCGGCGGAGTTTTCCGCGAAACGGTGACTTTAGGTAAAAAATTCGGCAATAAACGCGTATTTAATACTCCGATTCAGGAAGCGTATATCATTGGTTCCACAGTCGGAATGAGCGCGGTTGGTTTAAAACCAATTGTTGAGGTTCAGTTCGCTGACTATATTTATCCCGGCATTAACCAGCTGATTACTGAAATTTCGAAATCCTGCTATTTAAGTAACGGAAAGTTTCCAGTGAGCAACATTATTCGCGTGCCGATTGGTGCTTACGGCGGCGGCGGTCCATACCACAGCGGAAGTGTTGAAAGTATTCTAGCCAATATTAAAGGAATAAAAATCGCGTATCCAAGCAACGCTGCGGACTTTAAAGGTTTGTTAAAAGCTGCTTTTTACGATCCAAATCCGGTGGTAATGCTGGAGCATAAAGGCTTGTACTGGAGTAAAGTTCCGGGTACCGAAGAAGCAAAAACCATTGAGCCGGCTGAAGATTATATTTTGCCTTTCGGAAAAGGAAATATAATTCTGAACGCCAACCCGGAAGAAACAGAAAAAGGCAGAACAATGCTGATTGTGACTTACGGAATGGGAATTTATTGGGCGAAAGAAGCCGCGAAAAATTTCTCCGGACAAGTTGAAATTATCGATTTGCGAACCTTAATTCCTTTGGATGAAAAACTGGTGTTTGAACGCGTAAAAATTCACGGGAAATGTTTGGTTTTAACCGAAGAACAGCTGAACAATTCTTTTGCTGAAGCTTTTGCACACCGAATTTCTAAAAACTGTTTCCAGTATTTGGATGCACCGGTGGAAGCCATGGGATCTTTAAATTTACCTGCCGTTCCGATCAATTTGGTTTTGGAAAAAGAAATGCTTCCGAATGCGGAAAAACTTTCCAAAAAGATTGAAGAAATGTTGAAGAACTAAAACAAATTTCGTCTTAATTGAAAATGAAAAATATGCTGCTTTAGCGGCATATTTTTTTAATTTAACCACAAAGTTGCAAAAGTTTTTATCTAACCACAAAGTGCACAAAGATTTTTTCAATGTGCACAAAGCGAAAATAATCTGCGTGAATTCTTTGTGTCCTCTGTAATTAAAATTACGTGCAATCATTTCAATTTTTCGTTGTTCAAAGAACGTCTTTTTTCTGCATCATCAAAATTTTAGAAAAAGTGGAAAAAAATGCCATATAAACGGCAAATTTTTAATTCCTTCGTGAAAATTTCAGCGTTAATCGGCGAAAAATTATTACGCGACAATATTTAGACCATCAATTTAAATTTCAAAAAAAAGAAAAATCGGCCCGAAAATTTTTAAATGATTCCCTATTTTTGTAGAAATACCGCCATTTATGTCCGAAAAAATTTTAGAAAAAATTGAAGCGCTGCGCACAGAACTTCACCAGCATAATTACAATTACTACGTTGAAGATCAGCCGACGATTTCGGATTTTGAATTTGACCAGAAATTAAAAGAGCTTCAGGACCTTGAAATCGCCCATCCCGAATTTTATGATGCAAACTCTCCCACTTTGCGCGTTGGCGGTGAGATCACCAAAAATTTTCCGACGGTTCAACATCAGTTCAGAATGTATTCGCTGGACAATTCTTATGATTTTGATGATTTGGCGGACTGGGAAAAACGTATTATTAAAGTCATTGACGAACCTGTGGAATTTGTGGCGGAGCTGAAATATGACGGTGCTTCGATTTCGATTTTGTACGAAAACGGAAAGCTCAAACAAGCGGTGACACGTGGCGATGGTTTTCAAGGCGATGAAATTACCGCGAACGTGAAAACGATTTCTGATATTCCTTTGACTTTAAAAGGTGAATTTCCGAAACAATTTTTTATGCGTGGCGAAATTTATTTAACTAGGAAAAACTTCGATAAAATAAATCTGCGCCGCGAGGAAGAAGGTTTGGATTTGTTTATGAATCCGAGAAATACCGCGTCCGGAAGCTTGAAAATGCAGGATTCCGCAGAAGTTCGAAAGCGCGGACTTTCGGCGGTACTTTATCAGTTTATTTCTACCGAAATTCCGGCGCAAACACACTGGGAATTATTGTCAAATGCAAAAAAATGGGGGTTTAAAGTTTCAGATCAGGCAAGATTGTGCACGAATTTAACTGAAATCCAGGATTTCATTAATTACTGGGATGAAGCGCGACACGATCTTCCGTTCGAAATCGATGGAATTGTGCTGAAGGTAAATTCCATTAAACAGCAGTCGCAGCTCGGATTCACAGCCAAATCTCCGCGTTGGGCGATGGCCTATAAATTCAAAGCTGAAAAAGTTGAAACCGAATTGTTAACCGTAACCTATCAGGTCGGCCGAACTGGTGCAATTACACCGGTGGCAAATTTAAAACCTGTTTTACTCGCTGGAACCACCGTAAAAAGAGCAAGTTTGCACAACGAAGATATCATCAGAAAGTTGGAACTGCATGAGCACGATTTCGTTTATGTGGAAAAAGGCGGTGAAATAATACCAAAAATTGTCGGTGTAAACGAGGAAAAAAGAAACCCACAAAACCGGGAAATCCAATATATCACGCATTGTCCGGAATGCGGAACAACGTTGGTGAAAATTGAAGATCAGGCCATACATTTTTGCCCTAATGATTTGCATTGTCCGCCGCAGGTTGTAGGACGAATGATTCACTATGTTTCGAGAAAAGCTTTAAATATCGAAAATTTAGGCGCTGAAACGATCGAACAATTGTATCGTGAAAAATTGGTCGAAAATCCGGCAGATTTTTACACTTTAACCAAAGAGCAGATTTTGCCACTGGAAAGAATGGGCGAAAAATCTGCGCAGAATATTATTGACGGAATTGAAAAATCCAAGACAATTCCTTTTGAAAAAGTACTTTTCGGCATTGGAATCAAGCACGTAGGTGAAACCGTTGCGAAAAAACTCGCGAAAAATTTTGAAAGCATTGAAGCTTTAAAAGAAGCAACTGCGCTGGAACTCGTTCAGGTGGAAGATATCGGCGGAAAGATTGCAGAAAGCATCGTGAATTTCTTTCAGAATCCGGAAAATATTTTAATGCTTGAACGGCTGATATCTTACGGCGTCCAACTGGAAAAAGGTAAAAACTCAAACAAACTTTTAAGCACGGTTTTAGAAAATAAAACCTTTCTCTTTACCGGAAAACTCTCGCTTTTTACACGTGAAGAAGCCGAAGAAATGGTAGAAAAAAACGGCGGAAAAAATATTTCCGCCGTGTCTAAAAATCTTAATTATCTGGTCGTTGGTGAAAAAGCCGGCAGCAAACTTAAAAAAGCGCAGGAAATTGGCACCATCGAAATTCTAGATGAACAGGAATTTTTGAATTTATTGGCCAAATAGCGGCGAATTTTATTATTATTTACGCTGCTTTATGAATGTAGCGCGAAAGTTTTATTCCCAGATCCGTCCAAACTATTTTCGGATTTCCGTTGCGTTCCAGGTGATAATTAGCTTCGGAAATTTCTTCTAAAATAGCTTCGATGTTTGCACCGTGTATGAATTTTGAAAAGCTTTCCCATTTGAATCCGCCCGACTGAATTTTCTTGTATACCAATTCTTCGCCACCGTAATTCTGCAGCAGCGCGAGCCGGAACATTTCAGCACAATATTCCAGGAAATTCATTTGTTTCTCGCGGTTCCAAAGTGAAATTTTTCGGCCCCAAAGCACGATATTTTTCAGAAATTCCGGTTTCTTTTTCACCTGAAAAGCTTCGCGAACCCACATGATAAAAAGTTCTTCGTTTTCGGAACTTTCGTTTTCGACAGTCATGAGTTTTTGCGCGGTGTTCCAGTTTCCCTGGGCCTGAAACAGAATTTCGGAAATTTTTGCCGTTTCAGCACGGAATTTTTTCTGAAGTGCTGTGCTTAAATATTCGTCGGAAATTTGTGGAACTTCAACAAGCTGCGTGCGCGAAAGAATGGTTTGCAACATGTCACCGGCGTCGTTTGCAATTAATATGATATAGGTGTTTTTTGGCGGTTCCTCCAGGAATTTCAGGAATTTATTTGCCGCTTCGGTGTTCATTTTGTCAGCTTGCCAAACGATGAGGATTTTGCTGCCGCCTTCAAAACTTTTCAGCGCAAATTTCTTGTTGATTTCATCAACTTCGTCAGCGTAAATGGTGAGTTGTTTATTTTCCGATTCCAAAATCGCGTTCCAGTCTTCAGCATTAGAATATGGATTTTCTAAAATCATATCGCGGAATTCCTCGAAAAACTGCGAAGACCAGCCAGTTTTATCGGATTTGAAAACGGGAAAACTGAAATGTAAATCGAGGTGATTCAGATTGTCGACTTTAGAGGAAGCACTTTCATTTTCACGGGTCAGGATTTCTTTAGCAAAAGCCAGCGCGAGTGGCAACGTTCCGTAACCTTCTTTACCGATAAAAAGCTGTGCGTGGCTCACACGGCGGTTTTCAATACTTTCTTTCAGCAGTTTTTTCAAGCTGTTCTGACCAACAATATCTTCCCAATTCATGCTTCAAAGATAATTTAAAATTTCATTTTTCTGAACTTCTAAATTCTTTGAAAAGCAGAAAAATTTGCCGTTCAAGCGACAGATTTTCTCCGATTACATTTTCGGTAAAAATCACGCCGTTTTTCTGAATTAAAAATTTGCTGCTATAATGGCATTTTTTTTAAAATTCAGTACAGATTTGCGTATTTAAGCTTAACAAACTTTAACCAAATGTGCTTTCACAGTTCAGTATTATTTAAGATATTTGCGCATTATTTTTAAAAATAGAGAATGAAAAGATTTTTTGTATTACCGATCATCGCGGCAGGTTATTTTATAAATGCCCAATCGATTGGTAATTCGCCTTACGCTGCCTTCGGAATTGGAGATGTAAAGTACGACAATACCGTAGATATCAATTCAATGGGTGGTGTTTCTACCGCGTATGTCTGGGATTTTAACAACAGTTTTAACTTCAGCAATCCGGCGGCGAACAAAAATTTAGGACTTACCAGTTTTAAAGTTGAAGGAACCAACGAAAATAATTTTTTCAAATCCGATTATAACGACGCCAATTCTACAAAGCATTCCACTTATTTATCCAACATTTCGCTTGCTTTTCCGCTTTCACCAAAAGTGAAATTCGGTTTGGGTTACCAGCCTTACAGCTCGAAAAAATATGAAGTCCTTACGGAGGAAAAAAACGAAAACGGCGACATTACGGCGAGCAGTTTCCGCGGCGAAGGTGGTTTGAACATGATTCAGGCGGCTTTTTCCTATCAAATTTCACCGGAGTTTGCTTTAGGCGCAAGAACCAATTTCTATTTTGGAAATTTATATGATATCAATGAAGTTACTGCGAGCAACGCGGAGCTGATTAACGGTTACGAAACCCGAAATAAAATAAAAACCTTTAATTTTACTTTAGGAACCGCGTATCAGAAAGCTTTAGAAAAAGATAAAAAACTGACATTTGGTGCGACCTATTCCTTCGGAAATACCGGCCAAATGGAAAGCACTTATAAAAACAGCACCTATTTTTACGCGCCAGGCAAGATAAAAACTAACGAAAGCATTATTGAAGAAAGCGCCAGCGAAGACAAAAACCTGATTCCGATGGAAGTGTCTGTTGGTGCCGGTTTAGGTAAAGATGGTAAATGGTTTGCCGGTACGCAGGTAGATTACAAAAAAGGTGAAACAGTACAATATTTAGGTCAGCCGTTCTCTTATCAAGATTCTTATAAAATTTCTGCGGGTGGATGGTTTATCCCGAATTTCAACAATTTCCGCAGCTATTTTTCCCGTGTAACTTACCGTTACGGAGCGTATTATGAAAAAGGAAATCTTCAGCTGAACGGAACGGATATTAACCAGTTTGCGATTACCGGCGGCATGCACTTTCCGTTTGACAGTAATAGCGCGAGCCGCATGAGCGGAATTGATCTAGGCCTGGAACTGGGAAAACGCGGAACGCTTGAAAACAATTTAATCAGCCAGAATTTCATTAACCTGAGAATAGGAATTAACTTTGCAGATAAGTGGTTTAATAAACGACTTTATGATTAGAAAATGAGTTTCCGAACTGCAATAAAATCTAAAAATATAGCCGCCCTTCTGGGTTGTGCTATATTTTTTGGTTTAATTTCCTGCGAAGAAGACCTTACGAAAATCAACAAAAACCGAAATACCAATTTCCCGTCGCAGATTATTTACAACGCGAATATCGTGCAGCGCGATTCGGGAATGGTGAAATTGCGTGCCACTGCTCCACTCATTGAAAAATTTGAATATATAGATTCGCCGTACATCGTGGCGCGAAAAGGAATAAACATTCTTTTTTACGACAAAAAAAAACCGAATGTACCAGGAAAAATTACGGCGAAATATGCGAAATTTAATGAAGTTAAAAAATTCTACGAAGCCAAAGGAAACGTACGAATTGTAAGTAATGAAAACCAAATGTTCGCCATGCAGTCCGTATATTGGGATCAGGTGAAACGCTTGATCTACACGACGGACACGGTTTATGTAACCGACAAAGACGGCTCTACGCTCGTTGGCGCGAACGGAATGAAAGCTAAAGATGATTTTTCTGAATACACTTTTTTCAATAATTCCGGAGATATCAACGCGCAGAAAATTCCGGAAAAAGGCCGTTAAAGCAGGCAATTTTTTCGATTTTCCTCACCTTCAAAAATTCATTTTATGACTTTTCATGCTTTAGGTTTAATGTCCGGAACAAGTCTCGATGGCCTCGATATCTGTCACGCAGCTTTTGAAAAAGATGATTTTGGAAAATGGAATTTCGAAATTTTAAATGCTGAAACTTTTCCGTATTCGGAAGAATTGGAAAAAAAGCTTCGAAATGCCACGAAAATTTCTGCTGAAGAACTTTTCGAACTTCACTCAGAATTCGGTTTTTATTTGGGTGAAAAAGTTCTGGAATTTATCGAAAAATTTCAGCTTACAAACATCGATTTAATTGCTTCGCACGGTCACACGGTTTTTCATCAGCCCGAAAAAAAATTTACGGTCCAGATTGGTGACGGACGAGCTATTAAAATTTTAACCGGAATTCCCGTAGTTTATGATTTTCGCAGTCAGGATGTTTTAATGGGCGGAAACGGCGCGCCTTTGGTGCCGATTGGAGATGAACTATTATTTTCAGAATACGACGCTTGCCTGAATATTGGCGGTTTTTCGAATATTTCATTTAAAGAAAATCAGCGCCGGGTAGCGTTCGATATTTGTCCCGTCAATATTGTTTTGAATAAATTTGCTCAGAAACTAGGTAAAAATTTTGATGAAAACGGCGATTTTGCACGAAGCGGGAAAGTCAACACAGAGCTTTTAGAAAAGCTGAACAAGCTGTCATTTTACCAGAAAAATCCACCAAAATCTCTCGGAATTGAATGGGTTTCCGAACATATTTTTTCATTGTTTAAAAACGGAAAAAGTGTTGATATTTTAGCAACTTTTACGGAACACGCGGCAGTGCAGATTGCGATGGTTTTCGAAAAATTCGGCCTTAAAAAGGTGCTTTTTTCCGGCGGCGGAACTTACAACCAATTTTTGATTGAAAGAATTAGTATTCATTCAAATGCTGAAATCATTATTCCTGGTGCCGAAATCATTAATTTTAAAGAAGCGCTCATCTTTGCTTTTATGGGCGTTTTGCGCTTTAAAAATGAAATAAACACCTTGGCTTCAGCCACCGGAAGTTCGCACGATCATTCGTCCGGACTTATTGTTTAACAAATTTAATTTAAGAAAATGCAGATCGATATTAGAAATTTAGAAATCTATGATTATGATGAATTGCGGGAAACCATGCAGAAAGCGTATCCTACAATGTCCGAAAGCATCTGGTCCAAAAAAAGCATTCAAAAGCTCATAAAAATTTTTCCCGACGGTCAAATTTGCATCACCGTCGATGGAAAAATTGCCGCGGTTTGTCTCGCGCTGAAAGTTCAGTACGAGCTCTTTGGCGACGATCATACTTATAACGAAATCACGGGAAATTATACCTTTAACACTCATTCAGAAACCGGAAATGTTCTCTACGGAATTGAAATATTCGTTGATCCGGAATTCCGCGAATTGCGGCTCGCACGGCGTTTATACGATGCGCGTAAAGATTTGTGTGAAAAATTAAATCTAAAATCCATTATTATTGGTGGTAGAATTCCGAATTATCATTTATACAGCGCAGAATTATCGCCACGCCAATATATTCAGCAGGTTCGAAAAAAAGAAATTTATGATCCGGTTTTAAGTTTCCAGCTTGCGAATAATTTTCTGCCAATTCGGGTGCTGAAAAATTACCTGCCCGAAGACGCAAATTCCGAAGAAAACGCGGTTTTGATGCAGTGGAACAACATCTATTACAGCAAAAAACCCAACACCATGCAGGATTCTGTAATCCGTTTGGGCTTAATTCAGTGGCAGATGCGGCATTTTAAAGACCTTGACGCTTTTTATGAGCAGGTAGAATTTTTCGTGAATGTGATGGCGGATTACAAATCGGATTTCATCATGTTCCCGGAATTTTTCAATACGCCGTTGCTTGCGCCTTTCAACCATTTGAGCGAAAGAGACAGCATGTTCAAACTGGCTGAACTTACGGAAGATATTAAGAATAAACTGTCTCAGCTCGCGATTGCGTACAACATCAACATCGTTGGTGGAAGCATGCCTTTGGTGGAAAATGAGGAACTGTACAACATTAGCTATTTGCTGCACCGCGACGGAAAAATTGATGAACACCGAAAAGTCCACATCACGCCGAACGAAAGAAAATATTACGGCATGAAAGGCGGAAATTCTATAAAAGTCATCGACACCGATTGCGGAAAAGTTGGTTTAGTGATTTGCTATGATGTAGAATTTCCGGAATTGCCGCGACTTTTAGCGGATCAAGGCATGAAAATATTGTTTGTTCCGTATTTAACCGATACTCAAAATGCATATATGCGCGTGCGGAATTGCGCTTCTGCAAGAGCGATTGAAAACGAATGTTACGTCGCAATTGCAGGTTGTGTGGGAAATTTGCCGGGTGTAAATAATATGGATATCCAGTATGGTCAGGCTGCGGTTTTCACGCCTTCGGATTTTGCTTTCCCGTCCAACGCGATAAAAGGTGAAGCAACACCAAATACGGAATCTACACTAATTGTTGATGTTGATCTAAATCTGCTGAAAGAACTGCATCATTACGGTGCTGTACGCACGATGAGCGACCGCCGGAAAGATTTGTACGACACAATTTCTCATCAGGATTCGGAAACAGATTCGGAGCAATAAATTACGTAATAAAATATAAAATCAAAAAAAATGCTGCTTTAGCGGCATTTTTTTCGTTTTGAATTAAAGCTTAAAATCCAGTTTTACATTGAAAAACCGTCCGGTCAACCGCACCGGAACTGGATAAATATAACCCGAATTCACATCATTTACCCACTGATTCGCAACGGTATTATTAATGTTAAATGCATTGAAAATCTGAACACCTAAAGTCAGTTCTTTAAAATTTTCCCAAAAAGCACCATTTATTTTATGGTCTTTCTGATCGATAAAAACTTTGGACAAACCAATGTCCACACGTTTGTAAGACGGTAATGTTTTTTGGTAACGGTATGGAGCTTCGAAGTCCGGCGTTCCATCAGCCTTAAAAGTCACAGGTGTTCCACTCGGCAGACCGCTTGAATACATCAAAGTCAGGTTCACTCGCATCGAAGGAAATTTCGGCATATAATCCTGAAAAAACATCGAAAACCGGAAACGTGGATCGGTCGGTCTTGGAATGTAACCTTTATCATTAATATTTTCAAAAACCCGCGCGTAGCTGGCAGAAATCCAGGAATCTACACCTGGAACAAATTCACCGAAAAGTCGCGTGTCCAAACCGTATGCGTAACCTTCAGCATTGTTTTTCCCGGAATAGCGGATTCTGATATTATCCAGATAATACGGGATTAAATGATCCATTTTTTTATAATACGCTTCCGTTGTCAGCTTAAACGGACGGTCTGCCATTTTAAATTCAAAATCATTTCCGAAAATAAGCTGAAGCGAACGCTGAGATTTTATATTTGGATTAAAACTGCCATCTACATCTTTAATCTCTTTGTAAAATGGCGCCTGGTAATAAATTCCGCCCGAAAGTTTAAACAGCATATCCAGCTCCCAATCTGGTTTTACAGCGACTTGCGCGCGTGGTGAAATAATGGTTTCATCATTGAAATCCCAATGCGAAGCGCGAACACCGGCGTTGACAAAAACGCGGTTTTCATTCCAGTAAAATTTCGTGGAATACTGCGCATAACCGGAAAGACGTGTCGGCTGAATGTTATTTTGCCCGGAAATATGGTATTTTAAACGTAGATCTGAAGTGTCTAAAGTCCCTGGATTTGCATAATCACGCGGCGAACTATAACCTAAAGAATCCACGAGTTGCCACTCGTTTGTAAGGTCTTTCAGATTTTCCTTTTCGAATTTAAAACCGGCTTCAAAATCGGTATTCACGGTTGGTGAAAATTTCCCTTTCAGTTGCGAACCGTAGGTTTTTACCTGCAAATCGTTGCGCGCGTGATCGATCTGGCCACCCACGTCATACGAAGTTACGGGCGCGCCGGTAACCGGATCAAAAGTTTGAAGCAAATAACCTGACGCCACAGAATAATATTCTCTCTCGCGGTTTTGATATGCAAAATTATCGAGGCTAAAAGACCATTTTTTGTTCGGCTTAAAATGAAGGGAAGCCGTTCCCATCATATTTTTGTACTGATCGTCTTCCTTTCCGTCATAGAAAACTGTCAGTTTTAATGGCGTTTGCAGAGTTCCGAATTCCACGTCTTTGGCTTTCGGCAGCATTTCATAATCATTTTTGCTCCAATATCCGATGAATGAAACCGCCCATTTATCATTAAATTTATAATTGATATAACTCTGAAAATCGGTATATTGCGGATTAAAATCGGTTTCTTCATTCAGCGTATTCAAAACCAAATTGGTATTTCGATATCTTCCCGAAAACAGTGCGGAAAGCTTTTGATTTTTAGACGCAAAACCGGTGGAAAGTCTTGCGCCGATTAAGCTTGCCTCACCGGAAATTTCAAACTTCGTTGGTTGACGATAATAGATATTTAACGAGGACGACATTTTATCGCCGTATTTGGCTTCAAAACCACCAGCGGAAAAATTGATCGATTGCACCATATCCGGATTGATGATGCTTAAACCTTCCTGCAGAGAATTCCGGATTAAAAACGGGCGATAAATCTCAATATCATTAATGTAAATAAGATTTTCATCATAATTTCCACCGCGCACCATGTATTGCGACGAAAGTTCAGCGTTGGAATTTACCGAAGGTAAAGTTTTCAAAAGCCCTTCCACACCCCCCGAAAGCGAGGCAACCTGCTGTGCTTCTTTCGCAGAAATTTCAACCGAGGTTAAATCGGTGATTTTCGGTTTTCCCTTTTTCTGAAAAACAACTTCCTGTATCGCGACTTCCCGGTTTGCATCAAGAAACAAAACCGTAATATTCTGCACTTTCGGGTTCGGTTTTACCGTTTTAGAAAAACCAGAAAAATTTGCCTTTTCAACCCGTAAAATCTGTTCCGAATCAGCGACTGGAATGCTTAAAAAACCATTTTGGTCGGTGGAAAAATTTAGATTGTTATAGGAAACATTTGCTTTAGAAACCGGGCGACCTGCTTCATCCAAAACTTTTAAACTTATTTGCGAGGAAGCAAAAATTGGCAGCAAAAAGACGAGAATTTTTATTTTTTTCAAGGGGAAAAATCTAGATTTTAAAGATAACAAAAATCATAGAATTTCATTGAGGAAAATTCGGTGCTTTAAGCCGGTAATTTTTAATTCTGCTTAAAAAACCTAAGAAAAAAAGCGATTATAAAATCGCTTCCCTTATTCTTGTTAGTTTTTGCAACAATTCTTCAAGTTTGTCAAGTCGAAGCATATTCGCTCCGTCTGAAAGTGCGCAGCTTGGATCCGGATGTGTTTCAATGAAAAGTCCGTCCGCGCCTACCGCAATACCTGCTTTTGCAATGGTTTCAATTAATTCCGGTCGGCCGCCGGTTACGCCCGAACTTTGGTTCGGCTGCTGTAAAGAATGCGTGACATCCAAAATCACCGGCGCATAATTTTGCATTGTCGGGATTCCACGGAAATCTACGACCAAATCGGTGTAACCAAAAGAATTACCGCGTTCGATGATCGCAGTTTTTTGATTGCCCGAATCATGAACTTTTTCTACCGCAAACTGCATGGATTCCGGTGAAAGAAACTGACCTTTTTTCAAGCTTACACATTTTCCGGTTTTTGCTGCGGCAATGAGCAAATCGGTTTGGCGAACCAAAAAAGCCGGAATTTGAAGGACATCAACGTAATTTGCTGCTAAAGCTGCATGTTCATTTTCGTGAATATCTGTGGTGGTTGGAATATTGAAAGTTTCACCAACTTTTTTTAGAATTTCCAGAGATTTTTCTTCGCCAATCGTGGTAAATGAATCTACGCGACTGCGGTTGGCTTTTTTAAAACTTCCTTTAAAAATATACGGGATTTGGTATTTGTTGGTCATTTCCACGACTTTTTCCGCGATGTTCAGCGCCATTTCTTCACCTTCGATAATGCACGGACCGGCGATGAGAAAAAAGTTTTTCGAATCTTTGTGGTGAATATTTTCTAAATACTGAATCATGATAATCGTTTTTAAAGGAAATTGATAGGTGCAAAAATACGGATTTTCTGTTTGAAAAAATTTCCCGCTATTTGAGGCTTTTTTTAGTTTTTGCTAAAGCTAAAATTTCAGCGCAATTTTTTCCAGCGTGTTGATATTTCTGCTGGTGAGTTTTTCTTTAAAGTTTTTGTTGCCAAGGATTTTACCAAAATCAGAATCCAGCGTGTTTCCTTTTTCAACCTGCCAGTAAAAAACATCAGCGAGAAGAATTCCTTTTTCACCTTCACTTTTTTGACAGATTTCAAATTTTTCATTTAAAAGTGAAGCGGTATTTTCGGAAGTGATAAAAACATAGTGGTGAAAATTATTGGCTGCTTGAAAGGGGTTTTTTTCCAAAATTCCTTTTACCTCGTTTTCCGTTTTTAAAAACAAAAATGCTTCGTAACCGAAGTGTGAACTGAGTTTTTCCTCAAGAATATTTTTAAGCTCAGCTTCGTTCTTTCCCGAGGAAAACAAAATATTTCCGGTGGCTAAAACCGAGGAAACTTCCTGCATACCGCAATTTTCGAAAACCTCGCAAACTTCAGCCATTTTCATTCGGGTTCCGTTGACATTTATTCCGCGCAGAAAAGCACAATATTTCATTTTTAATTTTTTTTTAAAGATAAAAAAAGAGCAACCTGGTTGCTCTTTAAAATTAATATTTTAAGACAGATTACTGTGTAGCTTTCATTATTGCCGCGGTAATCTGACTTTCTTTTTCTTTAGCGTAAGTAGAATCGTAGGGATTCATCACATCGAAAAGATAGGTGTAAAACGGCGTTATTTTCTGTACTTTTTCTGCTTCGTTATAGGCTTTTTCTTTGCCCATGGTCTGCAAATCCAAAATGAAATTATTGAATTTCTTATCAATCGGTTCCAGAGATTTTACGAGATAATCATACGCTTTATTTTTCTGGCCGCTTTTTTCATAAGCATCAGCAACAGCACCAACCACAAGTGAATATTCCATTGGTTTTGTGCGCATCTGGCGTGCTGCAAAGCGCTGCTCCTGTTCGGTTAAACTTGTATAGTAATCGTACTCGCTGAAAATTCCTTTTTTTAGTTCTTCTGCGAGTTTCAAACCTTTTTGCTCCTGCCCCGCAACAATATAGCCATACACCATGGAACTCAACGATCGTGGATCATTATATTTCTGCACCGGAATTTCTCGCGAAGCTAAATCAAGCATTTCAAGCGCTTTCTGTTTTTCACCAGCCAATGCCAAAGCTTCTGCAGCGCGGCTTGCCGAACTTCGGTAGCTTACAATGTTCTGCGTACAGGTTTCATCAAAATGAACATTCAAATCTTTGAAATTGCCCCATCGGTAATTTTTTACAATATTGTAAAGAGAATTCGCATCTACTCTACCCATTTCGCCATCTTCGCGCTCCAAAGTTTTTATGGGAACCAAACGGTAACTGAAACCGTCAAACTGCAAATAATCGCCTAAATAGAAGATGTTTTCCGGATCGTAAATTCCGCCAGAAGAGAAATTTATCGGTCTTTTCCAGTCGAAATTTGCTAAAATATCAAGCAATATCAGGTTGTTTTTGAACATGCTCGAGCTTTTGTACTGTATGGTAATTTGATCTTCGACCTGTGCTAAATCTTGTGCTTTTACCGTTCCGGATTTTACGGCATTAGCTTTATTTACAGGCAAAATAAACTTAGAAACTGGCAGAAAATTGAATTTTTCATATTTTTCATCACCGAAGATCATTTTTAAAATCTCATCTTTTTCTTCAGATTTATTTTTAATGAAATTCACGGCTTCTTTTACCGTCATGGAATCATTGGTGAGATACTTTCTGAAATTTGCGAATGCAGTTTCCGGCGCGCCCTGGTCTTTTAAATTAGCAAAAATATTTTCCCAGTCTTTCGGCGTCATCAGATAGATCTGGTCGTTGGTGCCGTCGCGGTAATCCTCGTGAGTAAATACCGAGGGAACCGGCATTGAATTGTAAGTTCGTCTTTTAACCTGATCGATATTCCATGGCGTGGAAAGCAAGGTGAAATTCACCACTTTTACATCATCGCGCAAGCCCGATGTTTCCTGCATTCCCCAGATCGGATAGGTGTCGTTATCGCCGTAAACGAAGAGGATGTCGTTTTTCGGTAAAGATTTTAAAGTTGAATAAGCATAATCGTACGCCGCATACCGTTCGCTGCGGTCATGAAAGTTATAATTCTGAAAGCCCATCATTAATGGAATCCCGAGTAAAATTACTCCTGCGCCAATATTCAAGGCGTTGGATTTTATTTTTTCCTGCAAATACCAGAGAATGGCGCCTGCGCCTAAACCGATCCAGATTGAAAACGCGAAAAATGAACCCACCATTGCGTAATCTCTTTCCCGAACTTCAAAAGGTTTCACACCGGTGTAGAAAATAATTCCGACGCTGGTAATGATAAACAGCGATAAAATGGCATAAAAGCGCCCAAAATCCCGGTTGAGCTGGAAAAAGAAACCGATGATTCCTAACAGCAATGGAAGGAAAAAGAAAACTACGGTGCTGTCATTTTTAAATTTAGCCGGCATTTTTGATTGGTCGCCGTAAAGCGCATTGTCGATGAAAGAAATGCCGGAAATCCAGTTTCCGCGGTTATTTTCCATATTTCCTTCAAGGTCATTCTGGCGACCTACAAAATTCCACATCAGGTAGCGTACAAAATAATAGCCGTTCTGAAAGGTGAAAAAATAATCTAAATTCTGACCTAAAGATGGCCGCTGGACATTTATTAAATTATAAGGTTTAACCTCGAGATAATCCTGCGCTTTGATGGTTCCGTCATCAAATTTTCGGCGTAGATCCTCAAATATTTTTTTAGCTTCGGGACTGTCTGCAAGTTCAGGATTATCGTAATTAAAAGAAAAATCCGGTGCGCCGTACATCGAAATGTAATTTTGCATCACAGCTTTATCCTCGCTGAACATGCGCGGAAGTAAACTTACATGGTCGTCGCTGTAAACATAATTAAAGCGTTCACCAACCTGGCGGTAAGTTCCGGATGTTTCGTCTTTTTCGTAAACAACGCCTGTTTTATTGCTTTTGTAACTTCCGTCTTCATTTTTCTGAATTCCGTTCGCATCTAAATAAGCGGTGTAATTCTGGCCATAAGCCGTGGGCCAGTCACCATATTGCTCACGGTTGTAATAATCCAGCATTCCGATGGCGGTATCCGGATTGTTCAGGTTCATCGGCGGATTTGCATTTGCACGGATTGGGATTACCATCCAGCAAGAAAAACCAATCATCATATAAATTACCGAAAGCGCGATGGTCTGGTAAATATTTTTGCGGGTTTTTCGGGCATATTTTAAGCCGTAGTAGAAAATAGCGGTCAATAAAATAAACGCGATTACCGTTCCGGAATGGAAAGGAAGTCCGAGACCGTTTACCGCGAAAATTTCCAAACGGCCAAAAATGGTCATTATAAGGGGAAATATTCCTTTGAAAACTATTGCTAAAATAAAAAGTGTAATAAGGTTTGCCCACAGAAAAGATTTCCAGGAAAACTCATAATTTCTGCTGTAATAAATAAAGCAAATCGCCGGAATCGCTAGCATACACATCATGTGAACGCCGATAGATAAGCCGATGACAAAGAATATCAAAATAATCCAACGCTCGTTATCCGGTGCGTGATATTCGTTTTCCCATTTAGTAATCAGCCATACCAAAAGCGCAATAAACAGTGTCGCCATGGAATAAACCTCACCTTCAACGGCGGAAAACCAAAATGTATCGGAAAAAGTAAAAGCCAAAGCGCCGATGACGCCGGCAAACAATATTGAAATTTCCTGATGTTTGGTGACATCGCTAAACTCTTTGTGCAATAATCTGCGCACCAAATGGGTAATGATCCAAAACAGAAAAAGTATCGTAAAAGCACTGAATAAAGCAGACATGGCATTAATCACCACCGAATAATTTTCCACATTGCCAAAAGCAAACATGGCCGCAACTGCACCAACAATCTGGAAAAGCGCTGCGCCCGGGGCGTGCGTCACTTCCAGCTTTACCGCGGACGAAATATATTCGCCCGTGTCCCAGAAACTAAAATTCGGTTCGATTGTCGAGAGATAGGTAAAAAATGCGATGGTAAAAACAACCCATCCGATGATGGTATTCCATTGCTTAAAGGACCAATTTTTCATAGTTTAATTTCAATCTTGCGAAAATAGCGTTTTTAACTTATTATCTAATCTTTTTAACAAAATTTAAACCTGCGATTAGTTTTTGTGACGTACTTAATTATAGCTAATTAGATTTAAGGATATGGGATTTTACACTGCCAGGTTGTGACAAACTTGGACAGAAATTGTTAAGTTATTAAATTTTTAGTATTTTTGCAATCGATTTTATAGAGAAAAAAGAAGTACCATGACTAATGTTTACGATAATATTCTGGGTTTAATCGGTAACACTCCTTTGGTAAAACTGAACGAGGTTACAAAGGATATTCCGGCGACTGTTTATGCGAAACTGGAGTCATATAACCCGGGGCATTCTACCAAAGACAGAATTGCCTTTCACATTATTGAAGCAGCGGAGAAAAAAGGGCTCTTACAACCCGGTTCTACCGTCGTGGAAACCACGTCGGGTAACACCGGATTTTCTATCGCGATGGTTTGTATCATCAAAGGCTATAAATGTATTTTAGCCGTAAGCGATAAAACGAAAAAGGAAAAAATTGCTTATTTAAAAGCTTTGGGCGCTACGGTTTATATTTGCCCAGCGAATGTGGCTGCAGATGATCCACGCTCCTATTATGAAGTTGCAAAAAGAATTTCGGCGGAAACACCAAATTCCATCTATATCAACCAATATTTCAACGAGCTGAATATTGATGCGCATTACCGCACCACCGGACCAGAAATCTGGGAACAGACGGAAGGTAAAATTACACATCTCTTCGCTTGCACCGGAACCGGCGGAACACTTTCGGGCTCAGCAAAATTTTTGAAAGAAAAAAATCCGAATATTAAAATCATAGGTGTTGATGCTTCAGGCTCTATTTTAAAAAGTTTTCATGAAACCGGCGAGATTCATAAGGAAGATATTCATCCGTACCAGATCGAAGGAATGGGAAAAAATTTAATTCCAGGAGCTTTGCTTTTTGATAAAGTTGATGAATTTGTTCGCGTTAACGACGAAATGTCCGCGTACCGAACACGTGAAATCGCTTTGAAAGAAGCAATTATGGGCGGCTATACATCCGGAGCTGTGACACAAGGACTTTTGCAGTACGCCAATTCGCATCCTTTCAAAAATACCGACCTGATCGTGGCAATTTTTCCGGATCACGGTTCACGATATATCACAAAAGTTTACAGTGATGAATGGATGGCGGAACAGGGATTTGTTAATAATTGCGTACACAATTACGACGAAGTGTACAAAACTGAAATTATTAAATAAATTATCCTGTGCATAGCAAGATTACAAAACCTTTTTGTCGTTGTACAGAAGGTTTTTTTACTTTAATTTAATTAACTTTGATACTTTAAAAATTATATAAAATAATGACAGATATTTTCCAGCGTCTTAGAGAAAATCCGGGTCCTTTGGGCCAGTTTGCGGACTATGCAGAAGGTTACTTTGTATTTCCAAAATTAGAAGGTCCTATCGGCCCGCGAATGAGATTTCAGGGACGTGAAGTTATTTTCTGGAGTGCAAACGATTATTTAGGACTTTGCAACCATCCGGAAGTTTTAGAAGCCGACGCAAAAGCTGCCGCAGAATACGGAATGTTTTACCCGATGGGCGCGCGCGCAATGTCCGGTGAGACTGAACAGCACCAGCAGTTAGAAAGAGAACTGGCAGAATTTGTAGACAAAGAAGCTGCTTACCTTTTAAATTTCGGTTACCAGGGAATGGTTTCCACCATCGATGCATTGGTTGGCCGTCATGATGTTATTGTTTACGATTCCGATTCTCACGCCTGTATTGTGGATGGTGTGCGACTTCACATGGGGAAAAGCTTTACGTACAAACATAACGATATCGCCAGTTTAGAAAAAAACCTCGTTAGAGCAACCAAAGTTGCTGAAGAACAGGGCGGCGGAATTTTGGTAATTACCGAAGGTGTTTTCGGAATGCGCGGCATGCAGGGAAAAATCAAAGAAATTTGTGATTTAAAGAGCAAATTTAATTTCCGTCTTTTGGTGGATGATGCGCACGGTTTCGGAACTTTAGGAAAAACCGGCGCAGGCGCAGGTGAAGAGCAAGGTTGCCAGGATCAGATTGATGTATATTTTTCAACTTTTGCGAAATCAATGGCTGGTTTCGGGGCGTTTATCGCGGCGGATGCAGACATCATCAGAATTTTAAAATATAATTTGCGGTCACAGGTTTTCGCAAAATCTTTAACGATGCCAATGGTTATCGGTGGTCTGAAGAGACTGGAACTGCTTCGTTCAAGACCGGAAATCAAAGCGAAACTTTGGGAAAATGTGCACAAATTACAAAACGGCTTAAAAGAAAGAGGTTTCAACTTAGGAAATTCCAATACCTGTGTAACGCCAGTGATGATGGAAGGTTCTACCGTTGAAGCAACTTTGCTTTCACGTGATTTAAGAGAAAACTTCGGTATTTTTACCTCAGTTGTAATTTATCCGGTAATTCCGAAGGGAATGATTTTGTTGCGTTTAATTCCAACCGCTTCTCACACCGATTCTGAAATCAATGAAACTTTGGCAGCGTTCGAAGCAATTCACGAAAAATTAGTTTCCGGTTTTTACAAAAAAGAAGAGCAAAAATTATTGGAAGAGCAAAACCTTCAGTTCAAAAGCAGCTAAGAATTTTTCAGATTTATTTCTATATAAACCGCTTGAAAAATTCAGGCGGTTTTTTTTACAAAAAAACTCATTAATTATGAAACAAGTAATAATTACCAAGCAGGATTATAATAGAATTAACCGCTCGATTACAGAAGCGAAAGCACGCAACAGCATTAAAAAAGAAGAAGCGGAAAAACTTTTGTCGGAACTGAAATCAGCGAAAATTGTTGATCAGGAAAACATTGATAAAGATGTGGTGACCATGAATTCTATTGTGAAAATTCACTTTCAGAATAACAAAACCAATATGGAATTTCAGTTGGTGTATCCGGCGGACGCCGATTTAAAACAAAAGAAAATTTCCATTTTTTCTGCCGTAGCGTCAGCACTGATCGGTTATCGTGTTGGTGATGAAATCGACTGGTTAATTCCTTCCGGAATGACTAAAATCGTCATCGATGAAGTTTTATATCAACCCGAAGCTGCCGGGGATTTCGACTTGTAAAATTAAAAGATAAAAAAAGCCGCTAAAAAGCGGTTTTTTTTGGTTTTGCGCCAATTGCCCGAATTCCAAAGAATTAAAATAAATTTGCAAAAAGAAAACGCTTGAAAGATCTTCTCCTCATCACTCCCCCATTTACCCAATTGAACACGCCATATCCGGCGACCGCTTATATCAAAGGGTTTTTGAATACCAAAAATATCAGCAGCCATCAGGTGGATTTGGGAATTGAAGTGATTTTGGAAATTTTTTCTAATAATGGCCTCAAAAAAATCTTTGCGAAAGAAATTGATTTAAATAAAATTTCGGCCAATTCGCGGCGAATTTTTTCACTTCGTGAAGAATACATTAAAACCATCGATCAGGTCGTGCTTTTTCTTCAAAACCATAACCCGACTTTGGCGCGGCAAATCTGCACCATGAATTTTTTACCGGAAGGCTCACGTTTCAATCAGCTCGACGATATGGAATTTGCCTTCGGAAATATGGGCTTGCAGGATAAAGCAAAACATTTGGCGACTTTGTATCTGGAAGATATTTCAGATTATATCGTTGACAATATCGATGCGGATTTCGGTTTCAGCAGATATGCGGAACGCATCGGGCAAAGTGCGAATTCTTTCGACGAGCTTTATTTAAAATTAAATTCGCCACAAACTTTCACCGACGATTTTACTTTAAAATTATTGGCGCTTAAAGTGCAGATTTTTCAGCCTAAACTGGTCTGTTTTTCCGTGCCTTTTCCGGGGAATTTATATTCCGCTTTTAAATGCGCGCAGTTCATCAAAGCAAACTATCCAAACATTAAAATTGTAATGGGCGGCGGTTTTCCGAACACCGAATTGCGTGAATTGAAAGATCCGCGCGTTTTTGAATTTTTTGATTTCATCACTTTGGACGATGGCGAATTACCGCTTGAACTGGTTTATGAAAATGTTATTGCAAACAAAAGCACTTCCGAAAGCGAGTTTAAAAGAACATTTGTTTTAGAAAATGGTACGGTAACTTATAAAAATAATACTTTAAAAAACGATTACCGCCAGGCGTTTATCGGTACGCCGGATTACAGCGATTTGTTTCTGGATAAATATATTTCCGTCATTGAAATTGCAAATCCCATGCACAGCCTTTGGAGCGACGGCCGCTGGAACAAGCTGACGATGGCGCACGGCTGCTATTGGGGAAAATGTACTTTCTGCGATATTTCACTGGATTACGTGAAACTTTACGAGCCGGTTGCAGCAAAAATTCTCGTCGATCGCATGGAAGAACTTATCTTACAAACCGGCGAAACTGGTTTCCACTTCGTGGATGAAGCTGCGCCGCCGGCTTTGATGCGTGAAGTTGCGCTGGAAATTTTACGCCGGAATTTGGTCGTCACTTGGTGGACCAATATTCGGTTTGAAAAAAGCTTCAGTAAAGATTTATGCTTTTTACTCAGAATGTCAGGTTTAGTTGCCGTTTCCGGCGGTTTGGAAGTTGCGGGTGACCGTTTGCTGAAACTCATCGACAAAGGCGTTTCGGTAGATCAGGTGGCGAAAGTTACCAGAAATTTCACCGAAGCTGGCGTGATGGTACACTCCTATTTGATGTACGGTTTTCCGACGCAGACCGAGCAGGAAACCATCGATTCTCTGGAAATGGTGAGACAGCTTTTTGAAATGGGAATTGTGCAAAGCGGTTTCTGGCATCAGTTTTCGCTGACTGCGCATTCACCGATCGGGCAAAATCCAGAAAAATACGGCGTACAGCCGGTAAAAAAAGAAATTCACTTTGCGCATAATGATGTGTATTTTATCGACGAGTCTGGAATTGATCACAATAAATTCAGTTTTGGTTTAAAGAAATCGCTGTTCAATTATATGCACGGCATTAACTTCGATTTGCCGCTGAAAGAATGGTTTGATTTTAAAACTCCCAAGACCACCATTCATCCAGATTATATTCATGACTGTCTTTTGGAAGAAGAAAATTTTGCCTTTAAAGGAAATTCAAAACTCGTTTTTCTGGTGAAAAATGTGCTCGCTGAAGACTTTGAAAAAACAAAAAAAGGAAATACCACAGCTTTTACAAGACTTACTTTTCACCTGAAAACCAATATTGTAAAAATAGATTTGGAAAAAAATAAAGCCCAATGGCTGCTAAAAATCTTCGAAGAAAACTCCACAGAAAATCCGAAAAAAATCACTTTACAGCAGCTAAAAAATAATTTCGAAGAACACTTTGAAAATTTTGAATTGTTCTGGTTTTCAAAACCGCTGCAGCAACTAAAAGAAAACGGTGTAATTTTAAACCTTTAGGAATTTTTAAAAAATATGCCGTTTTAGCGGCAAATTTTTCCGAATTCCTTAAATACAAAAACCCCGCTATTTGTGTAGCGGGATTTTCTAGGTATATAGTAGTGTGTTTTTTAGATGTGACAAAGATAAGGGCTTATATGATGAGAATTTTTGCCCAAATTTGCCCAAAATAGTTGCAGTATTATTATAAAATATACTAATTTGCAACATGATCAATAGCTTGCGCAAGGAGTTTGAAAAAGTATATTTCAGCAATATTTCAACCACAAAAGGGTTGGAAAATCTTGCCAGCAATATTGGTGTTTCAAAGAATTCTTTACGGCGGTTTTTAGGTAAAATAAAGAACAGCAGCCAGTTGCGGCTATCAACGCTCAATTTAATTTCTGCAAGATTAGGTTACCGGGATTTTCAGGATTTTTGTGATAATTTTCAAAATGGCGAAGTTTCACTGGATTTCGAATTGCTTGATATTTATTATGGTCTGGTAAAAGGTGAAGGAACGCGTTTAAACGACCGAATTTTCCAAAAGGCGAACTTCTATTTTGCTGAAAAAATCCTTTCAAATCCAAAAAATCTGCAGGAATTCATCAAACGATTCGCGGACAATGAGGAGGCGCTGGAATACGTGCTTGCCTGGCATCCTTTTTACGAAAAAGCGGCGCAAAAAGAATATCAGGATGCTTTACTGAAACTTGTAAAAATCACGAAAGATGCGCACATAAAAGTTTTTGCATATTCTTTTGTTTTTTATGGCAGGTTTATGTCGGAAAAACTGAACCTGGAGGACGCGGCTGATTTAATGAAAAAAATTGAGCTGCAGGTCGTCAAGATGCGGAAAGAAAGCGATGTATATATGGCTTTTCCGGAAGCCAGATATACCATTGCAAAATATTTTTATATGTTTTTGCAGGAACAAAAAAGCACCGGTGACCAAATCAGCGCCAGTTATGAATTAAAAAATTTGCCTGAAAATGGCGGAATTTTATTTGCAGAACAGCTTATTTTCCGGACCTATGTAAGCAGTGCGCTGAATGCTATAGAACGCTATGAGGACGCGGATGCGTGTTTTAAGGAGATTCCCACGGAAAAGCAACTGAGCGAATTTGCGGAAGAAAATCCGCATTTACAGGCAAATATTTTTCTGTATAAAATAACGCGCGCAATCACGCTTTTCTATCTTGGTAAAAGAGGCGACGCTGTAACAATATTTGAGAGTTTGCCCATCGACATTAATGATGGTAAAAATTTTCCTTTCGACTGTAAAATTTATTTCGAGCTGCAATATTATCGCCTGGGTAAGCATCTTTTTCCAAAGCGTGAAGATTTAAAGCTAAGATTTGATTTTCTGATTGCAAAAACGCAGTACACTTTTTTAAATAGATTTCAGTGTTAGCCATTCTAATTACAATTCTCGGCCACATCAGCTACGGGACCACAAATGTACTTTGGAAAAATCCGCGTAATGAATTGGGAACATTACCGCTGATTATTATCCGTAGTTTGTGCTGTTTTCTGATTTTTTTAGTTAGTTATTTTGTGCTGACTGGTCTTCAGATTATTCCGACAACTCAATTTACGTGGGTAGATTTGGTGCAAACTGCAGGAATCTGCGCTGTAAATTATTTTGGCCTTTTCTTCTTTCTGCAATCTATGAAACACACGCAGATTTCCAACACGATTGGTTTTGGGAAAATCGGCTTAATCATTGGCGTTGCGGCAGGATATTTTTTTTATGGAGAAGAAATTTCTGCATTGAAGGTTTTTCTGTGCATCGTGGTCCTCATCGGCGTTTCGCTTATTGAAATGTCCGGCAGAACGAAAAAAACATCGCTTTTATCGAAAGGTTTGCTTTACACCGTTTTGGCAAAAATATTCTGGTCAACCGCTTATTTTTACGTGCCTTTTATCGATAAACTTGGTCCGGTGCTTTTCTGCGCTGTTTTGGAATTTACGGTGTGTACGCTGAGTTGTATTTTATTTTTGGTGAATCCCACCAAAATTGATTTTAAAAATATAACACCAACCACAAAAAGAGAAATCGGACTTTTGATTTTTCTGGGCACTTTAGGCACATTTTGTCTGAATTTTGCGCTTTCGAATATGAGTATAATACTCTTCGCAATTATCGGATTGATCGAGCCTGTCCTGGGTTTGCTTATTTCGAAGTTTTATCACAAGGAAAGCTTAAGCCACTACCAAAAGATTGGAATTACGTTGGGAATTTTGTCGGCTTTTGTTCTTTCGGTAACTAAATAATACTGTTTTGCGACTTTAAATTATAGAATGTTTGAGCTAAATTGGTAATGAAGAGCAAAAAAATTTAATTACATTTCTTATCCATAGCTTCAGCTAATTTAGCTTGGATTTGTTGCAATTTTTTCACCTGGTTGGGAGATAGTTTGTTTTTACTTTTTGCTATTTTTAAATTTTTCGCGAGTTCACGCCCGTTTCCAAGCAAGGTTGAATATTCTGCAAAATCATTCATATCAGCACTTTCTTCCTTGTTTTGAACTATGGTAACATATTGGTTTACGTAGTTTTCGCAATCCTTCAGTACTTGATCAATATCTAACATACTATCTGTAAGAGCGTCGAAAGGTCTTGGACGAAATAAATTTGGTGACTCTTCTGTTTCCACTAATTTATCCTGTTCTTTTGCTATCTCATAAGACTTTATGAGATTGAAAAGTAATTTCGATAAATAGAACTTTTTCATAATAGTTCTGCCCTGTTGGTGCAAAATTACGCTGTTAACCGGTGTAAAATTCGGCCCAATTTTGCCCAAATTTTAGATTTTTTATATCTTTTAAAACAAAAAAATCCCGCTCTTTTCAGAACGAGATTTTTAGATTGTCTATCGGCAAATTATTCTGCCAAAATAATTCCTTTATTATTGCTGTATTCTATCACTCCGCTTTTAATCGGAAAAGAAAACACGCTTTCTTTCTCGTTTTCGCGCGTGAAATGATTCGCAAATTGCTCTGGAATGTCGTTGGTAAACACTTTAACTTTACCACCGTTCAGGGAAGCAACAATCGCCGCGTGATCTTTCATGATATGAAATTCACCGCTTTTACCCGGAAGTAAAACCGATTTCACTTCGCCTTCAAAAACTACGAATTCCGGAGTTAATATTTTGATGTTCATTATTTCTCAGATTAAAGAGTAAAGAGAAAAGAAAAAAGATTGAGAATGTCTTGCCTCTTTTTTCTTTATTCTATATTTCTAATTACGCGTTTTCCGCCAACATTTTCTCACCTGCTTCAATCGCTTCTTCAATGGTACCTTTAAGATTAAAAGCAGCTTCAGGTAAATGATCTAACTCACCGTCAATGATCATATTAAATCCTTTGATGGTGTCTTTAATATCAACCAAAACTCCTTTCAGACCGGTAAACTGTTCTGCAACGTGGAAAGGCTGAGATAAGAAACGCTGAACTTTTCTGGCACGGTATACAGATAATTTATCTTCTTCGGAAAGTTCTTCCATACCAAGAATCGCGATGATATCCTGCAAAGCTTTGTATTTCTGAAGAATTTCTTTAACTCTCTGTGCACAGTCATAGTGATCGTCACCTAAGATTTCCGGAGTCAAAATACGGGAAGTTGAAGCCAATGGATCAACCGCTGGGTAAATACCTAATGAAGCAATTTTTCTGTCCAATACCGTAGTTGCATCAAGGTGGGCAAAAGTTGTTGCCGGCGCCGGATCCGTTAAATCATCCGCAGGTACGTAAATCGCCTGAACTGAAGTAATTGAACCGTTTTTAGTTGATGTAATACGTTCCTGCATCGCACCCATTTCTGAAGCCAAAGTTGGTTGGTAACCTACCGCAGACGGCATACGTCCTAAAAGTGCAGAAACCTCAGAACCAGCTTGTGTAAAACGGAAAATGTTATCAACGAAGAACAAGACGTCTCTACCCTGACCTTGTCCATCACCATCACGGAAATATTCTGCGATTGTAAGACCGGACAAAGCAACACGTGCTCTTGCTCCAGGTGGCTCGTTCATCTGGCCGAAAACGAAAGTACATTTAGAATCTTTCATTTGCTCCAGATCGATAGTTGATAAATTCCAACCGCCGTTTTCCATGGAGTGCATAAATTCGTCACCGTATTTAATAATGCCTGATTCCAGCATCTCTCTCAAAAGGTCGTTTCCTTCACGGGTTCTTTCACCTACACCGGCGAAAACCGAAAGTCCACCGTGACCTTTCGCAATATTATTAATTAATTCCTGGATCAATACTGTTTTACCAACACCTGCACCACCGAACAAACCAATTTTACCACCTTTAGAATATGGTTCTACCAAATCGATAACTTTAATTCCGGTGAAAAGTACTTCTGCTGAAGTGGTTAACTGGTCAAACTTTGGAGCTTCTCTGTGAATCGGCAAACCGTTTTCTTTAGAAACCTGCTGAATACCGTCGATAGCATCACCAACTACATTAAACAAACGCCCATAAACGGCATCGCCAATTGGCATTGTGATTTGTCGGCCGTGGGAAATTACTTCCTGACCTCTCTGCAGACCGTCGGTCGCATCCATTGCGATACATCTTACAGAATCTTCACCGATATGTTGTTCTACCTCAAGTATTACTTTAGTACCGTCGGTTTTTGTAATTTCCAAAGCATCATAAATGCTAGGAAGTTCTGCCGCATCAGTAAATAATACGTCGATTACCGGGCCAATAATTTGAGAAATTTTTCCTTTAATTTGGTTTGCCATTGCTGATTTTTTTCGTGTGTGCAAATATAATGAAACTTCCCAAATTTGCAATTGGTTTAAAAGAAGATTTTTGTCATATTTGCACAAAGTAAAAATTGCTGCTTTTAGCAGGTAATTTCTTTCATTCTTAATGAACTTCAGGTGAAAATACACGAAAATTTCGAGCCTTCGTCTTTCCAATCTTTTTTAGCACTTTCCATCGGTATGTTTGATGGCGTGCACCGCGGCCACCAAAGCATTATCAACCAGCTGAAAGCGGTGGCAAAAGCAAAAAACCTGGAGAGCGGAATTCTCACCTTTTGGCCGCATCCGCGCCTTATTTTTAATCCGGAAGATGATTTAAAACTACTCAACACGCTTGACGAAAAAACTACACTTCTTAAAAATTTCGGCATTGAAAATCTTTTTTTGAAGGAATTTGATCAGGATTTTCGAAATCTTACCGGTGAAGAATTTGTTCGGAAGGTTTTGGTGGAAAAACTTCAAATTAAACATTTGATTGTCGGTTACGACCACGTTTTTGGTAAAGACAGAAGCGGGAATTACGAACTGCTCGAAAAATTAGCACCGGAGCTTGGATTTGAAGTGGAAAAAATGGAAGTTGTGAATGTTCATAACAAACATATTTCTTCGACGAAAGTTCGAAATGCGCTACTCGAAGGCGATATTGCCGAAGCAAATCTGATGTTGGGCTATCATTATTCGGTGTCCGGAAAAGTGGTTCACGGTAAAAAAATCGGCAGAACTATTGGTTATCCAACCGCAAATATTGATGTTGAAAGCCTGAAATTATTACCGAAAAAAGGCGCTTATATTACCGATGTTTTTCTAAACGGCGAGCAATATAAAGGAATGTTGAGCATTGGCACAAATCCTACCGTTGGTGGAACCGAAAAAACGGTGGAAGTTTATATTCTGGATTTCGATGAAGATATTTATGGCAAAGAAATTACAGTTGCTTTCCGCGAATTTCTTCACGACGAAATAAAATTTGAAAGTCTGGAAAAACTCATCGAAAAACTCGACGACGATAAAAAGCGGACCGAAGATTTCTACGCAGCTGAAACCCTGATTTAGAAAAATTAAAAAATTTGCCGTTTTAAGCGGTAATTTTTTCGGTTAAAAAAATCAGCTTTTATTTACTGCATTTTTTTGGTTTTTCGTCAACGAAGAAAATACCAAGTCATAAGAATGATCAATCATTTCTAAAATCAATTCCTTTTTCAAACCTTCGCACACCACGGAATTCCAATGCGTTTTGTTCATGTGATAAGCGCCCGCAATTTGTGGATGTTTTTCGCGGAGTTCAGCGCTCCATTCCGGATGTGTCTTTACAGAAATTGTTAAAGGTTGACTTTCCAAAGCAATCAGCATAAACATTTTACCGCCAACTTTTAAAACCAGCGCTTCCGGACCAAACGGAAAAGTTTCTTCAACACCTTTTTTGGTTTGGCAGTGACTTAAAATTTCGGTAACATCCATTTTCGGCTTTTTAACAAAATTAGTATATTTAAGGGGAAATTTTTCCACGCACTATTTAATTAAAATTATGAAAGCATTGGTAATCGGCGCGACCGGCGCTACGGGTAAAGATTTGGTTCAGCTTTTAATAGAAGACAACAGCTTTTCCGAAGTTCATCTTTTCGTGCGGAAAGATGTTGATTTAAATTCCGACAAGGTGAAAATACACGTTGTAAATTTTGATCAGCCGGAAGAATGGAAGAATTTAATTAAAGGTGACGTTGCTTTTTCCTGTCTTGGCACTACTTTAAAAGCGGCCGGAAGCAAAGAAAATCAGTATAAAATCGATGTGGATTACCAATATAATTTCGCTAAGAATGCAAAAGAAAACGGCGTTGAAGATTTTATTTTGATCTCGTCGTATGGCGCAAATGCAAAATCAAACATTTTCTATTCGCGCATGAAAGGCGAATTGGAGCAGAAAATTAAAGATCTGCATTTTGAAAAACTTACAATTTTTCAACCGGGAATGCTGGACCGGAAAAATTCTGAAAGACCGGCGGAAATTTTGGGCGCTAAAACGGTGAAATTTTTCAATTCTCTGGGTTTGCTGAAAAGCCAGAAACCTTTACCAACAAAAACGTTAGCGCAGGCGATGATTAATGCTTCAAAAATAAAATCCAACGGTTATTCTAAAATCAAGCTCGGCGCTATTTTCAGTTTCGCAGAAAAATAGCCGCTAAAACAGCATTTTTTTTCATTTTAGCAGAAAGCAGAAAAAGCCGCTTCAAACTTGAAACGGCTTTAAAATATATTCGGTTTTCATTAAACCTTCATGATTTCAGCTTCTTTTACTTTCAAAGAATCATCACACATTTTCACGTATTTATCAGTAAGCTCCTGAATTTTGGCTTCTTCATTTTTAATTAAATCTTCGGAAACACCTTCCAGTTTTCGCAAATCTTTCATGCCTTCCTGGCGCGCGTTTCTTACGGTAATTTTGGTTGCTTCAGCTTCAGCTTTAGCCTGTTTTGCCAATTCACGGCGGCGCTCTTCCGTCAAAGGCGGAACATTTAAAATAATATTTTCACCATTATTAGACGGCGCAAATCCGAGGTTAGAGTTTACAATCGCTTTTTGAATCGGACCAAGAGCAGTTTTATCCCACGGCTGGATAGAAATGGTCATCGCGTCCGGTACCATTACGTTCGCCACCTGGTTCAGCGGTGTTGGTGCGCCGTAATATTCTACCATAACGTCCTGTACCATGGCTGTAGAAGCACGGCCCGCACGGATTTTCTGAAATGCATGGTCCAAATGTTTAAGTGCCGCATCCATTTCCTGTTTGGTCATGTCGGCAATGAGTTCTAAATCTTCCATTATTTTTTAATTTCTAAAGTAATACTGAGTCTACAATTCCACTCGCTCCAAATTTACCAAAGTCCCGACGTTTTCGCCCTGTACGACTTTCAGCAAATTTCCGGCTTTATTCATATCAAACACAATAATAGGCAAATTATTTTCGCGACTCAAAGTAAATGCGGTCATATCCATTACTTTCAGGTCTTTTTCGAAAACTTCATCGTAAGTCAAATTATTGAATTTCACTGCATCAGCATTTTTTTCCGGGTCGCTGTCGTAAATTCCATCAACACGTGTTCCTTTCAAAATCACTTCCGCATCAATTTCAATTGCGCGTAAAGTTGCTGCAGTATCGGTGGTAAAATACGGGTTTCCGGTTCCGGCACCGAAGATTACTACACGCCCTTTTTCCAGATGTCGCACGGCTTTTCGTTTAATGAAAGGTTCGGCAACTTTATCCATTTCAATCGCACTTTGCAGTCGGGTGAAAATTCCGGCATCTTCCAAAGCGCCCTGTAGTGCCATACCGTTGATTACGGTGGCGAGCATCCCCATATAATCTCCCTGAACTCTATCCATTCCGGTAGCTGCGCCTGCTAAACCGCGGAAAATATTACCGCCGCCAATTACAATTGCAACCTGGCAACCAAGATCGGTTACTTTTTTAATTTCGGCTGCATATTCTTTTAAACGGTCGTTATCAATTCCGTACTGTCGGTTTCCCATAAGGGCTTCGCCACTGAGTTTAAGTAGAATTCGGTTGTATTTCATTTTTAGTGCTTTGTTACTTTTTAATGGTGCAAATATAAGGAATAGCAAATAATCTCGTTAATACATTTATATTTACAAAGGATTATTTTTGCAAAATAGCCAAATAAATTATTTTTGTTGAAGAATTACTCCTTTGAAAAAAAACCTCCTTTTTACCCTTATTTTTTTAGCAGGTGTTTTGCCGGCGCAGGAAGGCATGAATGTCTACCCTTTTCTAAATGTTCCGGTCTCCGCGAGACAGGCAGCTTTGGGTGGTGATGCTGTTTCGGTACGTGATTTCGATGTGGGTTTTACGGCGGTGAATCCGGGTTTGATGAATCTCGAGCAGGATCAAATGTTGGCCGTAAATTATTCTTCTTACCTCGCGGGTTCACAATACGGAACTTTAAGCTATGTCCGCGATATGGAATATGGTCATTTGGTTGGTGTTACCGCGCGATACATTAATTATGGTGATATTCCGCGTACGGACGAAAGTGCGGAAATCAGCGGAAATTTTTCCGCGATGGATGCGCTCGTCGGTTTATCCTACGCCTATCAGTTTGAAGAAGATTTTACTATTGGCGGAAGCGCGAATTTTGTGACTTCAAAAATCGATAATTACACCTCGATGGCGGTAGTTGCAAACGCCGGAATTACGTATCACAACAAACAAAGCAATGAAACTTTGGCTTTGGTTTTCAGAAATTTCGGTTATCAGTTTAAATCTTATAACGGAACACGGGAAAATGTTGCATTTCGCGTGGATTTAGGCTACACCAAAATTTTAGATCAATTTCCGGTCGCGTTGACGATTACAGCACACGACCTTCAAAAACTCAATATTTCCCAGGATTACAATAACAACGGGCAGGAAATAAACTGGAGTCGGAAAGTTGCCGACCATTTTTCGCTGGGCGCCGAACTTTTTCCGCAGCAGGCTTTTAATCTTCGATTAGGCTATAACGTAAAACGCGGGAATGAACTGGCTGTAATGGATCAAAGAAGTTTCTCAGGACTTTCTGCCGGCTTCGGCATCAAGATTTCGAGTTTTAGATTTGATTATGCGCATGTGCGTTACCATAATTCATCGAATATGAATATGCTCGGCATTACGCTCGACATGATAGAAGTTGCCGGAAACCGCAGGTAAAAAGCTGCATTTCTTATTTTTTCCGCCTTAAAAACATATATTTTTTAATTTCAATTTAATTAAGGAAATTTGCGGCATGAGAAAACCTGTAATTGCCATCGACGGCTACTCTTCCACCGGCAAAAGTTCCATTTCAAAAATAATAGCGCACCAGTTGGGTATCGTTCATTTGGATACCGGTGCACTTTACCGTGGCATTACCTATTTTGCGATTAAAAACTGCATTTCAGAAAATGGCCAGATTAACCTCGAAAATTTATTTCAAAGGTTTCATGAGATTACTTTACAATTTAAACAGGTTGAAGACGAGTTGACAGTTTTATTAAACGGCACCGATATTTCGAAGGAAATCCGGACTAATGAAGTTTCCCAACAGGTAAGCTTAATCGCGCGCCAAAAGGAAGTTCGGGATTTTTTGCTCGAAAAGCAACGAAAAATTGCAGCGGACGGTGGCGTAATTATGGACGGCCGCGATATTGGGACCATAATTTTACCAAATGCAGATTATAAATTTTTTCTCACCGCAAGCATCGATGAACGCACGAAACGCAGGTTTCTGGAACTTCAGAAATTAGGCATTGAAACCGATGAGGAAACCGTAAGAAAAAACCTTATTGAACGCGATAAAATTGACAGCGAAAGAGAAGTCGCGCCGCTGAAAAAAGCAAACGATGCTATTGTGATAGACAACACCAATTTAACCAAAAAAGAGACGATTGACCTGATACTTTCCCATATTGCCGGATTTTAACAAAATTTTAAGAGACATCATTTTTGATTGGTATATTAATTGCAACCCTGTGGGTATATGGTTTTAAAGGCCATTAACGTAAAATTTATTAACATTAAAAAATAACTAAAATGTCGAAAAAAGGTAGTAACTCAGCAAGTGTATTAGCAGGTTTGTTAGCTGGCGCAGCAGCAGGTGTTGTATTAGGTATGCTTTACGCTCCGGAAGAAGGTGCTGAAACAAGAAGAAAAATTAAAACCAAAGCCAACGAATTGAAAGACCAGGCAGTTGATCAATACGGCAAAGTTTCGGAAAAAGCAATGGAACGCTATGACGAAGTTTCCGGAAAAGTTAAAAATCAATATGACAACATTTCAACTCAGGTTAAAGAAACCACTGACAAGGTAGTTTCTTCGGTAAAAGATGGTTATGACAAATATAAAGACCAGGCTGTTAATACAACTAAAGATGTTGTAGGAGATGTAGAAAATGAATTAGGCGGTATGAGATCTTAATTGATCTTCAAACACTTCCTAAATTAAAAAGGAACTTTATTTTAAGTTCCTTTTTTTGTAACTTTAAAAAAAATATTATGGTAGAAATCATCAAAGAATTCGTCTCCAAGAAAATAGATTTAATTAAAATGGAGGCTACAGAAAAGTCCTCATTAACAGTTGGGACTATTGCATTTTTTTCCATCATAGCCATTGCTTTTTTATTTTTTATCATTCTTTTCAACGTTGGTCTCGGTTTGCTTATCGGTTATTGGATGGGAAATTACGCCTACGGAATTCTCATAATGGCAGGTTTATATTTATTAATATTAATTGTGGTCTTTTTGGCACGAAAATCCATTACCAATTCTGTGGCAGATAAAATTGTTAAATTAATAAATTCGTAAAAATGAGCGCAAAATATAACAGTTTAGAAGAGCTTCGGCAAAAAAAACAGCTTCTGAAAAAAGAAGTTGATGATTTGCAGGATTTGCTGACTTTCGAAAATACCAAGGAAAGCCTAAGCGCAATAACACACGGTTTTACAGACAAATTTCTGCAAGAAGTGCCCACTGAAGATGGCGACACTTCTGTAAGCATAAAAACCAACGAAATTGTAAAGGAAATTTCCAACAGCGTGAAAGAAAACGTTTTCAGTAAAAACGCCTTTGCAGGTATTGCCAATAGTGACGCTACCGTAAACGTAATTGAAAACACACTGAAAATCGGTGCTGTGACTTTTATCGGAAATTTCGCCAGAAAAAGTTTACAGGACACCAGCTGGAAGAAAAAATTAATCGGTTTAGCACTAATTTATATTGCACCAATAGCGTTGCGTTTTATCCGTGAAAAACTGGAAGAATACCAAAAAGCCCAAACTACTTCAAGCTTCGAACAATTAATTTAGAAAAAAAATAGTCGTTTAACGGCTAATTTTTTTTGCTGAATATGTGGCCTAAAATGATGCCGGCTGACATGGCAACATTCAGACTTTCGGTTGATTGTGAAGTTCCGAAACGTGGAATTGTAATATTTTTTCCGAGCAATTCGGCCGTTTTTTCCCGAATTCCATTGCCTTCATTTCCAAGGACGAGATTGAAGGTTTCCGGAAAATCACAGGCATACAGATTTTCACCCACCATGTCCGTTCCGATTGCTGGCGCCATACTTTGCTGAAGGTAATTTTGAATATCGGTATAAACCATATTTACACGTAGAAAAGAACCCATACTCGCCTGTATAACTTTCGGATTGTAAAAATCGGCGGTGTCTTCACTGCAGATGATTTGCGAAATACCAAACCAGTCTGCCAAACGGATGATTGTACCAAGATTTCCCGGATCCTGAATTCCGTCTAAAACCAGCTGAACACCACTTTGTGGAAGTTGTTTGCTTTCAGGAATTTCGCAAACGGCAACTGAATCTTTTGGGTTTTGCAAAAAGCTAATTTTTCGGAGCTCTACGGCATTTATTTGTGAAATTTTTGCATTTTTCAAATTTAAATCTTCAGGATTCAGCGAGAAAATTTCCTGAATTTTGAACTTTGAAGCCGGTATTTCTTTAATGGTTTTATTACCTTCAACCAAAAACAAATTGTATTTTTGTCTGAACTTCCTTTTATCGAGTGATTGAAAAACTTTTATTTTATGAGCCGTAAGCATTTAGCAAAATATTTTCAAAAGTATTACTTATTTACCGCATCTGCAATGACCGTGCTTTTTTTATATGCGTGCAGCACTACGAAAAAAGTTCCCGACGGCGAATATCTTTTGGTAAAAAACAAATATATCTTTGAAGACGGCAAAATTTTTAAAGATGAAATTGCTGCACACGTCAGCCAAAAACCAAACAAAAAACAGCTGTTTCTTTTCCCTGTAGGTTTGTGGATGTACAACGCGGCCAACCCGAAATACGATTCCATTCTCACCGAATATATGACGTATCCCGCGGAGGCGAGAGACCAGGATCTTCGCGACTCGCTTTTCATTAAATACGATCACCCGGAATATGTAGGCAAAAGTCTTTTTTTCGAAAGATTTCTGCATAATATTGGCCAGCCGCCGGTAATTTTAGATCAGGGAAGAACTGAAGAAAGTGCAAATTCTATCCGAAAATATCTAGTCTACCGCGGTTATTGGGACACCGATGTGAAATTCAGTCATGATTTGGATTCCGCAGCGAAGAAAGCAAAGGTTAATTATCTCATCACGCACCGCGATCCTACCTATATCAGCGATTATTATTACAATATTCCCGATCCGGCGATTAAAAATATTTATGAGCAAAACCTCGAAAAAAGTTTGGTGCGCGGCAACAATATTTTAGATCAGGAAGTTTTGGAGGATGAGGTGAAGCGCATTAATGATTTAATGAAAAGCACGGGCTACTATAAATTCAATAATTCCAACGAAGAGATTTATTTTACTGCCGATACCCTGCAAAGCAGAAAAAATGTGCCGCTTACTATGGATATCCACAAAGACAGCACCGATTCTCCTTACAAACTTACAACGATCGGTGATATCAAAGTTCACGTGCTCGAAAAAGTTGCAGACACCGTAGATACCGAAAAAGATTCCCTGTTAGGCATCAATTTTTACAAACTCGATGACCAATACAAAACCATGTCCTTGTGGCGTCCGATAATCTTGAAAAAAGGTGAGATTTACGACCAAAAAAATCTTGATCTTACCAAAAGAAATATCGCTTCGATGAACAATTTCAGCGTGATAAAATATGATGAAATTTTGCGCAAAGAAAATGACAGCGTTCTGGACGTCAGCTATTATCTCGCGCCGCTGCCGAAGTTTGATCTTAAAATTGCGACAGATATTAATTATTCACAGATTTTAAATTTCGGTATTTCACCGTCCGTGGATTTTACGACACGTAATGTTTTTGGCGGCGCAGAAAACCTTACAACCAGTGTTTCCGGGATTTTTGGCTCTGTCGTAAGCCCGAAAAAAAATGATAAGCGCGCTTTAGCATACGAAGTTTCCGCACAGGCTGCGTTAAATGTTCCTCGATTATTAATGCCGTTCAAAACCTGGAAGCTTATTCCGAAACGCTACTCTCCTACTTCGTCTGTAATTCTGGGGACAAGCGTTCAAAACAATATCGGTCTGGGTAGAGTTGGTTTTAATGCAAGTTTAAATTATTTTGCGAATGTGAACGATATTGTATCTCACCGGCTTTCAATTTTCAACACGCAGTTAAGTTTCACCCGAAACAAAGACCGTTATTACGATTATTTTCCGCGCGATGCGGAGATTCGGAATGAAATTTTCCAGCTTTATTCGCCGCAACTTTATAATGATTTTACCGAAGGACGAATTTCTTCAGACGAACTTTCTTCTACCATTGTTGATGATACCGCATTTCAAACTGGTCTTTCTGAAGATCAGATGAATGATTTTAACACCTTCCGCCAGACTTTAATAAATAAAGACCGCCAGACACAAAATATCCTGATTTCGTCGATGATTTATAATTTTATTTATAATGAAATCGGTAAAAAAGACAGACACAATCCTTTTTACGTGAACGCGAAATTTGAAGTGGCTGGAAACGCGCTCGGGCTTTTCACCAGAAAACCACAGGAAGATGGCGTGCTTGCAGAACCAACAAAAAAAGCGTTTAATATTCCGTTCTCGCAGTTTGTGAAATTTGATTTTGATGTCCGTAAATATTTCACTTTTTTTAATGACAAACATACTTTGGCGCTGCGCCAGTTTATTGGCGTTGGTATTCCGTATGGGAACTCTGATACGATGCCGTTTGTGCGTTCTTACTTTAATGGTGGCTCCAATGACATTCGCGCATGGCGTGTTTTCGGCGGCTTAGGTCCCGCGGATTCTCAGCTTGACGAAAAAGTCCGTGCTTATATTATGGACAATGTGAAGCTGACCACCAATGTGGAATATCGTATGCCGTTCAACGAAATGTTCGAAGGCGCCGCGTTTGTTGATGCTGGAAATATCTGGAGCTTGAAAGACAACGGCTTTGGCGACGCTTTTAAATTTAATAAATTCCTGTCGCAAATGGGCGTTGGAACCGGGGTTGGTGTCCGCATCAATGTGGCGTATATCACGCTACGTCTGGACGCAGCTTATAAAGTGTACGACCCGAACAGACCAATTGGCGACCGCTGGGTGATCAGCAAATGGCAACCGCTGAAACCGGTGCTGAACTTTGCTTTTGGCTATCCGTTCTAATAAAAAAAAATCGCAGTTTAACTGCGATTTTTTTTTATTTTACATTCTTCCGATTTTTAAAATTTACTTTTGGTAAAATCAAAAAAAACCTTGTTTTAGCCGGGAAAATCGAAGAGATCACCAATTGTTCCTTCTTCCGGGAAATCTTCGTCTTTCACATCTTCATCGATAAAGCTGATGTGACCTTCGGTTGCTTCCACCACATCGAAACCTTCGTGGATTTCTTCGGTAACTTCCGGAACCGTTATATTGATGGCTTTTACTTTATCTTTTATAAACTGGTTGCCGAGTGCTTTAATTCCTTTAACGGAAATAAATTGATCGATATTAACCGTTTCAGGCTCGCGCTCCTTTCCTTTCTCTTTAGCAAAAATTATTTCTGCCGTCGCGTTATCAGAAACGATGATGTTTTCAATAAAAGATTTTGGGTGCTCTGAAGGCATAAAATGCTGAACATTCAAAGTGTTTTCCAGCAAAAATCTTTTTATAAAATAAATCTGCTTTTCACCGTCAAAATATATACACGTAATCGCTTGCTCTGGTTTCCATTTTTCAAAAACGAGATATTCACCATCGAAACGGTTGCTTAAATCGAAACTCACGAGTTTTGCATCGCCTTCAGCATTGATGGTGAGAATTTTGTCATCACCTTTAAAAGTTCCGAGTAAAGTTCCGCGCGCGTCGGCATTCAAGCGGCGAACCGTTTCATCAAACCAAATTTTCCGCGGCGCTAAAGTCGAATGTCCTTCCTCCTTTAAATCTACCTTTTTTACCGGATATTTCGTGACTAAATTTCCTTTGGAATCGCGGCCTTTTATCGCCATATCCGAAAAATCGATGTCGATTTTACTTTTCCGAACTCTCGCATTTGACTTCAAAATTACGCTTACTTTTTCCGCTTCACCATTCGGGTTTGCCGAAAAATATAGCATTTCAGCACCTTTTTTATCAGAAGCTAACTTATAATCGGTATTTCGCGTAACGCCGGTTACCGAAAATCTTTTCATATAATACGCTCCGTCTTTGCTCTCGCGGTAAATCATATTATAAACCGTGCGCTTGTCGTTTTTCTTCCAAACCGCAACATGCTCTATGTTTTTACCGATAAAAGTTTTCGCTTCCACTTTCACCACTTTCATCGTTCCATCTTTCTGGAACGTGATAATATCGTCGATGTCCGAACAGTCAAACAGATATTCGTCTTTTCGCAATGAAGTTCCCACGAAACCTTCTTCGCGGTTCACATAGAATTTTTCGTTCGCCACCGCAACTTTGGTCGCATCAATGGTGTCAAAAATGCGTAGTTCAGTTTTACGCTCTTTTCCTTTGCCGTATTTTTTTAGGATATTGGTGTAATACGCAATGGAATATGGAATTAAATTTTCCAGATTATATTTTACCTGCTCTATTTTTCCTTCAAGCGCCAGAATATTTTCTTTGAATTTATCCAGATCGAAACGCGAAATTCTTTTAATTCTGATTTCGGTTAAACGGACAATATCTTCTTCAGTTACAGCTCGCAAAAGATGCGATGTGTGAGGTTTTAAGCTTTTGTCAATGGTTGAAATAACTTCTTCCCAGGATTTTACTTCTTCGATGTCGTGATAAATCCGGTTTTCGATAAATATGCGCTCCAATGAGGAAAAATGCCAGTTTTCCTGAAGTTCGTGAAGCTCAATTTCAAGCTCTTTTTTCAGCAATGAAACGGTGTGATCGGTATTCTGTCGAAGAATTTCCGAAACAGTAAGAAACATCGGTTTATTACCGACAATTACGCACGCGTTCGGTGAAATCGGGATTTCACAATCGGTAAAAGCGTACAGCGCATCAATCGTTCGGTCCGGTGAAGCATCGTTATTCAGATGAATATTTATTTCAACTTTATCCGAGGTATTATCCTCAATTTTTTTGATTTTAATTTTGCCGCGCTCATTGGCTTTAATAATAGAATCGATAAGATCGCCGGTATTTTTACCAAAAGGCAATTCAATGATGCACAGCGTATTTTTATCTTTTTGAATGATTCTCGCGCGCGCCCGAATTCTTCCGCCACGTTCACCGTCGTTGTATCCGGAAACATCCAACATTCCGCCGGTTAAAAAATCTGGGAAAATCTGGAATTTTTTGCCTTTTAAATGCGCGATAGAAGCCTCAATTAATTCATTGAAATTATGCGGCATTATCTTCGTAGACAAACCCACACCAATACCTTCAACACCCTGAGCCAACAGCAAAGGAAATTTTACCGGTAAATCTACAGGCTCATTATTTCTGCCGTCATAAGATTTTGCCCAGTGCGTGGTTTTTGCGTTGAAAACAACTTCCAAAGCAAATGGCGTCAAGCGCGCTTCAATATATCGAGCTGCCGCTGCAGAATCTCCGGTATAGATATTTCCCCAGTTTCCCTGCGTATCAATTAAAAGCTCTTTTTGGCCCAACTGCACCATGGCGTCGGTAATAGAAGCATCGCCGTGCGGATGGTATTTCATGGTGTTCCCAACAACGTTGGCAACTTTATTATATCTGCCGTCCTCAAGCTCGCGCATAGAATGCATGATGCGGCGCTGCACCGGCTTGAAACCATCAAAAATAGAAGGAATTGCCCGGTCTAAAATGACATACGAGGCATAATCTAAAAACCAATCCTGATATAAACCACTGACTTTGCGCAGCGTTTCTTCGTGGTGCGTGTTGTTTTCTTCCATTCTCTAGCGCTCGCGCTCTTTATTCTTTGTTTTTACTTAGGACCTTTTTTAGCGAGGACTTTAGGTCGTCTAATTCTTTACCGGAGAGATACGAAATGTCGTATTTTAAAATTACAGATTTGCTTTTTTTACTGCTGATGGTTACATACAGTCGTTTGTACAAAATAAGATTTACGATTTCGTAATCCAACAGTTTATATTTCGGGAATTCGTCGCTTTTGGCTTTATTCAGGAAAAAAACAACGTTTTTGTTGCGGAAATTTAAGGCTTCACCATCACTGTCATACTCAAAAATCTGGCTTCCGCGCAGGTAAAAAATAAGGGCAAAAAACAGCGGAATAATTAATAATAATACCGAACCTAAATTGATACGTTCATTACTCCTGTCAATAAAATACAACACAATGCCACCCACCAAAACCATTAAAACCAAAATGCTTAAAAACTGAAAATAACCAGCTTTATTCCTGTTATTTAACCTCATTATAACCTCCTACGTTAAATTTTAAATTTATACTTCTGCTTCCGCAATAATTTCTTTTTTATCAATGTCGGGATCTTCCACTACCAAATTCTGCAGAATAAACTGCTGACGGTCCGGCGTATTTTTTCCCATATAAAATTCCAAAATCTGATCGATTGTTTGGTCTTTTCCTAAAACTACAGGCTCCAAACGGATATCTTTTCCGATGAAATGTTTGAATTCGTCCGGTGAAATTTCTCCTAAACCTTTAAACCGGGTTATTTCGGGGTTTTTTCCCAATTCGTCTAAAGCTTTTAACCTTTCGATTTCCGAATAACAATAGCGCGTTTCCTTTTTGTTTCGCACGCGGAAAAGCGGCGTCTGCAAAATATAAAGATGACCGTTTCTGATTAAATCCGGGAAAAACTGCAGAAAAAACGTAATCATCAAAAGTCGGATGTGCATTCCATCAACATCAGCATCGGTTGCGATAATTACATGGTTGAAACGCAAATCTTCCAGAGAATCTTCAATATTTAGCGCGGCCTGCAACAGGTTGAACTCCTCATTTTCGTACACCACTCTTTTCGTTAGGCCGTAACAGTTCAGCGGTTTTCCTTTCAGAGAAAATACAGCCTGCGTTTCCACATCGCGAGACTTGGTAATGGAACCGGAAGCAGAATCACCTTCGGTTATAAAAATCATCGTTTCGGCTTTTCGCAAAGCTTTCTGATCGTTATAATGTTGGCGACAATCGCGCAATTTTTTGTTGTGAAGCGAAACTTTTTTGGCCCTTTCACGAGCTAATTTTTGAATTCCGGAAAGTTCCTTCCTTTCTCTTTCAGAAATAATGATTTTGCGGTGAATCGCTTCCGCAATCTCCGTATTCTGGTGAAGATAATTATCGAGTTTATTCTTTAAAAAATTCAGAATAAAAGTCCGCACCGTTTCTTTTCCGGGTTCCATTTCGTTGGAACCCAATTTGGTCTTGGTTTGCGACTCGAAAACCGGCTCGATTACTTTTATAGAAACCGCCGCAATAATTGATTTTCGGATATCAGCAGCTTCGAAATTTTTATTGAAAAATTCGCGGATAGTTTTTACATACGCTTCGCGGAAAGCATTCAAGTGCGTTCCACCTTGTGTAGTGTTTTGTCCGTTTACAAAAGAAAAATAGGTTTCAGATTGAGATTTATCGGAATGCGTAATCGCAACTTCGATATCTTCATCCTTCAAATGCACAATTGGATAAAGGATTTCCCCTTCAATTTCTTCCTGAAGCAAATCGCGTAAACCATTTTCCGAAAAATAGGTTTCACCATTGAAAACTATTTTTAAACCCGGATTCAGGTAACAATAATTTTTCAGCATTTTTTCTATGTATTCCTTCCGGAATTTGAAATGCGTAAAAATGGTGGAATCCGGAATAAAAGTAATTTCTGTTCCGTTTCGGTCGGTAGAATCTTTTTCTTTAAAATCTTCGGTAATTAAACCTTTAGAAAATTCCGCAACTTTGGCTCTACCATCGCGGATGGATGTAACACGGAAATATTCAGAAAGCGCGTTAACGGCTTTGGAACCGACACCATTTAGTCCAACGGACTTTTTGAAGGCTTTGGAGTCATATTTTCCGCCGGTATTCATTTTTGAAACGGCGTCAACAACTTTACCTAAAGGAATTCCGCGCCCGTAATCACGAATAGTGGCTTTGCCTTCATCGATTTTGATTTCGATGCGTTTACCAGATTTCATCACAAATTCATCGATGGAGTTATCGATGATTTCTTTGAGCAAAATATAAATTCCGTCGTCTGCGGAAGAACCGTCGCCCAATTTGCCTATGTACATTCCCGGACGAATCCGGATATGTTCCTGCCAATCGAGGGTTCTGATATTGTCTTCGGAGTAATTTACTGTGGTGTTTTCGCTCATTCTATTTTTGGACCGTGCCTTATTTTCGGCAACTCACAAAAATAGTGAAAGCAAAGCAATTTCAAAAGTTTTGTGGAAAATTTTTAAAGCTGCTTTGCTTTTTCAAAAAAAATACCCGTTTAACGGCTAAAATTTTTCAATCCAGCTTTTAAAAGCTTCAAGGAAAGTAACCAGAAATTTTGCTGTTTTTTCGTCAACGGTTACGCCGTCTTCCTGTAATTTGTCTTTAATGGTTCCGATAAACGCTTCTGGCTGCGTCATCATCGAAATATGAAGGTTTGCAGCTGCCACGCGGATGGTTTGGTTGCTTCCCATCCCGCCAATAGCGCCTGGAGAAACGGTTACAACAGCGCCCGGCTTTCCTTTCCAGGAATTTTCTTTCGGTGGTCTTCCTCCGATTTCCATAGCGTTTTTCAGCACGCCGGGAATGGTTCGGTTGTATTCGGGCGAAACAAACAAAACGGCATCTGAGTTTTGAATTTGATTTTTATAATCCGTCCAGGTTTGTGGCGGACTGTTTTCAATATCTTCGCTGAAAAAGGTAAGATCTTTTATCTCAACAATTTGAAGTTCCAAACCTTCCGGCGCCAGGCGAATCATTTCTTTCGCGACTTTCCGGTTAAAAGATTCTTTGCGCAAACTGCCGACTATAACTGCTACTTTTTTGGTATTCATATTTTAAATTTGACACAATTTACAAAAATATTTTTTGAAAAATTTGCCATTTTTAGGGGCAAAAAAAAGCGAACCGAAGTCCGCTTTGATATTTTTAAAAAATTTGCCGTTTTTACACGTTAAATCTAAAATTCATCATATCGCCGTCCTGAACGATATATTCCTTACCTTCTACGGAAAGTTTTCCGGCTTCTTTTACCTTTGCTTCAGAACCGAATTTTACAAAATCTTCATATTTAATGACTTCCGCGCGGATAAATCCTTTTTCGAAATCGGTGTGAATAACGCCAGCAGCCTGTGGCGCGGTCCAACCTTTTCCGATGGTCCAGGCGCGAACTTCTTTTACACCTGCGGTGAAATAAGTTTGCAGTTTCAGCAAGTCGTAAGCTTTTCTGATCAATCGGTTTACGCCGGGTTCAGTTAAACCCAGTTCATCCAAAAACATTTCTCTTTCTTCGAAAGTTTCCAGTTCGTTGATGTCGGCTTCAATTTGCGCCGCTAAAACTACTACTTCAGCGCCTTCGTTAGCCGCCATTTCTTCGATTTTTGCGATCCAGTCGTTGCCGTTTTTTATGGAATTTTCATCCACGTTACAAACGTAAAGCACCGGTTTGTTTGTCAATAACTGAACATCAGCAATAATTGTAGAAGAAAAATCATCCGTCGGAAATTCACGCGCATTTTTCCCTTCTTCCACAAATTTCTGCAGATTAAGCAAAGTTTCGTAAGTCATCACATCATCTTTTTTACCGGATTTGATGAACTTTTTTGCTTTTTCTACAGCTTTAGCTAAAGTTTCAATGTCTTTCAGCTGTAATTCAATATCAATGATTTCTTTATCACGAAGCGGATCAACTGTTCCTTCAACGTGTACAATATTTCCGTCTTCAAAACATCTAAGAACGTGAATAATCGCTTCACATTCTCGGATATTTGCAAGGAATTTATTTCCCAAACCTTCGCCTTTGCTCGCGCCTTTCACCAAACCTGCGATATCTACGATTTCCACAACGGCAGGTAAAACTCTTTCGGGATTCACCAGTTTTTCCAGCACGAAAAGTCTTTCATCCGGTACGGAAACCGTTCCTAAATTCGGTTCGATGGTACAGAAAGGATAGTTTGCCGATTGCGCTTTGGCGTTGCTTAAACAGTTAAAAAGGGTTGATTTACCGACATTTGGCAAACCTACAATTCCACATTTCATATCGTACGTTGTGAGGTTAAATTTTTAGATTTCCGTTGGCAGAAACCTTGAATTGAGCGTGTGCAAAGATAAATATTTTGAACGATTTTCTATATAAAAAAATTTGCCCCTAAAAGCGGCAAATTTTTAATTTTAATGAAATGATTTTTATGGATTTTCAGCCGTAGTATCAGACGTCAACTGCTTTATCAGATGTGTTGCCACAGAAGTATTATAATAAAGGTTTTTCTAACTGAAAATCAATTCATTAAATAATATTTTTATTTATCACTATAAAAATAGTTGTACATTCAAAATAAAAATCTACATTTGTATCACTAAATAAATAGTGATATGAAAATTTCGCAGTTGACGAAAGCCGAAGAACAGGTGATGCAGTATTTATGGGATTTGGGGAAAGCGTTTCTGAAAGATGTTTTAGAGCAGTTTCCAGAACCAAAACCGCACACCAATACGGTTTCTACAATTTTAAAAGTTTTAAAGGAAAAAGACTTTGTTGATTACGAAGTTTTCGGACGGCAGCACCAATATTTTCCGCTAATTTCCAAAGAAAAATACAGCGGAAAAACGATGAAAAGCCTGGTAAAAAATTATTTTGAAGGTTCTTACACCAATGCAGTTTCTTTTTTAGTGGAAAAAAATGAGATAAGCGTCGAAGATCTGGAAATGCTTCTGAACGAACTCAAAAACAAAAACTGATGGAAATTTTAATGTATTCCGGCAAAGTTATTCTGACTTCTGGTGTGCTGTTTTTCTATTATCAGCTCTTTCTGAAAGACAAAACTTTTCACCATTACAACCGCTTTTATCTAATTGCGGCGGTGGTCATCAGCATGATTTTGCCTTTGCTGAAAGTAAGTTATTTTACACTTGAAGTAAATGGTGATATCTACTTAATATTAAACAATTTAAATATTGCTGAATCAAGTAAAAATGTAAATCAAAATTTCGATTATTTTTCCCTTATAGCAATTTTTACCGGCTTAATTGCCTCTTTTTTCATTGTTAAATTTCTGTATGGTTTAGCTAAAATTGAAAGCCTGAAAAAGAAATTTAAAAAAGAAAATTTCGAAGGCATCAGCTTTTATCACACAAATTTGCCCGAAGCGCCGTTTTCTTTTTTCAAAAATCTTTTCTGGAAAGATTCCATTTTGCTTCAGTCAGATTTAGGCAAACAGATTCTGAAACACGAAATGGTGCACATCGAGCAGAAACATTCCTGGGACAAAATATTTTTAGAAGTCGCCACTTCCCTCTTTTGGTTCAATCCGTTTTTTTACTTCATCAAAAAAGAAATTTCATTAATCCACGAATATCTTGCTGACCGAAAAGCCTTAAAAAACTCGGACACGAAAGCATTTGCGCAGATGCTTTTGGCAAGTCACTTTTCCGGAAAACAGTTACCTGCAACGAGTCCGTTCTTAAGTTCTAACCTCAAAAAAAGATTAAAAATGCTTAAACAATCAAAGACAAAATTCAGTTATGCGCGCAGAATCGCCGCATTGCCCTTATTATTTTTGCTTGCCTTCTTCTATTTGGTGAATGCGAAAAATAAAGAAATTAAAGAATCCAACCTTAAAGTTGAAAAACTGGTTTTCAGGTTAAAAGCCGACACTATTACTCCTAATAATAAGGAGCAAAATATTACGACCGAAAAATCCCTGGAAAATGTTCAGCAAAAGATTGCCGAAAAACAGCAGGAAATTCAGCCTTTGCAGGAACACTTAAATGAAAAAAGCGATGAAGCGCGAAAAATTGAAGAACGTTTGCACCAAAAAACTCAGGAATTGCAAAAATTAACAGACAAAATGGATTTTGAAAGTCCAAAATTTAAAGCTCTGAATCTGGAAATAAATGATCTGAGCTCGAAAATAGATGAAATTTACGGTAAAGAAGATTTTAAAAACATCGAAAAAATGCTGGAGCAAAAGTTTGGCGATATGGATCAGCTTTACGCGAAAGTAGGTGCTTATTACAATTCCGACGATTTTAAAAACAAGATGAAAGACGCAGAAATTCACGCAAAAAAAGCGGAAGAATATGTGAATTCGTCAAAATTTAAAAAACAGATTAAAGAAGCGCAAAAAAATGCCGAAAAAGCGGCTAAAAAATTCAACTCTGCGGAATTTAAAAAGCAAATTGCCAACGCCGAGATGAAAGCAAAAGAAGCGGAGAAAATGGTGAATTCTCCGGAGTTTAAAGCGAAAATTGCTGACGCAGAAAAAAAGGCCCAAGAAGCGGTAAAAAATTCGCAGCTGAAAGACGGTATAAATTTTAATTATAATACCAACGCCACTTCCACAAACGAAAATCCCAATCTTAACGTGAACGACGAAATCGATATTTATATTGACGGAAAAGCTTCTACGAAAGCCGAAATGGAAAAGATAGATCCTGCAAAAATAGAATCGGTAAACGTTTTCAAAAAGGGCGCTAATGGAAAAAAGAAAGGTGAAATTTACGTGAAGCTGAAAAAATAGGTTTCCTTAAAACTGAAATAAATCAGCAAAAATGGAGGAAATTTTCGTTTTTATCAAGTGATTTTTAGCTAACTTTATTTCATAAAATAATTAAAATTTAAAGTCATGGAAAATCACACCCTTACTCAGGAATTTCCCGAAGCGCAAGAAAAAATCGCAGAATTTAAATTGAATGACGACATTTTCCGAAAAATGTACGTGAATTATGAAGAGATAAACGCGCTCATACAGCACTACGAAGAAGGTGAACAAAACCACACCACCGACGAGCATTTAACCGACCTCCGAAGAAAAAGAGTTCACCTGAAAGACAGTATTTACAACTATCTGAAAACGAATTAAATTCAAAACTTTTACCGAGAATATTTTAAAAGAGATCGTGAGGTCTCTTTTTTTGCCCTTAAATCGGCATTTTTTTCATTTTAGCTTTTTCCGATAACCATTTGATTATAAATAAATTGCAGAAAATTAGGCGTTTTAGCAGCTAATTTTTAAACGTGCATTCAACTTTCGCCAAAAATTAACATAAAAATTTATTAAATTGAAAAACTTATAAAGTTATTTCACCAAAAAAGATTACTTTTGCACGGTCAAAAAACGAATATGCAAAACATCAGAAATATCGCAATTATTGCGCACGTTGACCACGGAAAGACTACTTTGGTTGACAAAATCATTCACGCTACCAGTGTTTTCCGCGAAAATCAGGAATCAGGTGATCTTATCATGGATAACAACGATCTGGAACGTGAACGTGGAATTACCATTTTATCAAAAAATATTTCGGTTACTTATAAGGACACCAAAATTAACGTAATTGATACGCCTGGTCACGCCGATTTCGGTGGTGAGGTAGAACGTGTTTTGAAAATGGCAGACGGTGTACTTCTTTTGGTTGATGCATTTGAAGGTCCGATGCCACAAACGCGTTTTGTACTCCAGAAAGCTTTGGAACTAGGTTTAAGACCAGTTGTTGTCATCAACAAAGTTGATAAACCAAACTGTCGACCGGATGAAGTTCACGATCAGGTTTTCGATTTGTTCTTTAACCTTGATGCAACCGAAGAGCAATTGGATTTCCCAACATTCTATGGTTCTTCAAAGCAAGGTTGGTTCAATACTTCATTGGAACCGACAGAAAATATTTTCCCGCTATTAGACGGAATTTTAGAGCATGTTCCGGCGCCGGAAGCTAAAGAAGGTCCGCTTAGAATGCAGATTACATCATTGGATTTCTCTTCTTTCCTGGGAAGAATTGCAATTGGAAAAATCACTCAAGGTTCTGTAAAAGAATCTGAATGGATAGGTCTTGCGCAGGAAGACGGAAACATTATTAAAGGAAAAGTAAAAGAATTATACGTTTTTGAAGGTCTTGGTAAAAAGAAAGTTCAGGAAGTAAAAGCAGGTGACATCTGTGCAATTGTTGGTTTTGATAAATTTCAGATTGGCGATTCTTTCGTTGATCTTGAAAATCCAGATCCGTTGCCACGTACAGCAATTGATGAACCGACTTTGAACATGACATTCTCCATCAACAACTCGCCTTTCTTCGGAAAAGACGGGAAATATGTAACTTCTAATCACCTGAAAGAAAGGTTGATGAAAGAGTTGGAGAAAAACTTAGCTTTAAGAGTTGAACCTACAGAAGACGCAAATACATTTTTGGTTTTCGGTCGTGGTATTCTTCACCTTTCTGTTCTAATCGAAACGATGAGAAGAGAAGGTTACGAAATGACAATTGGCCAGCCACAGGTTATTTTGAGAGAAATTGATGGCGTAAAATCTGAACCGTATGAATCTATGGTTGTTGACGTTCCGGAAGAATATGCTTCAAGAGTTATCGATTTGGCAACACAAAGAAAAGGTGATCTTCACATTATGGAAACCAAAGGCGAAATGCAGCATTTGGAATTTGAAATTCCTTCCAGAGGTTTGATTGGTTTGCGCTCGCAAATGTTGACCGCAACTGCAGGTGAAGCAATTATGGCGCACCGTTTCGTAGATTATAAACCTTTCAAAGGTTCAATTCCTGGAAGATTGGTTGGAGTTTTGGTAAGCAAAGGACAAGGTCCTGCTACTGAATATTCAATTGCAAAATTACAGGACAGGGGTAAATTCTTTGTTGATCCGGGCGAGGAAATCTATGAAGGAATGATTATCGGTGAGCAAAACAAACCTGGAGATTTGGTGGTAAACATCGTGGAAGCTAAACAGCTGAACAATATGCGTGCTTCCGGAAAAGATAAGGACGGCAGCATTGCACCGAAAATTTTGTTCTCATTGGAAGAATGTATGGAATATATCCAGGGCGACGAAGCGATTGAAGTTACACCGAACTTCATCAGAATGCGTAAAAAAGTACTTTCTGAAAACGAAAGAAAACGTATTGAAAGAGGAGCGAAAGGATAAAAATCACTTCTGCTATAAATAAAAAAAAGCCCCGTTTTGGGGCTTTTTTTTGCTTTTAGCTTTAAAAATTTAAGCAAAGAAATTTTGAAAAAAAATGCCGTTTAAGCCGGAAATTTTTCTTTTATTCTTTACTTTAGTTTTAATTAAAAAAGCAAGCTTGAAAGCTTGCTTTATGTTTAAAAGTTTATAAAATCAGACCGCGGTCGTCGTCGTCATCATCGTATTCATAATCTTCGCTGTCGTCATCGTCATCTTCGTCCGCTGCGCGGAAATTAATGAATGATTCAGCAATATAAGTTAAGTCGAGATCGGTTTCTTCTTCTTCTTCCAGTGTTGTTTGAAGCAAATCAGCGGCGCGGTCTAAATTCAGCGTTTCAGCTAAGGCCACCAAACCACCGTAAGATGCTATTTCATAATGCTCTACTTTTTGTGCTGCAATAATCAGCGCGGCATCGCGGGTCATTGTGCCTTCTTCAGTTTCCTGAATAATGCTTTCGCCTTCTTTTACAATACCAATGATGGCTTCGCATTTTTTACCTTCAGGTTTTTCTTCAATTGTTTTAAAAACTTTCTCCAGACGTGAAACCTGCTTTTGAGTTACCAAATGGTGATCTTCAAAAGCTTCCTGCAACTCTTCTGTAGTTGCTGCAGCTTTCATTTTTGGTAATGCTTCCAGAATGTGCTTTTCAGAAAAGTACATATCTTTCAAACCATCGAGGAAGAATTTGTAAAGCGGACCGTCTTTAGTCGCTTCCTGACTGTAATCTTTTGGACCGGAAGTTTGCGAATTCTGCATTGATGAAGGGCTAGAAGTAGATGAACCAGATGTACCGGATGATGCAGAACTGCTTGAATTGGTACTGCTGTTTTTAGCTGCTCCGGAAGCACTTTTTTTTGTTCCGGCTTTTTGTGTTTCTTCTGCTGAAGTGTTTGCTGTTTTTGTATTATCGGAATCCATAATTTTTCTTTTTTAATGCGTTAATTTAAAAAAGCCGGCCATCATAGCCGGCCTTATATATTTAGTTAAGAATTTCTTCCGCCACGGCTACCGAAACCTCCTCTTCTACCGGAACCGCTACCTCTGCTGCTTCTACCATCGGATGTAAATCTACGCTGGCTATCTCTTTGCTGATTACCACGACCTCGTGAGCCACCACCTTGTGATCCTCCTCTGGAACCGCCACCTTGGCTACCGCCTCTTGAACTTCCACCTCGAGAGCCGCCACCTTGTGAGCCACCTCTCGAGCCGGAACCTGCTCTACCGGATGTATATTGGTTTCCAAAGAACGGATGACCTTCCTGGGCACCTCTTCTGTCGCTGCCACCACCGGATGAACCGCCACGGCCACGACCACCGCCGCCCGATGAACCGCCACGTGAACCTCCACCTCCTGAACCTCCGGATGAACCACCTCTTGAGCCTCCACCGGAACGTCCTCTACCAGATGTATACTGGTTTCCAAAGAACGGATGACCTTCACGGGCGCCTCTTCCGTCACCGGAACCACCGCCTCTGCTTCCACCTTGTCCTCCACCGGAGCCGCCACGTCCGCCGCCTGAGCCGCCTCTACCGCCGCCAGATCCGCTACGGGATGAACCACGGCCGCTGTTTCCTCTTCTGTCGTCTTCATCATCGTCTTCTTCATCATCATCGTAGTCCTCATCATCGTCCTCGTATTCTTCATACCATTCATCATAGCTGTCTTCATAATCATCATCATAATCTTCGTCTGCCTGCGCGTCGGCGTAGCCATCTTCATATCCATCCTCATAGGCCTGTTGGAAGATTTCTTCTAAGTCGAAATCTTCTTCCTGACTTCTTCCTCCTGAATTACCTCTACCGGATGAAGAATTAGATCTTCCTGAACCGGAATTACCTCTTGTTGCCATAATAATAATGTTTTTTTGGTTAGGCTTTTCCAGCAACAGAAGATATACCAAAATTTGTTATAACGTGTTAACATACAGTTAAGTAAGAGTTAAAAACATTAGCAAATTTCCGCTAAATTTAACATAATAAATTTGGAGAAGTTTTAATGTAATGCATAATTTCGCACGCGCGATAAAAAAGAATAATTGCTGAAAAACAGGGAATTACTTTTTGGCTGAACACATTACTTGCCAAGTATTTTTGCTTTTAGATAACTTTTTTGGTTAAACCTGATTTTGACCTTAGTTTAAATTATATTGCTATTTTTGCGCATGCACATAAAAATTTCACCGTCCGCACTCCTGCTTGCAATTGCTGTTTTATTTACCTCCTGCGGTACGCCAAAAAAGCCTAAAACAGCCGCCAAAAAACCGGTGGTTACCACAAAACCAGTCACACCAAAAGTGCCCGAACCAAAAGTTGAAGTTTTAAAGCTGAATCTCCCGGAAGTAAACCGCGAATTCCGTGCAGCTTGGGTAGCAACCGTTGCCAATATCAACTGGCCTTCACGAAACAATCTTTCTACCGAACAGCAAAAAGTGGAAGCGCTGAAAATTTTAGATTTGCTGAAAAACGCCAATTTTAACGCTGTAATTTTTCAGGCACGACCTTCCGCGGACGCGATGTATAACAGCACAATTGAGCCGTGGTCGTATTTCTTAACAGGCGAAATTGGTAAAGCGCCAACACCTTATTATGATCCATTGGAATTTTGGATTTTAGAAGCTCACAAACGCGGAATGGAACTTCACGTCTGGTTAAATCCCTACCGCGCGCATCACACCACCGGCGGCGCAATTACTTCTGAATCATTAGTTAAAAAAATGCCGGAGCAAATCATTAAGCTTAAAAACGGAATGCACTGGATGGATCCTTCGGATGAAAAAACCCAGGATCACGTTTCTAAAGTAATCAATGATCTGGTAAAAAGATATGATATTGATGCGGTGCACATCGATGATTATTTTTATCCCTACCGTGAATACAACGGCGGTAAAGATTTTCCCGACAACCGAACCTGGAATATGTACCAAAAAACTGGCGGAAATTTATCTAAAGCAGACTGGCGCCGCGCGAACGTGAATAAATTTATCAAAAGAATTCATGACGAGATAAAAGCCGAAAAAAGCTACGTGCAGTTCGGTATCAGCCCTTTCGGAATTTGGAAACCCGGTTTTCCGGAAGGCATAAAAGGTTCTTCACAATATGATGAACTCTACGCAGATGCAAAATTGTGGTTAAATGAAGGTTGGCTGGATTATTTTTCGCCCCAACTCTACTGGAAAAACGATGGTCCGCAAAGTTTTCCGGCTTTGCTAAAATGGTGGGAAAGTGAAAATTCACAAAAAAGGCATCTTTACCCCGGAATAAATACCGTTGGTTTAAATGGTGTGTCCGATAGACCAGCAGAAATCGTAAGCCAAATCAATACAACAAGATCGGTTTTAAAAGACGCCGCCGGCACAATTCATTATAGCGTAGACGGCCTCTCAAAAACCCCCGCGATGTTAAGCGCCGTAAGCCAGGCCTACAAAACTCCGGCTCTCGTACCTTTGACGCCATGGATTAAAACCGAACCTTTAGAAAAACCACTTTTATACATCGAAAAATCCGGCACTTCAGCTGTTGCAAAATGGAATTCCAAGGATTTTACTGAAGTTTTTCAATGGATTTTATATGCTAAATATGGTGATGTTTGGGAAACTCAAATCATTGAAAAAAGTAGAATATCTGAAACTTTACCTTTAATTAAAAACGGGAAAAAACTCAATACCGTTGCGGTAAAATCCGTAGACCGATTAGGAAATGAAAGCGCCTACGACGGTAAAATCATTAAATAAGAAAAGAAAAAATTTGCTGCTAAAGCGGCAAATTTTTTAAATTCTAAAACAGAGAAAGCTGAGTTGATGATGCGTCTAAATTAATTGCAACCAAATCCGGATCGTAATTCGGAAAAACAAAATCATCGACGGAACGCTCAGAAAGCCACGCTTCTTCAGCACTTTTTGCTAAAACCAAAGGCATTCGATCCTTCGTGTTGTGAATTTCGCTCATAAATTCATTCGCACCCGAGGTTACAATTGAAAAACTCGTGAGCAGCTCGTTGGTTTTCGGATCGGTCCAGAAGTTATAAATTCCGCCCAAAGCAAACGGTTTTTCACCATTATTCAGGCGGATAAAATATTTTTCTTTCTTTTTACCTTTCGCATCCAGCTGCTTCCACTCGTAAAAACCGTGGACCAAAACCAGACATCTTTTTGAAACCGAATCTTTAAAACTCGCCTTTTCGGCTAAAGTTTCAATTCTTGCGTTCAGCGTATTTTTTTGTGGACCACGGTCTTTCGCCCACCACGGAAGCAGTCCCCAGGCGCCGAGAACAGCAACATCAGGGTTTTCATCCAGAATCACCGGCGTTTTCGGAAAAGAAAATCCGTTCGTAAACTCGGAACCCTGAAAATCCGGACCTTCAAACGTCACGCCGAAAGTGTCTTTCATTTCCTTTCGCGTCAGCTGATTCGAAACGTAATAGCACATGATTCAAAAATTTAATTCAAAATTAGAAATTATATTTTTAAAAAATTTGCCGTTAGAAGCGGTAAAGAATCGGAATTACCAATCGCCACTTCCCAACTTTTGCGGAATTAATGTCTACTTTTGGTGAAATTACAGCCTTTAAAATGATTACCAAAAAAGATTTACGTACAGTTTTAGAAATACCAACTTTTGAAGAAAGCACCGCGGTGGAGAAATTTCAAAACGAAGTTTTGCGCCCGATTTTAAAATTACAAAATGAAATATTTCTGGCTTTTTACAAAGCATTTTTAGCGCGGCAGAAATTGGATTTCACCTCTTTAAATCCGGAAAAGAAAAGAAATTTCATTAATCAAAGTTTTCAGAGAGATGCGAATTTGAAAAATATCTGCCTTGGGTTGACGCTTGGAATGCTGACGGCGGAAGAATTTGAAATATACAATTTGGATGATAAAGCATATAACAAGCGAATTTTCACCATGTTAAGCGAAAGGATTTTGAGCCAACTTCTGTAGCAATAAATCTAAACTGAAAAAAAATACCATTCTATGGGCAAAATTTTTCTCAAGATTTGGATTTTCACAAAAATGTTGTATATTTGCATCACAATAACGCGGGGTAGAGCAGTAGGTAGCTCGTCGGGCTCATAACCCGGAGGTCGCACGTTCGAGTCGTGTCTCCGCTACTAAATAAAGAGAATCACAGCAGTGGTTCTCTTTTTTTATACGCCTTGGTGAAGGTTTTGGGGAAATCTCGCCTTTCACCAAACTCACCTTTTTTTACCAAAATGCTTTAATGCTTAATTTTTATTAAATTTGTATATGGCAAAAATTCTTAAAATTTACCCCGAAAATCCACAGGAAAACCTCATTGCCGAAGTGGTGAAAACGCTCAACAACGGCGGTCTCATCATTTATCCAAGCGATACGGTCTACGCTTTGGGCTGCAATATTTTCGATATTCGCGCCATGGAAAAACTCGCGCAGATCAAAAAAATTAAGCTCGAAAAAGCCCAATTTTCTATTATCTGCAACGATCTCAGCCATCTTTCGGAATTTACGCGTCCGATTGACACCAGCACGTTCCGCTATCTGAAAAATAATGTGCCGGGCCCGTTCACCTTTATTCTGGAAGCCAACAAAAGCCTGCCGCTCGCGTACAAAGGCAATAAAACCGTCGGGATCCGCGTGCCCGACCACTCTATTCCACAAATGATTGTCGCAAAATTGGGTCATCCGATCGCATCCACTTCAATTAAAGATGACGACGAAGTTATCGAATACTCCACCGATCCCGAGCTGATTGCTGAAAAGTACGATCATTTGGTGGATATCGTCATCGATTCCGGCTACGGAGACAACGTGGCGTCCACAATCGTAGATTTAACCGGTAGCGAACCCGAAATTATCCGTCAGGGAAAAGGAGAATTTTAGCAGTTTTTTTGGCCATCTTTTCCCCCCTCCGTTCCCTCCCGATTTTACATCGGGATCCACTCTGGTCGGGATGGAATTCTTAGCTGCTTTAGAGCACTTTTTTTTAATTTTTACGGTCTTTTATAAAATATGAAAATCATCACCTCGCCCGCAAAGCTTATGAATATTGAAGGTTCCAGCCCTTTTTTGAAAATGACAAAACCGCATTTCATCAAAGAAGCTGAACTGATTCAGGAAACTTTAAAGCAAAAATCACCAAAATATTTAGCGGATCTCATGGAAATTTCCAGCAAACTTGCTGATGAAAACTGGGAACGCAACCAAAAATGGAAAGCAAATCCTTCCGCCACAGAATCTGCACCAGCGCTGATGGCTTTTGCCGGTGAAGTGTACCGCGGTTTGGATGCAAAGACATTAGACGAAAAAAGCATCAAATACCTCCAAAAAAATTACCGCATGCTTTCCGGATTGTACGGGCTTTTAAAACCTTCCGACCGCATTATGCTTTACCGTCTTGAAATGGGCAGAAAATTCAAGTTCGAAGGTTACGAAAACCTCTACGAATTCTGGACAGAAAAAGTCACAGAGGAACTTAACAGCGAACTGAAATCAAAAGATGTGGTGCTGAATCTCGCCAGCAAAGAATATTTTAAAGTATTAGACAAGAAAAAAATCAAAGCGCCCGTCATTGATTTCGAATTTTACGATTACCGCGAAGGAAAGCTTGCACAAATTGTAGTGTATACCAAGCATGCGCGCGGCCTGGTGGCCCGTTTCTGCGCGGAAAATAACGTGAAGACGCTGGACGAACTGAAAGCCTTCAACCTCGAAAAATATTATATCGCCGAGTATTTGTCGAGCGATACGAAACTTGTATTTACACGATAATATAAAACCAAAAACATGAACTATCATACCCGAAAATGGATTAAACCTGAAGATTTGAATCCGAATCACACCTTATTTGGCGGCCGATTGCTGCAATGGATTGATGAAGAAGCTGCACTTTACGCAATCGTTCAGCTTGAAACGCCGCGTTGTGTAACTAAATATATTTCGGAAATCAATTTCGTAAGTTCCGCGCGTCAGGGCGATATTATCGAAATAGGAATTGAAGCCACGGAATTTGGAAATACTTCGATCACTTTAACCTGCGATGTCCGCAATATGATGACGCGGCAAACCATCATCACCATTGAAAAAATAATTTTCGTGGGGGTGAATTTAGATGGAAAACCAACCAGACATGGCAAGACAAAAATCGAGTTTATTTCCGACCGATTAAAACCGGATTTATAATGACAGTTTACATTAAAAATATGGTTTGCAACCGCTGTATTTCTGCGGTGGAAAAGGTTTTTAATGATCTGCAGGTTCCGGTTGCTGCTGTGCATTTAGGTGAAGTTGAAACCACGGAAAATTTAAACAAAACAGAAATACAAAACCTTGATCAGCAGTTGCAGAAAATTGGTTTTCAAATTCTGGAAGATGCTTCCAAAAAGATCATTGAAAAAGTCAAGAAAGTCTTAATAGTAAAAATTAATGAACTGGACATTTCTGAAGATTTTGTTCTGTCTAAATTTTTAGCCGAAAAACTTTTGAAAGATTACAGCGCGATTTCGAAAACATTTTCCCAAAATGAAAACGTGACTTTGGAGCAGTTTTTCATCCTTCAAAAAATCGAAAAGGTAAAAGAACTGCTTTTATACGACGAATTTTCGCTAACCGAAATTTCTAACAAACTCGGGTATAAAAGTGTTCAGCATTTATCATCCCAATTTAAAAATACCACAGGTTTTACACCATCGGCGTTCAAAACACTGAAAGTAAAAAACCGCCTCCCGCTCGACAGCATCTGAATTTTATAACTTTCTTCCGTATATTTATAACAGCTTTTCGCGAAAAATGGGGAAATTTGCTTTATAAATTTTAGAAATGGATAAACATCAACATACGCCGCCTTCCGAAAGAATTTCACCAAGTTCCGTTTATTATTGTCCAATGGAATGCGAAGGTGAAAAAGTGTACTTTTCGCCGGGACAACGTTGTCCGGTCTGCAATATGTATCTGGTTCCGATCGAGGAAAGAGCTGATTATAAGGATAAACCGCAAACTTTTTCAAAAACAAATTTACCAGAAAGCTTCCCTGAAAAAATAGGTGACTATTTCTGTCCGATGTTCTGCGAAGGTGATAAAACTTACCCTTCCGATGTTGGCTGTCCCGTTTGCCACATGCATTTGGAGGAAATTACGGAAGAATTGGTTGCTTCTGCCGCGCCGCATTCCCATTCTCACAAGCATATTGAAGAACCAAGCGCTATCCACCAGGAAAATAACGTCGGAAAATATTACTGTCCGATGTTTTGCGAAGGTGACAAACTCTACGATTCTAATGTCGGCTGTCCGGTTTGCGGAATGGACCTCGTAAGAATTCCCGGAAACAACGACGAAGGCGGTGAAGATGATACCTATAAAAACTTAAGGAAAAAGTTTCTGATTGCTTTGGGTTTCTCCATTCCGGTTTTCATTTTATCAATGGGCGGAATGTGGTATGTTTTCCCTTTTTCCGGTCAAACACAGGCTTTTATTGAACTTTTACTTTCCATTCCGGTAATATTTTACGCTGGCTGGTTTTTGATGAAACGCGGCTGGATTTCTTTTAAAACCTGGAATCTTAATATGTTTTCACTGATCGCGTTGGGTTCTGCAGCTGCATTTTTATTCAGCCTTGTTGCGATGTTTTTTCCGGATATTTTACCGCACGAAATCCGGCATGGTGGCAGCATACCACTCTATTTTGAGTCGGTTTGTGTGATTCTGACGTTGGTAATTTTAGGTCAGATGCTTGAAGCGCGTGCGCACCAGAGAACCGGAAAAGCCATCGAAGAACTGATGAATCTTTCTCCAGCTGAAGCAAATTTAATCATTGATAATATTGAGAAAAAAGTGCCACTTTCGGAGGTAAAAATTGGCAGTATTTTGCGTGTGAAACCGGGCGAAAAAATTCCGGTTGACGGTAAGATTACAGAAGGAAATTCAAATGTTGATGAAAGCATGATTACCGGCGAACCCATTCCGGTGGAAAAGAAAAGCGGCGAAATGGTTACTTCCGGAACAATAAACGGAAACGGAACATTTTTAATGAAAGCTGAAAAAATCGGTGCGGACACGTTGCTTTCGCAGATCATTAAAATGGTAAATGACGCGAGCCGAAGCAAAGCGCCAATCCAGAAATTAGCAGACCGAATTTCAAAAGTTTTCGTTCCGACCGTCATTGGAATTTCAATTTTGACTTTTGTTTTGTGGAGAATTTTTGGCGGTGAAAATGCCTTAATTTATGCTTTTGTAAATGCCGTTGCGGTGCTGATTGTCGCATGTCCGTGTGCGCTTGGTTTGGCAACACCGATGTCTTTAACCGTCGGAATTGCAAAAGGCGCAAAAAATGGTATTTTAATTAAAAACGCTGAAGCACTTGAACAGATGCACAAAGTAAACGTGCTGATTACCGACAAAACCGGAACTTTGACCGAAGGAAAACCCAGACTTGATGAAGTGATTTCCGTTGGAAACAGCAACCGTGCACTTATTTTAAAGCTGGCGGCTTCATTAAACCAAAACTCGGAACATCCGCTATCAAATGCGGTTTTGCAGGAATTTAAAAATGAAAAAAGCGATTTTGAAAAAGTTGAAAACTTCGAAAATATTTCAGGTAAAGGTGTAACAGGAAAAATCGGAGGTGAACAGATTCTTTTGGGCAACGCCGCGCTTTTGGAACATTTTAACCTCTCGGTTCCGCAAAATTTGCAGGATCAGGTAGACTCCGGAAAAAGCCGCGCAAAAACCATTTCTTACCTCGCGAAAGGAAATGAAGTTTTGGGAATGCTTGCTTTTTCAGACAATATTAAAGCAAGTTCCAAAAAAGCCATCGATTATCTGCACGAACACAACATCGAAGTGGTGATGATGACCGGTGACAATGAAAATACAGCGAAAGCTGTCGCGGACGAACTCGGTATTAAAACCTATTTCGCGAACTGCCAGCCGCGGGACAAAATGGAGGAAATTAAAAAACTTCAGGCTGAAGGAAAAATCGTGGCGATGACAGGCGACGGAATTAATGACGCGCCGGCTTTAGCTCAGGCAAACGTTGGTATTGCGATGGGAACGGGAACTGATGTTGCTATAGAAAGTGCAGAAATTACGCTTTTAAAAGGCGATATTTTGGGCGTTGCAAAAGCGAAAATTTTAAGCGAAAAGCTGCTAAAAAATATCAAGGAAAATCTCTTTTTCGCCTTTATATACAACACTTTAGGAATTCCTGTTGCAGCAGGATTGCTCTACCCGATTTTCGGAATTTTAATGAGCCCAATGATTGCGGCGGCCGCAATGAGTTTCAGTTCGGTATCCGTAATTTTGAACTCGTTGCGTTTGAATAACGCAGATTTAAAAATTAAGTAAAAAATGCCATTTTAGTGGCGAAAAAATCTTAGAAAGAATTAGAACTTTCTTTCGATGACGTAATTCAGCATGAGTTGCAAAGATTTTTTCGCCTCTGATTCGGGAAATTCTTCCAGGATATCTTTTGCTTTTTGCTGGTATTCTTTCATTTTAATGATTGCGTAATCCAGTCCGCCGGATTTTTTTACGTACTCAATGAGTTCTTTTACGCGTTTGCTGTCGTTATTATAGCGTTTAATCGTATTGAAATAATAGGAACGGTCTTTTTCTGTGGCAGTTCTCAGCGCGTGAATCAGCGGCAAAGTCATTTTCTTCTCTTTAATGTCAATACCGACAGGTTTACCGATAATATTCGAAGTTAAATAGTCGAAAAGATCATCTTTAATCTGGAAAGCCATTCCGGTGTACGTTCCAAATTCGCGCATTTTAGTGGCTAAATTTTCGTCGCTGCTTGTTGATAAAACACCGATTTCACAACATGCAGCAATCAAAGTCGCCGTTTTCTGCCGGATAATTTCATAGTAAATATCTTCGGTAATATCCAGTTTTCTGGCTTTTTCTAGCTGCAAAAGTTCACCTTCCGCCATTTCGCGAATGGTGCGCGAAATTACGGCAAGCAAATCGTAATCTTTATGGTCTGTAGAAAGTAAAACTGCTTTAGAAAGCAGATAATCGCCCACTAAAACAGCTATTTTATTTTTCCATAACGCGTTGATTGAGAAGAAGTTGCGCCGTTTAAAACTTTCGTCCACGACATCATCGTGAACCAAAGTCGCGGTATGAATAAGTTCAATCATCGAGGCGCCACGAAATGATTTTTCATTAACTTCTCCGGTAAGTTTTGCGCACAGAAACACGAACATCGGACGCATCTGCTTGCCTTTGGTCGTTACAATAAACCGCGTGACTTTATCGAGCAGCGCAACATTGCTTTGCATAGATTCATAAAACTTCTGTTCAAAAAGTTTCATTTCCGCATCGATCGGATTCTTAATTTCTGCTACAATATTTGCCACAAATTAGAAGTAAGGTTTTCGCATTTCGTAAGTTCACACAAATATAAATATAAATAAAGAATTTCCTTCATAAACTCCGCGCTGGCGGACATTTATTTTATTTTTTCGTGTGAAATGAAATAAAGGTACGGCTTTGCTTTAAATATTGAAAAAATAAGTTCTTCACCGGCAAGATAAATACCTTTTTCATTAACGGCTAAACCTTCAATCTGCCCAATTTTTAAAGCGCTGCCGAGGTAAAAAGTTTTGGGGTTTTTGTTGAAAAAGATCCCCTGTTCTGTTTCTGAGAAAATTGAAAGAAAAACTTCGGTTTTTTTGGTATAACCCACGAGGTAAAGTCTTCCCGCAAAATACGCAGCGTCACTTACCGTAAAACCTGTATTGAAGCTTTTTATTTTTTGCGCAGGCTGATTTTCAGTAATTTCCGGATTAATGATATAATGCGTTGTCGCTTTTGACTGCCATTCTTTGGTGAAAATATGCAGTTTCCCGTTCAGAAAAATTATCGCTTCCGCATCGAAATTGTTGTTGAGCGGTTTTGGGAAAAAATCCTGCTGTTCGGGGTAAAAAAAGGAAATTTTCTGAACGGAATTTAAAGCTAAAGAATCCGTCACGGGAACTTTATAAATTGCTAAATCTTTACGAGTGCCCTCATTATTACCAAAATCGGCGATATACAGATTTGCAGAATCCGCAGCCAAAGCTTCCCAGTCAATATTTTTGATGTTGGTGGGAAAAACTTTTTTTAGTTTTCCGGAAACTTCATCAATTTCAAATAAATCAGAAGGATTTCCACTGTCGTTTAAAGTAAAAAGCCGTCCGTTAATGAATTCCAGCCCGGAATTTTCTTTCAGCGAATCGGATAAATGTGCAACGCGAAAACGGTTGATTTTTAACCAATCGTATCTTTGCTGCGCTGAAATATTTAAAACACAAAAAAAGGCAATTATAGCGGCAAATTTTTTCATTTCAGTCTGCGGTGCAAAAGCAACATTTTAATTTTAATAAAATCGTATGTCAGACCGCCAAGCAAAATTATTGAGCCGAGGATAAGCGATTTTATTCCGAAACTTTCGAATAAAATTCCGCCGCAGACTCCGCCCGCGAAAAACATCCAGATAATGGTCAGTCGCAAACCGATGGATCTTAGTAATTTTCTTTTGTGGCTTTTGTCTTTGTAGAAAAACAGCTGTGAAAATTCGATGCCCAAATCGGTGAACATTCCGGTTAAATGCGTGGTTCGAACAATCGATTTTGAAATACTTGTAACCAGTGAATTTTGCATTCCCATCGCAAAAAGCAAACTGAATGCGATAACGTCGGGATTTTCACGGATCAAATAGTTTCCGGTGAATGCGATGACCGCGATAATAAAAGCTTCGGTAAGAATTGGAAAAACGTAGGTTTCATTTTCGCGGATTCGGGAATATGTTTCTACCATAAAATTTGCCGAAAAAGCCCCGAAAAAAAAGAAAAAAACGAAAAGGGCAACATGTAAAGCGTTTTGGAAATTCAGCTTAAAAGCTTCGTCCACGAAAAAAGCGAAATGGCCGGTGACATTTGTGGTTAACTTTTGTACTGAAAAAAATCCGACGACATTCACCAAACCGGCAACAAAAGAGAGCAAAGACGCAATCCCAAGATTATGCGCTGGCGTTCTGGTTTTCCCGATGTGCGAAAACATTACTCACTGCTTTTATTAGCAAGTTGTCCGCAGGCAGCATCGATATCACCACCGCGACTTCTTCGTATCAGCACTGTAATTCCGGCTTTTTCCAGCTGACGTACGTAATTTTCTTCTGCGTCTTTATTGCATTGGTCATATTTTCCGTCACCAATTGGATTGTACTGAATGAGATTCACCTTGCTTGGAATCTGCTTACAATATCTGATGAGTGCTTTAATGTCTTCGTCCTGATCATTGATTCCTTTCCAGACACAATATTCAAACGTAATAATATTTCCGGTTTTCTCATACCAATATTTCAGCGAATCCAAAATATCAGTCAGTGGAAATTTATCCGAAAAAGGCATGATTTCGTTCCTTTTTTTCTCAATTGCTGAATGCAGAGAAAGCGCCAGATTTACACGCAGATTTTCATCTGCGAGCATTTTAATCATTTTCGGAATACCGGAAGTGGAGACGGTAATTCGACGCGCAGACATTCCTAAACCTTTGGGATCCGTAATTTTCCGGATGGATTCCACCACATTTTTGTAATTCATCATCGGCTCTCCCATTCCCATAAAAACGATGTTGGAAAGTGGCCGGTCGAAATACAGTTTACTCTGTCTATCGATGAGTGCAACCTGATCTACGATTTCCGCGACTTCCAGATTTCGCATTCTTTTGAGGCGCGCTGTGGCACAAAATTCACAATTCAGCGAGCAGCCAACCTGTGACGAAACACAAGCTGTGGTCCGCGTTTCAGTAGGAATTAGAACTGATTCTACCAAAAGACCGTCGTGCAGTTTTACACCGTTTTTGATGGTTCCATCGGTAGATTTCTGAAGTTGGTCTACGGAAATCGGATTGATGAGATATTCCTGAGCAATGCGGTCGCGTAAATCTTTAGAAAGATTCGTCATTTCCTCAATGGAATGCAGATTTTTGTTCCACAACCATTCATACACCTGTTTTGCGCGAAAAGGTTTTTCGCCTAGGGAAACAAAATATTCCTGCAGTTGGTCGAGCGACAATGTTCGGATATCTTTCAAAATAATTTTTGGTTTAAAATGATAAAATTTTAGATTAAAAACATCGAAATGAATTTAATCTAAAATTTAAATCCTTCATTTACAGCTTCTTACAGAATCAGCATCGCGTCACCGTAAGAATAGAATTTATATTTATGCTTGATAGCTTCTTCGTAAGCGTGCATCAGGAAATCTTTCCCGGCAAATGCTGCAATCATCATCATTAATGTAGATTTTGGCATGTGGAAATTGGTGATCATACAGTTTGCAACACCAAATTCGTGCGGCGGGAAAATAAATTTGTTGGTCCAGCCGTGGTAAGGCCCGATTTTTTTGTTGGAAGAAACTGAAGTTTCAATCGTTCTCATTGTAGTTGTTCCTACAGCGCAAACTCTTCTTCCCTCGGAAACCGCCTTGTTAATGATATCCGCGTTTTTCTGGTCGATAATCGCTTCTTCAGATTCCATTTTATGTTTCGACAAATCTTCAACTTCAATTGGGTTAAAAGTTCCCAAACCAACGTGAAGTGTAACTTCAGCGAAATCAATTCCTTTAATTTCCAGTTTTTTCATCAAATGACGCGAAAAGTGCAAACCTGCAGTTGGAGCTGCAACAGCGCCTTCGTGCTTCGCATAAATCGTTTGATAACGCTCTGCATCTTCTGGTTCAACTTCTCTTTTAAAATATTTCGGAAGCGGTGTTTCGCCCAATTCTTTCAGTTTCGCACGGAATTCTTCGTAAGAACCATCGTACAAAAATCTTAAAGTTCGTCCTCTTGAAGTGGTATTGTCGATAACTTCAGCTACCAAACCTTCGTCTTCCGTGAAAAATAATTTATTTCCGATTCTGATTTTTCGCGCCGGATCCACCAAAACGTCCCAAACGCGAGTTTCTTTATCAAGTTCTCTCAAAAGAAAAACTTCGATTTTTGCGCCGGTTTTTTCTTTATTTCCATACAATCTGGCCGGAAAAACTTTGGTATTATTGAATATGAAGAGGTCTTTTTCTTCGAAATAATCTACGACATCTTTAAATAATCGGTGTTCGATCGTTTGTGTAGCACGGTTCAAAACCATGAGTTTTGCGTCGTCTCTGTGCTCTGCGGGATGTTCTGCCAAAAGTTCTTCGGGCAAATCGAAGTTAAAATCAGATGTTTTCATTTTTTAAATTACGGTTTAAAAATTACTCCGAAATCTCTGGAAATTCGGAGTGCAAATATACGACATTTGAAAGCGGAAGTCAAGCAGCTGAAAAATTCGCAATTATAAAGCTGTTTGAAATTACATAAAACAGAAAAATTTGTTGCTAAAATGGCATTTTTTCCATTTTTAAAATTTAATCAAAGCAACTTTTAGCAAAACCAGAAAAAAAAGGCCGAAATAACACGGAATTTTTTATAGAAAGTTTGATTTTCATTCTTTAAATTTTATTAAATGAAATGGTATAGAAAGCAACATTTTTTAGTTTTACAGCAAATTGGCTTGATAAATGTAAGCGTGTTTAATTATAAAATAGAACATTATGAAAAGATTATCATTATTTATGGGAATGGTCGCTCTGATTTTTCTCACCAGTTGCCGTGACATCGTAAACTCTGTATTAGATGTTTTACCACCATTTGAAGTTCCTTATTCAACTCAGATGACGGTGCCGTTTGCTGCTGTAAGCACCACTTCATATACGAAATCGCCGGAAATTCATATGGATATCAACCTTGATAATGAAATCAAAGCGTACAATCCCAAATATTCAGTGGCAAATTTAAAGTCGGTGAAAATGAGTAAGCTGACTGCAATATATGTAAGTTCTACAGGTGGAACAAAACTGGACGTCATAAAAAACGCGAGAATTTACATTAAAGGAAGCAATCTCCCGGATAAACTTATCGCCACCGTGGAAAATAATATAAATCCAAACGAAATCGTCTTCAATACCAGCGATGTAGAAATCGTGGAATATTTCAGAAGCGACCGAAATTCGTTGGTTATTGAAGTTCAGGGAAGCAAACCTGCCGCTGACCAAATCACGATGAAGTTAGCCGCTGCTTTCAAAGTTCGCGCAGAGCTTTAAAATATCAAAAAAAAAAACTAGAACAAGGGCAAAAAAAAGAAGTTCAGATTTTTCTGAACTTCTTTTTTTTATAATGTTTCTTTCAACCAGGAGAAAAATTCCCGCTGCCAAACCAAGGCATTTTGCGGATGCAAAACCCAGTGGTTTTCATTGGGGAAATAGAGGAATTTCGATTTCAAACCTTTCAGCTGCGCCGCCTGGAAAGCTTCCTGACCTTGCTCATATGGCACGCGGTAATCAATCCCACCCTGAATAATCATAATTGGTGTATTCCACTTATTCACATACTCCGGCTGCGATGGATCGAATTTCGTGTACGCTTTCGGCGTTGGAATGTCGTAAGGCGAACCACCCAAATCCCAGTTCGCGAACCAAAGTTCTTCTGTAGTTAAAAACCAGGATTTCATATCAAAAAGACCGTCGTGTGCAATGAATGTTTTAAAACGGTTTTCGTGGATTCCGGCAAGCATAAAAACGCTGTATCCACCGTAACTTGCACCAACTGCGCCCATTCTGTCACCATCAACATATGGTAAAGTTTTCGCGTAATCAGCAGCTGCAAGATAATCGTCCATCACTTGCCCGCCCCAGTCTTTAGAAATTTCTTCATTCCATTTTGTGCCCCAGCCCGGCATTCCGCGACGGTTTGGCGCTACAATGATATAATCGTTTGCCGCCATCAAAGCAAAATTCCATCTTGTGCTGAAAGTCTGTGTAAGCGCCGATTGCGGTCCACCCTGACAATATAATAAAGTTGGATATTTTTTCGCCGGATCAAAGTTTGGCGGATAAATAAACCACACGCCCATTTCCTTGCCGTCTGTGGTTTTCACCATTTTAAGTTCGGTTTTAGACGGCGTAATTATAGCGTAATTCTCCTTATTAACTTCCGTAACCTGAGTCATAGTGCCTTTTTTAACATCAACATTGAACAGATCCGCATTGTGATTCATGTCGGTTCTGGAAACCAGTAGATTGTTTTTATTTAAGGCATAAATATCATTAACGTCGAAATTTCCCGAGGTAATCTGGGTAATTTTTTGGTTTTTAGGGTTTAATGAGAACAGCTGTTTCGTTCCGCGCCACGGTGTGGTGAAATAAATATTTTTAGAATCTTCGGCCCAGAAAACAGATCCGGCAACGCTTTCATCCCACTTCGAAGTCAGATTCGAAACGCGACCTGATTTCCACTCGAGAATTTTAATATCATTTTTATCAGCTTCATAACCTTCTCTTTCCATGGACATCCAGGACAGATATTTTCCATCCGGTGAAAACTGTGGCGAAACATCATAACCTTTATTGCTTCCTGTCAGGTTTTTTACCGCGCCGGTAGCTACATTATAAGCGAAAATATCGGTGTTTGTAGATTTTGCATATTCTTTTCCGCTCAATGCTTTTGTAACGTAAAGCAATTCTGTAGAATCCGGGCTCCAGACAAAATCTTCGCTTCCACCGAAAGGCCGCTGTGGCGCATCGAAAGTTTTGCCTTCCAGCAAATCTTTAGCAGCTTCCACTTTTTCGGCGGTGTTTACCACAAAAACGTGGTTGTATTTTCCTTCATTAAAATAATCCCAGTGGCGGTGATTCAAATCGGTATAAATTTGCGCTGTGGTTTTCGGCACGTCGTCATATTTATCTTTACCCATCACTTTTTCAACCAAAACTTCTTTGCTGAAAGCGATTTTTTTACCGTCTGGCGAAATCACAATATTGTCGACTTTCCCGATGGTATAAAATTCAGACCAGGTTTTTCCGGCATCTTTAGACAAATAAATTTTGTCGTCTGCTTGTGCATAAATTCCGTTTTTATCCCATTGAATCAGCGATTTTTTTCCTAAGTCAAGATTGGTTGCCTGCGCATTTTTGATGTTTAAAAAGTAATTCTTTTTGTTGGTTTTTTCAGTTTTCAGGTCGGTTTTTCCCACGCTGTAAATTAAAGATGACTGATCCGGCGAAACGGCAGTAACTCCCAACTTATTCAGCGTCCAAAGCGTTTCGGGCGTCATCACATTTTGTGCATTCATAAGAAAAGGCGCAGCAATGGCGATCAAAGTATGTTTTAGTTTCATAAAAAAAGATTTTATTTTCTGCAAAGGCAGACAGACAAAGATAAAAAATTAGCCTGTTTAAGCCGATATTTTTTGAATTTCAGCTACAAACGTTTCGGGATTTTCAGGTGAAAGCATATAAATTTTGCCGCTTTTCAAGGTGATTTTTACTTTTTTGTAAATGTTGGTAACATACCAAACATCGCGGCCGTTGAAGTAACCGAAATAGCCGAACAAACCACCAACACCAAAAGTTCTCAAATTCAGGCCTGTTTTTTTCAGCTCTTCCACGCTTTTAATTTCATTTAAATTAATGACAACCGCACCGAATAAATTTTGAATTAAAATCTGCTCTGACGACAGTGCAATTCTTTTCGGCACAAAAGCATAGGAAATAAATATAACCGCTATAAATACAACAGTTAAAAGCAGCGAAATTGACAGCTTTTGCGGTCTGATAAAAAACGAACTGATGGCCAGCAAGGGCAACAATACAAGCAAAATTATGGTAAGCAATTTGGTGCGGCCGTCCATTTCAGCAGTTTTAAATTCCTTCATTTCTTTTAATTTTTAAAAATATTATCGTCAGGTGTAAAATCCAGGAAAATTCCGGCGTCAAAAAAAGTTGTGCTGAAAAGCAAAAATATCGAGCAAAACAGGGCAAATTTTAAAAATTTACCACGCGGAAGTAAACTCATTATCTGAGATTGATTTAGAAATTTAAAAAAAGCCGCTAATCACCGGAAGAAAATATTCCGCTAACTAAAGAAGTGATGAGCGAAAGCGCGATACTGAAAATAAACGCCCAACCAAAACCATCGATGGTCATTCCCGGAACGAACTTCGCCGCCAGTAAAACTACCAAAGCATTGATGACTAAGGAAAAAAGTCCCAGCGTAAGAATGGTCAACGGCAAACCCAAAATCTTTAAAATGGGCGTTACAATTAGATTTAAAACACCTAAAATCAGCGCAAAAACCAACGCTGTTGAAAATCCGTCAATGTGCACGCCGGTTAAAATCTTGGTTAGAAAAAACGCGACAACCGCCGTTACGAGTAATCTGATAATTAAGTTCATAATCTGTATTTTTTATAAAAATACAAAAATTTTATTTTTAAGTAGCTCAACGATGCTATTTTCTACGGAGAGACAGAATGTAAAAATTTGCTATCTTCATCGGAAAATTATTTTCTATGAAGAATTACGCGAAATTATTCTTGGTTTCAACGGTTTTTGCCGTCGGACTCAATGCGCAGACCAAAGACCAAATGGTAAAATCCATCATGGATGAAACCTACCAAAACTCACAGCTTGAAACTTTAGCTTTTGAACTTTTAGACGGCATCGGACCGCGACTTGTTGGAAGTCCGAAAATGCAGCAGGCGCACGACTGGGCGGTAAAACGTTTTGAAAACTGGGGGATTGCGGCAAAAAATGAAAAATGGGGCGACTGGAAATCCTGGGAAAGAGGAACTTCTTCCATTGAAATGGTTTCGCCGTACGTGAAATCGATTGAAGGGATGCAGCTTGCCTTCAGCCCTGCAACTTCTGCAAAAGGCGTGATCGCCGATGTGATTATGCTTCCGACCTTTAAAGATAAAAGTGAATTCGATCAATGGTTGCCGAAAGTGAAAGGAAAACTGGTAATGGTTTCACAATATCAGCCAACTGGTCGGCCAGACGAAAACTGGAAAGAATTTGCCACGCCGGAATCTTACGAAAAAATGAAGAAAGAAACCCAGGCTGCGGCGGAAGAATGGCAAAAATCCATTACGGCGACCGGCGAAACTTCCAGAACACTGAATGCAAAACTCGAACAAGCAGGCGCGGCAGGAATCCTTTCTTCCTACTGGTCACGCGGTTTTGGTGTGAATAAAATCTTTAATGCAGGCACGAAAAAAATTCCGGTTTTTGATGTTTCACTCGAAGCTTACGGCCAACTTTACCGAATGATTCAGCATGCTACTACTCCGAAATTAAAGTTGGTGGCGCAGTCAAAAGACAAAGGCTCCGCTCCTACTTTCAATACCGTTGCGGAAATTAAAGGAACTGAAAAACCGGATGAATATGTAATTCTATCTGCGCACCTCGATTCCTGGGATGGCGGCACCGGCGCAACTGATAATGGTACCGGAACAATTACCATGATGGAAGTTGCCCGGATTCTGAAAAAATTATATCCAAACCCGAAAAGAACGATTATCGTGGGGCTTTGGGGAAGTGAAGAACAGGGTTTGAACGGTTCGCGCGGTTACGTTTCTGCACACAAAAACGAAATGCCGAACGTGCAGGCGGTTTTTAATCAGGATAACGGAACCGGAAGAATCACGAATATCAGCGGACAGGGTTTCCTTAACGCGTATGATTATATGGGAAGATGGCTGAGCGCCGTTCCACGGGACTTAACCAAAGACATCAAAACCACTTATCCGGGCTTTCCTGGTGGTGGCGGATCGGATCATGCTTCGTTTGTTGCGGCGGGCGTTCCCGCATTTATGCTCGGTTCTTTGAGCTGGGATTACGGCGCTTACACCTGGCACACGAACCGCGATACTTACGACAAGATTGTTTTTGATGATTTGAAAAGCAATGTTGCTACGATCGCCATTTTAACCTATATGGCGAGCGAAGACCCGGAAAAAGCTTATGCAGAAAAAATTAAACTTCCGCTGGACCGTAACGGCGAACCAGCGAAGTGGCCGGAAGTGAAAGAACCTACAAGAAAAGGCGGCTTCGACTAAACCTTTTGCTAAAATATTAAAACCGATGCAAAAAAAAATGCATCGGTTTTTTTTGGCTTTAATTCTAAATTATACCATTTAGCAAAATCCGAAAAAAATGCCCAAATAACACCGAATTTTTCATTAATTCAGGCAAAAGTTAACAATGGTTAATTTTTTGATATGCTTAAAAAATGCAGAATCAAAACTATAAAAACCACAGAAAATTTTACCCGCCGCACCATTTCATTTTTCTTCCGCTGCTGGCTTTTCTGCTGATTTTCGGTGTACGGAAATATTTTACAGATGAAAAAAATGACCTCGTTTGGGCATTATTTTCAATAATTATTTTCCTGTTTATTTATTTGACTTTGATGCTGCGCCAACATTACGCGCTGGGAAACCAAGACCGGATTATCAGAGTGGAATTCAAGCAGCGTTATTTCGAACTGTTTGGTAAAAGTTCTGATGAGGTAGAAAACAAACTTTCGTTCGGGCAAATTGCTGCATTGCGTTTTGCTTATGATGATGAATTTAAAGTGCTTTTAGACAAAGCGCTTTCTGGAAATTTAAGCGGAAATGAAATTAAAAAATCAATCAAAAACTGGCGGCCGGATAACCACAGAGTTTAAATTGAAACATTTATAAACATTAAAAAAATACAATTATGAAAAAGTTTACATTTCTTACATTAGCTGTTTTCGCATTACTTACCTTCACTGGCTGCGACGCCATAGGCACGATTTTCAAAGCCGGAATGTGGTGGGCATTTTTCTTAATCGGTGCTGTTATCGCCATCGTGATTTGGCTACTTACGCGAGGTAAAAACTAAACGATGAACGCAGATATTCCCAGCGTAGATCTTATCGCGAAAATAAGCCCGGCGAAAATCATTAAAATCATGAAAGACCCGGTAAAATCTGCAAAAGCAGTGAAACTGGTGTACTCAAATGATGGCGAAACTCTGGGAATTTCCCGCCGCAAAAGAGGCAAAAATTTCACTTATTTTCTCGGTGACGAAAAGGTAAAAGATAAGGAGGAACTGGAGCGCATAAAAAAGCTCGCAATTCCTCCCGCCTGGGAAGATGTCTGGATTTGTGCTTTGCAGAACGGTCACCTTCAGGCTACCGGAATTGACGCAAAGCGCCGGAAACAATACCGCTATCACCCGGTTTGGAATGCGCTTAGAAATCACACCAAGTTTTACCGGATGCTTCAGTTTGGTGAAACGTTACCAACCATTCGTCTTCAGCTTGAAAAAGATTTGTCACGGAGGAATCTCGACAAAAGAAAAGTTTTGGCTTTGGTGGTGAGTTTGATGGAACGCACGAACATCCGCATTGGAAATAATATTTATGAAAAGCTTTACGGTTCTTTTGGTCTGACGACGCTAAAAGATAAACACGTAAATATTACCGGCCAAAAGATTAAATTTTCTTTTAAAGGTAAAAAAGGTGTTTACCACGACATCGACCTTAAAAACAGAAAACTTGCTATTGCGGTGAAAAACTGCCGCGATATTCCCGGCAAGGAACTGTTCCAATATTACGACGATGACGGTAAACGCCACGCAATAGAAAGCGGAATGGTAAATGAATATATCAAGGAAATAAGTGGTGAAGATTTTACCGCAAAAGATTTCCGAACCTGGTCCGGAACCGTGAACGCGCTGATTGCTTTTAAAGAAATTGAAGCCGCAACTGATCCGGATGAAAAAACGACGCAAAAAGCAAAAATTAAAAAAGCGATTGAACTTGTCGCCTGCGAACTCGGCAATACAAGCACGGTTTGTAGAAAATATTACATTCATCCGCTGATTTTGAATCTGTACGAAAGCTATTCGATTAAAAAATATCTGGACGAACTGGACGAACTTGAGATCGATGACGGAAAATCCGGTTTAACAAAAGAAGAATTGATTGTGATGAAAATTCTGAAAAATGAAAAACCAGGTCTTTAATATAAATCACAAAAATTACCGGTTTTAGCCGGTAATTTTTTTATTTAAATATTTTCATTTACAGCGCTTTAAAAATCGTTTAATTCAATCCAGGTTGGAACGTGGTCGCTTGATTTTTCCCAACCGCGAACTTCTTTATCTATTCCACCATTTTTTAAATGTGGAAGCACCGACGGCGACAGCAAAATGTGATCAATTCGGATTCCGGCATCGCGTTCATAAGCTTTGCGGAAATAGTCGTAGAAAGTATAAATAATTTTGTTTGGAAATAAATAGCGAATTGCATCTGTCCAGCCCTGGTTTAAAACTTCCTGATAAGCTTTTCTAGCTTCGGGAAAAAACAGCGCGTCCTTGATATATTTTTCGGGTTTATAAACATCTTTTTCGGTTGGAATTACGTTGAAATCTCCGCAAATAACCACCGGTTTTCCCGAGCTGATGAGCACTTCTGCCTGCGCGTCAAAATGCTGAAACCAATTCATTTTATAATCAAATTTGGGTCCCGGCGCTGGATTTCCGTTTGGTAAATAAATGCAGACTAAGGTCAGTTTTTCCAGTTGAACTTCCAGATATCGGCTTGCAGCATCATCTTCATTTCCGGGTAAAGCAGTTTTCAGGACTTTTGGTTTTTCATCTTTGGTGAGAATTGCAACGCCGTTCCAGCTTTTTTGTCCGAGCCAAATCGAATGATAACCAGCTTCCAACAACTCATTTTCAGGAAACTTTTCCTGTGGCGCTTTCAGTTCCTGCAGGCAAACCACATCGGGTTTTTCTTGCGCAAGCCATTTTAAAAGGACTGGCAATCTGCCGTTAACGCCGTTTACATTGTAGGTTGCAATTTTCATATTTTGGTGCTTTTCTCAAAATTAAGAAAAGTAATCGAAATGAAAAATGGAATTTCGTGATGGTGTAAAAGCAAAAAAAAATGCCCTTAAAAGGGCAAATTTTTATTTTTATGGATACGGCGCGATCTGAACTTCCAAACCGTCAATCTCATCGGTGATGTGAATCTGACAACCGAGCCTGCTGTTTTGTTCAACGTGAAAAGCTTCGCTGAGCATTGCATCTTCTTCGTCGCCCATTTCCTGTAGGTTTTCGGAACCTTCCAAAACATAAACCTGACACGAGGCGCACATGGCCATTCCGCCGCAAACGCCGATTGTTCCTTCTTCTGCAAGTTCATACGAGCGGATAACTTCCATTAAATTCATAGACATATCAGTTGGTGCTACAACTTCATGAATATCGCCATTTCGGTCGGTAATTTTTAGCGTGATATCTTGCATTTTTTTTTGGAAAATTTAATTAAATGAAAAAAAGGCTGAATTAGTCGATTTTTTTTACAACTGCTTTTTCAGCTTCTTTTCGGCTTCCGTCGAAACCATCAATTCCGCTGACTGTTGTATATTTCAAAACGAATTTTTTGCCTGGATTCAGCATGTTGTAGACACTTTGACACATCAAAGTTGCTTCGTGAAAACCGCACAGAATAAGTTTAAGTTTTCCCGGATAGGTATTGACGTCGCCGATGGCATAAACACCAGGAATATTGGTTTGATAATCCAAAGCATTATTCACTACAATTGCGTTTTTTTCGATCTCCAGACCCCAGTTTGCGATATCGCCCAATTTCGGTGTAAGACCGAAAAGCGGAATAAAATAATCGGTTTCAAGGTCGAAAATTTCTCCGTCTTTTTCCACGGTAATTGCGGTTAATTTTCCGTCGCCTTTCAGGCCACGAACTTCTGCAGGTGTCACCATGTGAATTTTCCCCTGATCTTTCAGCGCTTGCACCTTTTCTACAGAATCCAAGGCGCCGCGGAATTCATTTCTACGGTGAATTAAAGTAACTTCACTCGCAATGTCGGTTAAAAAGATGCTCCAATCCAAAGCCGAATCTCCGCCACCGGCAATTACGACTTTTTTATTTCGGAAATGTTCGGGTTCTTTAATGAAATATTCAACACCATTTTCTTCATAATCTGCCAAGTTGTCCAGTACCGGTTTTCTTGGCTCAAAAGTACCGAGACCACCAGCAATTGCAACTGCCTTAGCGTGGTGTACCGTTCCTTTATTGGTAATGACTTCAAAAGTGCCATCTTCCAGTTTAGTAAGCTTTTGCGCAGTTTCACCTAAAGTAAAACCTGGCTGAAATTGCTTAATTTGCTCCATTAAATTATCCACCAATGCGCCGGCATTAATGGACGGAAATCCGGGAATATCAAAAATGGGTTTTTTCGGGTAAAGTTCAGTTAACTGGCCACCAGGCTGTGGAAGTGCGTCGATGATATGACATTTTAATTTTAGCAAACCGGCTTCGAAAACTGCAAAAAGTCCTGTGGGACCAGCTCCTATAATCAATATATCAGTTGTAATCATTAAAAATATTTTTTTAGAGAATAATTGTGCAAATTTACGAAAAATTAAAAGATTTGTAAATGCCCGCCGATGAATAATTTCACAGAACTACGCTACCAAAAGGCATTTTCTGCAGTATGGCAAATATTTTGCAAAAGCATGACCATGAAAAAGATTTTTTTGCTGTCTGCACTTCTGTTCCTTACACAGATTTTCGGACAAAAACTCAATAATATTCAGACCGGCGAAGTGCTGAAATACAGAATTCACTACGGACCGCTGAACGCCGGAACGGCAACTTTAACCACATTAAAAACCACTTATTTAGGCGAACCCCACTTTTACGTAAAAGGCTACGGAAGGACAACCGGTGCGGTGCGGGCTTTCTTTAAAGTTGAAGATAATTACGAAAGTTTTATCAACTACAATACCGGTTTGCCGAGTTTTTACGTTCGAAACGTAAAAGAAGGAAACTACACACAGCATTACGAAACGGTTTTTAATCATAAAAACCAGACGGTTTTGCTTACCGATAAAGAAAAAAACAAAACTACGGTAGAAAAATCGGTGAGGGGAATTCAGGATATGTTGTCCGCGTTTTACTATCTGCGAAGTCTGGATCAGGACGAACTGAAAGTGGGCACCATCAAAAAAATGAATATTTGGATTGATGATGAAATGTTTCCGTTTCAGCTAAAAGTTGTAGGAACTGAAAATATTAAAACCAAATTTGGTTATATCAACAGCTTGAAAATTATTCCCCAGGTAATGAGCGGCCGCGTTTTCAAAGATAAAGAAGGTGTTACATTGTACGTCAGCAATGACCGTAACCACGTGCCACTTTCTATAAAAGCTGAACTTGTGGTAGGTTCTTTAGTGGCAGCCATCGATTCTTTCCATAAAGTGAAATATCCGTTGAACTTCACGAAATAAAACATAAATAATTTAGCTAAAATAAAAAAAACGGTCTTTTAACCGTTTTTTTTTGTGAAAAATATAAAGCTGATGTAACAAAAACGGTTTCGCGGTTGTCTTATCACTAAAACAAACCATGAAGCTAACGAGTGCCACCATTTTTCTCTTCTTATCTTTTGCCGGCGCGCACGCACAAACCGTAAAAAACGACAGTATCAGCCGGAAAAAAATCCAGATTACCAGAATTGATCAGCCTATAAAGATCGATGGACACCTGGACGAAGAAGTTTGGAAAAATGCCGCTGTAGCACGGAATTTTGTTGAATTTCAACCAAAAAACGGAAACCCTGAAGCACATGAGTTCCGTACGGAAGTTCGTGTTTTGTACGACGATACTGGTATTTATTTCGGTGCTAAAATGTACGATCCGGAACCAAGTAAAATAGCAAAAGAACTGGTAGAACGGGACAATGTGGGAAATGATGACTTTTTCGATGTGGTTATTAATGGCTACAACGACCACCAGCAAAGTCTGGAGTTTATCATAATGCCGAGCGGCGTGCAGTTCGATGCGAAAATGACCAACGATTACGGCGAAGATTCTAACTGGAGCGCCGTGTGGTACAGCGGCACAAATATCGACGATGAAGGCTGGACAGCCGAGCTGAAAATTCCCTACTCCGAGTTGCGTTTTCCGAAAAAGGATATTCAGGAATGGGGATTGAATTTCGTTCGCCTCATTAACCGGACAAAAGTAAAATCCACTTGGAATTTCATCGATAATAAAAAAGGTTCTTTTCTGCTTTACGACGGCGTGCTGCAAGGAATTGAAAACATTCAGCCGCCGCTCCGACTCTCCTTTCTTCCCTACTTTTCGACTTATTTAAATAATTTCGACGGCAAAACTTCCACCATTGTGAATGGCGGAATGGATGTGAAATACGGGATTAATGATGCTTTTACTTTGGACACCACTTTAATTCCGGATTTTGGACAAACTGCTTTTGATGACAATATTTTAAATTTAGGCCCTTTTGAGCAGCAATTTTCCGAAAAACGCTCCTTTTTCACGGAAGGAACGGAACTTTTCAGCAAAGGAAATCTCTTCTATTCGCGTCGTGTAGGCGATTATCCGTCGAGATATCCGGAATTGAGTGAGGACGAAACTTTAGTTGAAAACCTACAGAAAGTAAAGTTACTGAACGCGACAAAAATTTCCGGACGTACAAATAAAGGTTTGGGAATCGGTTTCTTTAATGCAATCACGAAAAAAACAGAGGTTGACATTAAAAATAATGTTACCGGCGAAATCCGCACAGAAACAGTAGAACCTTTGGCCAACTACAACGTATTTGTTTTCGACCAGCGTTTTAACGGCAATTCCTCGGTTTCCTTAATCAATACCAATGTTACCCGCGCCGGCGATTTCCGCGATGCTAATGCCACGGCTTTTTTGGTGGATTTAACCGACAAAAAAAATAAATACAATTTTTCCGGTGCCGTGCGAGGTAGTTATGTTAGGGACGGCAACAGCGACTTTGGAACAAACATTAACGCCGGTCTCGCAAAAATTTATGGCAAAAGCACTTATCAGGCTGGTTTTCAGGCGGTTTCGAAAGACTACAACATCGATGATTTGGGCTACACCGGCCAAACCAATTATGTTCGATATAGCGGAAATTACGGTTACCGTATGTTACAGCCATCGAAAAATTTTAACAATATAAATCTGAACATCAATATTAATTATGCCCGAAGACTTGAAACGGATTTATTTAAATCGTTTGAAATTCACAACAGCATTGGTTTTCAGGATAAAAAGTTCCGGAACTTCGGTGCAGGTTTGCTCTTGACACCGAACGGCGAAAATGATCTGTATGAGCCGCGCGTTTTCGGAAAATACCTTTATGTTCCGGCGTTTATCAATCCCTGGATTTGGTTTAATTCCGACAACCGCAAAAAATTCACCTACAATTTCAGCGTTGATTATTACGCGTACGACCAAACCGGCAGATATCGCCTGAACAATGACCTTGGAATAAATTACCGGCTAAATGACCATTTTTCTTTGAATTACAATGCCAACGTTCAGCTGAGCAATCAGGAACAGGGTTTTGCGGGTGAAAATCTGGGCACCATTTACATCGGAAACCGAAACCGAAGTACGGTAATTAATGGTTTATCATCGAAATATACCATCAACAATAAAATGGCGCTGACCTTCAGTTTAAGACATTATTACACCGAAGTGAATTACACGAAATTCGGCACTTTAGAAGAAAACGGGCTTGTAACACCTGTTGATAATTATTCGAAAAATAACCAAACCTACAATTCCTGGAATGTTGATATGCGCTATTCCTGGTGGTTTGCGCCAGGCAGTCAGCTGACTTTGTTGTACCAAAATGCCGCTCAAAACTATCTGGATTATTCCAGAATAAATTTCGGCAAAAACTTCAGTAATTTATTTAATGAACCCATGAACAACACGCTCAGTTTAAAAGTTTCTTATTACATCGATTATAATCAGGCGAAAAACTGGTTCAAACAGAAAAGCTAAATTTCTCTTCATAACTAAAGAAAAAGCTTCCGGATTTTCCGGAAGCTTTTATATTTAAGAAAAATTTGCCGCTAAAAGGCCAAATTTTTTGGTTTTACAAACTTTTAAATTGCTGCAACATTCGGATGTCATTTTCGAAAAACATGCGGATGTCACTCATTTGATAAAGCAGCATTACAATTCTTTCGATACCCATTCCGAAAGCGTAACCTGAAAATTTATCTGGATCGATATTTACGTTGGTTAAAACCGCGGGATCCACCATTCCACAGCCCATAATTTCCAGCCAACCTGTTCCTTTTGTAATTCGGTAATCGGTTTCGGAATTTAAACCCCAATATACATCAACTTCCGCGGAAGGTTCTGTGAACGGGAAATAAGACGGACGCAACCTGATTTTTGATTTTCCGAAAAGTTCCGTTGTGAAATATTGAATCGTTTGTTTCAAATCCGCGAAACTTACGTTCTGATCGATGTAAAGTCCTTCAATTTGATGAAAGATACAGTGAGATCTGCTTGAAATTGCTTCATTCCGAAAAACGCGGCCCGGCGACAAGATACGCATCGGCGGCTCATTATTTTCCATATAGCGTATCTGCACCGATGAAGTGTGCGTTCTCAGCAAAATATCAGGATCGGTTTCAATGAAAAAAGTGTCCTGCATATCGCGCGCCGGGTGATATTCGGGCAAATTGAGCGCGGTAAAATTGTGCCAGTCATCTTCGATTTCCGGGCCGTCTGCTACCGCAAAACCAATAGAACGAAAGATTTCGATGATTTGGTTTTTCACTAAATTAATCGGATGCCGCGTACCTAATTCCGATGGATAACCGGGTTTTGTAAGGTCATCTTTTTCCAGAATAATCTGCGATGTCGAAGAATTTTTCAGCTCCACGAGTTTGGTTTCTACCGCCTGTTTAAGCGTGTTTATTTTCTGACCAAATTCTTTTTTCTGCTCGCTCGGGACATCTTTAAACTTAGAAAAAATATCATTTAAAATGCCCTTTTTTCCGCTGAATTTTATTCGGAACTGTTCAATTTCATCTTTGTTTGCAGACTGGAAATTTCCCACTTCCACCAACAGTTCATCTATTTTTTCTAACATCTTCTTAAATATAGTGAGTGCAAAAATACGGTTTTTAGATCAAAAAAACTGGCCGCTTTTTGGGTAAATTTTACAGAATTTCTAAACTTCTTCCGCCATAAAATCCAGCAACTGATCGATGGCTTTCCGGCGGTGACTGATTTTGTTTTTCTCCTCCATGGGCATTTCTGCAAAAGTAATTTCGTAATTGTCCGGCTGAAAAATGGGATCATAACCAAAGCCTTCCGAACCGCTCAGTTCTCTGCGAATCTGTCCGTAAATTCTTCCTTCAAAATAATGAACTCCGTTTTCATCCATTAAGCACATTACCGTGACAAAATAAGCTTTTCGGTTTTCCTCGTGCTCCATTTCTCCCAGTACTTTGGCCATATTTTTTGCAAAATCGTGTTTGCCGGCATACCGCGCAGAGTAAATCCCAGGACGGCCGTCCAACGCATCTACAACCAAGCCGGAATCATCACCAAGACTAGCTTTTCCAGTGGTTTTAAAACAATATTCAGCTTTTATGCGCGCGTTCTCGTGAAAGGTATTTCCGTCTTCCACAATCTCATCATGAATATTGTAATCAGTGAGCGATGTGACTTTAAAATTATCACCTAAAATCTGCTGAATTTCTTCCTTTTTATGTTGATTGTGTGTCGCGACAAGAATTTCTTTCTTCATAATTCAATTTAATTAATGACTATTGGTCTTGATAGTGAACCCGATATTTTCGGGTAAATAAAATATAAAATGTGGTAAACAGAACGATGCCGATGCCGAGAAAAACCCATTCGGACATTTTTGCGGCGTCCGCAAAACTTTCACTTTTGGTATAAAAAAGCAAAATGCTGGAACACAGATTATTGAAAGCGTGCAGCAAAATCGGTAAAAGCAGTGATTTTGTTTTGTAATAAACGAGCCCTAAAACGCAGCCGAGCATCACCGCGCCTACAAACTGCCAGGGATTACCATGTACCAATCCGAAAGTTACGGACGAAATCAAAATCGCATAAAACGGCCGCACGCCTTTGTTCAGCAAACCTTTCATAATAATTCCGCGGAAAATAATTTCCTCGAAAAGCGGCGCCATAAATACTGCAAGTACAATGAGCGTTGCGGGATTTGACGTCATCTGCTCCATCAACCGGGAAAAATAATCGTAAAATTTGCCGAAAAAGGGACCAGTAATAGGAATTTGTGCGGTGACAAATTCTGCGATAAACATCATTCCCAACATCATCGGAAAAATCAAAACGTAGGTCATGAAATTCGTGGGCGAAAAATTGAAGTTCAGTTTTTTTCCGGTTCTGCGACGACAAATAAAATAATCAAAGAAAAAAATTGCACCCAAAAACATCGCAGAATTTGATAGTAAAAGGAATAAATCGCCATACTGCAAATTGGTATTTAACCCGAAAACACTCGCAACATTGATAAAAGAAATTAAGGTGATACCGGCAATTCCGCCTAAAATAAGTGCAATGGCGCCTTCAAAATCGAAATTGAATTGAGGAATTGGTGATTTTTGGTTCATCAAAAATAATTTACGCAAAGATAAATTTATTAAAGCGATGGGAAACTAAACTGGTTTTAAAAATTAAAAATTTGCCGCATTATAGCACTTTTTTCCCATTTTCATTTTCCATAAAAAAAAGCGATTTTTGCACTCTCAAATATAATTATGTCAGATTTACTAAAAGAAATAGGGAAAAGAAAAACCTTTGGAATTATTGCCCACCCTGATGCCGGAAAAACCACGCTTACAGAAAAGCTTTTGCTTTTTGGCGGAGCGATTCAGGAAGCGGGCGCTGTAAAATCCAATAAGATTAAAAAAGGTGCAACTTCCGATTTTATGGAAATTGAACGCCAAAGAGGTATTTCTGTGGCGACTTCCGTGTTGGCATTTGAGTATAAAAATCACAAAATCAATATTTTAGATACGCCTGGTCACAAAGATTTCGCTGAAGATACCTACCGGACTTTAACTGCGGTAGATTCGGTGATCGTGGTGGTAGACGTGGCCAAAGGTGTGGAAGAACAAACTGAAAAGCTCGTTCAGGTCTGCAGAATGCGCAATATTCCGATGATTGTTTTCATCAATAAACTCGACCGCGAAGGAAAAGACGCGTTCGATTTGTTGGATGAGGTGGAACAAAAACTCGGGTTGTCTGTCGTGCCACTTTCTTTGCCGATTGGTATGGGAAGCGAGTTTCAGGGAATTTATAATATTTGGGAAAATAATATTCAGCTCTTTTTAGAAGAAAAAAAACAACGCATTGGAACGGCGGTAAAATTTGATGACATCAACGATCCGAAGGTTGATGAAGCGATTGGTGAAAAAGCTGCGGTAACTTTGCGCGAAGAACTGGAACTCATCCAGGAAGTTTACCCGAAATTCAACCGCGAAAATTATATGAACGGCGATTTGCAGCCGGTTTTCTTCGGTTCTGCCTTAAATAATTTTGGAGTTCGCGAACTGCTCGATGCGTTTATCGAAATCGCGCCAAATCCGCAGCCGAAAGAAAGCGATTCGCGCCTCGTAAAGCCGGAAGAAAAAGATTTTACCGGCTTTATCTTTAAAATTCACGCCAATATGGACCCAAAACACCGCGATCGTCTGGCTTTCGTAAAAATCGTGTCCGGAACCTTTAAAAGAAATGAAAATTATCTGCTTGTACGCGAAAATAAAAAAATGAAATTTTCTTCGCCGAACGCTTTCTTCGCCGACAAAAAAGAAGTGGTTGATGAAAGTTTTCCAGGCGACATCGTCGGGCTTCACGACACGGGAAATTTCAGGATTGGAGATACTTTGACTGGTGGTGAAAAATTAAGCTTTAAAGGAATCCCGAACTTTTCGCCGGAACATTTCCGATACATAAACAATGATGATCCGTTGAAAGCGAAACAGCTTGCAAAAGGTATTGACCAACTGATGGACGAAGGTGTGGCGCAGCTTTTTATTCTGGAAATGAACAACCGAAAAGTCATCGGGACTGTCGGTGCTTTACAGTACGAAGTTATTCAATACCGTTTGGAGCATGAATATGGCGCAAAATGTACCTACGAACCACTTTCCATCCATAAAGCGTGTTGGATTGAAGCGGATGAAAAATCTGAAGAATTCCAGGAATTTGCGCGGTTGAAACAGCGGTTTATGGCACGCGACAAATATGGCCAACGTGTTTTCCTTGCGGATTCGTCGTTTACGATTCATATGACTCAGGAAAAATTCCCGAACGTGAAACTGCATTTCATCAGCGAATTTGAGAATTCATAATTTTGTAAAGTTCTTGTAAAATTAATTTTCAAAAGACTCATTAACAGACTCTTAGTAATTTAAAGAGTCTTTTTTCGTTTTTAAAGGAATACAATTTGATTATCTTTCGGGGACCAAAATTTTAAATAAAAGATGAAAAAAATATTTCCGGTTATTTTGCTGTTTTTTTTAATTTTTTCCTGCTCAAAACAAGAATTTACACAAACAACCGATACGATTAAACGTGCCGACAGCCTTTTTACCAAAGCGAATGACGGTCTGAAAACTTTAGATTCCATTTCTAAAAACATCAGCGATTCCAACGGAATAGCGAAAAAAGTTATTATTCCGAAAATTGAAAAACAGACGAAAAGAATTGACAGCACGCTGAAATCCGGCAGCTGGCGAATCGATTCGCTGAACAAAGAAATCACGAAAATTACGAAACACGTAAAAACCGGAACCGAAGTCGCAAAAACTTTAGATTCTGCGAGCCAACTTTTGAAAAATGGTGAAAATGCCATTGCGGTTTTATCCAAAACTGCAGACCGAATTTTAAAGCAAACTCAGGAAAAAAAAGAAGCGCAACCCGAAACTCCTTCGGCACCGCCAGTTCAGCGTGAGGAAACTGCTGTAAATCCGACGCCAAAAGATCCGTTGATTAAGAAAACTTTTCTTGAAATTGAAGTTGAAGACCTTTCAGATGCAAAAGCACTTTTACGTCAGCAGCTTCGCGACAGCAACGGAAATTTGGTTTCCGAAAATTTCACCACTTCCGAAGGAATTAAAAAAGAAAATTTGGAAATGCGAATTCCGATGCGCGATTTCGATTATTTTGTACAGAGTATTTCGGCGCAATTGGGTGATGTCACGCTGAAAAATACAACTTCACGTGGTTCAGATTTAATGAGCAATACAAGTGGTTCCGTGGAAATTACGCTTATCCAGAAAAATCATGATTTAGCGAGCGGAATGCCAAATTCTACCATTGAGAAACCGGAAAAAGCGGACGAAAATGATTCTTTTAGCAGCAAGTCTTCGAGCGCATTCAATAGTGGTTTTGAGGGTTTGGAGAAAATATTTTTAGCACTTTTGCCCTTCTGGCCAGTGTTTGTGTTTGGTGGAATTATTTTTCTCATTTATTTTAAAACGAAAAATCAACAAAAATCGCCACCTATTCCGACTACTGAAAATATAGAAAATCTAGACGAAAAGCCGGCAGAAAATCTGAATGAAAAGCCAAAGAATAGCAACACAAAAACGGAAGATTCAGAACCAGACTATTCGAAGTATTTACCAAAAAAATAGGCTTTTAGCGGCTAATTTTTTAAGAATTATTCTTCCATCGCGTAGACTGCAAAACTTGCGAGCCAATGGTCGCCGCCGTAATTTCCCTGAAAAAGCAACGGCAAGGCGTTCGCTAAAAATTTGTCGGAAGTTTCAGAAAAATGCCATTTTAGCGGGTGATTTTTCGGTAACGCTTTTGCAATGCCTTTCATGCACCAGGCTCTGCTAAACGAAAGTCCGACCAAATGAACGGTTTGGAAATCATTAATATCGCTGATGACCGGAATCTGCGAAATGTTTTCCACACTTTTTTTATCGTAAAATTTGTTGAGCCATTTTACAAAGTCTTTCTGCGGAAGAATCCTTCGCATTAAGTCGGCGATTTCTAAACTTGGTGAGAAAAAATCGCTGCCGTCGGGTTCCAAATATGCCGGAGTTTTCTGGTCGTTTAAATAGAAGTTTTTTGACTTTTCTATCAACTGATTTTCGAAAACTTTGTCATTCGAAGCGCGTGCCCAGTCAATCGCAAAAGCCATTGCAAATGCCGAATTCGGGTGAACGCCGGTTCTGTTTGGATACGTTTGTTTTGGTAAATAAGCTTTCCACAGACGCAGAATTTCGGCGGTTAAAGGTTTTAAGTTCTGATGCCAAATTTTAGCTTTTGGATGATTCCAAGTCGCTAGTTCTTCATCTAATTTCAGCAACCACGCCCAGCCGTACGTTCTTTCGAAGTTTGCGGCGATGTCGTATTTCGTGAAATATTTTGCCTCTTCCAGCACGTTTTTTTCCAGAAATGAATTTTCCAGAATTTTAAAAATTTCCTCAGAATTTTCTAAATGTGGTTTGGTTTTCAGTAAGCGCACGAGCATCCAATGTCCATGAACCGAAGAATGCCAATCGAAACAACCGTAAAAACTGGGATGCAGCTGGCTGGGAGAAAGCGAAACTTCAGTCGCATTATTAATGATATGCGCAGTTTTATTCGGAAATTCCTGATTGATACATTTCAAAGGTTTTTCCGCAAGTTTTAGGGAAATTTCATCCGTCAGCTTCGGCAAAAACTGACTTTGGAAAGATACGCTCATTAAAATGGTAAAAGGTAAAAAGTATTTCATCTTCAAAAATTTAAAAATGAAGTTTGCCTTCCGTGATTAAATAATAGAAAATTCCCGCCGCGAAGAATAAAAACAGATAAATGAGGACCAGGATTTTTTGCCGTTTTAAGGAGGATAAAATCAGAAGTCCTAAAATTCCTGTTTCCAGCACGACAATTTTGTGGATGGGATCCGGCAGAAACAGCGAGCCGGCGATAAGCGCCAAAGAAAGGAAATGGAAAATGCGTTCTTTCTGAAGTATATATTCTTTCATTCTTTAAAAATAAGAAATCCTTTCAGATTGCTGAAAGGATTTTCTTTTTATTTCATATTCACGATTCGGTCGACAATATATTTCGTATTTCCGCGCCACGGTATAGCGCCGTTGTATTCCTTATAATGTAAATCGAACTGCTTGCCGCTGTTTTCTTCAAGTTGCTTAAAAATTGCTTCATTTTCCACAGAGAATTCAAATTCATAGCTGGTCAGCGCGCCGGTTTTTCCGCGGCCGAAACCTTCCTGAATAAGTTTTCCTTCGTAGGTCTTAAAAATATAGCCTTTTTTATTCGCATAATTTAAATATCCGGATTTCACGCCTTCCGCGAAAACAAAATAGTATTTGTACCAAACGAAAATTCCCAAAACGAGAAGCACGGCGATGATAACAATCCAGATTTTTTTCATAAGAAAAGGTTTTTAGCTATTTTTAGCAATACTTCGTGAAATTACGATTTTCTGGATTTCGGAAGTTCCTTCGTAGATTTGAGTGATTTTCGCATCGCGCATCATTCTTTCTACGTGGTATTCTTTTACATAACCGTAGCCACCGTGAATTTGCACTGCTTCAATTGTAGTGTCCATTGCAACCTGTGAAGCGTATAATTTCGCCATCGCACCGATTTCCGAAATATCTTTTCCTTCATCTTTTTCTACCGCTGCTTTATAGCACAACATTCTGGCAGCCATAATGGATGTTGCCATATCTGCAAGTTTGAAAGCGATTGCCTGGTGGTTGATAATTTCCGTTTTAAAAGCTTTTCTGGTTTTCGCATACTTTAATGCAAGTTCGTACGCGCCGGAAGCAATTCCCAAAGCTTGAGACGCAATACCGATGCGGCCGCCATTAAGCACAGCCATTGCAAAGTTGAAGCCGAAACCGTCTTCACCAATTCTGTTTTCTTTTGGTATGACAACGTCCGTGAATAGCAACGAATGCGTGTCACTTCCGCGGATTCCTAATTTATCTTCTTTCGGACCGATTTCAAAACCTTTCCAACTTCTCTCCACGATAAAAGCGTTAATTCCTTTATGTTTTTTTTCCGGGTCTGTTTGCGCAATTACGATATAATAAGTCGCGTTACCACCGTTGGTAATCCAGTTTTTCGTTCCATTTAAAATATAGTGATCACCTTTGTCAACAGCAGTTGTTTGCTGAGAAGTCGCATCGGATCCCGCTTCAGGTTCCGACAACGCAAAAGCACCGATTACTTCGCCACTTGCAAGTGGTTTCAGGTATTTCATTTTTTGCTCTTCGTTACAGAATTTTTCCAATCCTGCGCAAACCAAAGAATTATTAACAGACATTACTACGGCTGCTGACGCATCAACTTTCGCGATTTCTTCCATTGCGAGCACATAAGAAACGCTGTCCATTCCGGCGCCGCCGTATTTCGGGTCTACCATCATTCCGAGCAGTCCCAATTCGCCCATTTTTTTTACCTGTTCGTAGGGAAACTTCTGTTGGTTGTCTCGCTCGATAACGCCGGGTAAAAGTTCGGTTTGTGCAAAATCTCTGGCGGCTTGCTGAATCATCAACTGTTCTTCAGATAAATTAAAATCCATAAAATAAAAAATTGTTAGACCGTAAATTTACAATATTTCTAAAAAGTAAAAAACTTATTTAAAATTTACCTCACAATACTTGTTGCAGGTTTAAATAAATTTGATATTTTTACATAAAACCATGAAGGTTTACAAATTTCATAATTTATCCTCTATAAAATATCTGATATGTCAATAAAAAGAATTTTTGATTTCGCACATCACGCTCTGGAAAATTATTCCCGGGATGACATGTTTGTAACCAAACACAATGGAAAGTGGGAAAAAATATCAACAGCCGAATTTATTAACCAGGGAAATAAAATTTCTCGCGGTTTATTAAAACTCGGCATCCAGCCCGGCGATAAAATTGCGCTTATTACTACGGCAACAAGGACAGAATGGGCGGTTATGGACTTGGGAATTTCACAGATCGGCGCGATTTCCGTACCGGTTTACCCTAGTATTTCCTCGGAAGATTATGATTTTATCTTTAATAATGCAGAAGTGAAATATTGTTTTGTTTCTGATAAAGAGCTTTACGATAAAGTTCAGAAAATTAAAGGAAATGTGGCGAGTCTGCAAGGTATTTTCACCTTCGAACAGGTTGACGGCGCAGCAAACTGGCAAGAGATTATCGATTTAGGAAAAGACGATACCACGCAAAATGAAGTTGACGATTTAGCAAAATCAATAAATTCCGAGGATTTAGCGACATTAATTTATACTTCCGGAACGACAGGCAGACCAAAAGGCGTCATGCTGACCCACCAAAATATCGTTTCTAATGTCTTGGCTTCCAACCCCAGAATTCCGCGCGTAAAAGGATTGGAATTTAGCGACATCAAAATCCTGAGTTTTTTGCCGATTTGCCACATTTTCGAGCGCATGCTTTTTTATCTTTATCAATATAATGGTTACGCGATTTATTTTGCGGAAAGCATTGATAAAATGGGCGAAAACATCAAAGAAGTTCAGCCCCATATCATGTCTGTGGTGCCACGGCTTATCGAAAAAGTGTACGATAAAATTTATGACAAGGGAACCAGCGCCGGCGGTTTAAAATCGAAAATTTTTCTTTGGGCGTTAGGTGTCAATAAAGCGAAAGAAAAAATCGGAAAACCTTCCGGTTTGAAAGAGATTATCGCTGATAAACTCGTATTTTCTAAATGGCGCGAAGGATTAGGCGGAAATATCATCACGCTCGTTTCAGGTTCTGCTGCGCTTTCTTCAAGATTAAATAAAATGTTCCAAAATGCCGGAATCCCGATTTTGGAAGGTTATGGCCTGACAGAAACTTCACCGGTGATTTCGGTGAACAGCTTCGGAAAAATAAAAATCGGTACCGTTGGTCATGTTTTGGATAACTTGGATGTGAAAATCCAGGAAGACGGTGAAATTACAGTGAAGGGTCCTTCGGTGTTTAAAGGTTATTTTAAAAATGAAGAAATGACCAATGAAGCTTTTAACGAAGAAGGTTATTTCAAAACCGGTGACATCGGACATATTGATGACGAAGGTTATCTGCACATTACCGACCGGAAAAAAGAAATGTTCAAAACTTCGGGCGGAAAATATATTGCGCCGCAGGTTATTGAAAATTTAGCGAAAGCTTCGAAATTTATCGAACAAATTATGGTAGTTGGTGACGGCGAAAAAATGCCAACCGCGCTCGTACAGCCGGATTTCAATTTTATTAAAAACTGGGCAGAAAGAAAAGAACTGAAAATTGGTGACACACCGGCGGAAATCGTAAAAAGTCCGGAATTGAAAGAGCGAATCAAAAAAGAAATCGATTATCTGAATACCAAATTAGGAAACTGGGAACAGATTAAAAGATTTGAACTGACGCCCGATATCTGGTCAATCGAACTTGGTTTACTAACTCCAACGCTGAAACTGAAAAGAAAAGCGGTGAAGGAAAAATACATCAACTTGTATAACGAAATGTACGGTCACACCGAGTAATTTTTCATCAAATCTATTTCGTAAAAATATCCGCTTTTAGGCGGATATTTTTTTGTTTTAAATTAACTCGGTTTTTAAAAGTGACGTGTCAATTTGAAAAAATTGCTTGTTTAAGCGGCTTTTTTTTTATTTAAGAACTGCCAAGTTTTTAGATTTAAAATCCTGAACCTCAATTGCTAAAGTCTGCTAAATTTTACTTTTGCTTTCCTTAATTTCTTATCTTTGAGAATAGCGTGAAATTTTAGCCGTTTAAGCCCGAAATTTTACCGGCTAAAACAGGTGATTTTTGCTTTTTCTAAACAGAGAAAAATCTTCCTTATTCGACCATTTCACCATTTCCGAATCTCATTAAAAATTCAAAATTATGGAGCGAGATATTTTTCAAATCAAAAGAAGTTTACAAACAGCAGACGGAAATTTCAGCTACTTTAGCCTTCCGGAACTTCAAAAACAGGGATTTCCGATCGACAAGCTACCCTTTTCCATCCGGATTCTTCTGGAAAATGCGATTCGTAATTACGACGGTTTTTCCATTACCAAAGAAAATATTGAGACTTTACTTTTTTGGTCGCCAAAAGCTTCAGATAAAGATATTCCGTTCAAGCCCGCGCGCGTGCTAATGCAGGATTTCACCGGAGTTCCGGCGGTTGTAGATATTGCGGCGCTTCGCGCGGAAGTCGCAAGAAAAGGTAAAGATCCAGACACGATTAATCCGCTGGTTCCTGTTGATTTGATTATTGACCACTCCGTTCAAGTTGATTATTTCGGAACTGAAGGCGCTTACGCCAGAAATATTGAAGAGGAATACAAGCGAAATAAAGAACGCTACCAGTTTTTGAAATGGGCGCAAAACTCATTTGACAATTTCAGTGTCGTGCCGCCTGGAATGGGAATTTGTCACCAGATTAACCTCGAATATTTGTCGAAAGGTGTCATTGAAAGAAATGGTGAAGTTTTTCCCGATACTTTAGTGGGAACCGACAGTCACACTCCGATGGTGAATGGTATTGGCGTAGTTGCGTGGGGCGTTGGTGGTATTGAAGCCGAAGCCGCAATTCTCGGTCAGCCGCTTTATTTTATTATGCCGGAAGTAATTGGTTTAAAACTTACAGGAAAACTTCCGCTCGGTTCTACTGCTACAGATTTGGTTTTAACTATTGCCAACTTGCTCCGAAAATTCGGTGTGGTCGGAAAATTTGTTGAAGTTTTCGGTCCCGGTTTAGCTAATCTTTCGGTACCTGACCGCGCTACCATCGGAAATATGTCGCCGGAATTTGGCTGCACCATCACCTACTTCCCTATCGACGACAAAACCTTGGAATATATGCGGAAAAGCAACCGTTCCGAAAACCAAATCGACTTGGTTGAAAAATACTGCAAAAACAATATGCTTTGGCGGGAAAACGAAGACGAAATCACGTACACGAGCGTGGTAGAACTCGATCTTTCCACCATTGAACCGACCGTTGCAGGACCAAAAAGACCGCAAGACAAAATACTTTTAAAAGATTTTAAAAACACATTCATCGAGCTTTTACACAGTTCATTCAACAGACATTACATCACTTGGGAAGACCGCGAAATCGAAAAATCTATTACGCGGTTTGATAACGAAGGTGGCGATTTACCGGTGCCGGAATCTAAAGCGCTCGCGAGAAACGAAGAAATTGAAACCAACAGCAAACAGGGTTTGCAAAATGTCTGGATTACGCGAGGTGATGAAAAATTCATGCTGTCGGACGGAGCTGTTGCAATAGCAGCGATTACTTCGTGTACAAATACTTCAAATCCGTTTGTGATGATCGGAGCCGGTTTGGTGGCACGAAAAGCACGTGAACGCGGTATTGATGTAAAACCCTGGGTGAAAACTTCGCTGGCGCCGGGCTCTAAAGTAGTGACCGATTACCTTGAAAAAGCAGATCTATTGAAAGATTTGGAAGCTTTGCATTTCCATTTGGTCGGTTATGGCTGTACGTCGTGTATCGGAAATTCCGGGCCTTTAGCACCGAAAATTGCAAAAGCCGTGGACGAATATAATTTAATTGTAACCTCGGTACTTTCCGGAAACCGGAATTTTGAAGCCAGGATTCATCCGCAGGTTAAAATGAATTTTTTAATGTCGCCGATGTTGGTCGTCGCTTATGCGCTCGCAGGCCGCGTGGATATTGATTTAACCACCGAACCGATTAGTTTCGATTCCAATCAGGAGCCCGTTTATCTGAAAGACATCTGGCCTTCGGATGAAGAAATCAATGAAATTTTAAGCAAAGTTTTATCACCAAATGATTTTGCTAAAAATTATGATGAAATTTTTGATGGTAACGAAATCTGGAGGAATCTGGAAATTCCCGGCGGAAAATTATATAAATGGGATGACGATTCGACTTACATTAAAGAAATTCCGTTTTTCCACAATTTACCTTCGGAAACTGAGCCGTTGATAGACATTGAAAACGCCCGCGCTTTGTTGTTTTTGGGCGACAGCGTAACGACTGATCATATTTCGCCTGCCGGAGCTTTCAGTGAAAATTCTGCCGCCGGAAAATATCTGTTAAGCCGGGGTGTTCCAAAAGAAGAATTTAATTCGTACGGTTCGCGCCGAGGAAATGATGAAGTGATGGTTCGCGGAACTTTTGCAAATGTGAGAATTAAAAATAAACTGGCGGAAAAAGAAGGCGGCTACACCACATTCTTACCTACCGGCGAAGAAATGACCGTTTACGAAGCTTCGGTTAAATATAAAGAAGCGCAAACGCCATTAATCGTGCTGACCGGAAAAGAATACGGCAGCGGCTCTTCGCGCGACTGGGCAGCTAAAGGAACTTTTCTTTTAGGAATTAAAGCTGTTTTGGCTGAAAGTTATGAGCGGATTCACAGAAGTAATTTAGTTGGATTGGGTGTTTTACCGCTTCAATATAAAAACGGCGACACCGCAGAAAGTCACGGACTCACCGGGAAAGAAATATTTTCGATTACCGGAATTGCGGAAGACATTAAACCTTTGAAAGAAATTGAGATAACCGCAAAAAGCATGAACGGAGATGAAACTAAATTTAATGTCATCGCACGTTTGGATTCACTGATTGAAATAGAATATTACCGAAACGGCGGAATCTTACAGTATGTGTTACGACAGTTTTTAGAAAAATAAATAACCAAAATTCAACCAATGTAAAACCACAATTTATATCCGGAAACAACAAATGAAATATTAGAAAAAAAGGCCGCTTTAGCACCGAAAAATGTTGAAGCCTGGCGGAATTTCAGCAAAACCATATTTGAAGCCGGCGCTTTAGACGAAAAAACCAAACAACTGATTGCTGTTGCCGTGGCGCACGTAACGCAATGTCCGTACTGCATCCGGTCACATTCTAAAACTGCATTGCGGAAAGGTGCCACCAAAGAAGAAGTAATGGAAGCGATTTGGGTTGCCGCGGAAATGCGCGCCGGTGCTGCTTATGCGCACGCAACCATTGCCATGGACGAAATGGAAAACACTAAAATGCATTAAGCAATTTTAAGCACTTTAAGAACTTATTTATGCAACTTTAAGCAAAATCAAAAAAATGTGCTGTTTAAGCGGGAGAAAATATTTGCAGAAAAGCGCTTCACATTCACTTTGAAATTTTACAAAAATTTGCCGTTTTAACCGTCAAAAAAATATCCGTTTGTAAGCGGATATTTTTTATATATTTGATTATCAATAGATTTTTATGCAGAACTGTCTGGAATGTGGCGAAAAAATAATCGGCAGAAGCGATAAAAAATTCTGCAACGATGGGTGCCGGAATGCCTACAATAATAAGCACAATAAAGATTCATCAAACCTGATGCGCAACATCAATAATAAGCTGCGCAAAAACCACAGAATTTTAAGCGAGCAACCGTACAAAGAAGGAAAAGCTAAAACCACGCGCAATAAACTGCTGGCGGAAGGTTTTGATTTTGAGTATTTTACATCTTTAATAGTTTATAAAAACGGCGCGGAATACCGTTTCATTTATGATATTGGTTATAAATTGCTTGAAGACGACTGGATTTTACTGGTGAGGAAGGAATGAATTTTACGCTTCAATAACCAAAAAAGAACGGAAAATATTCCGCTCCTTTTTTACCTTTTTTCTGAAATTTTCTATTCGCCGTCTTCTAAGAGTCGAATTTTATCTTCTAAAATTTCAATCTTCTTATCGCGGTACAATCCGCCGATGGCTTTTTTAAAATTTTTCTTACTCATCTGCAGTTCGTCTTTTATTTCTTCCGGCGTAGATTTGTCGGAAAGGTAAATCAGACCATAATTCACTTCGAGTTTATCCAAAATTATTTTCTGGAATTCATCAATATTATCGTAACCTTCCGGCTGAAGCGTTACGTCAATTTTTCCATCTTCGCGGATGCTTTTTATAAAACCAGTTTCTTCCGAAAGCGGAAATAATTTTTTGTAAACATCGGAAGTGTAAATTAAGCCAATGTATTTTTTGTTGATGACCACATTCCAGCCAAGTTCGCTTTCGCCGGCGATAATTAAATTCACCTTTTCACCTTTTTCAAAAGGCAGATTTTCGTAACTCGGATTTTTCTTAAAACGCGTGGTTCCGGTAATTAAACCTAAAAATTCATCAATGTAAACATGCACCAAATAGCGCTTTGCTTCTACGATTTTCGCGCGTTGCTGCTTGTACGGAACAAAAAGATCTTTAATAATTCCCCAATCCATAAAAGCGCCGCTTGGCAAACTCTGCACGCAAGTCATCACGGCGTATTCACCGATTTCAGCGAGTGGTTTTTCTGTCGTTGCTTTTAATTTATCATCATCCTGATAGACGAAAACTTCCATCTCATCGCCAATTTCTGCATCTTCGGAAGCAAAAATTTTCGGCAAAAAAGCGCGTTCGCCTGCTTCATCTTCAAGAAAAAGTCCGGAATAATTTTTTTCAGCGATTTTTAAAATTTGAGTTTTTCCGAGGTTCATAAAGGCGTAGATAAATGTGATTAATGATAAAACGCAAAGATAAGGTATTTTCCGAGGAATTTTAGGGAATGGTTGTTGCTGCGTTTTTCGAAAAAAAGCATGAATTCGCTCCAAAAATTTTCACCGGAATTTAACCAACTTTCAGCGCAGGAAAATGCCGATCTCGACAAAGCTTTGCTATCGGTTCAGAAATTTATCGAAAGTTCTGCGGCAATCAGCGACGTAAATTATGCCACGCGCGATGCGCACTCAAAAACTTACGCCACGGTAAAAGCGAAATTAGAAATTTCGGAAAATTTACCCGATTTTATCACCAAAATTTTCAACCAGAAAGAATATGAACTTTTGCTGAGATTTTCAAATGCAAATCTTGTTATCAATAAAAAAGGACGGGAAATTCCGGTTTACGGTTTTTCGGTTAAATTCAAAAATTTCGGGCAAAAAGAGGCAAATTTTCCGTTGGTGAATTTTCCGCTTTTTCCGACCAATTCGCCATCCGTCTTCCTGAAGTTTTTCACTTCGGTAAATACTTTTTTGGTCACCAAACAGGATAATTTTTTGGTTTCAGCTTTAGACCTTCCGCATTTGCTGACCAATGGGTTTTCGCTTGCGATCGATATGTTTTCTGCTGATTTAGCAAAACGGACTTTTCATTTTTTAAAACATTCAAAAGATTTTTTCTTTTCCTTCAAATATTCCGGAATTGTATGTTATCGGCTCGGCGATTATATGATGAAATTAAGTGTGGAACCGCAAAATATCAGCTCAAAAATCGGCCGCGGCGAACCGCAGAAAGATTCAATTAACTGGTTTTTAGCTTCGCGCGAATCTTCATTTAATTTAATGATTGAAATGTGTGAAAATCTGGAAAATCAACCCATAAATAATTTAAAAAAAGACTGGAAAAAAGCGCCAAAATTTTGCCTTGGAAAAATTAAAATTCCAAAAGCTGCCTTTTTAAATTCCGATGATCCGGCAGTTGAAAATCTTAATTTTAATCCATTTGAAAATCCTGAAATCTTGCAGCCGGTCGGAAAAATTCAGCAACTCCGGAAGAAAGTTTATGAAGCATCGATTCATACGCGCAACGAGTTAAATCGGAAAAAAATGCCTGAATAACGGTAAATATTTGATTTTTTAAAAACAAAGCAATGCCGTCTTCTGTAATTAAAAAATATTTCTACAAACCGGAACAGCAAATTCTTACGATTGTGTATGTTTCGGGCGCAGTTTATGATTATCTTGATGTTCCGCAGGAAATTTTCGATGATTTTCGCGCCGCTTTTTCAAAAGGCACTTTTTTAAATAAGGAAATCAAACCCAACTTTAAATACGAAAAAAAGACCTGAATAACAGCCAAAAAAAGAGAAGCCGAAACTTCTCTTTTTAATTTTTATAGCAATTTAAGATTTAGAAATGCAAAGCTCTTTTTCCGGTTGCGTCTAGTGCAGCTTCTTTCATGGCTTCAGCGTACGTCGGGTGCGCGTGAGACATTCTGGAAATATCTTCAGCACTTGCGCGGTATTCCATCGCTACAACAGCTTCGGCAATTAAGTCTGCAGCTCTCGCGCCGATCATGTGAACACCTAAAATTTCATCGGTTTTCTCGTCTGCAATTACTTTGATGAAACCATCAACATCACCGGAAGCACGGCTTCTTCCTAAAGCGCGCATCGGGAAATTACCAATTTTTATGGCTACACCTTCCGCTTTCAGTTGCTCTTCGGTTTTACCAACTGAGGCAACTTCCGGCCAGGTGTACACCACGCCCGGAATTAAATTATAATTGATATGCGGTTTTTGTCCGGCAATAAGTTCTGCAACCAAAGTTCCTTCTTCAGAAGCTTTGTGCGCCAGCATTGCGCCTACAACCACATCACCGATCGCGTAAATATTGGAAACATTGGTTTGCAAGTGTTCGTTTACTTTCACCCTTCCTCTTTCGTCAAGATCAACGCCCGCTTTTTCTACCGCAAGTCCGTCTGTGTAAGGTTTTCTACCCACGGCAACCAAAACATAATCACCTTCAAAAGTTACTTCTTCACCTTTTTTGTCTTTCGCGGTAACTTTTACGGTATCGCCATTTCTTTCAACCGACTGAACTCCTGTTGAAAGGTTGAATTTCATTCCCTGCTTTCTGAGGACTTTATTCAATTCTTTCGATAAAGCACCGTCCATGGTCGGGATAATTTTATCCATAAATTCTACCACAGTAACTTCAGCGCCGAGTCTTTTGTAAACAGAACCGAGTTCCAGACCAATTACTCCACCACCGATTACGATGAGGTGTTTCGGAATTTCTTTTAGCTCCAAAGCTTCTGTAGACGTAATAATTCTTTCTTTATCTAAGGTAATAAACGGCAAAGTGCTCGGTTTAGAACCCGTTGCAATAATAGAATATTTCGATTCGATGGTTTCCGTAGAGCCATCATTTTTTGTTACTTTAACTTGAGTCGGCGATTCAAAACTTCCCACGCCTTCGAAAACCGTGATCTTGTTTTTATCCATCAAAAACTGGATTCCTTTCGTAGTTTGGTCCACCACTTCTCTTTTTCGCTCAATCATTCGGGACAAGTCGGCCTTAGGCTCATTGATGATAATTCCGTGGTTGGCAAAATTGTGCTTCGCGTTTTCGAAGTGCTCCGAACTGTCCAGCAGCGCCTTACTCGGGATACAACCTACGTTGAGGCAAGTACCGCCCAAAACCGGATATTTTTCGATAATCGCTGTTTTCATACCCAGTTGCGCACATCTAATTGCCGCAACATAACCACCAGGACCGGAACCGATAACGGTCACATCAAATTGACTCATATTTATCTTTTTATGATTTTATTAAAAGTAGCACAAATTTACGAAATTATTCCGCGTGGAGCGCCGTGGTTTTGCCAAGATTTTCCGCTGATGTCATTGCGAGGAATTAGGAACGAATGACTATGAAAACTTGGAATTTAACAAGCAAGTATTCAGTGGAGCCGGGAACCTGCTTTCACTACTCGCTTCCCGCCGCGCATTCCCCGCGCTTGGGAGAGCTCAAACATGCCGTTCAATCAGGGCTAAAAATTTTGATTTCTAATTTTGATATTTTTAAATTCAAAAAATAATTTACGATTACGAGATCATAAAATAAAAAGCCACAAATTTTGTGGCTTCCCAATACATTAGTACATTTGCTTTTAGAACTTTTCGCAGAAGTTCTAAATCCGAATTAAAAGAAAAAGTGTTCTTTTTTATCTAATTCACTTTTCAAATCTAAAATGGGAACCTTTACATTAAAGGGAATCCCTTTTTTTTCGCCAAGTATTTCAACAATCTCATTGCTAATAATTGAAATAATTTTGACTGGCGAATTTTGGTAATAATAAGTATCACCGATTTTAAAAACATTAGCCATTAAATATTTTAAGAAGGAGTTTTGGTTATCTCCCATTATCTCTAATATAATGAAAATTTTAATATATAAAAAACCTTAGAAAAAAAAGGCGCATTTAGTGCCTTTTTTTTAAAGATATCCACAGATTGCTTCTTCGCTCCACTTTGTTACGCTTCTCGCAATGACATTACCCACACTTACTATTTCCACAATTCTTACACGTCAAACATCCTTCCTGATAAACCACCTGGTCTGAGCCGCAGTTTGAACATTTTCCTGTAGCTTCCGTTCCATCAGGAATATAGCGTTTCAACGCGCGCGCCACACCAGCTTTCCAGTTGTTGATGGACTCTGAATCGAGCTCCAAACGATTGATCAACTCAACTGCGTTTTCAATCGGCATTCCGTGTCTTAAAGTTCCCGAAATCAGTTTTGCATAATTCCAGAATTCCGGCTTGAATTTATGCGAAAGTCCTTCGATGGTAGTTTTATAACCACGCAGATTTTTAAACTGGAAATCATAGCGCGATTTTCCGTTCTCGTCCTGGTTTTTAATAATCACGCCTTCATTCACCCAGCGCGGAACGGCAATTCCTTCTTCATCTTCAGCAAGACCTGTAAAAATTTCATAAGGTTTCCCTTCAATTAAACCGACAAAAGCAATCCATTTTTCTTTATTATTTTGAAAACGCACCACATCAGCTTCTAAAATATGCGGTCTTTTGGTCGGGAAAACCGGAGTAATCATTTCGGCTTTTTCCTCATTTTTATCATCTGCGGAAATCAAAACACCGGAACGCGAACCATCACGGTAAACGGTTACGCCTTTACAGCCTACTTCCCAGGCTTTGATATAAAGCTGATTTACGAGTTCTTCCGTCGCATCATTGGGTATATTGATCGTTACCGAAATGGAATGGTCCACCCACTTCTGAATGGCGCCCTGCATTTCCACTTTGCTTAACCAATCCACATCATTGGAAGTTGCTTTAAAGTATGGTGACTGCTCAATAATTTTATTCAATTCTTCCTGAGAATAATTTTTTTCGGTGTCTATTCCCTGAACTTCCATCCATTCTTTAAAACGGTGGTGAAAAACCAGATATTCTTCCCACGAGTCTCCCACTTCATCCACAAAATCTACACGAATGTCCTGATCGTTTGGATTTACTTTTCGGCGTCTTTTATAAACGGGCAGAAAAACCGGCTCAATACCGGAAGTGGTTTGCGACATCAACGAAGTACTGCCGGTCGGCGCAATTGTCAGTAACGCAATATTTCTTCGGCCGTATTTTTTTAAATCTTCATACAGTTTCGGATCTGCTTCTTTAATTCTTAATATAAAAGGATTTTTTTCCTCTCTTTTCGCATCATAAATTGCAAAAGCTCCGCGTTCTTTCGCCATTTCAACAGACATACGGTACGCCGCCAACGCTAAAGTTTTATGCACCAAAGTCGAAAATTCATTTCCTTCCTTACTTCCGTATTGAATATTCAATGCTGCAAGCATATCTCCTTCTGCGGTAATTCCAACACCGGTTCTACGGCCTTCAATTGTTTTCTGACGAATTTTTAACCACAGATTCTTCTCAGTCGCTTTAATTTCTTCGCCTTCAGGATCAGCTTCAATTTTAGCCAGAATAGCATCGATTTTTTCAATTTCAAGATCGATAATATCGTCCATCATTCTTTGCGCGTAACCGACATGTTCTTCGAAAAGCTCAAAATTAAATTTTGCCTGCTTCGTGAATGGATTTTCAACATATGAAAATAAATTTACCGCCAACAGTCTACATGAATCGTACGGACACAAAGGAATTTCACCACACGGGTTCGTGGAAACCGTTTCGTAGCCGAGATCTGCGTAACAATCCGGCAAAGATTCATTGATAATGGTGTCCCAGAAAAGAATTCCCGGTTCAGCAGATTTCCAAGCGTTGTGGATGATTTTATTCCATAATTCGACCGCCTTTATTTCTTTTTGAAATTTTGGATTTTTGCTGTGAATCGGATATTTTTGGATGTAATTTTCTTTATTGACGACGGCTTTCATAAAATCATCGTCAATTCGCACCGAAATATTAGCACCTGTAATTTTTCCCTGCTCCAGTTTTGCGTTCACGAAATCTTCAGAATCGGGGTGATTTACGGAAACGGAAAGCATCAGCGCGCCGCGGCGGCCGTCCTGCGCAACTTCGCGCGTGGAGTTGGAATATCTTTCCATAAACGGAACCAAACCTGTGGAAGTCAGCGCAGAATTTTTCACCGCGGAACCTTTCGGTCGGATGTTGGAAAGGTCGTGACCTACTCCACCGCGGCGCTTCATCAGCTGAACCTGCTCTTCATCAATTTTCATGATGCTTCCGTAAGAATCGCTTTGCGTGCCGCTACCGATTACAAAACAGTTCGAAAGCGACGCGATCTGGAAATTATTGCCAATTCCCGTCATCGGACTTCCCTGCGGAATGATATATTTGAAATTTTTGATCAGGTCGAAAACTTTATCTTCAGAAAGCGCATTTGGATATTTTTCTTCAACTCGGGCGATTTCCGAAGCAATTCTGCGGTGCATATCGTCCGGATTTTGCTCATAAATATTGCCGTCAGAATCTTTCAGTGCATATTTGCTGACCCAAACTTTAGCTGCTAAATCGTCGCCGCCGAAATATTCTAAAGAAGCCTGAAAAGCTTCATCGTACGTAAAAGTCATAATTTTTTTTGAAGATAGAGTTGCTTCCATATATTTTCTAGTTTCAGAATTTAAATATATAGAAGATTATTCAGATGACATAAAGTTTACAAAACTTTTACGATAACTGTTTAAAAAGCAATCCAATAAGTTTTCCACAACTTCCAAAAGTTTACAAATTTTGGATTTTAGCTTGTGAGCGCAATCATAAAATTTGGAAAAGTTCGTCGTATTTTTTTTGAAATAATTTTTTTTTAATAAGAGAGTAAAATAGATTTAATTGTTGTACACTATTTAATTTTTATTAAGAAAATTATTTCATAATCAGACTTTCCCAATATGGTATTCGCAGAGTGCCACTTATTTAAATTCGGTAATTTTAAAACTCTTTTGATTTCACTCTTCATTTTTTCATCCTTAAAACCGGATATTTCGGCGTGTTGAATATTATTTTGTTTTCCAATGATCATCCTAACCTTAATATCAGACGGTTTCGTAGATTTTTTAATTCTAAAATTATCATAAAATTCCGTTGTAAATCTATTCATTCCACCGGGAAATGTTGCCGGAAAAGTTTCATTGTCGTAGTAACAATTTAACCTATTGTTTCTGCAAGAATCTGAAAATTTTGATATTTTCGCGCTCTCTTTATCAAATAAAACCGACTCCATTTTCGAAAATAGAACTTTACCTTCAACAACGGAAAACTCTACATTTTTTTCTTTGTTTAAAAACGGCGAACATGATAGAATAGTTGCAAAAAAAAACAAATTGAAATATTTCACTTTATAATTTTTTTAATACCTCTGTGTATCGTTCTAATATTATTTCTTTCGAAAAGCGTGATGAAATAGAATTTTTAATTTCTGTAGAATCTTGATTTTGTGTTAGAAGCGAAGAAATTTTAGCCGCAAAATCGGCACTTTTTTCAATTTCAGCAATTACACCGGTTATGCCGGCTTGAATAATTTCTGAAATTCCGCCCGGACAGTTATTTGCTAAAGAAAAAGTACCACACGCGCCGGCTTCCAAAAGCACATTCGGAAAACCTTCGTAACGCGAAGAAAGAATAAAAAGATCCGCAAATTTCAGGTATTGATACGGATTTTTTTGCTGTCCGTGAAAGATTACATTTTCTAAATTTAAATCTTTTTTCATCTGAAGAAGTAAATCTTTGTCGCGCCCATCGCCCAAAATATGCAGCAGAATTTTCTCCTTTTTTAAATGGCTGAAAACTTTCAGCAAATTATCAAAACCTTTTCGCGCTGAAAGATTTCCAATTGCGACAACATTTCTAAAATCATTTCTAAAAGCTTCGGGTTTTTCAGAAATTGCTAAATTTTGTTCGATAAATTCAAAATCCACCGGATTATTGATTTTAATTAATTTTTCCGGTTTAAGGTTGAAATTTTCAATAAGATCATTTTTCATATCGTCACTCTGACAAATGATTTGATCGTAGTTGTTGTAAAAGCGATAGAAAAAGCGAATTTCTTTTCGCGTTACGTGTTTTGAAACCACATTGGTTTCGCGCGCGACGAATTTAATTTTCGGAAACATTCTGATAAAAAGTGCCAAATAAGCGTTAACTTCTCCGAAGCCGCTGAAAACAATATCCGGTTTTCGGCTTTTTATTTCTCTTAAAATCGGAAGTAAAGAATTTCGGATTCTGGGTGTTTTAATGTCAATAATTTCTACATCATCTTTCAAAATTTCCAGATAACCGCCTTCTTTGCGAAGTAGAAGGATTTTCGGATCGAAGGTTTCGCGTGACAGATGGTTCGCAATTGTCGTGACAATACGCTCTGCGCCGCCCATTTCCAAATCCGGAAGTATAAATAAAATGACGGTCTTCTTCATGTTTTTGAGAAAAAAAACCTTGTCAGTTTTTTGAAACGATGACAAGGCTAAATGCGAATTTACAATATTTCGCTAAAGGTTTATCAATAAAAATTGGCGGTTAAAACGGGCATTTTTTGCTAAACAGCTAAATGTTTTCTTCGGAATCAATCGACTCGATATGCGAAGCGATATTTTCCAGAAGTTCATCTGGTGTCATTCCTGCCGCAAATTGCTGGTCGAAATCCTTTTCTTCAATTTTTTCGGAATTGATGTTTGTGGCACATTTCTCTAAACTTGCCGAATTTTTAATGTCAATTAGTTTTTGCAAAACCTCAGCATCATCCAAACTTTCAATCCAGCCGATGAGATTTTTTCGGGCTTCCAACAATGAATTTTTCATTTTTTTAATTTGCTACGTCTGAAATAAATTTAATACGCAACATCCGAACTTCTTCGTCGCTAAGATCATCACCAAATTCTGCGAGCAAAATTTTCATGCTGTCGCTTTCACTTTCGCCCATAAAAGACATAAAATCTTCCACAATATCTTCGTCAAAATTTTCGTCAATATAATAATCAATATTCAGTTTAGTTCCCTGATAAACAATGCGTTCCATTTCTTTCAAAAGATCGTCCATGGAGAGATTTTTCGCTTTCGCAATGTCTTCAAGATCAATTTTTTTGTCGGTGCTCTGGATAATAAAAACTTTGTGGCTGGATTTGTTCGCCACGGTTTTCATCACCATATCCTGCGTCCGCTCGATATTATTTTCTTCGACATATTTCCTGATAAAATCCGCAAAATCCTTTCCGTATTTTTTAGCTTTGCCGTCGCCAACACCGTAAATATTACCAACTTCCTCCACCGTAATCGGATATTGAACTGTCATATCTTCAAGACTCGGATCCATAAAAATGGTGTACGGTGGTTTTCCAAGTTTTTTCGCTACGTTTTTCCGCAGTTCTTTTAGCTGCGAAAATAAAACTTCGTCTAAGCCGCCGCTCGCTTGAGACTGACCTTTATCGGCATTTGCTTTCGTTTGTTCGAGGTTATATTCGCGGTCTTCGGCAATGAAAAATATATTCTCTTTCTTTTCTGCGAGCGCTTTCTGACCTTTTTCGGTGAGTTTTAAAACGCCATAAGTCTCGATATCTTTTTGAAGGAAATTCTGCACGGTCGCCTGGCGGATAATGGTTTTCCAGAAGTTTTCGTTTTCTATTTTTCCGATGCCAAAATGTTTTGTGGTCTCTAATTTATAGGATTTTGTGACCGGATTTTCTTTACCGACAATCACCGCGATTAAATCTTTGGTTTTAAATTTTTCCTCTAAGTCTTTCACCAATTGCAAGAGCGTAATCAATTGCTTCGACGCATCTTTCAGCACCGGCGGATTTACAGCATTGTCGCACATTCCTGCGCCCTGACCGTTTTTCGGGTCGAACTGTTCACCAAAATAGTACAGGATATATTGGCGGCGACTCATCGATGTTTCCACATAACCCACGACTTCATTTAAAAGCTGCAAACCGATCTCACGTTCCGAAACTGGTTTTTGTGCTAAAAATTTCTCAAGTTTTTCAATGTCTTTCGGATCGTAAAAAGCCAGACAATAACCTTCGCCGCCGTCTCTTCCGGCGCGGCCGGTTTCCTGATAATAACTTTCAAGCGATTTCGGGATATCGTAATGAATCACAAAACGCACATCGGGTTTATCGATTCCCATTCCGAAAGCGATGGTGGCAACAATGACGTCGGCATCTTCCATCAGAAATTTATCCTGATTCATGACGCGCGTTTTTTGGTCGAGACCGGCGTGGTATGGCAAAGCATTAATTCCGTTTACCTGAAGAACCTGCGCAAATTCTTCCACTTTTCTCCGGCTTAAACAGTACACAATTCCGGATTTACCTTTTCGTGCATTGATGAATTTTACGATTTCGCGGTCGATATTTACCTTTGGTCTTACTTCGTAAAAAAGATTCGGGCGGTTAAAACTTTCTTTGAAAACCACGGCATTGTTCATTCCCAGAGTTTTCTGAATGTCATCCTGAACTTTCGGAGTAGCCGTCGCGGTTAAAGCAATTACGGGAACATCGGCAATTTTATCGATTATCGATTTCAAATTCCGGTATTCCGGGCGGAAATCGTGTCCCCATTCGGAAATACAGTGCGCTTCATCGATGGCGACGAAAGAAATTTCAACTTCTTTTAAAAATTCCTGATATTCTTCTTTAATTAAAGATTCCGGCGCAACATATAAAAGTTTTGTAACACCAGAACGGATATCATCAAAAACCTGTTTCGTCTGGGTTTTATTTAAAGAAGAATTCAGAACGTGTGCGACACCTTCCACAGATGAAAGTCCGTTGATAGCGTCCACCTGGTTTTTCATCAACGCGATAAGCGGTGAAACCACTATCGCAGTTCCGTCCGACATCAGGGCGGGCAATTGATAGCAAAGTGATTTTCCACCACCTGTCGGCATCAGCACGAATACGTCTTTACCTTCCAGCAGCGTCTTTATAATGGTTTCCTGATGACCTTTAAATGTGGAAAAACCGAAATATTTCTTGAGCTCTTTGGATAAATCGGTATTGGATGTTTTCATTTTCAATTTCATATTTATATAACGGCTCCTCTTTCCTCGTCTAAAACATCGCCGCTCAAAAATTTAGAATTAATCTAAGAAGATAGATATTGTTTCCTAAATTTGCATTGTAACCAAAGTTAAAAAATTAAAATTACAATTTAGTCCTACTTTGCGATTTTATCACGACCGAAGCATTTGTGCTGTTTCACGAAAAAACGCGAGCTTAGAATTTATTACCAAAAAAAATAGGACCTAAAATGGCAAATTTTTACCAAATTTAATGAATACTCAGAACATTCTAAACCTCGCTCAACACGCACTTTCCGTTGAAATCGCCGAGCTTGAAGCCCTAAAAAACCGTCTTGATTCCGAATTTGTACGCGCGGTAGAAATCATCAATAAAAGCTCCGGAAAATTAATTGTCGTAGGAATTGGCAAATCGGCGCACGTTGGCAACAAAATGGTGGCAACGCTAAACTCTACAGGAACGCCCGCGCAATTTTTACACGCTTCGGAAGCAATTCACGGTGATTTGGGTGTTATTCAAAAATCCGATGTTGTACTTTGTATTTCCAACTCCGGAAATTCGCCGGAGATTGTGACGCTTTTACCATTTTTAAAGGATTATTCCGCAGCATTAATTGGAATGACCGGAAATGCAAAAAGCAAGTTAGCCGAATTTTCAGTTGTTATTTTAGATACTTTCGTTGAAAAAGAAGCCTGTCCAATCAAATTGGCACCAACAAGTTCAACTACCGTGCAAATGGCTTTAGGAGATGCATTGGCGGTTTGCTTAATGGAACTCAATGGTTTTAAAGAAAACGATTTTGCGAAATTTCATCCCGGCGGAAGTTTAGGTAAAAATCTTACGGCCAAGGTTGAACAGTTTTTATCACCGCAAAAACCTCAGGTTTCACCGGATTCTTCGGTGCGGGACATTATTATTTCCGTAAGCAGTTCTAAGCACGGTATTACGGTGGTTACGGATGCTGAAAAAATTACCGGTGTAATTACCGATGGCGATTTACGGCGGATGCTCCTGAGCGACCGTGATCTTACGGAGCTTAAAGCTGAAGATATTATGAGCAAAAATCCGAAAAGCGTGGATAAAAATTCTTTAGCAAAAGAAGCGATGCAGATTTTAAAAGATAAAAATATCGGACAGCTTATCGTGACTGATAACGGAAAATATTTCGGTATTATTGATATTCACCGGCTTTTGGATGAAGGAATTAATTAGCACTTGCCGATTTCTAGCCATTTCGAAAAAAAACGGTCAAAAAGCACGGAATTTTTAGAATTATAATATTTGGAACATATTAAAATTATTCAGCAATTAATTTATAATTTCGCAACTGCAGAAAAAACCGCTTTACCGGCGGACTCGTACATAATTAAAATAAATTTTCGTGACCGAAAAAAAAGAAATGTCCTTTCTCGGGCATATAGGTGAATTAAGAGCACATTTAGTCCGTTCTCTCATTGCGATTGTGGTTTGTGCCATCGTTATCGGTTTCAATGTAAACTGGATTATGGACCATATTTTTTTCGGGCCTACACGCAATGATTTTTTAACTTTCCGTGTGGTGAATCATTTTTCGCGCGAACTCATCGGTGAAAACAGCATCACGCTTCCCGGAAATTTTGCCGTTCAGCAGAAAAAACTTTTCGAGCAGTTCAACGTCATGATGGCAGTTTCTATTTTCGGTGGAATGGTGGCAGCTTTTCCTTATTTAATCTGGGAGTTATGGCGCTTTATCTCGCCGGCTTTACACCCGAAAGAAAGAAAAAATTCGGTTTTCTTAATCAATTTTGTCTGGATTTTATTTGCGGTTGGAATTCTTTGCGGCTACTTTTTAATCTTGCCTTTCGCTATAAATTTTGGTTTGCTTTTCAAAGTTTCAGACAGCATCACGCAGCTTTTTGATTTGACAGATTACACCACTTTATTTATGCAGATTGTTTTAGGAATGGGATTGGTTTTCCTTTTTCCGGTGATTGTTTATTTCCTTACTTCCATTGGAATTCTTACGCCGCAATTCATGCGAAAATATCGCAGGCACGCCATTGTTTTAATCATGGTTGTCGCAGCGATCATAACGCCCGCAGATGTTTTAAGCATGATGATGGCGGCTTTACCACTGCTTTTGCTGTATGAATTCAGCATTTTGATGTGTGCCTACACCTTCAAAAAAGTGCAGAAAAGAAATCTGGAAAGCACGGAACTTCAAAAATAAAAAATAAAAAAACGGCCTATTTGACCGTTTTTTTTCGTTTTACTGTTCTACAAATTCTTTTAAATTTTTACCTAAAATTTCCGTCCAACCGTTGTTAAAACTTTCCTTTTGAAAGTCGGTGCCGAGGTGCTTAAAATTTTCGAGGCCTTTATGCGTGATTTTTACCAAAGATTTGTCTCCGTCTTGCTCAAGCTCCCATTTCACAATGCTTTTGTCTTTCGAAAGTTCGGGATAAGTCCAGGTATGCTTTAGCTTGCGCTCAGGAATTATTTCTAAAATTTCACAGCGGTGGTGATATTTTTTAGCATCGCCCGGCTCATAAAAATTGAATTCCTTATGAGTTTCCAGTTCAAAATCCGGAATATCGAAATACCATTTTTTCATCAGTGCTTTATCAGTCAAAGCCTGCCAAACTTTTTCTACCGGCGCATTGATTTCTTTTTTTACAACCACATTTTCGTGCATAACAGTAATTTTTTATAGATGATATTAAAGTTACCACAAATTTCAAACATAGATAAAAGTATTCGCCTGATTTAATTCATTCTTTAATTTTAAATTACATTTGTGCGCATTTAAATGTAAAATTTTAATTCATTTTATATTTTAAAAGTGAACGAAATTAACCGAAGTCAATGAAAGTTCTGAAGAAAATTATGATAGCAGTTTTAATATTAATTTCAGTTTTGGTGGTTTCCGGCTATTTTATTTTGCAGCACCCCAAATTCGGGAAAGCGCCGTCGGGAAAGCGCTTGGAAAGAATTAAAAAGTCGCCGCATTATATAAATAATAGTTTTGACAATCTGAATTTTACGCCGCAACTCGCGGAAGATACTTCGATGCCGAAAGTGATGTACCGCTTTTTGTTTGGTAAAAATGGAAATGCCAAACCGCAGCAGAAATTCAATTTCACCAAAAGCAATCTAAAAAATTTAAATCCGAATGAAAATGTTTACGTTTGGATGGGACATTCCTCCTATTTTCTGCAGATTGACGGCAAAAAAATTCTGGTTGATCCGGTTTTGAGCGGCAATGCTTCACCATTTTCATTCACCACGAAAGCGTTTGGAGGTTCAGATGTATACACGACAGACGACATTCCGGAGCTTGATTATCTTATAATTTCGCACGATCATTGGGATCACCTCGATTACGAAACCGTGACAAAACTGCTGCCGAAAGTCAAGCAGGTAATCACCGGTTTGGGAACAGGCGAACATCTGGAATATTGGGGTTATAAGCCTGAAAAAATTATCGAACTGGACTGGGGCGAAAGCGCAGATTTAGGAAACGGTTATAAAGTATATGCCGAAACAGCGCGACATTTTTCCGGCAGAACATTCAAAAGAAATCAGGCAATTTGGGCAAGTTTTGTTTTCGAAACACCACAGCGAAAAATTTATCTCGGCGGCGATTCCGGTTTTGATGATCATTTTGAAAAAATCGGAAAAAAACACGGTGGTTTTGAGCTCGCTATTTTAGAATTGGGGCAATACAACAAAGACTGGCGCTATATTCACATCCTTCCGGAAGAATTTTTGGTGGCGGCGAAAAACCTAAACGCGAAGCACATTATTCCGGTTCACAATTCTAAATTTGAGCTTTCGCTGCACGGCTGGAAAGAACCTTTGAAAAAAATTACCGAACTGAACAAAACCGAAAAATTACCGCTTATAACGCCTAAAATTGGTGAAATTGTTCATTGGCAGGATGACACCAAAACTTATGAAAATTGGTGGGAAGCTTACGATTAACCGTTTGGAACGAATTTCTTTGAATTAAAAAAATATGCTGTTAAAACAGCTTTTTTTTATAATTTTAAAAAAACTAAACAATGAAAAAAACATTACAGATTGCCAACGGCTTCGCTTTAGTTTTCACCATTATTTTCAATTATTTAAGCAACACGGGCATTTTCGACGCTAAAACGATCGGTGATGTTTCCGACCAATACAAAACTTTAATTACACCCGCAGGTTATGCTTTTTCGATTTGGGGCTTGATCTATCTTTTCATGCTGGCTTTCGTAATTTATACCGGCCGAAGTTTATTTAAACCCGAAAAAAACGACACTGACAAATTTGTAGAAAAAATGGGTTGGTGGTTCGTTCTTTCCTGCGTCGCAAACTGTTCCTGGATCGTCGTCTGGTTGTATGGTTTCGCCGGTTTTTCAGTTTTAATTTTAATTGTCGCGATGGTTTCTTTGCTAATGATTTTAATACCTGCTTTAGATTTTGCTAAAAGCGGCTTAAAAAAGTGGTTAATCAACGTTCCTTTTCAAATTTACGCCGGTTGGATGAGTGTTGCGCTGATTGTTGCCACCGCTTCCTGGCTGCAAAAAATTGGCTGGAACGGTTTCGGCATTCCGGAAGCGGCCTGGACCATTATTCTAATCAGCATTGCTACTGTTATTCATCTATTGATGACGTGGAGAAAAAATGCTCCGTTTTTCGCATTTGTCGGAGCCTGGGCTTTTGTCGCAATTGCGCAGTCAAACAGCGACACCAATTCTGTCGTTAACACTTACGCGATTATTGCAGCGGTTGTTTTAGTAACCAGCAGCGTTATCCATTTATTTAAATTTAAAACTGCCACCGCCCAACCTTAATTTTAAAATCTTTAGTGTTTTTAAGGCTAAAAAAATAGTTTCGTAAATTTGAGGAAATTCAAAAAAATGTCATTTAAGCAGCTAATTTTTTCCGTGTTCTTTCTGTTTTTCATTTCCTGCAATGCACAGAATCTTTCTAAACTTCACCCTTTGGATGCGGAGCTGACTACTGTAAAATATCCGTTTCCGGTTCATTTTAAAGAAGTGAAAAACCAAGGACAAAACTTGAAAATGGCTTTCATGGATGCAAAACCGGAAAAACCAAACGGTAAAACCATCGTTTTGCTTCACGGTAAAAATTTCAACGGCTACTATTTCGAACAAACCGCGAAAGCGCTCTTAAAAGAAGGTTTCCGGGTCATTATGCCGGATCAGATTGGTTTCGGGAAATCGTCGAAACCGAAACAGTATCAATTCAGTTTTCAGCAACTTGCAGAAAATACCAAAATTATTTTAGATGATTTAAAAATTGAAAAATTTATTGTACTCGGTCATTCCATGGGCGGAATGTTGGCGACGACAATGGCGGTGATGTATCCGGAAAGAGTCGAAAAATTAATTCTTGAAAACCCGATTGGTCTGGAAGATTACCGGAACTTTTCACCATACCAAAACATCGATAAATTGTACGCTTCCGAGCTTAAAAACACCTACCATTCCTACAAAGATTATCAGCTGAAATTTTACTACGACGGAAAATGGAAACCTGAATACGACCCGTGGCTGAATCTTTTAGCTGGCTGGACGATTTCAAAAGATTTCCCGATAACTGCCTGGAACGCCGCGCTGACCACCGATATGATTTACACGCAACCTGTGGTTGACGATTTTGAAAAAATTACAGCGCCAACGCTTTTAATCATCGGTACGCGGGACAGAACCGCGATAGGCAAAGGAAATGCGCCAAAGGAGTTGCAGCCGCTGATGGGACTTTACCAGAATTTAGGCAAAGAAACCCAGAAAAAAATTAAAGGTTCAAAACTCGTGGAGCTGGAAAACGTCGGACATTCGCCACACATTGAAGTTTTTGAGCGATTTATAAAACCGCTGCTGGAATTCATCAAATAAGCATTTAGAAAATGAAAAATTTGCCCTTTTAACGGCAAATTTTTTTGTGCCGGATTTTTTGTAATTTTAAAAAATGGGTCAAAAGGTTTACTACAACGGTGTTTATGGCGAGCAATCGATAAAGTTGGTACGTGAAATGATCAATATTATTCCGTTGGACGATGTTTTCAGCAAATCCGGATATTCCATAAAATCGCACGCGCACCGCAATTTGTTCCAAATTTTCGTGCTTGAAAAGGGCAAAATTAAGCTTTTGGCGAACAACGAAAAATATTCCGTCTCAAAGCCTTCCGTTCTCACGATTCCGCAATCTGTACTTCATGGTTTGGAGTTTGAGCCGGGCTCCAGAGGTTATCTCATTTCGCTTTCCGCGAATGCAGTGGAACAGATGTTGAAGTTTGATGTGGCGGTAATTTACGAACTCGACACCATCAGCATTACCGAAATCAATCAGGAAAATCAGCTCGTTCAGGACGCCTATACGACAATTAAAAAATGTATTTTCGAATATCAAAACCAGCTTCCGGGCAAAGATTTGGCACTTCAATATCTGGTTGGAATGCTTTTACTACGGCTTTACCGCATCAGCCAGGCGCACCAAACGCAGATTCACACGCTGAATCAGAACGAAAGAAAGGTTTTCCGAAAATTTAAAAAACTGGTTCAGGAAAATAATTCCATTAAGAAAAAAATCGAAGATTACGCTTCCGAGCTCGGAATTTCTGTAGCGTCGCTCAGCCAAATCTGCAAAACGATTTCCGGTAAAACGCCGAAAGAAGTCATCCTGGATTTCCTGATTTTGAACATCAAATCAACCTTGAAAAATATGGAATACAGCATTTCCGAAGTTTCCTATCAGTTTGATATTGATGATCCGAGCTACTTTGCGCGACTTTTCAAGCAGAAAACCGGACAAACGCCGAAACAATACCGCGCAAATTATAATTAACCAGCAATTCATCTTCTTTTAAAATCGCATTTTAAACCGCCCATTTTTCTGGTATTTTCAATTTATCCTAGTAATAATTGAAAAAATCCTATTTTCCTGGAAATAAGAGTGGTAAATTCGGTATTCAATTAAGTTACAGCAATTTAACTTTAAAATATCGAGCACTAATGGCAGATTTTCCCCAAATTATAAGCGTTGAAGCGGACATTATTGAACTGCCGACCATCCGTCCGCACAAACTTTCGATGGCCACCATGATGAGCCAAACGATGGTAATCATTAAAATTACCTCGGACGACGGAATTATCGGCTGGGGCGAAGCAACTACAATTGGCGGAATGACCTACGGTCCGGAATCTCCGGAGGCGATGAAACTCACCATCGAGCGATATATTTCGCCATTACTGAGCGGGAAAGATGCTTCAAATATCAATGCTTTAATGCTTGATATCAATAAAAATGTGAAAGGCAGCACATTTGCAAAAGCCGGAATAGAAACCGCCTTGCTTGATGCTTTGGGAAAAAGGCTTGGTTTTTCTGTTGCACAGCTTTTGGGTGGTTCGGTTAACACAAAACTTCCGGTTTTATGGACTTTAGCAAGTGGAAATACCGAAAAAGATATCGAGGAAGCTCAGCATTTAATTTCAATCAACCGGCATGACACTTTTAAACTCAAAATCGGCAGTAACGATCCAAAAAAAGATGTTGCACACGTTGTCGCAATTAAAAAAGCGCTGGGCGAAAACATTAAAATTACGGTTGACATTAACCAAGCCTGGGACGAATTTACCGCAAAAACCTGGATTAAAGTTTTACAGGAAAACGGTGTAGACTTAATTGAACAACCAATCATAAAAACCAATTTTGACGGTTTAGCACGCTTAACCGAATTTTTCCATGTTCCGATTATGGCAGATGAAGCTGTTGCAACCACTGAAGATGCGATGAAACTTTCAAAAATTCGTGGTGGAAGCGTTTTCGCTGTTAAAATTATGAAAGCCGGAGGTTTGTACAATTCCGCGAAAATAGCAGCCATTGCCGATGCTGCAGATATTGCGCTTTACGGCGGCACAATGCTCGAAGGCACCATTGGTTCGATTGCATCAGCGCATGTTTTCAGCACCTTTAATAAGCTGCAATGGGGAACGGAACTTTTCGGGCCGCTGCTTTTGTCGAACGATATTGTGACCAACCCGATGGTTTTCAAAGACCGCCAACTTTCCGTCCCGAATAGTCCGGGTCTCGGAATCGAGATTAACACCGATAAATTAAATCATTACAAAAGAAAATAAATCATGGTATACGTAGTAGAAATGGATGTGAAAATCCCTGAAAGCTGGGATGAAGACAAGTTAAAAAGCTTCCTTGAAAGAGAAAAAGAGACGTCTCAAAAATGGCAAAATTCCGGGAAGTGGAAACATCTTTGGCGTGTGGCCGGAAAATATTCTAATATCAGCATACTGGATGTTGAAAGTCCGGAAGAACTGCATGAAATCATCAGCTCTCTCCCACTTTTCCCATACATGAATATAAAAGTGACAAGCATTTGCAAACACCCAAATGCCATCAAAGAAAATTTACTATAATCAAAAGAATATTAATAAAAAAATTACGAATTATGTTGACAAGAGAACAGATAGACGAAGTTTACGACAAAATAGTTTCTAAAGAAAGCGCTGAAGCCGGAAATCCGCGCGTGAAAGAAATCACTAACCGATTGCTGAAAGATCTATTTTATGCAATGGTTGACCTTAATATCACTTCCGAAGAAATGTGGCACGCCGCCGATTTTCTGCGTGAAGTGGGCGAAACAAACCAATGGGGATTGGTGTTCGCCGGAACCGGAATTGAACATTTTATCGATGTGATGGAAGATCAGGCAGACAAAGAAGCCGGTATTGAAGGCGTTACTGCAAGAACCATTGAAGGTCCGCTTTACGTTGCCGGTGCACCGGAAACCCTATCTTACGCGGAGCTTGAAAATGACCCGGAAGAAAACCGAGATTTGGAAAGGTTTTATATGGAAGGTCAGATAAAAGATGTTCAGGGAAATCCTGTCGAAGGTGCTTTACTTGAGGTTTGGCATTGCAACGGAAACGGAATGTATTCCTATTTCGATACTTCGCAATCGGAATTCAATTTACGACGCGCGATCAAAGTTGGAGCGGATGGTAAATATAAATTCAAAACCATTGTTCCGCCAGGATACGCGTGCCCTCCGGGAAGCCCTACTGAAAGGCTGATGTCGATGCTTGGAAGACATGGCGCAAGACCAGCGCACATCCATTTTTTTGTGACACATCCGTACTACCGCAAACTCACAACGCAAATCAATATTGAAGGCGATCCGTTAACCTATGACGATTTTGCTTTTGCAACGCGCGACGAACTCGTTCCACACATCAGTAGACATACTGCCGAAGAAGCGGAAGCAAACGGTTATGAAAAAGAACCTTACGCACATGCAACTTTCAATTTCTCCATAATTAAAGAAGTTAAAGCGCCGGATGATGGTGAAAATCACCGATCAAGAGCTTCTTACGAAAACGCGTAGTTCACTGAAATAGCAATTCTACCAAACTCTTCATTTTCGGATGCGGAGTTTTGGCAATTTATAAATATCAGAAAAAATGCCCAAAATAACCGTCAATAAAGCTGTTTTAAGTTACAAATTCCTCGACAACAGAAATGCTGAAACTTTGGTTTTTTCAAACTCGCTCGGTACGAATTATTCCATGTGGGCGAAGCAGGAAAATGAGTTGTCGAAACATTTCAACATTTTATTTTCCGATACACGCGGTCACGGCGAAAGCGAAACCACCGAAGGCGACTACTCTGCCGAGATTTTAGGTAATGATATTTTGCAACTCACCGAGATTTTAGGCGTTAAAAGCTTTATTTTTTGCGGCTTATCGATGGGCGGCTTAATCGGGCAATGGCTTGCTTTAAATGCCGGTGAGCGAATTGAAAAACTCGTTTTGTGCAATACTTCACCGAAAATCGGAACAAAGGAAAGCTGGAACGAGAGAATTTCAATTGTTAAAACTAAAGGACTGAAACATGTTGCCGAAAACACAGCCGAAAAATGGTTTACCGATGATTTCATTAAAAACGAACCTGAAGAAGTTCAGCAAATTTTAGAAAATTTCAAAAAAAATTCAGCCCAGGGTTATTCTTCATGTTGCGCTATGGTTCGCGATGCAGATTTTAGTGAAGAGATAAAAAACATCGAAAAACCGGTTTTAATTATTTCGGGAAGTGAAGATCCGGTAACTACCCTTGATGACGGAAATAAGATGCAGAAACTCATTAAAAATTCTCAGCATATAATTTTAAATGCAAGACATTTATCGGCTTTTGAATGTCCAAAAGAATTTAATGACGCTCTGCTGAATTTTTTGAAATAAAGAAAAATTTGCCGCTTTAAGGGCAAAAAAATATGAAGTGTCTTTTGCAATCATTTTAAATTATTGTAAACCATTTGATTAAAATTTAAAATTCAAGTAATGAAAAATGTACCACAAATAAGTCCAAAAGAAGCTGCCAAACTCGTAAAAAGTGGTGATACACTTTTGCAAGGCGGTTTTGGCATGACAGGAAATCCGGTTCACCTGATGCACGCGCTTGCGGAAACGGAGACCAAAGATTTAACATTTATCGGAAATAATGTTGGCGAACCCGGTCTAGGTGGTGGCCGGCTCTTGCGAAACGGACAGTTAAAAAAAATGATCGGTTCCTTTTTCACGTCCAATCCCGAAGCGGTGAAAGCCGCACAAAATGGTGATGTGGAATATGAGCTTATTCCGCAGGGAACTTTAGCTGAAGCGGTGCGCGCAGGCGGTGCAGGTATTGGTGGTTTTTACACCGTAACCGCCGCAGGAACCGAAATTGCTAAAGGCAAAGAAACCAAAGTTATCAGCGGAAAAGAAATGGTTTTTGTTCCCGCAATTCGTGGAAATGTAGCTTTTATCCGCGCCTGGAAAGCTGATGCCGCCGGAAATCTGCAATATCGAATGACGGAGCAGAACTTTAATAAAGCTTTTGCGACCGCCGCAGATTTGGTCATAGCTGAAGTTGAGGAAATCGTAGAAGTTGGCGAAATTGCTCCGGAAAATATTCATACGCAAGGCTGCTACGTTGATTATTTGGTACAGGCGCACACCACTTTGGAAGAATTGGGAAGTTCTGGCTCAGTAAATAAATCGAAAGTAGTTTCCGAAAAGCGGATGAATATGGCAAAACGCGCTTTAGCTGAACTGCGTAAAGGCGAAGTCGTGAATTTAGGAATTGGAATTCCAACCTTAGTAGCTGATTTAATTACACCCGAACACGGAATAATTTTACACACCGAAAACGGAATGCTCGGCGTAGGTCCCGTTCCACAAGACGGCGGTGGCGCAATGGATTATCCGGTAAATGCGGGTAAAATTCCTGTAACCGCGCTTCCGGGAACCAGCTATTTCGACAGCGCGGAATCGTTCGCAATGATTCGCGGTGGTCACGTAGATACCGCAGTTATGGGCGGTTTGCAAGTTGACGAAGCCGGAAATTTAGCAAACTGGGCTGTTCCCGGCGAACCTCTTTTGGGAGTTGGCGGCGCCATGGATTTAGCATCCGGTGCGAAAAAACTCATCATTACCATGATGCACACGGAAAAAGACGGAACTTCGAAAATAGTTCCCGTTTGCGACTTGCCATTAACCACGAAAGGTGCGGTAGACATGGTGATTACTGATTTGGCGGTTTTCCGCTATTTAAATGGTAAACTAACTTTAACCGAATTATTACCCGGTGCAACCATTGAAGAAATACGCGAAAAAACTGCCGTAAAATTCGAAGAAAAACTGCAGTAAGCTTTTGCAAAAGCACGGCTGTTTTCGAAATTAAATTTTAATTATGAGCCCAATTACCGGCTTTAGAAACTTTGTTTTTTCACCCATCATCATTTATATTTTCCGGTGTTGGGTGGGATTTACAATTGGTTTTTGGCTCATGAAACAATTTCCAAATTTCGATCTTTTTTGGGCGTTGCTTTCAATTATGCTGGTCATCTCGCCGGAAGGCAAAGATTCTCCACGCCTGACGATGGAACGTGTAAAAGCCAACTTAATCGGTGCTTTATCTGCGTTCGTGGTGATTGCTTTGCCCGTAGATATTTTTTACAGAATTTTGGTTGGAATTCTGATTGCAGCCTTGCTGTGTAATTTATTTAATCTGCTGAACGTTTCGCGCACCGCGGTCGTTGCCATTATTATAATTCTGATTGAAAAACCAAACGACGGTTTTATGGCATCGATAGATCGCTTTCTTTCGGTTCTGGTTGGGTGTACAATCGGACTTTTGGTTGTGATTTTTACCGGCTCTATGGCCAAATTTTTACATAAAAACATTTTGAAGATTGGGGACAGAGTCAATGACGAAACTTAAAAAATTAAAAAAAACGTATCTTTAAGACTTGAAAAATTAAATCTGATGACAACTAAAAACGCATATATTATTGATGGAACCCGCTCTGCAATTGGGAATTTTAAAGGAAGTCTGGCGCCGGTAAGAACCGATGATTTAATGGCGTCCGTAATTAAAAGTTTAATTGAAAAAAATCCGAATGTTCCGGTTGATAAAATTGATGATGTAATTATCGGCTGCGCAAACCAGGCCGGTGAAGACAACCGAAATATAGCCAGAATGTCGCTGCTTTTGGCAGGACTTCCGGTAACGGTTCCGGGCGAAACCGTAAACAGGTTGTGCGCATCAGGAATGAGCGCAATCGTTCAGGCGTCGCGCGCAATAAAATCAGGTGAAGGCGATCTTTTTATCGCCGGCGGCGTGGAAGGAATGTCACGTGGACCATACGCAATTTCAAAAACTGAAAATGCTTTTGGAACGGATCAGAAAATGTACGACACGAGTTTTGGCTGGCGTTTCATCAACCCGCAAATGGAAAAAATGTACGGCACCGATGCAATGGGGAAAACCGCTGAAAATTTGGCTGAAATGTTCCATATTTCGCGCGAAGAGCAGGACGAATTTGCTTTAAACTCTCAGCAAAAAGCTAAAAAGGCGCAGGACAGTGGACGATTAGCCGAAGAAATCTCGGATATCGTGATTCCAAAAAGGAAAGGTAACCCAACCGTGGTAAATCAGGACGAATTTATTAAGCCCAACTCCACTATGGAGATTTTAGGTAAACTGCGCGCTGCATTTGTAAAGGAAAACGGAACGGTTACCGCCGGAAATGCGTCAGGACTTAATGACGGTGCAGCCGCAGTAATCATTGCTTCCGATGAGGCAATTGAAAAATATAATCTGAAGCCTTTGGCAAAAGTCGTGACTTCCGCCGTGACCGGAACGGAACCAAGAATTATGGGAATCGGTCCGGTGGATGCTACAAAACTGGCGTTGAAAAGAGCAAATCTAACTTTGGAACAAATGGACGTTATCGAACTTAATGAAGCGTTTTCCGCTCAAAGCATTGCGGTATTGAAAGGGCTAGAAATTGCAAACGACGATCCACGCGTGAATATCAACGGTGGTGCAATTGCACTTGGTCACCCACTGGGAATGAGTGGAACGCGAATCACCTACTCCGCTGCTCTGGAACTGAATAAAACCGGAAAAAAATACGCCTTAGCAACAATGTGCATCGGTGTTGGACAGGGTTACGCGGTGATTTTGGAAAACACCAACGTGTAAGAAATTTCAAAATTTGATTAAAAAAGCCGGAAAAAATTTTTCCGGCTTTTTTTTGCCTGCTTTAGGAGCAGATTTTTTGGTTTCTTCGAAAGATAAAATAACCGGACTTCCAGCCCCGATTGCAGCGGCATCCTTTTGCGGAACGAAGTGCAGCAAAAGATACAGCGGAAAGCGGGTTGAAATTTTTAAAGAAGCGAAAACCGTGTTGCTCCTAAAAATTTAGTGTGCCTGAACTTTTGACGGATCGTCGTAATTCACCATCCAGTTGATGCCAAATTTGTCCGTCCACATCCCAAAATAAGCGCCCCAAAACGTGTCGGAAAGCGGCATTGTAACATTTCCGCCGACAGAAAGCCCGTGGAAAACGCGGTCTGCTTCTTCGCGGGAATCAGTGTTTATAGAAAGCGAAATGTTGTTGCCAACCTGGTGCTCGTGCACGCCCGGCATGGTGTCGCTGCCCATCAAAATGGTTTCTTGGGAAATCGGGAGCGTGATGTGCATGATTCTGCTTTTCACGTCATCCGAAAGTGGTGGCATTCCTTCTGCGGGCGGCATATCGCCGAATCTGCCGACCATCGGAAATTCTCCGCCAAAAACGGATTTGTAGAAAATGAAAGCTTCTTCGCAGTTGCCGTCGAAGGTTAAATACGCGTTAATTGATGCCATGCTTTTATTAGTGATTAATTTTTAATGATAAATGGATAGTTGAGAGTTGACAATTAATAATTAATTTTCAGTTCCATTTTGATGTTTGCGCGTTCGTAAGGAGTTTCTTCATCCAGCGGAACTTCTACAAAGCCAAACTTTTCATACATCGCAAGTGCGGGTTTTAAGCTGCGGTTGGAAAGTAAAATCAACTTTTCGAGCCCTAATTTTTTAGCTTCGCGAAGCGAATGCTCCATTAAAATTTTGCCGATGCCTTGACCTTGAAAATTTTCAGTTACCGCCATTTTTGCAAGTTCGTAACCGTCGTGTTCTTTTAACAGTGCGGCTGTTCCAACAATTTTATCGCCGGCTTTTGCAAGAAAAATTTTGCCGCCTTTAGCGATGATTTCTGTTTCGGGATTTGAAAGCTGATGTTCATCAAAATCCTCTACAACAAAATATTTCTGCAGCCATTCTACATTGAGGTTTTTAAAATCGTCGCGGTATTGCGGTTCAAAATCTATGATTTCTATGTCCACTTTTTTAATTGTTAATTGTTGATAATTGGTAATTGATAGTTAACAATTAATATTTAACCATTAATAATTAACCATTATCACTGGTTTGTCCAGTTGGTTTTGTAGGTTAATTTTCCGTCGTAGCTTTTCCACTCGCCGACAAATTCGACGAACTGTCTTTCAATTTGCTGCGTTTTTTTGTTCCAGAAAAAGGTGTAAATCATTTTGCCGGTAAAAATCCCGGAATGCGGACCGCTCGGTTCTTCCGCAAGTTCGTATTCACCAAAAACCATATTTCTCTTTTTGCCGTCTTTGTATTTGGTGAGTGTGAGTTTTCCTTCGAATTTGCTTAAATTATTTTTAACCAAAGTGTTTCCGGACAGAAAATATTGCTGGTCATTTTTCCGGTTTTGCTGCGACAGATTTATTTTGACCTTAATGGGCATTTTTTCCGGACCGATGGTTCCCGTGTACGGCTTGGAATGGTTCATCCAAACTTCGGAAATATTCGGCATTTGCGCAGTTACAAAACTGCTGATCAAAATTAAAAGAAAGAAGATTTTTTTCATTTTTTTGTGTTTTTAAATTTTAGACACCGAATTGCTCAAGATGATGGTTTAAATGTTTGGCAAACATATTATTCCATTCCTGCGCGCTGAGTTTTCCGAAAGAGAAAGATTCTTTTCCGTCAAAAGCTTCGCGGCCCAACTGCTGTGTTTTCTGGATGAAGCCGATAAGGCGCTTTTTTTCCAGGATAAAATCCTGACGCTCTTTAATAATAAATTGCGGAGCTGTTGGTGAATTTTGAGAATACGCTTTTTCACCAACAACCTTGGCTTTTACAAAACGTTTTAAAATAAATTTGGCAATACCGCCGGGTTTTTTGTGTCTCTGCGGTTCGTACACCATTTCGTAAGTTACATTGCAGTGCGCCAGCATTTGGTCCACCGACATTTTTCCCCAAATTGGTACGGCGAAAGGTGTTAATTTATTTATTCTGTCAATATAATTCTGTGCCTGCTGCGCATTGAAAACGTCCTGCATATTTTTCTGGTTTTTGTTTCTAACAAATATATTTAAAAAATATCAGGTTAAAACGACCTTTTTTCTGAAAACGGCATTTTGGACAAGCGATTGAAATGGAAATCCTTTTTTATCGGAAAAGGCAAAAGCGGCGGGAAATAAAAAAGATTGCAATGGAAAGCGCGGTCCCGAAAATTGCCGGTTAAAGCCGGTAATTTTTCGGGATGGCCCAAAAAAATCCGCTTCAAAATGAAACGGATTTGGTTGTGCGATTGCTTCGTTGCTCGCAATGACTTTACTCGGAAATGGTGATTTTCGTGCCTTTCGTATGCGCGTTCATTTGCGGTGCGTAGTAATTTTGCAGCGTTGTGATGCCGTTGCTGAAAGTGCCCGAAGCGTTGCAAATGTAGTCGTACTCGAAGACGTATTTTCCTTTCGGCATGTACTCGATGTAGAAGTTCGTCGAGGCGTCTTTCGTGGACTGATAGTAGCCGAGGCCGTTTTTCCAGTCGTAGCCGGAAATTACGCTGAGCGGCTCGAAACCTGCCGCGCGCATGTCTTTCAGGTGAATGTATTCCATGTTGCGGTCGGTATTTAAAATCATTCTCACCGTTACTTTATCGCCAACCTTCAGTGGTGAATTTGTGTTGATTTTTACCAATTCTTCGCCATTTACGGTTTTCACTTTTTTGTAAAGTTCTTTGGTGATTGAAAGGTAAGATTCTGAGGATTTTATTTTGTCTAAATCTTCGTAATACTGCCAGAACAAGCCACCTTGCACGATGCCCGAACCAGGTTTGGTAACGGTTACCGTCCCTAAATTTTTATTTATTTCAGCAGATTTTAAAGTTTTTTTCACATATCCTGTTGCTGCGGAATCTGCGTTGGCGAGTTCTTTACCGCCCCAGATGATTGTGGCTTTGTCACTTTCCGGCGTAGTCCAGGATTTTCCGGAATTTAAAATTGTGAAAATAACTTCGGCGGTGCCGCGAGAACTTCCCCAGGAATTGACTTCTTTCTGGGTGATAAGCCAGATTTTAAGTTCTTCGATAAAATTAACGTCTTGAGGCGCCAATTTTTCGAAAGCTTCCAAAGCGCCCGCGTGATTCACCGTTTTCGAAGAATACCAGCCCCAGTCATTCAAATTTTGCTTCCAATAAACGCCCTGCGTTTCAGTGTCTGTCGAAGTTTCTTTAAGGTAAGTCAGGAATTTTTTCGCGATATTTTTTTGACCGTAATTATTAAACAAAAGCGCTAAACGGTGCAAACCAAAGAAGGTAAAATCGGTGATTTTTTCTGTTTTTGCCTTTGAAATAACGGCATTTTTCAGCGCCGCGCCTTTTTGTTTTAAAGGAAATTCTTTTTCCCAATAATTGCGCGTATCCAGATAATCGAGGACGAAATTATTTACAACAAATTTTTTGTCGATTTCGCCATATTTCAGAACTTCCTGATCGACATAATTAATGAGTTTTGCCACGAGTTCTTTTTGCTCAGAAGACTGATAATCCGCTGTATTGCCTTTCAGCCAGACATTGATTCTGCCGAGGTTTTTCAGAATGTAGAGCGAGGTCGAATAGGAACTCGGATAACCGGAATACCAGGAAAATCCACCGTCAGGATTTTGCAGTTTTTGCAATTCTGCCCAATCATCATTAATGGAATTTCTCATCGTATTGGCATCGAATAATCTTGCGATTTTCTGCATTTGCTCGGTCTCGTTCTGGCTTTCCAAAACCCACGGCGTTTCTTCCAAAAGCAGCTGTTTAAGTTCCAGATTTTTTTCGAGGTTTGAAGTCAGCAAACCTTTACTTTGGTATTCTTCGAAAACGGTTTTCAGCTTCGGATTGGCTTTGAAGATTTCTGCCGCCAAAACATCGGCAAACCATTTATTGAAAATAACGTCGGCAGAATTGTTCTGGTCATTTTTTAAACTTGGCAAAGCGAACAAAATTTCCCAGATCGGATTTGTGGTCAGTTCCAAAGTGTTTGAAAAATTATTTGCCGTTGTAGAGGCATTTTTTGCTAAATTTTCTAAAGTGAAAGTTTTGGTTTGTCCTTCTTTCACAAAAATTGGAACGGTGTCGGTAACCAACATTCTGTTTGGTAAAACGGCAATTGCCATTTGTTCGCCGTCGGAAAAATTACCTGCTTTAGCGACTATTTTTATGATTATGGAGGAAACGTGGTTCGGAACTTTTATTTTCCAGTTCACAACTTCGTTTCCGTTTTCATTCAGGTTAAAAGATTTTTGAGTTTCGTTTAAACTAAATTTATCCGAAATATCTTCATTTGTAAAAGCATCTAAAATCTGCAGTTGTGCCGTTCCGCTGAGTTTTTTAGCAACCAAGCTCGAAAGTTTAGATTGCAGATTCAATTCATCACCTTCTCTCAAAAACCTTGGATAATTCGGCGTTACCGAAAATTCTTTCTGCGTAATGACTGTTTTTTCTAAAGTTGCACTTCTGGCGTCTTTGGTGTGCGCAAGAAACATGAGTTTCCACTGTGTTAAAGCTTCCGGCGAGGTGAATTCAAAAGTGACGTTCCCGTCTTTATCAGTCAGCAAATTCGGGTAGAAAAACGCGGTTTCGTTAAGATTTTGGCGAACCGGGATTTTATCTAAATCTTTCTTTAAAATCACACTTTCAATTTCTTGCGCTTTAGCAGAATCGGTAGCATATCCTAAACTTTTCTTTTGTCTTTTTGTTCCTAATGCGGTAACAACCACTTCCTCCATCGCCTTCGAATCACGCATTTCTACCGCTGTAGGCATAGGAGCAGAAACGCTATTATACATTCTATAAATATTTCCATCAAACCAATTAAAATTTGGAATATTGATATTTTTCTGATTCAAATAAGGAACTCTTTTGCTGTAATTTGCCTGTGCTAAATAATCCTGAACCGCGTAAGAATTCATAATAAAATATTTGCGGTAAATCTGCTGCCATGAGTAAGAATTGCCCGCAAACTGGTCCAAAGATTTATCGTACATATTTGCGAGAACTTCCGCATTTACTTTTTCTTTCTCATCGCCAAGGACTTTCACCGTCCATTTTTCTTTCGAGTTTGGCTGCAGCTTGTCGCGGAAAGTTAACGTTTGAATCCGTAAAGGTTTTTTGTCGGAGCTGATTGCTAAATTCAGGTTTTCGGTTTTCACATCGTTGAAAGCCACGAGCTGAAACTGAAGATTAATCTGGTTAATACTTTCATCTGTCGGAAAAGCAACTTCATATGCTAAAACTCCGTTTTTTAGAGATTTTTGCTCGGTCACCGTTTCTCCATTTCCGTTTTGAAGGTAAATATTTACCAAAGCATCCGGCACAGCAGAATAAACGTAAATTTTCGCTTTTTCATTCCTGCCGTATTCCAGCTTTGGCTGAAGAACTTTCAGGAAAGGTTTTTGCGAATCGGTTAAAAATCTTTTATCGAAAACTTCAAATATTTTTTGGGTTTTAATCGTGTCTTTTTCTTCAATATTATAAAGTTCGAGCTTATACTTTCCGGCAGCTAAGGAACCAAGATTTAAAATTTGTTCCTTATCTTGGGTTGGTTCTTGCGTCTTTTCAATAACCACTTTTTTAGTTTTGGCTTCTTTTTCTTCGACTGAAAAATAATCGTGAGGAAACTTCTGAACGAATTCTGCTTTTGAAAATTTCGGTAAATTCTGAATCTCATTTTCAAAGTTTGAACGGAAAATTCTTTCTTCACCTTCAAGCTTTGACAGTTTTACGTGGTATGATTTCGCTAAATTCTGGTCGTTATAATTTTTGGTTTCAACCTTAATTTTTACGGGTTCATCTGTAAAAGAATCTTTAATTTCATCAGCTTTAATATAATGCGAAACTGATGCAACTTTCACATTTTCGGTAGCTGATTGCGTTTCACCATTGATGTCAGTGACCGAAGCATTAATTTCGTAATTATCAATTTGAATTCCCTTTAAAGTTTCATCTTTTTCAAGCGCAACTCTAATGGTAAACTCCCCTTTTTCGTTGGTTTTCACCTCACCTAAAATCGAATTTTGGTTATCGTTTCCTCGAGGAAACCAATAAAAGTACATCCAGCGGATATTGCGTTTTTTAATCTCGTAATTTACGGTAGCGTTGCTGAGAGGAACACCGGAAAACATGACGGCTTTTCCTTTTATTTCGATGGTTTGACCATATTTATATTCGTCTTTTACCGGATCGATGGTGACTTCAAATTTTGGTCTTTTATATTCTTCAACTCCGAAATATTTTGTTGCTTCACGATCCAAATCATCCGTTCTCACCTGAAGCGAAAACTGACCGTTTAATTTTCCGTTCGGTAAAATGAAATTGCCGTTGTAAGAACCAAATTCGTTTGTTGTAAAAGTTTGCGTAGAAACATCCTCACCGTTGGCGTCGCGCAAAGTAATTTTTTGTGAAATGCCAGCGGCTACAGACTCGTTTTCCTGCAGCAATTTGGTATTGATGACTTTAAAATAAACGGTTTGCCCCGGCCGGTAAATCGCGCGGTCCAGAAAAATTTGCGCCAAATTTTGTTGTGTTGCTTTTTTCGGTTCATTATAATAGTTTTCGCCGTAGGCCTGCATCAAGTTATAATCATTTGTCGCCGGCTGCTGCACCAAATAATACCGGTAATTACGGTGATTTTTAGAAACCGGAAAATTGAAAATCGCGGAACCGTCGGTTTTTGAATCGAAAGCTGTCGCAGTCTTTCTGTCTACAAATTCATAAATTTTTAAGCTGCTGTTTGGCAAAGATTTTCCGTTTTCGCGGCTCACCAGTTTCAGCTGGTTTTTGGCTGCTTTTTGGTCATTTTTTTTGTTAAAAATAATGCGTGAATTGGTCGCGATAAAATAAAAATTTTGCTGAATGGCGCCATCAACCACATATTCTGCTAAATAAATTCCGGAGGTAAGCGGCTTAATTTCGAGTGAAGTTTTATGCGTTTTGAAATCATTCAGCATCGGCAAAGCGTAGGTTTCTTTCCGAACTAAAGTTTTTTTCACCGCTGCAAAACGGTTTTTATCGTAAGAATTGGTGACGTATTGCAGAAAATTCTGCTCGTCATTTTTCACTTCATAAATATTCAGCGAAAATTGGGATACGTTTTTAGCTTCAGCAACAAAATGAATCGGCAAATTTGCTTGCATGTGCGTTTCGTAATGAATCGATAAAACCGGCTGTGTAATGGAGTTTTCCTGATTTAATATATGATTAATCAACTTTGATTTTCCAAATTTTTGCTTTGCTTCTTTAATTAAAATCAATGCTTCGCTGAACTTTTGTTCTTCCGTAAGTTCCTGAATAAGGTCACCATAAATCACAACTTTATAATCGCCTTCTGTGGATGAATTCAACAAATTTCGCAGCAGTTCTTCTTTATTTTCACAGTTGGTAAATTCACACTCGTCTTCCAGTTTTTGATGTTGAAAAAAAAGCTTCGAATTGCCAGTATTTTTTTGAATCAGCTCAGCATATAATTGGGAAATTTTCGCTTGGTTTACCTTTAATTCATTTGGTGTAAAAAGTTCATTACTTTTTAAAAACTCAATTTCATTTAAAGCATTCCATTCAAAAAAAGTCGGGAAATATTCCGCGTTTTCAGATTCGTCGAAAATTTGCTGATATTTTGAAAGCGGAATTTTTGCTAATTCTGCGTTTTTAGTTTCAAGCTCCGCGAAATGTTTGCTTAAAAAGTTTTTAAAATCAAGTTTGCTCCACGTTTCTATTTGCGCAAAATCCTGCGAATTAAAATTTGTACGCTGATTTATTTGCCACAAGTTATCATCATAATATTCGCTGAAAAATTCACCTAAAAGCACCTCATAAACCAACTTCTGCTCGCCTTTCAGCTCATTTCCAAAGGTTGAAAGTTTAGAAAAAAACCGGCTTGCAGCGTCATTATTTTCATCATCTCCAGTTTGGTTTACAATGCTGAATTCCGCTTTCAAAGAGCGTATAAGCTGAACGGTGTTGTCATCTTTCATAGCTTTCTTCTGGATTTCTAAAATGAGTGGTAAATTGGATTTGTATTTTCCGGACTTATAATTTTCGGCAACTTTTTTCCATTGTTCATCGTAATATTTTTGCCCGAAAAGTCCCGAGCAGAAAGCGAAAAAAATGAGAAGGCTGAGAATCTTGGTGAATTTTTTCATATAATGGTGCTTGAATCCAATTTAGGATACTAAAAGGTTTTATTGGTTAAATTTGCACGGAATGCAGATTTTAAATTTACTAAAAAAATACGTGATAGACAGTCAAATTTACGTTTCCGTGATGGGAACTTCGCTGGCTGTTTTTTTTATGCTGGAGCAAAATCTGGTTAAAGCTCCCACCATTCTTTTAATATTTATCACCTACTTCAGTGGCTATCTTTATACCAAATATCAAAATGCCGGAAAATTATTTTACCGAATTTTAGCATTTAACGTGGTTTGCGGCATTCTTTCTGCCATTTTAATTCTTTATAATCACAATGAAAATCGACTTATAAAATGGCTGATCATCGTAGTTTTAGGACTTTTATACGACAGCACTTTTCTGACCTTTTTTGTGCGTAAAATTCCACTTTTTAAAATCTTTTACGTCGGTTTAACCTGGGCTTTAATTAATTCCTGGTTAATTTTACCCGAATTTAATGCTGAAATTTTCTGGATAAGCTGGTTATTTATTACCGCGTTGGTATTACCGTTCGACATCCGTGATATGGACTCGGACACGGTGGTGACTTTTCCGCGCTTAATCGGTGTGCAGAACACCAAATATTTTGCTTATTTTCTGGTGTTTTTAAGCTTAATAATAGCTGCATTTTCTTTGGAAATTTTATTCTGCATTGCATTTTTTCTGACGTCAGTCTGCAATTTTCTGCTTATTTATTTTTCCGAAAAAACCAATAAAGATTCCTACTTTTCTTTTTGGGTGGAAACGTGTTCGGGTTTGCCGCTTTTAATTATCATTTTAATGAAGTATTTTTGACGAATGATCATCCGCAAACTTTCAGTAATTAATTTTAAAAATCATTCGGCGCAAAACTTCGATTTTTCCTCGCAAATCAACTGTTTTGTGGGCAATAACGGCGTGGGAAAAACCAATATTCTGGACGCGCTGCATTATCTTTCGGTTGCCAAAAGTTTTCTGGGAAATACGGATTTGAATAACATTAAGCTAAATCAGGATTTTTTCGCCTTAGAGGCGGAAATTTTTGATGGTGAAAAAGACAATATTCTTCAAATTCAGCAGCCGAAAGAAACCAAAAAAATACTGAAGAAAAACGACAAAATTTACAACCGCATTGCAGATCATATCGGTTTTTTACCAAGCGTCATAATTTCCCCATACGATTCCAATCTAATTTCCGACGCGGGAGAAAGCCGCCGGAAGTTTTTGGATTCAATGATTTCTCAGACGGATGCGGATTATCTTTTTAATTTAATTCAATACCAGAAAACGGTTCAGCAAAGAAATTCACTCTTAAAAAGTTTTGCTAAAAACAGATTTTTCGATGCTGAAAGCCTGGAAATTTATGATGAACCTTTAACCAAATTCGGAACGCGGATTTTTGAAAAAAGAAAACAGTTTACGGACTTGATGATTCCGATTATACAAAATTATTACCGTGTGATTTCGCACGATAATGAGGAAGTTTCCGTTCAATATAAATCTGACCTTTTTCAGGCAGATTTTCCAGAAATCCTTAAAGAAAATCTGGACCGCGACCGCGTTTTAACCTATACTTCTAAAGGTGTTCACAAAGATGATTTGCTTTTTGAAATGAACGGTTCGCCAATGCGGAAAACCGCGAGCCAGGGACAGCAAAAATCTTTCCTGATTGCGCTGAAACTTTCGCAGATGAACAGAATTAAAGCATTAACTGGAAAAACACCAATTCTTTTATTGGACGACATTTTCGATAAACTGGACGATTCGCGCGTTTCTCAATTAATTGAACTCGTAAATAAGGAACATTTCGGCCAAATTTTCATCACAGACACGAGCAAAGAACGCACGGAAAATATCGTGAAAAGAATCAACGAGGAAAGCAAAATTTTTGAAATCGAATGAAAAAGAAGAAACGCGAATATCAGTCTTCCGAGCTCGTAAAATCTTTTGCGAGGCTGTACGGTTTTGAAGATAAATTGCTGGCTTTCGAAGTGAAAGATTTGCTTCACGAATATCTGAATGACGACCTTTTCAATGAAATTGAATCTGTGAATTTAAACCGCAAAATTTTGGAAATCAGGGTAAATTCACCATTGCTTAAAAATGATTTTCGCTTGCGAAAAAGTTTTTATCTGGCCAAATTTCAGGAAAAATTCGGTGCCGAAAATTTTAGCGATCTTCTGGTTTTGTAACCACCGTATTTTCCACCATTTTCCGTCCGCTGCCATCGAGTGTAGAACGGATCGGCAGGAAAAACCGAAACGGATTTTTCATAAAATACCGGATAATTTCCCGGTAAATTTCTTTTAATTCATCGCTGTTGATCTGCCGCGAACGGAACGCCAAAATCATTGATAATGCGAAACTTACAGCAAAATTAAAAAACCCGATTAAACCCACGGTAATTAGGGAAATCCAAAAGGTATAATAGTCAACATTAAAATCTTTTCCGTACAAAGCCGCTGCAAAATTTCCGGTGGAGAACGTGATGTGACGGATATCAATATCAAGTCCCAGGAACTTTCCGACCGGTCCTGTAACGCCTAAAAAAACACCGAACCAGAAATTAGAAACGATTCCTGAGCAGTTTCTGGCGTAATATTCCGACAGGTTCCGGGAAACTCTTTCACCTAAAAAATAATTCAGAAGTGGATTTTTGGCAATCCTTTTCGGAATCTGATAAAACACCGAACTGTTGCCAACATTTCCGGAAATAATGCCCGAAAAGAACAGAAAAACCCCGGCTATAGACGCGTGAAGCAATGCTTTCGATTCAAACATATTGATGTTATGAAACAGCATATCGGCTTTTTCATAACCATAATTGTAATTGAAAAGAACATCCAGGCCATAAATTACTGCCAGCGCCGCCGCAAAGGTTACAAAAACATTTCCGACAAAAGCAATAAACTGGCTGCGGAAAAGTTTCGAAACAAAATGCGCAAAATCAACATAGTTCTTTTTGGTGTTTTTACCGTCAGAAAGCACTTTCGCCATCGTTGCCGCCGTCATCGCCGGCTGTTTGGTGGCAATGGTGTAGCCCATCAGATAAATGACGACAAAACACATCGCATAGTTAAGCGAATAGATTACGGCGTGTCCAAATTCGCTGCTCGGCAGGTCGCTGTACAAAATTTTCAAAATGCTGCACGCACCGATGATAATTCCACCCGCGCTCGCTTTCCACAGCAATTTCAGATATTCCTTTCGCGATGAAGTGATATAATGGGTGCCCGTTTCCGCCGTGTGATTAGTAATAAGGTGCGATTTCAGCGTGGTACTGTCCAAAATCAGTTCGCGAAGATTATTTTTATGCGATTTATATTCTAAAATTTTGAATATGAGCTTTTTAGAATTTTTAATGACATCTTCTTCGCTGTCAAAAACCATCATCGATAGAATGTCGGACATGCGCTGCAGCTGCTGGCGTGTTTTCAGTAAAGCCTGATTTATCTTGCCTGAAATACCGTATTTTGAAGAGTTTTTGAACGCCAGCGAAACAAAATCAAAACACTGTTTCATGTAGATTCTGATCTGCTTGTAGTTCACACTTTTGGAAGTCAGAAAAAAGTCCGGATCTTCTTTGTAACTTTCATTCAGCAGATCAATTTCATTCTGAAGCGCCACAAACGGGTTATCGAAATCCCGGTATTCCGGCGCCATATTTACCACCTGAACATCGAGGGCGTTGCCTATAATCCGCCAGGAAAGAATATTCAGCGAAAAAAGAAGTTCTCTTTTTACGCTTTTTTTCAAGCTTAACTCATCAATTTTTAAAAGTCGGAAAAGCTCGCTGAAAGAATCCTGATCCAGGCTTTTAAAAAATTCCAAATCAGCTTTTGGCCGTACCGAAACACTGTCAACCAAATACCACACGGTATCTTCGTTTTCCACATTCGGCAATAATTTATCCAGAATTCTCTTTTTGAGTTCCGGATAAAAGGCATTTTCCGATAAAATATTGGCTTCGGTTAAGGAAAGATTAAAAGGTTTTCCGTCGAATAAATTTTTGAGATAGTAGGAGAAATTATCGGTGATTTCTTCGTTTTCATGCAAAAATGCAAGCACTTCCTGGAAATTGATTTTTCGAACGCTTCGAAGAATTTCAGTAAGCGGCTCAAAAGATTTCGTCTCATTTTTGAAACTGAAATATTTGATGAGAACCGTGCTGAAACTCTCTTTATGTCGAAATTCAAATGCCATAATATTCCGGTAAAGATAATTATTTTAGCGCGATATTATTCATTTGGCGCATGATCCACCGGTGTTTTTTAGACAGATAAGCAGACGGATTTTTCGGGTCGTATTTTTTCGGGTTTGGTAGAATGGTGGCAATCCAGGCAGCTTCGCTTTTTGTCAGATTTTTGGATGATTTATTAAAATAATATTCTGATGCGGCTTCCACACCAAAAACGCCACGTCCCATTTCGATGGAATTCAGGTATCTTTCCAGAATCACCTCTTTGCCCCAGACCAGTTCGATGATGAAAGTATAAACCGCTTCGCAACCTTTACGAATCCAACTTCTGCCTTGCCAAAGGAAAATATTCTTGGCTGTTTGTTGAGAAATTGTACTTCCACCACGTAGTTTTTTACCTTTTTCGTTGTGCTCCATCGCTTTCTGAATAGCTTTATAATCAAAACCATTATGCGAAAAAAAACTCTGGTCTTCTGCTGCGACAACAGCTTTCTTCACATTGCTTCCCATTTCGTCGTACGAAACATAATCTCTTTTCAGTTTTCCAAATTCTACAAGCCCGCCAATTTGGGTAAAAGTTATTGGCGGATTGAAAAATTTCCCCCAAACAATGAAGAGAATATTTGCTAAAATGAGAATGTAAATGAATTTTTTAATTTTTTTCCACATGGCGGTGCATCAGTTTTTCGACGTGCAAAAATAGAAATATTATTTACTTCAGCTCTTTTAAATAGGTAAGATTATATTCCGGTAATACTTCTGGGTGAAAAGTTTTAATATAATCTTTCAGTACCAAATCGGCGCGCACTACTCCGCTTTCGAAATAATCGTTGGCTTTTCCGCGCTCTCGACCAGTTACGGTGTAAAGTTTTCCGCTGTTGTAAACCGGCAGTTTTGTATAATTGGGGTTGATTTGCAGCAATCCTTTTTTGGTCTGATGGTTTCCCACGTTCACCCAATATTCAGCGTTTTTTCCTTTTGCAAAAACTTCTTCGAAACTTAGTGGCACGGCGTTCGTGTCATCATTTTCAGCATTGATGTATGACGCGTTTGCATCTGAAATAAATTGTGCAAGACCGGATTTTCCACCTGGCAAAAACCATTGGTTTCCGTACATTTCGTTGGCCAGCACAAGGGGTTTTTCGGGAGCTGATTTTGCTAAAATTTTCAAAGAATCGTAGCTGGTTTTTATTTGATTAAAAGCTAAAAATGCCTCTTGCTGTTTTTGAAAAATTTGCCCAAATAGCAGCAAATATTTCGATTTTTCTAAAGGATTCTGCTCCAGATATTCATCAAGAAAAATAATCTCAATTCCGTTTTTTCGAAGTAAATCGTAAGTATTGTCGAAACTCGAAATATAGTTGGTGAAAATAACGTCCGGTTTTAAGGCGATAATTTTTTCGACGTCATATTTCTGTTCATTGCCGATATTCTGAACTTTTCTGGTTTTCAGCATCTGATGAATTTTCTCCGAAAAAATATATTCCGGACTGGAAACTCCAACGATTTTGTTTTCTAAACCCAGTTCGGTGAAATAGCCGACCAAACTTGCATTCAGCAAAATTACCCGTTTAAACGGCAAATTTTTCTCAGATATCTCGTAGGTGAATTTCCCTGATTTTAAATGAAAAACTTGGTCAACCGTTTTAAACTGTACATTTTTGGAGATAATTTCCCAATCTGTGGTGGAACTTGAATCTTGCTTTTTACAGGAAAAAACAAAAAAAAGCGAAAAAAAGGCAAAAAAAAGCGATTTCATTTTCTAATCAAAGTAAAAAATTGTTATATTTGCAGACCTAAAAAAAGGCCTCGTGGCGCAACTGAATAGCGCACCTGATTACGGCTCAGGAGGTTACAGGTTTGAATCCTGTCGAGGTCACAAAAATCCTGCTTATCGCAGGATTTTTTATTTTTCTAAAAGAAGAGAAACCCATTCTTCGCGCTGAATTTTCTTTTTTAAAATTAAATTTTGTGCCGTACAAACCTCGAGAATATCGTCTACATCGAAAAAACATAGACCGGAAAGCAATAATTGTCCTCCCGGATTTAAAACCGAAACGTAAGTCGGAATATCGGAAATTAAAATATTGCGGTTGATATTGGCTAAAATAATATCGAAATTTTCGCTGCCTAAATCTTCGGCGGTGCCTTGTGAAATTTCAAGCTCAACGGTATTTCTGGCGGCATTTTCGCGCGAATTTTCTACTGACCATTCATCAATGTCGATTGCGACGGTTTTTCCCGCGCCGCGCTGCTTTGCAAAAATGGCTAAAACCGACGTTCCGCATCCCATATCAAGAACTTTTTTGTTTTCGAAATCCATGTCGAGCATTTGCTGAATCATCAAATAGGTAGTCGCGTGATGGCCCGTGCCGAAAGACATTTTCGGTTGGATGATGATTTCGTAGGGTAAATTTTGATTTTCATGAAATTCCGCGCGAATGGAAACCTGGTTTTCAATATTGATGGGCGAAAAGTTTTTTTCCCATTCCTCGTTCCAGTTGATATTCGGCATTTCCTGAAAGGTATAAGAAACCTGAACTTCCGGATTTTGCAGCAAATGAATATCGCGCAATGCATCTTCCTGAAATAAATCTCCCTGAATATAGGCTAAAATTCCGTCGTGTTCTTCGGTAAAACTGTCGAAACCAATTTCGATGAGTTCTGCCATGAGGATTTCATTCCACGGTTGAAGCGGCTGTATTTTAAAATTAAATTCGAGGTAATTCTGCATGCTTTTTCTTTTTGCAAAAATAGGGTTTTTAGGCTGATGTTGCGCGCCGGATTGAACGGCATGTTTGAGCTCTTTTTTGGCGGCGGCTCCGCCGCCGCCAAAAAAAGCGAGTAGTGAAAGCCGGAAATGGCGCCCAAAAACCAAAAAATTACCTACTTTAACGGCTTATTTTTCTGTTTTACCGAAGTGCTTATTTTTTGCTTAAAAACTGCTTTAACTTAAAACCAAAAAATCACCTGCTTTAACGGCTTATTTTTCTGTTTTACCGAAGTGCTTATTTTTGCTTAAAAACTGCTTTAATTTAAAACCAAAAATTAGCTGCTTTAACGGCAAATTTTTGAATAATCTAAAATGAAAAAATTACCTGCTTTAGCGGCAAATTTTTCCAAAAATCTATTTGTGGAAATGCGCAGGGAAAGCTTCTTCGGGTTTTTGCCGGAAAATGTTGAGTAGAATCCACGATTTTAAAAAGCCGTAGCCGTAGGAAAACATTTGGATGTAGGTGGAAATTATCGCCATCGTGGCAATGCTGATGTTTTTGGTCACGAAAAGCGCGTGAAAAAAAACGAGAAAGGTATACAATCCGTAAAAGCCGAGGATTAAACCGTTTCGCAAGAAAAAATACTGGATGAAACCCAAAATGTAACCAAGCAGAAAAAGTGACGGAAATGCAAACGAAATTTTAACGAATTTCGGGTGACGCTGATTAAGGATCGGCCGCGCGCAACCAAACTGATAAACCTGTTTCGAGAATTTGCCAAAGTCCACACGGCGTTTGTGGTAAACGCCAATATCACCAAAAAACGCTGTTGTAAAGCCGATTTCCCAAAGTTTCATTGAAAGATCGGGATCTTCGCCAATGCGCATTTCGGAAAAACCACCAACTTTTTCAAAAGCCGATTTTCGCACGCCCATATTAAAACTTCGTGGCTGGAACTTGGTCACGGCTTTCTTGTTGCCGCGAATTCCGCCAGTGGTGAAAACCGAAGTCATGGAATATGAAATGGCTTTCTGCATGAGATTGAAACCTTTGTGCGCTTTATCTGCGCCGCCAAAAGCATCGCAAGGAATTTCAGCGAGGTTTTTTTTAATGTTTTGAATATAATCTGTCTCTACAATCACATCGGAATCCACGAAAACGAGCCAGTCATTTTTCGCCCTTTTAGCACCGAAATTTCGCGAAAGTCCGGGACCGGAATTTTCTTTGCGGAAAAATTCGATCTGCAGACTATCTTTAAATAATTCGGTTGTGTGCCGCAAATCAAGCAACGAACCGTCATCGACAATAATCACCTCGAAATCTTTATCGGTTTGATGCGACAAAGAATTCAGCAATTCGAAAAGTTCGTCTTTCCGGTTATAAATGGCGATGATGAGGGAAATGGAATTCAATCTGAGAATGTGCTAATTTGGAAATATTTATTTGAGAATTTGAAAATCTGAGCGTGTAATTTCACTTTCACTATTTCCAAATTTTCAAATTATTTCTAATTTTCGTCTTGTAATTTATGGATTTTCTTAGTGCCTTCGTACATTTCGTACTGCATAAAGCGACATTCTAACTTACCGTTGAAAAGTTTAATTTTTCTGGAAGGTCGCAGGCCTACTCTTTTCAAAGAATCTAAATCTGAGGAAATTAACCACGCCAAAGTATTTGGATAATTTTTCTTGAAAGTGTCGCCGATTTTGCTGTAAAATTCATCATCATTGATGAAGATTCTTTCATCATACGGTGGATTGAAAACCATCATCAGCGGAAATAATTCTTTTTTTGATTCGAAGAAATCCTGGTGACGAACTTCAATTACATCTTCAAGCTCCGCGGATTCAATGTTGACGCGCGCAGAATGCAGCATATCCGGATCGATATCGTAGCCGACGATTTTTCCGGTGAACTCTTTAACCCGATTGATGCGCACTTCTTTTATGGTTGTAAATAATTCCGCGTCGTAATTCAGCCAATTCTGGAAACCAAATCTTTTACGGAAAATCTGCGCCGGCAAATCCAGTGCAATCATCGCAGCTTCTATAAGCAATGTTCCGGAACCGCACATTGGGTCAAGAAAATTGCCTTTTCCGTCCCAGCCCGCAAGTTGCAACATTCCGGAAGCTAAGACTTCGTTTAACGGCGCTTCGCCTTGCTCTTTTCGGTAACCTCTTTTAAATAAAGGCTCGCCGGAAGAATCAAGCGAAATGGTAACCAATTCGCGGTCGATATGCAGGTGCAATTTAATGTCAGGCTGCTGTGTATCGACATTCGGTCTTTTGTTGTATTTAAATTTAAAAAAATCTACAATTGCGTCTTTCATTTTTTGAGCCATGAACTGCGAATGCGAAAATCTTTCGGAATAAATGGTGGTATCAATAGCGAAACTTTGGTCCACGGTCATATATTCGTCCCACGGAAAATCAAAAAGTTTGTCGTAAAAACGGTTTTCGTCCCAGGCTTTGAAAGTAAGAACCGGAACTAAAATTTTTAATGCGGTTCGTGCCGAATAATTTATTTTGTACAGAAAACCCAAATCGCCTTCGCAGTTTACGGCGCGGTTTTTTACCACGACATCTTTTCCACCCAGTTTTTTAATTTCTTCTGCCAAAATTTCTTCGAGTCCGAAAAATGTTTTAATCTGTATTTTTAAGTTTTCTGTATTCATAAATTTGGTTTTGCTACCCTTTCGGCTGTGTCATGATTTTGCAGCGGAATTATTTCGGCAAATTTAGTTATTTTTGCACTATGGCATGGTTTGAAACTTGGTTTGATACTCCTTATTATCACATATTATATAATGACAGAAATTACGAAGAAGCTGAAAACTTCATTAACCTATTAGTCAAAGAGTTACAATTATCGCCACCCGCGAAAATCATCGATTTAGCTTGTGGAAAAGGCCGCCATTCAATATTTTTAAATACAATGGGCTTTGAAGTTTTGGGTGTTGACCTGTCCAAACAAAGCATTCAGCATAACATAGAATTCGAAAATCCAACCTTAAAGTTTGGTGTTCACGACATGCGAAATCCTATTATTCCGTTGGTTTCAGCTGAAAAAGTAGATGCGGTTTTCAATCTTTTTACAAGTTTCGGATATTTTGAAGATCCCGAAGATGACAAAAAAGTTTTCAAATCCATCAGCGAGTCTTTAAATGATGATGGTTTCTTTGTCCTCGATTTTTTGAATGCGAAATGGGTGGAAAATACTTTGGTTCCTACAGAAAAATTTACAAAAGGCGGAATTGATTTTCACATCAAAAAGAAAATTGAAGACGAACATGTGATCAAGGATATTGTTTTCAGCCAAAACGGCAAAGAATTTCATTTTTTTGAAAAGGTGAAACTTCACACTTTGGAAAAAATAGGTGAATATGCGGCAGAATTTGGTTTTGAACGCCAGGCTGTTTTTGGTGATTATCATCTAAATGATTTTAAGGATAATACGTCGCCGCGCTGCATCAATATTTTTAAAAAGAAAAAAGGTTTTAACAAAGATTAATGATTGTAGCTTTATTAATTTTAAGCGTTTTAATAGGCGTTTTTCTGGGAAAATTTTTCGGAAACCGGGAGAAGTTTGCTAAAAATTTACTGATTGTCAGCGCCGGATTTTTAATAACAATCTGCCTGAACGAGGTTTTCCCGCAGGTTTACGCGCAAGAACACAGCAATATTGGTTTGTGGGTTATTGGCGGCGTTTTGCTGCAAATGCTTCTGGAAAATTTAACAAAAGGTTTTGAGCACGGACATTTCCACCATCATACCGAAGGTAAAAATATTTTGCCTCTGGCTCTGATGATCGGCATGTTTATTCACGCATTTTTGGAAGGAATTCCATTAGCGAACGAACAGGAAATTTTGAGTCCGTATCTGACGGGAATTTTGGTTCACAACTTACCGATTTCATTTATTTTGGGCGCTTTTTTGGCAAAAAATCACAAATTTTCAGCATCGGCGCTTTTGATAATTTCGCTGTTTGCGCTGGCTTCGCCGTTAGGTTTAATTCTTGGCAGATACTTCAACCCAAATTGGGAAATTTATTTTTTGGCCGTTGTAGGCGGTATTTTTCTGCATATTTCTTCGGTTATAATTTTCGAAAGCAGCAAAAATCACAACGTCGACTGGCGAAAAATTGGGCTTGTTATGCTGGGTGTCTTGCTGGCAATGACCGGTCACCTTTTCCACCATCATTAAAAAAAAAGACCCTAAAAGGGCCTTTTTTCTTGAATTTCTTTTTTGATTAAAACTTCCAACCTAAGGTAATAAAGAAATTATCTTTGGTGTTTTTTACATCAGAAACGATTGCTGCATCGGATTCTACAATATAATTATCTGAAAAATACGTATTGGCTAAAAACGGACTTCTGTAATCTGAACTTACATTTTGGTACGCTGCATCGATATAAAACGATTTAAAATCATAACCTAAACCTGCACCGATTGTGGATCTTTTACCGACAAATAAATTATCGTAAGAAGAATTTGCAGACGTTCCACCATCATTATAAGCTAAAATACTACTGGAATCGTAAGGGCTGGTTGCATAACCGTAACCTGCACGAAGACGTAAACCTGCGTAGCGATATTCCGCACCAGCTTTAATTTCAGAAAGATTTGCGGAATTATCGTTGATGAAACTGTTTAATTCTGTTTCGGCATCGCCGTAAACCTTGTATTTAGCTTTTGTTAAACCTAAGGAATAGTCCACGTTTAGCGCCAAATTTTTGTTTGGAACAAACGCCGCACTTAAAGTTGCTTTTAGTGGTGTGGTAAGATTTCGGTCTTCACCATAAGTTCCGTCAGTCGGATTTTCGTATTCGTTGTAAACACGGGCAATTTGCCACCATGTCGGGGTTTCCAAAGCGGCACCTAATCTAAACATCGGATTTATTTTTCCAATTACACCAACTGTTGCTGAAAATCCGCTTGAAGTTTCGGAAAAGGGTGTAAACTGATTATTGTAAACTTCCGTTGTCGTAGCTTGGTTAGAAGAAAAAGCTGCGGAGTCATACTGATCTAAAGTTGCGGTGTGGAAATTTACTCCGGCTCCTACATAAAATCTGTTATCATAATTTCCACCAACGGCGAAACTCATTTTTGATAAATTTCCGTAGCGGTTGTAAGCGTGACCGTTGAACGCGATATTGTCGATAAGCTGGTCGTTATTATCGTATATATCGAAATTAATAGCAGAATTGCCCGGAGTTTCTGAATAATCTTCTAAAGATTGGTTGGAATAATTTACTCCGATGTTAACAAATTTCCACGGTGTAGCACCTTCAATTCGGAAAGCTGCGATACCGCCGATATTTCCAATGTCGGTTTTATTTACTTTGTAATCAAGTGAATTTCCTCCGAAAGTGGTGTTATTATTATTATTTTCAATTGCCAAAGTCCCGGAAAATTCGCTTGCGATACTTACAGCGATACCTGCTGGGTTTGAGTTTAATACCGAAACATCACCGCCCAGCGCGCCCATGGAACCTGCCATGGAATTATATTTTGCGCTACCGTTTAAAGCGGAATTGGAATAAACATCTACGGTATTTCTTAAAGTCGAAATATCCTGCGCATTCATAAAATATGCTGCAGAAATTCCGAGTACTATTAAAGATTTTTTTATCATTTTTTTCTACTTGCTAAAGTTATTATCTTCTAAATCCACCACTACGTGATGACGAACTGCTGGAAGATCTGGTGCTGGATCCGGACTCGAAACTACCGGAACGGCCAGATGATCTGTAAGAGTTGTCGTTTGAATTGTTTCGGTAAGAAGGTTCATAAGATTGCGGAACAGCTTGTCTTCGTGGTGAGCTCTGATTATCGTTTGTACGAGGTGCAGTTCTGTATCTCGGTTGTTGCGTATTTCTTTGCTGTGTGCTGTTTTGGTAGATCTGATTATTATTTCTAAAACCGTTGGTTTGGTTAGAACTTCTTCTTACTTCATTATTGCCGTCGCGGAAACTGTTCGTTGCACCACTTCTTTTGTACTCTAATCTTGGTGCGTTATAACTGTTGTAGCCGTAGCCATATCCGTATGGTGAATAATATGGGTTATAACCGCCATAATATCCGTAACCGTAAGGATTATAATAACCATAGTAAGGATTGTAGTAACCATAATAAGGGCTGTTGTATCCGTAGTAGTTGCTGAACGGACTATAACCAAATCCCCACGGGCTGTAATATCCGCCATAACCCCAACCGTAACTTAATCCAAAACCATAACCGGGAAACATTCCGTAGGGATAGCTCCAACTGTCATTGGAATAGTAGGTATCTGTACCCGTGAAATTACCCCAATCAGAGTCGTCGGACTCCTGCCAGCGCTGGTTTCTGTTTTCAACATTCAGATATTTGTTTTGATCGTCATTTGCCTGATAATCATAATATTCACCAATTCGGTTTCCCTCGGTGTTCATCATTCCTTCCGGCAAGGTATCTGTAGACGGGTCATAATAAACACCGTCGGTCTCCGTATAACCGCCCAAAGTGGTGGTACAGGAGGCAAGAAATAAACTTCCGGCAATCGCCATCAAAGCGGTTTTAGGAAGTAAAAATCTCAAATTTTTATAGGTAATGTTTTTCATGATAATGTGAAAAAGTTTTAATTGATTTATATTTGCATTCCGCACCAAAAGTGTACCAAGTTATTGGTCACAAAAGTGCGTAAAAATACGCGTTTAAAATTAGATATAAAAAGCGCTTATAAGTTAAATTCAAAGTTAAAAATATAATGGCAAAACTTACGTCCCGAGCTGAGGACTATAGCAAATGGTATAATGAATTGGTAGTTAAAGCTGATTTGGCAGAAAATTCCGGCGTGCGCGGCTGTATGGTTATCAAACCTTACGGTTACGCAATCTGGGAAAAAATGCGGGATGAAATGGACAAAAAGTTCAAAGAAACCGGACACGAAAATGCTTATTTCCCGATTTTTATACCGAAAAGTTATTTCGAAGCCGAGGAACAGAATGCAGAAGGTTTTGCTAAAGAATGTGCCGTAGTAACTCATTACCGGTTAAAAACCGATCCAGACAATCCAAAAAAACTCATCGTTGATCCTGAAGCGAAGCTTGAAGAAGAACTTATCGTGCGCCCAACTTCGGAAGCGATAATCTGGAGCACTTATAAAAACTGGATTCAGTCTTACCGTGATTTACCAATCCTGATCAACCAGTGGGCCAACGTCGTTCGTTGGGAAATGAGAACGCGTTTTTTCCTAAGGACTACGGAGTTTTTGTGGCAGGAAGGTCATACAGCACACGCAACACAGGATGAAGCGATTGAAGAAAGCGAAAAAATGCTTGATGTTTACGCCGATTTTTCAGAAAATTTTATGGCGATTCCGGTTATTAAAGGTCTTAAAACCGAATCCGAAAGATTCGCCGGTGCGGTAGAAACATATTGTATCGAAGCTCTAATGCAGGACGGAAAAGCTTTGCAAGCGGGAACTTCGCATTTTTTGGGCCAGAACTTTGCCAAAGCTTTTGATGTAAAATTCACCAATAAAGAAGGTAAAATTGAATATGCCTGGGCGACTTCCTGGGGAACTTCTACGCGCTTGATGGGCGCTTTGATTATGACCCATTCCGATGACTTAGGTTTGGTGCTTCCACCTTCACTTGCACCAATTCAGGTGGTAATCGTGCCAATTTTCAAAGGTGAAGAACAGCTTGAACAAATTAATGCAGTTGCCTTCGATGTTCAGCAAAAATTAAAAGCTAAAGGAATTTCGGTAAAATATGACAACAGAACCGAATATAAACCGGGCTGGAAATTTGCTGAATATGAGCTGAAAGGTGTGCCGGTTCGAATTGCGATGGGCGCCAGAGATCTGGAAAATAAAACGGTTGAAATTGCGCGACGCGATAATTTAACCAAAGAAACGCAGCCGATCGAAAATATCGAAAACTATATTGAACATTTGCTTGCAACCATGCAAAAAGATATTTATCAAAAAGCTTTAGACTTCCGTAATTCTCATGTAACAGAAGTTAACAGCTACGATGAATTTAAAAAAGTACTGGCTGAAAAAGGTGGCTTTATTTCCGCGCACTGGGATGGTACAGCTGAAGAAGAAGAGCAAATTAAAAATGAAACCAAAGCTACGATTCGCTGTATTCCTTTAGATAACAAACTTGAAGAAGGCGTTTCGCTAATTTCTAAAAAAACCTCAAAACAGCGGGTTATTTTTGCCAAAGCATACTAAACTTTACGAGAATTCCATAATAGATGTTAATTTTTGTATAAATCGTAATCCAAACACAGAATTGGATTAAGATTTGTATGCAAAATGCCATTAACATTTAAAATAAACTATTATGGCACTCAACATTATTGATCTTATTAAAGGACAACTTGGCCCGTCACTAATTTCGCAAGCCTCCACGCAGTATGGTGAAAGCGAATCAGGAATTTCAAAAGCAATAAGTGCTTTACTTCCGGCAGTTGTTGGCGGTATGGCGAATAACGCAAACCGACCTGAAGTGATTGACGGAATCCGAGGTGCATCGTCCAACGATTTGCTCGGAAATCTTCTAGGAAGCACGACAGGAAATACTACCATTACCAATATTTTATCTGCTATTTTTGGCGATAAAATTACAGGTGTGGTAAATTCCGTTTCAACCTATTCCGGTGTAAACAACACCACTTCGAGCTCGCTTTTAAATATGGTTGTTGCCGCAGCAGTTGGGACAATCAGCAAGTACGCGGCAGAAAATAACTTGGGTGAAAATGGCATTACCAACCTGCTTGAGGATCAAAAAGGCATTGTTTCTTCGCTTCTTCCCGCAGGTTTATCTTTAGCTTCGTTGGGAATTGGAGACGCTTATAATCCGACCGGTGCGGAGAAAGTTACCACCACAACTTACGACGAACCAAAAGTTGAGGTAAACAGAGCTGGCGAAACCCACGTCACCACTGAACCTATCAGAACCGACGATGGGGGCTCAATCTGGAAATGGTTACTGCCACTTTTATTGTTGCTTCTCGCGGGCTGGTTCCTTTGGAAACAATGCGATAAACCAACTGACGAAACCATTACCACGACCACAGATTCAACCTATGTTGATTCCGATACCGCGATGATAAATACCACAATGACTGATTCGTCAATGGTTGGAACCACCGGAACAATGTCCGACATCGATCTTAATGGTAAAAAGTTGAGAGGTTATGAAAACGGTATGGAAGCTTCAATGATCACTTTCTTGAAATCAGACAGCTATAAAAATGCTGCAGACGATGCCGCTTTAAAAGATAAATGGTACAGCTTCGATAATGTAAACTTCAAAATGGGTTCCGCAACTGAACTGGAGCCAGGTTCGGAAGGTCAGATTCAAAACTTAGCAGAAATTTTAAAAGCTTATCCGGATGCAAAAATTAAAATTGGTGGCTATACCGACAATACCGGCGATGCTGCAGCAAATAAAAAATTATCTCAACAGCGTGCAGATTTCATTAAATCTGAATTAACCAGATTGGGCGTTGGAGCACAAATTACCGGTGCAGAAGGTTACGGTAGTGAGTTTGCAACTGTTGCGGCGGACGCTTCTGATGCTGAAAGAGCTGTTGACAGAAAAATGGCCGTTCGTTTTACCAAATAATTTTTAAGGGTTATATTTAAAAAAATCGCGATTTAATCGGGATTTTTTTTGTGCTCTAAACCAAAATTTTATTTACATTTGTTAGACTAATCTAACATTTGTGACATCTATTAAAAAAGCTTGGCGGCGGGATAAACATTCCAACTCTTTACCGGAAGTTTTCTCGTCTGTAAAAATTCCAAAAAATGCCGGTTTTTGGCGGAAATTTTTTGCTTTTGCTGGTCCCGGCTTAATGATCGCCGTGGGTTATATGGACCCCGGGAACTGGGCAACGGATATTGCGGGCGGCGCGCAGTTTGGCTATACGCTACTTTCGGTGGTGTTGATTTCCAATTTATTTGCAATGGTTTTGCAACATTTGTCTTTGAAACTTGGAATTGTTGCCGAGCGCGATTTAGCACAAGCTTGCCGGGATCATTTTACACCAACCACTAACTTTATTTTGTGGATTTTCTGTGAAATTGCGATTGCTGCGTGCGATTTAGCAGAAGTTATCGGTTCCGCCATAGCACTGAATTTGCTTTTCGGAATTCCGTTAACGTGGGGCGTTGCAATTACCATTGTTGATGTTTTTATTATTCTCTTTCTTCAGGCTAAAGGTTTCCGGATTTTAGAGAGCATCGTGGCGGGTTTAACCATTGTAATTTTAGGCGCTTTTGCGTACGAAATTATTTTAAGCAAACCCGATGTCTTCCCGATTTTGCACGGTTTGATTCCGCAAAAAGAAGTGGTCACCAATCCGTCGATGCTGTATTTAGCGATTGGTATTTTAGGCGCTACTGTTATGCCTCATAATCTTTACCTTCACAGCAGCATCGTCCAGACACGGGATTATACTCGCGACAGCGCCGGAAAAAAAGAAGCCATAAAATTTGCGACTTTAGACAGCACTATTTCGCTGTTTTTGGCATTTTTCATCAATGCCGCGATTTTGATTGTTGCAGCGGCAACTTTTCATACCACCGGAAACCAAGATATTGCCGATATTCACGATGCGCACGAAATGTTAGCGCCGATTTTAGGTACGACTTTAGCCAGTATCTTTTTCGCCGTCGCACTTTTAGCTTCGGGCCAAAATTCAACCTTAACCGGAACTTTAGCGGGTCAGATTGTCATGGAAGGTTTTCTGAATATCAGATTAAAACCATGGCTTCGTCGATTGATTACACGGTTAATCGCTGTAGTTCCGGCTCTAATTGTAACCATTTTATATGGTGAAAAAGGAACGATGGATTTGCTGGTTTTGAGTCAGGTAATTCTTTCAATGCAGCTGAGTTTTGCCGTAATTCCCCTTGTAATGTTTACCAATTCAAAACTGAAAATGGGCGAATTTGTAAACAAACCGTGGCTGAAAATTTTGGTCTGGATAATTTCGGGCATTATTGTTATCCTCAATATTTATTTGCTGATTCAGACATTTTTTGAAAAATAAGACTTTATTTTAACAAATTTCTGCCGAATTGTCCTAATGTCGTATTTGGCTAAATCTTTGCGAAGCGTACGATATTAAAATTAATATTATGTCAGAAAATAAAGATATGCAGGACGAAAATTTAGATATCAATGAAAATCTAAATGAAAAAAATCAGGCTGAAAAGCCGGAAAATTCTGAGGCTACGCCTTCTAATGAAGACCTTTTGGCGCAGGAAAAAGACCGCTATATCCGACTTTTTGCTGAATTCGAAAATTATAAGAAAAGAACGTCCAAAGAAAAAATGGACTTCTTTCAGTACGCAAATCAGGATTTAATGGTTTCCATGCTTGATGTCCTTGATGACTTCGAAAGAGCAATGAAAGAAATCCAGAAAAATGGCAATGAAGCTGATTTAAAAGGCGTTGAGCTTATCTACAGCAAACTGAAAAACAAATTGGAAGACAAAGGCTTGAAAGCTATTTCAGTTCAGCCTGGTGATGATTTTAATGTGGACATTCACGAAGCGATTACGCAAATTCCGGCGCCATCAGAAGAGCTGAAAGGTAAAGTGGTCGATGTTATTGAAACTGGTTATCAGCTTGCAGACCGCGTCATCAGATTTGCAAAAGTAGTAACCGGAAACTAAAAACTTTGGTGGAAAACTTCACCCAATTATTCCTTAAAATTAAAATCGGTTCGTAATTGACCGGAAGAAATTCACCTCATACAATTATGTCAAAAAGAGACTATTACGAAGTTTTAGAAATTACTAAAAGCGCTTCAGCAGACGAAATAAAAAAAGCCTACCGAAAAATGGCTATTAAATATCACCCAGATAAAAATCCGGGTGACAAAACTGCTGAAGAAAAATTTAAAGAAGCTGCAGAAGCCTACGAAGTCCTGAGCGATGGCAATAAAAAAGCGCGCTACGACCAGTACGGTCATGCCGGACTTGGTGGAAACGGTGGATTCGGCGGCGGTTTCGGCGGCGGCGGAATGAACATGGATGATATTTTCTCGCAATTCGGGGATATTTTTGGTGGGCATTTCGGCGGTGGCGGCGGACAGCAAAGACAGCAGTCTCGCGGCAGTAATTTACGTGTACGCATTAAGCTGAATCTTGAAGAAATGGTGAATGGCACCCAGAAAACCATTAAAGTAAAAAAAATGAAGTTGGCCGCTGGCGCAACTTCCAAAACCTGCCCAACCTGTGGTGGATCCGGTGTTCAGGTAAAAGTGATGAACACCATGTTCGGGCAAATGCAGACTCAAACGCACTGTTCAACCTGCCAGGGAATTGGGAAAGTTGCCGATAAAATTCCGGCCGGTGCCAATGCGCAAGGTTTAATTAAAGAAGACGAAGAAGTAACTATCAATATTCCTGCAGGCGCACGTGAAGGCATTCAGCTAAATGTTCGCGGAAAAGGAAACGATGCACCATTTGGTGGAACTCCCGGCGACTTGTTGGTCGTGGTGGAAGAAGAAGTAGATGCTTCAATCAAGCGCGAAGGCGACAATCTTCACCAGGAACTGTATGTTTCTTTTGCGGAAGCAGCTTTGGGAACGCACAAAGAAATTCCGACTGTTGGCGGAAAAGTGAAAATTAAAGTTGATGCGGGTACACAGTCCGGGAAAATCCTAAGATTATCCGGCAAAGGTTTACCAAGTATTGATAGCTATGGTAAAGGCGATATGTTTGTACATATCAATGTCTGGACGCCACAAAATCTTTCCAAAGAGCAGCGTGAGTTTTTCGAAAAGCAGCTGGCAAACGGTGAAATGTTGGCGGAACCTTCGGGCAAGGAAAAAACTTTTTTCGATAAAGTGAGAGACTTATTCGATTAAAAAATAAAAAAAGAGGTTTCAATTGAAATCTCTTTTTTTTGCCATTTTAGCGGCATATTTTTATCCATTAAATCACGCTCTAAAGTTATGGGTTTTCCCAAAGTTAAAAATTTATTTTTTGCCTTTTTAGCGGCTAATTTTTAACGATATAAACTGAGCTCTAAAAAATTATTTGTTTTCTTTAAAGCTTCTTTAGCACGCTGTTCACGCGAGCGTATTATTTCGCTATTAGAAAGTTCTTTACCGTTCTGATCGGTAACTCTGATCTGCGCTTCACTATCGGCAAGCATTTGCCGGATTTTTTTAGCCGGATCTTTTAGATATTCTCTCCAAAGTTGCTTAAATTTTTCTTTCGTAATAAGAAGTTCATCTTCTTTCGTTTCCGGAAAAATTACCGCCTTCTGAGGCATTTTTTTGCTTCCTGCAAATCTGAAAATATGATCACCTTTTTCATCTTCAAGATTTAAAATAAGACCTGGCAAACCGTGAAATTTGTACGGTCCGTCCTGAAACTGAATTTCATTTGTAAACCATGCGACCCATTTTCTACCACCAAAATCTGTTGTTGCTTTTTGCGCTTTCATTCCACCAATCTCCGAGGTTTCCGGTGAAATCTTCCAATTTTGCTTTTCGGTTTCTTTTATCACGAAATTATCACCATTAATGCTGGTATGAAAAACAGCTTCAAAAGCAGGATATTTTTTTGTAACTGTGTGCGAAACTTTCGCTTTGCGTGGGATTTTCGATAAATTGATATTGTTCGACTGCGTCGCTCTTGCACGCGCAAACTGTTCGTTTACAAGTGAATCATAAACAAATTTTTCCTGGCTGTAATAGTTTGAACCATTTTTGGTAATATCTAAAACCATTAATTCTTTCACGACATTTTCCCGGTGTAAAGAATCCATTTTGAAGGAATATTCGTAGAAAATTCGGTGATTTTGCGCATTCAGTAAAAATGAAAGACTGAGAAATAAAAAAGACAAAGCGTATTTAACCATATTTTTAAATGAAATTTAAATGTAACAAATAAAAACGAATAACCTTTAACCATTTTCAGTATTTCTAAAGCCGGAAAATTGCCCCGGAATGCAGGTAAAAATTGACCAAAATTCCCTATTTTTGTTCATCTCAATTTTAATAAATAAAACCGATTATAATGGCAGAAAAATCAAAAATTTTTTATACGTGGACAGACGAAGCACCCATGTTGGCAACGCATTCTTTTTTACCGATGGTAGAAGCTTTTGCAAAATCCGCAGACATCGAAATTGTTCCTAAAGATATTTCCCTTGCCGGTAGAATTCTGGCAAATTTTTCCTCTTATTTAAGTGAAGACCAAAAAGTGGAAGACGCGTTGGCAGAATTAGGTCAGCTCGCAACCACACCGGAAGCAAACATCATTAAATTACCGAATATTTCTGCTTCGGTTCCTCAGCTCACCGAAGCAATTGCTGAATTGCAAAAAAAGGGCTTTGCAGTGCCAAATTATCCTGCGGAACCAAAAAACCCGGAAGAAGAAAAAATTAAAAGTGCTTACGCAAAAGTTTTAGGAAGCGCCGTAAACCCGGTTTTACGAGAAGGAAATTCTGACCGTCGTGCACCGCGAGCTGTAAAAAATTACGCAAAAGCAAATCCACATAAAATGGGCGCTTGGTCAGCAGATTCAAAAACCATTGTTGCTCATATGAAAGCAGGTGATTTTTACGGTACCGAAAAATCGATGACTGTTGAAAAAGATTCGCAATTTAAAATTGAATTTTTTGGTGAAGACAATTCTGTAAAAGAATTAAAAGGACTTGCACCTTTAAAAGCAGGTGAAATCATCGACACCGCCGTAATGAGTCTTTCCGCTTTGAAAGGTTTTGTTGCAGATGCAATAGAGGAAGCTAAAGCGGCAAATGTTTTACTTTCCGGACATTTAAAAGCTACGATGATGAAGGTTTCTGACCCGATTATTTTCGGAGCTATTGTAGAAACTTATTTTAAAGCTGTTTTCGAAAAATATAAGGACGTTTTTGAAGAATTAGATATCGATCCAAATTTTGGTTTAGCAACGCTTTTTGAAAAAATTTCCGGTCATCCGAAGGAAAATGAAATTAAAGCTGCTATCGCGGAAGCTATTGAAAACGGCCCAAGAATCGCGATGGTAAATTCTGATAAAGGGATTACAAATTTCCATGTTTCTTCAGATATTATCGTTGATGCATCGATGGCGGCATTGATCAGAAACGGCGGTAAAATGTGGAACAAAGATGGAGGTGAAGAAGACACCGTAGCGATGATTCCGGACCGTTCTTATGCTGGTTTTTACCAGGCTGCTATTGAAGATATGAAGAAAAACGGCGCGCTTGATCCAAGAACAATGGGTTCTGTTCCAAACGTAGGTTTGATGGCTCAAAAAGCTGAAGAATACGGTTCACATGACAAAACTTTCCAGATGAATGCTGCCGGAACAATAAAAGTTTCTGATGCGGACGGAAATGTCTTTATGGAACAGCCGGTTGAAAAAGGCGATGTTTTCAGAATGTGTCAGGTGAAAGATTTGCCGATCCAGGATTGGGTAAAATTGGCGGTTAACAGAGCCAGATTATCGGATACACCAGCAGTTTTCTGGTTAGATGAAAATCGTGCGCACGACCGTGAAATGATTAAAAAAGTTGAAAAATATCTGAAAGATTACGACACCAGCGGACTTAATATCAGAATTATGAATATTGAAGATGCGATGACTTTTACTTTAGGTAGAATCCGCGAAGGTTTGGATACGATTTCAGTTTCCGGAAACGTGCTAAGAGATTATCTTACCGACCTCTTCCCTATTCTTGAGCTTGGAACTTCTGCAAAAATGCTTTCGATAGTTCCATTGATGAACGGCGGCGGACTTTTCGAAACAGGCGCTGGAGGTTCAGCACCAAAACACATTGAGCAGTTTATCAGCGAAGGATATTTACGTTGGGACTCACTCGGTGAATTTATGGCTTTGCAGGCGAGTTTGGAACATTTAGCACAAACTCAAAATAACGAAAAAGCCCAGATTCTAGCGGATGCTTTGGATGTTGCGAATGAAAAATTCTTGGCTAATGATAAATCACCTTCAAGAAAAATCGGTTCCATCGACAACAGAGGCTCACATTTCTATCTTGCAATGTATTGGGCAGAAGCTTTGGCAAATCAGGAAAAAAGCCCTGAAATAGCAGGAATTTTTGGACCGGTGGCAAAGGCAATGCTCGAAAATGAAGAGAAAATCAATGAAGAATTGATTGGTGCGCAAGGACAACCTCAGAATATTGGCGGTTACTATTTCCCGGATACCGACAAAACCGATGATGCCATGCGACCTTCAGAAACTCTTAATAAAATTATTGACGGAATTTAATTTATTAGAGAATTGCGTTACATTTAAATTTAATAATTCAAACGCTCCGAACGGAGCGTTTTTTTTTGCTTTAAATCTTTCTTTTTTATAAGCACATTTTAAGCAAACCAGGAAAATTTTTCTAAAGATTTACTGTTAAAAGACCCTTTTTTTTCCAAAATTATATTTTTGACCTTATGACTAATTAATGGAAATAGGGCTGCAAATAAAAAATTTTTGCACAAAAAAAATTAAATTAAGAATTTAATCATATTAAAAGCTATAATTAATAAATAATATAGCTAATAAGCAAGTTACTGCTATATAATAAAGTCATAATCAAAAACATTATTGATTTCGCATTTTGGTATATTAATTGTTTCTGCAAAACTACCAAAACAACGTTCTAAGTTGTTTTCAGCTCTACATTAAAACTATAAACACAAACGCTATGAAAAACCATTCAAAAAATGGATTCCAGAAGTATGACATGATTGTCTTCTGTCATCTTCGCTGGGATTTTGTTTACCAAAGACCACAACACATCATCAGCCGCCTGGCGAAAGATTATAAAATATTGGTCGTAGAAGAACCGCTCAAAAGAAATGAGGAAAAATCGGTTTTTTCTGTCCGAAAATTAGATTCTAAAATCGATGTTTGTCAACCTGCTGTTGACCACATCGATGAAATTGGGCCTTACCTTAAGAAACATTTAAAAGATACAGATTTCTCCCTCGGCTGGTTTTACTCGGCGGCGTTTGTGCCGGTTTTAGAAACTTTAGATTTTGAAAGCGTTGTTTATGACTGCATGGATGAGCTTTCTTTATTTAAAGGCGCCTCGAGCAAACTTTTGGAGCAGGAGCAGCAACTTTTAGCCGCTGCGGACGTTGTTTATACCGGCGGAAAATCGCTGTACGAATCCAAAAAGCAAAAACACCATAACGTTTTCTGTTTCCCGAGCTCCGTTGATATTTCACACTTTTCAAGCAGAAATAATGCAAAACCTTTGGATTTAGAGGGAATTCCCTCACCAATTATTGGCTATTACGGCGTGATTGATGAAAGAATTGATCTGAATCTAATTCGGGAAACCGCAGCAAAACGTCCCGATGCTTCTTTCGTGATGATTGGTCCCCTTTGTAAAATTGAAGAAAGCGACTTGCCACGCGCGCAAAACATTTATTATTTAGGTATGAAATCTTACGACGAATTGCCGAGCTATCTTCAATATTTTGATGTTGCAATGATGCCTTTCGCTTTAAACGATTCTACAAAATTCATCAGCCCTACAAAAACCTTGGAATATATGGCGGCAGAAAAACCAATTATTTCTACCAAAATTAAGGATGTAGCGCGCGATTACAGCAATTGCGTAACTTTAATAAAAGACGCGGACGATTTCATCACCGCCATTGAAAATCCAAAACAGAATTTTAGGCGCGAATACCGGGAAATTTTACAAAAAACGTCCTGGGATTCCACTGCAGAAAATATGCGTCTAATGATAAAAAGAGCAATAGCATGACCGATTATGATGTTTTAATTATTGGCGCCGGTATTTCCGGTGCCACATTAGCTGAACGTTATGCGTCTATTGGAAAACAGGTTTTGGTTATTGAAAAAAGATATCATATCGCAGGAAACTGCTTTGACGAATATGATGAAAACGGAATATTGGTCTCGAAATATGGCGCTCATTTATTTCACACCAATGATGAGCAGGTTTGGGAATATGTAAACCGGTTTAGCGAGTGGTATCCTTGGCATCACCGTGTAATAGCACGTGTTGACTGTAAAACGGTTCCTATTCCGGTTAATATCACCACCGTAAATACCCTCTTCAATACCAACATAAAATCTGAGGAGGAAATGCAGCAATGGCTGGAAGAAAACAGAACGCCGTTTGAAAATGCTAAAAATGGTGAAGAAGCTGTCTTAAACCGCGTGGGAAAAGTGCTTTATGAAAAAATGTTCAAGCATTACACCAAAAAGCAATGGGACAAATATCCGGAAGAACTGCATGCCTCGGTTTTAGAGAGAATTCCGGTGCGCCATAATTACGATGACCGTTATTTTTCCGACAAACACCAGGCTTTACCAGTTGGTGGATATACGCAGCTATTCGAAAAAATGCTGGATCATCCGAATATTACAGTGCTTTTAAATACAGACTTTTTCGATGTTAAAGATCAGGTTGGCGTCTATGAAAAGCTATTTTATACCGGGCCAATTGACCGTTTTTTTGAGTTTGAAAACAAATTGATGGAAAAGCTGGAATACCGTTCCATAAATTTCGTAACCGAGCATTTGGATCTGGAATATTTCCAGGAAAATTCGGTCGTAAATTATCCGGGTGAAGAGGTAGATTTTACCAGAATTATTGAATACAAACATTTCGGTCATCAGCAATCCAGCAAGACCAGTATTGTAAAGGAATATACGGTGGATAGTGGCGAACCCTACTATCCTGTTCCGAATGAAAAAAATCAGGAAATCTATAATAAATATAAGGAGGAAGCGGATAAACTGGAAAACATATATTTCGTAGGACGTTTAGCAAACTATAAATATTTTAATATGGATCAGGCATTTAAAAATGCTTTGGAACTATTTGAAACCTTAGAAATGCGGATATGAAATCAAATTACATTTTTAAAAGTTTTTTCATGGGTGGTTTTGAGTGTGCAGACCACATTAACCGCCACGGTGACCGCGTAAATCTGCTGCAGGAAACACAGCACGACGTTCGCGTTTATGAAGATTACCAAAACTTAGTAGAATTGGGAATTTTCACTGTGCGCGAAGGAATCTGCTGGAGCAAGGTCGAAAAATCGCCCGGAAATTATGATTTTTCTGAAGTTTTAAACCGTATAAAAACCGCTGAAAAATTCGGTATTCAAATTATTTGGGATCTCATTCATTTTGGTTATCCCGACGGGCTTTTCCCGACGCATCCTCATTTCGCGCAGCGTTTTGAAAATCTTTGCCGCGCTTTTGCGCAGTTTTACCGCCTGACGTGCGACGAAACACTTTATGTGGTTCCAATAAATGAAATAAGTTTTTTATCGTGGTTATCAGGTGAAGCGCGCGGCACCGTACCTTTCGCAACACATAATGGTTGGGACATCAAATACCATTTATGTAAAGCTGCAATTAAAGGAATAAAAGTCCTAAAAGAAGAAGATCCGACCTGTAAAATCGTTTTGGTAGAGCCGCTTGTGCTTATTCATGACGATGGTGATGATCCCGAACATCTTTACCGAAGAAATCAATACCAGTTTGAAGCAATGGACATAATCGCAGGCCGCATGTGTCCGGATTTAGGTGGTGATGAAAGTTTCCTTGAAATTCTCGGCTTCAATTATTACTGGAACTGCCAATGGCGCGGTGAAGATAAAAGTCTCGCCTGGCCGGATGTAAATGATGAAAGAGTTGAGCTGAATGAACTGTTGTTACAAGCTTATACCAGATATGAAAAACCTATTTTTCTCTCCGAAACCGGACATTTCGGTGAAGGTCGTGCACAGTGGCTGGATGAAATTACAGCTCAGGTTTTATTGGCTCATCAGCGCGGTGTAGATTTCCACGGCGTATGCATTTACCCGATTACAGACCGTCCCGACTGGGACAATCTTTCGGTTTACAGCAACTGCGGACTTTTCGATTTGGATGAAAAAGGAAACCGTATTCCGGCGCCGGAATACATTGAATGTCTAGAGCGCCAACAACAAAAACTAAACTTTATGGCGACAGCTTAAAAGACTAAAAAAACACTATTATGGAAAAAACAAATAATAAATCAGGGAATATGGTCGGAATCACTTTTAGCTGCTTCGATCTGCTACATGCCGGTCACGTAAGAATGTTGGCAGAAGCAAAATCGCAGTGCGACTATCTGATCGTCGGACTTCAAACCGATCCGACCATCGACAGGCCAGAAAAAAATAAACCGACGCAAACTGTAGTTGAACGTTACATTCAGCTTCACGCATGCAAATACGTGGATGAAATTATTCCATACACCACGGAAAAAGATCTGGAAGATATTTTAAAACTTTATAAAATTGATGTGCGCATCATCGGTGATGAATATAAAGATCAAAACTTTACGGGACGTGAATATTGCGAATCACAAAATATCAGACTCTACTACAACACCCGTCGCCACCGTTTTTCAAGTACCAATTTGCGAAAAGAAGTTTACATTCGGGAACATTCCAAACGTCAGGCGGAAATCATCGATATGCCGAAAAAGAGAAGTGAAATTAATTAAAAATTTGCCGCTTAAAGCGGCAAATTTTCGCTTTTACCAAATCATAAAATACAGAAATGAAAAAATTCTTTTTTGAGAACCGACTTTCTACCGTTTTTTTCGTCCTTTTTTACTCAGCATTACCAGACAGATTGTTTTAGGCATTCAGGAGTATAACAAAAACCTCGAGGAATGGGGCGGCCACGTTGTTGGTTTAGGCGAATATTTAACCTCAGGACATTTCATCGAAGCCACTTTTGAAAACTGGGAAAGTGAGTTTCTTCAAATGGCACTTTTGGTTTGGTTCACCATTTTTCTTTACCAAAAAGGTTCTTCGGAATCAAAGAAATTCGATGAGGAAAATCCTGTTGATAAAGAGCCTTCACCCGACAAAAAAGATGCGCCGTGGGCTGTCCGAAAAGGCGGAATTATTTTAAAAATCTATAAAAACTCGCTGTCTATTTCGCTTTTTATTCTGTTTATTCTATCTTTCATGCTTCACGTTTATGGAAGTCTGAAAGATGCAAATACCGAAAACCAACTCACAGGAAAACCTTTGGAAAACTGGCAGGAATATATTGCCAGCTCGCGGCTTTGGTTTGAGTCTTTCCAAAACTGGCAAAGCGAATTTCTGTCAGTTTTCGCCATCATCATCCTTTCCATTTTTCTAAGGCAAAAAGGTTCTTCACAATCAAAACCTGTAGATTCAGCACACTCGGAAACTGGTGATTAAATTTCAATAAATTAGACTTTAAAAGCGCAAAAAAAAGCTTTTGCGCTTTTTCTGTTTTAAATAACAAATTGCTGAATCTTAAAAAAACGCCTGAAATACGGCGAAAAATTTTTATTTGGTATAATTTGTGAAGGTTTCAGACGAATTCCTTGGAATAAGCAAGAGAGATTTTCGCGGCATTTACTGCAAAATATTCCATTACCTCTTCGAAAATAACTGCTTTTTGATTTACTGAAATGCTATCGAAATCTTGCCAATTTCATTATAAAATCACGAAAAAGATGAATACAACTGTAGAAACCCATCCAAAATTAAAAAAGATAGAAAAAGATTTTAGAAATTTTATAGATAACGAAGAACATCCGTGCATCATGGCGAAATCCATTATCAAAATGGAAAATTACCGACTCGGTGTTTACGACGATATGGAAGATCCGTCGGAATTGCAGCAACTGCTTTCGGATTTAAAAGATTATCTTGAAAATTATGATTTCAAAGGAAATAATTTTGAATCTTTTTTAGCGGTTTTTCCTAAAAATACATTCGATGATGAAATTAGTTTTGAAAAAGCCTTGTGGAATTCTTTGCAAAAACTTCACGAGCTGGACGATCAGGAATGGGATCCGCGTGTAAGTGACGATCCGGAAAATCCCAATTTCAGTTTCAGTTTAGGTGGAAGAGCGTTTTACATCATTGGAATGCATTCAAAAAGTTCAAGACTTGCACGTCGGGCGCCGTATCCGACTTTTGTTTTCAATCTTCATCACCAATTTGAAAAGCTGCGCGAAATGGGAACTTATGAAACCGTTCGGGATACTATTCGTCAGAATGATGCCGATTTACAGGGTGAAATCAATCCGGTTTTGCGGGATTTCGGTCAGGATTCCGAAGCTAAACAATATAGCGGCAGAAATGTAGAAAAAAATTGGAAATGTCCTTTCCATCATTCTTAAATAAAAATTGATGAGCGAAATTTGTACAATCGAAGAACAAAGCGGCAAAGCATTTTACCTGAAAAAAGGTGAAATTCTGACGGTAATTGATCCGGAAGGAATGCAGGTAAGCGACATGGTTTTGTTCAATGCAAATGATTTTAATGAAAAATTATCTTCGGGAAAAACGCTGGATTTTGAAGAATCAATTTTAATCAGCACCGGAAATTTTTTGTGGAGCAACCGTTCCCGAAAAATGATGGAAATTTTGGAAGACACCAACGGCAGAAATGATTTTCTACTGGCACCATGCAGCAAAGAAACTTTTGAAATTATGTATAATTACGAAGGCTATCATCCCAGCTGTCTCGAAAATTTATCAAAAAACTTAGCACCGATGGGCATTAAACAGGATGATATTCCTACAGCGTTCAACATTTTTATGAACGTTCAGTTTGACGAAAAAGGAAGGATTTCAGTTTTACCTCCAACTTCAAAAGCTGGTGATTATGTGAAATTTCAAGCTCAAATGGATCTTTTGGTTTGTTTAACAGCATGTTCCGCGGAAGACAGCAACGGTGGTAGTTTTAAACCAATTCAGTATTCAGTTAGCTCTGTTGAATAATTTTGAAATTTAAAAAAGTAAAAAAAACCCCACAAATAGCCGGTTTTTTTTGTCATGAATCAATTTTGATCCGATAAATGTTCCGGTAAAATTGAATTTTCCAGTACCGGAGGATTTTCATACTTAAAAACACTCAGTTCACCCGACTGCTCATAATATGCGTGCTCAACTTCAGATAAATATTGAATTCCGTGCTGGCGCAGAAGCATGAAAACTTCATTTTTATCAATATCATCTACTTCGAAATTTTCTTTAAGCAGCTTTCCGTGTTCCACCAATTTCATCACATTCGGGTGTGTGACTTTCCGCACGGGTTGGTATTTAATTCCGACATAAACGTACAATTTTTGGAAAGCAGCAATTAAGGTAATCACCGTCAGTGGAATGCTCAGCGGAATGCTTGGGTACAACATTGCGTCGCCCACCGCGCTTCCCATGGCGACGATCAGCAAAATATCGGAGCTGCCCAGTCCGCCCACTACTCTTTTGCCAATCCAGCGGATCATTAAAATGGTGTAAACCATTATGACGAGGATTCTCAGGACGACTTCCAGATAAATCAGTAAACCGAAATCTCCCCACAACATTTGCTTTAAATCAAATGAATATTCGCTGGCTTCTATCATATAAAATTTTTGGGTGTTAAATCCTGATATTTTTAATAACTAAAATTGATCCATTTATTATAAGGTCAAAGCATACCAAAAGTATCCGAAAAATTCTTCGAATACTTTTAGCATATTTTTGAAAGGGTTAAGGTTCTGTGTCCGGACGTTTTTCCTGCGGCGGCATTGCGGTCGGTCCGTTTGCGCTATCGATGCTGTCACCCGCGAGAGAGTCATTTGCTCTGTTTTGAATTAAAGCATCACGCGTTTCCGCATAATCCGCTGGCTGGGTATTGGAATTCGATTCATTTTTGGAACAGGCGCTTAGCACGAGTCCAAATAAAACTGCGGTAATAATTTTTGCTTTCATCACCTTTAATTTTTTAATGTTTTAAAAGTTGCATCATTTGTTGTACCAAACCAGTTTTTCAATCTCATTTCAGCGAAATTTTTTGGCTGCTAAACGGCGCGAATTTCTCAAAATGCCGAAACATAATGTGCTGAATAGTAAAACACTATTTTTATTTCGCCAGGAAATGGCATAAAGTATGATGATTTTTAAAACCGTTTTCAAGCTAAAAAAGGAAAATTACCTTAAACAACACGGATAATTTTCAAGCCACGTTTTAACCTTTCCTTCTTAAAAAATTGCCCCTTAAAGCAGGTAAAAATTTTATTTAAAAAAAATTAAAATGAGTATGGACCGAAAAAAAATACTGATTATCGGCGGTGGTTTTGCCGGCGTAAACCTCGCTGAAAAGCTTGCTGATAAACCCGGTTTTGAAATCACGCTGGTGGACAAAAACAATTACAATTTCTTTCCGCCTTTAATTTATCAGGTTGCCACGGGATATTTGGAAACGTCAAGCATTTGCTATCCGTACAGGCTGCTTTTCCGCGGAAAGAAAAATTTTCGGTACAGACTGGGCGAGCTTGAAGAAATCTTTCCTGCAGAAAAAAAAGTGATGCTTTCCACCGGCGAAGTTTCCTACGATTATTTGGTTATAGCAACCGGTTGCGTCACGAATTATTTCGGGATTAAAAGTATTGAAGAAAACGCCATACCAATGAAAACAGTTTCCGATGCGCTTTCCATGCGGAACACTTTATTGGAACGGCTGGAAATGGCATCGCGCGAAACCGATCCGGAACAATGCAAAAGATTGTTAACCGTTGTGGTTGCGGGCGGCGGTCCAACTGGCGTGGAAATTTCCGGAATGTTTGCCGAAATGAAAAAAAATATCATTGCCAAAGATTATCCGGAGCTGAAAGGCGCCGGCGGTGAAATTTATCTTGTCGATGGTTTAAACGCTGTACTTACGCCGATGAGCGAAAAATCGCAGCAATACACTTATAAAAAACTGACCGAGATGGGCGTTAAAATTAAGCTCAATACCATGGTCACCGAGTTTAAAGATGATGCTGTGCAGTTTAAAAACGGCGAATCTATTCCAACAAAAAATTTAATCTGGGCAGCGGGTGTCACTGCCATTATTTTTAAAGGTTTACCCCAGGAAGCTTATGGCCGCGGAAAAAGATTAATTGTTGATGCCTATAACAGACTCGTCGGCTTCGATGATATTTTCGCGTTAGGCGACACCAGTTTAATGACCGCCGATCCCAATTTTCCGGAAGGTCATCCGCAGGTTGCGCAGGTCGCGATTCAGCAGGCTGATAATTTAGCTGAAAACTTTCTGGAAGGTTTTCAAAAGGGAACGCCAAAACCTTTCAGCTATCACGACAAAGGTTCGATGGCAATTATTGGAAAAAATAAAGCCGTTGCCGAATTTCCGAAACCAAAAATGTTTTTTTCGGGATTTATCGCCTGGGCGATGTGGCTTTTCATTCACCTGCTTTCGCTTATCAATTATCGAAACCGCATCAGCACGCTGTATAACTGGACCACGGCCTATTTCACCAAAGATATGGCGCTGCGTTTCATCGTTCGGACAAAACCAAAAAATACCGAGGAATAACGTCAAATTTTTGCTGTTTAAATTTCTGCTAAATAATTAATAATGATTGTCACTTCGCACCGCAAAGGCTGGAAAATCATCAATCAACGCTCGCATGGTTTGCTTGCAGCGATGTTGGCGTACCAATATGATATTGATTTACCAAATGATATCATGGTCCCGACGCTGATTGCAATTGCAGAACACGACGACGGTGCTGCCGAAACGCAGCAAAGTAAAAACCTCACGGAAGCCGGCGCGCCACGTCATTTTGCAATAGAAGACGGCAAGAAAAAAACCGATATTAAGCAGAAATTAAGCGTGATGGAACTTGCGACGGCAAAAAGTCAGCTGAATGCGCTTTTAACATCGATGCACATTGATTTTGTTTTTGGTGAAGAAGAAAGGAAAAAAGATGAAAACCTGAAAAATTTCCTGAAAGAGCAGGAAAAAAACCGTCGGGTTATTTTGAAATCTTTGAGCATAGACCAAAAATATGCGGAACGGATTTACCGCTTTGTGGAATGGTGCGACGCATTTTCTTTGCTGATTTGCATGGATAAAATACAGCCGGAAGGCCGCAAAATGGAGATTTCTGAAGGTCCGGACGGTGTGGTGAATCAAACTTTTTATAAAGCCGAGAATTTAATCGGCGTGGAACCGTGGGTTTTTAAAAACGAGACTTTCAAAGCTTTTTACGAATATAAAATTATCGAACAGCTGCAGTTTTCTTCGATTGAGGAGTTTAATGAAATATGCGAAAAAACACCAGTTCAGCGGGAAGAATTTACGTTTTCAAAATAAAATTTTTTCGGCGTAACTCGTTTTAAAATATTTATTTAAATTTTTTCGGAGCTAAATGAGCACTTTTTTCTATTTTGTTTCAGTTCATCAAATCGAAAAATTTTGCGGTTTTAGCGGCGTTTTTTTTGTTTTGATTTTACAAACATGCAGTTCTTTAATTAGTCGTAATCTAAATTAAAGACACAGCATCAACTTGGTTTAAAAGTTGTTCCGTGTTTTGCTTAAACTTTCTTGGAAATTCGAAAAGTTTAGCTGTTTAAAATCAAAGAAAGAAACGCAAAAAAATAGCTTTTTAACACCAAATAAATTCACAAATAATGGAAACAAAGAAAAAATCATCACAAAAATCAGAAGTAGCAGGCACACTTCGGGAACTTTTTCTCGACAGTCTGAAGGACATTTACTATGCAGAAAATGCGCTCGTGAAAACTTTGCCAGTAATGTTCGAGCAGGCAACCAACCAAAAACTAAAAACCGCAATTAAAGATCATTTAGCGCAGACCAAAGAACAGGTTGTGCGTCTGGAAATGGTTTTTGAATCGCTCGGCGAAAAAGCAGAAGGCAAAAAATGTCCGGCAATTGAAGGAATTATTACCGAAGGAAATGAGGTGATGAATTCTACCGTGGAAGGTCCGGTTCGCGACGCCGGAATTATTGCAAGCGCGCAAAAAGTGGAACATTACGAAATTGCATCTTACGGAACTTTAGCTGCTTTTGCGAAAACTTTAAATGAACGAACTGCTTTGGATTTACTGCTCCGAACTTTAGGTGAAGAAAAAAAGTCTGACACTTTACTGAGCTACATTGCGGATACCAACTTAAATTCTCAAGCTGTAGACGGAAAACTTCAGTCAAAAGATCTAAATGCCGTGTAGTAAAGACCAAATAACATTAAAAAAAGACAAGATGAAAATAAACGAAAGTGAACCATTTGAAAACGGAGCTAATCCGAAGAAAGAACAGCTCGGCAAGTATACGACTGATAACCAGGGCGAATTTCTAAATACCAACCAGGGTTTAAAAATTAATGACGACCAAAATTCTTTAAAAGCCGGTGACCGCGGACCGACGCTTTTGGAAGATTTTATACTGCGTGAAAAGATTACGCATTTTGACCACGAAAGAATTCCGGAAAGAATTGTGCACGCACGAGGTTCCGGCGCACATGGCGTTTTCGAGCTGTTCAAACCGATGGGAAAATATACAAAAGCAAAATTTCTGAATGATACTTCCATAAAAACACCGGTATTTGCCCGTTTTTCCACCGTACAGGGATCGAGAGGTTCTACAGATATGCCGAGAGATGTGCGCGGATTTGCGGTAAAATTTTATACGCAGGAAGGAAATTATGATTTGGTAGGAAATAATATGCCGGTATTTTTTATTCAGGATGCGACTAAATTTCCAGATTTGGTACATGCTGTAAAGCCCGAACCACACAATGAAATCCCACAAGCGGCGTCAGCACATGACACTTTCTGGGATTTTGTTTCTTTGATGCCGGAAACCATGCACAACGTAATTTGGAAAATGAGTGACCGTGGTATCCCACGTAGTGTACGAACCATGGAAGGGTTTGGTATTCACACTTTCCGATTTATTAATGATGAAGGAAAGTCGCATTTTGTAAAATTTCACTGGAAACCAAAACAAGGTGTTTTAGGTCTGGCTTGGGACGAAGCGCAAAGAATCGCTGGAAAAGACACTGATTATCACCGACGCGATCTTTGGGAAGCGATTGATGAAGGCCATTATCCTGAATGGGAACTCGGTGTGCAGATTGTGGCGCAGGAAGACGAGTATAAATTTCCGTTCGATCTTCTGGACCCGACGAAATTAATTCCGGAAGAAATGGTTCCGGTAGAGATAATAGGGAAAATGACTTTGAATAGAAATCCGGATAATTTCTTTGCTGAAACTGAACAGGTTGCTTTCCACCCCGGACATTTGGTTCCTGGCATCGATTTTACCAACGATCCGCTACTTCAAGGACGACTATTTTCTTATACTGATACGCAGATTTCACGATTAGGCGGGCCTAATTTCCATGAAATTCCAATTAATAAATCCATTCCGGAAGTTACAAATAACCAGCGAGACGGAATGCACAGAATGCAGATTAACAAAGGAAAAGTGTCTTATAATCCAAATTCGATTGGAGGCGGCTGTCCGTTCCAGGCAATGATTTCGGAAGGTGGATTTTCATCGTTTGAAGAACGCATCGATGCTTCAAAAATCCGTCAACGCAGCAAAAGTTTTTTCGATCATTTCAGCCAACCGGCTTTGTTTTACCAAAGCATGTCCGATGCTGAAAAAAGACACATTCAAAACGCGTTTTCGTTTGAGTTAGGAAAAGTGAAAATCGTTCCGATCCGTCAGCGCGTGGTAAATATGCTGTTAGAAGTTAATGAAGAATTGTCGCAAATCGTGGGGAAAAATTTAGGTCTAACTCCCGAAAGATTACCACAGCCGATTACGGACGGAATTCCGGCAGGTGCAGATCTGGAGCATTACCATTCCTTTAAAAACAAACTTCCCGTGAATGACGCGCCGTCATTAAGCATGGCGAATAAACTGCCGACGAATATTATAGCGCGCAGAATTGCCATTTTAACCGCCGATGGTGTAAATGATGAAGCCTTTACGAAAGTAAAAAAAGAACTTTGCGATATGGGAGCAATGGTTTCTGTTATAGCTCCGCATCACGGTTTTGTGAGCACCATTTCAGGTGATGAATATCCAATTGATGAAAGTTTGCTAACGGCTGCTTCGGTAGTTTTTGATGCAGTGTATGTCGCTGGTGGAAACAGTACGGAAACGCTTGCTGGAAATCCGGATGCGCTGCATTTCGTAGCAGAAGCTTATAAACATTGTAAGCCAATAGCAACAGCTGAAGACGCTTCTGATTTTTTAAATAAAGCAATTCCGGAAGTAAAACTACCGGCGAAAGGTGTTACTACGAACGGAGATTTAGCGGAACTGGTAGAAAATATCAAACTGCACCGTTTCTGGGATCGTGAGGAAAACCCGAAAGTACCAGCGTAAATTTTTAAATTAAAAAAGAGACTTTTTCAAAGTCTCTTTTATTTTGATGAAAATATGGTTTTAAAAAATTTCGTGTTATTTGGCTTAAAAATCCTGTTTTGCAAATCCACAAAAAAAGTCGTTTTAGCTCGGACTTTTTAAAGCATTTTTAAATTGTTCACTTCCAGATCTGTGAGGATTCTCCAGTGACCACGCTTGATATTTTTCTTGGTTAAACCGGCGAACATTACGCGGTCTAAAAGTTCAACTTCGTAACCCAATTTTTGGAAAATTCGGCGCACTACTCTATTCCATCCGATGTGAAGCTCGATACCGACTTCATTTTTCGGTTTTCCTTCGATGTAGGAGATATTATCAACTTCTGCGATGCCTTCTTCCAGACGGATTCCTTCTGCGATTGCGTTAAGGTCTGCACGGTCCAGTTTTCGATCCAAAGTAACGTGATAAATCTTTTTCATTTGGAATGACGGATGCGTAAGCTTTTTCGTCATGTGACCGTCATTGGTAAGCAAAATTACGCCCGTGGTTGAACGGTCCAGTCTGCCGACAGGAAATAAGCGGTACGGCGAAGCATTTGCCACCAAATCCATTACGGTTTTACGCGCTTTTTCATCTTTGGTCGTAGAAATGTAGCCTTTTGGTTTATTCAATAAAACATAAACCGGTTTTTCCGGTGTAATCCCCTGACCGTCAAAAATAACTTTATCGGTTTTCTGAACCTGATAGCCCATTTCAGTCACTACCTGACCGTTCACCTGAACAAGTCCCTGAGTGATGAGTTCATCAGCTTCGCGACGTGAACAAATGCCGGAATTCGCGATGTATTTATTTAAACGGATGGATTCTTTCGGAATTTCTTTTGCTAATTTATCGAACCTTCTTTTCTGTACATATGAACGTGTTTTTTCAGCTTGATCTACAGGAACGAAAGGTTTTTTGTATGGCTTTTTGTCACCAGTTTTTTCCAATTTTGAACTAGAATCAAAAGATTTTCCGATTCTTTTCCCCATTTTTCGGGAAGCCGGTTTGTTGAAAGTTTTTTCGTAAGATCTTGCTTCAGACTGCGATAAAAGGCGCGGTTCTCTTGGCGCTTTCGGTTCTTTTGCTTCCTGTTTTTCTACAGGTTTTTCAGCACGTGGTCGCGCAGACTTTGTCGCACGCGGTTTTGCAGAACTTCCTTTGTTAGAAATTTTGCTGATGCGTGCTTTTTTATTACCATTGCTGTCTCTGCTCATTTTTCCGAAAAATTTTATCTGCAAAGATACGCTATTTTTAAATTATCGGTCGTAACGTTTGAGAGGTAAAATATATCAAAACCAAAAAATCTGCCTTTTTAAGACCGAATTTTTCGAAATTAGTAGAAGTAATAACTTTTAATTCCGTTCGCGAGCATGGCCAGAATTCCAATAAAAATCCAAATCCTCATTAAATTTAAATTGAGGAATTTGCCATTTTTTACTTTAATTAAAATCAGAAAAACCGAAACAATCTGCACCAAAATACTGATAGCAAAATAATAGCTCATTATGGAACCCAAACCTTTAATATAAATAATACAACCGCAGGTTACCATTACAGAAATCAGCAAAAAAACGAGCAAATAGCGGGTAATTTTTTGAGAGAACGAATTTGGAATCGTGGCGTAACCGAAAATTTTATCCGCGTTTTTGGTGAGTGTATCTTTAATAATGTCGATGATAAGCAACATCAAAAAGATAAAAACCGAAAGCAAAATGATGTACAACGACAGCGTTCGGTAATAAACGAGCATGCCGAAAAACGGATACAGCGTGAGTCCGACGAAAGTGATGTTGTTCAGCACCAGAATTTTGCTGAGTTTGTGGCTGTAAAACCACATCAAAAACTGGTAAATGAGAAAAAAAATAAAAACGCGCTCTGAAATAAGCACCGCCAGCGTAAGCGAGAATAAATTTAAAATCAGGTAAGCGTACAGGAAATATTTCTGTTTCAGGAAATTCTGCAGTTTCGTTCGGAAGGGTTTTGTGATCTGATCTTTTTCGCGGTCGTAAAACTGGTTGATAATTCCGCCCGCTAAAACGCTTAAAATGGTGCAGAAAATAATCCCGTGAACGCGCAGATCAAAAACAAATTCGCGCAGGCTTTCTTCCTGGTTAAACAGAAAAAAAGTGGAAACGTATAAAGCGAATGTTAAAAGTAAAGTGACGAAAACTTTGGCGCCCATTAAAAAGGCGATAAACTGCGATAAGCGGTAAACCAAAGGATTTTTCATGCGCCGGAAAGTCACTTAGGTAAATACATTTTATGTGGCTTTTTGGCTCGAGTTTTTTAGAACCTGTAAATGACTTCTTTGTGAAAACCTTCCAGCATCTTTTCGGCTTTCTTATAGTCTTTTGTAAAACCAAGAATATAGCCACCACCGCCGCTGCCACACAGTTTCAGATAATATGCGTTGGTATCGAGACCGTTTTTCCAGGCTTTATAAATGCTTTCGGGAATCATCGGTTTAAAATGTTCATACGCCCACACGGAAAGACTTTTTAAGTTTTTGAAGAGCGGCGTCATTTCTTTTTTCAGAAATGCGTCGATACAGGCGTTGTTATAGCGAATAAACTCTTCCTTCATAGTTTTGCGGAAACCTTCGGTTTTCATTTTTTCAAAGAAAATCTGCACCATCGGGCCGGTTTCGCCGGTCATTCCGGAATCAATAAGGAAAATAGCGCCTTTTCCTTCCTGACTAGCGGGAATTGACACTTTATCTACGTTCTCTTTGCTTTCGATAAGAATCGGTAGATTCATGTAACAAATCAGCGGATCTATACCCGAACTTTTTCCGTGAAAATAACTTTCCATTTCACCGAAAACTCTTTTCAGATTCATCAGTTGGTCTTTGGAAATACTGTCAGGTGTAAAATCAGTTTTAGAATATCTTTCGAAAATTGCTGCAACCATGGCACCGGAGCTTCCTACGCCGTAACCTTGCGGAATGTTGGAATCAAAAAAAAGGCCTTTTTCGATGTCTTTTTTTAGTTCTGAAATATTGAGTTCGAAAGATTTTGGCAGGTCTAATTTCTCAAGATAATCGGAATATTTCTGAAGGGAAAGGTTCGATTTTTTTTCGAAATCGCTGCTTAAATGGGAAAACTTCAGTGTTCCTTTATAAAAGCTGTAAGGCACCGTCAATCCGTGAGAATTTTCGATGATACCATACTCTCCAAAAAGGAGGATTTTCGCGTAAAATAGAGGATTTGCCATTAATTTAAACTGCTCAATTGTGTTGATGCAAAATTACAAAAAATTTGATTAGAAATTGCTAATCAACTAACAATATATAAGCCAAAGGTGTTGAATGTCAGTTATTAAACCGCAGCTTTATTATTCGACTTTAATTTTAAAAAGCGAATTAGAATAAGTCCGATCGCAAAAAACAACGTCATCGACAGTGCCGCGAAGCGCATATTGTGATATTGCTCAATCATCGTGGCAAAAATAAATGTTCCGATAATGATTGCGATTTTTTCCAAAACATCATAGAAACTGAAATAAGTAGTGTTATCCATGCTGTTTTCCGGCAGAAGTTTCGAGTATGTAGAGCGTGACATTGCCTGCAAACCGCCCATCACCAAACCTATAATAGCGGCAATTCCGTAAAACTGATATTCAACATTCGGGTTTTCTTTGTTCAGATAAAATGCAGAAAGACAAGCGACAATCCACAAAGCAATTGCGATTGTAATCACATTTTTGTTACCAATTCGTCGGGATAAACGCGAAAAAATAAGTGCTCCGATGATGGCTTCAATTTGAATAAGCAATAAAACCATAATAAGCCGGTCCTGCTCGAGATTTATTTCACTTTTACCGAAAAGTGTTGCCATCAAGAAAATGGTTTGCATGCCGACACTGTAAAAGAAAAAGCTGGACAGGAAAAATTTCAGATTACGGTCTGCAAACAAGGTTTTTCCAACCTTGAAAAGTTCGCGGAAACTCTGACGGGCAATGTCCAGATAAAAATGAAAATTATCCTTTAATACCTCCCAAAATCCGCCCTGCTCCTCATGCTTTTTAAAAATGTTTTTGTAGTTCAGCAAAACCAAATCTTTCGGCAGCTGTTCTTTGATATTACCGAATTGCGGTAAATGTTTAAAAGTATATTGTGCAAAAACAAACCACCACGCGCCGGTTAAAAGGAAAGAAATTCGGGTATAAGTTTTGGCTTCTTCGGCATTTTTCGCAAAAACCTGAATAAGCACAAGGCAAATAATTACAAGCACCACGGACCCCAGATAGCCATAAACGTAACCTTTGGCCGACAGCGCATCCTGCTTGTCGGGCGTTGCAATATCCGGTAAAAAGGAATTATAAAACACCAAACTTCCCCAGAAACCTACACTTGCGGTAATGCTGAAAAGCAAACCTAAAAAGACGTTTTCCATGCCGGTAAACATCGCCAGTCCCATACATGAAGTTGAACCGAGATAACAGAAAAACTGAAGGAATGATTTTTTATTACCGATGGTATCCGCTAACGACGATAGAAACGGCGAAAGTAAAACCACGATTAAAAATGAAATGGTGAGTGAATAACCATAAATCGCGTCGGGTTGATATTCTTTACCAAAAATTGATATCATGTGCCGCACCGGAACCTTTATCCATTGACCTGTTTCCGCCACATACTCGCTTTTTTCGGAAGCGGTGGTGAGAATGGAATAATAAATTGGAAAAATGGTTGACGTAATAACCAAAGAATACACCGAATTTGCCCAGTCGTACAGCGCCCAGGCTTTCATGATTTTCGGATTGTTCTTGATATTTTTAGGAGGTAAATCTTCTTTTTCCGGCATTATTTTAAAATTATTCTAACAAAAATAACAAAACCATTAAGATTCTGCGGAAAAAATCCACAGTAATTCTTAATGGCTTGGTTATTAAGTGGTTATTGTTTATAAATTCTCAATTACAATAGCTGAAGCGCCGCCGCCACCGTTGCATATTGCAGCTGCACCGTATTTACCGTTATTTTGTTTTAAAACATTAATTAAAGTCACAATAATTCTGGAACCAGAACTTCCAAGCGGGTGACCTAAAGAAACCGCGCCACCATTTACGTTTACTTTAGCAGCATCAAGACCTAAAATTTTGTTATTAGCTAAACCTACAACCGAAAAAGCTTCATTGAACTCGAAATAATCGATGTCGGAAAGTTTCATACTTACTTTCCTTAAAGCAATTGGCAACGCTTTCGACGGTGCGGTGGTAAACCATTCCGGTTCGTGCGCAGCGTCAGCGTAAGAGATAATTTTGGCAAGAGGTTTTAGACCTAACTCCTCCATCTTTTCTTTTGACATCAAAACCAACGCAGAGGCGCCGTCGTTTAATGTTGAAGCGTTTGCAGCAGTTATAGTTCCGTTTTCTTTTTGAAAAACGGTTGCTAAAGTGCCAATTTTTTCGAAATTAACAGCTTTAAATTCCTCGTCTTCGCTGAAAATTTTTGGATCACCTTTTCTTTGCGGAATTTCTACCGGCACCACTTCATCAGAAAATTTACCTTCGCTCCAGGCTTTTGCAGATCTTTTGTAAGATTCAATTGCAAAATTATCCTGATCTTCACGCGAAAAACCATGTTCTGCGGCACATTTTTCAGCGCAAACTCCCATGTGTACTTTTCCGTAAACATCTGTTAAACCATCGTGTACCATTCCGTCCGTCATTTTTACATCACCTAATTTGGTCGATTTTCTGGCGTTGAAATAATGCGGTACAGAAGACATATTTTCCATTCCACCCGCTACGATTACATCCTGATCACCAGCTTTAATGGACTGAGCAGCCATCATTACCGCTTTCATTCCGGAAGCACAAACTTTGTTGATAGTGGTTGTTGGTGTTTCATTAGACAAACCTGCACCCATCGCAGCCTGCCTTGCAGGAGCCTGACCTTCGCCAGCCTGTAAAACATTTCCCATATACACTTCCTGAACCTGTTTCGGATCAAGATTAATTTTATCTAAAGCACCTTTAATCGCAGTTGAACCTAGTTTTGTTGCAGGAACATCAGCTAAACTTCCCAGGAAACTTCCCATTGGAGTCCGCACTGCAGATACGATGAATACTTCTTTCATTTGATTTATTTTTAAATTTTAGAGTACGCCAAATTACAAAAAAAAACACACTCTGAAAAAAGTGTGTTTTAAGGGCAAATTAATTAAAGTGTTAAATCTGCAACTGCTTCAGGATCGTGTTTATGCTTAAACATCACGCTAAACAGCAGCGCAATCACCAATGCGTAAATCGCAAAAACCAGCCAGATTTCGTGCCACATTTTATCACCGTTTTCATGGGTGAAAAATTCCTGAATAAGCCAGCCGCTGAGCAAGCTTCCCATAATGGCACCAAAACCGTTGGTCATCATCATGAAAAGTCCCTGAGCTGAAGAGCGAATTTTATAATCAGTAGTGGTTTCAACAAAAAGTGAACCTGAAATATTGAAGAAATCGAACGCCATTCCGTAAACGATGCATGAAAGAATTATCAAACCTAAACCAAAACCTTCCGGTCCACCATAGGCGAAAAAACCGAAACGTAAAACCCAGGCAAACATCGAAATCAACATTACGTTTTTAATACCGTATCTTTTTAAAGCAAATGGAATTGCCAATATAAACAGTGTTTCTGAAATCTGGGAAATGGACATTATTAATGTTGAGCGTTTTACCACAAAACTGTCAGCATATTCCGGTATTTTTCCGAAATCCGACAGATACGTATCGCCGTACATATTAGTAAGCTGAAGCGCCGCACCCAAAAACATTGAAAACAAAAAGAAAAGCGCCATTTTGTAATCCTTGAACAGCGAAAAAGCATTTAAGCCTAATTTTTCAGATAATGGTGCATCTTCCGGAATTAAATTTTGCGGTGGACATTTCGGTAAAGTAAATGCGTAAATTCCTAAAAAAATCGCGACAACAGCGGCAATATAAAATTGAGAGCCGGAATCTTTATTACCTGTTGTTAAATTGGTAATCCACATCGCGGCGATGAAACCAATAGTTCCCCAAACCCGAATCGGCGGGAAAACTTTCACCACGTCATAATTGTTATTTTTCAGAATGTAATATGCAATGGAATTGGAAAGTGAAATGGTTGGCATATAAAACATCATTGCCAAAAGCATCACCCAAAAGAAATTGTCCGGTGAAGTGACCGCCGGTAAAAAACACAAGGTAATTCCGTAAAAAATATGAAGTATTCCGAAGAGTTTTTCTGCATTGATCCAACGGTCGGCGATGATTCCGGTAATAGCGGGCATAATAAGCGAAGCGATTCCTAAAGTAGCAAAAACCTTCCCAAATTCTTCTCCACCCCACTGTTTCGTACCGAACCAATAAACTCCTATGGTGATAAGCCACGCGCCCCAGACAAAAAATTGTAAAAAAGACAGTACGGTAAGACGTAATTTTAAATTCATATAATCGTTGTGATATTAGTCTATTTTCTTTTTGCGCCGCTTAATTTCCTCCTGGATTTCCAAGGCAGCATCGAAATCTTCATCTTTTACGGCATCTTCCAGAAGTTTATGTAAATCTTCGAGTGTTAAACTCGATAAATTTCCTTCCGAAACCTCTTCATATGGTGTATCCTGTTTAGAAACATCTTCAAGTTCCAAAAGAATACCGGCTTCGCTTAAAACCTGCTGGGTTGTGTAGATTGGTGCTTCAAAACGAACCGCCATCGCTACGGCGTCGGAAGTGCGCGCATCCATAATTAATTCTTCGTTGGATTCTTTATTTTTAAAATTGATGTTGGAGAAAAAAACACCGTCGATAATCTGATAAATGATCACCGAAGTGATTTCGTAATTAGCTGAAGAAATAAATTTCGAGAACAAATCGTGCGTTAGCGGGCGCGGCGGGTGAATATCTTTTTCTAAACCGAGCGAGATCGCCTGCGCTTCAAAATTACCTATGACTACAGGAAGTTTTACATTGCTTTCTTCGTGTTCCAGAAGCAGTGCATAAGCACCGGATTGCGTCTGGCTGTACGAAATTCCGCGAATGGTTAGTTTTTTATAATCCATAAGTACAAATATAATTGATTTTTTAGATTAAGAATTTTTTTTCGCGGTTTTTAATGCATTTTTGGCGGAATTTTCCGCTTCTGAGTCTTCCGGAAACTGGTTTAAATTAACGGTAATCATAAACTGCGTGCCCGCTGGACTGCTTTCCCTTTTCAGCCTCGCATTTAAAAATCGTACACGCGAAAGAATATTGCTGAGTCCAATTCCGTTGGAAACGGCATGCACATCAAAGCCTTTTCCGTCGTCTTTTACGGTAATCATCAAGTACGGCTCGTTATATAAAATTTCAACGCTGGCGGTTTTTGCTTCGGAATGTTTTACAACGTTATTCAGCAATTCCTGAATGATCCGGTAAACATGAATTTCAGTCTTTTTAGCAAGTTCCAGTTCCTCTTCGGGGAAGGTAAAATCTATTTTGATGTGATACAGCTGTTCAATGTTTTTACAGAGGATTTCTGTAGCGCCAAAAAGACCAAAATTAGCAATTGAAGACGGCGAAAGATTGTGAGAAATTTCGCGGATCTGCCGGCAGGATTTATCAATGGTGACTAAAATATCGTCTAAAAGTTCGGTTTTTTCCGAAATTCTATTTTCGACTTTTAAATTGTTCAAATTATATTTTATTGCCGACAGATCGCCCGCAATTCCATCGTGAAGTTCCTGTGCTAAACGTTTTCTTTCGGTTTCTTCACCTTCAAGCAAGCCCTGAAGTTTCGTAATATGCTGCTGATGTTTATGGCGCGTCACCAAATTTCGTACGCGGTTTCTTTCATCATTAATGAGTTTCACTTTATAAGCGAGCCCGAGGCTAAAAAATATGGTTTCAATGGCAATTCCGGTGTAAAAAAAGGCCATCGGAAGAGGAATATTTAGCGACGGAACAAAACTTCCGATAAAGGAAGTCAGCGCAAAAGCTACGTACGCGCAAACCCCAATGAGAAAAAAATGCTTGTGTTTGTCGGAATATTTTGAAGCTTTTATCACCGTAATCACAAATATCGTCAGCATGATCGGCAAATACAGGAAAGTGTACAGCGAAATATACAGATCGGAGTCTGTTAAGTAATACGTGATAATGCCGAAAACGAAAAAAAACAGCAATAAAGCCCGTAAAATTTTCACCACCGTGAAAAAATATTTCCTCGTTAGTCGGTTTAAATCCAGAAAATGAAGGGCAAAAAGCGAGTAAAAATGGTAAAAGATAATCTGAATAAAAAAGTTCAGAATATGCGTAAATACCTCGGCATTTCTAAAACCAAGAAAATCTGCCACCCAATATTCAAAAGTGAAGTACGTATAATCGTCGCGCGTTAACAGATACAACAGCAGAAAACTGTTGTAAAGCATGTAATATCTGAAAGTTTTGTCGCGCAGATAGGCGAAAATTACACTGCTTAAAATAATAAACAATATCTGGAATGAAATTGCCATATTCCAAACGAACATGCCCATTGTTTATATTTAATCAGTTAATATATTTGCTTCTTTAGTAAATGTACTATTTTTTTAGCAATAGTAAAAAAAACCTATTTTTAACCGGATATTTTTAAGCACAAAAAACGCCGGAGCAATTCCAGCGTTTTATTCATTATTTGAAATGGAATTTTTTAGCCTTTTAAAGCCTTAATTTTTGCATTTAATTCCGGTATAATCTGGAAAGCATCCCCAACTACTCCATAATCCGCAGATTTGAAGAACGGTGCTTCCGCATCATTATTTATCACCACGATGGTTTTTGAAGAGTTCACCCCAGCTAAATGCTGGATCGCACCCGAAATACCAACGGCGATATAAAGATTTGGTGAAATTGCTTTTCCGGTCTGGCCCACGTGCTCAGAGTGAGGACGCCATCCGATATCCGAAACAGGTTTTGAACAAGCCGTAGCTGCACCTAAAGTTGCTGCTAAATCTTCAATCATTCCCCAGTTTTCCGGACCTTTCATTCCACGACCGGCAGAAACTACGACTTCCGCTTCTTTCAAGTCCAGTTTTCCGGAGCTTTGTTCATGCGACAAGACTTTGGTGTCTTCATTAGTTACTGCTAAATCTTTAACTTCTTCGGAACCTGCAACCGGATTTTCTTTCACGCCGAAAGCGTTTTGAGAAACCGTTACGATTACACCGGAAGCATCAGCTTTTGCGTGCATCACGCCTTTACCGGAAAACGCACGTCTTTTTACCTGAAAAGGTGAAAGACTTTCCGGAGTTTCCAAAGCGTTGGTGATTAAGGAAAAATCTTTCATCACCGCCAGCATTGGTGCTACCGAAGAAGCGTCTGTGGTGTGAGGAAATACGATAATGTTGCCGTCTGCCACTTCATTCATTGCCTGTGCGTAAGCTTTTGCGCTGAAATTTTTCAGACCTTCATCCTTAATATTTATTACTTTTTCCGCGCCATATTTATATAATAGCTCGGAAGAGTCGGTTGGGTTTATTGAAACCGCAGTTACAGACTCGCCGTTTTTCTCAGCGATTGATTTTGCGTAAGAAACTGCTTCAAAAGCTGCCTTTTTGTAAATACCGTTTATATTTTCAGCGTATACGAATATTGCCATTTTAGGTGTTTTTAAAAATTTAAAATTAAATTACTTTCGCTTCTTCGTGAAGTAATCTTACCAGTTCGTCCAGGTTGTCCGCAGAAATCATTTTCACCGCAGCTCTTGCCGGAACTGAATCGTACGAAACCGCTTCAACACGAACTTCAGTGCTTACGGGCTCCAAAACCTGCAAAGGTTTGGTTCTTGCCGACATAATTCCGCGCATGTTAGGAATAATCAGGTCTTTTTCATCAACCATACCTTTCTGTCCCGCGATAACCGCCGGAAGTTTTACCGAAATGGTTTCTTTACCACCCTCAATCTCACGGATTGCAGTTGCTTCAGCACCGTTAACTTCTAAACCAACACATGCATTAACAAAAGGCTGGTCTAATAATTGTGCAACCATCCCCGGAACTGAACCGCCATTATAATCGATAGACTCTTTGCCACAAAGAATAAGGTCATAATTGCCGTCTTTAGCAACATTTGCAATTTCTTTAGCTACAGAAAAGCTGTCTTTTGGCTCCGTATTTATGCGGATTGCATCATTTGCACCAATTGCCAAAGCTTTTCGGATCACTGCTTCGGTAGAAGCTTCACCAACATTTAAAACTGTTACTGTAGCACCACTTGCCTGCAATTTAATGGCTTTTGTAAGCGCAAATTCATCCAACGGATTAATCACCCACTGAATGCCGTTTTTGTCAAAAGCAGTTTTATCTGCTGTAAAATTAATTTTAGACGTAGTATCTGGAACACTACTGATACAAACTAATATTTTCATGTGCGAATATTTTTGTTTTAAGTTCTGCTAAGATAAATAAAAAATATATTATGCATGCATAGTACATTTAATATTTAATATTGGTTACATAATTAACTGTTTGGCTTTGAAGGTCTAATTTCAATCTTGCTTGGTAAGGTGCGCGGATTCATTTTTAAAATATCCAAAACCAACTGTCCGATGTCTTCCGGCTGAATTTTCCAGCTGTCGGCATCGGACGGGGTGTGGCCGTTAAAGTGAGTTGCAACAGAACCGGGCATAATGGTAGAAACTTTGATATTATATTTTCGAAGATCTATCATTGCGGCTTGTGTAAAACCGACCGCACCAAATTTCGAAGCATTATAACCCGCACCTTTTTCGAAAAAATTAGTGCCTGCAAGGCTGGAAATTGTGATAAAATAACCTTCAGATTTTTTCAGTTCTTCCACCGAAGCTTTCAGCGTATGGAAAATTCCGTTCAGGTTGGTGTCAATCATCGCAGACCAATCCTCCAGCGAAAGTTCATCAACCGGCTTGAAAATCCCCACTCCTGCATTCGCGATAACGTAATCAATTCTGCCAAATTTATTAATGATTTCCGCGACGGCTTTTTCTTCATCTTCAAAATTTCGAACGTTGGAACTCAAACCAAAAACCGGAGCATCAGCTGATGACAATTCTGCAGCAACATTCAGCGCATCGTCATTATTTCTTGCTGAAATTGCCACGGTAATTCCATGATCGTGCAGCACTTGCGCAATTCCCAAACCGATTCCTTTTGTTCCACCTGTTATATAAGCGACTTTATTTTCCATTATATTTTAATTTTTTAAAATTTAAAAATTGCCGTTTTAAAGGCTTATTTTTTAATTATTTCTGAATAACTATTATCTTTCTAAAAGAGAAAAAAACGCCCAAAAGAGGCGTTTTTTTTCAAAATTATCCTTTCGCATAATTTTCGAAGAACAGCGGAATGCTTTCAATTCCTTTGTAGAAATTGTACAAACCGTAATGTTCATTTGGCGAATGTATCGCGTCGGAATCTAAACCAAAGCCCATCAATACCGATTTTGAACCTAAAACTTCTTCAAACATTGCTGTAATCGGGATACTTCCACCACTTCTATACGGTAAAACTTCTTTACCAAAAGCAGTTTCCATGGCTTTTTTCGCGGCAGCAAATTCTTTGGTGTCGCTAGGCAAAACGTATGGCATGCCACCGTGATGTGGTGTAACTTTTACTTTCACGTTGTCTGGCGCAATTTTGTTGAAATAAGCAGTAAATTTTTCGGTGATTTCGTCCGGAGTCTGGTACGGGACCAAACGCATTGAGATTTTCGCAAATGCTTTGGACGGAATTACAGTTTTGGCGCCTTCACCGATATAACCGCCCCAAATTCCGTTGCAGTCTAAAGTCGGTCTGATGGAAGTTCTTTCTAAAGTGGTGAAACCTGTCTCGCCTTCCACTCCACTCAAACCAATTGATTTTTTAAAGCTTTCCGGATCGTCTTTCAGTTTGTTCATTTCGGCGCGCTCGTCCGTAGAAACCTCTTCCACATTATCGTAAAAACCATCGATTTTAATATGACCGTTTTCGTCGATTAAATCTGCAATCATTCTAGACAACACGTGAATTGGATTTGGTACCGCGCCACCATAAAGCCCGGAATGCAGATCGCGGTTCGGACCTTCAACTTCAACTTCAACATAACTTAAACCTCGCAAACCGGTTGTAACAGTTGGTTGATCATTAGAATAAATATGCGTATCGGAAATTAAAATAACATCACATGATAATTTCTCTTTATTTTCTTTAACAAAACCTTCAAGATTTTTGGAGCCAACTTCCTCTTCGCCTTCGAAAACAAATTTCACGTTACAAGGCAAAGTATTGGTTTTCATCATGGCTTCAAAAGCTTTGATGTGCATGAAAAACTGGCCCTTGTCATCCGCAGAACCGCGCGCGAAAATAGCGCCTTCAGGGTGAAGTTCGGTTTTTTCAATATAAGGCTCGAAAGGTGGTTTTTTCCAAAGCTCAAGCGGATCCGGCGGCTGCACATCGTAATGACCGTAAACAAGAACCGTCGGCAAAGATTTATCGGTGATTTTTTCGCCGTAAACAATCGGGTAACCTTTTGTAGGACAAACTTCCACGGCATCTGCCCCGGCTTCTTTCAAGAAAGTGGCAACTTCATCAGCACATTTCAGCACTTCACCTTTATAAGCTGGATCGGCGCTGATGGAAGCAATTTTCAGCAACTCGAAAAGTTCATCTACGTAGCGCTGCTTATTTTCCTGAATGTAATTTAATGTTTCCTGCATTATATTTTTATTAAATTTTTAATGTTTCACGAATCTTGTAAAAATAAAAAAAATGTCCTGCAGAAGCAAGACATTTCCTTAATATATTCCAATAATGGTTATTTCGTTTCTGTAGCAGCAGGTTCTGCGGGCGTTGTCTGCTGTGTGCTGTCTTTTGAGATTTCCACTGCGCCGATAGTCGCAGTTCGCAAAGAATCACCTGCCGGAAGTTCTGCTGTGGTTTTGGTGCTTTTCACCGCGGTAGATGGCGTATTGGTCACCATATCGTAACCGTAATGCTCCGTACCTTCCTCCATCTGCAAAATTGCCTTGTTGCCGCCTGGCTGAATTTTCTGGCAACTCATCGCCAAACCCGCTATTGCAACGCCTAAAATTACTTTTTTCATATCTACTTGATTAAGATGTATCTTTAAAAAATTTGCTGCTCCAAAAGTATGAAATATTACCATTTTGCCCAAGAAATTTCAGGTTTTTCTAAAAAGACCTAAAAATAATTTTATTTTTCTGCGTTTGGGTGAAAATTAAATAGCGGCTGCCGCCATCTTTAATTTTGTATTTCTTTTTAATTTCTTCCGGCGAAAGCGGGTGATTTTTAGAAATTATATTGAAGCTTTCCCCTTTTTTTATTTGCTTGGAATCAATGATTTCGACTTCTAAAACTCTTCCCGGAAAATTTTCGATTAAATCATCTGATGTGTAAAAATGCGTGTTTGGTGCAAGTTTAAGCATATTTAGTTTTTCAGATAAAATATTAAAACCACCCGATTTTAAAACCGCGTTATTCGGGATGTATATATATTTTGATGGTTCTGAAAAAGCTGAAACTGCCGATTTTTCTTCGTCATAATTAAATGAAAAATTTGCGTCTTCGCTTTCTAAATTAGTACAAATTATTTCCGGTGAAACCAAATTTTTTTCCGGCTCCAAAACAACCAAAAGTTCCTTTACTTCATTTCTAACTGCGATAATCTGAATTTCCGAAATATTTTTCAACACCGAAATCAGATAAGAAATATCGATTAACGGTGAAAGTTTCACCAAAATTTTTGGCGCTATTTTGAGCAGATTTTCCTGAATTTCTAAAAGGTTCGGCGACAGTTCTTCGAGCAGAAATTTTTTGTTTTTCTGCGCGTCTCGTCGCGCCGGATCCAGATAAACCAAATCGAATTTCCGATGATTTTCCGCTATAAACTGTTCTAAAGAATTATTAAAAAAAACGGCCTTTTTGCCCAGAATTTTCCAATTATGCTTTACGATTTCAAGCAGTCCCGAATTTTGTTCCACCAAAATAATTTCATCGAAATGTTGGGAAAGAAAGTAAGCGTCAATTCCAAAACCTGAAGTTAAATCAACAAAGCTTTTCCCGGAAAGATTTTTAGCTTTAAATTCCGCCGTTGCTTGTGAAGACGCCTGTTCCAAATTTAAGTTCGGTGGAAAAATAACACCTTCTTTGAGCAAAAAATTAAATTTTTTCTGCGCAACTTTTTTACCTTTAATCTGCTGCACAATTTCCTGCATCGAAACCTCGGGAAACGGCGATTTTTTCAGCAATAAAGAATGCAAATCTGTGTTTAGATTTGCATTGATATAATCCTGTATTTCTATTTTAAGAATATTTTTTACCGCCAAAACAGCGCTTTTTTTCTAATTTTTATTCAAACATTTCCGCTAAACGAACCGCTTTAATTTCGCTTTTCGAATACATTTGTTCCGCAGATTTTTTCTTTTCAGATTTCGGATAAAGATTCACACCGATGATTTTTATTCTACCCTCTTCCACCCAATTTTGCTCTTTTACCGCGTGCTCATAAATCTGGTTTTGAATTTTTCCAGCTTGCAAAAGCTCGCAATAACCGCCATTTTCTTCCATTTCCAGAAAAGCTTGCCACGATTTTGTTGCGAGTTGCTGCGTGACATCTTCCACAAAATAACTGCTGTTTGCCGCGTCGTCGAAAACATTAATTATGCTTTCATACGCCAAAACGATTTGCTGTTTAAACGAAATTTCCTCGGAAACCGAATTGGATTTTTCAAGCTGATAATCGTTGCTGAAAACTGCGTCAGCACCACCAATCATGGCAGCGGAAAGTTCTAATGTAGAACGGATAAGGTTATTTTCAGCATCAGCTTTCGATTTATTTCTTAAGGTCGTTTCCGCAAAAATAAACGGAATTTCTTCTAAATTATACGCTTTGCTAAACTGAAAAAAAAGCAGCTTTAAAGCCCGAATTTTTGCAATTTCGAAAAAGTAATGGCTGCCGACAGCTACTTTGAAAACTAATTTTGATAGAATTTCCGCACCAAAAATTTCTACCACATCTTTAGCTTTTCCAAGCGCGAATGCAAGTTGCTGAATTATGGAAGCGCCAGCATTTTGCTGCAGCGAAATATCAATTGCAATATTTCTTTCGAAATTTTTTGCTAAAAGTTCTTTGCCCAATTGCTCATTAATTTCACCATTTTCACCGGAAAAAATATCGATGAGCGAAAAATAACGGTTGGTGTCTTCCAGCGAAATATGTTCAGCTAAATCGGCATTATTTACGAAAATTACTTTTTCGGTTAAATCTTCCACGTTTTCGTCGAGCAGAAAAGCGAAAACATTTTCTTCCGCACTTTCATGATATTTCGAAACTAGATGGGTCGATTCTTCAACTTTTGGTAAATTCGGTAACGGATTTTCAACCGTGTCGTAATATGGTTTTACGGTAATATTTTCTAGATTGTCTTTGGACAAAACCTTGTAAATATCGTCGGTTTTTAGCTGCTTTTTAACCAGATTTTCCCAATCCTGCAGCGCTACTTTTTCAAACATATTTTACTTTATAAATTCACAAAAAAACCGTCATTTTGCAGCCAAAAAATTGTTCTAATTTATTTTTTTACGGCATTCGCGCTGTCGACAACCAAAATAAAAATTTCTTCGTTCGGCTTTTTCATGAAATAATTTTCGCGCGCAAACTTTTCTTTTTCCTCCTTATTATTCATCAGCTTTTTGTAAAAATCGTCATTTTTCTTGTATTCTGACTGATAATAAGCAAGTTGGTCCTCATATTTATTGACTTCGCCGTTCAGTTCATTGATAACCAAAAACGACGTACTGTCGAAAAATACCATCCAAACCAAAAACAAAAAAATGGTCACAAAATATTTATTGATGACAAACTTTTGAAAGAATTTCATACCGGCTGATTTCGGCTTGATTTCTTTTATTAAATCTTCCATTTTTTAATGTGTTTTTTTCAGCGTATTGTTGATGACGGTGGAAAGAAAATCAATAGCTACCGTGTTTTGCTTCATATTCGGCACAATAAGGTCAGCTTCATTTTTCGATGGTTCAATAAATTCCTGATGCATCGGTTTCAAAGTCGTCTGATAACGGTGCAGAACTTCCTGCAAATCGCGACCTCTTTCCTGCGTATCACGGCGAATCCTGCGAATTAATCTTTCATCAGAATCCGCATGAACGAAAACTTTAAGATCATATTCTTTTAAAAGATCAGGATTCGTCAAAACCAAAATTCCTTCCACAATCAAAACATTTCTCGGTTCAATGGAAACATGATCACCGGTACGTGAATGTGTTACAAAAGAGTACAAAGGTTGGTCGATACTTTCGCCCATTTTCAGAGCTTTTACGTGTTTTATGAGCAATTCGAAATCTATAGATTTCGGATGATCGTAGTTCAGCATTTCCCTTTCAGACAAGGTAAGATGCTGGTTGTCATGGTAATAGTTATCCTGGGAAAGCACGTTTACACCTTCGGTATTGAGTTGCTGTAAAATTTTGTTGACTACAGTGGTTTTTCCGGAGCCGGTTCCGCCAGCAATTCCTATAACGAGCATAAATTTGTTTTTACAAATATAGGATTTTGCGCCAAATCTCCGCGGAAATCACCACAATTTACAGCTGATTTATCGGATCTTTTTCGATGTTGAAAATGTAATAAATCACCGCCACAACGCGAGCCAAAAATTCCCGTGACTGATTTCTGTAATAACTTTGATTTGCCAAAACGTCCTGCGCATCAAAGCTCAGCGCATTCATGCCGTTATTTCTGGCGTAAAACAAAGCGCGCAAATTGTGAAAACCCTGCGATACGATGATGACATTTTTTTCGTGATACACTTCCATGCAGTTTTTTATGCTTGCTTGGGTTTTAAAACCTTTTGGATCTTCAATAATAATATTCGCCGGGACGCCTTCCTGATAAACAAGGTAATTTTTCATCGCGGCGGGCTCGTCGTAACCACGGCTTTTTTCGCCGCTAACAATGACTTTCCGGATTTTTCCGTGATGGTATAGAAGCGCCGTGGCGTTCATCCTCGAAGTAAAATACGGATTGGAAAGTCCGGAGCGCATTTTTGGTGAAGTTCCCAAAACCAAAGCTGTTTCGCGCGGTGGGATTTTAGAAATTTTGGTATAAGTTCGTCCGTTGGTGACCGCGTAAACCCAAATGTTTGCGAGAATCATCAACAAAATTCCAATTTCTACCAAACTGAAAAATGATTTTATTATGTCTAAAATTTTCTTCAAACCACTTTAAACCAAATCGAAATTTACTTTAATTTTTTTACTTAAAACCACCGACATGCAGGCTAAAATTTTACCGGCTGATTCCTCCTTTTTTGTCAGATATTCATTTTCCAGCAATTCCACTTCGCCGTCTTCCAAAATGCATTCGCAGCTGCCGCAAATTCCGGATTTACAGGAATACGGCACCGGAAAACCCTGAATTAAAAGCTGCTGCAAAAGACGCATTTTATTATTTGCTAAAGTGGTTTCGTGGTGAATTCCCAGAAGTTTAAATCCAACTTCGATGTTTTCAAGCAAAGGAAATTCTTTTTCAACCGGAAAAATATCTTCGTTAAATTCTTCAAAAAGTTCAAAGTGAATATTTTTTTTCGGAATTCCGTATTTGTAGCAAGCGTTTGCCAAAGATTTTATCATTTCGCCTTTACCACAAATCAGCACTTCGTCCACGGCGTCCCAAATCGTGCTTTCTTCGTCGGTATCATCCAGCAAAAGAAATTGGTTAATGATAAGCGCAACTTTTTTTTCATCCAGTCTGCCTTCATAAATCCCGTTGCCGACTTTTTCTCGCGAAAAAAAATGATAAACTTCAAAACGGTCGTGATATTTAAATTTTAATTGTTCCAGTTCTTCACCAAAAGCAACATCTGCCGCGGTTTTGTTTCCATAAAACAGAAAAAGTCGCGTGCGTGGTTCGTTGTGCAAGATATTTTTAAAATGGCTTAAAATAGGTGTGATGCCGATGCCGCCGGCAAAACCAACAATTGTCCTGAATTCGTGTGGTTTTGAAACCAAAGTAAAACGCCCGCGCGGCACCGAAACTTCAACTTCTCCACCTACCTGAATATTTTCTATCAAGGTATTAACGGGACTTTCGTTGCTGTTGACCTTTATTCCTAAAGCGATTTTTTTTTCAAACGGCGCTGAAGTCATCGAAAAATCTTTCTGAATCCATTCGCCATTCCACAAAAATTTTACTGAAACATACTGGCCGGCTGCAAAACTGTATTTTGCTTTCAAGTCCGAAGGAATTTCAAATTCCAGCGAAAAGATGCTTTTGGTCAGTTGTTCCTTTTTCGTTAATTTTAGCCTGTGAAATTCTATTTGTCGGGCCTTAGATGAGAGATTTTCCATGATTTTAATGACTCAAAAATAACAAAAATAAAATGAAAAAAATCATTTCAAGCTTACTGCTTCTCACCATAATCGTGTCTTGTAACAAAGAAACGAAAGTCGAGGAAACCACAGATTCCAGCACCGTAGATTCCTCTGCAGTGGTGGTAAATGAAGTTAAAGAAGTAGCCCTACCATTCAATAAAGTCGAATGGACGCCGGAAGAAGCTTCGAAAATGCTGGGCAAACAAAATAATGACACTTTATATGTAACAAACTTTTTCGCAACCTGGTGTGGACCTTGTGTAAAAGAAATTCCGCATTTTAAAGCGAAAATGGCGGAGATGAAAGACCAAAAAGTAAAATTCACTTTTGTAAGTCTTGATGAGCGTTCGGATTGGGATGAAGTGGTACCTAAATTCGTAGAAAAATTTCAACTTTCACCGAACGTGGTGCTTTTGGACGGTTCTAAAATAACACCGGATTTCTTCCCAAAAAATTTCAAGAAATGGGACGGCGGCGCAATCCCGTTTACACTAATGAGAAAAGGCGATAAAACCGATGAAACTTTAGGTTCAATGAGCGAGGAAATGCTTACCGAAAAATTAAATTCTTTCAATTAATTCACCAATAATCGCAAAAGCCATTTTGAAAAAAAAGGCGGTTTTAACGGCAAATTTTTAAATTGAGAAATCTTCAGCAATGACCAAAGATTTTAAAATCCTGACTTTATTATTGGTCATTGGAATTATCGTTTCGCTTTTCGTGAATTTGAATATCGGATTTCTCAATTTAAATTTTTCTGATTTTTTCTCGTCAAGTTCTGCAAATTCACAAATTGCACAATTGCGCGTAAACCGGGTTATCGTAATGCTTTTGGCGGGCGTGGCAATACCAACTTCCGGTTTTTTGCTGCAGGAATATTTTCAAAATCCGCTGGCAGGACCGTCGGTTTTGGGAATTACGTCGGTTGCGAGTTTGAGCGTAGCGTTTTACATCTTTTTTTCGCAGGATTTTCTGCTGCCAGAATTCCTTCAAAACAGTTTTCTGAGTTTTTCCGCCATTACGGGAAGTTTAGTTTTAATGTTTATTTTGCTGGCTTTTTCGGGTAAATTTCAGGATAAATCTTTCCTCATCATTTTCGGATTTTTGGTTTCTGCTCTGGCGGGCGCCGTTGTTTCGATTTTGCAGTTTTACGCGGAAAACCAAAGCTTAAAAAACTATATTCTGTGGAGTTTTGGCGCTAATAATCAGGTTTCGCGAAGCCAGATTTATATTTTGGTAGCTATCGTTTTTTTTGGATTGATTTTAAGTTTTAAAAGCATAAAACCTTTAATCGGAAATTCTTTAGGTTCTGCGTATGCGCAAAGTTTAGGCGTGAACTTACGAAGCTTGAAATTTTTAATTATTATTGCCTCATCGCTCCTTTCCGCTTCTGTGACGGCGTTTTTAGGTCCAATTTTATTCATAGGGATTGTGGTTCCGCACTTTTCGCGTATGATTTACAATCCCGCAAAACTTTGGCAACAGTGGATTTTAAATATGCTTTTAGGAATTTTAATCATGGAATTTTTCTCCATCATTTCCGAAAGCACGCAATTTCCGTTGAATGTAATCACCTCGCTTTTCGGGATTCCGGTCATTTTAATGATGATGTTGAAAAGCAGAAAAATTTAGCCAAATAGCGCCGAAAAAATTAAAGATGTTTTTAGTAATAAAAAATGCCACGATCGGTTACCGGAAACCTTTAATCAAAGAGGTCAACACCTCTTTGGATTTGGGCGAAATCTGCTTATTGATCGGGAATAACGGCGTGGGTAAAACCACTTTGATTAAAAGTATTTTAAACCAAAATCGGCTGTTACAAGGCGAAATTTTTATTAATGGACAGAACATCAAAATCAGCACGCATCAGCAAATTGCGGAAAATACCACGGTTGTTTTTTCGAAGTCTGCAATTCCGCAAAATTATACACTGCGCGATTTAATTTCATTCGGAAAATATATTCATTATCCATACTATTTTGAACTAAATCGAGCTGACAAACAGGAAGTTGAAGAAATCATTAAAAGTTTAAATTTAAGCAGTTACGCTGATTTTCCGCTGCACGAACTGTCTGATGGAAATCTTCAAAAAGCATTTATTGGCCGCGCTTTGGCCCAAAACTCTCCTTTTATCATTCTGGATGAACCGACAACGCATTTGGACGAAGAAAACAAAATCATCATCCTGAAACTTCTTCGTAACCTGGCTAAAGCAAAAAACAAACTGATTCTTTTTTCCTCGCACGACTGGCGTTTGGCAAAAGAATTCGCAAACAAAATTTGGCTGCTGCACGACCAAAAAATTGAAGCCGGAATTGCGGAAGAAATTTTGCTGAAACATGACGAATTGCTGAATCCCGGACTTTTCGATTTTACAGAAAGTTTCATTCCACCGAAAATCGCAGCGCCGGATTTACACAAAGAAATGCTGTACTCTTTTCTGCAAAAAAACTTCCCAAAAAACCTTTCTGAACTTGAATTTACATTTCAGAACAGCATTTGGGTAATTTCCAGCGATGATTTACAAATAAACTGCGCATCTTTTACCGAAATCGGACAGTTCCTTTCAAAACGTTATTAATACTTGATTTTTTCAGCATTTTTAAAGTATTATGCATGCATAGTACTATGCAAATCATATCGATTAAAACGCTGAGCATCAACATTTAACAAATTATTAACTTCAGCGATATACTATGCATGCATAATATTTTCTATCTTTGGATTAAACCAGGTATTAAGATATTATGAACAAACCTACTGCTGATAAAGTTGAAAATGTAGATCTTATTTTGAAATCTACTTGGCTTGCCGTTTCGAAAATGTATTCGGAATTGGCGCAAGATCACGACGCGACCGCCGTACAGGCGCTTACCCTTTTAAAAATCGATCCGAAAGACGGTACGAGAAGCACGAATCTCGGACCGAAAATGGCGATTGAGCCTACTTCGCTGACGCGAATCATTAAGCTTTTGGAAGACAACGGCTACATCTACAAAGAGAAAACCACCACCGATAAACGCGAAGTTATTATAAAACTCACCGAAAAAGGTTTGAATTCACGAAATCTTTCAAAAGACGCGGTGGTAACCTTTAATAAAAAAGTTGCAGAAAAAATACCGGCTGAAAAGCTGGAAATTTTTAAAAACGTAATGAACGACATCTTGAAAATTGCAAACGAATTAAATAACAAAAAATAAAAATCAATGAAACGACGAATTAAACACGTAACGGTTCTCGGTTCAGGAATTATGGGGTCCGGTATTGCCGCACATTTCGCCAACATCGGTGTTCAGGTGCTTTTGCTGGATATTATTCCTTTTGAACTGACCGAAGCAGAGCTGAAAAAAGGTCTGACCAAAGATGATAAAATTGTAAGAAACAGAATTGCGACAGAGAATTTTGTGAAATTACAGAAATCCAGTCCGGCGCTTTTGTATTCACCGAAATTTGCGGAGAGAATTACGGTCGGGAATTTCGATGATGATTTGGAAAAAATTAAAAAAACCGATTGGATTATTGAAGTTGTGGTGGAAAGACTCGACATCAAAAAATCGGTTTATGAGAAAATTGAACAGCACAGAAAACCGGGAACTTTGGTTTCTTCAAACACTTCCGGAATTCCGATTCATTTTTTAATTGAAGGACGCAGCGAAGATTTCAAAAAATATTTTGCGGGAACGCATTTCTTTAATCCAGTTCGTTATTTGCCACTTTTAGAAGTTATTCCAACGCCCGAAACTGATCCTGAAATTATTAAATTTTACATGGAATATGGGGCAAAATTTCTGGGAAAAACCACGGTTTTAGCGAAAGACACGCCGGCATTTATTGCGAACAGAATCGGTGTTTTTTCGATGATGAATTTGCTGCATGAGATTAAAGGTTTAGGCTTAAGCGTTTCTGATATTGATAAACTTACCGGACCAATTATTGGCCGACCAAAATCTGCAACTTTCCGAACTGCAGATGTAGTTGGACTGGATACTTTGGTCATGGTTGCGAACGGCGTTCGTGAAAGTAATATGGAAGCGACCGAATATTACGACGTTTTCAAACTTCCGGATTACGTACAGCAAATGGTAGAAAACAAATGGTTGGGTTCTAAATCTCAACAAGGTTTCTACAAAAAAATTAAAAACGCGGAAGGTAAATCGGAAATTCATGGGCTGAATTTAGACACCATGGAGTACGAACTTCAGGGAAAGTCTGAATTTCCAACGCTGGAGCTGACAAAAAATATCGATAAACCGATCGACCGATTTAAAGTTCTCATCGGCGGAAAAGATAAGGCTGCAGAATTATACCGAAAATCACTTGGTGCTTTGTTCGCGTATGTTTCGCATAAAGTTCCGGAAATTTCTGATGAAGTTTACAAAATTGATGATGCGATGCGTGCTGGTTTCGGTTGGGAAAATGGTCCTTTCGAAATTTGGGATGCTGTTGGCGTTCAAAAAGGAATTGAACTTGCCAAGGAAGCCGGTTATGAAGTTTCGGACTGGGTAAGAAATGTAGAATCTTTCTATAAAGTTAATGAGGAAGGTCAAAGCATTTACTTCGATAAAAATTCCGGCAATTACACCAATATTCCGGGACAGGAAGATTTCATCATTTTAGATAATATCAGAAAAAACAAAACGCTTTGGAGCAATTCCGGTTCTGCGATTCAGGATTTAGGCGACGGAATCATCAATTTTGAAATTCGGTCGAAAATGAATTCGCTTGGCGGTGAAGTTTTGGACGGTTTGAACCGCGCAATCGACCTCGCCGAAAAAGATTATGACGGTTTGGTAATCGGAAATCAAGGCGCAAATTTCTCCGTCGGAGCCAATTTAGCCATGATTTTAATGATGGCAATCGATCAGGATTGGGATGATTTGAATATGGCAATCGCCTACTTCCAGAAATCGATGATGCGCGTTCGTTATTCCTCAGTTCCTGTCATCGTTGCACCACACGGAATGACACTTGGTGGTGGTTGCGAAATGACGATGCACGCAGATCGCGTTGTTGCAGCAGCTGAAACCTATATCGGCTTGGTGGAAACCGGAGTTGGTGTAATTCCCGGCGGTGGTGGCACCAAAGAAATGGCGCTGAGAGTTTCAAGAGAATTCCACTCTGATGATGTTAAAAACAACAGATTACGCGATATGTTCATGAACATCGCGATGGGAAAGGTAGCGACTTCAGCCTACGAAGCTTACGACATGGGAATTTTGGAAGACCATAAAGACATCGTGGTGGTAAACAAAAACCGCCAGATTAAAACTGCAAAAATGCTGGCTTTAAGTTTAGCAGAACACGGTTATACACAGCCAATTGAACAGAAAGTAAAAGTTTTAGGTCGCGACGCGCTGGGAATGTTCCTGGTTGGAACAGACCAAATGTTAACCGGAAAATATATTTCGGAACACGATAAACTAATCGCGGATAAATTAGCCAACGTTCTTGTAGGTGGTAACCTTTCGGAACCAACCGTTGTCACCGAACAATATTTATTGAATCTTGAACGAGAAACTTTCTTACAGCTTTGCGGCGAAAGAAAAACTTTGGAAAGAATTCAGTTTATGTTGACGAAAGGAAAACCATTGAGAAATTAATTTTAAAAATTTTAGAAATGTCAAGACAAGCATATATAATAAAGGGTTTTAGAACGGCCGTTGGCAAAGCGCCAAAAGGAAGTTTGAGATTCACACGTCCCGACGTCATGGCGGCAACGGTCATAGAAAAACTAATGACTGCCGTGCCGCAACTCGATAAAAACAGAATTGATGATTTAATCGTCGGAAATGCGATGCCGGAAGCCGAACAAGGTCTGAACGTGGCGCGATTAATTTCCTTAATGGGGTTAAATACGGATCAGGTTCCCGGCGTTACCGTGAACAGATATTGCGCTTCGGGTTCCGAAGCCATTGCAATTGCGTCCGCTAAAATCCAGGCCGGAATGGCGGACTGTATTATCGCCGGTGGAACAGAATCCATGTCATATATCCCGATGGGCGGTTACAAGCCGGTTCCGGAAAGCGATATGGCAAAATCCAATCCCGATTATTATTGGGGAATGGGTTACACCGCCGAAGAAGTCGCAAACCAATACAAAATCTCCCGAGAAGAGCAGGATCAATTTTCTTATGACTCCCATCAAAAAGCTTTAAAAGCAAACGAAACAGGAAGATTTAAAGATCAAATCGTCCCAATTCCGGTTGAATACAATTTTCTGGATGAAAACCAGAAAATGCAGACCAAAAAATTCGATTTTTCGGTTGATGAAGGCCCGAGAAAAGATACAAGTTTAGAAGGTTTAGCAAAACTGCGTCCGGTTTTCGCAAACGGCGGATCAGTTACTGCGGGAAATTCTTCGCAAATGAGTGATGGCGCTGCATTCGTAATTGTAATGTCCGAAGAAATGGTGAAAGAATTAGGTCTCGAACCTGAAGCAAGACTTGTTGCTTATGCAGCGGCAGGTTTAGAACCACGCATCATGGGAATGGGACCTCTATATGCCGTTCCAAAGGCATTAAAACAGGCAGGTTTAGACTTAAAAGACATCGACTTGATTGAGCTAAACGAAGCTTTTGCTTCACAATCTGTCGCACTTAAAAAGGAACTTGGTTTAAATCCGGATATTTTAAATGTCAACGGCGGCGCCATCGCTCTGGGTCATCCGCTCGGCTGCACCGGAACGAAACTGACCGTTCAGCTTCTCGACGAGATGAGGAAACGCGGCAACATGAAATACGGAATGGTGACGATGTGCGTAGGTACAGGCCAAGGGGCAGCGAGTATTTTTGAACTTCTGTAAAAAGTCTAGATTTTAAATTATAAATTTTAGATGAAATGAGCAATAAAGAAGACAATCTGAATCTTTAAAACTACATCTGAAAAATTATAACAGCGAATCTAATTTAAAATCTATAATCTAAAATTTAAAATTACAAATAATGAGCGATACACAAACAATTTTAAAAGGCGGTGAATTCATCATCAAAGATATTCCTGCGCAAGAAGTATTCAGTTTAGAAGAACTGTCCGAAGAGCAAAAAATGCTTCGTGAATCGGTAACTGAATTTATAGAAAGAGACGTCATTCCATACCGAGAGCGTTTCGAGAAAAAAGATTACGCTTTAACCGAAGAAACCATGAGCAAATTAGGCGAAATGGGAACTTTGGGGATTGCAGTTCCCGAAGAGTATGGCGGTCTGGGAATGGGATTCGTAAGTACCATGTTGGTTTGTGATGCGGTTTCCGGCGCAAACGGTTCTCTGGCGACAGCTTATGGCGCGCACACCGGAATTGGAACGCTGCCTATCCTTTTATATGGAACAGAAGAGTTGAAACAAAAATATCTGCCCGCCTTAGCAACAGGTGAAAAATTTGGCGCGTATTGTTTAACAGAACCCGATGCAGGATCTGATGCCAATTCAGGTAAAACGAGAGCAAAACTTTCTGAAGACGGAAAACATTACATCATCAACGGACAAAAAATGTGGATTTCAAATGCAGGTTTTGCAGACACATTTACCTTCTTCGCGAAAATTGATGACGACAAAAATATTACCGGATTTGTCATCAACCGTTCGGAACTGGAAGATCCAAACAGCATGACAATGGGTGAAGAAGAACACAAATTAGGAATTCGCTCCTCTTCTACCCGCCAGGTTTTCTTTAATGATATGAAAGTTCCGGTAGGAAATTTATTGGGCGAAAGAAACAACGGTTTCAAAATCGCGATCAATGCACTGAACGCAGGCCGTATCAAATTAGCAGCAGCAAATATTGACGGGCAGAGAAGAATCACATCATTGGCAATCAACTATGCGAATGAAAGAAAACAATTCGGCGTTTCTATATCCACATTTGGCGCGATACGTAAGAAGATTGCCGAAATGTCCACAGGAATTTTCGTTTCTGAAGCAGGAGCTTACAGAGCCGCTAAAAATGTAGAAGATAAAATTGAAGAATTCATTTCCAGCGGAATGTCCCACGCAGAAGCGGAATTGAGCGCTTTGGCAGAATATGCGGTAGAATGTTCAATTTTGAAAGTTTATGTTTCAGATTTGACACAACATATCGCAGACGAAGGAATTCAGATTTATGGTGGAATGGGCTTTTCAGAAGATGCTCCGATGGAAGCAGCTTGGAGAGATTCCAGAATCAGCAGAATTTACGAAGGAACTAATGAAATCAACCGACTTCTTGCTGTAGGAATGTTGATCAAAAAAACCATGAAAGGCGAGCTTGATTTACTGAAACCTGCCATGGCAATCGGTAAAGAACTGATGGGGATTCCGTCTTTCGAAGTTCCGGATTATTCCGCTTATATGTCCGAAGAAAAAGCAATTATCCACAATCTGAAAAAAGTATTTTTGATGGTTGCCGGCGCGGCGCTTCAGAAGTACATGATGGAAATCGAAAAACAGCAGCATTTGCTACTGAACGCTTCGGAAATTCTAAACCAGATTTATATGGCAGAATCAGCAGTTTTACGTGCCGAAAAACATTTCGACACCGATTCTGTTGAGGCTTCAATGGCGCGCTTAAATCTTTACAAAGCTGTCGAAGCTATTACCGCTGCGGCAAAAGAAGGAATTGTTTCTTTCGCGGAAGGCGACGAGCAGCGCATGATGCTTTCCGGACTGCGCAGATTTACAAAATATACCAATATGCCAAATGTGGTTGCACTTACCGAAAAAATTGCAGCGCATTTCGTGGAAAAAGGATCTTACTAGAAATAGTTTGAACATGTGGAGAGGCGCCCCGAATTTCGGGGCGTTTTTTTTTATTTAATTTAAATGAAGAAAAAATTCACCGCTAAAAGGCATGTTTTTTTCAAATTTTACTTGCTGATTTTTATTAAATCTTGCTGATTTGAATAAGAAAAAAATTCGCCGCTCTAATGGCATTTTTTTCGAATTTTAATTTCTGCTTCTACTAAACTTCACAAATCGTTTTTTGAAAAATTCGCCGCTTAAAAGGCATTTTTTTCCAAATTTTTGCTTAATGCTTTTCGAAAGTATAATTTAAAAATAATTTGTAGAAAGTTCCGCAAGCTAAATTTCCTTTTATAAATACTAAAAATGCTTTGAAAAGCTGATCCATTTCAGTATTTTTGGGAAAATACAGATTTTTACGAAAGATGGGACATTTACCGAAGTTGATTGAAGACTTAGCATTGATACTAATTGTTGCGGCATTTGTCGTGATTATTTTCCGGAAAATCAAGCAGCCGCTGGTTCTAGGTTACATTATCGCAGGTTTTCTTGTAAGTCCAAACCTCAACATTTTCCCTTCAGTTGTAGATGGCGCAAACATTAAAACTTTGGCAGAAATAGGGGTGATTTTTCTCCTCTTCAGCCTCGGCCTCGAATTCAGCTTTAAAAAACTGATGAACGTTGGTGGCTCCGCCTCTATCACGGCTTTTGTGGAAATTTTCTTCATCACCGTCGCCGGATATTTTACCGGGCGCTGGCTCGGCTGGAGCATTATGGACAGTATGTTTCTGGGCGGAATGCTTGCCAGTTCGTCCACAACCATTATTATCAGGGCCTTCGACGAACTTGGTGTAAAAACGAAGAATTTTGCGCGAACGGTTTTTGGCGTTTTGGTGGTTGAAGATATTGTGGTCATTCTCCTCATGGTTTTGCTTTCAACCATCGCCGTTACGAAGGAATTCGAAGGTTCCCAAATTCTTTTTACCGTGGTAAAACTGCTGTTTTTCCTTATTTTATGGTTTCTTCTTGGGATATTTCTCGTTCCGACTTTACTAAAAAAAATAAAACCGCTGGTTGATGACGAAATCCTGCTGATTTTATCAATTGGTTTATGCCTTGGAATGGTTTTAATCGCTGTAAAAGTTGGTTTTTCTGCAGAACTCGGTGCATTTGTCATGGGTTCAATAATCGCTGAAACCACTGTAGCAGAAAAAGTAGAACACACTTTAAAGTCTGTGAAAGACCTGTTTGCCGCCGTATTTTTCGTGTCCGTCGGAATGATGATCGATTACGAAGCAATGATTTTGTACGCGTGGCCAATTTTCGTGGTGACGCTGCTGACGTTGTTCGGCAAACTCTTCAGTTCGTCACTGGGCGCGCTGCTTTCAGGACAGCCGTTAAAACAGTCGATACAGGTCGGAATGAGTATGGCGCAAATCGGTGAATTTGCCTTCATTGTGGCAACATTAGGACTTTCGCTCGGCGTTATATCAGATTTTCTGTTTCCTGTTGCTGTGGGAGTTTCCGCTATCACGACTTTCACCACACCATATTTAATTAAGTTTTCGGAACCTTTGTACAACTGGATTGTAAAAGTGGTGCCGCCGAAATATATAGACAGAATTAACCAATATTCTTCGAACACTCAAAATATTCAAGCTGAAAACAGCTGGAAAACAATTCTGAAGAATTACGCGCGAATTATCGTGATTAATGGAATTGTAATCGTCGCTATATTTTTGCTTTTTGCAAGGTTCATTATCCCGGCTATTAATGAAAATTTGGATAGCAACAACCTGAAAAATATCATCGGAAATTCTCTTCCAATACTTTTTATCTTACCTTTTTTATGGGCTTTAATGGTGAAACGACCGAGTTCGTCAGCGTATCGTGAACTTTGGACGAAAACAAAATACAATCGCGGTCCGCTTTTAATCATAGAAATTGTACGTTTTGCAATCGGAATTGGTATTCTTGGTTTTTTCCTGAACCGTTTTGCTTCGACTTCACTTTCATTTTTTATCACCATTCCGCTCGCTATTATTTTAATGGTAATTTTCTCCAAAAGGCTGAACAGATTTTACAACCGCCTGGAAAAACGATTTATCACCAACCTGAATGACCGTGAAAGTGTGGAAACAAGCGTTTCAACCTCTATTGCCGGAAATTCCAATATCAAAGAAAGTTTGGGTGCTTGGGACGTTCATATTATTGAACTGGAAGTGAAACCGCTCGCGGATTATATCGGGAAACCTTTGGTAGAACTTCAATGGCGCGAAAAATATGGTATAAACATTGGCTACATCCGCCGCGGCGGAAAACTCATTCATACACCTGATCGCCACCAGGTTTTGATGCCTTATGATAAAGTTGGTTTAATTGCGACTGACGATCAGTTTCAGGTTTTCAAACCTGTATTTGACAGTCAGCAAATTGTCGAGGAAGAAAATATCGATCATATCAAACTCGGGAAAATTCTCATCAACCATCATTCAGCCAAAAAAGGCCTTACCATTCAGGAATCCGGTATCCGTGATAAAACCGATGGTCTAGTAATCGCTATTCGACGCGGAGAACAGCGCATCTTAAACCCCGAATCTTCCGAAGTTCTACAACTTGATGATATTGTGTGGGTAGTCGGAAACCGGAAAAAGATTGAGAAACTGAATGTAGAAATTTAAAAAATTAAAATCATGTGGACAGAAAAAGATGGCAAATTGGAGCAAATTTTTAAGTTTAAAGATTTTTCAGAAGCATTCGCATTTATGACCAGAGTTGCCCTGGTAGCGGAAAGTATGCAGCATCACCCGGATTGGTCAAATTCTTATAACCAGGTTAAAATCACTTTAGTCACCCACGATGCGGGAAATAGAATTACCGAAAAAGATCATCAGCTTGCAGAAGCAATTGATAAAATCCGGGGTTAAAAGGGCACTTTTTTTTAGACATAAAAACTGAGCAACATTCCCATTAAAATACTAAAGCTCTAATTCACCAAAACTTTCACCCTCATAGATTTTAAATAACCGCGCCAATATTTCCGCTTCGATTTATGTCGTACATTTATATTTCTAAAAAACCAAATGAAAAATTATGCTTTAGTTACCGGCAGTGCGGACCGTATTGGTAAAGCCGTTGCGCTCCACCTCGCAGCGCAAGGTTACAACCTGCTTTTGCACTACAATTCCTCCGCGGAAAAAGCCGAAAAACTGAAGAAAGAAATCGAAGAAATGCAGAACGGCGTTAAAGCCGAACTTCTTCAATTTAACTTTTTATTCGACAATGATTTTGATGAAATTTTCCGCTCTCTAAAGCACAAAAATATCATTTTGGATATTCTCGTAAACTGCGCTTCAGACTTCGTTCCATCGGATTTTAGCTTGCCCGGAAGTCAGCTTTTAGAAAAGGAATTCAATATCAATTTCAAAAATGCCTACCTTGTGACCAAAGCTTTTGCGCGCGTCTACAAAAGCGGAAATATTATTAATTTTATAGATACCAAAGTTTCTAAAAACCAAACCGTACACCTCGATTATATTTTAAGCAAGAAATTGCTGCAGGAATTTACCAAAATTTCCGCTGTAGAATTAGCGCCGAATTTCCGTGTAAATGGCATTGCGCCAGGCTTGATTTTACCGCCCGAAGGTAAAGACGAAAATTATCTGCTAAATCTTGCGCAAAATATTCCTTTGAAAAAAATCGGGAATTTGGGCGAAATAACCAAGGCGATTCAATTTATATTAGACAGCGAATTTTTCACCGGTCAAACCTTGTTCATCGACGGTGGCGAACATTTGGTTTAGAAAAATTTGCCGTTTAAACAGGTAATTTTTTCAAAATATATTTAATTCAGAAACCATTAAACTCAGAAAATATGAGCGCGACTTCTAACACTAAGTTGTCCACTATAAAAGTTGAAAATCTGCGTCTGCGCGCATTTATCGGCTTCATGGATTGGGAAACCGAAAAATTGCAGGATTTGGTGATTTCTTTTTCATTTAAATATGACACCTGCGCAGCTTCTGACTCTGATGACATTCAGTATGCGGTTGATTATAAAGCGATTACAAAAGAAATCATCGAACTTGTCGAAAATAAAAGTTACTTTTTGCTCGAAACATTAGCCGAAAAAATTTACACTCATATTCAAAGTTCCGCAGTTGGTTTAGAAGATATTTCAGTGAAAATTGAAAAACCAAATGCTTTGCGTTTCGCCGATACTGTAATGGTAAAAATCGACGGAAAAGACCGCTATAACACCGCAATAATTGCTTTAGGTTCAAATATAAACGCTGAGCAAAATTTTTCCGACGCACTAAAATTGCTTCAGGATTGCGGTTTTATAATGCAGCGCACCGAATTCTTAAAAACAAAACCACTCAAATTTAAATCTCAGCCAGAATTTCTAAATGGCGCCATTCTACTACGGACTAAAAAAAGTCTTTCGGAGCTGAAAATGCATTTGAAACAGATTGAAGCACTTTTGGGCAGAGTCCGTACCGAAAATAAAAACGCGCCACGCACGATCGACCTTGATGTCACAACTTACAACGGATTTGTACTCGACGACGATATCCAGACTTTTCCTTTTCTGCAGGAATTTGTCCGGCAACTGCAATCTTCGATTCCGCTTGAGAACCGGGATTTAGCTTAATCGATTTCCAGAAAATCAGCACATTATTTTTTAGTATTTTTGCCACCGTTGAAAAATATCGAGGTAAAACGGCATTTTTTGCCAAAATACCCGAAAAAAAATTCGATTAAAATTAAAAGTTCAAAAAAGCTTAAAGCTTAAACTTGATTTTTACACCGGCAAAAATTACATGAAAATAGCACTCAACCTTTTTGATTTCTCCCAAAAAATAGATTACCGAACTGAAATTTTAGCGGGTTTAACGGTCGCTATGACCATGATTCCGGAGTCGCTATCATTTGCCATTTTAGCAGGTTTTCCGCCTTTAGTCGGATTGTACGCGGCCTTCATCGCTGGTTTAATCACTGCAATTTTTGGTGGCAGACCAGGAATGGTTTCCGGCGGCGCCGGTGCAACGGTCATTGTGCTCATCGCGCTCATGCGCTCCCACGGCCTCGAATATGTTTTTGCAGCTGTCGCTTTAGCGGGAATCATCCAGATTTTAATAGGCATTTTTAAATTCAGCAAATTCATTCGCCTCGTTCCGCAGCCTGTGATGTACGGTTTTGTTAACGGTCTGGCGGTGATCATCTTCATGTCGCAGCTCGATCAGTTTAAAATCATTTCCAACGGCACCTTTTCCTGGCTTCAAGGCGAAGCATTATATATCATGTTGGGTTTGGTGACTTTAACGATTGCGATTGTCGTATTATTTCCAAAAATCACAAAGAAAATCCCGGCATCACTTGTTGCGATTATAGTTGTTTTTGCACTGGTCGTCATTTTCAGTATTGAAACGAAAACGGTACAGGATATTGCCTCTGTTGAAGGCGGTTTTCCACCGTTTCACGTCCCTAATATTCCATTTAACCTCGAAGCTTTTCAGGTAATTCTGCCCTACTCGCTTATTTTTGCTGCCGTAGGTTTAACGGAAGGTCTTTTGACTTTAAATTTAGTCGATGAAATCACCGGTTCACGCGGAAACGGCAACCGTGAATGTATCGCGCAGGGAACGTCGAATATTGCTAATGGATTTTTCTTCGGGATGGGCGGCTGCCCAATGATTGCGCAGACGCTCGTCAATTTATCTGCCGGTTCCCGCGCACGACTTTCCGGGATTATTGCCGCGATTACCATTTTGCTCATCATCCTTTTTGGTGCGCCAATAATTGGGCGTTTACCGATGGCAGCGCTGGTTGGTGTGATGATAATGGTCGCTCTCGGAACTTTTGAATGGGCAAGTTTCAGGATTTTAAATAAAATGCCGAAACACGATATTTTTGTGGGAATTTTAGTTGCTGTAATCACGGTGATTTTACATAATTTAGCTTTGGCAGTGCTTGTTGGCGTTATTATTTCCGCATTGGTATTTGCGTGGGAAAGTGCTAAAAGAATTCGTGCGCGCACTTATTTCGATGCGGAAGGAACCAAACATTACGACATTTACGGACCGCTTTTTTTCGGTTCGGTGATGGCTTTTTCGGAGAAATTTAAAATTGAGGATGATCCGCAGCGCGTTGTCATCAATTTCAAAGATTCGCGCGTCGCAGATATGTCGGCGATTGAAGCGCTGAATACTTTAACTAAAAAATACAGCGCAGTTGGCAAAGAAGTTCATTTGCAAAATCTCAGCGCTGATTGTATCCGGCTTTTAAGCAATGCCGAAGCGGTGATTGATGTAAATATCATCAAAGATCCGGAATATTTGGTCGCTGTAGAAAAGTAAAATTTTGTTTTCGGAAATTTGAAAAAAAATTCCAAAACAGCAGCGAATAAATTTTCCATTAATTAAAAGAAAAGCTGCTTTTAATTCAGAAAGTAAGTAGAGAGAAAGTTCATAAAACGGTTCATATCCTGGCGCATTGCAAAAGCCAGAAGATATTTTACCTGAGACAAAATCGGTTCAAAACCATTCGAAAGTTTCAGAAATTCGCGCTCCGGAATAATGCCGTAGCATTTTCCCTGGTGAATTAATTTCAGCGCGTGATCGCCCAAAGACACCGTCATATTCCCCATTTTTTTGTAGAAAGTGTAGTCGCTCACTCTCACAAAGCCGTCTTCCAACATCTCAGAAATCAGTTTATTAAAAAGTTTTTGGCCTTCCGGTGATAAATTCATGGCGGGAAATTTAACCTGGTAAAATTAGTAAAAACAAATAAATATTTTTTGGGAACTAAAACGGCATTTTTTTCTGTTTTAATGAAAATCCGCGTTTCTGAAATTTAAAAAAAATTGCCGTTAAAAGCCCATTTTTTTTGTTTTTTAACTTTCAGAAAAAGTCCTATTGCAAACGCGGCAAAATTTAAAAAATTAATAAGCTTATTTTAAGCCCCGAAAAATCAGTGCTTTAAAGTAAAAAAAAGTACTAAATGTGGAATTTATATTTGTAATTTTATATTACAAAAAACACAACCATGGGAAAATTTATTATTTCGTCCAGAAAAAATGGTGCCTACCATTTTAATCTGAAGGCCGGAAACGGACACGTCATTCTCTCCAGCGAAAGCTACAAATCGAAAACCGCATGCAAGAACGGCATTGAATCGGTGAAAAAAAACGCGGCGGACAATTCGAGATTTGAAAAAATTACCGCTTCTAACGGCAAATTTTATTTTACTTTGAAAGCGTCGAACGGCCAGGTTTTAGGAACCAGCGAAAGGTATGAAACGCCGAGCGGCCTCGAAAACGGAATTGAATCAGTGCAGACAAACGCCGCCGAAGCCACAATTGTGGAAGAATAAAACCGAAAAAATAAGCTCATTTAGCGGCAAATTTTTATTTTAGTATCATAAAATATATGACGATGACTAAAAATGAAATGCTGAATAAAGCTATAAAAATAGCGCAGAAGGCGCACAAAGGACAAACCGACAAATTCGGTACGCCGTACATTGGCCATGTAATTCGCGTGATGAATTTAGGGAAAGCGTACGATGAAAAAATCGTCGGTGTTTTGCACGATGTGATTGAAGACTGTCCGGAAATTTCGCTGGATTATCTTTTAGCAGAAGGATTTCCAAACCATATCGTTTTCGCGGTCGAATGTCTGACGAAGTCGCCTTCAGACATGGATTACACCGATTTTATCCACCAAATTGAAAAGTCACGGCTTGCGGTGACGGTGAAATTTTATGATCTCGAAGATAATATGGATCTGAAACGCTTTACACAGCCGCTTACAGAGCGCGATCTGAAAAGGCTGAACAAATATTTGACCGCTTATCTTTATTTAAAGGAAAAATATTAGGAAACCGTTTTGTCCGAATCTTCCAAGAGTTTTTCGAGTTCCGCCATTTCAGCTGGTGTAATATCGCGCCACTTCCCAACGGGAAGATCAAGCTTGAGATTCATAATGCGGATTCGCTTCAGCTTTTTTACTTCATAGCCACAAAATTCACACATCCTGCGGATTTGTCGGTTTAAACCCTGAGTCAAAATTATCCGGAAAGATAAATTATCGATTTGTTCTACCAGACATTTGTTGGTCATGGTACCAAGAATTGGAATTCCACCGCGCATCTGCATTAAAAATTTCGGCGTAATCGGCTTGTCGACACGTACAATGTATTCTTTTTCGTGATTATTTCGCGCGCGTAAAATTTTGTTCACAATATCGCCATCGGAAGTTAAAATAATCAAACCTTCACTTGGTTTATCGAGTCGTCCGATTGGGAAAATCCTTTTTGGATGGTTGACGAATTCTACAATATTGTCGCGTTCGCGTTTGGTATCTGTGGTACAAACGATGCCGACAGGTTTGTTGAGCAAAATATAAACGTGATCTTCCTCGGTTTTTCTGATGGAATTTCCATCTACAAAAATCTCGTCTTCGTCGGAAACTTTGGTGCCGAGTTCCGGAACCACGCCGTTGATTGTGATTCTACCCTGCTCCAACAAACGGTCTGCTTCGCGACGCGAGCAAAATCCAACTTCGGAGAGGTATTTATTTATTCTGGTTTTTTCGGAAGCCATTTTTAAAATTTTTGTGCATTTAGGGCCAAATTTTTCAAATTAAAATTAAATTAATTTTTAAAATTATGGAAGCTGTAATCATTTTCCAAATATTCGGCGCTTGCATTTTCTATGGAATATTCACCGATTTTTGTTCTTCGCAAATTGGTTAAATAAGCGCCAACGCCCAATTCCTGCCCGATGTCGTGTGCTAAACTTCGGATATAAGTACCTTTGGAACAGCCAACGATGAAACGCACAAACGGCAAATCGATTTCAATGTTTTCGATGTAATTGATGGTGGTTTTGCGCGATTTCATTTCGACCTCTTTGCCTTTGCGCGCAAGGTCGTAGGCTCGGTTTCCATCGATTTTTACCGCGGAAAAAATCGGTGGTTTTTGGTCGATTTCGCCGATAAATTTAGCTAAAGTTTCGTGAATCTGATTTTCAGTAACGCCTGAAATATCTTGAGGAAGAATTTCCGGTTTTTCGGTGTCGTAAGATTCGGTTTGAACACCGATTTTTATTTCTGTTAAATATTCTTTTGGCGCGTCCTGAATTTCGGGGATTATTTTGGTGAATTTTCCGGTGCAAACGATTAAAAGTCCCGTAGCGCGCGGATCTAAAGTTCCAGCGTGACCGATTTTGAATTTTTTCGGCAGATTGAACTCGCTTTTCAGTTTGTATTTCAGTTTATTTACGGCCTGAAAGCTCGTCCAGTCCAGCGGTTTGTCGAGGAGAATGATTTGGCCTTCTAAAAAATCGGAGTCTTTCATTTTAAAAAATAATAGCTAAAAAAGCGAAATCTGCAGCCCGACCTGAGTGGAGCTCTACGCCGCGGCGGAAGCTGGAACGGAGGGCGGAAAAAGCTGCCCAAAAAAAATTACTGAAACTGCGTAAAATAAATTAAAAGCACGATCCCAACGATGATGCGGTACCAACCCCAAGGTTTGAAACCGTATTTCGTAAGCACGCCTATGAAAAATTTAATTGCCAAAACCGCCACGATAAACGCCACAATATTTCCGACCGCGAAGAGCATCAAATTGTTGCCCTGCATGAGCAATTCGTACCCTTTTTGCGTGGCTCCGGCGTGGTTCCAGTCTTTTAAAAAGACAGAATATGCCGTAACCGCAAGCATGGTAGGAACGGCCAGAAAAAACGAAAATTCGGCAGCTGCTTTTCGGGTGAGTTTCTGCTGCATTCCACCGATAATTGAGGCGGCACTTCGGCTGGTGCCCGGCATCATCGCCAGACATTGCCAAAAACCGATGAGCAGGGCGCTTTTGTACGAAATGTCTTTTTCGTCGTCCACCGTGTGTACTTTGAAAAGTTTGTCTATGAAAAGCAAAACGACGCCACCCAAAATCAATACAATCGCTATTGGAACGGGATCACCGAGAACGGCTTCGATTTTATCATCAAATAATTTTCCCAAAACAAGCGCAGGAATTACCGCAAGCGCGAGTTTGAAATAAAAGTGAATGTTTTTGAAATCGAAAAACTTCTTCCAGTACAGAAAAACCACCGCCAGAATTGCCCCAAACTGAATGGAAACCTGAAACATCTTTACAAATTCGTCTTCCTGAATGCCAAAAAGTGAACTGGTGAAAATCATGTGTGCAGTGGAAGAAACCGGCAAAAATTCGGTAAGTCCTTCGATGATTGCAATAATAATTGCTTTGATTAAATCCATGAAAAATTGTATGATTATAAAAATTTTGCCCGAGTTTAAAGCTCAGGCAAAACGGAAAATTTCAGTGTTTTTACGCCTTATTTCTTTTAAGAATCGCGTAGACTTCTACTGCAAAACCGGCGACAACCAACAGCGGTGCAATGCGAATTCGGCGGATGGAAAAAATAGATTCGTTCCAAGCGTTAGGATCGAATTTTCCGTCTACGGTATTAGCGTCGGCGCCCATCATCAGCAGAAATCCGAGTAAAATTAAGGCAAGCCCAATAAGCATCCATTTGTAATTTTCGCGCCCGAAGTAGAAACCGATGTTTTCTTTAGCCGGTTCGGTGTATATTTTTTCGGCGTTATTTTGGTGTTTTTTGCTCATTTTTATGAATAATAAAGGTCATCTACATTAGAACGTAAGAATCTCCATGTTGCAAAAATAGTGCTTAAAACGGTAATTAAAATACCGCCAAAGAAGATGCAGACGACTAATATAATCAGCTGGTTATTGTCCTGCGCAAACGGTGTCCCGATTTGGGTGATGAAATAATACCACGCGCCAAACAAAACCGCCAAGCCTAAAACCGCGCCGATAACACCAAGAATGATGGCTTCTTTGATAAACGGCTTGAGGATGAAACGGCGTTTTGCACCAACAAGCTGCATGGTTTTGATGATGAATCTTTTTGAGAATATTTTCAAGCGGATGGAGTTGTTAATCAGCACAACGGCAAGGATTAAAAACAGCACTGAAAATCCTAAAATCCATTTTAAAATATTGTTCAGGTTGTTGTAAACTTCCACCATCAGCGTGCTGTTATTTTTCACATCGGTGATGCCTTTGGTAGATTTTATCTGTTTGATGGCTTCGTCAATTTTTGCAGGATCTACATATTCCGGTTTTAAGGCAACTTCTACTGAAGATGGGAAAATATTTTCTTCGAAAAGCGCGCTGCTTTCAATCCCCATACTTTTTCGGGCTTCTTCAGCCGCCATTTCTCGCGAAATATAGGTGGCTCTTTTTACCGGCGTTAAAGTCTGGATTTTTTTAAAAGTTTCTTCTTCGAGTTTTGCAATCTTTACGGAATCTTTCACATCGTAATTTTCATCGAAATAGGCATTAACAACCAATTGCTCTTTGATATAATCGGAATACTTTTGAGCGTTGATCAAAATAAGCCCCATTAAACCCAGTAAAAATAAAACCAGCGCGATGCTGATAACTACGGTAATATTGCTGGAGCGAAGTCGTCTCTTGTTAAAATCCTCAACTGTCTTAGCCATTAATTAAAAAATTTCTGCTAAAATAGAAAAAAACTTCCGTAATTTGCGGAGAAACGCGGAAAATAGGTGTTAAAAAAAACTTAAAGCCATTTCTGCAAAATCGTTTATTTAAAGGTTTTCAGCGCGTTTTTAATTATCAAAAAAAATCTTCCATGAGCGTAAGAGCGAAGAAACATTTGGGTCAGCATTTTCTGACGGATGAAAATATTGCCAAAAACATTGTAGAAGGACTTACGTATAAAACCGGAAGCAAAACGCTGGAAGTGGGTCCCGGAATGGGCGTTCTGACGAAATATATTTTAGAAAAAGATACTGAACTTTTCCTGGCGGAAATCGATACAGAATCTATTCAATATTTATTAAAGAATTATCCGACGCTGGATGACGCGCATTTTGTGGGTGATTTCCTGAAAATCGATTTGGCGGAAACTTTCGTTGATGAAGTTTCGATTATCGGAAATTTTCCGTACAATATTTCGTCACAGATTTTATTTAAAATCATTGATTTTTACGAAAATGTGCCGGAAATGGTCGGAATGTTTCAAAAGGAAGTTGCGGAAAGAACCGCCGCGGTGCCGCGCACAAAAGATTACGGGATTTTATCGGTGCTCGTGCAGGCGCTTTACGATGTAAAATATCTTTTCACGGTGGATGAAAATGTTTTCAATCCGCCACCGAAAGTAAAATCCGGCGTAATTCGTTTGACGAGAAATCCGAAAGCCGGTCTGGCAGGAAATGAAGTTCTGTTCAAGCAAATTGTAAAAGCAGGCTTTGGGCAAAGACGGAAAAAACTGTCGAATTCTCTCAAAATTTTAAATATTCCTGAGGCCTTGTTAAATCACGAATTTATGGCAAAAAGAGCGGAAGAATTGTCGGTTACAGATTTTATTGGTTTTACCATTCTCTGGAAAGCAAATTTGTAAACTAAAAAACCATTTCATTTGAAATGGTTTTTTATTTTTTGGCGGTTATTTGTCCTCTTTTTTTAATTGTTCCAAAAGCTGCTCCAGTTCCGAAATCTTTGATTTTAAAGAGGTAATCTGCGTTTTGTTTGTAGCAACATTACTTTTCAGCATAACATTGCGCGCGCGCTCGTTATGATCTTCTTCGTCTTCATCTTCAGCGATATCTTCAATATCTTCCTGAATATCATCAATATCTTCACTAATTTCCTCAATGTCTTCCTGAATATCTTCAATATCTTCCTGAATTTCATTGACGTCTTCCTTCAAATCTTCAATGTGTTCCTGACTTCTGTTCACAGACATTTGAATGAAAATGGCGAGATAAATTGCTTCGAGTGACAAAACCGTGGTTAAAACCAAAAGCATTTTGTCAAATTCCACCACACCGAAAACTGGCAATAAAAACGCGGTTAAGAAAAGCAAAGAATGCACGATCAGCGAAGGAATGGAGCCAATCCACCACATGACACCATCGGTGACGCGGACCAAAAAATCTACTTTTTCTTTGTTTTTTTCTTCTCTCGTCTTCATTTTTTCAACATTTTTAAAAGTCTTTGGAAACGCCTAAACCGAAAAGCGCGAAGTCATATTTCGCAGGATCCCGGTCATCGAATTTACGTAAAATAACGTCCATTTCTTCGACGGTTTTCCAGTCATTTTGCTTTCGCGAAATCAGATTCAGTTTGCGGGAAATATTTCCCGTGTGCACGTCGAGCGGAACAGAAAGAAATTTCGGATTGATGTTTTGCCAAAGCCCGAAATCCACGCCTTTTTTGTCCTGTCTTACCATCCAGCGAAGAAACATCATCAGCCGCTTTGCGGAGGAATTTTTGTAGGTGGAACTTACATGCTTCATGCTGCGGTGTTTTTCGTCGTTCTGAAAAAATTCCGAGCGGAAACGTTCTAAACTGTGGTAAAAATTGGTTTCACCGTTTTTTAGAAAAAAATGGTCTTCAAGCGACGAATTTTTCCGGTAAAGCCGTTGCAGACTTTCGGTAAAATATTGTAAATCCTCCTTATTAAAAGTGCGGTGAACGGACTGATGATTAAATCTTTCGAAATCTTTCTCGGTGTAATTCAGAATAAAATCGTGTGGCGAATTTCCCATCCAGGAAAGGATTTTTTCAGCATCATTGATGATGGATTTTCGGTTTCCCCAGGAAATAGTTGCCGTTAAAAAACCGGAAATTTCGATATCCTGTTTCAATGAAAAACGGTGCGGAATCTGAATCGGATCATCTTTTACAAAATCTGAATTATTGTAAAAATTCACTTTTTCATCGAGGAATTCTTTTAAAAAAGCTTCATTAGCAAATTTTTTTTCCGCATTTTCCATTCAAAAAAAATTAAATCTGAACCGGCTGTAGCGCTTTTGGCAATTCGGTGTTCGGGAAAACTTCGCGAGCTTCGTTTAAAAAAACATTCAAATCATGATAACGGTTCGAAAAATGCCCAAGAATCAATCTGCCAACATTTGCTTTTCGTGCAATTCGAGCGGCTTCCAGCGCGGTGGTGTGTCCGGTGTAATCTGCCATTTCGTTCAAATCATGAAGAAAGGTTGATTCGTGGTACAACACATCAACTTCATTTATTAAAGGCAAAATTTGTTCAGTGTATCTGGTGTCGCTGCAAAAAGCGTACGAGACAGATTTTGACGGCTCTTTGGTTAAAATTTCGTTTTTCAGCACATAACCGTCGCTTAAAATAAAATCTTTTCCGTTTTTCAGATTTTGGTAATCGCAGATTTCAATTTCCGGATATTTAGAAACTTCCGCCATATTGAGATGGCGCTCTTTCGGTTTTTCGCGGAACAGATAACCGTTGCAATAAATTCTATGTTTCAGCGGAATGGTGAAAACTTCCAGCCTGTTATCTTCATAAATTTTTTCCGATTCCTTACTTTGAAGTTCATGGTAAACAACCTCAAAACCGCGGTGCGTTTCGCTTAAGCGGAAAATAGTCTCAAGCATTTCCTTAATTCCGAGCGGTCCGTAAACATGAAGCGGAGTTTCTCTGCCCAAAAGCCGAAAAGAAGCGATTAAACCTGGCAAACCAAAGCAATGGTCGCCGTGCAGATGCGATATAAAAATGTGGTTCACCTTCGAAAAACGCACTTTCGCCTTTCTTAACTGCACCTGAGTCCCTTCACCGCAATCGATGAGAAAACTGCGTTCGTCCATCTCCAAAAACTGCGCGGTAGGCGCAGAATTCACCGTTGGAATGGCAGAATTAAAACCGAGAATCGTAAGAAAAGTGCTCAAAATGCAGGTAAAATTTTAGTTTCCCAAAAATAAGGAATATTAAATGATTTTAAAATATTCTTTTTAGCGACGAAAAAATCCCGAATGATATTTTCGGGATTTTATTTTTATTTTTTCAAAGTTCTGTATTTCAGATAAGAAATGATGGCCAGTGCAAACATAAATGCGGTGCCGATGTACACCCAAGCCGGAACCGGAATTGGATCGCCAGCTGCGTAAGAATGCAGTCCTGAGAGATAATAATTTACTCCGAAATACGTCATCACGATACTGCTGATTGCAAATAAAGCTGCTACGTGGAAAGCCCATCTGCCGCGCAAGCCTGGAACCAAACGCATGTGCAAAACAAAGGCATAAACCATCACGGAAATGAAAGCCCAGGTTTCCTTTGGATCCCAGCTCCAATATCTACCCCACGATTCATTCGCCCAGATTCCGCCTAAGAAAGTACCAACAACTAAAGCATAAAGTCCAATCGTCAGCGACATTTCCGAAACGATGGTCAATTCTTTAATTGTAGTTTCGTTATGTAATTTATAAATCTCTTTGTTTGAGAAAATATAGAAGAAAAGCACAATCATCGCGATCACCATGGAAAGTCCGAAGAAACCGTAACTCGAGGTGATAATCGCGACATGAATAATCAACCAATACGATTTTAATACCGGAACAAGTGGCGTAATTTGCGGATCAAGTGCGGAACCACCGTGCGCAAAGCCCATCATGATTACCGCAACCATAAATCCTGCTGCCGGAATAAGCGCGTTTGAGTTTCGGTATAATAACAAACCTGCAGTAATACCAACCCAGGAAATAAAGATAATTGCTTCGTAACCGTTACTCCAAGGTGCATGACCAGAAATATACCATCTACCAACCAAACCTAAAAACTGAAGAAAATAACCTACCAACCCTAGAAGAATTAATCCTTTGATCGTTTTATTTAAAATCTTATTCGGTTTAAACAATTCGATGAAACCTAAAAGCAAGAGTAGACCACCAATTACCGAATAAAACATCAATAAATAAAAGTTGATGTTTGCTTTATTCATCAAAACTTCCAACTTAACTTTTGACTTACTTGGAACTACATTTTTACCCCAGGTTTTTTGGTACTGTTCCAGTTTTGCCAGTTCAGCATCAGCTTTTGCCCAGTTTCCTGATTTTTGTGCCGATAAAACTTCGCTGAAATAAGGGCCCATTACTTTCTGGGATTCCATATCCGGTTCGAAATTTTGGTCTAACCACGAATGCCACGTATTGTTTGGATCATTCTGTACCGGAACGATGCGCATAAACTGTCCGCTGAAAAACTCATTGAAAGCCTGAACACGGTCATTTACAGCAATTACTTCTTTGTCGTAATTCGTTTGGTCTGCCGGTTTTTTACGGAAAGCTTCCTGATAATCCTCCTCCAAAACGTAATGCAAAGCACCAGTTTCGTCAGCAGGAAAAAGCGACATCAACGCGGTGTAACCATCTTCATTTGCCTTGGTTTTTTTCTTTAGTTCATCGCCGCCTTTGGTTCCAACTTTAATTAAAGGAACCATCGTCCAGCTTGCAGTATCCGTATTTATTGATAGAAACCACTGGTTTGCGGTAAGCGATTTTCCATCAGTTCCGCGGAATGCATCTTTTTTGTACAGTTTTCTCAGAACGTCCAAAGCCTGGGTGTTCATCGGAACAATTCGACCTTCATAGTTCTGAACCAATAAATATCCGAATTTGTCTGCGTGTTCTTTATCAATTGTATTTTTCGCGATTATTACATCAGCGGTAATTGGCGTTGGCGATCTTAAAGCCAAAGAATTTTGTGGTTTTTTTGGTGTTGGTTCCGCGGTCAATAAATCTGCGGCGCCGTGACCGTGTCCGTCATCAGCAGAATGTGTTATTTCACCTGAACCGTCGGTAGTTCCGTGTGTTTCGATTTTTTGTGCATTGAAGTTCAACGTCATTAAAACCAAAAGTACGGTCGCTGCTTTTCTTTTGCTCACGTTTTTCAACATTGAATTCAGTTTCCAGAAATGTGTTCCTTTCCAGAAGAAAATCACAAACATTCCACCAAACAGGAAGAAATAACCAATGTAAGTAATCAGTGTTCCCCAGAAATCGTGGTTTACAGAAAGTACGGTTCCCTGTCGGTCCGGATCGAAACTCGCTTGGAAAAACCGGTAGCCACCGTGGTTCAAAACGTGATTCATATAAATTTTGTAAGGCGTTTGTTTTCCTTTGTCAATGATCTGAACATGGCTTTCATAAGCACTTGGCGAAGAACTTCCCGGATAAGTTTCCATTACAAAATCATCTAATTTCAAGGAAAAAGGCGTCGTATAAACTTTCGGACCGAAACCTAAAATAATATTCATTCCGTCCAAAGTCACCTGTTTAAACGCGTTTGGATTTCCTTTTTCTACCGGCAAATCAACCAATAATTTCGATTTTGGCCCTTGTAGTTCTACACGCAAATTATCCGAAACATCTTTATCTTTTTTACGGTCACCTTCATAAGCAATGAGTTTTCCTTTCGCCAAACCTTCGGGAACGACAAGTTTCAGGTCATTTACGGTGTATAAACTCCGCAAAACCAAAGGCTGATATTCATCTTTCTTCGTTGTTCCTTTTGCCTGCGATGCCATCGTCATATATTCCGCTTCAACAGGTGTTTTAATGAGCAAAGTGCCGTTGGTATTGTTAAATTCCACGGCGCCGTCAATCGCTCGATTGAAAGAAACCAAAGTTCCGTTAACCAGTTTGGAATCCCCCGGTTTAATATAAATATTTTCGCGGCCGGTTTGTCCTGTGGAAACGATATGTAAATATTCTGTTCCTGCCGGATCCAGCACCAAACTGTCCTTTTTTCTCTGGATATAATCTACGGTTTTTACAGAAATCTGTTTTCCGTGGTAATCATAGCTCGCGTTGAAATTCTTGTGAAGCGGCGACATTAAATATGGAACATCCTGATAATTCAGCACATCACCTTTTTCCTCGATTTGAATTTTAAAGAAATTTTTGTCCGTTACAATTTCATTGGTGGTTTCGCCTTCGCGAATGTGCATGATCCCTTCAAAACTGATGTATCGCGTTACTGCACCGCCCAAAAATATTAAAACAAATGAAAGGTGAAAAACCAAAACCGGCCATTTTTCGCGGCGCCAAAGGCGATAGCGGCTGATATTTCCGATAAAGTTAAGAATCAGCCAGAGCATTAAAACTTCAAACCATTTCGCTTCGTAGATCAAAGCTTTTGCAGTTGGTGTTCCGTAATCATTTTCGAGGAAGGTGGCGCGGGCCATTGCGAATGCATAAACTAAAAGGAGAACCGCCATTGTCCTGGTCGAAATAATGATATCTTGAAGTTTTTTCATGAGAATCAAAAAATTTTTATTTATTTCCTGCTGAAAACGTATTTTTTTTCGCCACAGCTTGATTTTATTTAGAATAAATCTGAACGCTTGCAAAAATACAACGTATAATTTGAATGAGCGAATTTGCCCAGTCTTTTTTAAATTAAATAAAATGACATTTATTAGCCAAACGGTCATAAAAAAAATTTGCCGTTAAAAGGGCAAATTTTTAGGTTTTAAAAAAATTTCGGGCTATGTCAGTATTTTTTTAATGATTGGTATCATTCAGCATTGGAACAAATTTGTACGCGCCAAACTCCTCCCTTTCAAACTCGCGCTCTGATTTTTTGGTAAATCGCATTAAAATCTGCTCATCGGTTTTTCCTAACGGAATCACCATTTTTCCACCAATTTTAAGCTGGTGTAATAGCTCCGTCGGTAAAACTTCAGCACCGCAGGTAACCAAAATTTTATCGAAAGGCGCAAAAGTGGGCAAACCTAAAAAACCGTCACCAAAACTTTGAAATTTTGGTCGCAGACGCAGTTCGCGGAGTTTTTTCTGAGCAAATTCATGCAGTTCTTTCTGTCTTTCGATGGTGTAAACCGTCGCATTTAAAGCAACCAATACCGCGGTTTGATAACCACAACCGGTACCGATTTCAAGCACTTTTTCTTTTTCTTTAAGCTCCAGAAGCGCCGTTTGTTCCGCAACGGTGGACGGATGCGAAATGGTTTGATGCGCCAAAATGGGAAAAGCGCGATCTTCGTAAGCAAAATCCTCGAAAACGCTTTCCAGAAAAAGATGCCGCGGCACCATATTAATTGCGGAAAGTACTTTTTCATCATTAATCCCGATTTTATTCCGGAGATAATCCACCAATATTTTCCGTTTTCCTTTGTGAACGTAAGAATCCTGCATTTCACAAAAATAGGAATTAGAACTTAGAAAAGAGAATTTAGAATTTAGAATTTTCTACCTTCCGGTCTCTAGCTTCTAACTTCTTTTTTTATCTTTACCGAAATTAGTAATTTATGCTGAAAGCAGGGTTAGTTGGCGCCGGACATTTGGGAAAAATCCATCTGAAATTATTGCAGCAATCCGAAAAATATGACCTGGTTGGTTTTCATGACGCGGATGCAGACAACGGCAGAAAACTCGAAAAAGAATTCGGTTACCGTTATTTCGAAAATTTCGATGATTTACTCGCGGAAATTGAAATGCTGGATATTGTAACGCCGACTTTATACCATTACGATTACGCGATGAAAGCCATTGAAAAAAGAATTCATTTTTTCATCGAAAAACCTGTAACGCAAACTTTAAAACAGGCAGAAGAAATTCTCTACAAATGCCGCGAATTCAATATTCACGCGCAGGTTGGCCATGTGGAAAGATATAATCCTGCGTTTATCGGTTCTAAAGATTATATTAAAAATCCAATGTTCATCGAAATTCACCGACTGGCGGAATTTAATCCGCGCGGGACGGACGTTTCGGTGGTTTTGGATTTAATGATTCACGACCTGGATATTTTGCTGTCGATTGTAAAATCAAAGGTGAAAAACATACACGCCAGCGGCGTTTCTGTAGTTTCAAAGTCTCCGGACATCTGCAATGCGAGAATTGAATTTGAAAATGGTTGTGTAGCGAATTTAACAACTTCGAGAATTTCAATGAAAGCGATGCGAAAATCAAGGTTTTTCCAGCAGGACGCATATATATCGGTGGATTTTCTGGAGAAAAAAGCTGAAGTTATCCGTATGAAACCGGCGCCGGAAACGCCGAGCGATTTTGATATGATTATCGAAAATGCCGAAGGCGAAAAAAATCAGATTATTTTTGAATATCCCAATATTCAGCCGAATAATGCAATTTTAGATGAACTTGAAAGTTTTGCGGATGCAATCACTGAAAATAAAAAAGTGGAAGTTTCGCTTGAAGACGGCACCGAAGCTTTGAAAGTGGCGCTGGAAATTGTAAGATTAATTAGTTAATTTGAAAATATGCTAATATGCTAATTCTGATGATTGCTTCGTCATTCATGCCTCATTCCTCGCAATGACTTTTAAATGAAAAAACTATTCACTTTTTACCTGCTTTTTTGCCATTTTTTTCTGTTTTCACAACAGAAGTGGGACGTCAGGTTTTATAATGAAATTATCAATCGTGAGGTTTTTATTTACGCTGATAATCATGAAGTAATGCCAATGTCCGCGCAGTTTGATTTTAAGTTAAAGAATTTTACATCCACTTTAGAAAACAAATCAATCGTTGTTATTCCGGCGAAAACCGAAAAATTTTTAATTGCAAAACTCACCACTTTAAAACCAAACGAAGCGAACCAGTTTTCGTATTCCACGATGTTTAATTTTGGAAATTCTTTACAGGAAAATTTCGATGAAAACTTTGTATACTCACTTCCCTTCCCAACCGGCGAATCGCATTTAATTTTTCAGGGTTATAACGGCAAATTTTCGCATCAGAACACTTCAGCGCTGGATTTTGATTTGAAAATTGGCGACAAAGTTTTAGCCGCCCGCGACGGAATTGTCGTCAGCGTTGTTGACAATAACACGGCGAGTTGCCCGGAATTTAAATGTGTGGAATTCAATAATAAAATAACCGTCATGCACAGCGACGGCACTTTCGCGGATTATGTACATTTGAAATATAAAGGTGCGCTGGTAAAAAAAGGCGATGCTGTGGCGCAAAATCAACTCATCGGTTTAAGCGGAAATACGGGATTTTCCAGCGGACCACATTTGCATTTCGGTGTTTTCATTAATAGAGTTGATGGTTCGCGGACTTACATTAAAACGAAATTTAAGACTTCGGACAGTGCCGCGGAGCTTTTAGTTCAGGGAAAAACCTACACTAAAAACTATTAGTCAAAAATAAAAAAAAGGCCGTTAAAGCCGCTAAAATTTAAAAATAATTAAGAGAAACTTAAAAGTCTCAATCACCTAATAATATGAGTAAAAATATTGTAGTTATCGGTGCCGGAACCATGGGAAATGGCATTGCACACACTTTTGCGCAGAAAGGATTTCAGGTAAAACTGGTAGATGTTTCAGACGAAGCCTTGCAAAAAGGTTTAAAAACCATCACCGGAAATCTTGACCGGATGATCGCAAAAGGAAATTTAAGTGAAGAAGAAAAAACCGGCACTTTAGGGCAAATTTCTACTTTTACCAAGCTGGAAGATGCTGCCGGCGACGCCGATCTCATTGTGGAAGCCGCAACAGAAAACATCGATTTGAAACTTAAAATTTTCAAGCAAATGGATGAACTCGCGCCGCAAAACTGTATTTTGGCAACCAATACTTCATCAATTTCGATCACCAAAATAGCGTCGGTAACTTCAAGACCGGAAAAAGTAATCGGCATGCATTTCATGAATCCGGTGCCGATTATGAAACTCGTAGAAATCATCAAAGGCTACTCTACTTCCAAAGAAACTTTCGAGGAAATTTTCGAAATGAGCAAAACTTTAGGAAAAACTCCGACCGAAGTGAACGATTATCCGGGTTTTGTGGCGAACAGAATTTTGATGCCGATGATTAATGAAGCCATCGAAACTTTATACAACGGCGTTGCTGGCGTGGAAGAAATTGATACGGTGATGAAACTCGGAATGGCTCATCCGATGGGACCGCTTCAACTGGCAGATTTTATCGGTTTGGATGTTTGCCTCGCGATTTTAAATGTGATGTACGACGGCTTTAAAAATCCGAAATATGCGCCGAATCCTTTGTTGGTAAATATGGTGACGGCCGGAAAACTCGGTGTAAAATCGGGTGAAGGCTTCTATGATTACGCCGAAAGCAAAAAAGCAGAAAAGGTTTCGAAAATGTTTTTGAAATAAGAAAGACAAATTTTACCAGTCATTTTTTGGGCGTTAATCGGGGCAATTTTTCGAAAATTCCGCGAAAATGTTTTCAATTAAAATGATTACCTTTGAACCAGTTTTTAAACATAAGAAAAATGAAATTACCAAAATTTTTATTAGCAGACAATTCAGATTTTCCTGAAGATTTATTTGTGGTACACACGGAGTATCCAAGATTTGTATTGAATGTTGAGGAAGAAGAAGTTGAATGGTTCGATGACCTGGACGGTGACGACGAAGAAACCGTAGCTGATGAAGCAACCAAGGTTGTAGAAGCTGCCTTCAAATGGTGCGACGAAGAGCTCGCGAAATATGATGAAGAAGAAGAAGACGAAGAATAAAAAAAAGGAACTCATTTGAGTTCCTTTTTTTTTGCCGTTATATTGCCTTTTTTTTTTAAAAATTTACTGCTTTGTAAATTTTAAAAGCAGCAGATTATCTTTATACAGTTCCAGCGTATTTCCGTTCACCACATACTTTGTGGTCTCGCCCAACATGCTGAAAAAGTTGCTTTCAACGCTCATATTTTCGCACGCCATTTTGGTGGAACCGATATTTTTGGTAGAAAAATTTCCAACCGTCGGATCCAGCATCAAATCTCCGAAATAGCTGTTACAGCCGCCATTTCCGGTAATTCTTCCTGATTCTATATTCAATGTCGGTTTTTTACCTTTTACGTCATCAGCCAACGTCCATTTTGTATTGGTAATATTAGCCTGTGAAGTCCCGACTTTCGATCTTGAAGAAGACATTGTTGTACAGGACGCAACTGTTGCTGAAAATGCAACCGCCAGCGAAATATTGCGGACAACCTGAAAAGCGGAGAAATTTTGAAATGCTTTCATTGTGTAAATTTTGTAAGTCAAATTTAAGCAAATAATCTTGAAGTGAGCGAGAACGACGGCTTTTAATGCAACAAAAAAAGCATCCTAGTGAAAGATGCTTTAGATTTTAAATTTGAATTAAGAACGAAGTTCGGCGGCAAATTCTTTTTTGAAAGTTTTAATTAAAGAATTCATCACTTCAGAAATATCCTTGTCTTCGAGGGTTTTTTCTTCATTCAGCAATTCAAAACTCATCGCGTAAGATTTTTTACCTTCCGGTAAATTTTTGCCTTCGTACACATCAAAAAGATTGATGTTTTTTAGATATTTTGATGGATTTTTCCGCGCGGATTTATACAGATCAGCGTAAGAAATATTTTTATCAACCAACAAAGCCAAATCTTTCCGCGTTTTATTAAATTTAGGAATGTCCTTGAATTTCAGATTGGTTTTTGCGCGAAGTTGCTGACTTAATTCAAGCTCGATTTCTGCGTAAAAACATTCCTGATCGATGTCCGCATCTTTAAGCAATACTGGTGAAACTTTACCTAATCGTGCTAAAGTTTTACCGCCCACAGACAATTCAACAGCATCGGAAAATCGAGAATCTTCCAGAACTTTTTCCTCAAGTTCTACCGGCAGCGAATCCAGCAAAATTTTCACATAAGATTTTAAATGGTAAAAATCTGTCGCTGATTTTGGCTGAAGCCAGTTTTCAGACGCATTTCTGCCGGAAACTAAAATCGCAAGCTGCTTGCGCTCTTCATATTTCTCAGTTTTGTGGTAAACTTTTCCGAGTTCGAAAAACTTAATGTTCGGATTTTTCCTTTTGATATTGTAATCCGCGTTCTGCAAAAGACCTTCCAGCAAAGATTTTCGCATAAACTGTAAATCGCTGCTTAAAGGATTTAAAATTTTCACCGCGTTGGTTTCATCTTTCACCGAAGTGAGGGAATTGTTCATCGCTTCGTAAAAACCGTTGCTTTGCAAAGTGCGAGCCCAGGAATTTTCCAATGCATCCTGGTCGTTAAAGCTTAATTTTACCGGCGTAAATGACAGTTTTTGTGGAAAATCTATTTTGTTATAACCGTAAATCCGCATGATTTCTTCAATCACATCAATTTCACGCGTAACATCAGCGCGGTACGGCGGCACAGAAATTTCCAGCCCGTTTTGAATTTCGTTTAAAACAACGATATCCAAAGCTTTTAAAATTTCTTTAATTTTTTCTTTATGGATTTTTATACCGAGAATTTGCTCAATTTTTGAAAATCTTAGAATGATATAATGATCTTCAATTTTTGCTGGATAATTTTCCAAAATTTCACCAACCAGTTTTCCGCCCGCAATTTCTTCAAGGAGTTTCACCGCATGCGATAAAGCAATTTTGGTCATATTGGGATCTACGCCTCGTTCAAAGCGGAATGACGCATCGGTATTCAGCGCATGAAATTTTGCACCTTTCCGAACGCCAACCGGATTAAAATAAGCACTTTCCAGAAAAATGGTTTTCGTAGAATCTGAAACGCCAGACGTGGCGCCACCAAAAACTCCGGCAAGACACATTGGTGTATCTTTTCCGTCTTTAATCATAATTTCGGTGCCGTTCAGCATGCGCTCCACTCCATCTAAAGTTGTGAATTTTGTACCTGCCGCGCTTACACCAACTTTTACCTTTTTTCCGCTGATTTTATCAGCATCGAAAGCGTGTAACGGCTGCCCGAAGGAATGCAGAATATAATTGGTGATGTCCACGATATTATTAATCGGGCTTAAACCAATCGCCTGCAAACGCGTTTTCAACCAATCCGGTGAAGTCTCAACTTTCACATTTTCGATGATTGCACCTAAATATTTCGGTGCTAAATCGGTATTTTCTATTTCAATTTTAAAGGAATGATTTCCTTCGCTTACCAAAGGTTTTTCAGCAACTTTATGGAAATCAGAAGCTATCTGATGTGTAGATAAATAAGCGTTCAGATCACGCGCAACTCCGTAATGCGACATCGCGTCGGTTCTGTTTGGGGTAAGCCCGATTTCGTACACCGCGTCATTATTCAGTTCAAAATAATCAGCGAAATTTTTTCCGATTTCATATTTTGTTTCATCCAAAATCATAATTCCGCCATGATCGTCGCTTAAACCCAACTCGTCTTCAGCACAGATCATTCCCTGAGATTTTTCACCACGGATTTTGGCTTCTTTCATCACCAGTTTTTCACCGCCTTTGTAAATTGTAGTTCCAACGGTGGCAACTGGAACGGTTTGTCCGGCAGCAACATTCGGTGCGCCACACACGATATGCAACGGTGTTCCAGAACCGATGTCAACAGTAGTTACCTTTAATTTATCAGCATTCGGATGCTTTTCGCAGGTTAAAACTTTGCCAACGACAATACCTTGCAAACTGCCTTTTACAGACTCGAACTGTTCAATTCCTTCCACTTCCAAACCGATGTCGGTAAGATATTCACCAATTTTTTCGGTTTTCAGATCCGTAGAAATATAGTCTTTAAGCCAGTTATTAGAGATTTTCATTGCTGTTGTAAATTGTAAATTATAATTCAGATTTCAACTAAAATTTTGAAATAAGAAAGTGGCAAATATCGTGATTCTGAAGGTTAAAAAAAAATTGAGATTCAAAAATATTGAATCTCAATCGGTATATTTTAAAAATATTGATTTGTAAATTTTACATTCCAATGACAGGCATGGAAAGCATCAGGATTTTTTCTTCGTCTTCCAGACCGTCTACCGGTTCGATAATTCCCGGGCGGTTCGGCTGCGACATTTTCATGGTAATGTCGTCTGCAGATAAAACCGACAACATTTCGGTCAAAAATTTCGAGCTAAAACCGATATTAATATCTTCACCATTGTAATCACACGGAATCTGCATATCTGCTTTGTTCGCAAATTCGGTGTCCTCTGCATGAAGGTGCAGAATATTTCCGGAAAGTTTGAAACGAACCTGATTCGTAGATTTATTCGACATAATCGAAGCTCTTCTGATTGAGCTTAATAATAAATTACGGTTGATGGTTAAAACATTCGGATTTTCTTTCGGAATTACCGCAGAATAATTCGGGTATTTTCCATCGATTAGACGGCAAATCCAGATATTATTTCCGAAAGTGAATTTTGCCATATTTTCATTAAATTCAATCGCAACATCTTCGCTGGAAGACGCCAGAATGCTTTTGAAAATCGACAGCGGTTTTTTCGGCATAATGAATTCTACCGGCTCCGCGTTGATTAAATCGGTTCTTTTATAAACCACCAAACGGTGAGAATCTGTAGAAACAAAATTGGTTTCATCTTCTTTAAACTGGAAAAGTACGCCTGTCATTACCGGACGCAGAGAATCATTACTTGTTGCGAACAATGTGTTGCTTAAAGCTTCGGATAAAATTCCTGCAGAAATCGTCACTTTCTGTGAAGCATCAAATTCCGGAATTTCTGGATAATCTTCAGCGTGGTCCAGCGCTACCGCGAAATTATCTTTTTCGTCTAAAATTTCGAGCAATTTTCCGTTTCCGTCTTCCGAATCTTTAATCGAAAGTGTAAGTGGCTGTTCCCCGTAGGTTTTTACAAATTCCTGAAAAATCTTGGCTGGAACGGCAATTTTTCCTTCCGCGTCAGATTTTACATCAAGTGAAGTTATCAAAGTTGTCTCTCCGTCCGAAGCCGTAACTTTAAGAACATCTTTTTCGATTTCAAATAAAAAGTTCTCAAGAATAGGCCGCGACTGCGAGTTCGAAATAACGCCGCTTACGGTTTGCAAGGCTTTTTGCAATTCACTACTGGAAACAATAAATTTCATAAAACTCAATTATTATTAATTTCACAAATATATAAAATAAACCCCGAAAAAATGCAACATTACGGCGCCTAAAAAGTTGAAGTCCTAAAAAGATACTAACATTAATCTGCGGTTTGCAAATCATTTTTTTTCCAGGTTGATGGATCGATATCTACCGATAAGGCGAGGTAGAGAAAGTGCAGATTTCTATTGCCTTTTGATGAAAATTCTCTTTGCCAAAGGTAGCCGCCAGACAACGCAAAAACGTCATCAATCTGGTAACTCAAACCACTGAAAACGCGGTTCCGTGCAAACCAAACTTCATCAGCCGGTATGAAGAAAACTTCATCGTAAACATTGGCGGAAATGGTTCCCGGTTCTACAGTTTTGCTGTTCAGCGGCGCCGAAATATTCAGGCGGTAACGCAGCCGGATCCGGTCCGAAGTCGCATCTTTTTTTGGTTCATAAAACCAGCTTTTTTCTGCTCTTACGCGATTTTCAAATTTAAATCTTCCAGAATGCAAATCCTGAATATCCTGCAGCCAAATGCGGAATTCTTCCTTCACAAAAGAACGGTTTGTGTAATTGCCGTAGCGCCCAATTCCCACCAAAAATTTGTTGTTCGGCGTGATTTTATAACCTACTCCACCTTTCAGCTCGTAATAGTCCGGATAAGAAAAATCTTCGATACCGCGAAGCTGACCTTCAACATACGAATACCATTTATCATTGATTTTATAGTCAATGGTAATAACGTTAAAGCTCGAAATATGTTCTTTCTGGGCAGAAACACTGAGAAATATTAAGAAACTGAGTAAAAAAAGAACTCGTTTTGACATTCAGTAAATTTTACCTGTAAAATTAGCATTTTTTTTGCTTTTATCTAAAGTGCTAATTTATACGTGAAACCAACATGAAACCAGCGGCCCGGCATCGGCACACCAAAAGTCTCGGTATATCTGGTATTTGTGATATTATTAATTAAAATATACAGGTTTAAATTTTTAAAATCATAACTGAATTTCTCATCAAGCAGCTGATAACTTCCGGTCGTCACCCTTTCGTTATAGCGGTAAACTAGCTGATTTGTAAAATTTTTTAAGACCCGGTTTTCCAGTTTTGCTACAAATTGATGTTTTAAATTTTCCAAAACATAACGCGAAATTAAATTCTGTGGATTTTTCAGCTCGCTGTCGATGTACGTGTAACCCAACGAATAACCGGCGAAAACACCTTCAAAACGGTGATTAATTTCAACTTCAAAACCTTTGGTATTAATCGCTCCGATGTTTTCCGCGCGCCAAATATCATCAGCACTTTCTTTTATCCAATCGATGGAGTTTTCAGAATTTCGCGAAAAAAGGCTCATCTTGCCCAGAAAATTTTTCTTCTGATAACGGTAACCGATTTCAGTGGAAAGCGCATTTTCAGGTTTTAAATCCGGATTTCCTTTCTCGGTTTTGCTTACGTAATACAAATCAGTGAAAGTTGGGATGCGGTTAACTTTGGCGATATTTCCGTAGATTTTGTTGTTTTCATCAATGTCAAATCCGACATCCAGACCTGGATAGAAAAAATCGCCGACGCCAGCATAATTCGCCCAGGAAATTCCCGGTGAAATCTGCATTTTTTCCTGAAATAACGAAAAGTGATGTTCAAAGAAAACCTGTGTTAAAAACCTTTCACGGTCCCCTAGATTATTACTTGATAAAAATTCCTTCCGCAATTCCACGCCCACACCAGTTGTACCTAAAGTTGAAGTAAAACTGCCGTTAACTTCTGCACCAACATTATTTCCGACGTGCATATTGCGGTAAATCTCCGGTTTTGCACGGTTGAACAGATATAGATCCTGCCCTCTGCGCCAGTATAAATTTGAATTTAAATTAAAGCGCTCGTACTTTTTCTCCACACCAAAACTTACCAAAGAAGCCTGAGTTTCTTCATATTGTTCGGTCGCAGCAGGTGACGCATAAAAGCCATTAGCACCGAACTTTTTCTCCTGAAATCCCGCTTGAAATTTCAGTTTTCCGTTCGAGATTTGGTATTGATTCTGGTAAAAAAGCTGGTTAATTTTATAATCGGTGTTATGACGGTAACCTTCGGAAGACGAAGTATTTGCCTGAAAAAGATTCGAAAATTTTTCGTTCCCGAACTGCGCGCCCAGTCCTAAACTGTACGTTTCGAAATCGCCGCCGCTCCCGGAAATATTTACCACATCTTCGGAGCTGGGTTTTGTAATAATATTAATGACGCCTGCATAAGCATTCTGACCAAAACGCCGTGCTGCCGGACCTTTTATGACTTCAATTTTGTCAACAGCGGAAATATCAAAGGGCAAACTCATGGAATTATGACCGGTCTGCGAATCATTAATCCTGATTCCATTCACCAAAATCAAAACCTGCTCAAAACTGCTTCCGCGCAGCGAAACATCAGCCTGCACACCATTTCCACCACGGCGGCGGATATCAAAACCGGTAACTGTAGCTAATAGTTCTTCCACGCTTTTTGCGGGCGACGCGCTGATTTCAGCTTTTAAAATTACGGTGATGTTTTCATTCACCTTCTGCACCGGAAGCTCCAGAAATTTTCCCTGCACGGTAACTTGTTCAATTTTGCTTTCTTTTTCCTGTGCTGATATTCCAAAAACGGTAAAAAAGGCTAAAACAGTTGGTGTTATTTTTTTCATATAGAAATTTTTTTGCCGTTATTTATGCAAATTTTTTAATTTTATAAAAATCCATATTATCTTTAATAATGCTGCTTTTTATAATTTTCGACGGCAAATATATTTAAGAATATGACAATAAAACAACTATTTTTAGATTAATTTCAATTTCAGAAAATTGGGCAATTTGCAGCCAAAAAAAATGCAACGCGCCTGCATTGCATTTTTTCCTTTTTTAACCTTTACCTTTTTTTCATCAAATGTGTAATCAAATCATTCAGAATTTTTCTCATGAGATTATTACTTTATTTGTCTAACAAAGATTGCGAAAATATATTTAAACTCCAAATTTGCCGCAGAATATTTCTCTCAAAAAATCCGTAATTTTGTAAGCTTTAATTGAACACATGATTGCACCTGCAGATATCGATATAAAAAAGTTCCTGTACGTAAAAAACGCACACCTTAACAATCTGAAACACATTGATGTTCTGATTCCTAAAAATAAACTCGTCGTGATTACGGGGGTTTCGGGAAGTGGAAAATCTTCGCTGGCATTCGACACCATTTACGCCGAAGGACAGCGCCGTTACGTAGAAAGTTTAAGCTCTTACGCGCGCCAGTTTTTGGGGAAATTGGAAAAGCCAAAAGTTGATGATATTAAAGGTTTGGCGCCATCCATCGCCATCCAGCAAAAAGTAATTTCCAGCAATCCGCGCTCTACGGTCGGAACTTCCACGGAAGTTTACGATTATCTGAAATTGCTTTTTGCGCGTGTCGGACGTACCTTTTCGCCGGTTTCCGGAAATGAGGTTAAAAAAGATTCGGTTACCGATGTCATTAATTTCATCGAAAGTAATGAAAACCAGACTTTTCTGCTGCGTTCACCATTGCGTTTTGAAGTTTCAAAATTTGCCGAACAGGTGAATACGCTGAAACTTTCGGGTTTTACACGATTGGAAGTCAATGGAAATGTCGCCGGGATTGAAGATCTCGAAAGTTTTGGTTTCGTTCCGGAAAAAGATATGGAAATCCACCTCGTTCTGGACCGTTTCAGCTACGAAAATGATGAGAGCTTTCTTCAAAGGTTGGCAGATTCCATCCAAATGGCGTTTTACGAAGGTCACGGTTATTGCTCGCTGAAAAACATTGAAACCGGAAAAATTACCGAATTTTCGAATAAATTCGAGCTCGACGGAATGGAATTTATGGAGCCAAACGTGCATTTTTTCAGCTTTAATAATCCTTACGGCGCGTGTCCGGAATGCGAAGGTTACGGAAAAGTCATCGGTATTGATGAAGATTTGGTGATTCCGAATAAGAATTTATCCATTTTCGAAGACGCCGTTGCCTGCTGGAAAGGTGAAAGCATGAGCGAATGGAAACGGAATTTCATTAAAACCGCGAAAGATTTTCCGGTTCACAAGCCGTATCACCAGCTGACTAAAGAGCAGAAAAATTTTCTTTGGAAAGGTGACAACACACGAAGTTTTCCGTCCATCAACAGTTTTTTTAAAATGTTGGAGGAAAATCTCTATAAAATTCAGTACCGCGTTATGATTTCTCGCTATCGAGGTAAAACGCTTTGCCCAACGTGTGAAGGTTTGCGCATGCGCGAAGAAACAAAATGGGTGAAAATCGACGGACACAACATTCAGTCATTGATTGAGCTGCCTTTGGATGAATTTTTACCGTTGATGAAGTCCATCAAACTGAACAAACATGACGCGGAAATTGCGAAAAGACTGCTGTACGAAATTACCACGCGCCTGGAATTTTTAGATAAAGTTGGTTTGGGATATCTCACCATCAACCGAACTTCAAACACCTTGTCCGGCGGCGAAAGTCAAAGAATTAACCTTGCGACTTCGCTGGGAAGTTCGCTTGTTGGCTCCATTTATATTTTAGATGAGCCTTCGATTGGTTTACACTCGCGCGACACCGAAAATTTAATTGAAGTATTGAAAAATCTGCGTGATTTGGGAAATACCGTTATTGTGGTAGAACATGATGAAGATGTGATGAAAGCTGCTGATTACATCATCGACATCGGACCTGAAGCCGGGTTTTTAGGCGGCGATTTGGTATTTGCCGGTGATTTTACGGAGCTTGAAAATGCTGATACTTTAACCTCGAAATATCTGACCGGTAGACTGGAGATTAAAGTCCCGGAAAAGCGCCGCAAACCTAAAGAATGGATCCACATTAAAGGTGCACGCCAAAATAACCTTAAAAATATTGATGTAGATATTCCGCTTGAATGTCTGGCGGTGATTACGGGAGTTTCGGGCAGCGGAAAATCAACTTTAATGAAAGAAATTCTGACCACCGACATTCAGATTCAGCTCGGAATGGGCGGTAAAAAAGGTGATTATGACTCAGTAGAATTTCCACCGAAACTCATTAAAAATATTGAGCTTATCGACCAAAATCCGATCGGAAAATCGTCGCGCTCGAATCCTGTAACCTATTTAAAAGCTTACGACGACATTCGCGATTTATTTTCGAAGCAAAAACTCGCAAAAATGCAGGGTTTAATGCCAAAACATTTTTCTTTTAATGTAGATGGCGGGCGTTGCGAAGAATGCAAAGGTGAAGGCGTAATCACCGTCTCCATGCAGTTTATGGCGGACATCGATCTTGAATGTGAAACCTGCCATGGCACGCGTTTTAAAAACGAAATTCTGGAAATCAGATTCGATGAAAAAAATATTTCAGATGTGCTGCACATGACTGTGGACGAAGCTTTGGAATTTTTCACCGATAATGATCAACATAAAATCGTTACCAAATTAAAACCTCTGCAGGAAGTTGGTCTCGGTTATCTTCAGCTTGGCCAAAGCTCTTCTACCCTTTCCGGCGGTGAAGCGCAGCGCGTGAAATTAGCTTCGTTTTTGGTGAAAGGCGTAACGACGGATAAAACGCTGTTTATATTTGATGAACCTTCTACCGGACTTCATTTTCACGACATCAATAAACTTCTGAAATCGCTGCAAGCTTTGATAGAACTCGGACATTCGGTGATTGTGATTGAGCATCAGCCGGATATTATAAAAACCGCCGATTATATTATCGACATCGGCCCGGAAGCCGGAAAATATGGCGGTGAAATTGTTTTCGCCGGCACACCGGAAGATTTGGTGAAAAATAAGCAATCTTTTACCGGAAAATATTTGCTGGAAAAGCTGCAATAGCAAATTTTAAGCTGCTGTAAAAGCTCGCACCGCGGCGGCTGCGGTAAAGTTTAAGCATGCTTAATTTTAAGCAAAAGCAAAAAAAAGCCGCCTTTAAGCGGCAATATTTTCAGCTTCATAGTTCAACGGATAGAACAAGAGTTTCCTAAACTTTAGATCCGGGTTCGATTCCCGGTGAAGCTATTTTTAAAAAAACCGGTAAAAAGCAGGAAATTTTTCCAGATTTTACCGGTTATTTCAAGGTTTTTTTATTTTTTATCTACGACAATTCTGTCTTTTCTGTTTGCCAATTCCCAGGCGGTTGCAAAAACCAGCTGCGCACGCTTCTGCAAAGCTTGATAATCAATTTTGTCTGGCGTGTCACTTGGTTTATGATAATCTTCGTGAATACCGTCAAAATAAAACGCTACAGGAACCCCGTTTTTCGCGAAATTATAATGGTCTGAACGATAATACAAACGGTTTTTATCATTTGGATCGTCGTATTTGTAATTCAGTTCCAGTTTTACCGTTTCGTTATTGGCTTTTTCATTTATTTTTTTGAGTTCAGTGCTCAGCATATCAGAGCCGATGACATACACGTAATCTTTACCACAATTTTCTGCATCGCATCTGCCAATCATATCAATGTTAAGGTCGGCCACCGTATTTGCTAAAGGAAAAACCGGGTTTTCAGCATAAAATTTCGAACCTAACAGTCCGTGTTCCTCGCCGGTAACGTGAAGAAATAAGATGGAGCGTTTCGGACCGTTACCGGCTTTTTTCGCCATTTGAAAAGCTTCTGCCAGTTCCAGAAGCGCCACTGTTCCACTGCCGTCGTCATCTGCGCCGTTGTAGATTTCGCCGTTCTTCATTCCCACGTGGTCGTAATGCGCGGAAATCACGATAACTTCCGAAGGTTTTTCGGTGCCTTCAATAAAAGCCAAAATATTGTCAGACGGCGGCAAAGCGGCACGACGGCCTTTCAAAGCTTCAGAGGAAAGCGGCTGATAGAAAGACGTCATCGATTTCGGGTGCGAAATATCCATTTTTTGATATTCGCCAATGAGATAGCGGCCGGCTTTCTTCTGGCCTTCACTTCCCGTGTCGCGGCCTTCCATTTGGTCGCCGGCAACTACGTAAAGGTGAGTTTTCAGTTCATCGGCGGTGATGGAGTTGAAGGATTTCTTAAACGCCGAACCGGAATAAGACATATTCACCGCGCAGCTTTGGAAAAGCGCCAAGGCGAGCGGCAGAATAAAATAGCTGGATTTTTTCATGTTTATTTTTTTGAAGTCTAAATATATGTTTTAATTTTCAGATTTTCGAATTGCTACTTAGCGGTGCAGTGCGGCGCTTTGCTAAAACTAAAAAATTGGTGATTTTAGCGGGAAATTTTTGCCTGAACCAAATTTGTTAACCACAAAAGAAAACAAAGCAGAGGTCTTTTTTGAGAAATAAAGTTCACCAAAGCTGTTTGGTTAAAATGGAAATTTTGGCTGTTTTAGCGGGGAATTTTTGCGGCGCGAGGTTGCAGCCCGACTTGAACGGAGCTCTTTTTGCGTAGCGCAGCGGAACAAAAAAGCGGGAGTGGAAGGCGGATAAAGCTGCCCAAATAATAAGTAAAAACTATTTCTGGCGGTACCGGAAATATGCCGCTAAAAGAGCAAGATTTACCAAAACGGCAAATGCGTTGGACAAAATTATCGGGAGCTCGTCTTTCAGAAATCCGTACCAAACCCAGAGCGAGAGGCCGATTATGAGCACGGCGATCATCATCAAAGAAATATCTTCTACATTTTTTTCTTTCAGTACTTTGAGAAGTTGGGGCAGCATTGCCACGGAAGTAATGCCGCCGGCGACGAGACCTAAAATATTTTCATTCATTTTTTTGGTGTAAAGAACGAATTTAGGGAAATTCGGGGAAAGGGAAAATTGAAAAATAGGCCTCTAAGACGGCAAATTTTTTGAAGACAGCCACCAGAGACTTACATCACATGATAAAAAATGGAGGTGGCCGCTCCATTTCCCGACTTTGGTAACAATATGTAAAATTGCCTTCAGTTTAAAAAAATCAAAATCATAAAACAAGTTTAAACAGGAGAAAGGGAAAAAGAGCTTTTCAGATCCATATAGCTTATTTCGCTGATGCGACATTGGCCGGTTTCAAAACATCTTTACGTTCAAGTTGAAAAAACAGGTCCAGAGCGTTCCTGAAAGCCTGGTCCATATTAAAATACTTATAGTTGGCGAGGCGACCGACAAAGAAAACATCGGTGAGTTTATCTGCTTCTGCCTTATACTGTTCGTAAATTTTCTGGTTTTTATCGTTAGGCACCGGATAATAAGGTTCACCTTCATCAACTGTAAATTCCTTGACGATACAGGTTTTCTCTGACTGTTGATTACCAAAATGTTTATATTCTATAATTCTGGTATATTCCACTTCAGGTCCGGGATAATTGACCACTGAGTTTTCCTGAAAATACTCCTGATCCAGTTGTTCTGTTACGAAATTAATAGAACGGTATTCTAATTTCTGAGTTAAATCAGATTTAAACCGGAAAAACCGGTCAATCGGACCTGTATAAAAAAGTTTGTCATAGTCACCCAACTGCTCCTCCACCTCAAAATAATCTGTATTTAGTAACACCATTATGTTAGGATTATTCAGCATTCTTTCAAAAAGTTGAGTATAGCCGCCTTTTGGAAGAGCCTGATACTTGTCTGAAAAATAACGGTCATCGAAATTATCACGAACTGGAATACGATCCAGTACTGATGCGTGCAGCTCCTCGGGGTATTTATCCCATTGCTTTTTGGTGTAGTGCCTGAACATTTTTTCGTATAATACGCAGCCGACCTTATTCAGTACTGCCTCCTCGCCGTTTGATCTGTAAAGGCTTCAATTAAGGTTACCGTCCGTTCCTCAATACCTAAAAACTTGTTCATCAGCGTTTCGCACGTAATGTTTTTTCTGTTGTTTAAAAGATAGCTGTACGATTCAATATTTTGGTCGTAAACTTTCAAGGAATGTACTAAATAAATTTGCAAAAGAGCGGTGAGTACCTCGTTACATTTTGCAAGTACTCCCCTCGGTACTCCCTTTTGATTTGTATTAATTTGGTATTATTTGATACCTCCTTAAATACAAAAAAGCCTTTAAACACTAGTATTTAAAGGCTTTTGATGTATTCTAGTTTCTCAACCAGCGGAGGAATAGGGATTCGAACCCCAGGACCTGTTACAGTCAACAGTTTTCAAGACTGCCGCAATCGACCACTCTGCCATTCCTCCAGTGAAAGTGATTTCTCATTTTCAGTGGTGCAAATATAATTAGCTTTTCCCTTGTGACCAAATTTTTTATTGAAAAAAGTGGTAAACACCTCACCGTCAAAGGAAAAATTAATTTTTAGCTACCTGAAAACCCAGGAAAACCGCCAATAATCCCAACGCCACACTCACAAAAATATAGATCAGCAGCATCGAATAATTTCCGCTTTGCCATAAAGAATAATTCTCAGCAGAAAAAGCAGAAAATGTGGTAAAACCACCACAAAAACCGGTAATCAAAAGAAATTTGAGGTAATTGTCAACTTTCAGAAAATAAGAAGCTAGAACACCGATTAAAAAACACCCGACGATATTTACCACAAATGTTCCGAGCGGAAATGAGTTGAAATTCCCCAGCTTTTGGGTATAATTCGAAATTAGGAAGCGCAAAACGCTTCCTAATCCGCCACCTATGAATATATAAAATAGGTTTTTCATGCTTTTACCGGCTAAAATTTATTCCAGACCTGCTAAATATTTCTCAGCATCCATCGCCGCCATACAGCCGCTTCCTGCCGCTGTAATCGCCTGACGATAATGACTGTCCTGCACATCGCCTGCCGCAAAAACGCCAGGAAGATTGGTTAAAGTAGTGCCCGGAATGGTATTGATGTAACCATTTTCGTCGAGGTTGATTTGCCCCGCGAAAATTTCGGTGTTCGGTTTGTGACCGATCGCGATAAAAATTCCGTGAACATCAATCGTAGATTTTTCCTGAGTAAGATTATTGATCACCACTCCCCTTTCTACCAAATTATTTTCACCTTGAATTCCGATGAGTTCGTGGTTGAATTTCACTTCGATATTTGGGGTGTTGCTCACGCGGTGAATCATCGCTTTTGAAGCGCGGAAATGGTCTTTACGAACCAAAAGAGTCACTTTATTTGTAAGTTTTGCCAGATAAGTTGCTTCTTCGGCTGCGGTATCGCCGGCACCTACTACGATGACGTCTTTCCCTTTGTAGAAAAATCCGTCGCAGGTTGCACAGGCAGAAACTCCGCCGCCGGAATATTTTTTTTCGTCATCTAAACCCAAATATTTCGCGGTTGCGCCGGTAGAAATAATTACAGTTCGTGCCAGAATTTCTTTTTTACCTGCCCAAAGTTTGTGTACGCCGCCAACCTCAGTAGAAAATTCAGCTTTGGTAATCATTTCGTAGATAACTTTGGTGTCGAATCTTTCAGCCTGTTTTTGCAGGTCCATCATCATTTGCGGACCGGTAACGCCATCGGCGTAGCCTGGGAAATTATCCACTTCGGTGGTTGTAGTAAGCTGGCCGCCAGGTTCGAGACCGGTGTATAATTGAGGTTTTAAATCTGCGCGTGCAGCGTAAATTGCCGCGGTAAAACCGGAAGGTCCGGAACCTACAATTACGCAATCTAAAATATTTTCTTCCATTAATAAAAGTTAAGGTTGAGGTCGAATTTTTAAAGTTTCAAAAATCGTGATTTATTTTCGGTTACCGAATTATTTACCGATGAATTTTTTCAATGATTAAAAAATTGCGGCTTTTCCTAAAACTGAAAAATTTGTCGTTTTATGCCGATATTTTTAAAAAAGACGGCTTTGCGACCCGAGCTGAGTGGAGCTCTTTTGCGGAGCGAAGCGGAGCAAAAAAGCGGGAACGGAGCGCGGATAAAGTCGCCCGAAAAATACTTTACTACAATTTCACCTTGTATTGGTCCACGTGCAGAATTTTGTAAACCAGTTCTTTCAGCAGTTCATTTTCTGTCATGTTGACAGCGCCTAAACCTTTGCTTTTCAAATCCATTTCGCGCAGAACCGAAATAATACGCGTGGCGCTTTTCAGGTTGTAAAACCGTGCAGCTTCACCAAAATCCTTGATGAAATACGGATTTATTCCCATCACTGCGGCTTGATTTTGCGGCGCTTCGCCTTTCATGGTGTGAAAAATAATGAGGTTCGAAAAGAAATTATAGAGATTTCCCATCATCATAGGAAATGGATTCTGCTTCGGCGATTTCCCCAGAAAATGCGCGATTTTATACGATTGTACCGCATCTTTTTTACCTAAAGATTTAATGAGCTCAAAAATATTGAAATCTTTGCTGATGCCGATATGCGTTTCGATGGTTTTTTCGTCCAAAATTTCGCCGTTTTTCAGAATCATCTTCAGCTTCTGCAGCTCGTTTGAAATCCGCGAAAGATCGGTGCCCAAATATTGTGACAGCAACATGGGAATGTTCGGTTTTGATTTCAGGTTTAAAGTCCTTAATTCCGTTTCAATCCATTTCGGAATATTGTAATCTTTAATTTTTTCACTTAAAAACAGCATATTTTTCTTGCCCAGCACTTTCGTAAAAGCTTTGCGCGAATCCACCTTTTTGTATTTGTAACCTATCACCAAAAGTGTGGATTCTACTGGATTTTCGCTGTATAATTTTAAGGCGGTGGCTTCGTTTTCGGTGAGTTTTATTTCCTGCGCTTCCTTTAATATAATCACCTGCTTGTCGCCCATCATCGGGAATTGGCGCGCAAGGGAAAGCACTTCGCTGAAAGTGGTGTCTTTGCCGTAAACAACGGTTTGGTTAAAGGCTTTTTCATCTTCAGAAAGTACTTCATTTTCAAAAGCTTTCAGGGCAACATCTATGAAAAAAGGTTCTTCACCATGAAAAAAATAAATCGGCAAAAGCTCTTTATTTTTGATATTTTTGAGGATTAAATCTAATTCTTTCATAAATGAACCTGCCGAAACTGAATTTTGAAAACACCTTTGACCTTGAAATCAGGACAGACAAAGATAAGTTTTTTATTTATGATTTGGCGCGCAAATCCTGGCTTCTGCTCACGCCGGAAGAATGGGTACGACAACATTGGCTGCATTATTTCCACATCATTAAAGGCAGAAATTTATCTTCATTAATTCTGGAAAAAAAGCTGGTTTTAAACGGAACTACGAAAAGAATTGATTTGCTCGTCACTGAAAAAACAGTTGCGAAGATTTTAGTGGAATGCAAAGCACCGCACATCAAGCTGACCGAAAAAACTTTTGAGCAAACCGCGCGCTACAATTCCATCATCGGCGCGGAAGAAATTATTTTAAGCAACGGAATACAACATATTTTTGCGAAATTTGCCGATAATCACTACCAATTTTTACCTGCAACTTTTTAATTTTTTAATGAAAAACGCTTCTTTTATTTCTATTTTACCGCTGCTTATTTTTGTGGCGTGTTTCCTCGGTTTCGGTATTTATAACAATGATTTTTACGCCTTTCCGTCACCGATTGCGGCGATGGTTGGCATTGCGGCGGCGTTTATCATTTTTAAAGGAAAAATCCACGATAAAACCGATATTTTTCTGAAAGGCTGCGGCGACGGGAAAATCCTCACCATGTGCATTATTTACCTTTTGGCGGGCGCTTTTGCTACAGTTTCGAAAGCTTCGGGAAGTGTTGACGCGATTGTAAATCTCGGACTTACCTACCTTTCACCGGATTATTTTCCGGCGGGCATTTTTGTAATCGCTTGTTTTCTGTCTTTCGCTTCGGGAACTTCGGTTGGTTCAATTGTAACCCTCGCGCCCATCGTCATCGATCTCGCGGAAAAAAGCAATTTGCCGCTGGGTTTAATCGGTGCTGCGCTGCTTACCGGTTCGATGTTTGGCGATAACCTTTCGATTATTTCTGATACAACAATTGCCGCGACACAAAGTTTGGGCTGTGAAATGAAAGATAAATTTCGGGAAAACTCGAAAATTGCAATTCCTGCCGCGGTGCTCAGTTTGATTATCTTGCTTGTCATCGGATTAAATTCCGAAACTCAGGCGACGGTTTTTCAGCCAAGTGGTGAAATCAACGCATTTCTGATTGTGCCGTATTTGCTGGTAATTGTTTTAGCGGTGATCGGTGTAAACGTTTTCGTGACCTTATTTGCCGGGATAATTTTTTCCGGTGTTTTGGGCATTTTTTTAGGAAAATTCGATGTGATGGGTTTTTCAAAACTCAGCTACGAAGGTTTCACCAGCATGACCGAAATTTTCTTTCTTTCGCTACTCACGGGCGGTCTGGCGGCTTTGGTGGAACATTACGGCGGAATTAATTTCCTTCTGAATAAAATCAGCAAGATTATTTCTTCAAAGAAAACCGCGCTGCTCGGCATCGGCGGTTTGGTGAGTTCTGCAAATCTCTGCGTCGCCAACAACACCATTTCGATTTTAATTTCCGGAAAAATTGCGAAAGAAATCACCGATAAATATGAACTTTCACCGAAAACTTCAGCTTCCGTACTGGATATTTTTTCCTGCTATATCCAGGGTTTAATTCCGTACGGCGCGCAAATCTTGATTTTAATTTCTTTAAGCAAATTCCAGATTCAGTATACCGACTTGGTTTTCAAATCTTATTACCTGCATATTCTGGTGATTTTCACCATCTTATACATTCTGTTTTCGAAAAAAACCAGCTTGAAAAAGGTTTAAAACTATTTTTTTGGTGCTATTTTGGCACATTTTCCTGAAAAAGTAATACCAAATTTTGCAAAATAACTTAGCTGAATTTAAAAAGTTCCGTGCTTGAACACTGTTTTTTTAGTATTCAGCATTTCACCATTAATAATTAAAAATTATTCTTCGCGGTTTACAAGTTCCATCGAAAAAGCCGGCAGACAAATCGCGAGATAATCGCACGGATTTTCAAAGGGATTGCTGTACCGCACGCGCGCACCTTTTTCAATTAAAATGCTTTGGCCGCTTTCCAAAACCACGGTTTCACCATCGATTTCAAACTGCTTTTTACCTTTAATGATGTAGGTAAATTCATCGAAATCCGGCGTTTGGAAAGGTTCGCTCCAGTTTGGCGGAGCCACCATGTGCGCGATGGAAATTCCGGAATTTCCGGTGGAATTGCCCCAAATTTCTTCGATGAGTTTTCCGTCGGGGGTTGGAACGACGAAGGGTGATTTCTGGATTTTATATTTTGCCATGATTTTAAATTGAATTTAAAATTACAAATATTTTAAAAAATTAGCTTTAAATTTAAACCACGAAACCGAAAATTTTCGGGATGTTTCTCATCAGATTTATCAATTTCGATGATTGTCAGCTCACAAAAGGAAGTTTGTGTGTAATTTTATCCTCAACAAAATTTACCATTATGATACGATCACTCTTATTAGCAGGATTATTTATGATTTCAGGAAAAATGTACAGCCAGGATTTAAAAAAAGTTGCGTACAAAGACGGCGCGCAGAAACTGAACGGTTTGGTAACCTCCAACGTGGGTAAAAAACTTCCCGGCGTGCTGATTTTACCAGCCTGGAAAGGTATTGACGATGAAGCAAAAATGGCTGCAGCCGAGTTGGAAAAGCAAGGTTACATTGCCTTTATCGCCGATATTTATGGTGAAGGAAATATCCCAACGGACAACGCTTCTGCCGCAAAAACTGCGGGTTATTATAAGCAAAATTACGAAGCGTACCAAAAACGAATTATGCTTGCTCTGGAGGAATTGAAAAAGAGTGGCGCAAACCCGGAAAAAATTGCGGTGATTGGTTATTGCTTCGGTGGTAGCGGTGCTCTGGAAGCCGCGCGCGGAAATTTACCGGTCGTGGGTGTAGTTTCCATTCATGGTGGTTTAGCCAAAGATAAAATCAGAAAAAATGGGCCTATAACGGCTAAAATTTTAGTAGAACATCCGGCAGAGGACGAAAGTGTTTCTGCTGAAGATTACGCACAGCTCATGCAGGAACTTCGCGATGGAAAAGCTGACTGGCAAATTATTACCTACGCAAACTCCAAACACACTTTTACCAATCCGGCATCAGCAGACTACAATCCAGTGATGGCGAAAAGAGCCTGGGAGCACACTTTGATGTTTTTAAAAGAAATTTTAAAATAGTTTTGGATTAAAAAAATTCGGGTATAAAACGACAAAATTTTCAAAATTAATAATTGAATTTTTCCGCCTTTTTAAGCAGATTTTCCAGAAAATATAATTTAGATAAAATCGAAAAAAAAGCCGTTTTAACGCCAAAAAAAAATCCTTTTCAAAATTGAGAAGGATTTTTTTTATTGCAAAATGATTTGATTAAAATTGCATTTCCGGGATTTCACCTTCGATGATTAAATCGGCTTCGGTGGCTTTTTTAATGTCTTCAACAGAAACGCCTGGCGCTCTTTCCAGAAGCTTAAAACCTTGTGGTGTAACTTCCAGAACCGCCAGTTCGGTAACAACTTTTTTCACACAACCCACGCCGGTCAGCGGCAAGGTGCATTTCTTCAGAATTTTGCTCTCACCCGCGCGGTTCACGTGCATCATCGCAACGATGATATTTTCGGCGGAAGCCACGAGATCCATCGCGCCGCCCATTCCCTTCACCATTTTGCCCGGAATCTTCCAGTTGGCAATGTCGCCGTTTTCGGAAACTTCCATCGCACCGAGAATGGTTAAATCCACTTTCTGGCTTCTGATCATGCCAAAACTAAAAGCTGAATCGAAAAACGAAGCGCCCGGAAGCGTTGTAATCGTCTGTTTTCCGGCGTTTATCAAATCCGGATCTTCTTCACCTTCGAACGGAAAAGGTCCCATGCCAAGCACGCCATTTTCACTTTGAAATTCTACTGAAAGGTCGTGAGACACGAAGTTTGCAACCAAAGTCGGAATGCCGATACCGAGGTTTACGTAATATCCGTCTTTAACTTCTTTGGAAATTCTTTGGGCGATCTGTTCTTTTGTGAGCATAGTTTTTAAGTTGAACTGCAATTTATTGCTTTTTCACTGGTTGTACAAATGGTATTACGACAATCTATGGTGTGACCAAAACAAATCCATAAATAACTCTAATTTTGCACTACAAATTTTTTGATGAAGACACTTTTAAAATATTTAAAACCGCACAAGTGGTTGCTCATTTTATCCTTATTTCTGGCGACTGTAAACCAGGTTTTTTCTTTGTTTGGCCCTGCGATTACGGGAAATATTCTGGATCAGCTCGTAACACACCCGAACTTTTTCGATAAAGAAAAACTGCTTGCTCGTAGCCTGAACGACTATCTATACGGCACCGATGTTTACCACGGCGTTTTTTATTTTTTGGGTTTGCTCATCGGAACTGCGATGGTGAGCCGCATTGCAAAAGCTTTTCAGGATTATGTGGTGAATGTGATTACGCAGAAATTCGGTGCGAATATTTTCACCGATGGTTTGCAGCATTCCATGGCGCTGCCTTTTCAGGAATTTGAAGATCAGCGAAGTGGTGAGACTTTATCTATTTTAACGAAAGTCCGCGAAGATTCGGTGAAATTTATTACCAACTTTATCAATATATTTTTCGGAATTTTAGTCAGCATTATTTTCGTCTCCATTTACGCGATACAGCTACATTGGTCTATTATGCCGGTTTATGTCGTGGGAATTTTCATCATTTCGTTCATCACCAATTTATTAAGTAAAAGGATTAAAAATATCCAGAAAACCATCGTGGCGGAAACCAATACTTTAGCTGGAAGCACGACCGAAAGCTTAAGAAATATAGAAATCGTAAAAAGTCTGGGACTTACGAAACAGGAAGTGAAACGCCTGAACAGCAATACGTATAAAATTTTAGGTCTGGAACTGCGGAAAGTGAAAAGCATCCGTTCGCTGAGTTTTATTCAGGGCACGATGGTGAATTTTCTGCAACAGATGATTACGTTCACTTTGCTTTATCTGATTTTTAAAAATGTTGTGACGCCGGGACAATATTTGTCGCTGATGTTTTACGGTTTTTTTATTTTCGGACCGATGCAGGAAATCGGGAACATTATTATTTCTTACCGCGAAGCTCAGGCATCACTGCACAATTTCGATACTTTAATGAAAAAACCTGCGGAAGAAAAACCACAACTGCCGAAAAAAATTGGTGCTATTGAAAAACTCCGGTTTGAAAAAGTGTCTTTTCAGCATCAATCTGCAGCTTATAAAGCGTTGAACGATATTTCTTTTGAAGTGAAAAATGGTGAAACCATTGCATTTGTGGGACCAAGCGGCGCCGGAAAAAGTACATTGGTGAAACTGCTTGTTGGCCTCTACCGTCCTAAAGAAGGTGCAATATATTACAACAATATCAACGGAAATGAATTTGATTTTGATGAACTACGGAACCAAATCGGTTTTGTAACACAGGATACGCAGCTTTTTGCGGGAACAATTAAAGAAAATCTGCTGTTTGTAAGTCCGGGCGCGAGCGAAGCAGATTTGGAAATGGCGTTGAAAAAATCCAGTGCTACTGGTTTAATTCAACGTGCGGAAAACGTTATCAATACAGTGATTGGTGAAGGCGGATTAAAATTAAGCGGCGGAGAAAAGCAGCGAATTGCCATTGCACGGGCTTTGTTGCGAAAACCGCATCTGTTGATTTTCGATGAAGCGACTTCTGCGCTGGACAGCATTACAGAAGAAGAAATTACGCGGACAATCCGGGAAATTTCTGATCAGAAGGAGCAAATAACGGTTTTGATCGCTCACCGTCTCAGCACAATTATGCACGCGGACCGAATTTACGTTTTAGAACGCGGAAAAGTCATTGAAACCGGTTCGCATGAAAATCTGTTAGATTTAAAAGGTTTGTATTACGCGATGTGGCGACAGCAGATTGGGGAAAGGAAAGTTGGAGCAATTGGTTAAAACCAAAAAAAACAGGCAAAAAGCCCGTTATTTTTATTGATTTAATTATCTCTTTTTCTAACCGTGCGTTGCTCAATTCTTTTTTCGAATTTTTCGCCCTGGAAAATTCTTTGGACCATTATTCCCGGAATGTGGATTTCATTCGGGTCAAGTTCGCCCGGTTCTACCAGTTCTTCCACTTCGGCAATGGTGATTTTGCCCGCGCCAGCCATGGGTGCGTTGAAGTTGCGCGCAGTGCCTTTGAAAATCAGGTTTCCGGCATAATCGCCCTTCCAGGCTTTTACGATGGAAAAATCGGCTTTGAAAGCGTGTTCTAGAATATGCATTTTACCATCGAAATCTTTGGTTTCTTTACCTTCCGCGACTTCGGTACCGTAACCTGCTGGTGTATAAAAAGCCGGAATCCCAGCCTGTGCCGCGCGGCATTTTTCGGCTAAAGTTCCCTGCGGCGTGAGTTCAACCTCCAATTCGCCGGAAAGCATTTGGCGCTCAAACTCCGCGTTTTCGCCGACATAAGAAGCAATCATTTTCTTGATCTGTTTTTTCTGTAACAGCAATCCGAGTCCGAAATCGTCCACACCCGCGTTATTGGAAATGCACGTAAGGTCGGTAACCTGGCTGTTTGCCAAGGCATTAATGGAATTTTCAGGGATACCGCAAAGGCCAAAGCCACCCACGATTACCGTCATACCATCATTAATTCCGGCAATGGCTTCCTGCACGTTTTTTACTCTTTTATCGATCATGAGAAAGTATGAAAATTTGTGGTAGAAATTTACGCTTTTTTTTGGAATTTCCCCAGACCTGCTGCAGAAATGCGGAAATTTACCGCGGCGCTGCCCGCGTGAGGGATGGCAGCGGCATCCTTTTTTGCCGGGTAAAACCCGGAAAAAAGATATAGCGTACAGCCCGGCCCGAACGAGGAATGGAGCGCGAGCGCAGCGAGCGCGTAATGACCGAGTAAGGGACACGCTGTAAACAGTGATAGTTGAGAGAATAAAGGATAAAGGATGGCGGATGACGGATGACGGATGAATTAAAAAGTAGGAAGTGCAGAGAATGGAAAAAATGGCAAAATAACCGGGAATTTTTCTGCTGTAGATTTTTTTGCTAAAGTGTTGGCAGAAAGTAATATTTATAGTATTTTTGCAGCCTGTTAACCAACCTCTGACGAAGGGCGTGAACGTTGCTTAGCTTGACAAAACAAATTTTTTACAAGAAAAATGGATTTATTACAGTACGTGCAAGACAAGTACATTGCAAAAAAAGAATTCCCAAAATTCAAAGCCGGTGACACCATCACGGTGTACTACGAGATTAAAGAGGGCGCTAAAACAAGAACTCAGTTCTTTAAAGGTGTAGTGCTACAAATCAGAGGAACTGGAGCTACCAAAACTTTTACCATCCGAAAAATGAGTGGTGATGTAGGTGTACAAAGAGTTTTCCCAATGAATTTGCCCGCTTTGCAAAAAATTGAAATTGACAGAAGAGGTAAAGTTAGAAGAGCAAGAATCTACTACTTTAAAAACCTTAGAGGTAAAAAAGCGAGAATTAAAGACGCTTCTTACAAAAAGTAATTTCGGTTACAATACAAAAACCCATCAATTCATTTTGATGGGTTTTTTCGTGCTTAAAAGGGAATTCTTTTGGTTTTTAATGTGAGTTATTATTTGAAAAAAAATCCCGCAAAAACAGCCAAATTTTTTCATTTTTACAAAGGCGCCACGTCAAAGTTTATTAAAAAAAATGCCGTTAAAATGGCCAATTTTTTAATTTTCTAGATTATTTCAAAACCATTTTATTTCGTGGCAAACCAATTTCATGTTCCTGCGGGTAAGGTTTTCTCCACGTCATACTTACATCTTCGTTGATTTTTTTGTGCACTTCATAGCTTTTTTCCTTGTCTTCTGCATACCGCGGATCCGGGATAAAGGGCATCTTTGCCATTTTGAAAACCGTAATCGTGGGAAAATGAAAATCCACTTCCACCTGGCCCAATAACAAATAGCAGCCGCCACCCTGAAAAGGATATTTCTGTAAATTATCTGGGAAATGTGCCGTATCGAAAAAGTTTCCTTCAACATCAATCCAGGTTCCGAAAAACATCGTTCCTTTCTTGGTGGGAACGTGTTTGCGCGAAATCAGGTAGGCCAGCATTTTCACCTGTTTTTTATGAAATTTCACTAAATCTGTCGCCATTATTTTTCCCCGGAATTTGGTCTGTAACAGATCGAACGGGCTACAGGAAACGGCAAATCCCAAAATTTCTATTTCATCAAAAGCATCTTCAAACTTATTGCGGTTTAGTTGCGGAAGTTGATATTCCGGCACGGGCGTCTCAAAAAAAGCGGGCAGGCGATATTCCGGCTGGAAGTGGATCATCAACAATCTGCCTTCAATCAGCAACTCATTTTTTGGTTTTCCGGTAAAGCGGAAAGCACCCACAAAAATCAACGTCTGCAAAGTTTCAATTCCCACCGGAACGCGTTTGATAAAATTTTCCAGCGACGTAAAATCACCATTTTTCGCCCTTTCTTCCGGGATAAAATCCGTAATGCGGCTTTCCAGCTTTTCAATGTGCATAAAACCTAAAAAAACATCGTCACCAAAAACCGTGGTTTCAAATAAACTTCGGTTCACGCACGGATTATGAATTTTTCCGCCGCCCATTCTACATTCATGCACATACACTTCGGTACGGTAAAAACCGCCACCGTTATTGATGGCGGAAACCATAAATTCAATCGGATAATTCACCTTTAAATATAAACTTTGGTAGCTTTCCACCGCATAGGACGCGGAATGTGCTTTGCAGAAAGAATAACCTGCAAATGACTCTATCTGGCGGTAAACTTCCTGCGACAATTGCTCCGGATGACCTTTTTGGGCGCAGGATTCAAAAAAATTATCTCTTACTTGCTGCAGTTTTTTCAACGAGCGGCTTTTGCCACTCATGGCTCGCCGCAAAACATCACCGTCATTGGCAGATACGCCACCGAAATGCAGTGCAATCTTAATCACATCTTCCTGATAAACCATAATCCCATACGTTTCACCGAGCTGTTCTTCAAAAACCTCATGAAAATATTCGAATTTCGTGGGATTGTTGTGCCGGAAAATATATTCTTTCATCATGCCGCTTTTCGCCACGCCGGGACGAATAATGGACGAAGCCGCTACCAAAGTGATATAGTCCTGACATTTCAAACGGCGTAATAATCCGCGCATCGCAGGACTTTCAATATAAAAACAGCCGATGGTTTTCCCGATGCTTAAAAAATCATTACAGCTTTTATCATTTTTAAAAAGATGCGTGTTGTGAATATCAATAGTGATTCCTCTGTTTTTGTGCACGAGTTTCAGCGTATCATTTATGGTTCCAAGACCGCGCTGAGATAGAATATCAAATTTTTCAAAACCGATATCTTCCGCCACATTCATATCAAACTGCACAATCGGAAAACCTTTTGGGGGCATTTCCAAAGCACTGTAATTGGTAATAGGTTCTTCAGAAATAATTATTCCGCAGGAATGCATGCTGCGCTGGTTTGGAAATTTTTCGAGCAAAACGCCGTATTTTTGTATAAGTTTCACCACTTTATTATCGTCGTGCATCTCCATAGGATTTTTTGCCAAAACATCCAGTTCTTCTTTCGGCAAACCAAAAGCTTTCCCCACTTCCCGAAAGATAGAACGGTATTTAAATTCGACATTGGTACCACAAAAAGCCACATGCTCCCTTCCGTATCGATCTAAAATATATTGTATAATCTCGTCCCGCTCGCGCCAACTCCAGTCAATATCAAAATCCGGCGGATTATTCCGGTGTTTATTCAGAAATCTCTCAAAATAAAGATTAAGCTCAATGGGGCAAATTTCTGTAATTCCCAGACAATAACTGATGATGCTATTGGCGCCACTGCCGCGCCCAACATGCAAAAAACCACGGCTCATACTGTATTTAACAATATCTAAAGTAATGAGGAAATAACCCGAAAAACTCATTTCGCTGACGACTTGCAATTCTTTTTCCATACGGTCCAGAACGATTTGTGATTTTTCCGGATATCGTTTTTTCAGGCCTTTATAAGCCAATTTTCTTAAAAGCACATCATCCGATTTTTTATCCGTGGTAAAGCAAATTTTGTTTTTCGGTGTTTTAAAATCAAAATTAAAGACGCAGACATCTAAAATATTCCGGGTGTTCTGAATGATTTTCGGATATCTTTTAAACTTTTCCAAAAGCGTGGAAACCGGTTCAAAAACTTCATTCCGGGAACAACAATCGTTTTTAGCAAGTTTAGAAATCAAGGTATTTTGGTCAATCGCTCGTAGAATCCGGTGCAGATTGAACTCCTTTTTTGTCTTGAAAGTTATTGGGTGCAAAATGACTATTTTTTCTGAAAATTTTTTCAATTCCGGCCGGATTAAAAAATTCAGTTCTTCTGCCCGAACGCCGATAAATTCATTTTCATTGAGTGTTTCTGGGAAATTGCTTAAAGTATAAATCACAAAAACCTGGTCAAAATGCGGCGAAAATTCGGGCAATTCCGCTCCTTCGCAATTGTGGTTGGTAAGCAAACGGTTGATTTCAGCAATCCCGGTTTCATCTTTCGCGATGGTAATATAAAGCAAACGTTTTTCTTTCCGAATTTCTACACCTACAATAGGTTTAATGCCGGCTTTTTCGCATTCTTTTTTAAAATCATAGATCGCGGTGACCGTGTTGATGTCAGTTAAAACCAATTCTTTCACGCCGGCTTCGGCGGCTTGCTTCACAAGTTCTTCAACGGAAAGCGTGCCGTAACGTAAACTATGATAAGTGTGGGAATTGAGAAACACGGTTTTAGATTTTAGAGGTTGGTGTGGAACCAAGATTCAAGAACTAACATGATGAACAAATTTTCGGGGCTTTTTCAGGTTTTTTGAAATCCTTTGATGAAAAAAATGGTGTTCTTTTAAGACATTAGTTTAAATCCCGAGGCACGGCCTAGTGCATTTTCGCCAAAACGGTTTTTCATGCGGTCCATGGCCTGATAGAGATTCATCAACTCTTCGCTGTCTTCAAATAAATTCATCTGATAGGTCCCGTGCACCAGATTGGTAAAACGCAAACCGATGAGGCGCAGGCGCATTCTGCGTTTATACAATTTATCAAATAAATCCAGCGCAACCCTTGCTAAAGTATGATCAATAGAGGTATAAGAAATCTTACACTGTTTGGTTTCTGTATCGAAATTGGCGTAGCGGATCTTCAAAACCACCGTAGAAGTCAGCCATTTCTCCTGGCGAAGTTGGTATGCTAAAGCTTCTGCCATTCCCGAAATTATTCTTTTCACCTCGAAAATATCCATCGTATCATTGGTAAAAGTATGTTCACTGGATACAGATTTTCTTTCGGAATACGGAACCACGGGCGTCAGATCAATTCCGTTGGCTTTTTTCCAGAGCTCGCTGCCGTTTTTACCCATCATTTGCTGCAAAACCAGCACGGGCATTTCTGCTAAAGTTTGAATAGTACGAATTCCCACGCGAGAAAGCAGCTGAAAAGTAGCGTCGCCAACCATAGGAATTTTCCTTACAGAAAGCGGATTGAGAAAAGAATGTACATTGTGGGCGGGAATTTCAAACCTGCCAAGCGGTTTGGCTTCGCCGGTACCGATTTTAGAAACGGTTTTATTGGTAGACAAAGCAAAACTGATGGGCAAGCCGGTATTTTTGGTTATGGCTTCGGCAATTTCCTGCGTCCATTGGTAACAGCCGAAAAACCGGTCCATGCCTGAAAGATCCAAATAAAATTCATCAATACTGGCTTTTTCTAAAACCGGAACTTTTTCCTGAATGATTTCGGTGACCTCGCGGGAGAATTTGGAGTAACGTTCATAGTCACCACGGATGATTTTCGCGTCAGGGCATAACTTCATTGCCATCTTGATGGGCATGGCAGAACGTACGCCGAAATAACGTGCTTCATAGGAACACGAAGCCACCACGCCACGCTCGCCACCACCGATGATTACAGGAATTCCTTGAAGTTTAGATTCCTGTAACCTTTCGCAGGAGACAAAAAAAGTGTCTAAGTCCATATGTACAATCGCTCTTTCCATGGGTTCAAAATTAGTATAATTTATATCTAATTTATGTATATTTGTTGCTATAATTTATAGCAATGTCAATTTTATCAGAAAATATGCGGTATTTGAGAGGTCAGCAGAAATATTCGCAACAGAAGATCGCGGATGCCCTTCTTATCACGCGCGGGCGCTACGCTAAATATGAAGATGGCGGTACAGAACCACCCATAGAAATCCTGATACGCGTGTCGAAATATTACGGCGTAAGCATTGATTTAATGGTGGGCACAGATTTGCGGAAGTACCCTTTAGAAAAAATGATGAAATTGCCAGACAACCGGATTATCCTGCCGATTACCGTAGACGAAAAAGGTGAAAATAAGATAGAAATTATCTCAGAAAAAGCCAAAATGGGCTATTTGCAAGGATACAGCGACCCGGAATATATTGAGAAACTTCAGACCATTTCCCTGCCTTTTCTGCGCAATGGAAAATTCCGCGCTTTTCCGGCAAGCGGAGATTCCATGCCGCCTTTTAAGGACGGAACTTTCATCGTGGGGAAATATGTAGAAAACATCAATGATCTTAAAAACAACAAAACTTATATTTTCATTACCCGAAATGAAGGAGTGGTTTATAAAAGATTGGACAAAAAAACCGGAAAAAATATTATGGTAAGTTCGGATAATGATTTTTATGAACCGTACGAAATCAAGCTTTCACAAATCCTAGAAATCTGGGAGTATGCATGCAGCATCAATACCGAAGAACCCGACCAAAGTCCGTTGGATATGATTGGAATTAAAGAAATTCTGTTATCGATGAAAAAAGAAATTACCGCCTTAAAGCCCTTAAAAATTCCTAAATAGCAATGGTGAAAAATTTCTAAATCATTTTAGCAAAACTCCACCCCAAAGTTTATTTCAAAAAATTACCTGCTATTTGCACCTTTTTTTTGAAAATACTTTTGTTGATACTGATTAATTTGGGCAGCTTTGAACTACGTTCGTAAATTTTGATAAAAGCCTTTGCTTTTAGCTCATTTATGCCTGCACTCCCGTTTTTTTGTGCGCTATACTGCGCAAAAACAACTCGTTCAAGTCTGGCTGCAATATCACGCCGCAAAAATATCCCGAAAAAACAGCCAAAATTTTCATTTAACAAGGCGCCACGTCAAGGTTCATTAAAAAAAATGCCGTTAAAATGGCCAATTTTTCATTTTTTTAAATTATTTCAAAGCGTCATTTTCCTGATTTTTAACCGGTTTTGGTAAATAAAGCTGGTATTTGTTTTTAGCGTTTTTCACCTTTTCGATGTAGAAATTTTCAGCGTTATATCTGATCATCCCGCTCATCGATTTCGGTTTTACGGTTAAAGTGAGGATTTTCTGTCCGTCCGCAGAAGCACCGCGAAAGGTATAAAATCCCGGAACTCTTTTTTCGCCAAGATTGTATTCCATCAGCTTAAACTCTTCGTCGCCAGCCGGCGTCGGTAAAGTTATTTTGATGTCTTTTATTTGCTCTACTTTTGCCGCTTTTTTCTCAATTTCCCTGAACAGATTTTCACCGGAAAAAGGAAATTCCTTGACAATCTGCATATCTTCAGTTTTTTGCGCGGTTGCGCAGGATGTTAAAAAAAGCAGGAAAAAATTGATAAAAAGTATTTTCATTTCAGTTCATAAACAAAAAAAGAGCCACATGCTGTGGCTCTGGGTTAGACTATTCTTTAATTATTTTCTGCATTTTCACCGTTTCGTTTTTATGCAGGATTTTCACCACGTATACGCCGCGCTGCAGCCTCGCCACAGAAATACTCTCGGACGAAAGAACCTGCGCATTTACAAGTCTGCCAGCCATGTCGTAAATCTCGATTCTGTCCGCCGGTTTGGATGTTTTAATGTACAAAACATCTTTTACCGGATTCGGGTACAGTACAAAATCTTCAGCCTGATCAGGATCTACGGTTCCCATGTTCGCGAGCGTAAGTTTTACAGTATCCGAAGTTACGGTACAGGTCGCGTTGGAAACCACAACGTAATAAGAACCTTCATCTGTTTTCTGAACGCTGTTGATGGTTAATGTACTGGTGGTTTGGTTTGCAAGCGCAACGCCGTCTTTATACCATTGGTAAGTTGCAGGTCCGCTTGCGATTACAGTGAACGTCTGTTTGGAACCGATATTTCCGGTAACCGAAACGGGTTGTTGTGTAATTGCCGGCGCGGTACAGCTTAAGACTAATGTTCTACTGTTATCACTGGTTAAGGCGCAATTCATCAAGACCTCATCTTTGGTTTTTCCGACAAAGGTTTTCGGATCTTCGGTTTTCAGGTAAGACAGACCATAAATGGTATACGTTCCACCTACTAGTGTTCTGAAATCTGCTGTTGGGCTTTGCGCGACAATTTTGTTATTTGCATCCACCGCGATGAAAGTGTACGCGTTGCTTGTGGTCGCAAAATCGGTAACTTCATAGAAAGAACCGTCGCCGCTGAAAGACAGATTGTAAGTTGCTGCCGGATCACCACTTGAAAAATTATTAAAAGTGATGTAGTAATCTACACCTTCATTCAGCGTAACAGTTAAGGTGTTGAATGCGCTGTAGGTATTCGGCGTGGCTGTTTCATAAGCGTTTGAAGCCACAAAACTTGCCAATGCTTCTGCGCTGGTTCGAATAGCAGAAGTTGGATCAGCAGTGTAAATCGACATAATCAGGAAACTGCCACTGTTTGTAATAGTGTACTGACCGGTTTTTGTAACGCGGATTCTTTTCAAAACAGAATTTGCGCTTCCAAGATATTTAGGTGTGGTCATGGTTTCGTCGGTATATGTCACCAATCTTGTACGCAACACCGTGGTTGTGGAAACATTTATCGCCGAAGCTGCAAAATATCCCAGATTTCCCACCGTCGGCGCGGTCATATTTAAGTTTGCCAAGGTATTTCCGGTGGTGGTATTGATCGCGGTTGTTGGGCTGATCAGTGTAGACTGGGCGCTACAGGCCGCATTGGTAACCGTAAAATTAGCTGCTGAAACATCGAAAAATTCGGCACCGCCACCTAATAGTGCGGTAACTTTAATTCTTGCTTTATCGGTTCCCGGGACGTTTGGAATTGTTACGGATTCCGCACCGTCATTTGCCGTATTCTGTTTCAACATATAAGGAAAAGTGTAGCCACCATCAACCGACAGTAAAATATTTACCTGGTCTTTGATGGTTTGCGTGTTGTTAACGTCCCACGTTACGTTGGTCGCGCTATTCGCAGCAGTGGTTGAAGCAGTGCCTTGCGAAGTTACTTTCAGCGGACCTGAAGCATCTACACGGACAACCATTTCATCTGAATCCACACCGCCGCCACCGATTTGGTTATCACGAACGGTAAAGCGGAATTTCATATTTCGCGCTACTTGCGGTAAAGCTTCTGCATCGGTATCCGGCGCGATATTATTGTTATTGATGATATACGTAATTTTAGGAAAAGTCCGTTCGGTGTTTTCCAAAGTCTGTTCACTACGAAAAAGTGGCGCAGTTGTACTGTTTACCGCCGTGTATCCACCTACGCCCACAACATTATAACCAAAAGCACCTTTGTCCGAAGCAGTTGCTACGTCAGCCTGTTCCCACGTATAACTTAAAACGTTTCCGTCTTTATCGCTGGCTGCACCTTTTAGTTTAAACGGTGTATTTTTCGGAATTACAATATCCACTCCAGCATTGGCAGTTGGTGGTGTATTTCCGGTTGGTGTAGTGGTGAAACAGGTAGCTCTGTTTGCTAAAGAATAGAGGATTTGGTCTAAACTTTTAGCATTGAAATAATTAAGCTGGTTTTTGCCGGAATTGGTTTGGTCTACCGGTACTTTACAGTTGCTCGCGTAGCTCATAATGGTGGTTCCGGAGCCCGGCTCTACAGCGGAAGTACTGTCCCAACCGTTTGTACAGAAAGTTTCTGAACCTACAGTTCCACCCACGGCATTATATGTATGCCAGGCTGAAAACTGGTGCCCCATTTCGTGAATAATGAGGTTGGCAGTAGCACCGCGCGGCATAGAAACCGTCCATTGGCTCCAGGCGCGCGCGCTGGACCCGGGAGTACAAGGATTCGGACCGGCCTGCCCCTGCGCAGTTCTTTCGGAACTCTCCATAATATTGAAAGTGTGCCCAATATCGTATTTTGAGTACGGCAAAGTTGCGTTGTTGTTCATCGTGGTAAAACCTGCCTGCGAATTGTTGGCGCTCGCAAAAGTAGAACTCACGGTAAACGGATCGGTAGTAGGATTCGGGAAGATTAAGGTTTTGTTTAAAGTTTCCGCAATCGCCACAAAACTAACTGATAGTTCTGTTTCGTAAACAAGATTGATAAGATTCAGCATATTCAACGCTTCGGCTAAAGCATTATCTTGACTTCCGAATTTCTGGGTGAATTCTCCGGTTGTCGCAATCGCCATGCGGAATTTCCTTAAAGTATTTCCGTACGGAAAATATGGCGCAGAAGCTAATTTTAAAACACTTGCCTGCTTTTTAATTTCCTCAAACTCGCTTTTCAGCTCCAAACTTTGATCGATGCCGCAGCTCACTTTTCCGCCGAGGTCATCAAACATATTGTACAACCGGTATTCGTTGGCTTGGGTTTCGTACGGCTCCAGCATAAAATATCCGTCGGCAGATTTTATAATCGCGTTGATTTTGTCGCCGAAAAAGGAAAGTTTTAATGTGGTTTTTCCGTCTTTTGAAATTCCGTCAAAAGTTTTGATGGAAAGGCTGGTGTTTTTCGTAAGGTCGTTTTGGGTAAGTGTAAAAGTTTCCAAACGACCGTCTTTCAGCGGCAATTTGATGGTAAGATCAGATTTGCCTTTAGCTGAATTTGCGCTTTTAACTTGCGCAGAAAACTCTGTGGTGTTGAGTGGAAATACTTTCCCCGGCATTGCATTTTCCGGCACTTTTTGGCCGAAGAGCAACAGTACAAAACATATTAATAATGTTGAGAGTAATTTTTTTGTCATAATTGTTGGATTTCGCTTTCAAAATTAGTGAATAATTTGGTTCGGCGGAGGTTTGTTGTGTTTTTTTTAAGGGAATGTCTTTACATTTACGACTTGTTGTTGAAATGAGATTTTTGATGGTTTTAGCGGGGAATTTTTGCTTGGATAAAATTTTTAACCACGAAAGATTATCAAAGGAGCGGAATTTTTTTTGGATGTAAAAGTTTATTAGAGGTGTTTGGGTAAAAATGAAAAAAATGATGGTTTTAGCGGCGAATTTTTTCTTTGGAGAAAATGTTTTAACCACAAAAGATTAATCAAAAATGCGGAATTTTTTGGAGGTAAAAGTTCGTTAAAGGTATTTGGGTAAAAATGAAAAAAATGGTTGTTTTAGCGGCAAATTTTTCAGTTTTAAATTCAAGATTCCAAGCTTTTAAAAGTAAAGACAATAAAAAAACGCCTCATAAAAATGAGGCGCTCTTTATATATAGAATTTGCAAAGGATTATTTACCTTCCATTTTCTTTTTCAATTCTGCCAATACGTCTAGATCTCCTAATGTGGATTTTTCTTCGTTGTTTGAAGATCCTGTAGATTTGTTTGCATTGTTGGAAGTGTTTTCTCTTACGTTTTTCTTCTCTTCGTCTCTGAAGATGCCTGTATGAGATACTACTACTCTTTTGAATTCTTTGTTGAACTCGATTACTTTGAACTCTGCGCTGTCGCCTTTTTTGATTTTAGAGCCATCTTCTTTCTCTAATAATCTTGACGGACAGAAAGCTTCAACTTCTGCATCCTCGAACTGAACCTGAGCTCCTTTGTCGAATACTTCTGTTGCTGTCCCTGCGTGTACAGTTCCTTCAGCATATTTGGTTTCAAATTTATCCCAAGGATTTTCCTGTAATTGTTTGTGACCTAAAGAAAGTCTTCTTGCTGCTGTATCCAACTCAAGAACTACTACCTTTAATTTATCGCCAACTGCACAGAATTCTGATGGATGCTTGATTTTTTTAGTCCAGGAAAGATCTGAGATGTAGATCAAACCATCAATACCTTCTTCCAATTCTACGAATACACCGAAGTTTGTAAAGTTTCTTACAATTCCTGTGTGCTCTGAACCTACCGGATATTTAGTTTCGATGTTAGACCATGGGTCCTGGCTTAACTGCTTCATACCCAAAGAGATTTTACGGTCTTCTCTGTCTAAAGTTAAAACCTCAGCTTCTACCTCGTCTCCTACTTTTACGAAATCACCTGCACTTCTTAAGTGAGTTGACCAAGACATTTCTGAAACGTGAATTAAACCTTCAACACCTGGCGCAACTTCTACAAACGCACCGTAATCAGCAAGTACTACTACTTTACCTTTTACTCTGTCGCCAATTTTCATGTCAGCAGAAAGTGCATCCCAAGGATGAGCTTCCAACTGTTTCATACCTAATTGGATTCTTGTTTTCTCATCATCGAAATCAAGGATAACAACTTTTACAACTTGCCCGTCCTCTAAGATTTCTGATGGATGGTTTACACGGCTCCAAGAAAGATCGGTAATGTGAATTAAACCATCAACACCACCAAGATCTACGAATACACCGTAAGAAGTGATGTTCTTAACAGTACCTTCCAATACCTGACCTTTTTCTAACTGTGCGATGATTTCTTTTTTCTGACCTTCGATATCTGCTTCGATCAATGCTTTGTGCGATACTACAACGTTTTTAAATTCTGGGTTGATTTTCACAACTTTAAATTCCATTGTTTTACCAACGAACTGATCGTAATCTTTAATTGGTTTCACATCAATTTGTGAACCTGGTAAGAATGCTTCGATGCCTAAAACATCTACGATCATACCACCTTTGGTTCTTGATTTTACAAAACCGTTAACGATTTCACCAGTTTCGTGAAGTTCATTTACTCTATCCCAAGCTTTAAGCGTTCTTGCTTTTTTGTGAGATAACTGTAACTGACCTGATTTGTCTTCTCTTCTGTCAACCATTACTTCAACCTCATCACCTACTGCAAGACCTTGGTTGTAACGGAATTCGTTTAAAGAAATAACTCCTTCAGACTTAAAGTTGATGTCAACAATCGCTTCTTTGTCGGTAAGTCTTACAACTCTACCAATAAGTACGTCGTTGTCCTGTAGATTGCTCAGAGATCCGTTGTAGATTTCTTCCAAATCACTTTTTTCCTGTCTGGATTCAGCATCAAGACCTGATTCAAATGAATCCCAGTCAAACTGTTCCGGAGCTACGTTTTGGTTCATTAGAACCTCTTCTTTTGTTGTCGTTTCTGACATAATAAAAAAATTTGTATCCTGTAATTTCAATCAATGGCTTAATGTGGGATATTGAAAAATACAGAAGATGTTAGTTGTTAATGTTTTAACTTCGCCAAGGACTTCCACAAAAAGTGGTGCAAAATTACGACAAATATTAATAATTTGCCTTATTTACCGGTAAAATTCTTCACCAATTTTAATTAAAAAACACTTTTAGCAAAGCTTTCTCTTAACTTTGCAAAATGGACTTACAGAAAATTTACGAAAACCTGCAGATTCAGGACATGAATCAAATGCAAAAAACCACCTATAAAGCCGCAGAAAAAGGCAAAGATATTATTTTGCTCTCGCCCACTGGCTCCGGAAAAACTTTGGCTTTTTTGCTTCCTGTCCTTCGGAATTTGAATAAGAACAGATCGGAAATTCAGGCGATGATTTTAGTTCCGTCTCGCGAACTTGCGTTACAGATCGAACAGGTTTTTAAAAGCATTGGCAGCGATTTTAAAGTTACCGTGTGTTACGGCGGCCACGATAAAAAGATTGAGATGAACAATCTCGTCGAAGCACCCGCGGTTTTAATCGGCACGCCCGGAAGAATAGCCTATCATTTAAAAAATGAAAATTTTGATCCTTCGAGCATCGAAAATTTGGTGCTTGATGAATTTGATAAGGCTTTGGAATTCGGTTTTCATGATGATATGAGTTACATCATCGAAGCGATGCCGAATCTTTCCCAAAGAATTTTGACTTCCGCAACCGCGATGGCAGAAATTCCAAAGTTCACCGGAATTGAAAACGCGGAAAAAATAGATTTTCTGAAAGTTCAGGAATCAAAACCGGATTTTCAGCTTCGGAAAGTGATGACGACATCGGAGGAAAAGCTCGACACATTATTTCATCTGCTCTGTAAAATTGGCAACAAAAGAACCTTAATTTTCTGTAATCACCGCGATGCTGTCGATCGGATTTCTGCTTTATTAAAGGAGAAAGGAATTTCGCGCGAAACCTTTCACGGCGGCATGGAACAGGACGAACGCGAGCGCGCGCTGCTGAAATTTAAAAATGATTCTTCGCGAATTTTAATCACCACCGATTTGGCGTCGCGCGGCCTCGACATTCCGGAAGTGGAATCGATTGTACATTACCAGTTACCACCGAAAGAAGATGCTTTTATTCACCGAAACGGACGGACCGCGCGAATGAACGCGAAAGGTTTCGTCTATTTAATAATGACCGAAGACGAAAATTTTCCTTTCATTAAAAAGACCGTTGCCGAAGAAAAACTTACGCAAGACTACAAACTGCCCGCGCGAACGCCGTTTTTAACGCTTTACATCAGCGCAGGAAAAAAAGACAAAGTAAACAAAGTGGATATTGTAGGTTTTCTGATTAAAAAAGGTGGTTTGGAAAAAGACGATATCGGTTTAATCGAAGTAAAAGACACAACTTCTTACGTTGCGGTGAACCGCCAAAAAATGGTGGCTCTTTTAAAAACTTTAGAAAATCAAAGGCTGAAAAACAAAAAACTGAAAATTGAAATCGCCTATTAATTGCTGATTTTCAGCACAGTTTTTCCGCGTTATTTTATGTAAATTTGCTCAGTTACCTCCTAAAAAATGAAACTCAATTTACCAGATAAACTCTACTATTCCATTGGCGAAGTTGCAAAAGCTTTTGATGTCAACGCTTCTCTGATCCGCTACTGGGAGCAGGAATTTCCCATCATTAAACCCAAAAAAAACAAGAAAGGAAACCGATATTTTACGCCCGAAGACATTAAAAATCTGCAGATTATTTATCATTTGGTGAAAGAAAAAGGTTACACGCTGGATGGCGCGCGCATTGCGCTGGCGACGAATTCGAAGATCTCGGAAACGGTTTCGATGATTGACAGGCTGAATTTTGTAAAAGCAGAATTAATAAAACTCAAAGACTCTCTCGCGGACAAACCCGAATAATTGGGTGTTTTCACCGGTAAAAATTAAGTGAATCTCGCAGTATGGCAATTCATTTAACATAATATTTTTACCAAAAATACCCAATGAGATTACAAATACAATTTTCTTCCGCGAAAAACTATATTCTTGGTTTCGCGACTTCCGGCGTTTTTCTGGTCGCCGGTTTATTTTATTTCAACAACACGCAGGCTACAGAAAATGCGCCAGACACATTTTCTGAAATCAGAAGCGACACGAAATCTTCGCTTTCGGACTTTAATCCAAATGAATTAAGCGCGGCAGAATGGCAGCAGCTGGGTTTTTCGGAAAAGCAAGTGCAAACCATTTTAAAATATAAGTCGGTTTTAGGCGGAAATTTTCATTCTAAAGCAGAACTTCAGAAATGCTATGTGATTTCGGAGGAAAAATTTTCGGAACTTGAACCGTATATTTTATTGCCCGAAGAAGTTTCCGGAAACAAAAAATCTGCGAGTTTTGTAAGCAATTACAATAGCGACCGTCCAAATTTTGCTTATTCCGGCAATTCATTTTCCACCAAAAAAACGCTCAAAATACCCGGAAAATTTAATCCCGACCACTACTCTTCTGCTGATTTTGTGAATTTAGGATTTTCGGAAAAGCAGGCAACTTCCATTTTAAAATATAAAAATTATCTCGGCGGAAGTTTTCACAGCAAAGAAAAATTTGGTGAATGTTTTGTAATCAGCGCGGAAAATTTTCAAAAACTCGCGCCATATCTGCTTTTACCGGAAAAATCATCGGCGGAAGCTGCAACATCAAAAAATTTCATTTCTAAAGATTTTAAAGCAGAAAAAAAGGATATCAGTTATGAACCTTTCGACCCGAATATCACCGATCTGGTCGGTTGGAAAAATCTTGGTTTTTCGGAAAAACAAGCGCAGGTTATTATAAATTACCGCGACCGGAATCTGAAAGGCAGTTTTAAAAATTTAGAAGACATCGCGCGCTGTTTTGTGATTTCACCTGAAAAATTTGAAGCTTTGAAACCGTTTATCGTTTTAAATCCGGAAAATATAAAAGAGAGAAAATTTGCCTCAAACACCACCGAAAATTCTGCAAACCGCACGGAAAACAATTTACAAAAATTTGCCACAAATCCAACCGATTTCAGCAAAACAGATTTAAACCAAATTACCTTTAACCAGCTTATAGAATTTGGTTTTGATGAAAGAAGCGCCGCAAGCTTTTTAGGTTTCAGAAAAAAATTGGGCGGTTTTATGGCAAAAAATCAGATTTTGGAAACTTATAATATTGATAAAAATTTAGCACAGAAACTGGTGGAAATAGCACCTTTAAACACAGAAAATGTAGAACGGTTTTCGCTCCTCGACGCGCCGGAAGAATGGCTGAAAAGTCATCCGTACTTCAGATATTACGCCGATAAAATTGTTTATTACCGCATTTCATCAAAAGATGAAAAGAAAATATTTAAAAGCCTGAACCTAAAAGCTGACGTTGAAAAAAAGATGAGGCTTTATCTGAAATAACTTTTACTTTAAAAATTTAAAAGCAAAAAATTAGGTGTTTTAGCGCCGAAAAAATAAACTGGTCGCAGCTGTAGAAATATTTTAATGCTTTGTTCATTTTATTTATCTTTGGGAGCAAATATAATTTATGAATAGCGAGATAACTCACAACCTTGATATGATTGCAGAAACCGCGCGGGATTTTGCAGAAAAAAACATCCGTCCGAATATTATGGATTGGGATGAAAGCCAGACTTTTCCGGTAGACTTATTCCATCAGCTCGGCGATATGGGCTTTATGGGAATCGTAATACCTGAAGAATACGGCGGTTCTGGTTTAGGTTATCACGAATATGTAACGATTTTGGACGAAATTTCGCAGGTTGACCCATCAATCGGTTTGTCGGTTGCGGCGCACAATTCATTGTGTACAAACCATATTTATGAGTTTGGAAACGAAGAGCAAAGACACCGATGGTTGCCACAATTAGCGTCCGGAAAAGTAATCGGCGCGTGGGGACTTACAGAACACAACACTGGTTCGGATTCCGGCGGAATGAGCACAACTGCTGTTAAAGACGGCAACGACTGGATTATCAACGGTGCGAAAAACTTTATCACACACGCGATTTCCGGCGATATTGCCGTGGTAATGACAAGAACAGGCGAAAAAGGCGCAAAAAATAATTCCACCGCTTTTGTTTTAGAAAAAGGAATGGCCGGATTTACTTCCGGAAAAAAAGAAAATAAATTAGGAATGCGCGCGTCGGAAACCGCCGAGCTTATTTTTGATAATGTTCGCGTTCCGGATGCAAACCGTTTGGGCGAAGTAGGTTCCGGATTCAAACAAGCGATGAAAATTCTGGACGGTGGTAGAATTTCTATTGCGGCGTTAAGTTTAGGAACTGCAAGAGGTGCTTACAAAGCGGCTTTAAAATATTCGTTGGAAAGACATCAGTTCGGGAAAGCGATTAACCAGTTCCAGGCGATCAACTTCATGCTTGCAGATATGGCAACTGAAATCGATGCGGCGGAACTTTTGATCCGAAGAGCTTCTGACCTTAAAAACGCTAAAAAGCCGATGACGAAAGAAGGCGCAATGGCAAAACTGTACGCTTCTGAAGCTTGTGTAAGAATCGCAAACAACGCGGTACAGATTTTCGGTGGCTACGGTTACACCAAAGATTTCCCGGCAGAAAAATATTACAGAGATTCCAAATTATGTACAATTGGTGAAGGAACTTCCGAAATCCAAAGACTGGTTATCGGCCGCGAGATTTCAAAATAAGGAAAATGAAAAACTGAAAAAAACATCGATTTATCGGTGTTTTTTTTGTTTTATAAAATCAGTAAAATGAAAAAAAAGGCTGAAATAGCAGCTAAAAAATTATTGTTCACCTCTCACATTATCGACTTCGTTGTTTATATTTGTTTAAAATTATTGAATGGAAAAAATAGATTCACTGAACCAGGTTGCTGAATTTCACCGGACTTTTAACGCACCGATTTTAGATGCACCACAAATCCCAAGCCCGGAAAGATGCGAACTAAGAATTTCATTGTTGCAGGAAGAATTAAACGAGCTGAAGGAAGCAATTGCCGAAAATAATTTAGTGGAAATTGCAGATGCGTTGTGTGATTTGCAGTATGTACTAAGCGGCGCGGTTTTGGAATTCGGTTTGGGCGAAAAATTTGTTCCGTTATTTAACGAAGTTCACCGTTCGAATATTTCGAAAGCTTGTAATACTGAAAGTGAAGCGGAAGAAACCATTCAGTTTTACAAAGAAAAAGGCGAGACGGCGTACGCGCAAATTTCCGGTGAAAAAATTAATGTTCACCGCAGCGCAGATCACAAAGTTTTGAAAAACAAATATTATTCGCCGGCAGATTTACAATCGGTTTTAGAAAATTAAAATAAGAGAAATTTTATATGAAAAAATTTACCAAAATTATATTTACAGCGGCTACTTGCATCCTGACCTTTCAGTCCTGCGATTCGCAAAAAGTGGTAATCAATCGTGAAGTAGAAACCACAAATGACGGTAAAATGCTTTTAGGACACCAGTCAAAAGACCAATTGTTGAAAGAACCTTACAGCCAGTGGTATAATTTCGAGCACGATGAATACCAGCTCGACCAAAAAACCGTCGCTGAGCTTAAAAAAGAAAAACTGAATTCTTACAATATGGTTTTGGTCATGGGAACCTGGTGTGGCGACAGTCACCGTGAAGTTCCGCGCTTTTTCAAAATTTTGGAAGCCACAGGTTTTCCGGATTCAAAACTGACGATGATCGCCGTGAACCGAAAATATGAATCACCAAGCGGTGAAGAAGGTCCTTACAACATCCAGCGCGTACCAACGATCATCGTAACAAAATACGGCAAAGAAATTGGCAGAATTATTGAACGACCAAGCACCGGCTACCTTGAAAGAGATTTACTGCAAATCATCAAAAAAGACAACACCTCAATAACCGACATTTTAAAATAAATTGAGAAAAAACCAACCACTTTTCTTCTTTCTGGGCGGCGGGGCGCTGATGCTACTCCTATTTTTGGTGTGGAATACCATGACCAAAAAAGTGGAAGACAAAGTGCAGAATGATTATTACATCATCACGAACCAAATTCGGAAAATGAACAAAATGGTCGTTATGGAGCAGGATTTTTCCAGTATGCAGAAAACCAAAATCACTTCACAGATTTTGGGCAGCTCCATTTTCCCGGCGGCGGAAAAAGAGCTCATCACTTTTACCAAAACCAACGCGCAGGTTTCTTATGATCTGAACAAAATGAAGGTAAAAGTAGATTCGGTCAACAAAAAACTAATAATTGAAGAATTGCCAACTGCTGAAATCCGCATCATTCCAAGCGTGGAAATTCAGTCCATGGACGATTCATTTTTTGACCGTTTTACCGACAAAGATTTTCAAAAAGTGACAAAATCCGCAAAAGAAAACGCCTACAAAACCGTAAATAAAAACCGTTTGCGAGCGGAAGGCCGAAAACAACTTTTGGAAAATCTGGAGCAAATTTTTGTTTTGGCAAAGGCTTTGAACTACACCATCGAAGACCAAACCGGTCAACTTGATCTCAGCAAAACCTAAAAAACAAAACAATGCACCACGACGAAACCAAAAAAACAATTGAATCCGATGTTAAAAAGCAAAATCAGGATTTTCCGAACATTCCCGCATCTTCCGAAAAAGTAAAATCTGAAGAAACAGTGAAAAAAGAAGTCAAAGAAGGTTCAAAATTAAATCCGGACGGAAAAACCGACAATACTGAAAAAAATCGCGAAAAGTAATTTTCGCTTTTTTTGTGCTTTTAACAGCCAAAAATTTAGTTTTAAAAAAAGCCGTTAAAGCAGCTAATTTTTTCATTTTAAAATTTTAAACATTCCTCAATTCAAAAAAAAACGGCGCTAAAACGCCCCAAATTTCGATTTTTTGAAAACGAAAAAAAATGCCCGTAAAGCAGCTAAAAAATATTTCTGCAGTTGTTAAAAACTTCTAAAGTTTCCGCTAATTGAGCGCCTTGTCACGATTTTTGATGCACGTTAGTAACCAAATCACAAATTTTTAACGCAAAAATCAAAATTATGTCATACACCGTTGTGGGAATGTTCCCGACCAATGAAGATGCCGACCAGGCGGCAAACAAACTCAATAATTCCGGTTTCACCCAGGATGATTACAAGGTTTCGCGCTACTCTACCACCGGCGACCACGATAATCCTTCCGCCACTTACAATTTTACCGAGGACAAAAATACTTCGGGTTTTTGGGACTGGCTTTTCGGTGACGACGATGATGAAAGACAAAAATACAGCTACGCCGGCACCAAAAGCAATATCGTTACCGTGTACGCGGATGACATGGACAAAGCCGAAAGAGCGCGCGACATTATGAACGAAAATGGCGCGATTGACGTAAATGAATTTACCAAAGACCGCTATCAGGATGAAGCGCGGACTTCCAGCGCAGATTTAAGCGAAAGAGAACGCGCCAGAATCATCAGCAAAGCAAAAAATAATCTCTACTTCATCGATGAAAACCGTACGTACACCAAAACCTATGACGGCATGGAAAACGACATGGATTCTCAAGGAAACGAAAATTAAAAACGAAAAACCATTAAAAAGGCCTCAAAATTTTGAGGTCTTTTTTTTAGGAGCAACACGATTTTGCATTCTTTCACCATTTCAACCCGCTTATACTACTCGCTTCCCGATGAATCGGGAGAGCTCAGACACGCCGTTCAATCGGGGCTAGAAGTTTATTTTCCGCTTCTTCGAAAAGCTGTGCGATTACCAAAAATAATCCCGAAAATTTCGTATTTTTGCTGCTAAATTTTTCCCTAAAAAAATGATAAAAATCACTCTTCCGGACGGAAGCATCAAAGAATTTGACAGCGCGGTAACGCCGCTGGACGTCGCAAAATCAATAAGTGAAGGTTTGGCCAGAAATACCATTTCCGCAATTGTAGACGGAACGCAGGTAGAAATCACCACGCCGATAACCACAGATTCTGCGATTCAACTTCTTACCTGGAATGATGATTTGGGAAAAAAAGCCTTTTGGCATTCTTCCGCACACCTTTTGGCGCAGGCGATTACGGAGTTTTATCCGAACGCGAAACTTACCATCGGACCGGCAATTGCACAAGGTTTTTATTACGATGTAGATTTCGGCGACGAAACTTTGTCGGAAAAAGACTTTGAGAAAATCGAGAAAAAAATGCTCGAAAATGCCAAGAAAAATTCAACTTTCAGTTTATATCGGGTTTCAAAAGCTGATGCTTTAAAAGAATATGCCGACAATCCGTACAAAACTGAATTGATCAGCAATCTGAACGACGGAGAAATTACTTTTGTAACTCACGATAACTTCACCGATTTATGCCGAGGCGGCCATATTCCGGCGACCGGAATTGTAAAAGCTGCAAAAATACTGAACGCTGCCGGCGCTTATTGGCGCGGCGACGAAAAAAACAAACAGCTCACCAGAGTTTACGGAATCACTTTCCCGAAACAAAAAGATTTAACAGAGTTTCTTGAAAGATTAGAAGAAGCAAAACGTCGAGATCACAGAAAACTAGGCAAAGAGCTCGGAATTTTTGCGTTTTCTGAAAAGGTTGGCGCAGGTTTACCACTTTGGTTACCAAAAGGAACTGCGTTAAGAAAAAAACTGGAAGAATTTCTTTCTGCAGCGCAGAAAAAATCCGGTTACGAATTTGTGATGACACCACACATCGGTGCGAAAGAATTATATGTGACTTCAGGTCACTGGGACAAATATGGCGCAGACAGTTTTCAGCCAATCAAAACACCAAATGAAGGTGAAGAATTTATGCTGAAACCGATGAACTGCCCGCACCACTGCGAGATTTATAAAGTCGGACAGTGGTCTTATAAAGATTTACCCAAGCGTTTTGCGGAATTTGGAACGGTTTACCGCTACGAACAGTCCGGCGAACTTCACGGTTTGACAAGAGTTCGCGGTTTTACGCAAGATGATGCACATATTTTCTGTACGCCAGACCAGTTGCTGGCGGAATTTGAAAATGTTATCGATTTAACGCTTTATGTATTTAAATCATTAGGTTTTGAAGATTTTGTAACGCAGGTTTCCTTACGCGATCCGGAAAATAAAGAAAAATACATCGGCACCGACGAAAACTGGAAAAAAGCAGAAGACGCCATTATTCAGGCCGCGCAGAAAAAAGGTTTGAACTACGTGATCGAAACCGGAGAAGCCGCTTTCTACGGACCGAAACTCGACTTTATGGTGAAAGATGCGCTAGGCAGAAAGTGGCAGCTTGGAACCATTCAGGTGGATTACAATTTACCGGAAAGATTTGATTTGTGGTACAACGGCAGCGATAACGAAAAACACAGACCGGTGATGATTCACAGAGCTCCATTCGGTTCTATGGAACGCTTCATCGCAATCCTTTTGGAGAACACTGCGGGTGATTTCCCATTATGGTTGGCACCGGACCAATTCACTATTTTACCGATCAGCGAAAAATATGTGGATTATGCAAAAAAAGTTTCACAATTGCTGGAAAATCACGATATTTGTGGCTTGATTGACGAACGCAATGAAAAAACCGGCAAAAAAATCCGGGATGCAGAAATTAACAAACTGCCTTTCATGCTTATCGTTGGTGAAAATGAAGAACTGAACGGCACAGTTTCTGTTAGAAGACGTGGCGAAGGCGACCTGGGCGCTATGAGCGTTGAGGACTTCATTAATTACTTCAAAAAAGAAGCAAAAATTTAGAAAAATTTACAGGAAATTAACCAATTAAAATAGACACCATAGCACAAAAATTTCATTACAGAGGTAGAGGTCCACAGAGACGTGTTCAAGAAGATTTGCACCAGATTAATCAAAAAATCCGTGCAAGAGAAGTACGTTTGGTAGGTGATAATGTGGAACCCGGCGTTTATCCGCTAGAAAAAGCTCTAGAAATAGCAAAAGATCAGGACTTGGATTTGGTGGTTATTTCAGATAAAGCAGAACCTTTTATCTCCAGAATCCTGGATTATAAAAAGTTCCTGTACGAGCAGAAAAAAAAGCAGAAAGAGCTTAAAGCCAAGCAGGTAAAAGTTGTCGTAAAAGAAATTCGGTTTGGTCCTCAGACAGATGAGCACGATTACGAATTCAAAAAGAAACACGCCGAAAAATTCTTAGAAGAAGGTTCAAAGCTGAAAACCTATGTTTTCTTTAAAGGACGTTCCATTATATTTAAAGATCAGGGCGAGATTTTGCTTTTAAAATTAGCGCAGGAATTGGAACACGTTGGAAAAGTTGATCAGCTGCCGAAACTAGAAGGCAAAAGAATGATTATGATGATGAGTCCGAAGAAACCGGCAAAATAGATTTAATTGCTGATTCATTGATGTGATGACATGCTGATGGGAATGCAACGTGAAACTAAAATATAAAAAAAAGAGGCTTTTAGCCTCCTTTTTTTTGAATTTATAGCAAGACATTTTCGCTCCTGCACCTCGCATCCATTAATAACTAATAATTAATAATTAAGCAAAAAAGCTTTTTTGAATTCCGGTTTTACACGGTGTTTCGTCGCCTGTTCAAAAGCGTAGGCCATCGCGATAATTTCACCTTCGCGGTAAGCGCCGCTGAAAAAGGATAAACCAACTGGCAAATCATACACTTTACCACATGGCACGGAAATGTGTGGATAACCGCTCATTGCAGCCGGTGCGGTGAGCGAAACTTCACCCCATTTATCGCCGTAAATCACATCGATGCTGCAGGCAGGTCCCATTGTTAAACCGGCGAAAGCGTCGAGGTTATATTTCTTCATTGCAGTGTCAATAATTTTTTTCGCACCTTCGTGGCTGTTTTTTACCGCTTTTAGATAGACCGGATCTTTCAAATCTTTTTTAGCTTCACTTTGTTCCAGCAATTCCTGTTTAAAAGTCGGCATCGCGGTGTCTTCATTTTCTTTATTGAATTTAATGACATCGGCCAGACTTTTCATTTTAGCGTTCGCGGTCGAAAGATATTGATTCACACCGTCTTTAAACTCATATTTCAAAACTTCAAATTCATCATTTCCGAGTTTATTGATGCTGTCGACATATTCGAGCTCCACAATCGTTGCGCCCTGATTTTTCAGAACTTCCATTGCTTTTTGCTGTAATTCATTCAAAAACTGATTGGTAATTTTTTTCTTTTCAACGCCAATTCTTTTTCCTTTCAGACCGTCTTTGGTCAAAAATTTCGTGTAGGCGGTATTTTTACCTCGGCTTTCTTTAGTCACCGCATCAGCGTCGTCAACACCTGCTAAAACTTCGAGAAGAATTGCGGCATCGGTAACGGTGCGTGTCATCGGACCTGCGGTATCCTGAGTTTTAGAAATGGGAATAATCCCGGAGCGGCTGACCAAACCAACCGTAGGTTTTATGCCTACTCCACCATTAATCGAAGCCGGACAGGTGATGGAACCATCGGTTTCTGTGCCGACCGCAATTGCACACAGATTGGCAGCAACTGCAGAACCCGAACCTGCGCTTGAGCCGCACGGCGAGTGATCTAAAATATAAGGATTTTTGGTTTGCTCGCCCCTGCTGCTCCAACCAGAAGACGAATTCGTGGAGCGAAAATTTGCCCATTCGCTTAAATTGGTTTTCGCAATAATTACAGCGCCGGCATTTCGGAGCTGCGTTACAATAAAAGCATCTTTCTTGGCATAATTTCCAAGCATGGCAAGCGCGCCAGCCGTTGTCATCATTTTGTCTGCCGTATCAATATTGTCTTTGATGACAACCGGAATTCCGTGCAGCGGACCGCGTATTTTACCTTCTATTCTTTCTTTATCCATCGCTTTTGCAATGTTTAAAGCGTCCGGATTTATTTCTATAATTGAATTTAGTATCGGGCCGTTTTTATCAATTGCTTCAATGCGGTTCAGGTAAAGTTGGGTAATGTGCGCCGAAGTGTACGTTCCTTTCGCCATTTTTTCCTGAAGTTCAGCAATGGATATTTCATCCAGTTCAAAATTATCGTTAGATTCATCCATGATTTTTTCCGGGCTAGAACTGGCTTTTTTTTCGGTAAAGGAGTTTGTGGCAAATATCGTGGTGACACCAAGCGCGGCCAAAGCTGAGTTTTTTAAAAAATCGCTTCTTTTCATGGGTTTTTTTGAATTTAAAATTTCAGATAATTAAAAATACAAAAAAATCGCACGCGCAATTATTTCTTTTTATGAATCGTGAGTTATTTTCAGTTTCATCATAATATCGGTCTGTTCGTCGGTGCCAAGGAAAAAGCTGTGCTGACCGAATTTTTCGAAGCCGTTTTTGAGGTAAAAATTAATAGCGCGCTCATTTTTTTCCCAGACGCCAAGCCATACAAAATCCACCTTTTTTTCTTTTGCAATCTGCAGCGCGTGGTTGAATAAAATTTGTCCGACTTTTTTACCCAAAAATTCTTTTAAGACATAAATCCTTTCAATTTCGAGGGAATTTTCGTGTTGAAGTTCTGTTTGGGAATTTCCGGAATTTAGCTTGATATAGCCGGTAATTTTTGTGCCGCCCAGCGCGAAATAAAATTCTGAATTTTCCTCCAAAAGTTCCTTTGTTAAGCGCGACGTGCTTAAGGCTTCCGCTAAATATTTCTGCATATCTTCTGCAGAATTTTGCTGTGCAAAAGTTTCCTCAAAAGTTTGCCGGCTAATTTCCTGCAATTTCGTGAGGTTTTCTAAGGTGACTTTTTTGAGGGTTATTTGGGGCATTTTTTTAATTATGAGAAGTTAACACTGAAGGGCAACTTTAATTGCTAAAAATTTGCATCATCGTAACTATCGTATGAGTATGCTATTTTCAATTTCGTTTAGCCGACTTGTCAATAATTTTTTTGCTTCTTTAATACTGTCTTTTTTTAACGGAACACCTAAAATCATTATTGTATTTCCTACATCGTTTATTCCGTTTTTATATTCAATAGTTTTCAATTCAATTTGGGCCGATGGGTAGCAAAGAAAACCAAATTTATAGTCTGTCTTACTGAATGAGGAGTAAGCCATTATTTGATGTAAGTCGTGTCTGTGGTCTTCTTTCAGAATTTCACTTTGGTCAAACTTGTTGTACAAATTTGATTTGTATTTGGCATCTATAAAAACCAAAACATTCTCCTTCTGAAAAATTGCGTCCGGTTCGATATGCTTAAGTTCCCAAGAGTAGTGTTTTGAAGTCCTAGAGTGGAACTTGTAGTTGGAATACAGTCGTCCACCAGTTTCTTTTGCAGCTTCCTTAAAAATATGTTGTATAAATTTTTCGAATACATCTGAAAAGTCAACTCGCCAAGCGGTGCTGTCTACAAGGTTAAAGTTTAAGATTTTATTTGCTTGTTCCTTGCAGGCTTTCGCTGTTGGACTTTCGGAAAACCGTATTATGATTTTATTAGTTGCTTTTGGTTTGTGATGATACAAACGTTCTTCAAGGAAATTCAATTTGGTTTGCAAAGTGTTCTTAATTCTCTGCGGTGTATTGGCTGAAAGTAATTCACTTTTACAAATGTCAAAGACATATCTAATTTGCGAATATTCAGAATGAAACTCACTTAAAACATTTGTTCTTGATGGGAATTTTAGCCTATTTTCTACTTTGTATTCGTTGTTGATATATTTTGTCCAATTAATTTGACCAGTAGGCTGACTTGAAACTTTTTCAATATTGTCAAACTTTCTCCACGGCCTCATTGTCAGTTTTTCAAGAGCTGCTATGAATTTTACAGCCTCCAAATACAATGGCGGTCTGAAATTTTTACCTGATGCCAATGGTAAACTGTCAATGAACTCTGGACTAATTTCAGTTCCAAGTAGATTTAGGATTTCTATGTAGTCCTCAAATCTGTCTCGCCCAGTAAACCTAGGCATAACTACAAAATCACCAATCTGCTTTCCAGTGTCAGAAGCTCTCAAAGGAATAGAGCCAATAAAACCAGATGAACGGAATGTTAGTGCGGTGCTTTGGTCTGAGCCAATTATATATGGCTGAACACCTAGAAATTTAAATTGGTCAGAGTTGTAGTCAATAAATTTCTGGAGGTATTGACCAATAATTCTTTTGTCAGCTGATTTGAACCACTTTTTTTGCAAAGCCACTCCACCTAACTGTTTTGATTGTTCGGTTAGGCAAGGAATTTCACAAAAAACATCTAATGGCTTGATCATTCAAAAAGGGATAGATTTATTCTAGTCGAGAAATAACTATTGAACTCTTCTTTAGCATTTCGCAAAAGTCCTTCTTGTAAATATTCTTTAATCAAAGGGAATATTTCATAACGAATACGATTTTTCATTTCATCTTCGGAGTCAGCAATGAAGTAGCCTTGACCAGGTTGCAAGTTCAATTCAGTACTTGAGGCATACCAGTCAAATATTTCTTGAATCCTGCTAAAGTCTTCGTTATAAAACTGTCTCGATTTTATGGCTTTTGGCTTTAGAGTGTACCACGCAAAGCGTCTTCTTAGGGCAAAATCAACAACGGCCAAACTTCTGTCGGCAGTGTTCATAGTGGCAATTACAGAAAAGTTCTCGGGTAGTTGATTTACTTTGAAGTTGGGAGCAATTTCAATCTCAACATTCGAAACGTCCATCTTATGTTCAAAAAGGTAAAAAATAGGTCCCAATACATTTGAAAGATTCGCCCTGTTTATCTCGTCAATGATTAAAATGACTTTTTCATTGCTATGGTCAACGGCATATTTTAAAGCCTCTGAGAAGCTGCCTAAATTTTCTTTGTATCTCAGTTCTTCGTTTTCTGTGTCGGGTCTGATTCCGAAAATAAAATCAGAGTAACTTGTCTCTGCGTGAAATTGAGTGAAGAAAGTTTTTGTACCTATTTTATCAGCAACACTTTTTGCTGTTCTTGTTTTTCCAGTTCCTGGAGGCCCTTGAAGAACTATGTACTTTCTTTCGCTTAAGAGATTATTGATTTCTTCTGTTTCATCAATTGTTTCTGTTTTTAAAAATGGCTGTAAAGCTTCTGAAACTGCTTTTCTATGGTCTTTATTGGAAGGCCAATCTCTAAGTTTAGAATAACCAGCCACAAAGGCTGCAATAATTTGTTTTCCTTCTTCGCTCTCCGGGTCATCAACGATTTGGCAAGTCGGTAAAACTTTGGTGTAAGTTTTAATGGTGTTTTTTATGTGCTGTAAGTCCAGACTACCAGTAATTGATTTAGCTAGACTAGTTTCGATGTCTGAAAAGTCAGATTTGCAAAATCCGCGTTCATCAGTTAGCTTTGAAAACAATCTTCTTAATCCGGGATAGGTTGCAAGTTCATAGTCGTTTTTAAATCCGCTGGAGCCAATTCCGAGACAAACTAACCATGGTTTATTTTGATCGTTTGGAAAAATAGTTAATGAAAAGTCGTGGAAAGGACCCGAGGCTTCTTCTTCCGGATGAATGAAACCAAAATATGCGCCGTTGTCTTTAAGTGCTTCCTGACCGGTATTGTTTCTTTCTACATAGGGTTTGTTGAACTCGTGTTCTGTTTTCGCGCCGAATTGCTCTGCTTTTTCTTTTATAAATTGTCTTATGTTGTCTATACCCATACTAATTTTTTTTTGTATCACCATAACGCGCGACAATCTCAAATATAAGCAATTTTAACAAATTGTTAACAAGAATCTTATTATTGGTCAAGACCGCGTGAGGGATAGCAGCGGTTACCCCGCAGGTTCGGCGCGGCCTTTAAGCCGCGCCGGACCGAGGAGTATTAGCGAAGAGCCCGGCCGGCGGAAGTGAATGGTCGCGCGAGCGCAGCGAGCGCGATAATGAACGACCAACGGACCGCCCAAAACAAAAAAAGAGACCTGAAAAAGTCTCTTTTATTTAGAAATATATTTTAAAAACTATCAGTCCTCCTTGTCTTTATTCGAGCTCAGGACACTTACGGCAACTGCTGTTACCGCAGCTGCAACCGCGATTTTTATAATAAAACCTTTCTTGTTGTATTTCCATTCGCCGGGCCAACCCAATTCAGCCGCAACGTTCGGGATATGACCTTTCGTAAAGTCGTCAATAATGCCTTCCACTACTCCAACCCGGTCCGCCAACATAAGCGGAAGCCATCTGCCGTAGCTGGATTCACTGTATTTAAAAGCATATTCCCGGATTTTCCCGGCTACACCATGTGGCGGTGCTGCGGTACCAAAAACTGCAGTTAAGTTCGGCCTTTCCACGGATTTCAGGATTTCAACATCGGTTTCTTGCTGCACGGGCCTATCCCACGCGTAACCTTCATGTTCTTCGTTCGTCCGCTTTTTAATGGGATAAGTGGGATCGTTCTGCGGGTCGGCATCTATGCCCCAACCTTTTATATGACTATGATCTGCCGGTTGACTTTTTTTAAAGTCTGAAGGCTTGGTTTCATCTGTATGCATGTTGTGATATTTTTAATGTTAAACACTTCTTAAGCTGTGGGCGGAATTAAAACGGTTTTAATACAGCCATCCAGCTTGTTGGAAAATATATGGTAAGCGTCGGCCATTTCCTCAAGCGGTATCCGGTGTGTAATAATTTCCTTCGGATTAATGATACCGTTTTTCACATGCTCGATCAGCTTTGGAAGATGACGTTTCACGGCTGTCTGATTGGCGCGAATGGTAATTCCTTTATTTACTACATTTCCAATTGGAACCAAAGCATCGATAGGTCCGTAAACGCCTACTATGGAAACGATTCCACCTTTTTTAACGGAATTTATTGCCCAGTGAAGTGCTGTAGTAGAACCTCCCTGCAACATTAGTTTAATTCCCAAAAGCGTGTTCATCGTGTTACCTTTTGCCTCACAGCCCACAGCATCAATACAGACATCCGCACCGAGCGAGTCGGTTTGTGTCTTGATGAAAACCACGGGATCGCCAATGCTGTTGAAATTGTAGGCTTCGCACTGCGCATATCTGGCGACAAACTCCAGTCTTTCTTCAATATGATCAATTACGATAACCCGTCCGGCACCAAAAAGCCAGGCAGATTTTGCAGCCATAATCCCAATTGGTCCGGCACCGAAGACCACCACTGTATCTCCTGTCTGGATTCCCGCCATTTCCGCCGCCTGATAACCTGTCGGTACCACGTCGGTCAAGAGAACGGCATCATCAGGATCCATCCAGTCCGGAATTACAGTCGGACCGACATCGGCATAAGGAACGCGCGCATATTCCGCCTGCCCGCCCTGATATCCTCCGGCGGTGTGTGAATATCCGAAAATTCCTCCTACTGCTGTAGCCATAGGATTCGATTCATGGCAGTTGCCATAGAGTTCTTGTTTGCAGAAGGCACATTTGCCGCAGGAAATATTAAAAGGTACCATGACTTTATCTCCTACCTTTAATTTCTGTACGCCGGAACCGATTTCTACTACTTCGCCAATAAATTCATGGCCGAAAGTACTCCCGACACGGGTATCAGGAACAAGGCCATGGTATAAATGCAGATCGGAACCGCAAATGCAGGATCTTAAAACCTTGACAATTGCATCTTCCGGATGTTCGATTTGCGGCTCGGGCATATTGCGGTCGGCACGCACGCGGTATGGGCCGCGAAAGTTCATTGCTAACATATTCGTATATTTTTTTGGTGTATGGTGAAATCCGCATCAAAAGCAAGACCGCTCGACCGGAAAATCCCAAATTTTATGATTTTTTATGACGCGAATGAATTGGATCTTACTGCGTATTAATTGGCTATTGATTTAAAAAAATATCGAGTTAAAGTCAAGCTGCGTGAGGGATCGCAGCGGTTACCCCGCAGGTCCGGCGCAGCCTAAAGGCCGCGCCGGACCGAGGAGTATGAGCGGAAAGCCCGGCCGGCGGGAGCGAATGGTGGCGCGAGCGCAGCGAGCGCCATAATGAGCGACCAACGGACACGCCCAAAACCCGCAAATATTTAAACCAAATATCTTTTCGTATTTGCACGAAATTTCGTACTTTTGCAGTCTGAAAAACGTGGAAATATCTCTCAAGATGCTTTCTACGCGCGACAGAAAGAGATTGATAACAATATAAAAGCAGCAAGTAATGCCAAAATTAAAAACTAAATCAGGTGCTAAAAAGCGTTTTAAGCTTACCGGAACCGGTAAAATTAAAAGAAAAGGTGCTTTCAAAAGCCACATCTTGACCAAAAAAGAAACCAAGCAAAAGAGAAATCTTACGCAAACTTCTTACGTGGCTGAAGTGGACAAAAAAAGTGTTTTACGCCAATTAGCTTTAAAGTAGTTTTTATAAATCAACCGGTTTATAAGGATTCCAGAAATTCAGAAATTTTAACCCTGAAACGGTGCAAAAAAGTTTCGCCACGGCGAACGCCCTTTTCAAAAAAACAAATTTAAATTATGCCAAGATCAGTAAATGTCGTAGCTTCCCGAGCTCGCAGAAAAAAAGTAATTAAGCTGGCGAAAGGTTTTTTCGGTAGAAGAAAAAATGTTTGGACCGTAGCGAAAAACGCCGTGCAAAAAGCAATGCAATATGCTTACCGCGGTAGAAAAGAAAAGAAAAGAAGCTTCCGAAGCCTTTGGATCACGCGTATCAACGCGGGTGCAAGAGAACACGGGATGTCTTACTCCCAGTTTATGGGCGCTCTAAAATCTAACAATATTGAATTGAACAGAAAAGTTTTAGCTGATTTAGCAATGAATCACCCTGAAGCGTTCAAAGCAATTGTAGATCAAGTAAAATAAATGTAAAATTTTTGTTATCAATTATAATCCCGCATCTTATGATGCGGGATTTCTTTTTTTTTGGGCAAAAAACGGCTATTTTTTTATTTTTTATCACGAGCAAGCAAAACTTCTTCAATATCGCTTAGCGAAAATGATTTTGCTTTCAACAAAATTAAAAAGTGATACATGAGATCGGCAGCTTCATTTTTAAAAAGCTCTGCATTATCGTCTTTTGCTTCTATCACAAGTTCCACGGCTTCCTCTCCTACTTTCTGCGCCACTTTGTTGATGCCGCGCTGAAACAAATCGTAGGTGTAGGAATTTTCGGATTTTTGGTCGATTCTACCCGAAATTTTTTCTTCTAATTCATACAGAAAACCTTTGGAATTTTTTTCACCAAAGCAGCTGAAACTTCCGGTATGACACACATTTCCCGCCGGTTTTACCTGAATTAAAAGCGCATCGGAATCGCAATCTTCCGCAATGTTTTCTACGAAAAGATAATTTTCCGATGTTTCACCTTTAAGCCAAATCCGGTTTTTGGTGCGGCTGAAAAAGTGAACTCTTCCTTCGCTTTTTGTAAGTTCCAGCGCTTCTTCGTTCATATAACCCAACATTAAAACCTGCTGCGTGCAGCTGTCCTGGATAATTGCGGGAACCAAACCATTTCCTTTTTCAAAATCTAATTTCATCGTACGTTTATTTTCTGCGTTTTTAAATAATTTTTAAGCTCCGGAATCGCAATTTCATTGAAGTGAAAAATGCTCGCTGCCAGACCGCCGGTGACTTTTGTCTCATTAAAAAGTTCCGTAAAATCTTCCATTTTTCCGGCACCTCCGGATGCGATTACCGGAAGCTGACAAACTTCTGCAACATTCTGCAACATGCGGATGTCAAACCCATTTTTTGTACCATCAAAATCCATTGAAGTAAGTAAAATTTCACCTGCACCTAAATCAGTTACAGCTTTAATCCAATCCAAAGTTTTCAGTTGGGTCTGAATTTTTCCGCCGCTGATGAAAACAAAATCTTCACCCGCAATATTTTTCGTATCAATGGCAACCACAACGCATTGATTACCGAATTGCTGCGCGATATCCCGAATCAGTTCTGGCCGACGAACCGCCGCGGAATTGAGCGAAACTTTATCTGCACCGGCTTTTAATAAAGCTTCTACATCCTGAACAGATGAAATTCCACCGCCAATTGTAAACGGAATATTGATTTCCAAACTGAGTTTTTCTACGAGTTCGATCAATGTTTTTCTGCCTTCCAAAGTCGCCGTGATATCCAGAAAAACCAATTCATCAGCGCCGTCTTTCACATATTTTTTTGCGAGTTCCACGGGATCGCCGGCGATCCGTAAATCTTCAAACTGAACTCCTTTTACCGTTTTCCCGTCTTTGATATCCAGACACGGAATAATTCTTTTTTTCAACATTTATAAAAATTTTTGGAGTTCTTTTAAGGAAATTTTTCCTTCGTATAAAGCTTTTCCTATGATGGCGCCGGCACAGCCGATATTTTTCAATTCTTCTACGTCTTCGATGGATGAAATTCCGCCGCTTGCTATTAAATCAATTTTAGTTTGTTTTAAAATCTCCGTATAAAGCTCAAAAGACGGCCCCTGCAACATTCCGTCTTTGGAAATATCGGTGCAGATTACCGATTGAATTCCCTTTTTCTGATAATCCTGGATAAAATCCAAAACATCCAAATCAGATTCCGTGAGCCAACCGGAAGTTTTGACTTTCCGATTTAAACAGTCAGCGCCGAGAATTAATTTTTCCGCACCAAATTCTTCGAGCCATTCGGCACAAATTTCCGGATTTTCTACGGCAATACTTCCAACCGTAACCTGACTTGCGCCGGCACTAAAAGCGTTTTTTAAATCCTGTCTTGATTTTATTCCACCGCCGAAATCGATAATTAATGCCGTTTTAGCAGCCAAAATTTCAAGCGTTTTCAGGTTTTTAATAGTCTTCGCTTTCGCACCGTCGAGATCAACGACATGTAAATATTGAATTCCGTTGGCTTCAAATTCTTTTGCAATGTCGAGCGGATTTTCATGATAGATTTTCTTCGTTTCGTAATCGCCTTTCGAGAGGCGCACACATTTTCCGTCGATGATATCAATAGCTGGAATTATTTTCATTTTTAATTTTTTTTAAACCACCGTACTTTCGCGTAATTTGTTAGTTACTTTTATGGTTAAAGTCTTTTATTTTAACTTCAAAAAATTTTCTAAAATTTTTGCTCCTACAGCACCGGATTTTTCCGGATGAAACTGCGTTCCGTAAAAATTATCTTTTTGCAAAGTCGCGCTGAAAGGCAAAATATAATCGCAAGTTGATGTCGTATTTTTTCCAATTTCACAGTAATAGCTGTGCACGAAATAAAAGTTATCGTCGGCGGAAATTCCAGCTAATAATTCACCGTTAATCTGCTGTAAATTATTCCAGCCCATGTGCGGCACAATGTCGGTCGCGGGAAATCCTTTGACATTTAAGTCGAAAATGCCGAGACATTTTGTGTTTCCTTCTTCCGAAAAATTGCAGAGCAGTTGCTGGCCCAAGCAAATTCCCAAAAAAGGCTGCTTTAAGCTCGGAATTAATTCGTCCAGTTTCAAGTTTTTCAAATATTTCATCGCCGTGGAAGCTTCGCCAACACCAGGAAAAATAACTTTTTTAGCGTTTTTAATTTCCTCAAAATCTGAAGTGATGATGGTTTCAAAACCCAGTTTTTCTACGGCATTTTGTACAGATTTTACATTTCCGGCGACATAGTCAATAATTGCAATCATAAGGTTCCTTTTGTGCTTGGTATGGAGAAATTATTTTGATTTTGCTTTACGGCATCTCGCAGAACTTTAGCAAAAGCTTTGAAAATTGATTCTATCTTGTGGTGTTCATTATCGCCTTCACATTGAATGTTCAGGTTGCATTTCGCGGTGTCTGTAAAAGATTTGAAAAAGTGAAAAAACATTTCAGTAGGCACATCGCCTATTTTTTCGCGTTTGAAATCTACGTTCCAAACGAGCCAGTTGCGTCCGCCAAAATCCAACGCAACCTGCGCGAGACAATCGTCCATCGGCAGCGCAAAAGCGTAGCGTTCAATTCCTTTTTTCGAGCCTAAAGCTTCCGCGAAACATGTTCCTAAAACCAGCGCCGTGTCTTCAATAGTGTGGTGTTCATCAACTTCTAAATCGCCGTTTACTGTGATTTCTAAATCGAAATTACCGTGTTTTGAAATCTGTTCCAGCATATGGTCAAAAAACGCCAAGCCGGTTCTAATATTAGATTTTCCGCTTCCGTCAAGATGGAGTACGATGGAAATTTCTGTTTCTTCGGTTTTTCGCTGAACTTTTGCTTTTCGCGGAATTTGCTTTAAATACCGGTAAATTTCGTCCCAGTTTTTGGTGGTTAAAGTGGCGCCGTAAGGATTTTCTTCACCAATAAAAATTGATTTTGTCCCTAAATTTTTCGCAAGTTCCACGTCGGTTTTGCGGTCACCGATAACGAAAGAATTTTCGAGATCGTAATTTCCAAAGATGTATTTCTGAAGCATTCCGGTTCGCGGTTTGCGATTCGGGGAATTTTCTGCCTCAAAACTTTTATCGATTAAAATATCCGAAAAAATGATGTTTTCATTGGCCAAAGTTCTCAGCATTTTTTCCTGTGGAAGCTGGAAATTTTCTTCGGGAAAAGAATCAGTTCCGAGACCGTCCTGATTTGTAACCATCACGAGTTCGTAGTCGAGTTCGGTTACGATTTTCGCTAAATTTTGAATGACTTTTGGGTAAAATTCCAGTTTTTCTAAAGAATCAACCTGAAAATCTGTCGGCGGTTCAATAATCAATGTGCCGTCGCGGTCGATGAATAATACTTTTTTCATAATTAAATTTGTGCTAAAACATTTAGTAATTTGGAATTTTCTTCAGCTGTTCCGACGCTGATGCGAAGACAATTTTTTAAAGCCGGATGTCTTAAGCTTGTCAGAATTTTATTTTCAAGTAAAACTTGATACGCTTTTTCAGCATCTTTAAATTCGATCAGAAAAAAATTGGCCTCCGAAGGGTAAATGTTTACAATTTCCGAAATTTGTCCTAAATTTCTTTTTAAACGTTCTTTTTCAGCCAGAATTTTTGAAATTTTTTCCTCAATTTGCACCGATTTTTTTAGCTGCTCTAAAGCAAGTTTTTGACTTTCTGAACTGATGTTGTACGGCGGTTTAAAACGGTTGAAAAAATCTGCAATTTCTTCAGACGCAATTCCGATTCCGATGCGCAAACCCGCCATTCCATAAGCTTTTGACAAAGTTTTCAGAACGATTAAATTTGGATATTTTGCTAAAAGTTTCACAGCTGAATCCTGAGCTGAAAATTCAATATAAGCTTCATCAACAACCACAATTCCATTAAAGTTTTCAATGTAAAATTCCAGATTTTCAATAGCATTTCCGGTTGGATTGTTCGGCGAACACAGAAATAAAATTTTGGCTGCTCTTTGAGCATTTTTTTCCAAAAAAGTATTTTTTTCCAGCTGAAAACCTGAATTTAAATCGAGTTTTTCAACCTGCAGATTATTCATTTTCGCATAAATCTCATACATCACAAAACTCGGATTCATCACCAAAATAGCATCTTTCCCAGGTTCGCAGAATAGCCGCTGAATGAGATCTATAAGTTCGTCGCTTCCGTTTCCTAAAAATAAATTTGCGGCATTAACGCCGTTTATTTCAGCTAATCTATTCTTTAATTCAAGCGGATTTCCGGTCGGATAACGGTTGAATTCACCAAATGGATTTTCATTAGCATCTAAAAAGGTCATTTTTTCGCGCATGTAAAAATCGCGCAAAGTCTGGTAAGATTTTAAACTTGCTAAATGTGGTCGCACCAATTTTTCTAAATTAAATTCCATTTTGAAGTGATTTTAAGCGCAATGAAACTGCATTTTTGTGTGCGAACAAACCTTCCGCTTCGGCCATAACTTCAATGGTTTTTCCGATTTTCAGAATTCCTTTTTTTGAGATTTCCTGAACCGTCATTTTTTTCACAAAACTGTCGAGCGAAACGCCGCTATAATTTTTCGCAAAACCATTCGTCGGCAAAGTGTGGTTCGTTCCGCTTGCGTAATCTCCGGCCGCTTCCGGCGTATAATTTCCAAGAAAAACAGAACCCGCGTTTGTGATTTTGCAAACGTAATTTCGTGGATTATCAACCGCTAAAATTAAGTGTTCCGGAGCGTAAAAATTGCTGATTTCAATTGCTTGTTCCACGGACTTCGCCAAAATAAATTGGCTACTATTCAGGGTAATTTTTGCGATTTCCCGTCGAGGAAGTTCCAAAACCTGCTTTTCAATTTCAGCTAAAGTTTCTTCTAAAATTTGCTCATCTGTCGCGATAAAAATCACTTGTGAATCGGTTCCGTGTTCCGCTTGGGACAGCAAGTCGGCCGCGCAAAATGTTGGATTTGCACTTTCATCGGCAATCACCAAAACTTCACTTGGACCGGCCGGCAGATCGATTGCAACATTATATTCCGTTGCCAACTGTTTTGCCTGTGTAACATATTGATTTCCGGGACCGAAAATTTTGTCAACTTTAGGAATGCTTTCGGTGCCGAAAGTCAGTGCAGCAATTGCCTGCGCGCCGCCCACTTTAAAGATTTTTGAAACTCCGCATAAGCTCGCCGCGTACAAAATCGCGGGATTGATGGTGCCGTTTTTTTGCGGTGGCGTACACAAAATTATTTCTTTGCAGCCCGCGATTTGCGCGGGAATAGCCAACATCAAAACCGTTGAAAATAGCGGCGCCGTGCCGCCTGGAATATACAAACCAACTTTTTCAATCGGTCGGGATTCGCGCCAGCAAACCACCCCTTCTGTCGTTTCGATTTCTACGGATTTTTCCTTTTGTGCAAAGTGAAATTTAAAAATATTTTCCTTTGCCTGCGCAATTGCATTCTTCAATTCATCGGAAACTTCTTTTGTCGCAAATTCAATTTCTTCCGGTGAAACGGCCAAATTTTTTAGGTTTACCTGATCGAATTTTTCGGAGTATTTTTTTAAGGCAAAATCACCAGCATTTCTAACTTCACTGAAAATTTCCTGAACGGTATTTCGCAAGTTAGCTTTCTCAAGAACAGGCCGCTGTAAAAGAATTTCCCACGTATTTTTTGCCGGGTATTTCAGTATATTTTTCATAATTTCTGAATTTACAAAACCATTTTTTCAATTGGAATAACCAAAATTCCTTCAGCACCGCACTTTTTCAGCTCGTCTATAATTTGCCAAAACTCATTTTCGCGCACTACGGAGTGAATGCTGCTCCACCCAGATTCCGCCAGTGGCAAAACGGTAGGCGATTTCATGCCGGGCAAAATGTTAATGATTTGATCAAGCGATTCATTTGGTGCATTAAGCAAAATGTATTTATTTTCCCGCGAATTAACCACCGCCTGAATCCGAAACAGAAATGATTCCAGAATTATTTCGCTTTCTGCAGGCAAATTTTCGTTGGAAATTAAAACGGCTTCGCTACGCAGAATTTCCTCAACTTCTTTTAATCCGTTGTGCAAAAGCGTGCCGCCGGAACTCACCAAATCGGCGATGGTATCTGCCAGACCGATGCTCGGCGCGATTTCCACACTCCCGGAAATTTCCACGATTTCAGCAAAAATATTTTTATTTTCAAAATAATTTCTGACAATGGTCGGATAAGAAGTCGCAATCTTTTTACCTTTGAAAAAACTAAGGTTGCTATAGTCCGTTTCTTTTGGAATGGCGAGCGAAAGGCGGCAATTTGCAAAACCAAGTTTTCGCACGACTATCACATTTTTGTCCTGTTCCAGCACTTCGTTTTCGCCGATGATGCCGATATCTACTATTCCCTGTTCCACATATTTCGGAATATCATCGTCGCGTAGAAAAAGGATTTCTAAGGGAAAGTTGGTAGCAGAATTTTTAAGTTTGCTTTTAAAATCGGGAAATTTTATTCCACATTCTTTTAAAAGTTCAAGAGATTTTTCGCTTAAGCGTCCACTTTTTTGAATTGCGATTTTTAATTTGCTCATATCAATCTGGAAATTGGTGCCTGAACAAATGTTTTCAATTTTGCATAAAAAAAACCGTCTTTGTTCAGACGGTTTTTATTATTTTTTTAGTCACTTTCGACCACAATTAATCAACTCGTCTTTTGGATGAGATGATGATGATGGATTGAAGTGAATGTATTTTTCATGCTTTTTAACTCTGCAAAGATATCTAATAAAAATTTTAACTCGCAAGAACAATTTTATATATTTTGTAAACATTTGATTTTCAACCGTGTTAATTTATTTAACCAAAAAAAATTAGTGCTAAAAAAAGGTATTTTTTTGGATTTTTATAAATTTTAAAGAAAATATTTGCCCAAAAAAAATCCCAAAAAAATGGGATTTTAACAGCTTATTTTTTCAAAATTCTATTTTAAACAGCGACGTTATTTTCTCTCAAAGCGTCGTTCAAGGATGTTTTTTTGTCAGTAGATTCCTTTCTTTGTCCGATGATCAGCGCGCAAGGCACCTGAAATTCACCTGCCGGGAATTGTTTAGTATAACTGCCCGGAATAACCACAGAACGCGCTGGCACGCGGCCTTTAATTTCCACCGGCGTTTCGCCTGTAACGTCGATTATTTTTGTGGAAGCGGTAAGCACAACATTTGCGCCTAAAACCGCTTCTTTTTCCACGTGAACGCCTTCCACAACGATGCAGCGCGAACCTACGAAAACGTTATCTTCGATGATTACGGGAGCGGCCTGCAACGGTTCTAAAACACCGCCAATGCCTACTCCACCGCTTAAATGTACATCTTTACCGATCTGCGCGCAGCTTCCAACAGTTGCCCACGTATCTACCATGGTTCCGGAGTCCACATAAGCGCCGATATTCACGTAAGACGGCATTAAAATTACACCAGACGCGATGTATGCACCTTCACGCGCCACTGCATGCGGCACAACGCGCACGCCCTTTTCCGCATAATTTCTTTTTAAAGGCATTTTATCGTGAAACTCAAACGGGCCAACTTCGATAGTTTCCATTTTCTGAATCGGGAAATACATTACGACGGCTTTTTTCACCCATTCGTTTACTTTCCAGCCGTTATCAGTTGGTTCCGCAACGCGGAGTTCACCTAAATCCAGCTGGCGAATGACTTCGCGGATGGCTTTCTGGCTGTCTTCATTTTGAAGCAATTCCCTGTTATCCCAGATATTTTCTATGGTTTGCTGTAACATCAGTTTTTATTTTTTTTTAATGATTTTCAAGCGGCAAATTTACAAAACTCTGCGCGCGAAAAGGTAAGCGTTGTTCCAATATTTTTCGTTAAGCGAAGAAATAATAACGCCTTTGGAAGTAGACGCATGAATAAATTTCACTTCGCCGTCGCGGCCGATATCATTTACGATGCCCACGTGTGTAACGCGGCTCCCGCCGGAAGTTGCGAAAAATACAAGATCGCCGGGTTTTGCTTCTTTGATTTTGATTTCAACGCCTTTTTTGGACTGGTCTTCGGAGCGGCGTGGCAGATCTAACTTGTTTTCATCGAAAACTTTGACTACCAAACCCGAACAGTCGAAACCGGAAGAGGTATTTCCTGCATATTTGTACGGTGCGCCCAGATATTTATGAGCATCTTTGATTAATTCGCTTACTAAAGCTGAGTTTTTTCCGGAATAGTAAGATTCCAGCACTTTGAGGTTTTCAGCACGCTTTACGGTTTTTGTTGGTGCTTCTCTTTTCACCACCGTAGGTTTTGCGGAACCGCACGAAACCAACACCGCGGCGGAAAAAGCGATTATCAGGTATCTCTTCATTTTCAATCTCTCAATTTTTTCAAAAATACTGAAATTATTTTTCAAAAGAAGCAGTTTCCGAGCAAAAAGAGTGTTAAAAAATGAATATAAAATTCCCGAAATAGCTTTGGTTTTCAGCAAAAAAGAAATTATATTTAAAAAATAAAAACCGCAGAAAATGACGCTGGAAAAACTGAAAACCTATTTTATAAACGAAATTTCCGGGCAATATTCCGAAGCGGAAAGCAAAATTTTGTTCGAAATTTTTGCTGAAAAATATTTTGAATTAAATACCATACAGCAACGGGCACAAAAGCAGCTTAAACTTTCAGCACCGCAAACGGCGCTATTTGAAAGAGCTATTTCGGAGCTTAAAACTGGTAAACCCTATCAGCAGATTTTAAGTGAAACCGAATTTTTTGGGTTGAAGTTTTTTGTAGATGAAAATGTATTGATTCCGAGGCCAGAAACTGAAGAGTTGCTGGAACTCGCGATTGAAAAAATAAAAAAATTCGGTGCTAAAAGAGCAAATTTTTCGGTTTTGGATATTGGCACCGGCAGCGGAATTATTCCGATTATGCTGAAAAAACATTTTCCGGAAGCCGAAATTTCCGCGCTGGATTTTTCAAAAAATGCGTTGAAAATTGCTCGAAAAAATGCAGATTTCCATAATGTTGAAATCAATTTTATGCACCAAAATTATTTGGAAGAAAATCTGACGGGAGTTTTCGATGTGATTATTTCGAATCCGCCGTATATCGGAATTGAGGAAGAAAACGAAATTGCAGCATCCGTAAAAGAGTTTGAACCGACCATAGCGCTGTTTTCTCCAACTTCAAATGCTTTGGTATTTTACGAAAAAATAGCCAAAGACTGCCGAGAATTTTTAAGCGGAGACGGTTTGGTTTTTCTGGAAATCAACCAAAAGTTTGGTAAAAAAACCTCGGAACTTTTTGCTGATGTTTTGAGTGAAGTGGAACTTGTAAAAGATATTTCGGGGCATGAGCGATTTGTGTGGGGAATGAAGACAGTTGAGAGTTGAGAGTTGAAAGCTGAAACTAAGGGTTAACGGTTATAAAAAACCAAAAAATTTGTCGCTAAAGCGGCAAATTTTTTGGTGTAATTAAGGTTGTTTTCTGAAATTTTTGGACTTTTCAAGGGGAAAAAAAATGTGGAATTCTAGCCCCGATTGCAGCGGCATCCTTTTTTGAGGACGAAGGACGAAAAAAAGATACAGCGGAAAGCGGGTGTAATCTTCGGGAGGTGCGAAACCTTGTTGCTCCTAAATTACCCGATTTTCTTTTTCACGAAAACCATATACGCCATATACAGCAGCGGCAGCGACATAATTCCCAAAAACATAATGTTGTGAAGCGCACGTTCCGGCTGCACCAAAATCGCGTAAACCAAGCCGAAAAATGCACCACCCAAATGCGCCGCGTGGCCGATATTGTCGTGCTGTCGCGGATTCAGCATCATATACACCGAATAGGCAAAATACAGTGTACCGAAAATATAACCCGGAATCGCGATTGGGATGAAAAACAGGTACAATCCGAGATCAGGAATCATCGCAATTGAAGCAAATAAAATCCCGGAAACGCCTCCGCTGGCGCCGATTGCAGAATACCAGGACTGATTTTGGTAAAGATAAAGCGAGAAAATATTTCCGAGTAAAATGGAGCCGAAATAGATGATTAAAAAACCGAAAGTTCCGAAAACTTCAATAACGATGGGCCCGAAGAAATAGAGCGTCATCATATTGAACAAAAGGTGCATTAAATCTGCATGGAGAAATCCTGCGGAAAGCAAGCGAATATATTCTTTGTCGCGTTTTATGGCGCCGACATTAAACTTGTATTTTTCGAAAATACTTTGGTTGCTGAACGCGTAATAGCTGATAAGCGCGGTTGCCGCGATGATGATTAATAAAACAGGACTCATATTTCTTTATAAAATAAAAGTTTCGAAATCCGAAACTTTGGTTTAAACAATTTCTGAAGTTAAACTTCGTGCTAATAATTTTTCGTGCATGGGTTTAAGTTTTTCCAAACTTCCCGTTTTCACGGTGCATTTGCCTTTGTAATGCACGAGAATTGTGCACTGTTCGGCCTGCTCCAGCGTGTGTTCGCAAATTTCCACTAAAGCTTCGATGACATAATCGAAAGTGTTGACATCGTCATTCCACAAAACGAGTTTGTAAACTTCGTCTTCTCTTTCGAGGAGCGCAACTTCTTCTTCGTACTCGCGCTGTGGATTTTCGTAATCTCTGATATTTTTTGGTTCGTACATTTTCCTTTTCATTTTTTTAATTTTAAAAACTGGTATTTTTTAAATTAAATTTCGCCCATCTCGTTTTCCAGGTCGCTTAAAATATTGGGTTCTTCATAGACCAATTCGACCAAATCTACACTTTTATTCTGCATTTTCAGAATTTTTATCTGATAATGGTTGATAACAAATTCCTGGTTTTCGCCCGGAATATCTTCCAGTTCATGTAAAATATAACCCGCCAAGGTGTTATACTCACCATCTTCAGAAAGCGGGAACATCTTCGGCAGTTTTTCGTTGATTTCGTCCAAAGGCTGCGTAGCTTTTACCCAGAAAACATTTTCTCCGACCTTATCGACGATTTTTTCCTCGTCGTCTTCCTCATCCTGAATTTCGCCCACGAGTTCCTCTAAAATATCTTCGAGCGTGACAATACCTTCAGTACCGCCAAATTCATCAATAACTACGGCTAAATGCTGCTTTTTTTGCTGGAAAACCTTCAATAAATCAGAAATTTTCTTGCTTCCTACGACAAAAAAAGCGTCGCGCATTAAATTTTCCAAATCAGCGTGCGTGATATTACCTTTGCTTTTCACATATTCGCGGATAATTTCCTTGGCGTAAAAAATCCCAATAATATTATCGATGGAATCGCGGTACACCGGAAGTCTGGAATAACCGCCATCCATAATAATTGAAATAATATCTTCAACCGGCTCATCTAAATCGATGGAGGAAATATTCTGTCGCGGCACCATAATCTGTTTCGCGGAATGATCTGTAAAATCAAAAGCATTTTTAATGATTTCGTAATTTTCTTCTTCAATTTCACCCGAATCTGCGGACTGTTTTACCAAAAGCTGCAATTCTTCGGTAGAGTGAATTTCCTGATCGGATGCGGGATGAATTTTCATTAAACGTAAAACGCCGTTCGACATTTTATTCATCGTCCAGATGAACGGTTTGAAAATCGTGTAAAAAATACGCAACGGCATGGCAATCGCCATCGACGTAGCTTCTGATTTACGAATCGCGATGGATTTCGGAATTAATTCACCAAAAACAATATGCATTACCGTAATTAAGAGGAAACTGATGACCAATGAAATGGTAGTAACCGTCGCTGCTGGCACCGCGATATCAAAATAATGGAACATATTTTCAATGACGTGATGCATGGCACTTTCTCCCACCCAACCTAAGGCAAGAGAGGCTAAAGTAATCCCCAGCTGCGTGGCAGAAAGGTATTCGTCCAGATGTTTGATAATGTGTTCCGCCTGCTTTGCCATGGAATGACCTTCGGCGGCTTTCAGCTGAATTTGGGAATAACGAACTTTAACAATTGAGAATTCTGCGGCTACGAAAAAACCATTGAGTAATACTAAAAATACAGCTAATAACAGCTTGAGTATGTCCGAATCCATTTAGAAATTTAAAAAAATATTGCTACAAAGATACGTTTTTTTGCGAATAACGATTTAGATATTATGCTGTAAATAAATTGACTACAAAGAAAAAAGAACATCTAAATGAATAGATGTTCTTAAATTTTTTGCCGTTAAAGCAGGGAATTTTTTACGAATTCTTCAGTGCTTCTGCACCACCAACAATTTCCAAAATTTCATTGGTAATTGCTGCCTGACGCGCTTTATTGTAAAATATTTTCAGGTCATTTCTAAGCGCTTCTGCGTTGTCAGTTGCTTTGTGCATCGCCGTCATACGCGCGCCGTGCTCTGATGCTATAGAATCTAAAACCGCTTTGTAAATTTGGGTTTTAATGGATTTTGGCATTAAAACGTCAAGAATTTCTTTAGCATTTTTCTCGAAAATATAATCGGTGTTTAAAGCCTCTTTTATCTCCGGCATCTTGATTGGCAAAATCTGCTCAGTCTGTACTTCCTGTGTTGCTGCGTTGATGAATTTGTTATAAATCACATACACTTTGTCGAAGTGCCCTTCGCGGTAATCGCGCATCACATTTTCCACAAAATTAGAAACTACCTCGAAAGACATACCGTCGAAAATACCGCTTTGGTTGTCGTACACTTTTCGGCTGCGACGAACGGCATCAAAAACTTTTTTACCAACGGTAAGGATCTCAACTTCTTCAGCAGTGTTTGCTAAATTCTGGTTCAGCATCTTGATAACCGAAGAGTTAAAAGCACCTGCAAGACCTTTGTTGGAAGTAACTACGATATAAAGTACTCTTTTAACTTCGCGTACTTCGGTGTAGGTAGAAACACCTTCAAGATCTGTTGTAGAACTTACATTCTCAATGATTTCCTGAAGTTTTTCCGAGTAAGGGCGCAACATTACAATGGCATCAGTGGCTTTCTTCAGCTTTGCTGCAGAAACCATTTTCATTGCACTTGTAATTTGCATCGTGGAAGAGATTGAAGTAATCCTACCGCGTATTTCCTTTAAGTTTGCCATAAACTATAGTTGTTGGTTGTCGGTTGTTGGCTGCTAGCTTTAGAAAAATTCCGTCAACTATCAACCAAAAACCATCAACTAAAATTAATTATATTTTGAAGCCAATTCTGTAGCTGCCTGTTTCAAAACTCCTGTAATATCGTTGTCGATTTTACCAGCTTTTATAGCTGCCATTGTCTCAGGATGTTTGGATCTTAAAAATTCCACGTATTCTTTCTGGAATTCTTTAACTTTATGAATAGGAATATTTCTCAATAAATTTTCCGTTCCTGCGTAAATCATTGCTACCTGGCTGTCCACAGGAAGTGGAGAGTTTACAGGCTGTTTCAGGATTTCCACGTTTCTTTCACCTTTTGAAATTACAGCTTGCGTAGAAGCATCTAAGTCAGAACCGAATTTCGCGAACGCTTCCAATTCCTTGTACTGCGCCTGGTCTAATTTCAATGTTCCGGAAACTTTTTTCATTGATTTGATCTGCGCGTTACCGCCCACACGAGATACTGAAATACCTACGTTAATTGCCGGACGAACACCAGAGTTAAACAAATCGGTCTCCAGGAAAATCTGACCGTCGGTAATCGAAATTACGTTGGTTGGAATGTATGCAGAAACGTCACCAGCCTGAGTTTCAATAATCGGTAAAGCAGTTAAGGAACCACCACCTTTAACCAAAGGTTTCAAAGAATCTGGTAAATCATTCATCTGAGCAGCAATTTTATCATCTTTGATGACTTTTGCAGCTCTTTCCAATAATCTGGAGTGAAGGTAAAAAACGTCACCTGGATAAGCTTCACGGCCCGGTGGTCTTCTTAACAATAATGAAAGCTCACGGTAAGCTACCGCCTGTTTTGATAAATCATCATAGATAATCAAAGCCGGTCTACCAGTGTCACGGAAAAACTCACCAATTGCAGCACCCGCCATCGGCGCGTAAACCTGCATTGGAGCTGGATCAGAAGCGTTAGCCGCAACAATCACAGTATACGCTAAAGCACCTTTATCTTCTAATGTTTTTACGATTTGCGCAACGGTTGAACCTTTTTGGCCAATCGCAACATATATACAGAATACAGGTTCACCTGCATCATAAAATTCTCTTTGATTGATGATAGTATCGATCGCCACTACGGTTTTCCCGGTTTGACGGTCACCGATAATTAGCTCTCTCTGTCCTCTACCAACCGGAATCATGGAATCAATCGCCACGATACCTGTTTGCAATGGCTCGGTTACGGGCTGACGGAAAATTACACCCGGAGCTTTTCTTTCCAAAGGCATCTCGTAAGTTTCACCAGCAATTGGTCCTTTACCATCGATAGGGTTACCAAGGGTGTCAACTACTCTACCCAACATTCCTTCACCTACATTGATGGAAGAGATTCTGTTGGTTCTGTTTACTGTATCACCTTCTTTCACCAACTTAGATTCACCCAAAAGAGCGACCCCTACATTGTCTTCTGCAAGATTCAAAACGATACCTTCCACACCACTCTGGAATTTTACCAATTCCCCGTACTGTACGTTTTCCAGACCGTACACCAAGGCAATACCGTCACCGATTGTCAATACGGTACCTACTTCTTCTACATTTGATTGTGTCTCGAAGTTGGCGAGCTGTTGTTTAAGAATTGCAGATACTTCTGCCGGATTTATTTCTGCCATTTTATGGTTTTTTTTGTCTTTTAGTTTAATTGAAATTCTTTTTTCAGTCGGTTCAATTTCGATTTTACCGATGCATCAACCTGCTGGTCACCAACGCGTAAAATATATCCTCCTAAAATTTCTGGGTTGATGATGGATTTTACCTCAAACTGATTTTGATGATTCACTAAATCAGTGGATTTCAAAATATTTTGAATATTTTCCTGTGAAAGTGCTGTCGCCGATGTTAAAGTAATTCTTTGTACACCGTTCATATCCTCCACTTTATTGATGAATTCCTGGCCGATATTGCGCAAATGAGCTTCCCGGCCGTGCTTGATCACCATCTCTAAAAGATTGCGCGTTACCGGCGAAAAATCCTTAAAAATTTCCCGTGCAATACTGACCTTTTTTTTCAAATCCACGATTGGAGAGCCGAAAAAGTTCTGCAACTCGCGCGATTTCTCAATGGTATTTACAAGATCTTTCATTTCCGGCAAGACAGAAGCAGTAATGCCGCTTTCCTGCGTGAAATTCAGGAGACCCTGAGCATATCTTTTTGCTACTTTACTGGTAACCATTTTAGTTTAAGTTAGAAGTATTAAGGATATTTGCTACCAAATCATCCTGTGCGCTGTCATTATCCAAATTCTTTTTCAAGATAGATTCGGCGATGTTAACAGATAAAGTACCGATTTGGTTTTTAATGTCGGCAACCGCAGCAGATTTTTCTGCCTGGATGGTTTGTCGTGCCGCTTCAATCATTTTATCACCTTCATTTTTCGCTGCATCTTTTGCTTCACCTACAATACGGTCTTTGATTTCTCTTGCTTCTTTCAAGATCTGATCACGCTCAACTTTCGCTTCGCGGATGATGATATCGTTTTCAGCTTTTAGGTTTTCAACTTCCTGACGCGCTAATTTAGCCTGGTTTAGTGAATCTACAATCGTAACTTCTCTTTCATTAATCGCACCTAAAATTGGTTTCCATGCAAATTTCGCCAATATCAGTAAAAGGATTAAGAAGGTTAAAGTCATCCAAAACAATAAGCCTATTCCCGGTTCTATCATAATTGTAATTTTTTAATTTTTTTTCTATATGGAATTTTAAAAAATCCTTAGCAGAGCCAACCGCGCTGCTAAGAATTTGTTTTTGAGGTTTCTTATTTTACGAACGCTCCGAAGATAATCGCGATCAAACCAGCACCCTCGATAAGACCAGCAGCAATAAGCATTGCTCCCTGGATTTTACCTGCTTGCTCCGGTTGTCTTGCGATAGCATCCATTGCGTGTCCACCGATTTTACCAATACCTAGACCTACGCCTAATACTGCTAAACCGATTCCTACGTAAATAAGTCCTACCCCTTGTGAAATCTCTTCCATAATAAAAATATATATAGGTTAAAAAAATGTTTCTAAAATTAATGTGCTCCTTCGTGCTCGTGCTCCTGCACAGCAATTCCGATAAATAATGCCGAAAGAACCGTAAAAATATATGCCTGTAAAGCTGCTACCAACAATTCCAGAATTGAGATAAATAATCCCAGTGGAACGGAAGCAAAACCTAACAACGGCGTTTTAAAAATAAAGATCAAAGACATAATCGCCAAAATCATAATGTGACCCGCAGTAATGTTCGCAAAGAGACGCATCATCAAGGCAAATGGTTTGGTGAAAACACCGATAATCTCAATCGGAACCATAATCGGATACAGCAATAACGGCACTGGCGGCATGAAAATGTGCTTCCAGTAATCTTTGTTCGCGCTGAAAATGGTAATTAAAAGTGTAATGATTGCTAAAACCGCCGTTGTTGCGATATTTCCGGTTAAGTTATAACCGAACGGTGCGAACGGAATTAAACCAAACATGTTGTTAATCCAGATAAAGAAAAATACCGTCAATAAATAAGGCATGTATTTCTTGTATTTTTTCGCACCGATATTTGGGATCGCCACTTCATCACGGATGAAGATAATCAAAGGCTCCATAAATCTTCCAGCACCACTCGGCACCAATGATTTAGCATAACCTCTCGCCATTCCGACAAAAATCAACAACATGAAGATAACAGAAATAAAAATCGCTGCTACGTTTTTTGTAATTGAAAAATCGTAAAAAGCAGTTTCTGAAGTATGTTTTCCGCTTAAAACCGAAAATAATTTAGCTTGCTCTAAACCTTGGGTGGATTTTACAATTCCGTGATCCAAAGTGTAACCGTCGTGCTCATGACCGTGTGCGATAGCGCTTGACATAAACGTATGAATACCGTTTTTATCTTTAATGATTACCGGTAGCGGAATAGAAACGTGTTTTTCGTCCGGCGTTCCTTCATTCAGCGTCCACAGGTGCCATTCATTAGCATCGCTAATGTGGCTCATGATCATATCTTTGGCATTGAATTCCTTATTATCTTCCTGAATTTTCTGCTCCAAAGTTTCCGCTCCGTGTGCTTCTGCCGGCTGCTGTGCAAAAGTAGAAACACCTGAAAGCGTTAGAAATAAAACCAAAAATAAAGAAGAAATTCTCTTGTTCATAAGTCAAATTTATCGGTTTGCAAATATATTGAATTAATTAAAACCTACCAATACTAAAAATTGATTTTTATCAGGAAAAAATTATGACCTGTTCAGCATCTGTATTACTTTAAAATAAAGGAAAATAGACATCACCAAAAACACCCCGATTACCGCCAAAAAACTCTCCGTGGTATTTTCCAGTCTGCTCAGCCAAAAAACCACCCAAATCAAATCTTTGATAATATTAAGTCCCAAAAATTTCATCGCAGGATTTTCCATGCGGAAAATGTATTTTTTGAACAGAAAAAAAACCGCGACATTAAGAATTGCAGCAGAAATGATTAAAAATATAAATTCCGTAATATTCATGGTTCAAAAATAAGCAACTTTACCATAATTGAACGAAAATCCTTATTTTTGCAATTCTTAAAGATAAATTATGTTCAACAGTTTACAGGATAAATTAGATAAAGCGCTTCATAATATTTCCGGGCGCGGAAAAATCACCGAAATAAACGTTGCCGAAACGGTAAAGGAAATCCGTCGCGCGCTTGTAGATGCCGATGTTAACTATAAAGTAGCAAAAGACCTTACGAAAAGAGTTCAGGACCAGGCCTTGGGTCAAAATGTTCTGACCAGTTTAACGCCGGGACAGTTGATGACCAAAATCGTTCATACCGAATTGGTGGAATTGATGGGTTCCACACAGGAAGGCATTAATCTTTCCGGAAAACCAAGCGTCATTCTTATCGCTGGTCTGCAAGGTTCCGGTAAAACCACTTTCTCCGGAAAGCTCGCGAATTTTCTAAAGCAAAAACGCAATAAAAAGCCGCTTTTGGTAGCGTGTGATGTTTATCGCCCGGCCGCGATTGAGCAGCTGAAAGTTTTAGGATCGCAGGTTGGGATTCCTGTTTACACCGAAGTAGGCGCTTTAAATCCGTCTTCAATTGCAGAAAATGCCGTAAAATTTGCCAAAGAAAATAACCACGATGTCGTAATTGTGGATACCGCAGGTCGTTTGGCGATTGATGAGCAAATGATGAACGAGATTAAATCGGTTCATTATTTCATCAAACCAGATGAAACGCTTTTTGTGGTAGATTCCATGACCGGACAGGATGCTGTGAACACCGCAAAAGCATTCAACGAAGCTTTAAACTTTGATGGTGTTGTCCTCACAAAATTAGATGGTGATACGCGTGGTGGTGCTGCATTAACCATCCGTTCGGTGGTAGAAAAGCCAATAAAATTCATTTCTACCGGCGAAAAAATGGAAGCCCTGGATGTGTTTTATCCGGAAAGGATGGCAGACCGAATTCTTGGAATGGGTGATGTTGTGTCTTTGGTAGAACGCGCGCAGGAACAGTTCGACGAAGAAGAAGCAAAAAAACTTCATAAAAAAATTGCCAAAAATGAATTTGGTTTTGATGATTTCCTCAAGCAAATCAATCAGATCAAAAAAATGGGTAATATGAAGGATTTGATGGGAATGATTCCCGGAGTTGGAAAAGCCATGAAAGATGTTGATATTCAGGACGATGCATTCAAACACATCGAAGCAATTATCCACTCCATGACGCCAGAAGAAAGACGCCGACCGTCAATCATCAATACCCACAGAAAAAACCGTATCGCAAGAGGAGCCGGAAGAAAAATTGAAGATGTAAATGCTTTGATGAAACAATTCGAGCAAATGGGCAAAATGATGAAGATGATGCAGGGACCACAAGGAAAACAGATGATGGAAATGATGAGCAAAGGAATGCCGAAAATGCCTGGAATGGGTGGAAATCTTTTCGGAAAATAGCTTTCAGAAAAAATACCGAGCTAAAACATATAAAAATCCCGAATTGCTAAATTCGGGATTTCTTTGTTTAAATATTTAAATTAAAGTCTTAAACCTAAACCTACATTAAAAAGATTGAAATGAAGTTTCTGCCCGCTTGCCGGACTTTTAAATGCATTATTAAGCTGAAAAGCATAACGCGCTTCAATTAGCAATCCGGAAAAAAGATCAGCCCCAAATCCTACTGCTGCACCAAAATTTGTTTTGTTTATCGTGTCGGGAACATCACCGAGACGAAAGGCAAATTGCGGCCCGACCTGTACATTGATTTTTGGTAGAAAATAAAATTTCGCCATCACGGGAATCTGCACGAAAGAATCGTCGTTAAACCTTACATAATTCAGCGCGGGCTGCATCGTTGCAAAACCTCGAATTCCAAATTCGGTAAAAACGCCGGCGTAATATCCTGCGCTGAGATCCGCAAAATCATCGGAAACCGTCGCCGAAGAAAAACCTCCGTTAATCCCGAATTTCACCTGCGCATTGGCCAATCCACAAAAAATGATGGCAAAAGCAAGTAATACTTTTTTCATAAACTATTAATTTTCTTCAAAAATATCATTTTTAATTTGAGGACGAAAACCCAGATTTGGAAAAAATTCCGTGTTAAAACGGCAAAAAATTCAGTTTTTCAAAATGAAATTTTCTACTTTAATTCGATAAAATTTTGAAAAAGAAAATTGGAAAAATTTGCTGCTTTTCAGCCTTTTTTTTCAAAATTCCCAAATTTTCAAATTTTCAAATTAAAATCTTATTCTTCCCGCTGACGCGCTTCTTCTTTTCCGTAAGCATTGATAATTTTTCGAACCACGGGATGACGGACAACATCTTCTTCAGTTAAATGTACAAAACCTATTTCGTTCACATCTTTCAAAATCCTCATGGATTCTTTTAAGCCGGATTTCTGCCGCATCGGTAAATCTACCTGACTTGGGTCGCCGGTGATGATAAATTTTGCGTTCATTCCCATTCTGGTCAGGAACATTTTCATTTGAGAATGGGTGGTATTCTGCGCTTCATCCAGGATTACAAAAGCTTCGTCCAAGGTCCGGCCACGCATAAAGGCAAGCGGCGCCACTTCAATCACTCGCTTTTCCATAAAACCTTCCAGTTTTTCATGCGGTATCATATCACGCAGCGCGTCGTAAAGCGGCTGTAAATACGGATCGAGCTTTTCTTTGAGGTCGCCTGGCAAGAAACCCAAACTTTCACCAGCTTCTACCGCGGGTCGCGTCAGAATAATTCGTTTTACTTCCTTATCGCGCAAAGCTTTCACCGCGAGCGCGACACTGGTATACGTTTTTCCGGTTCCTGCGGGCCCGATTGCAAATACCATGTCTTTGGTTTCCGAAACTTTCACCAGTTTTTTCAGATTGGTGGTTTTGGCTTTTATTATTTTGCCGTTTACGCCTTTTACAATAAAATCCTGGTCAAATACCAGCTGTTTTTCCTCTTCGTCTTTGAAGTTCAGAATTCCCTCAACATCTTTTAAAGTCATGGAATGGTTTTGAGCCAAAAAGCTGACGATATCATCGAGTTTCAGGCGGAAAATGTCCAACGTGGCCTGATTTCCTTTTGCAAAAATTGAGTGGTCTCGGCCGGTAATTTTTAAAGTAGGAAACTGCGATTTCAGCAAATTAAAATATTGGTTGTTTACGCCGTAAAAATTTTTAGAATCTACTCCGGTAATTTCGTAGCTGAGTTCAAACATATAAATAGAATTTTTGAATAAATTTTTAATAAAAGTATCATTTTTATTTTAAATAAAACTGTTACTTATCCACAATGGTGCCTAAAATATTATATTTAAACTAAATTTGTGAATCCCAAAAAACATACATGGCAGTTATCACTTTTACCTCCGATTATGGACTGGTTGACCATCGCGTGGCCGCGGTGAAAGGTAAAATCCTAACTCTGAAACCAGATGTTAACATTGTAGACATCACCCATGAAATCCAGGCTTATAACCTGCTGCAGACCGCGTATATCGTAAGGAACGCTTATCCTTTTTTTCCGAAAGGCACCGTGCATATTATCTCGGTGGATAGTTTTCATACGCCGCAACGCAAGTTTATTTTATACAAATCCGGCGACCATTATTTCATTGCCGCGGACAATGGAATTTTAAGTTTGATTTTTTACGATGTTAAACCCGATTCGGTGTATGAAATAACCTTTAACAGCGGCTACGAAGATGATATTCACTTCACCTCTACCGATATTTTCGCGCCGGTTGCAGTTCACCTTCAAAACGGTGGTTTGCCGGAAGTTATCGGACGCAAGTTTAAAAACCCCAAACAGCTTTCATTTCCTCACGCAGTTTTTAATGAAAGCGAAGGAATTGTGGTGGGCGAAATTCTGTATGTGGATAATTTCGGAAATGTGGTATCAAACATTAACCGGAAATTTTTCGAAAAATGCAGTATCGGCTATGATAATTTCATGGTTAAATTCCGCAATCTCGCACTGCCGAAAATTCATACGCGTTATACCGATATTGTCTACGACTGGAGCCGCGAAAATGAATTTCACGGTCGGGCTGCGGCAGTTTTCAACGATGCCGGTTTGCTGGAACTCACGATCTATAAAGGAAATCGCGATAACGGCGCGCGAACTTTATTCGGCCTTCAGGTCGGGGAAAAGATTTTCGTGGAATTTCAGAATTAAAGTGACCGAAAAAATTCGGCATTATTTTGCGCTTTTTTTTAAAAATAAAACACCGAAAAATTTGCCATTATAAGGACAAATTTTTTCGTTTTTATTATAGGTGCTGAAGTTCTTTATTCCTCAGATAAATATTATCTTTGTGCTCAAATTTTTCCATGTTATATACCATACTCAAAGCTGTTCATATCATTTTTATGGTAAGCTATTTTGCCGGGATTTTTTATCTCGTCCGGCTTTTTGTATATTATAAGGACACCGACGAATTTGAAAACCAGAAAAAAGCCATTCTTCGCGAGCAATACGTTTTTATGACGACGCGTTTGTGGAACATCATCACCGTTCCGGCGGGCGTCATCATGCTGGCTTCGGGACTTACATTGATTTTCCTGAATTTTGGATTGATGAAAACGCCGTGGTTTCACCTTAAACTTACCTTTTTGCTCGGTTTAGCGGCTTATCATTTTTGGTGCTGGAAAAAAGTGCTACAAATGAAATCACTGAACGGCGAAAATTTCCCGATGGCGAATATAAAGCTTCGTCAGGCGAATGAAATAGCGACATTTATTCTTTTTTTGGTGGTTTTTACGGTTATTTTAAAATCGATGGTGATTGAATATCGGTGGCAATTAATTCTCGGTTTTGTCGTTTTGGTCGGAAGCATCATGATGACGGTGAAACTGGTAAATAAAAAGAAATCTAACTAAAGCTAAAAAGCGCTGCTGCACTATGTTTGCAATATTTAAAAAAGAACTTTGGACGTATTTTGGAAACTGGAGCGCGTGGATCATCATCGCAGCTTTCAGTTTAATCGGCACTCTATTCCTGTTTTTTTTCGAAAACGATTTCAATATTTTCGATATTGGTACCGCGACTTTACAAAGTTATTTTGTGCTGGTTCCATGGTTGATGCTTTTAATAATTCCGGCACTTTCGATGAAAACTTTAGCTGAAGAAGAACAGTCCGGAACTTTAAGCTGGCTTTTTTCTCAACCTTTGAAAATTTCTGACCTTATATTGGGCAAATTTTTCGCAGTTTGGGTTCTCGGAATTTTATGCTTAATTCCTTCCATCATTTACCTGTACACGGTGTACGTTTTGGGTATCACCGAAGGTAATATTGATATGGGCGCAACTTTTGGCAGCTATTTCGGCACAATTTTGCTGATTGGCGCGTTTGCTTCCGTCGGAACTTTTGCTTCAGCTATTTCTCCGAACCAAATTATGGCGTATTTGCTCGGCGTACTTTTGTCTTTTCTGCTTTATTTTGGGATTGAACAGCTGGCGAGTTATAAATTGCTTGGCGCCGCAGATTATTACCTTTCAAACATCGGTTTTTACAAACATTTTCTGTCTTTCACGCGTGGCCTGATCGACACCCGAGACGTTTTTTACTTTTTGCTTTTTATTTTTATCTTTTTATTTTCTGCGAAAATCATCGTGGAAAAGAAAAAGTAACTTCTATTTTTAGTGCTGTTATCAATGAAAAAGAAACAAATTTTTTACCTGCTGTTTGCCCTGATTTTGGTGTTGGGAGCTTTCGGTATTTTTGGTAAAAGAATAGATTTAACACAGGAAAAAAGATACACCTTATCTGATTCCACGGTAAAAGTTCTAGAATCGGTAAAAAATCCGCTGAAAATCGACGTTTATTTGGAAGGCGATTTTCCGGCAAGTTTTCGCCAGATTCAAAATGAAACGCGCTTTATGCTCGAAGAATTCCGTAAAATCAATCCAAAAATTGATTTCCGCTTCATCGATCCCATAAAAACAAAAATGTCGAAAGACACTTTGCTCGCGATGGGCATGCAGCCTTCTATTCTGCCGGACATGAAAGACGGAAAAATTTCCGAAATCGTGATGTTTCCGTACGCTGCGCTGAAATATAATTCGCACGGCACTTCTATTCCGCTAATCATCACGCAGTCAGGCATTAATGCTGATGAACAGCTGACACGTTCGGTAGAAAATCTGGAATATAATTTCATTTCGACCATTAAAAGCTTAACTACCGAAAGCAAAAAGAATGTAGGTGTGCTGATAAATCAAGATGAATTGCGACCTGACCAGTTTTCCGGCTTTATGGAAATCGCGCTGGAAAATTACAACGCAGGACCGATTATTCCACAAAATAAAACCGAACTCACCTACGCAGATTTGCCAGTGCTGAAAAATATGGACGCGCTGGTTATTGCAAAGCCGCGAAAAGCTTTTACCGAAGGTGAAAAAGTGCTATTGGACCAATATATTATGAACGGCGGTAAAACGCTTTGGATGATTGATGCCGTAAATGCTGAAATGGACACGCTTTTTCAGGCGAAGAAAATCATGGCGTACCCGAGCGACATCAATATGACGGATTTCTTTTTCAATTACGGAATCCGGATTAATTCTGCTTTGGTTAAGGATTTTAAAAAATCGGCGCTGATTCGCATTGTTTCTGGTGAAGTTGCCGGGAATCCGCAATACAGCAGCTTTTTATGGCCGTATTTTGCTTTGGGAATTGCTGAAAATAATAACCCGATCACCAAAAACATCAATCCGGTTAAATTTGAATTTCCAACGCCAATCGATACCTTAGGCCGACCCAATATTAAAACAAATGTTTTGTTTGAATCCAGCGAACGCACTACGGTAAAACAGGTTCCGAATTATGTCGCGCTTGGCGAAATTGTGCGCACCGATTCCTTAAGCGAGTTTGAAAGACCAACAACACCGAAAATTTTTGCGGTGAGTTTGGAAGGTAAATTCAAATCTGCGTATTCCGCGAGAAGTGAACGAAACAATTTTCCGAATTTTAGGTCAGAAAGCCCGGAAAATAAAATGATTGTAATTTCCGATGGCGACGTTGGTCGAAACCAAATGTACAAAGGAAATCCTTTGCCGCTGGGTGAAGATATGCTTACGAAGCAAACCTATGGCAATGCGCAGTTTTTGCGAAATGCGCTTGATTTTTTGCTTGATGACGCCAATTTAATGGAATTACGCAACCGCGACATCGAAGCGCGCCTGCTGGACCGGAATCTTATCGATGAAGAAAAATCCTATTGGCAATGGCTGAATTTGCTTTTACCTTTAGGAATTATTGCCTTTTTAGGCGGAATTTTTTATTGGTGGCGAAAAAGAACTTTTGAATAGAAATTTCTTAAACGTCTTTGATGAAATCTTCGTATTCGTAATAAATTTCTTCAAAGCCTGCCATTTTATCCACGAAAAATTCGAAAATACTTTGCCAGGTATTTTTATTTAGAATGGAAACATTTTGTTTGGTTACCCAGAATCGCGCAATTATTTTGCCGTTTTCCAGTGTGTAAAATTCGTCTTTCTGAACTTCGCCTAAACGCTCTTCAAGCAAAGCTTCCAACGACCAGAATTTTTCGAAATAGGCATTCCGGAAAAGTTCATCTTTCATTTCAATGTCCAGCGAGACCTCAGCTTTTTTGTTATCTGCATAAAATTTAAAGGAAAAATCCTTGATTTTTGTATCATACAAAATCCATTTTCTTGGAAAACTTTTGCCAAAAGCAATCCAGAATTCTTTTCGCAGCTGCTGTGCTTCGTGTTTGCTGAACATTAAATTTTGATTTTATTGCGCTAACATAGTCAAAATTTTCAGCTTTGAAAAAACTTTCCGTTTCAGAAAATTTCAAAAAAAACCATAAAAAACCCTCAAAAAATGAAGGTTTTATTTTATGACTTTAATTCAAACTAAATAACTTCGAGCTCCTTCCCAACTTTTTCAAAAGCTGCAATCGCTTTGTCCAGTTGTTCTCTGGTATGCGCTGCGGAAAGCTGCACACGAATTCTTGCTTTGTCGCGAGGCACAACCGGAAAGAAAAATCCGATTACATAAATGCCTTCATCCATTAGTTTTTCCGCCATTTTCTGTGCTAAAGGCGCGTCGTAAAGCATTACGGGAACAATTGCTGCATCGCCATCCGGAATATCAAAACCTTTGGCTTTCATTTCAGTCCGGAAATATTCCGCATTTTCCATGACTTTATCGCGAAGCGAAGTATCATCGGAAATCATATCCAAAACTTTAATTGCTGCACCTACAATTCCGGGAGCTAATGAGTTCGAAAACAAATAAGGGCGCGAACGCTGGCGCAACATATCGATAATTTCTTTTTTTCCGGAGGTAAATCCGCCCAAAGCACCACCCAAAGCTTTTCCTAAAGTTGAGGTGATGATATCTACTCTGCCCATCACGTCGTTAGCTTCGTGCGTGCCGCGGCCGGTTTTTCCGATAAATCCCGTGGCATGCGAATCGTCCACCATTACCAAACAACCGTACTTATCGGCCAGATCGCAAACGCCTTTCAAATCGGCAACAATTCCGTCCATTGAAAATACGCCGTCAGTCACGATAATTTTAAAACGATGATTTTTTTTGGAAGCTTCGATCAACTGCGCTTCCAAATCTTCCATATTGTTATTTTTATAGCGGTAACGTGCTGCTTTACATAAGCGCACACCATCGATAATTGATGCGTGGTTCAGCTCATCAGAAATAATTGCGTCTTCTTCGGTAAACAACGGTTCGAAAACTCCGCCGTTTGCATCAAAACACGCCGCGTATAAAATCGCGTCTTCAAGACCGAGAAATCTAGAAATTTTAGCTTCCAGCTCTTTATGAATATCCTGAGTTCCGCAAATAAAACGCACCGACGACATTCCGTAACCGTGACTGTCCACCATATCTTTCGACGCCTGCATCACTTCTTTGTTGTTTGAAAGTCCCAAATAATTATTGGCACAGAAGTTCAGCAAAGTTTTACCGTTGGCTTCAATCACCGCAGATTGCTGCGAAGTGATGATTCGTTCGGTTTTAAAAAGACCGTCCTTTTTTATATTTTGCAATTCATTTTGCAGGTTCTCCAGAAATTGAGTAGATATCATAATTTATTTTTTACAATGGCTAATTTAAGAAAAAATGCCCTTTTAGCGGGTTATTTTTCCGTGGTTGAATTTTATATTATGAATTCATGGTGAATTTAATCTTTAATAAATTTAAAGCTTTTAGAGGTGATTTTTAAAACATAACCACCTTTCGGAAGTTTTGAAACATCGATGGACTGCTCCGCTGACACTTTTCCGGTTTTTAAAAGTTTACCATCAAGGCTGTAAATCTGAAAATCTTCCACTTTTTCCAACCCGGAAATTGAAAGCGTGTGGTGAACTGGATTGGGATATAAAACCAAAGCTTTTTTATTTGGCTCCACAGTTCCGAGTATTGAAGCATCTTTCACCACCGTGGAATTGTCTTCAATAATTTGTTTGCTTTGGTTTAACTCTACTGATGCCACTGTAAAATTCACCGGAATGCTGAAGGTTTGATCATTAAACTGATTATCCAAAGAAATTTCTAAAATTTCGCCCAAAGAGCCGGTAATTTTTATTGGCAATGGCAATTCAAAGAAATCTACTGAAGGATGACTTTGTGTTTGTCCTACTTTAAACCGAAGTATTTTATCCGAAGTTTGGTTCCATTTAATTTGGTAAGAAGGATAGCCTTCACCGTAAATCCAGTCCTGGAAAAATCCGGTGAAATCTTTGCCGGTAGATTTTAATAATGAATTTTTAAAATCTTCGGTAACCGCGTACTGGTAAGCCAAATTGGGTTGACTATGATAATCTTTCAGTGCCTGATAGAAAACTTCTTCACCTAAAATCCATTTCAACATCCGCAACACAAAACCTCCTTTGGAATAACTCAAACGGCTCTCGAAAATCCGGTTAACATTTCCTAAGTCGCTTTCCGGCACGTAAACACTTCCGCCCGGCGCGCTTGTAATATAGTTAATTTCTGAACTCAGAAAACTCCGGAACTGGTCGCTTGTCATCAGTAATTTTTCATTAGCGAGGTGTGCACCGAAGGTCGCAAAACCTTCATTAAGCCAGATATCATTCCACTGGCCGCAGGTCACTTTATCGCCAAACCACTGATGTGCGAGTTCATGTGCGATGAGTGACTTTTGAAAAGATCCCATGGAAGACATGGTGGCGTGTTCCATGCCGCCGCCCCAGCCGAACTGCATATGACCGTATTTTTCGTTTCGGTACGGATAAGCGCCAAAATATTCTTCATAAAGGTTCATCATGTCTTTGGTCCAGTTGATATTGCTCATCGTCGTTGAATTCGCGGCTGTGGACGGATAAACATAATTCACAAAGGGAAAAGGCGGATTTCCCATTGTGTCATTGAACTTGGTATAATTGGTAATTCCGAGCGCAATGAGGTAAGCGGGAATCGGATAATTGGTTTGCCAGAAGGTGAGTTTTTTGCCGCCAGTAAGCTTTTCGGAAAACAATTTTCCGTTGGACGCAACGCTGTATTGATTAGGCGTTGTGATCTTAAGGTCAACTTTTTCAATCTTGTCATTCATGCTCTGTTTCGTCGGAAACCATTCCTGCGCTCCGTACGGTTCGGAAAGTGTGTACAGTACCGGAGTTCCGCTTTGAAGTGAAACGGTAAAAGCATCGCCGGCACTTCCAGAAGTATCCGGAACACCTGAATACGTTATCGACAGAGAATCGGAAATTTTAGCCGAAATAGCAGCTAAAAAATCTACTTTAATTTCTTTGGTTGGCAGCTGCGTAAACTTCAGATTTACGCCGTGGTATCTCACTTCCGAAACCGTCAGCGTATTGGAAAAATCGAAATAAATAGAGGAAATATTTTCGGTCGGAACAAAATGGCTGGTGACAGTTCCGCTTACATAACGCACGGCTGGATCCAAATCGAGTTCCAGCCGCTGATAAGTGAGATTATAATTTAATGTATTTGGATTTACATTATAATTAATCATTTTCGAATACTGTTCACCTTCTTTTTTACTTAGGTCTTTTATAGCAGAATTTGCTGTCTGCGCAAAACTTAAATTAATAATGGAAATGACTGTTAATAAATAAAGTTTTTTCATCGCTGTATTTTATATAAAGATAAAAAAAACCTCCCAATAAAAATTGGGAGGTCTTTGTACTTATTTTTTTGATTTACAGACTTAAAGCCGGTTCCAGAATTTGCTCCATTCTGGATTTCACCTGGTCCACCGAACCTGCGTAATTGTTAATCAATAAGGAGAAAACCAAGGTTTTACCGGAATTAGTTTTCATATAACCAGCGAGTGTTTTCACTTTATTTAAAGTTCCAGTTTTTGCAAAAATCTGCCCATTTCCCACGGAATAAAACATTTTTTTCAATGTTCCGGTTTGTCCGGCAATCGGCAAAGAATCGAAATACGACCTGTAGTATTTCTCGCCCATCAGGTTGGTAAGAAATTTCACCTGCGAAATCGGCGTCACCACATTACTGCGGGAAAGGCCGCTTCCATCGTAATAATTCAAGCCTTCAACATCGAAGTGAACACTTTTTAAATGCGTCATCACGGCATTTCTACCACTTTCCAAAGTTTGGTCACCAAATTTCTGGAAACCGACCATTCGCAAAGTTGCTTCTGCCAAAGCGTTATCGCTGTGCTGATTGGTGTACATCACGATTTCAGCTAAAGTTGGGGACTGGTATGAGGTTAGGAGATTTCTGCTTTCCGGTTCCGGATCAGCCATCTTTGTAACGACTTTTCCGCTGATGCCAATGCCGCTTTTCAGCATTGTAGTTCTTAAAGTATTTGCTAAATATGCAGGTGCATCTGGTAATTTTGTGGTTAAATAACCACCGTCAAACTTATCGGCGTACACCATTTTACCAATGTATGGTGAAATGTAATAGTAGTTTTTATTTTCAGCAAAAGGATTTGCCTGTTTTGCGATGAGCCGCTCATTTTGCGGATTTATTTCTTTCGTGGTACCAACCGGGAGATAATAGCTGCCGTTTTCTAACCAAACGATATTTTCCGGGAGATTTTGGGTTTTATTTAATTTAAATAAAGCCGTCTGGATAATAATATTTCCGTTGACTTTTTTAATTCCTTTTGCAGACATCGCCCCAATAAAATCGGCAACGATCTCGCGGTAAGAATAAGCACCCGCTTTATTGGTGCCAAGCGACGGATCGCCACTGCCAACCACGTAAAGATTGCCTTCCAGAGCACCTGCTTCATCGATAGTACCGGAGTACTCCAGTTGTGTTACCCAACGGAAATTTTCACCAAGCAAACCCATCGCAGTATCGGTTGTAAGCAATTTTGTCGTGGAAGCCGGAATTAAAGAAGCATTTTCGTTGTAAGAACTTACGATTTTTTTTGTTTTCGGATCGAAGATGACAAAACCCCAGTCAGCATTTCTTAAAACCGGGTCGTTCATCATCGAATTTATTTTAATATCGACGAGTTCTTTTGCGGTTAAAAGTTTTTCAGCGGAAGTATTGGCGTTTAGGTTGTCGTAAGATTGCGGATAATTGGAAGAAGTAAAGGTTCCCTGTCCGAAAGCAATTGCAGAAATTGCGAGAGCGGATGAAACCAGCGTTTTTTTAAGGTTAATCATTTAAAAAATTATTTGATTATCGAGTTTTAATGACTTGTCAAAAGCAGCTTTTGAAAAGTCATTTTAGGAACGCTCAAAAATATAAAATATTGTTGATTAACAATGAATTAGGAATTGTAAAAGAACCGATTTTCTGTTAAAATTTGTTAAAAGTCAACAAATATCAGCTTTTTGATGGAGTGATAAGCCTTAATTTCAGCAAATTCATCCAGACTTTTTAACAGTAAATTTTTAAATTCCTCATATTTCTTACCGCGCGGTAATTTTAAAAGAATTTGGTACTGATACATTAAATTAAGCTTTCCAATAGGTGCTTTTTCCGGCCCAAGAATGCATTCTTCCGGCAAATATTTCCGCAAAACCGAACCTAAAAACTGCGAAGCACGGTCCACTTTGTCTTCGCGGCGGTGCTTCAGCTCAATCATAATCAGCTTTACGAAAGGCGGATAATTAAATTTTCGGCGTTCCGTGAGCAAATGTTCAAACAGATTTGCTGAATCATTTTCCTGCAACATCTGGAAAACCGAATGTTCGGGATTAAAAGTCTGGATCAGCACTTTTCCTTCGCCCGACAATCTTCCCGCACGGCCGGAAACCTGCGTAATAAGCTGATATGCGCGTTCTTCAGCACGGAAATCCTGTACATAAAGCATAGAATCTGCTTTTGGAATCGCCACAAGTTCAATATTATCGAAATCGAGACCTTTAGAAATCATTTGCGTCCCAACCAAAATATCAGTTTCGCCGGTTTCTAATTTTTCGTAAAGTTTTTCGTAGGCAAACTTTCGGCGCATGGAATCAACATCCATCCGATCGATTTCAGCTTCGGGAAAAATATTCGAAATTTCTTCATGAATTTGTTCCACACCGACGCCACGGACATTCAGTTTTTCAGAATTGCATTTCGGACAGGTTCTAGGTTTTGCAGCTTTCTGGCCGCAATAATGACATTTCATCTCATTCGAAAACTTATGGTAAGTCATCACCACATCGCAGTTTGAGCAATAATTTACGTAACCGCAAGATTCACATTCCACCACATTCGCGTAGCCGCGGCGGTTATGGAGAATCATGGTTTGCTTTTCATTCTCTACCTGCGAACGGATTTCTTCAATGAGTTTAAAAGAGAAATTTCCGACTGTATTTTTGGAGTCTTGTGCTTCTTTAAAATTAATCAGCTCGAAAGTTGGGACTTTTACCGCGCCAAAACGCTCTTTTAAATGCACATATTTTAAAATTCCTTTCTGCGCCGCGTAATACGTTTCCACTGACGGTGTTGCGGAACCTAAAATTACTTTCGCGTTATAAAAATCGGCTACAATCTGCGCGGAATCTTTAGCATTAAAATACGGTGAAACTTCTTTTGGTTTATAAGCGGAATCGTGTTCTTCGTCGACAACGATTAAGCCTAAATTCTGAAAAGGCAGAAAAAGCGCGCTTCGCGTTCCGATGAGAACCGAAATCTCGTTGTTTTTAATTTTTTGCCAGACTTCTACACGTTCGAAATCGGTGAGTTTTTGGTGATAAAAGCCCAGTTTTTGCCCGTATTTTTTTTCCAGACGCTGAACGATTTGCTTGGTCAGCGAAATTTCGGGCAGCAGTAAAAGCGCATTTTTTCCAGCAGCGACAGTTTCTTCGATTTTTTCGGCATAAATATGCGTTTTTCCGGAAGATGTAACGCCGTGAAGCAGTACATTTTTACCTTCCGCAAAAGCTTGGTCTATTTCGGATTTTGCATTGAGCTGCGTTTCAGAAAGCGTTTCCAAATCTTCAACTTCACCTTCAAAACCCTGCAATCGGTCCTTTTGCAAAACATACTCGATGACCAGCTCTTTTTCAATTAAACCTTTCAGCTGCGCATGCGCGTAATTTCCGTCTTCAAAAAGCTCAGATTTCCGGATGGCTTGCTGTGGATTTTCGGTTTCCTTTTCGAGGATTATAAGGAAAAGTTCCTGCTGTTTGGGCGATTTTTTTAGTTTTAAAAGTACCTGCGCCAAATCATCAATCGCAACTTTTTCGGTATTGATTTTTACAAACGAAACTTCTTTTGCTTTATATTTCTCCGCAATTTTTTCATCAATTTCAATGTACTGCAGATCGATGAGCGATTTGATGGTTTTTACAATATCTCGCTTCGGGATAAAAGCTTCAATCTCGGTGAGATTAATGAGTTGACGCACTTCCAGCGCCTGAATGAGATACATTTCGTTTACATCCAGATTCTGAAAATCTATGGCCGTATTCGGCTTTAATTTTAAATAGGTTTCGCTTTCAAGTTTTAATGAAGCCGGAAAAGCAAAACGGTAAATTTCGCCGATATTGCACAAATAATATTCCGAAAGCCAGGACCAAAATTTCAGCTGTTCAGGCGGTAAAATCGCCGATTCATCCAGAATATTGATGAGCTCTTTCGGTTCGAAATTTTCCGGTCTGTCCGCATGAATTTTCTGAATAATGCCCGTGTAGATTTTTTTGCCACCGAACGGAACCAGCACGCGCATTCCCGGCTGTACCACCTCCACAAGCTCATCGGGAACTTTATAGGTAAAAGTTCCTTTCAGATTAAGCGGTAAAATGATCTGGGCAAATTTCAAGTGACAGTAAAGAATTTTGAAACTTCAACTTCGGTGAATTACAAATTTAAGAATTATTTACGGCAAAAATTCATTAATTAAAAGCAAAAAAAACGGGCTAAAACCCGCTTTTTTTTCATTTTGGAAAAAACTGTAATTCCTATTTTTTCCGTCTTTTTAATTCTTTTGCGATCAGCGCGAGTTCACGTCCGGTTTGTCCTGCAACCGAAGTATTTTCCTGCGCACGACGGGTTAAATACGGCACCACATCTTTCACCGGGCCATAAGGCAAATATTTGGAAACATTATATTTTTCTGCGCCGAGGTAATAGGTGATATTGTCGCTCATGCCGTAAAGCTGGCCAAAATTAATCTGTCGGTGATCATTTGGCAAACCGGCAGCTTTCATCTTGTCCATCACTAGTTCGGTGGATTTTTCGTTGTGTGTACCAAAAAAGCCGGAAACAACATCTAAATTATTCAAAACAAATTCGATGGACGCGTTGTAATTATCGTCTGTCGCCTGTTTTGTGGGCTGAATTGGATCCGGATAATTCATTTCTGCCGCGCGCTCACGCTCTTTTTCCATATAAGCACCGCGCACGAACTTGTAACCTAAAAAGTAATTTTTCTCTTTTGCTTTACGCAAATCTTCTTCAAGATATTCCAGTCTGCCAGTACGGTACATTTGCAGTGTGTTCCAGACGATGGCTTTTTCTTTGTTGAATTTTTCCATCATATCGGTTACGAGCTGATCGGTAGAATCCTGCATCCAGGTTTCTTCAGCATCGATCATCAAAACCACATTGCGGTCGTAAGCCATTTGGCAAACCTCGTTGTATCTTCTCACCACTCTGGCCCACTCTTCTTTCTGAGAAGTGGTGAGTTCTACATTTTTACCAACTTCTTCATAAATTTCAATACGGCCAAAACCTGTAGGCTTAAAAACCACAAACGGAATAGCAGGATTTCCTTCGGCAAATTTGATATTTTCCTTAATTTCTTCGCAAGTGTGATCAAAAACCGCTTCTTCGGCTTTTCCTTCAATCGCATAATCGAAAATACTGCCCACGTGGTGCTTGAACATCTGTTTTACCACCTTCATGCTTTCTTCGCGGGTTTCACCACCGCAAAACTGCTCAAAGAGTGTATTGCGCACAATTGAGTTCACAAAAGGAACGTTGTTTTTTACGGTAAAATTCAGCACAGAGATTCCCATGTTGGTTACAGCAGGCTGTTCAATAGCTTTGAACATCCAGTAGGCTTTTTTCAGCTGTGCGTCGGTTCTGTCGGCAAAGGCAATTTGGGTATTATCGAAAATGCTCATATTGATTTTTAATTGAAACAAATTTAATAATACTCGGTGAATTGCTAAACTAAATTAAAGTTTAATTTTGTGATAAAATTCAGGTCAATGATTTCAGTTTTAGACAAAAATTTCACGCAGCTTAATACTTTTATTCAGCAGTTAAATCCGACCCAACTTTTGATTTTGGTGGATGAAAATACACACGAATTTTGTTTGCCCGTTTTGTTGGGAAATCTGGAAACCGAAATTTCTTTTGAAATCATTGAAATCGAAGCCGGCGAAGAAATGAAAACGCTGGAAACGGCAGCGCAGCTTTGGGAAATCCTGACGGAATTTAATACCGACCGCAAAGCGCTGATGATTAACCTGGGCGGCGGAGTGATTACCGACATGGGCGGTTTTGTGGCGTCGACATATAAGAGAGGAATTAAATTCATCAACATCCCCACAACGCTTTTGGGAATGTGCGACGCCTCCATTGGCGGAAAAACCGGTATTGACCATCAGTTTTTAAAAAATATCATCGGAACTTTTGCAGAGCCGGAAGAAATTTTTGTCTATCCAGATTTTCTGAAAACTTTACCTTTTGCGCAATTGTGCAGCGGTTTTGCGGAAATGCTGAAACACGGTTTGATCGCCGATAAAAAGCATTGGCAAGAATTGAAAAATTTGCCCGAATTGCTGCCAGAAAATATATATCCATTTATTGAAACTTCGATGAAAATTAAGGAAAACGTTGTCCTTGAAGATTTTCGCGAAGAAAATATCCGGAAGACTTTAAATTTCGGTCATACCATTGGTCACGCGCTGGAAAGTCTTTTCCTGAAAAACACTACGCCAATTCTTCACGGCGAAGCGGTAGCGCTTGGAATGATTTGCGAAACGCAGCTTTCTTTTCTTCAAAACCTTTTATCTGCAGAAGAAACCGAAGAAATTATAGCAGGAATTCTGAAGTTTTTCCCAATTATTGCGATTGCGCAGTTTAATGATAACGAAATTGTGGATTTAATGAAGAATGACAAAAAAAATGCTGCTGGAAGCATTAAATTTTCATTAGTAACTTCGATCGGAAAATCTACTTTTGACGTGTCGGTTTTGACCGAAAATATTCTCCAAGCATTGAATTTTTATAAAAATTTGGGTTAAAAAGCAGCAAATTTTTTATTTAGACAACATCAATTACCCGTGCTGGAAATGTTAAAATTACATCTTTAAGTACTTGTCAATCAGGTAATTACACAACTACTATTTTAAACATACGTTTAATTTTCAAGGAAATTTCGAATTTTTGGCACAGCGTTTGTCAATACTCTGCCGTAAAACAATTTAAAAAAATGAAGTGGTAGTGAATATTTTTAGTGAGAAAAATTTTAAGAATTTTAAAATTTAATAACTAAAAAGTTTATTATCGAAAACAAAAATTTAATTCGAAAATTTAAGATTATGAAAAAGTTATTTTTAAGTGCAGCAGTAGTAGTTAGTTCATTAACATTTGCACAACAATTTGGTATTAAAGCGGGTATGAACGTTTCATCTTTATCAAAAGATGCTGACTTAAGCGACCAGGGATCAAAAATAGGTTATAATGCAGGTATTTTTATGAATGCGCCAATTGCAGAAAATTTCAGCATTCAGCCGGAGTTAATTTATAACAACTTGGGATCTAAAGTTACTTTAAATGAATTTGATGTGAACAACACAACATACAGAACAGAGTATGCAAGACATTTAGATTATGTAGCATTGCCGGTGATGTTCCAATATAACGCAACTCCATCATTTTATCTAGAAGCTGGTCCGGAATTCGGATTGTTAGTTAGCGCGCGAGATAAGAGAAAAAATACTGAAAATGGTACAACTCAAAACAGTGTGAAAAGCGAGTTAGACAAAGACAATTTCAACTCATTTAACGCAGGTATTGGTTTAGGTGCCGGGTATTATTTCACTCCGCAAGTTGGTTTAACTGCGAGATATGTTGCAGGTTTAACAGACATTATGAAAGACAGAGCAAGTGGTGACGCTGTGAAAAACAACGTATTCCAAGTAGGTTTGGCTTACAAGTTCTAAGAAAAAACACTCCATATATATCAAAGAAAAGGTTGGAAATTATTTCCAACCTTTTTGCATTTTATTCGTCTGTATAATCAGGAACCGGGCCTGCCGGAACCGGATAAACTTCCGTAAAGCAACCGAAACAGTGGTTGGAACTTCCCAGAATGATTTTTAGATTTTCCATACTTAAAAATTCCAGCGTGTCAACGCCTAAATATTGTCGCAATTCTTCCACGCTCATGTTGGCTGAAATCAAATCGTCTTTCGACGGCGTATCAATTCCCAAATAACATGGTGCAATAATCGGTGGCGAAACACTTCGGAAGTGAATTTCTTTCACACCGGCTTCTTTCAGAATTTTCACCAAACGTTTGGATGTTGTACCGCGCACGATGGAATCATCAATAATTACTACACGTTTGCCTTTTATTTCAGAGATAATTGGATTTAATTTCAGGTTGACAATCCGCTCGCGCATTTCCTGCGTGGGAACGATGAAGCTTCTGCCGATGTACCGGTTTTTAATCAATACCGGACGGAATGGAATCCCCGATGCGATTGAAAAACCGATTGCCGCAGGAACACCGGAATCCGGTACGCCGATGACAATATCTGCCTCAACAGGCGCCTGTTCCCAAATTTTAGCTCCGGATTTTTCCCGGATTTCGTGAACATTAATACCTTCCATTACCGAATCGGGTCGCGCAAAATAAATATATTCAAAAGCGCAGATTCTTTTTTCGCAGTTTTCCTTCACCAAAAAGCTGTGCAGACCGGTTTCGTTTTCGTTGGTGTAAACAATTTCGCCCGGTAAAATATCTCTCACATACTGCGCTCCGACCGCGTCTAAAGCTACAGATTCCGAAGCTACAACATAAGTTTTCTCATCAATTGCACCTAAAACCAGCGGGCGTATCCCGTGAAAATCACGGAAAGCAAAGAATTTATTCCGTGTCATACCGACAACGGAATAAGCGCCTTCAATTTTTTCCATTGTGGTTTTAATTGCTGCACGTAAACCTAAATCGAGGTTTTTCTGGATTAACCTTAAAATAACTTCAGAATCGGAAGTTGCTTTGAAAACAACACCTTCAGCTTCCAGTTCCTTTTTCAGCTCATAAGCATTGGTGAGATTTCCGTTGTGCGCAATAGAAAGAATAATCTGATCATATTCGTTTTTGGCGAAAAATGGCTGAAAATTATATTTCTTTTTGTCGCCGGCGGTCGTATATCTGGTGTGCCCGATGGCAGAATTTCCCATAAAAGTTTCGGGGTGGCGGATGTCTTTGTAGACATCGAGCACCAAACCTTCGTCTTTAATATTGAAAATTTTGCCGTGATTCATCACAGAAATTCCGCACGCTTCCTGACCGCGGTGTTGCAGCGCGAAAAGCCCAAACTGCGAAAGCGAAAAAGTATCGACATCATTATCGGAATAAAGCCCGAAAATTCCGCATTCCTCCTGCGGAGCATCGAACGGATCTTCTTTTTTTAAGATATTCCGCTCGTAGACATCGTCTTTAAAATGGTTTAAATAATCTTCTCTGTGCTGTTGTATATCTTTCATTTCTGGTGTCTCTGAAATAATTTATTTCACTAAGACCTTTTTTAATCGTTCGTAAATTTCCACATATGCTTCGGTAACTTCACCCAGATCGCGTCTGAAACGGTCTTTATCCAGTTTTTTCATGGTGTCCTTGTCCCAAAGTCTGCAAGTATCGGGAGAAATTTCGTCGGCTAAAATTATTTTGCCGGAGGAATCTTTCCCTAATTCAATCTTGAAATCGACCAAAATAATATTCATTTCATCAAAAAGTTCAATCAGAATATCATTGATATCAGAGGTCAATTCATACATTTCATCAAGTTCTTCATAAGTGGCAGCACCTAGAAAAACCGCGTGGTGATCATTAATCAGCGGATCGCCGAGCTCATCTTTTTTATAGCAGATATCAAAAATGGTAACCGGCGATTTGATACCTTCTGCAACTCCAAGACGCTGCGCCATGCTTCCGGCAGAATAGTTGCGCACCACCATTTCCAAAGGAATGATGTGCACTTTTTTCACCAGCTGTTCTCTTTCATCAATTTTCCGGATGAAATGAGTAGGAATTCCTTTTTTGTTGAGGTATTCGAAAATCAATGTCGTTATGGCATTGTTCATTTCACCTTTAAGGTCCACATTTCCTTTTTTCTGTGCATTAAAGGCGGTTGCATCATCTTTAAAACGGACAATTACCTCGTTGGGATTATCTGTTTCAAAAACCTGCTTTGCCTTTCCTTCATAAAGCATTGCTCCTTTTGTCATTTTTACTTTTTATTAGATTTTATTTTTTTTAAATTTTAACCCATATACCCGTTAAAATTGCTATTCCGAAACTTAACAAGGTTCCAATCAGCACATATTCGGTGAGTTTTCTCTGTTTTGCTTCTGCCAAATCGCTGAATCTGAAGACTGATTTCGCCGCGATCATAAAACCGACGCCTTCCCAATGATCCACAAGAATAAAAACAAAAACGAGCAGTCTTTCTAAAATTCCGATGTATTTTCCGGCGTTCACCAGCGATTCCGTCTGTAATTTGCTGTGCTCCACCGTTACCGGCGTCCATATGGAAATTATGTTTTTGATAAATATCGACGAAGGTACGGTGAGAAAAATTATCGCCGTTATTAAGCTCAAATTTCGGGAATTTATAAAGTCTTCCCACCTTAAAAACGGAAAATAAGTAACGGATAATATCGCGATTACAAAAATATGCGCGGCCTGATCGATAAAAAACCAGGTTCTTTTGGTTTTTGGATTTTGAAACTGCAGTTTCGCCCAATCGATAAGATAATGCGTAACGCCGATAGTCAGGGCAATCCACCATAAATTCCTATCCCAGAGCAAAATATAGGTGAGAAAAACGTGTAAAATTACGTGAAGGTAAAGGTAAATGCTTTGCCCTTTTTTCCGCTCTTTATCGGCGACCCAAGAATTGGGCTGGAGAATAAAATCTCCAATTAAATGTGCCATTATGAGAGGAATAAAAATCATTTATAGTTCGGCGATTTTCTTTCGGAAAAACTGGTCGGTTTCCTGTAACAAATCAAAATTCGCCCTTTTAAGCCGCTGACTTACTGACGATTGTGTAATATTCAGCGCTTTGGCGAGTTCGTCCTGTGTAAGCGCGGGATTCACTAAAAGTTGATGGATGATTTCTGCGGTTGCGGCTGTCCAGTTGTCAAAATCGATTGCCGCCCATTTGAACAAAATATTCAGATCGCGGTTAACTTTGTCGTTTTCGGTTTGTATTGCGAGTGTTTTTCCCTGCGATTTTATTTCCGTGAGCAACCTTCCGGAATTTACATACGCAGAACCGTTGGATTCTGTAATTTTTTCAGAAAGAAAAACCTCATTTCCAATACCGATTGCAAGGCGGACATCCAGATTTTCAAAAGTTTTGATGAGTGATTTTAGCAATAGTGCTTTGCGGAAAACTTCGTCCACGCTGCATTTCAGCTGAAATTCATCGCCGCGGTAAATTTCCCAATTTTCGGGGCTTTCGGACCAGCTTGCCATCAAATCTTTCAGTTTGGGCAGCCAAAGTTCCGAATCGGACATTTGGGAATTAATGATGTCACCGGTAATAATTGCAATCATAAGACAAATATAAGCAATTCTCCTAATAAACTGAAAATATAAGGTTTTTACCTAATAATTTTTAACTGGATGAGCTTTTAAAATATAAGCTAAATTACTAATAAATTGTAATTATAAGCAAAAATACTTATAAAAAATACTATTTAAAATATTCCACCCCATTTTTAAAGATATTATGGTAATTGGCAGTCGGAATATTTTTCATTAAACCTTCGGCAAAACGTTCCGGATGTCCCATTCTCCCAAATATTTTGCCCGATTTTGAGGTAATTCCTTCAATTCCAAACAAAGAATTATTCGGGTTAAACGGCATCCCGTGCGCAATATTTCCAGCATCATCAATATATTGTGTGGCAATCTGCCCATTTTCATATAGTTCCCTAATCACCGCTTCAGATGCCATAAAACGGCCTTCACCATGCGAAATCGGAATGGTAAAAACCTGATCTTTCATGCCTTTCAACCACGGTGAATCGTCATTAGCTACTTTCACATCCACCATTTGCGAAATATGACGGCCGATTGCATTGTGTGCTAATGTTGGCGAGTCTGCATTTAAATCCCGAATTTCACCATACGGCAGCAAACCGGATTTCACCAAAGCCTGAAAACCATTACAAATCCCGAGAATCATTCCGTCGCGTTCCAATAATTGATGAACGGCATTTCTCATTTTCTCGTTTTTCAAAACATTCACAATGAATTTCGCCGAACCGTCCGGCTCATCACCCGCCGAAAAACCGCCCGACAAAACCAAAATTTGTGCTTGATTAATTTCCGAAATCCAGGCGTCCAAACTTTCATTTAAAAGCTGATGATTAAGATTAATGAGCGGCAACGATGACACTTCGGCACCTTCTTTTCTGAAAGCATTTTGCGTTTCATTTTCACAATTTGTTCCCGGAAAAATAGGTGCAAAAACTTTCGGTGCAGCTAAATTGTGTTCCAAAATATGAATTGTTCTTGGCTGAACTGAATTCAGTTTTAAATCAATTTCAACCACAACTTTTGTTTTTTCCGTAGTTGGGAAAAGCTCTTCGAAAGTTCCCATCCATACTTCAAGTAATTTTTCGATATTGAAATCTAAACTATTGATTTTCAAAGTTTCTGAATTTGAAACTTCACCAATAGCTTGAAGTAAATTACTTACTAAATCATCAGAACTTTCAACGATTAAACTGCCAATATTTTTCGTTAAAAGTACATCTTCCGAAACGTTAATTTCTGCTCCCAAATGATTTCCAAAACTCATTTTTGCTAAAGCAACTGCAACTCCACCTTCATTAACCGTCTTTACCGAAACGATCTTTTTCGACTTAATATTTTCAAAAATAAAATCGAAAATCTGTTTCAAATCCCGATAATTCGGCAATCCATTTTCCTGCGGAATATGCTGAAATAAATACAGTTTATTACCCGTTTTTTTGAACTCTGGTGAAATGATATTTTTCTTTTCACCATTTGCACACGCAAATGAAATCAAAGTTGGCGGCACGTGAATATCATGAAAACTTCCACTCATCGAATCTTTTCCACCGATTGCAGCCAGTTCAAAATTCATCTGCGCATCATAAGCTCCAAGCAAAGATGCCAGTGGCTTTCCCCATTTTTCCGGGTTATTTCCGAGTTTTTCGAAATATTCCTGAAAGCTTAATCTAATATTTTTATAATCGCCGCCCATGGCCACAATTTTGGCAACGCTTTCTACCACGGCATTTGCAGCGCCAACCAAAGAATTTTGCTCGGAAATATCAGCATCAAAACCCCAGCTTGCCAGCGACACGGTTTCTACGTTTTTCGCATTTAAAACCGGCAAAGTTTGCACGCTTCCTTCCATTTCGGTCAGCTGATGCTTTCCACCAAACGGCATCGCAACGGTTGTTCCGCCCACAGAAGCATCGAACATTTCCGCCAAACCTTTTTGCGAAGCCACATTTTTAGCTGAAAGTAATTTAAAGAAATTTGCCTCATTAAAGGCTAAATTTTTATTTTCAACCGGTTTCAAATGCCAAACTTCAGCATGCTGTCTTTTCGCGCAGCCGTTGGTATCTAAAAATTTCCTGCTTAAATCGACAATTTTTTGGTTTTGCCAAAACATCTGCATCCTGCCAGAATCGGTTACTTTTGCAACTTCAACTGCTTTAATATTTTCTTTTTCACAAAAACTGATGAACTTTTCTTTGTCGGCAGCTTCAATGACGACCGCCATTCGCTCCTGAGATTCCGAAATAGCGAGTTCAGTTCCGTTTAAACCTTCATATTTTAAAGGCAGAATATCAAGGTTAATTTCCAGTGAATCAGCAATTTCACCAATTGCCACGGACACACCGCCTGCACCAAAATCATTCGATTTTTTAATTAATCTGGTTACTTCCGGATTTCGAAAAAGTCTTTGAATTTTTCTTTCTTCAACCGCATTTCCTTTCTGAACTTCGGTTGACAAGGTGTGAATCGACGTTTCGTCCTGAACTTTAGAACTTCCGCTCGCGCCGCCCACGCCGTCTCTTCCGGTTGCACCACCAAGCAAAATTACAAGATCACCGCATTTTGGTTCTTCTCTTTTCACCCAGTCTTTTTTCACCGCACCCACGACAAAACCAACTTCCATTCTTTTTGCTTTATAGCCGTCGTGGTAAATTTCATTCACCAAAGTTGTGGCTAAACCAATCTGATTTCCGTAGGAAGAATAGCCGTTTGCGGCCTGTTTCGTGATTGTTCTTTGCGGAAGTTTTCCGGGTAAAGTTTCAGAAATCGGTTCCAAAACATCAGCTGCGCCGGAAAGACGCATCGCTTGATAAACGAAGGCACGGCCGGACAACGGATCGCGGATGGCGCCGCCCAAACACGTGGATGCACCGCCGAAAGGTTCAATTTCTGTGGGGTGATTGTGGGTTTCATTTTTAAAGAGCAGATACCACGGTTCTTTTTTTCCGTCGAATTCTGCTTCAATTTCAATGGTACACGCATTTATTTCCTGCGAAATGACCAAATTTTCCAGTTTTCCCATTTTATGAAAATATCTGGCGCAAACAGTAGCTAAATCCATTAAAGAAATTGGTTTTGCTTCCCGACCTAAAAATTTTCTTTTCTCTAAATAGTCATTAAAAATATTCTCTAAAGTCGATTTAAACTCACCATTAAACTGAATATCTGTCAATTCAGTTTCAAAAGTGGTGTGTCGGCAATGGTCGCTCCAATACGTATCGAGAACTTTTAGTTCCGTTTCAGTCGGATTTCTGCTTTCTGATTTGAAATAATTCTGGATAAATTCTAAATCATCAATACCTAAAGCAAAACCATGATTTTGGTAAAAATTTGCCAATTCCGCGGCAGAAAAATCGATGAATCCTTCGTGAACCAAAACCGGATCCGGCGTTTCTTCCTTTGGAATTTCCAGTTTCGATAAATCTTTAAGCTGGGATTCAACTTTATTAATCAAATGATCTTTGATTTTTTCAACCTCTGAACTAGAAACACCAAAAAGTTCGAAGAGTTTGCCACTTCGTACTTTACCGTTCTCATTTCCAGTCAGTAGTGCAATGCACTGCTGCGCGGAATCGGCGCGCTGATCATATTGTCCGGGTAAAAATTCCGTGGCAAAAAAGGCATTTTTTGCCGGATTTTCGTCGTGCAGAATATCGGTCACCGGATCTACAAAAGTGTTCGTAATAACTTTCGAAAATTCCTCCTCATTCACTCCGAAAACATCGTAAATATTATAAATTTTTACATTTTCAATCGTGGGAATAATATTTTTTATTTCATTAAAAATCAAAGGACTTTCAACATCGAAAATTCCTTTTTTTTCTACGAAGATTCTTTTTTTCATTTTTACTTTTTATAACAGGAATTTGTCTTTACTAATTTTTTGGGCGCTTTTTGGGCAAATTTTTCAATAAAATTATAAAAAAAAAGCAGCCAAAAGACTGCATATTTTTTAAACTTTAAGGTCGGCCTTTAGCCCGATAAGGTCGGCGTACTTCTTCAGGATCGGCGTGACTTCATTTTCAATAAATTCTTCAGTTTGAATTGGCGCAAAACCGATGAACATTTTCGGATCGAGGACTTCCATTAATTTGGATTTGTCCAGTTTCAGCGAATGGTCATTTAAAATTCTTTCCAGCAAATCATTTTCTTTGCCTTCCTCCTTCACTTTTTTCGAAGCTTCCATCGAATGAACGCGGATGGTTTCGTGAATTTCCTGACGGTCGCCGCCGGCTTTCACTTCTTCCATAATGATATATTCCGTCGCCATAAACGGAAGTTCTTCCATAATATGCTTCTTGATGCGGTTTTCATACACCACAATTCCGTTCATAATATTGTTCCAAATCATCAGAATCGCGTCCACCGCGAGAAATGCTTGTGGAATGGTTAATCTCTTGTTGGCTGAGTCGTCCAAAGTTCTTTCAAACCATTGTGTAGAAGCAACCATAGCCGAACTTGTAGATAAAGACATCACGAATTTTGCCAAAGCACCAATCCGTTCAGATCGCATTGGATTTCTTTTATAAGCCATCGCCGAAGAACCGATTTGGTTTTTCTCGAAAGGCTCTTCAATTTCTTTTAAATTCTGTAAAAGCCGTAAATCATTGGTAAATTTATGGGCGGACTGTGCTATATTCGACAGCAACGCTACCACTTTCGCATCAATTTTTCGGTCGTAAGTTTGGCCGGAAACACCGAAAACTTTGTCAAAACCAAAACGCTTTGAAAGTTCCTTATCCAGATGTTTTACTTTGGAATAATCTCCGTCGAAAAGCTCTAAAAAACTTGCCGCCGTTCCGGTAGTTCCTTTCACACCTCGAAATCTTAAAGTTTCGATGAAAAATTCAAGTTCTTCGAAATCCAAAAGTAGTGATTGAAGCCACAAAGTTGCACGTTTTCCTACGGTCGTAAGCTGCGCCGGCTGGTAATGTGTAAAACCTAAAGTCGGTAAATCCTTGTACTGAAGAGCAAAATCCGAAAGATTTTTCATCACGTTCACCATTTGTTTCCGAAGTAACAAAAGTCCGTCGCGAATCTGGATCAAATCCGTATTATCTCCAACAAAAGCGGAAGTCGCGCCGAGGTGAATAATTCCTTTTGCCAAAGGTGCCGCGTCGCCGTACGTATGAACGTGTGCCATCACATCATGACGAAATTTTTTCTCGTATTCTGCGGCTTTTTCGTAATTTATTTCTTCCGCGTTTTCTTTAAGTTGAATGATTTGCTCGTCGGAAATGTCGAGGCCTAAATCTTTTTCGATTTCAGCCAAAGCTATCCAAAGTTTTCGCCAGTTCCGAAATTTGTTGTTGGGAGAGAAATTATAGAGCATTTCCTCGCTTGAATAGCGTTCCTCGAGAGGATTTTTGTAGGAATTCATTCTTTCTTTTTACTTTTACTGGCACAAATTTAAGTAAAAAATCCGAGCCTTAAAACTTATTTGCGCCCGGTAAATCCCTTCATCGTGTCGTAAATCCCGAAAACGTTTTCCATTACCCAGTCAAAAGTCGGAATTGGTAAAATCCCCTGCGAAAAACGGATAAACCAATACGGAAGCGGCATCGCCAGCATTTTGGTTTCTGTTTCGATTGCGGAAATTATTTTTTCGGAGGTTTTTTCAGGTTCTAAAATCGGCAATAATTTCGATTTTACACCATCGAACATTCCGGTATTAATGAAAAACGGCATGATGGTGGTTACCGAAATATTTTTGTTTAACTGATTCATCTCCAGACGCAAACTATCGCCCCAGCCAATTACTGCCCATTTTGATGCCGCGTAAACCGACATTCTCGGGTTTGAAATTAAACCGGCGGATGACGCAATATTGCAGATTGCACCAGAATTATTAGCCATCATTCCGGGTAAAAATTCCAAAGTGGTATGCATTAAAGCATTGCTGTTAACCGACATGCTTTTCTGAACCTGATCGTGCGTATGTTCATGAAAATATTTTCCTACCACAATTCCCGCGTTATTGATGAGAACATCAACGGCGCCAACGTCGTTTCGAACGCGCTGCGCCTGGATTTTAATGCTGTCCAAATTTGAAAGATCTATTTGGTACGTGAAAATTTCACCACCGATTTTAGCAAATTCCTCTTTGGTTTTGCTTAAACCTTCTTCGCTGATGTCCCAAATTACCAATTTTTTACAGCCTCGTTCAAGCGATTTTCTCGCCATAATTTTTCCGATTCCAGAGCAAGCTCCGGTTATGAGTACAGTTTTATTTTTAAAATCCATTTGCGGACGATGTAAAATTTTTACGGTAAATTTGTTATAAACAGAAACTAAAAGTAATGAATTTTCAAGATATTTTAGCTGCGCAGAAAGAATTTTTTAACAGTCAGCAAACGAAGGCTTATAAATTCCGAAAGAGAAATCTGGAAAAAATGCGCGATTTGCTCGTAAAAAATGATGATTTGCTTTACGAAGCGATTTACGCTGATTTCGGAAAGTCGAAATTCGACACTTTAACCACCGAAATTTCTTTCGTTTTAAAAGACATTGATTATTTTCTGGGAAATCTAAAATCGTTGATGCGGCCCGACAATGCGAAAACGAATCTCGCCAATCAGCTCGGTTCAAGCAAAATTTATTCTGAACCGCTCGGAAATTGTCTGGTAATCGGTGCGTGGAATTATCCGTATCAGCTTTCTTTATCTCCTGTCGTGGCAGCGATTGCTGCAGGAAATACCTGTATCGTGAAACCAAGTGAAATTGCGGAAAATACCATGAAAGCGATGGCGAAAGTCATCAATGAAAATTTTCCGCAAGAATTTCTCTTCGTTGCTGAAGGCGGTGTAGCGGAAACTACTGAAATTTTGAAACTGAAATTCGATAAAATATTTTTTACCGGCAGTCCGCGTGTTGGTCAGATCGTTTACGAAGCTGCGGCGAAGCATTTAACACCGGTAACGCTAGAATTAGGTGGAAAAAGTCCCGCAATTGTAACGTCTTCTGCCGATTTCGAAGTCGCAGCAAAAAGAATTGTCTGGGGCAAGTTCCTGAATGCCGGACAAACATGCGTGGCGCCGGATTATATTCTGGTTGATGAAAAAGTGAAAGTTAGCTTTTTGGATTCTTTAAAATCTTACATTCAGAAATACAATTATCAGCCAGATTCTGAGCATTATACGCAAATAATTAATGATAGAAATTTCGAGCGTCTGCTTCAATTAATTGATCACGAAAAAGTTTATATCGGGGGAAATTCAAATGCAGAAAAAAGGTTCATTGAGCCGACAATTTTAGCTGACGTTACCTGGAACGACGCGGTAATGCAGGAAGAAATTTTCGGACCGATTCTTCCGGTGCTGACCTTTAAAAATTTTAATGATGCTTTAAGCCAAATTGCTGCTTATGAAAAACCACTTTCAGCTTATCTGTTTACGGATAAATCCGAGGAAAAAGAGCAGTTTGTTTCCAAAATTTCTTTTGGAGGCGGCTGTATTAATGATGTGGTGATGCATTTAAGCAACGACCATTTGCCGTTTGGCGGCGTAGGAAATTCCGGAATGGGAAATTATCACGGCAAATATGGTTTCGACGCCTTTTCACATAAAAAAGCAGTTTTGTCGCGTGCAACATGGGGAGAACCAGACCTGAAATATCCGCCGTATAGCGAGAAAAAACTGGAGTGGATTAAAAAATTGTTATAAAAAAATCCCGTCATAATTGGCGGGATTTTTAATATTTAGGAAGCTTTTGGCGCCCATTTTTCAAAAAATGCTTTCACCTTTTCCAGGCTGTAGCCTTTTCCTTCTTCCAGCACCGCGCTGTCCTGCGTATGAATCATCTTGCCATTCTGGTCTAGAACGATGAAAACTGGATATCCATATTTCTCGCCTGGATTGTCATATTTAGCAAAAACTTTTTCGTTTTTGTTTTCCGGCGAATAATTCAGGTGGTAATAAATATAGTTTTTGTCAACAACCTGCTTCAGTTCCGGCGTGGTTTGCACATAATTGTTAAAACGTAAACACCAGATACACCAGTTTCCGCCGGCCTGTATCATTACATTTTTATTTTCAGCTTTTGCCTGTTTTACAAGCTCTGCAATTTTCGCCTCGGCATTTTCCTTATCATTATATGGTTTCGGAAGTTTTGCAATTTCTGCTGCTGCCGCTTTCTTTTTCGCTTCTTTCAACGCTACACTATCTACAGGAGCTGTCGCAGAATCGGCGGAAGTTTGCGTAACGGTGTCTTTAGAAGTTTCTGTTACTGCTGTATTTTCACTTTTTTGAGAACATGCAATTCCGGAAATTAAAAGCCCGGCAAGCAGAAGGCTTCGTAAAGTTTGTTTTTTCATCGTGATTGATAATTATTAATCTCTGCAAAATACCAAATTTTGGTTAAAGAATAAACTTTATTATCATTAAATTTGCACTCCATTATGAAGTTTATTTTCCAGATTATTTTACTTTTTTCCCGCTTGCCACTGCGCGTACTTTACGTCGTTTCCGATGTATTGTTTCTGCTCAGTTTTCACATCATCGGGTACAGAAAAAAAGTGGTTTTAACCAATCTGCAAAACTCGTTCCCGAAAAAATCTGCCGAAGAGCTCAAAAAAATTCAGAAACAATTTTATATCAATTTCTGCGATTATATTGTAGAAACATTCAAGACTTTTACCATTTCTGCTACGGAACTGCGCGTCCGGGTTCAGCACCTCAACCAGGATATTTTTAAAGAGGCAGTGGCCGAAAATAAAAATGTAATTCTGCTTTCCGGACATATTTTTAACTGGGAATGGTACAATACGCTGGCGCTGATTGTTCCGCAAAAAAACAGTTTTCCGGTGTATCGAAGAGTGAACAGTGGTTTTTGGGAAGAGCAGATGAAAAACCTGCGAAGCCGCTTTGGAAACACGGCACTGGAAGCCAAAGAAGTCATCCGACATATTTTCCGGAATCCTAATGACGGCGATTCTATTTACATGTTCGTGGCCGATCAGACGCCGCATCATTCGGAAGTGACGTACGGTTTGAATTTTTTAAACCAAAAAACACCCGCTTTTGTGGGTTATGACAAACTTTCCACTCGGATGGATCTTGCGTTTGTTTTTTGTGAAATGAAAAAAGTGAAGCGAGGTTTTTATCAGATTAATTATTACCGGATTTACCCCGACGGCGAAAAATTCGTGGAACACGAAGTGGTGAAAAAGTTCTACAATCTGCTTGAAAATACCATCGAAAAAAGACCGGATAATTATCTGTGGTCGCACCGGCGCTGGAAATATCAGCACGCCATAAAAGAAATGGAAAAAATTGCCTGAACTGCCCTGAAAATTTTAAAAAATTGAATTTAGCAATCGTAATTTTAAACTGGAACGGAAAATCCTGGTTAGAACAATTTCTGTCCAACGTCATTCAGCATTCTGCCGGCGCCGATTTGTACGTCATCGACAATAATTCTACCGACGATTCTGTCGAATTTTTAAAAGCTGAATTTCCGGAGGTTTCAGTTATTTTAAATACCGAAAACCATGGTTTTGCCGGCGGCTATAATAACGGTTTAAAACAGATTAAGCACGAATTTTACTGCTTGCTGAATTCGGATGTTGAAGTTACCGAAAACTGGCTGCAGCCAGTTCTTCAGCTTTTTGAAAAAAATGAAAAAATTGCCGCTATACAGCCGAAAATTTTAGATTTTAACCGCCGTGAATATTTCGAATTTGCCGGTGCCGCTGGCGGCTTGATCGACAATCTCGGGTTTCCGTACTGCCGCGGGCGCGTTTTTGAAAACATCGAAAAAGACGAAGGTCAGTACGACGATGAAACCGAAATTTTCTGGGCTTCGGGCTGCTGTTTTTTTATTCGTTCAGCGGATTTTTGGGCACACAATGGTTTTGATGAAAGATTTTTCGCACATCAGGAAGAAATCGATTTGTGCTGGCGCTTGAAAAATTCCGGACGAAAAATATTTTACACTGGAAAGTCCACCGTTTATCACGTAGGAGGAGGAACATTAAATAAACAAAGTTCACAAAAAACTTTCCTGAATGTCCGGAACAATCTATCGATGTTGCTGAAAAATCTGCCTTTTCCGAAAGCGTTTTGGATTTTACTGTTACGCTTCATTTTAGATGGATTTGCTGGAATTTATTTCGGTTTAAAAAATGGTTTTTTGCATTTTTTGGCGGTTATTCGGGCACATTTTTCATTTTATGCGCAAGTTCCCGGAACATTGAAAAGACGCCAAAAAAACCAGATTTCGAAATTTTATCAGGCTAAATGGTTGGTTTTTAAAAATTTCCTTAAAAGCTAAATCGGAAAAATTCGCCCAAACAGCACGGAATTTTTCTGTTTTGTTTCCAACAAGATTTTTCTTTTTGAAAAAATTGGTCATTTAGCACGGAAAAATTTTAGAAGTTCCATTTTTCAAAATTTAAAAGCTAATAATCCAGCCGAAATTTAATAAGATCAAAAAAATTATCTTTGTGATAATTAAAAATTTGAATGGAATTACTCATCATTATTTTACTTATTCTGCTGAACGGTATCTTCGCGATGTCGGAAATGTCGCTGGTTTCTTCGCGGAAATTCAAGCTCGAAAGCGCGGAAAGAAAAGGCAGCGCCGGCGCGAAAAAAGCGCTTCAACTGGGTGAAAATCCAACCAAGTTTTTATCGACCGTTCAAATTGGAATTACCTTAATCGGGATTTTGCTTGGGGTGTATTCCGGCGATACGCTAACCAATGATTTTAAAGGATTCCTTGATCAGTTTTCTTTTTTAGCACCATATTCGAAACCGTTAGCAACCGTTGGAATCGTAATTTTCATCACTTATTTATCGATTTTATTAGGTGAATTGCTGCCGAAAAGAATTGCGATGACTTTTCCTGAAAAAATCATCACTACTCTGGCAAAACCCATGGATATTCTGTCCAAAATAACGTCGCCGTTTGTTTGGTTATTGACCACTTCAAACAATATATTTTTAAAAATTTTCGGAATCGACAGCAAATCGGACAGCATTGTAACCGAAGAAGAAATAAAATCTATCGTGCGTGAAAGCGCCATGGAAGGACAAATTGATAAAATTGAGCACAATATTGTTGAACGCGTTTTTGAACTTGGCGACCGGAAAATCAACACGCTGATGACGCACAGAACTGCGATTACTTTTTTCAGCATCGAAGAAAATCTGGAATCAATTTTAGCAAAAATAACGAAAGAAAAACACAATTTTTATCCGGTTACAAGCGGAAATAATTTGGATGACATCATCGGTATTGTGACGATGAAAGATATTTTTCCGGTTGCGGATGCGCAAAATTTCCAGCTTAAAAAATTGCTGCGGCAGCCGATTTTCCTTAATGAAAATTCTTACGCTTACAGCGTGCTGGAAATATTTAAAAAAGAAAAAAATCACCACGGAATTGTTATCGATGAATATGGAAATACGTTGGGAATCGCCACAATGCACGATGTTCTGGACGCTTTGGTTGGAAACACGGCGACATCCGAAAACTTCGATTACCGAATTGTAAAGAAAAATGAAAATTCCTGGATTGCTGATGCGCAGTTTCCGCTGGTTGAATTCCTGAAATATTTTGACCTCGATTATCAGTTCGATAATAAAGATAATTACACCACTCTCGTAGGCTTTTTTCTGAATGAACGCGGCGGCTCGCCCGAAGTTGGTGATAAAATTAATGTTGATGATCTGGAGCTGGAAATCATCAGTAAGGACAAGCAACGCGTGGATAAAATCCTGATTTCTAAAAGTTCATCAACAAAATAATTTCAAAGAAAAATTCCGAATGAAATTAATAGAAAAATACGCTTATCTACATGCTTAATTTTTGCGCCATCGATTTTGAAACCGCGACGCACGAAAGGAATTCTGCCTGCGAGATGGGCGTTTGCGTGGTAGAAAACGGCGAAATAGTTTCTACCAAAACATGGCTTATCAAACCCCCGAGTTTCCCTTATTTTCACCCAAGAAATATTGATGTTCACGGCATTCGTCCGGAAGAAGTAAAAGACGCACCGACTTTCGAGGACATTTGGCACGAAGCACAGGATCTCATGTACGGAAACTTAATGATCGCTCATAACGCCGGTTTTGACGCTGGAGTTTTGCGAAGCTGTCTGGACCATTATGGCTTCTTTAAACCTAAACTGACGTACTTGTGCAGTATTTCTTTAGCCAAGAAATCCTGGAAAAATTTGCCAAAATATGGGCTAAAAAGTTTAGCGGAACAGCACAACCTTTCGTTTAACCATCACCGCGCGGGCGATGATGCAGAAGTGTGTGCGAAAATTTCTCTGTTGGCTTTCAACCAACTGATGCTGACGAGAAACGATGAAGTGCACGAAGTGCTGAAAAAAAATTTGAAGATTTTATAGGTAAATAACCGGTAAAATTTGAATTTTAATTGGTGAGAACATCTGCCACAAGACTGAATTTCGGAACTGCAATTTCCAGTTCTTCGTTGTTCGCGAGATTTTTACAGTAATAAATTCCGCTCATATTTCCTACGCCGGAGCGCAGCATGACATTGGAAAAGTAGGTGAAATCTTCGCCAGGCAGAATTTCGGGAGTTAAACCGATGACGCCCTCGCCTGCCACTTCCGTAAATCCAAAACCAAGATCGTAAATTAACCATTTTCGGCGGAGCAGCTGTATTGGCTCTTTGCCGAGGTTTTCGATTGTAATGTTATACCGGAAAACAAAGCGGTTTTCAGAAGGAAAGCTGTTCTTTATATCATATTGAGGAAAAACAGAAACCTTTATGTCAAAAGATATAGTAGAAAACATGGCAAAAATTTAGATTCAGATTATACAAAAATCCCGCCTTTATAGACGGGATTCATTTATTTAGAAAAAATATTTTAAAATCTTAAAGTTCAAGACCTTTTTTCTCATCACCATCCATTAAGAACTGTACCGGATTGTCGATTGCTTCTTTCACTGCAACCAAAAATCCTACGGATTCGCGGCCGTCGATAATTCTGTGGTCATAAGACATTGCCACGTACATCATCGGGCGGATAACAACCTGTCCGTCTACAGCAACCGGTCTTTGAATGATGTTGTGCATTCCTAAGATCGCAGACTGTGGCGGGTTGATAATTGGTGTAGACAACATGGAACCAAATACTCCACCGTTGGTGATTGTAAATGTACCGCCGGTCATTTCATCAATGGTAATTTTACCGTCGCGTACTTTTTCTGCAAGGTTTTTAATATTATTTTCCACTCCGCGGAAAGACATAGTTTCTGCGTTTCGCAAAACCGGAACCATTAAACCTTTCGGTCCGGAAACTGCGATTGAGATATCACAGAAATCGTAATTAGTTTTGAAATCGCCATCGATAGACGCATTCACATCCGGATACATTTGCAAGGCGCGTGTAACGGCTTTTGTAAAGAATGACATAAAGCCTAAACCAATGCCGTGCTTTTGTGCAAATTCTTCTTTATATTGCTTTCTAAGGCGGAAAATTTCGGACATATCAACCTCGTTGAAAGTTGTCAGCATTGCAGTTTCATTTTTCACTGAAACCAAACGTGCCGCCACTTTTCTTCTCAATACAGAAAGTTTGGTTGTGCTGCTTGCTCTGGAACCCGAAGTAGAATCTGCAGAACCCATTGCCGGAATTGATGCAGTTTCCGCATCTTGCTTGGTGATTCTTCCATCTTTTCCGGAACCGTTTACCTGATCAGCTTTTACGCCTTTTTCGTCCAATATTTTTTTAGCCGCCGGGCTTGGAGTTCCTGTTGCGTAAGTAGCTGCCGGTTTTTCTTCAGCCTTTGGAGCTTCCGTTTTTGGAGCTTCAGCTTTCGGCGCTTCTTTTGCAGGTTCTTGAGCTTTAGTTTCGGTTTTTTCTTGCGCCGAATCCGCAGGTTTAGCACCATCACGGTCAATCAGACAAACAACCTGACCAACTGCTACCACTTCACCTTCTTCGGCTTTAAGGGTGATAATACCGCTTTCTTCTGCCGGAAGTTCCAGCGTAGCTTTATCTGAATCTACTTCTGCGATGGGTTGGTCTTTTTCTACATAATCGCCGTCTTTAACTAACCACGTCGCGATTTCAACTTCTGTGATTGATTCTCCCGGAGATGGAACTTTCATTTCTAATATTGACATCGGATATATTTTTTTTAGTTTATTTAAAATGATTTATTGAAGTAATTTTTTTTCTGAATTAAGCCGTTACAGGTCTTTTCGCGGGTGCATCCTGACGGCCGAAAACCCGGTTTATCACGTCATTTTGGTTTCTTTCAAACATTTTATGACTTCCCGGCGCCGGCGTTCCGCTTTGAACCGGTGCAATAACATCGATTCCGGTGTTTCGGAAATTCCGTAAAATATAGCTCCACGCGCCCATATTTTCCGGTTCCTCCTGAACCCAAAGCAATTGTTTTCTGGAGCTGTATTTATTTAAAATTTCTTCAATTTGATCATTCTGTAAAGGATAAAGCTGTTCTAATCTCACCAATGCAATATTTTCGCAGTTTAATTCCTCTTTTTTAGCCAAAAGTTCGTAGTAAATTTTACCGGAACAAAGCACTAATTTTTCCACTTTAGCTGCGTCGATAGTCGCATCATCGATGATCGGCTGGAAATGACCGGTTGCCAATTCTTCAAAGTTTGAAATCACTTTCGGGTGACGCAACAAGGATTTCGGAGACATTACCACAAGTGGTTTGCGGAAATTCCATTTCATTTGTCGACGCAAAAGGTGGAAATAGTTTGCCGGTGTCGTGGCATTTGCCACCACAATATTATCGTTTGCACAAAGTGTCAAAAATCTTTCCAGTCTCGCGGACGAGTGCTCTGCACCCTGACCTTCAAAACCATGTGGTAAAAGCATGACCAAACCAGCCTGAATTTTCCATTTTTCTTCGGCAGCAACCAAATATTGGTCGATAATAATCTGCGCTCCGTTCATAAAATCACCAAACTGTGCTTCCCAAACCGTTAACGTGTTAGGTGACGCCATCGCATAACCATAATCAAAGCCTAAAACTCCATATTCTGAAAGGTGCGAGTTGTAAATATCAAATCTGTTTTCGGAAATGTGACGAAGTGGAATATATTCTTCTTCGGCATCTTCAGTTTTGATTATAGCGTGACGGTGAGAAAAAGTTCCTCTTTCTACATCTTCACCGGAAATTCGTACGTTGTTACCTTCGGCTAGCAAAGTAGCGTACGCCAACCATTCCGCAAGTGCCCAATCCAAATTATCAGCTTCAATAGCTTTCAACCTGTTTTCAAACAGCCGCGAAACTTTGCTGATGAATTTTTTATCTTTTGGTAAAGTGGACATTTGAACCGCCAATTCTTTTAACTTGGAAATATCAAATGTGGTATCAATTTTCGCCACCATTGCACCTTTTACCGAAGTTGGATATTGCTTCCAGTCATCAGCCATAAAGAGGTCCATGGTGTTTTTTTCAATTTCCTTCGAAGCATCAAAATCTGCATCCAAAAGTTCTTTGAACTGCGATTCCATTTTGGTAAGAATTTCTTTTGAAACAATACCTTCGCTGATTAGCTGCTCTTTGTAAATCTCTCTTGGATTTGGATGTTTTGAAATTAATTTATACAAATGTGGCTGGGTAAATCTTGGCTCATCACCTTCATTATGACCGTATTTTCTATAGCCTAAAAGATCGATATATACGTCTTTACCAAATTTCGCCCGGAAATCTGCCGCAAACCTCATCGAATGAACCACAGCTTCCACATCGTCTGCGTTTACATGCATCACAGGAGATTCTGTAACTTTTGCAATATCGGTACAGTACGTTGATGATCTTGCATCCAAATAGTTGGTGGTGAACGAAACCTGGTTATTTACAACGATATGCACCGTTCCGCCGGTTCTGTAACCTTCCAAAGTCATCATCTGCGCAACTTCATACACAATTCCCTGACCCGCAATAGCGCCGTCACCATGAATGACGATCGGTAAAACTTTCGCGAAATCTTTATATTTATTATCAACTTTTGCGCGGCAAATTCCTTCAACCAACGCACCAACCGTTTCAAGATGTGACGGATTTGGTGTTAAATTAATTGCAACCTCTTCGCCGTTTGCGGTTTTAATTTTTTTCGAAGAACCTAAGTGGTATTTTACGTCGCCGGAGAATACGTCTTCTTCAAATTCTTTGCCTTCAAACTCGGAAAAAATCTGTTTGTAGGATTTTCCAAAAATATTCGTCAGCACATTCAAACGGCCTCTGTGAGCCATTCCCAAAACCACTTCGTCCACGCCATGCTGAGAAGATCTTGTGATTAACTGATCAAGTGCCGGAATTAATGATTCGCCACCTTCAAGTGAAAATCTTTTCTGACCCACAAATTTGGTGTGCAGATAATTTTCAAAAGCGACAGCCTGGTTTAATTTTTCCAGAATTTCAGTCTTTTCACCGGCATTTAATTGCGGACGGTTTTTATTCACCTGCAAAAACTCACGGATAAATTTGCGCTCTTCAACGTTATTGATGTGCATATATTCCACACCAATGGATTTGCAATAAATTTGCTCTAAATGGTCGATAATTTCCTGTAAAGTAACCGCAGTTGGAAGACCGATTTCTTTTGCAGAATTAAACTTCGTTCCTAAATCTGCTTTTGACAGACCAAAATTTTCAATAGCTAAAGTTGGTTCGTACTGTCTTCTCTCGCGCACAGGATTGGTGTGCGTAAATAAATGACCGCGATGACGGTAACCTTCAATGAGGTTTAAAACTTTAAACTCTTTTTCTATTTCATTCGGAATCTTACCATTTGCCGCCGCTTGGTTTGCCATCTGAACCGGAGCAGAAACTGCCTTTTCCGACGAATCGGCTATCATATCTTCCCCGTAACCTTCCAGTGCAAAATCAAATCCCTGGAAAAATGCTTTCCAGGAGGGCTCCACCGAGTCGGGATATTTTAAATATTGTTGATATAAGTCTTCTATTAACTGCGAGTGTACAGCGTTTAGGAATGAAAATTTGTCCATTATTTACAAATTAACTGTTGGTTTTTATTTAAAGAACAAAATTAACAAAAATAAGTGAAGTACCGAAGGCAATCCGCAGATAAAAAGGCGCGCGGCGCTTTTATTTATAAACCGGCAAAGATAATTTCAGCACCACTTCCGAAGCGGAATTTGGCTCTTCTAAAAAAGTCTCCTGTAACGTTCCATTACGTAAGGTGTCTTTTTTTGCTTTGCTGACGAGTTGCTGTATAGATTTCACGCGCCCGGCGTAACTTCCGCGATAATAAGTTACAAATGTCCGCGTAGGATTTAAAGTTCTGAAGGTAAAATTATTGTCCGAAACAGACTCTTTTTTCGGCAACGGAACGCCATAAAAATAAGAAACCTCTTTATCTTTATAATATTCCGGAGTCGCAATTAAAACTGGTTCGCCAAACTCGTCATCTTTTTTACCTAAATCCATCTTCACAAAGTTTAAAACCTTGTTGTGATTAACAACGATATTCTTGAAAAAACCATCTCTGCTGTTTTTAGTGGAAACATTGATCCCGACCAAAATCAGGCTTTCCTGATTTTCTTCGGTAATGGTGTCGAATTTCAGGTTTTCGCGCTGCGCTTCTTTCTGGATTTTTTTGCCAAGTAAATTCGATAAATTGGTCATGCTTTTATCGACAGATTCCAGCCAGACATCTTCCGAAATTAAATTCAGTGAACGTTTAAGAAATGATTGTTTTGGTGTGTGGATGAACCAGGTGATTTTCGTTTTGTTGCCCAAAGGCACAAATTTAAAATTCAGCTGGTAAGGCGTATTTTTTTTGCCTTCATAAAGCTGAAATTTTAAAGTTTTATGTGGGTTTGAATATCTGATGAAAAGTTCGCCGCTGACGTCTTCGTCTTTTGGATCGTGAAACGTAAAAGAACTTCCCTTTCCGTCATATGGCGTAAAAAACTCCAACGACAGATTTTTATTATCAGAAAAATAGCTGTTCCAAAGGGCAAAATTTTGCAAATTATTAAACTGCGGAAAAACTTTTTCGACAGGATAATTTATTTCTTTTTCTACCGTAAAATTTTTATTCTCAGGAGCGAAAAACATCAACACCGCATAAACGATGCCTAAAAGCATTATAAGAAAAAGAGCAATTTTTATCCAGCGCATGGCGCAAAAATACATAAAACGTACGCAGAAAAAAAACGGGGGTAAAATAACCGCCGTTCAGTTTTATTTAAAAATTTTTATGGAATTTGCACTCCCGGATTAATAACTGCATTTTTCTTTACCACTACAATTCCGTCTTTAATAGAATGGGTTTCAAAATCACCATCCTGTAGATGATTACCGCCAATAATCCGCGCATTATCACCGATTCGGCAGTTTTTATCTAAAATAGCTCTTTCAATGTAGCAGTATTTACCTACACCAACATTTGGACTCCCGTTCTCATCGTTCTGCACAATTTCTTTGGTGTCCTGATAAAAATCCGCGCCCATCATATAGGTATTTACTAAAGTGCTTCCTTTATCAATTCGACTTCGGTTTCCAACAATTGAATTTTCGATTTTATCGGCCATTACGATACAGCCGTCACCAAAAATAGCTTTACTTACGTACGAACCCAGAATTTTCGACGGCGGCAACATCCGCGCGCGTGTATAAATGGGTCTGTTGCTGAATAAATTAAAATCAGGGAAATTTCTGGTTAGATTTAAATTTGCCTCGAAGAAAGACTGTATAGTTCCGATATCTGTCCAGTAACCTTCATATTGAAAACTTAAAGTTTTATACGTCCCGATGCCGTTCGGAATAAGTTCACCACCAAAATCGTCGCCAGGGTCTCGTTCAAACATGGTTTTAAGAACGGTTTTGCTGAAAACATAAATTCCCATCGAAGCCAGATATTCTTTGCCTTTGGTTTTATTTTCTTCAGAAACTTCAGATTTCCATTCGTGAAGCACATTTTCATTTGGTTTTTCAATGAAAGAGGTGATATTACCGTCATCATCAGATTTCAAAATACCAAAACCTGTCGCGTCCTGCCCGTTTACCGGAATTGTTGCAATAGTGATATCTGCTTTATTATGACAGTGGAAATCGATCATTTCCCGGAAATCCATCTGATATAACTGATCACCGGAAAGAATTAAAATATAATCATATTCATATTTATCCAGATGTTTCATGGACTGGCGTACCGCATCGGCTGTCCCCTGGTACCACTGGTCATTTTCCACGTTCTGTTCAGCGGCCAAAATATCAACAAAACCTTTGCTGAAAATATCAAAGTGAAAAGAGTTTTTGATGTGCGAATTAAGCGAAGCCGAATTAAACTGCGTAAGCACCAAAATTCGGTTGAACCCAGAATTCAGGCAATTGGAAATCGGGATATCCACCAGGCGGTACTTTCCTGCGATGGGCACCGCGGGTTTTGACCGGGTATTGGTGAGCGGAAACAATCGGCTTCCCCTACCGCCGCCGAGAACTATCGATATTACACTGGGTTTCATAGAAGACTTTTTTGTTAGATGGTGTGATTGCTAACAATATTAGTCAATTTTGGCAAGAATTACAAATAAAAACCGCGGAATAATCGGGCTTTAAGAAAAATTAACGCACGTTGCCAAATGAAAAAATCTGCTCATTTAGGCCGGTATTTTTCAAAACAATTTAAAATGTAATTTCTGAAACAAAGTGTTGCAAATTTTAAAAGGTAAAAATTTGCCTAAACAGCACAGTATTTTTTTCGATGAATTTTAAAATAAAATCGTTTGAAGCTAAAAAAATTTAAAACTAAAAAAAATGCCTGAAAAGCAGCAAATTTTTATGGAATTTCCAAAACGGTTTTAGTAGAAAAGTGGAAAAATTAAAAACGGAAAAATTTGCCCAAATAGCAGGAAGAAATATCAAAATTCAGAAAACTTTTTAGAACAAAAAAATCTCCCATTAAATTGAGAGATTTTCGCGATCCGGACGGGATTCGAACCCGCGACCTCCGCCGTGACAGGGCGGCATTCTAACCAGCTGAACTACCGGATCAATTTTTTGAAAAGTAATTGTAAACTTTTTGCGATCCGGACGGGATTCGAACCCGCGACCTCCGCCGTGACAGGGCGGCATTCTAACCAGCTGAACTACCGGATCTTTAGAATAAAAAGAACTTCTTTCTTTTTGGTGAGTGCAAAAATACACTTTTTATAACAGCCTACAAATATTTTTAAAAGAAAATGCTTTCCTTATTAGGAAAGCACTCATTTTCAAGGTTGTTATTTTCTACAAATGTGCAGATAATTTCTCGGTGATCACTTCTTTCGATGCAACACCAACGATTTTATCCACCACTTCGCCATTTTTAAAGATCAAAACGGTAGGAATATTTCGGATTCCATAATCCACAGAAACCTGCTGATTGTTATCTACATCTACTTTTCCTACGATTGCACGGCCATCAAAGTCTGTAGCAACCTCTTCGATAATTGGTCCCAACATTCTGCACGGTCCGCACCATACTGCCCAAAAATCTACCAACACCGGTTTATCTGAATTCAATACCGTTTCTTTGAACGATTGATCTGTAATCTCTAATGCCATTTTTATTATATTTTAAGTTATTTCGAAAGACAAATTTACAATTTTCCCTTTAATTGCACGATGTCCCTATCTATGTTCAATATCATGATTTTCTATTTTGAAACTTTCCGCAATGCCTTCAAGTGCCATTACCAAAGCATCAATCTCCTCTTTCGTCGTCAAATGACTGAAGGAAACTCTGAGCGGAGTTGTATTATTCATTTCTTCTTCATCCAAAATCATCATCATCACCATCGAAGGTTTTGAAGCTCCTGACGAACACGCGCTACCCTGCGAAATCGCGATGCCTTTCATGTCGAGCTTTAAACCTATCATTGGATCTTTGAAAGGTAAAAGTACGCTTAAAACCGTATATAAACTCGCGTCCATTTCGGCGCTTCTGCCATTGAATTTTACACCCTCGATTTTTTGCGTTAGCTGCTCAATCGCATATTTTTTAATTTCTTTAATATGGGTGGAATATTCTTCCATATGATTTACGGAAAGTTCCAGCGCTTTACCAAGCCCGGCAATTCCGCACACATTTTCGGTGCCTGCACGCAAGCTTCTTTCCTGCGGTCCGCCGGTAATAATCCCTTTTAAACCTGAAGATTTTCTCACAAACGCAAATCCGCTGCCTTTCGGACCGTGAAATTTATGCGCGCTGCAAGAAGCAAAATCTACTTTAATATCGGAAAAATCAAGCTCCATATGCGCCATAGACTGTACGGTATCTGAATGGAAAAGCGCATTATTTTCTTTGCAGATTTCCGCAACTTTTTTAATATCCAGCAAATTACCGATCTCGTTATTTGCGTGCATCAGCGAAACCAAGGTTTTCTTTTCAGATTTCTGAAGCGCTTCGGTTAAATCATTTAAGCTGATATCACCTTTGCTGTCCGGGCGAAGATAAACCACTTCAACACCTTTTCTTTTCTTCATGTCGAGCACCGTTTCCGCGACACATTTATGTTCCAGCGGCGAAGTAATGATGCGCTCCACACCCAAATGGTTGACGCACGATTTAATAATCATATTGTTCGACTCGGTTCCACACGAGGTGAAAATAATTTCTGCCGGCGAAACGTGCAGATAATTTGCAACTTCCCGGCGGACATTTTCGAGGAGAATTTTCGCGTCCTGACCGAAACTGTGCGTGGAAGACGGGTTGCCGTAATTGGTTTTCAATACCGCCACCATCGTATCTATAACTTCCTCGGAAAGCGGTGTTGTAGCTGCATTATCCAAATAAATCTTATTCATTGAGCCTTTTTCTTAATATATTTTTCGGAGGTTAAATTTAATGAAAAAATTTATAATGACCTTCATCTGACCAGTTCAACATGGGCCGGTCCGCTTCGGTATCGCCGAAGGCAATTATTTTGTCAAATTTTCGGCCCGAAATAGCCATTTTTATCCGATTTACCTTTTCGTCACCATTACAGTTTTTTCCGAGGAAATTTCCGGTGAATTTCTCATCGATAAATTCGCCTTGTGTGGCAAGTAAATTCATTTTTAAATAATCTGCAAAAGGTTTTACCCAAATGTCCAGCGAAGCCGTAACTAAAAAACTTTCCGTTTGTGTTCTGTCTATATTTTTAATGAATTCCAACGCATGTTCGCGCAGAATTTTTCCGTGAAATAAATCGAAGAAAATTTGGCTTTTTAGCTCGATATTTTTCCGGCTTTCCCCTTTTAAAACAGAAGAAATAAAACTTTTTTTCACCTTTTCAGCGTCCATTAAATTTAATTTTAACAAAACAAAAAGCGGAATATGTTTCGCAAACTGAACGTAAAATTTGGTTGAATTATAAAATTTCAAAAACAAAAACATGGTGTCTTTGTAAGTTAACGTTCCGTCGAAATCAAAACAGTATAATTTTTTCATATTAAAGTTTTAATTTCTTAAAAATAAATTCCGGTATATTCCTGATAACCAACATTATTAAACCCCAAACCGGCAAAACATAAGCAGTATTTCGACCGTTTTTATACGCTTTATAAATTGCGTCGGCGGCTTGTTTTGGTGTTGCAGTTAATTTCGGATTCAGCGGAAGTCCTTCGGTCATTTTTGTTGCCATAAAACCAGGTTTTACAGTTAAAACGTGAACTTTTTTAGAATGCAGATAATTTCGCAGACCGCTGAGATACGCCGTCAAACCAGCTTTTGCGCTGCCGTAAATAAAATTGCTTTGCCTGCCGCGATCGCCCGCAACTGAAGAAAGCACGATCATCATTCCGGAACGTTTTCTTTCCATTTTATCAGCAAAATAATTTAAAACCGGAATTAATTTTGCGTAATTTATATCGATGATATTTTGCGTATTTCGGTTGTCGTAAAGACCTTCTTCGGTTCCTAAACCTAAAAATCCGGTGGCACAGAAAAGCAAATTCGAACTGATATTTTCAAAAATCGAATAATCGATTGGCTGAAGCAAATCAAGTTCAATAATTTCAGATTGCTGAACGTATTTTACTTCCAGGTGTTTCGCGAATTTTTCCGTGGTTTCGCGGTTAGAGGTAAACAGAAAGATTTTGGAGTGCTTTTCACCCGAATTTAGCAACTTTTCTACGAAGGCCTGCGCAACGTCGGAATTGCTTCCTAAAACAATCATATCTTTCTTTTCATTTTTAAAAAATTAACGGCTTTTTGGGCAAATTTTCCGCTTTTAACCATTGTGAATTCTTTTCGACTGAAGTGACACAAACTTCGAATTATTCACGTTTTTCAGATAATTTACAAGGGACGGCTTGCTCATGGAATCTTTGGTGAGATAGATTCTGCCGCCATAACTTTCTACAATTTTATCGAGCTTTTCAACCAGATTTTTCAGTTTTGCATTCATTTTAAAATCCAGCGCCAAAGTGTAACCTTCGATCGGGAACGAGTTGTAAGATTCTTTATTTTGCTCTCCGAAAAGTTTCAGAACCGCCAGAAAAGAGCCGTTGCCACTTTCTGCGATGGTTTCAAGAATTATTTTCATGCCTTCTTTGCCGGTTTCTTTGGGTAAAACAAGTTGGTATTGGATAAATCCGTTTTTACCATAAATGCGGTTCCAATCCGTCACCACATCCAGAGGATAGAAAAATGCCTCATAATGCACGAAATTTTTCACCACCTTCGGCCTTTGTCTTTTGAAGTAGAAGAAATTAAACAGTTTCACCGTGAGGTTATTCAAAACGAAACCCGGGAAAAAAAAGGGGATTTTAGGGGATATTTTTTTTTCGAGCTTTAAAGGATTTTTTTGAAGACTTTTCGGCAGTTCCTGTTTAAAAGCGTGTTCGCCGCGGATTAAAATACTGCGGCCTAAATTTTCACCGGTTTGCAGGCAATCAATCCAGGCGACGTTGTATGTCCAGGATTCGCTTTCATCAAAAAGCTGGAAAATTTCATCGAGATTTTCGGCTTTAATGCTTTCCTGACGGATGTAGGAAGTTTCAATATTTTTCAGTTTGAATTTCGCGGAAAGAATAATTCCGGAAAGTCCCATTCCACCTATGGTAGCCCAAAATTTTTCAGCATTTTCGCTGCGCGAGCAATTCAGAACTTCACCGTTTTCATTTAATAATGAAAATTCCAGAACATATTCCGAAAAGCATCCTTCTGCGTGATGATTTTTTCCGTGAACATCGGACGCAATCGCACCACCGATGGTGATAAATTTGGTTCCGGGCGTTACATACAGAAAATAACCCTGCGGAATGATAACTTCTAAAACCTCGGAAAGCAAAACACCAGATTCGCATTCAATAATACCGTTCAAACGGTCGAAAGTTATAAATTTATTTAATCTTTTGGTGGAAAAAATATTTTCAGCCAAAGCTGCATCGCCGTAGCAGCGGCCGTTTCCACGCGCGATAATTTCGTGGTTATTCCGCACAAATTCCTGAATTTTTGCTAAAGAATTTTCGCTCCGCATTTCTTTTTCCACCACGGGAAAATTACCCCAATTCGATACCTGTCGCTTGAAATTCGGTTTCATCTGTAATTATTTATTTAAAATAAATTTGAAGTAAAAATGCCGCGAGCCAAAAAACCAATGTCACCTGAATATAACGGTCTTTGTAGATAATTTTGGTCGGAGATTCGGTTTTATTGTACACCAAAGTTTGCTGAAGATAACGTAAAAACGCAAAAACCACAAAGAAAACGGTATAAAAAACGCGCGGATGAAAGCGCTGCTGCACTTCTGGCGACAAGGTAAACATTAAATAACACACAATCGCAAGCGCGCAACTTATCGAAAGCGCGATATCTGCAAACTGAACATTGTAACCGTCCAGTGATTTTCTGGTTCGCCCGGAAACCTGGGCATTAACAAGTTCGCCACGTCGTTTTCCAAGGGCCAAAACCAGGGCTAATACAAAAGTCAGCAAAATTGCCCATTGTGAAATCAAAATTCCGCTGGCATAACCTCCGGCAAGAACCCGCAAAACAAATCCAACTGCAATGATGCAGACATCAACAATTGCGACATGCTTCAGCTTGAAAGTGTACGCAAGATTCATAACAAAGTAGAACAAAATAATCACCGCAAACTGCCAATAATCTGTAGCGAATAACGTTTGCATGGTGAAAATCGTTATAACAACGAGTGCAAGTAAAATTATCAGAAAAACCTTTGCGGTGGCTTTGGAAATGGTTCCACTGGCGAGCGGACGGTTTTTTTTCTCGGGATGTTTGCGGTCTGATTCAATATCCGAATAATCATTGATGATATAAATACTGCTGGCAACAAAAGAAAAGGTAATAAAAGCAAAAATGCTTTTAGTTAAAAGCTCTACGTTGGTAATATTTCCGGAAAAAAACAAAGGTGCGAAAACAAAAAGGTTTTTCACCCATTGCTCCACGCGCAGCAGTTTTAGATATTTATTCATTCAATTAGAATCAGTTGCGAAAATAGTGATTTTATAATAAAAAAATCCGCCGAAGCGGATTTAAAAGTGATATGTTTTTCGGAAATTAATTTCCGGTTTTAGCGTCATTAATCATGTTTTCATTTGCAGTAATTGCAAATTCAACACGTCTGTTCTGAGCTCTTCCTTCTTCAGTATCGTTCGTAGCAACAGGTTCCTGCTCGCCGCGTCCCATGGTAATCATTCGGGATGCGTCAAGACCTTTGGAAACCAAATAGGCTTTTACAGCTGCTGCTCTACGATCTGAAAGTGAAAGATTATAGCTGTCTGTACCTTTGCTGTCTGTATACCCATAAATATTAATGTTGGTATCCGGGTTATTTTTCAGCACTTCAGCTAGTTTATCAAGGTTCATCTGTGCAGCGGATGAAAGCGTAGAAGAATCGAAACCAAAGTTCACCATATTTTCTTTCATGGTTACTTTAATACCTTCGCCAACTCTTTCTACTTCGGCACCAGGTAAAGTTTCTTTAATTTCTTTGGCCTGTTTGTCCATTTTTCCGCCGATTACGTTACCGGCAACTCCACCAACTATACCACCAAGAACTGCTCCTACGGGTGCATTTTTACCTTTTCCTACATTATTACCGATAATACCTCCGATTACTGCACCTGCAGCTGTTCCGATTACGGTACCTTTCTGTTGATTATTTGCGTTTTTTACAGTGTCACAACTGGTCATCATTAAAGATGTTGAGATGAATAACGCTGCAATATTTGTTTTATTAAAAAGATTCATAATTGTATTTTTATAGATTATTTCGCTGAAGTTCTTTCGAAGTTGTAAACGATTCTTACATTTTGTCCGTCTGCAGGAACACTTTGTTCCAGACTGAACTGATTATCGGTTTGGTTTATTAAATTCAAAGAATATCCCGAAACTACTTCTTTCGCTTTTGAACCTTCTACCAGTTTTTTAAATTTAAATTCGTTGCCGTTTACCACTTCAAACTTGATAGGCTGAATAACGCTTGGGCAATCTGCACCTCCGTTAATCATGTATGTTCCGGTCCAGTTATTAGGAACTAAAGTCCAGTGGCTGCCAACGAAACATTGGGCATCAGCGTTTTCATCAAATGGTTTTACTTTATAGTTGTTATCGTAATTAACGCTGGTTATTTCCCAATCTCCTTTCAAATTCATAAACTCTGCACGGTTTGCCTGTGCGGTTTTTGCAGTGGAACAGGAAACAGTAAGAGCTGCTCCAAATATTCCGGCTAATAGTAAATTTTTCATAGTGTAAAATTAATTGTGCTTTCTAACTACAAAAAACCGTGCCATTAATAAATAAACAAAAAAATCCGACGAATCGGATTTTTTGGTAATTTAAGCTCGGAATTTTTATTTCTTCACCTTCGCTCTTTTGTTTTGAGCCGGAATTATTTTCGTTGGCGTTGGCTTATAGAAATGCGTATAAGCATATTCTGCAGCCTTGCGAACATCGATCACACCACCGGATTCTGAAATTAAATCAAATCTGTTATTTTCGTTTGAATTAATCATTGCGTTAACTGAAGATTTATTGCTGGTTTTCACCAGTGATTCAATCACTTGCGGCGGCGTAAGATTCGGCATATAAGCCATTAAAATCGAAGCTGCGCCAGCAACGACAGGTGAAGCCATTGACGTTCCCTGCAAATAATCATATTTACCATCCGGAACGGTTGAATAAATTTTTGAACCTGGTGCAAAAACATTTACCATCTTCTGGTTGTAGTTAGAGAAATCTGCACGCAAAAACTCGTTATCGTTTGTTGACGCACCTACCACAATCATATTATTGATGAACGGTTTTTCGTCTGTTGCTTTTTTATAATTCGTAGGAAAATACACATTTTCTGCAATATTTTCATTTTCATTTCCTGCGGCTTTTACAAGCAAAACACCTTTGTCTTCTGCATATTTAAAAGCATCCCACACCACATCTCTCCCGGGTGAAACAGGTTTCCCGAAACTCATATTTAAAATTTTAGCACCGTTATCTACCGCATATCGAATGGCATTTGCAACATCTTTATCACGCTCATCACCATCCGGCACAGCGCGAACGGTCATGATTTTGGCAGTTTTATATCCTACACCATATTGTACATGTTCACCGTTTGGTAATCCGGCGATGATACCGGCAACGTGGGTTCCGTGAGTAGCGTCCGGACCTTCGAAATGGTTATTGCCATAATATCTTTCAGAATAATCGTCGTATTTATCGCCCACGATTTCAGCACGCGGATCATAATCTAAATTATACTGTTTTGTTGCCTGCGGACCATAATAATCCAAAGCTTCTTTCATTTCAGCAGTTAAAAAAGTCTGAACTTCAGCAGGTGATTTTCCGGTAATTTCCGGATCACGCACAACTTGACTTAAAACAGAAACTGCCATCGCCTGTTCCGGTGTTGTTGGCTTTAATGCAGCAACAGCGACCGGAGTTAAATTCTGTCCGTTCAACATTGAAATGATGGCCGGAATATTATCACTGATTCTTTTATAAGTTTCGTAGTTTTGTTTTGCGTCGATGCTTTTTTTGGTGAAAATTTGTTTTGACTTCATATACATGTCAAAAATTTCCGGCATTTTAGCCTGATTTTCTTTATTTTTCGCAGAGTCAGGACCTTCAAAAACCGACTGATACTTTTTCACCACCCGCGTTACTTCCATATTATCTACGTCGATGTCACCGTTTTTTCCGCCGCTGAAATTCCAGCCATAAACATCATCGATGTAACCGTTTTTGTCATCATCTTTACCGTTATTCGGAACTTCATTTGGGTTTTTCCACATATTTTTTACCAAACCCGGATGATCCACTTCCACCCCGCTGTCCAGAACACCAACAATAACAGGTTTTGGCTTCAAACCTTTAGATTCCAGATATTTATAAGCGTTCTGTGTATTCACACCATAAACATTGGAAGAACCGAAATCCTCATGATACCAGGTCATTAATTTTTGGTCCTTCATCGGATCCAAAGGGGTCTCCGTTGTTTGTGCGAAAGTGGCGAAACCTGTCATGAAGTACGCCGCAATAAGTATTTTTTTCATATGATTGATTTATGTTGAATTTTAATATAAGTAAGAGATTCCGGACCTTTGTTACAAATTAAATCCAGAATTGAAAGATCCGGAAGAAAGCCGTATTTATCTGAAAAGGACTGGAAATATTCTTCAAAAACCTGCTCTGAAGCCTGTTTTGCTGAAAAGTGGTTGCGGTAATCCACAGCATCCGGTTCAGCAAAATATTCCGAGCTAAAAGCATATTTTTTTTCAGTTTTCAGAATCTTTTGGATGACTTTCAGCGCGTGTAAGTTAAATTCCTGCAGAGATTTTGTCTTAAAAGTGTAGATTTCTTCAAGCTGATCTTCATAAAATTCGAAATATGGCGTGGTTTGATAAGCAGTTTTTACCGACTTCCAGTGCAGTTTTTGCCATTTTTCCCGCGTTGAAACTTCAATATCTTTAATCACGCGAGTGCCATTATGATTCATCGGGATAATCAGCGATAATTTGCCGTTTGCACCATAAATATTTGTACGGTTACGGAAAGTCTGTTTCGGAAAATTCTCGAACTGTTCAAAAATAATTTCATTCTCAGGCGCTAAAAAAACACTGAACCAGGAAATTGGCGGTAAATAAAATACGGGTAATAAAATTTTCATTTTGTAAAATTAAGGTAAAAAAAGCGCGAATAACCGCGCTTTTATTTAATCTTCTGTTTCCTTTTTTCTAAAAAGCTTCATGATGTAATCCCAGCCAAAGAACACGAGCAGCAGCAGCGCGGCGACCCACCAATAGGAAGTTTTTTCTGCTTCCCCGGTATTTGTGGCTTTAAACATGCGGTCCCAGCGAATGGTTTTTCCAGCCGGTTGGTAAGTAGAACTGTTATCCGCGAAAAGTCCTTCCACACTTAACCAGGTGAACATTGGCGAACCCACGATATTTTCTTCCGGCACGAATCCAAAAAAACGGGCGTCCAAAGAGGCATCGCGGTTGTCACCGATCATCATATAGTAGTCCTGTTCGATGGTATATTGCGTGGTTTCTTTTCCGTCGATATAAATTTTACCATTTTTATTTTCCAAATGATGATCTTCATATTCCGAAATAATCCAGCGGTATTCCGGCAAAGTTTCCTGATTCAACTGCACAACATCACCTTTTTTCGGAATTCTTAACGGTCCGTACCAATCCTGATTCCATTTTTTGCTAATCGGGAAAATAGATTGTGTAGTGTCAATATTTTTGGTGTAGGCATCGCGTTCAGCATTAATTTTATAAGAAATTGCAGCGGAATCCTTGTCCCATATATGTTCTTTTAAATCGATGATTTGCGGAAGCTCACCAATTTCTTTAGCAGTTTTATCTGTAAGTCCCTGAAAATCATAAATAAAGCCGCTTTCGGTCTGAATTTCCTGCACCGGCAGAAAACCGTAAATTTTATACAAAGCCGGAATGTCCAGTTGGCTGCCGGTAGTTGCGATATATTTATGCTGTTTTTGCTGATCGCCTAAAACCACTTCAGGTTTTCCGTTCACGAAAAGTCTACCGGCACGCATTTCCAAAACGTCGCCCGCAACGGCCACACATCTTTTCACATACGGATCCTTTCGGTCTGTGGCGATGTGCACGGAATCCTGCGGATAGTTGAAAACCACAATGTCATTTCTTTGCGGCTTTTTAAACTGAAAAATTCTTTGGTAAGGTAATTTTACAGCTTCAACGTAAGATTTTGGATCATCTTTCGGATTTCCTTTTTCGCCTGTATCCATAATGGTTCCCTGCAAAAATGGTATTGCTAAAGGCCGCATCGGCAGGCGAAAACCGTAGGTCCATTTATTTACAAAAAGGAAATCACCAACCATTAACGTTCTTTCCATAGAACCTGTCGGAATACCAAAAGGCTGCGTAGCGAAAACATGAATTACCGTTGCGAAAACCACCGCAAAAGTGATGGAACCAACAAAAGTTTCCTTTTTCTTGTCTTCTTTTTCTTCAGTTGTTAAATATAAATCATCTTCAGTTTCAACCTCCGGTTTCTCGAAATAGTTTACGTACGCCATGTAAAAAAATGGCAAAATAACCGTCAATAATTTTTGTACGAAACTTGACTTACCGAAATGTTTCATTAAAAACAAATGGAAAACTGTCATCATAATTGGACCTACAATCGGTAAATATGCCAGCGCTACCCACCATTTCGGGTGACCGGTTTCTTTCTGAATGATATAATAATTGTAAAACGGTATAAAAGAAAAAAGTGGGTTGTAGCCCATTTTTTTGAAAAGCTTCCACGTAGAAATCCCCATTAAAACGGAAAGGATAATCACATAGATCAAATAAGTAAGAAAGTAATTCATATTGTTTTGCTTACGCTATTAGTTTAGAAAAGCGATATATTGTTACAGAAAGCAAATCTACTTGCTGAAAAGTACATCCTGCATTGAAAAATTTCCGGTTTTACCGACAATCCATTCAGCGGCGATTACCGCACCAACAGCAAAACCGTTTCGGTTGTAAGCGGTATGTTTTATTTCAATTTCATCAACTTCACTTCGGTAAAAAATGCTGTGCGTGCCCGGAACCTCATCTTCCCGAACGGCAAAAATTCCAAGTTCACTTTCGTTAGTTTCCTCGAGCTTCCAGCTGCTGAAGCGCGAATCATTTTTAATGATTCCTTCAGCTAAAGTAATCGCGGTGCCGCTTGGCGCATCTTTTTTCTGGGTATGATGAATTTCTTCCATTTGGATCTGATATTCCGGAAAATCTTTCATTAAAGCAGCTAATTTTTCATTTAAAGCGAAAAATAAATTAACGCCCAAGGAAAAATTTGAACCGTATAAAAAAGCGGTGTGATTTTGCTTTGCAATTTCCTCAATTTCGCTTTTGCGGTCCAGCCAGCCGGTTGTTCCGCAAACTACTGGAATCTGGTTTTCAAGGCAAATCTTTATATTTTCAAAAGCAACTTCGGGATTCGAAAATTCAATCACAACATCTGGTTTATTCAGATTTACAGCCGTCGGAGTTTCGTTCAGCCGCGCCACAATTTCGTGACCTTTTTTTTCTGCAATTTCTCCGATGATTTTGCCCATTTTTCCGTATCCAACTAATGCTATTTTCATGATTTTATATCAAAAAGATCTTTAAAAATTATAACTCAAACTAAGACCTGCGTTGGAGGCGTTTTTTCCGAATTCATCGAAAATCACCGTAGGTTTTACCGCCAGATCCGGATCTTTTCTACCTTCGTAAAGATGCGCATCCACGACGGCATCTACGATATTTAAAACATATAAAAGACTGGTGATGGCAATGGCGTAATCTCGCTGTCTTTTCACCCGGTCCTGCGTACGGCCCAAAACCTCTTTTGTAACACCTGGGATATCCGAAAATTCGTGCTTTTGGCCGTTTAATTCGGCTACAAAAGCATTTCGGTAGCGTGTGTATTGTTTTTGATTCCACATCGTAATTCCTACTCCGGTACCAATTGCGCCCCAAACGATCGGGATTTTCCAGTATTTCTTATTATAATATTGTCCTAAACCAGGTAAAACCGCAGAATACAAGCCGGCGCGTGTCGGGTTAAATTTCATGGTCTTGGTCGGAGCGTTCGCTGCTTTAATGTCTGAATATACTTCGATTTCGCTTGGTTTTTTCACCGTAGAAACCGAATCGGTTGGGTAATTTTCTACCCGAATGGTATCCTTTGGGCTTATCTGCGCGAAAAGCATTGATGAAATTAAAAAACAGAAAAAAGCAAAGTTTTTATGCATCAATTAAAGTGTGAAAGAATTTGTTCCAGCTGTTCTTCGTTTTTAAAATCCAGGACGATTTTACCTTTTTTGCCGTTTGAAGCCGTTTTAATTTCAACTTTAACGTCTAAGATATCAGCCAGATTTTTTTCTGCTTTTTTATAAATATTGGGCAAAACAGCTGTTTTTTTCGGATTTGCTGTTTTCGGATTTTTCAGGTTTGCAGCTTCCTGTTCGGTTTGGCGAACGCTTAAATTTCCGGCAATAATCTTTTTGAATAAATTTTGCTGAAGTTCCGCATCTTCAATGCTGACAAGCGCCCGACCGTGTCCGGCGGAAATTTCACCGCTGCGAATCGCGTTTTGAATGTCTGGTGAAAGTCTTAGTAATCTGATGGAATTGGTAATGGTGCTTCTTTCCTTACCAATTCGGTGGCTTAAGGATTCCTGCGTAAGACCGATTTCTTCAAGCAAACGTTGGTAAGTCAACGCAATTTCAATCGCGTCCAAGTCTTCTCGTTGGATATTTTCCACCAAAGCCATTTCGAGCAATTCCTGGTCATTCACCAAACGGATATACGCGGGAACACTGGTTAAACCAGCCAATTTACTGGCGCGGAAACGTCTTTCACCGGAAATAATGATAAAGCGGCTGCCTTCTTTCCGAAGCGTTATCGGCTGAATTAAACCTAAGTTTTTGATGGATTGTGCTAAATCATTTAAAGCTTTTTCATCGAAATAAGTTCGTGGCTGCGCAGCATTGGGATCAATGTCGTCCAACGCCACTTCCATAATATTTCCAACAAATTTATCTGCACCTTCGTCTGTCGCTGAATTTACAGAGGCTTGTGATTCGGCGCTTAAAATTGCACCTAAACCGCGGCCCATTGCTCTTTTTTTATCTTTCATGTTAGAGTATTTTCCGGAGTTTTGCTGTGAAGCAAAATCCAATGTACAAATTTGGTTACAAATTCATTAATTTTTTGTGTTTTTAAGCAAAACCTCTTCGGCAAGCTGCAAATACTGAATCGCGCCTTTACTTTCGGCATCGTAATTCAAAATACTTTCACCAAAACTCGGTGCTTCACTTAAACGTACATTTCTGCTGATAATTGTTTCAAAAACCATTTCGGGAAAATGCAGGTGAACTTCTTCCACGACCTGATTTGAAAGTCGCAAACGCGAATCGAACATCGTGAGCAATAAACCTTCGATATCCAAATCTTTGTTATGGATTTTCTGAACATTTTTAATCGTGTTCAATAGTTTCCCTAAACCTTCGAGCGCGAAATATTCACACTGAATTGGAATAATCACCGAATCAGCTGCTGTTAAAGCGTTTACTGTAATGAGACCTAAACTCGGCGCACAGTCGATAATAATATAATCGTACTGATCGCGAATTGTATTCAATGCTTTACGAAGCATATATTCGCGGTTTTCGCGATCGACTAGCTCTATTTCAGCTGCCACCAAGTCGATATGTGACGGAATGATATCCAAATTCGGCGAAGCCGTTTTCTGTATGCATTGCTGCGCATCTGCGCTGTGTTCCAATAAATTGTAGGTGGAAAAATTTGCCTCATCAATACCCAAACCTGAGGTTGCATTCGCCTGCGGATCTGCATCAATGAGCAATATTTTCTTCTCTAAAACGCCCAATGCTGCAGCAAGATTTACCGCCGTGGTGGTTTTACCTACACCACCTTTTTGATTAGCAACTCCGATGATTTTCGCCATTATAAAAATTTAATTTCCAAAAATACACTTTTTTATCATTTTTAAAGAAATGACAATGCTGAAGATAAAGTTAAAATGCTGTAAAAAAGCACGTTACAGCACCAAATAATTATCCACAAAAGTTAATCTTTTGTGGATAAGTAAAAAAATGCCGTTTTAGCCCGGAATTTATTCAAACTGCATGGAGATTGGAAATTTAAAATAGCTTCTCACATTGTCGCCTTTTATTTTTGCCGGTGTCCATTTTCCTTTCACTGAACGGATGGTTTTTTCTGCGGCGCGGTTAAAATCTACGTTTGGTCCGGTTGCTTTTACTTCGCTGATGGTTCCGTCTTTTTCAACGATGAAAACCACGGTTGTTCTCACCACTTCGCCCGTTCCTTCCATCACGGAAGTATCAAAATTGTTGATGACCTTGTTGCGGAAAGCATCAATTCCACCGTTAAAAACCGCCTGAACATCAACCTGCGTTTTTGGTGAATTATCAACTGGTTTTGGGACAGTAATTTCAGGAGTCGCAGTACCGATTGTTGTTGTTGGCGGCGCCTGATAGGAAATTTCCGGTGCTTTACCGCTGATATTTTCAGTTCCTAAAACAGCATCGACTTTTTCCGTTTGCTTTGGCATCACGGTTTCAACTTTTGCATTTCTTGTGGGTGTCACTACGCGAGAATCCACGGTGTTTACGGGCACTTTAATTTCAGGTTTAACCGGCTGAACTTCAGGATCCTCCACACGGTCAACATTTTTTAAAATTGTTGGCGGAGCTGTTGTCAGAATATCTTCCACTGCGGGAGCAGAAAATGCGCTAATTGCCAACGGCGTGATCGCGAACGCGGCAAAAAGCCCAATTCCTAAAAAAAATGCTTTGGTTAAAATCCGGTCAGCGTCATGTCTTAAAACATAAGCACCGTACGCTTTGTTTCGGTTCTCGAAGAGGATTTCGTCGAGCTGAAATTCCTGGTTTTGAAGTAGAGGTTTCATCATTTAAAATTTAAAACGTTTAAAAATTTGCTAAAAAACTACGGATTATTGTATTTGTTGAAATATAAAATAACTGCTAAATATTTATCAAATTTTAAACCAATTTTTTACCAAATTTTAAATAAAATAAAGCAATACATAACGAATAAATAATTTCAATAAAAAACAGCAAAAAGCCACCAGGAATTGGTGGCTTATATTGAAAAATCGAAAAAAAAGTGCCTTTTAGCTTAAAATAATTCTTTTCGGATAATATTCTGACTTCTCTCCGGGCCCACGGAAACCAAATAAACATTGATTCCTAAATAATCCTCGATAAATTCGATATATTTTTTCGCGTTGTTTGGAAGTTCATCGTAAGTTCTTGCGTGGGAAATATCTTCATCCCAACCTTCCAATTCTTCATAAATCGGTTCGTAATTATAAAGCTTTGTGGTGGAAGAAGTGAAATAATCGATGATCTTACCGTCTTCGGTTTTATATTTTGTCGCGATTTTCAAAGAAGAAATCCCGGAAAGCACATCGAGTTTGGTAATTACAAGATTGTTAATTCCGTTAATCATTGTAGCGTGCTTTAATGAAACCAAATCGAGCCAGCCAGTTCTTCTTGGTCTTCCAGTAGTCGCACCAAATTCTTGCCCTACTTTGCGCATTTTTTCTCCAAGTTCATCATTCAGTTCCGTTGGAAAAGGTCCGTTACCAACTCGCGTAGTATATGCTTTTGCAACACCGATTAAGTTCTGAAGGCTTGTCGGCGGCACACCTGCGCCTGTGCAAACTCCGCCAGTAGAAGGCGATGACGACGTTACGTAAGGATAAGTACCGAAATCAATATCAAGCATTAAAGCCTGCGCGCCTTCAAACAATATATTTTTACCTTCGTGGATTGCCTGATTTAATTCAACTTCGGTATCTACAATTCTATGTTTTAATTTCTGACCGATTTCCAGGAATTCTTTATAAATTTCTTCGAACTCAATGCCTGGTTTTTCGAAATATTTTTCAAAAAGTGAATTTTTAATTTTAAGGTTTTTGCGGATTTTTTCGGCTAAAACTTCAGGATTCAGCAAATCCACCATCCGGATTCCGACGCGAGCAATTTTATCTTCATAACAAGGCCCGATTCCTTTTTTTGTGGTCCCGATTTGTGTTCCACCTTCTTCCTCTTCGCGGTAAGTATCCAGCAAAATATGGTAAGGCATAATTACGTGTGCTCTGCGGCTGATAAAAACGTGGTCGGTGCGCATTCCTTTCTCTTCAATCTGGGAAATTTCGTGCATGAAAGCTTTTGGGTTTACCACCACTCCGTTTGCGATGATGCATTTGCCCGGACATTGTAAAACCCCGGACGGAAGAAGGTGCAAGACAAATTTTTCCTCTCCGGCGTATACAGTATGTCCCGCATTATCACCTCCCTGGAAGCGCACCACGTAATCGGATTTTGCCGAAAGTACGTCCGTAATTTTACCTTTGCCTTCATCACCATACTGAAGACCAACCACAACGTAAGTTGCCATATTTTTACTTTTTTTAGATTGCTACAAAAATAGATTTAATAATAAAGGTGAACAAATTTAATGGCGCTATTTCGGCAGAAACGCTGTAATTGAATGCATTTAGAAAACTTACGTTTCGAATAAATTCCGTAAATTTGCGCTTTAAAAATCAAATGAAAGTAGTAAAAGTTCACGATAAAGAATTCGTACCCTATCTTACTCATGATGAAATACAAACCATCATTAAAGATCTCGCTTTAAAGGTTTACGAGGATTACAAAGATGAAACGCCTGTTTTCATTGGAGTTTTAAACGGTGTGATCATGTTTTTTTCCGATTTTTTAAAGCATTATCCGGGAAAATGTGAAATCGCTTTCATCCAGATGAGTTCATACTCCGGCACCACTTCTACCGGAATTGTCTATAAAAAAATGGACCTGACCAAAGAAGTTGAAGGCCGACACATCATCCTTATGGAAGATATTGTGGACACCGGGAATACGATTGAAAGTTTATTTGAATATTTTAAAAATACGCAGCGCCCAAAATCTTTACGTATTGCTTCGCTTTTACTGAAACCCGATGTATATAAAAAGGAATTTAAAATTGACTATGTGGCAAAGGAAATTCCGAACAAATTCGTCCTTGGCTATGGTCTTGATTACGATGAATTGGGTAGAAATCTTCCGGATTTATATCAACTGGCAGAAGGAAGAATCAATCACTAATATAATCTGATAAAATGATAAACATCGTTCTCTTTGGTCCTCCCGGAAGCGGAAAAGGTACACAAGCGCAGAATTTAATTGAAAAATTTAACCTGAAGCAAATTTCAACCGGCGATCTTTTCCGGTACAATATGAAAAATGATACGGCTTTAGGTACCTTGGCAAAATCGTATATTGAAAAAGGTGAGCTCGTTCCAGATCAGGTAACCATCGATATGCTGATTGATGAATTAAACAAACCGTGCGACGCAGAAGGATATATTTTTGATGGTTTCCCACGCACCGCAACACAAACCGAAGCGCTTGAAACCATTGTAAAAGAAGTCTTAAACAGTTCCATCGATATTTGTCTTTCGCTTGTGGTAGATGATGAAATTTTAGTAGAAAGACTGCTAAAAAGAGGCGAAACAAGCGGTAGAAAAGATGATTCCAACAAAGAGATTATTGCAAACAGAATCGCTGAATATTATTCTAAAACTGCCGAAGTTGCAGAATTGTACAAAGAACAGGGAAAATATGTGGAAATAAACGGAGTTGGTGATATTTCCGAAATTTCCGAAAAACTTTTTGCCGAAGTGACAAAACTGAAAAATAAATCCTCAGTGCAGGATTAAGGATTTAAAATCTTACTTAAAGATTTAGTCCGGCTAGAAAACAAACACAAAATGTCAAATTTCGTAGATTACGTAAAAATCCATTGTAAAAGTGGTCACGGCGGCGCAGGTTCCGCACACCTTAACCGGGAAAAATATGTTCCAAAAGGCGGTCCCGATGGTGGAGATGGCGGCCGCGGCGGTCACATTATCCTACGAGGTGATTCCCACGAGTGGACTTTACTTCCGCTGCGTTATACCCGACATATTAAAGCTGAACGCGGCGTTAACGGAAGCAAAAACCAACTTACCGGAGCTTACGGTGAAGATGTTTACATCGATGTTCCTTTGGGAACCATTGCAAAAAATGAAGAAGGTGAAATAATTGCTGAAATCATGGAGCATGGGCAGGAAATTATCATCATGCACGGCGGTAAAGGCGGCAAAGGAAATGAGCATTTTAAATCCTCCACCAACCAAACTCCTCGCTACGCGCAACCCGGATTGCCCGGCGAAGAAGGTTACGTTACTTTTGAATTGAAACTTTTGGCAGATGTAGGCTTGGTTGGATTTCCCAATGCTGGGAAATCGACTTTATTGGCAGCAGTTTCCGCAGCAAAACCAAAAATTGCAGATTATGCCTTCACCACTTTAACACCAAATTTAGGAATTGTAGATTACCGGAACTACAAATCTTTCGTAATGGCAGATATTCCCGGAATTATCGAAGGAGCTGCCGAAGGAAAAGGTTTAGGACACCGCTTTTTAAGACATATCGAGCGAAATTCCATTCTTTTATTTTTAATTCCGGCTGATTCTGAAGATCATTTTCAGGAATTTAAAATTTTAGAAAACGAGCTTAAAGAATACAATCCGGAGCTTGTAGATAAAGATTACATCATTTCGGTTTCAAAAGCTGATTTGCTTGATGACGAACTTAAAACCGAAATTTTAAAGGAATTTCCGGAAAATCGACAACCGATTTTCTTTTCCGCGGTCACGCAGGAAGGTTTGATGGAACTGAAAGATGCCATCTGGAAAAAATTACACGGTTAAACGGCATTTTTTTTAAAAATACAGACTTGCATCGCGCAGGTCTTTTTTTTTTGGAATAATAGTTGAGTTTCCACCAAAAACACTTTATGAAATACCTTTTCAGTCTGCTTTCACTTTTATTTTTAACAACCTGTACTTCGCGAAAAAATACCGAATATATGACCATTAAGTATGAAAGCGGCGCGTGTTTCGGTTTTTGTCCGATTTATAAAATGACAATTAATGCCGACAGATCAGCAATTTTCGAGGCTGAAAGATTTAATTTTTCGCGGGATACAGATTCGCAGGAAAATGAAGGAAATTTTAAAGGAACAATTGATGCGGAAAAATATTCAGAGTTGATGGAAAAATTCGCCGCTTTAAAGGCAAAAAATCTGAAAAATTTCTACGGCAATAAAAACGTGACCGATTTACCAACTGCTTATTTAACGATAACTTACCCGGACGGAACAGTGAAAAAAATTGAAGATTATGGAAAGCACGGCACACCGCAACTGCAAAAGTTGTATGAGTTTTTCGATAGTTTAAGAACCAGCGAAACCTGGTCTAAAATTGAATAATTCCCAAATAATCGCTGCTAAAAATATTTAAACTATATTTGCACCACCAAATTCCTTCCTCGCGGAAGGATTTTTTATGGACGTAGTCATTCTTAATGAATCCGCTTTCCTGCGGAACTGAAAACTCTAAAAGTTTTTTACTTCATTTTCTTCGTCACATACCAAAAGAATGACACGAGTTTCATTTTAATTAAAAACATTTCATTTGAATTTTTCCGACTTAAACTTAATTGATCCTATCGCAAAAGCGCTTCAGGAAGAAGGTTACACACAACCAACACCCATTCAGCAAAAATCAATTCCGCATATTTTACAGGGCAAAGATCTGCTTGGTACCGCACAAACCGGAACCGGAAAAACTGCAGCATTTGCAATTCCGATTTTACAAAATTTGGCGCAAAAGCAGCAAAAAAATAATAATATCAAAGTGCTGATTCTTACGCCAACGCGCGAATTAGCAATACAGATCGACGAAAGTTTTAAATCCTACGGAAGACACCTAAGATTGCGACATCTTGTCGTTTTTGGTGGTGTAAAGCAGGGCGCACAGGAAACTGCACTTCGTCGTGGTGTTGACATTTTGGTGGCTACACCAGGACGTTTATTGGATTTTATTTCACAAGGTATTATTTCATTAAAACATCTTGAAGTTTTTGTTTTAGACGAAGCCGACAGAATGCTGGACATGGGATTTGTTCACGATGTAAAGCGCATTATCAAATTGCTTCCGGCAAAAAGACAAACTTTGTTTTTCTCCGCGACTTTTCCCGAAGAAATTAATAAACTCGCAAACTCCATGCTGACAAATCCTGTGCAGGTTGAAGTTGCGCCGGTTTCCGCAACGGCAGACACCATTCAGCAGAAAGTGTATTTTGTCGATAAAAATGACAAGCTGGAACTTTTAACGCATATCCTTCAGCAGGATATTAAAGAATCTGTTCTGGTTTTCTCACGCACCAAACACGGCGCCGATAAAATTGCAAGAAAACTGCAAAGTCATAAAATTTCTGCGGAAGCCATTCACGGAAATAAATCGCAAAATCAAAGACAAAACGCGCTGACCAACTTTAAATCAGGGAAAACCCGAATTTTGGTCGCAACCGACATCGCCGCGCGCGGAATTGATATCGATGACTTGAAATATGTCGTAAACTTTGAATTATCCGATGTTTCCGAAACCTATGTTCACCGAATTGGCAGAACCGGAAGAGCAGGCGCGGAAGGAAGTTCAATTTCCTTTGTTGATGGTTTGGATCTTTTGAACCTGAAAAACACGGAAAAACTCATCGGTAAGAAAATTCCGGTGGAAAAAAATCATCCGTTTCACACCGATAATTTGGTGGTAGAAAAAAGAGATTCCAACAATAAACCTTTCCGTCCGAGAACTCAGGCTCCTGCAAATAACAGCCACAGTAAAAAGCCGAATAACAAAAGCAATTTTACGCGGAACAGATAGAAATTTTCAAAAATAAAAACCGGCTTTTTCACCTGTTAAAAGCCGGTTTTTTTTGATTTTAAATGAAATTTATGCAAACAACTTTTCTGCGTTTTCGGTTGTAATTCGGTCAATTTCGGAGAAATCTTTGTTGTAAATATTCACCAGTTTTCCTACAACCAAATCGAGGTAAGAACTTTCGTTTCTTTTTCCGCGGTGCGGCACTGGCGCGAGAAAGGGCGAATCTGTTTCGAGCACAATTTTATCTAGAGGAATTTCGCCCAAAAACTGGTCAATTTTTCCGTTTTTAAAAGTTACTACTCCACCGATACCGAGAAGGAAATTAAGGTCAATTGCCTGTTTTGCCTGTTCCAGAGTTCCGGAAAAGCAGTGAAAAATTCCGCGTAATTTAGGGTGTTTTTTACGATTTAGCACTTCGAAAGTTTCAGCAAAACTTTCGCGCGTGTGGATGACAATTGGTAAATCTTTTTCAATTGCCCAGTCGATCTGCTGCTCGAAAGCTTTTACCTGAACATCCAGCGTGTTTTTGTCCCAATACAAATCAATTCCGATTTCGCCAATTGCGGCGAATTCTCGTTGGTTCAGGTATTTATACACCGCTTCCAGTTCTTCTTCCCAATTTTCGTTTTTCACATAACACGGATGAAGTCCCATCATCGAAAAAATTTTTCCGGGAAATTCTGCTTCTAAATTGAGCATTTTTTCGTGAGTTTCAGAATTAATCGCTGGCAGATAAAATTTAGAAACACCTTTTTTCAGCGCTCTGTCAATCATTTCATTTCGATCTTCATCGAATTCTTCAGAATATAGGTGAGTGTGTGTATCGATCATAATAGTAGTTGTCAGTTGTCAGTTGTCAGTTGTCAGTTGTCAGTTGTCAGTTGTCAGAAAAATACAAAATAGTACTGTACTTATTTTTTAAGAGATTTAATTAAGCCGGTGATTATTTTGGAGATTTCAGTGACGTCATTGAGAAGAATCTGTTGCTTTTCAATAGTTAGATATTTTAATCGAAGCGATAAATACAACATTGATTTCACCTCGCTTGCAGAACCTAAGGAAAAGTACAGAAAACGAACAAATTCCGCATTGCTGCTGCGGTCGAAACCTTCCGCGATATTATTTGACATCGAAACACTTGCACGGCAAATCTGGTTTCGAAAGTCCCAATCCTTTAAATCGCCAAAAGCATCATAAATTTCACCAGCAAATATTTGCGACTTTTGCCATGCAATAATATCTTCGAATTTCAGAATATGCATACCGTCTTTTTCTGATTACTGATTACTGATTACTGACCACTAATTACTGACTATTGATTAAAAATCTTATGCTTCACTTTAGTTTGCTGTGCTGCAATTTTTTGATTGAGCTTTTCCAAAAATTCCTGGTATTTTGGGTTCTTTTTGTCGGAATTTCTGTGACTTAAAGCTTTATTTATTTTGAAATTTTCTTCCACAAAATCCATGGTTTCATCGGAAAAATAAGCATTTCCGAATTTTTCCCAAATATAATTGATAGCTTGAGTATTCGGGTGAATCAAATCTTCTTTGTAAAAACGGTAATCGCGCAAATCATCCATTAAAATCTCGTAAACCGGCAAATAGTGACAATTTTCAAACTGCGGTAAAATTTCGTGAATCGCCGTGATGAGTTTCGCTTTGCTTAAACTGTTTTCAGCCAAACCGTCTTTGGTGTGCCGAACCGGCGAAACCGTAAATAAAATCTGAACATTCGGCTTCGCGATATCTTTTAAATTCACAATGGTTTCGTAAATAGAATCCGTCAATTCCAGATGCGTGAGCAACCTTTTCTCGAAATATTTTCCGGGAATTTTGTGGCAATTAGCAACTAATTTTTTTTTCGGCAGAAATTCATAGATAAATGAAGTTCCGTACGTTATCAGCACCCAATTTGTATTTTGCAGAAATTGGTTTCCGGCTTCAATCTGCGAGTTTATTTTGTCTAAAGTCTGGTGTAAAAACCGCGAATTGAACGAAGTGTGATGATCAAGCGAAATCACCTCTTCATTAAAACTAATTAAATCTTCTTCGGAATAAAATCGGGCATCGTGCAACCTTTTTATCGAATTATTTATGGAAAACGGATTAAAAATCGTCCCGAACGGATTGTTGAATGTCTGAATTTGACCGGTCTGCAGCAAATCGTTTATTTCCGTGGCAAAACAGGAACCTATTGAAAACACCTGGTCTTCAATTTCTATTTTTGTTTCGGAATTTTGGATTTCTACTTCTGTGCGGAATTTCATTTTGCTAAATCTTAAAAATTAGGTGTTTTAAGCGGTAATTTTTGAATTTACATTTTAGCTTTCGCGGCGTAAAAGATAATTTGCCAGTTCGATGAACGGTTTTTTCTTCGCGTCGGTTACGCTGATTTTATTTAAATATTCCTGCGCCAGTTCATTGTGTTTTTGAATCAGTTGCAAGGCTTTTTCATCAACTTTTGTACGACGGAAAATCTTTTCAACGCTGTAAACTTTATCAATATTATCGGTTTTTTTCGAATACCAGAATTCCAGTTCTTTTCGTTCTTCTTCAGTCCCGTGTTCTTTGGCAAGAAGATAAAGAACTGTTTTTTTATTTTCGTAAATATCGCCGGCGTGCTGTTTCCCGATTTGTTCCTGATTTCCGAAAACATCCAGATAATCATCCATAATCTGGAAAGCTATCCCGACATGTTTCCCGAAATTGAAAATAGCTTTTGCATCTTTAAAATCTGCACCGGCGATTAATGCGCCGATTTCAAACGAAGAAGCGCTTAAAATCCCGGTTTTATAAGAAATCATCCGAATGTAATCGTTGAAGGTTACCTCTTCCTGAGTTTCAAAATTAATATCGTATTGCTGTCCTTCGCACAGAAGCAATCCGGTGTGGATAAAAACGCGCATACACGCTTTGTACAAATGCGGTTCAAGATTTTCGAAAAACTTCAGCGCTTTGAACATTAATGCATCACCGGACAAAATTCCGACGTTTATTCCATGCAAAGTATGAATGGTAGGTTTCCCGCGGCGCAGCGGCGCTTCATCCATAATGTCATCATGAATCAAGGTGAAATTATGGAAAAACTCGATTGCTAAAGCAGGCTTCAGGGCTTTTTTTAAATCGCCATCGAACATTTCACAAGCCATTAAAACCATCATGGGGCGCAACCTTTTGCCACCGTGCGAAATGATATAATTCATCGGTTCGTAAAGCTCTTCAGGTTTATCTTTGAAAATATATTTTTCAATAGCATTCGCGACCATCGCCTGATATTCATCTAAAAACTGCATAAAATTCTTCTTTGTGCAAAAATACAATTTAAAATAATTCTTTGCTTATTAAAATGCCAACAAAAAAGCCACTTCGGATGAAGCGGCTTGTAACATTTATTTAAAATTTTTAGCTGACGAAAGTAACGATCAGATAAGTTATTCCTGCCACGAAAGCTGAAATTGGAATGGTTAAAATCCACGCCCAAAGCAAGCTTACGGTAATTCCCCAGCGAACTGCGGAAACTCGTTTTGTAACGCCAACACCGATAATTGAACCGGTAATGGTGTGCGTTGTAGAAACCGGAATACCGAAATGTTCCGAAATGAAAAGCGTAATTGCACCGGCAGTTTCCGCGGCAACACCTTCCAATGGCGTAACTTTGGTAATTCTGGTTCCCATAGTTTTCACGATTTTCCAACCACCGCTCATGGTTCCCAAAGCAATCATTAAAAATGAGGTAAAAGGCACCCAGAAATAATGTTCTACGAAATAATTAAACTGGTGTGTGCTGTCTAAGTTCAAATATGCCGGATCCTGCAAAGTTTGCGTGTGGTGGTAGATTACCGCCGCACCGATGATCCCCATTACTTTTTGCGCGTCATTGGTACCGTGTCCCAAGCTGAAAAGTGCCGAAGATGCCAACTGTAGCTTTTTGAAAACGTTGTCCGCTTTACGTGGACTGGCCTTTTTAGAAACATTTACGATGAATAGTGTAATTAAAATCGAGATGACTCCACCAATCATTGGTGCTAAAAATATAAAGAGGAAAATCGGAATTACTTTGTCATATTTCACCACATTCTGGGTAAACAGCTGCTTAAATGCGAGCATCAGGTTATCCCAGAATCCCAAACCAGGATTGGCAAGCGCGACCGCATCATAATCTGAAACCAACGCAAACATAAGCGCTGCGCCGAGAAATCCACCGATCAACGTATGTGAAGACGAAGACGGAATGCCAAACCACCAGGTTAGCAAATTCCAAAAAATTGCCGCAATTAACCCGGAAAAAATCACTTCAAGATTGATGAAATTTTCGTTCACCGACTTCGCAATTGTATTACCTATTTTAAATTCACCGATAACATAAGCGGCCAGGAAAAAAGCAGCAAAGTTCCAGACTGCAGCCCAAAGAACCGCCTGAAACGGCGTTAAAACTTTGGTTGAAACGATGGTCGCGATTGAATTCGCAGCATCGTGAAAACCATTGATGTAATCAAAAATTAAAGCTAAAACAATGATGATTACAAGTAGAATTGGTAAATCCATTCTTTATTATTAAAATTTAGGGAATAGACTAAGCGTATTTAATTAAAATACTGTCAATCGTATTTGCAACATCCTCTGCTTTATCGGTCACTATTTCCAGATATTCAAAAACAGATTTTACTTTAATAATGGTAATCGCATCATTGGTTTCAAACAATTTTACAATTCCCTGGCTCAGGACATCGTCTGCGATGTTTTCAAAGGAGTTAATTTTAATACAAGATTCTTTCACCGCTTTCGGATCTCTGAAATCATTTAGGTTTTTAATTGCGTTCTGAACTTCTAGACACGATTTGTAAATCAAAAGCGTAAATTCTGTATAAGCCGGATCAAGTGGCGCTTTATAAAGGTAAATGTATTTTGCTGATGCGTACATATAATCGGCAATATCATCTAAACCGCTTGCCAAATGGCTGATATCTTCGCGGTCAAATGGCGTGATGAAATTCTCGCCCAACTGCACGAAAATTTCGTGGGTTAAATCGTCCATACGGTGTTCGTAATCGCTCATGTGCTGCAACATCGTGTCGTCATTGATATCGAAATCCAGCAAACTTTCATGAAATTCTTTTGACATGGCAACAAGTTCTGCCGCTACTTTTTCGAAGAGTACAAAAAACACTTTGTCTTTTGGCTGGAACATTTTAAAAATATTTCCGATTCCCATTTTATTTCGTTTAGAGATTAGTTTTGCAAATTTCGGAAAAAGACTGATACGATGTACCTTTTTATATTAAGTTTCCTTAACATTGAAATTATAATTTAAAACAAAAAAAACCAGCTGCAGAGCAACTGGTTTTCATTATAATTTTAAGCGGAATTATTTCGATTCTTCTGCGCGCAGCTCTTTACCTTTAAATTTCTGCGTTTCCAAACCTTTCAAAACTTCATCTTTATAAGATTTTTCTACTTCAAAGAAGGAGAATTTTTCTAAAATTTCAATATCACCGATGTCTGGTCTTTTTTTCGATTTTGTCGTCGCTTTATTAATAATTTCCAACATATCGATTTTTTTCAGATGATCTCTTTTTCCGAGATTAAAGAAAAAACGCACCATATCGCCGTTATTTTTTCGCGGCTTTCTTTCCTTGAATTCACGGTTTCCACCATCACGGTCTCTGCTAAATTCACGACTTCCGCCGTCTCTGTTTGAAGAAAAACGGTTTCCACCATCTCTTTTGTCACCACCACGATCGCGGTCGCGGCCTCTTCCGTCGCGGTCTCCTCTGCCACGGTCACGGCCTCTATCGCTGCCACGGTCATCGCTGTTGAATTTAATCTCCAGCAAATCGTCTTTATCTTTATAATATAGCGCCATATCTCTCAACTGCAGCTGCAACATTTGGTGCACCAATTCTTCTTTTGTAAAAGCAGATAAATCTGGGATTAATTCATTATCAAATTCTACCAAATTTTCGTGCTCGGTAAAGAGTTTTTCGAAAACGCCGGCAACCTGTGCTTCGATAATCGTTTTTCCTGTCGGAATTTTCTTCTCTACGATTTCAATTTTCGTAGATTGTTTAATCTGCTTTAATTTTCTTGATTCTTCCGGTTTAATCAAAGCAATTGAAATTCCGTCTTTTCCGGCACGGCCAGTTCTACCACTTCGGTGAACAAAAACTTCCGGATCATCAGGCAACGAAAAGTGAATTACGTGAGTCAGTGAATTCACATCCAAACCTCGCGCAGCAACATCAGTCGCCACCAAAATATCGATGTTTTTCAGTCGGAATTTTTTCATAACCGTGTCGCGCTGCGCCTGTGACAAATCACCATGAAGCGCATCTGCAGCATAACCGTTCTGCATCAAAAAATCTGCGACTTCCTGAGTTTCCATTCTGGTTCGGCAAAAGATAATTGAATATTGATTCGGATTTGCATCGATCAATCTTTTCAGGGCTTCTTTTTTATTGCGGTAACCTACCACGTAAAATTCGTGCTTGATGTTTTTCTTCACCTCATTCAACGATCCCACAACAATACGGTGCGGATCGGTCAAATAGTTTTTAGAAATTCTTTCAACTTCTCTGTTCATCGTTGCCGAGAAAAGGAAAGTTTGTTTTGTATCAGGCGTCTCGCGTAAGATTGTTTCCAAATCATCTTTGAAACCCATTGATAACATTTCATCAGCTTCATCAAGAATCATCCATCTGATTTCCGAGAAATCAAGTGCTTTTCTGTTGATCAAATCGATAACACGTCCCGGAGTTCCCACCACAATTTGTGGTTTGTCCCGCAACGATCTGATCTGATCAGTGATACTGCTTCCACCATAAACCGCTGTAGTTTTGATGTTTCGCATGTATTTCGAATAATTAGTAATGTCTTTGGTAATTTGCAAACAAAGTTCTCTGGTTGGACAAAGCACCAATAATTGGATTTTGCGACTCCCGTCGTCAATCATATCCAAAATCGGAAGCGTAAAAGCTGCTGTTTTGCCTGTTCCCGTCTGCGCAAGTGCGATAAGATCGCGTATATCTGTAGAGATAAAAGGAATAGTCTGTTTTTGGATTTCTGTTGGGCTCACAAAGCCCAGTTCGCCAATTGCCTTCAAGATTTCAGGACTTAAATTGGTCTCCGTAAATAAATTCATGTAAAAGATCGTCTATAAATTGGGTGCAAAGATACGTTTTTAAAATTGATAATATTAGCGCGCTTTTCTTCAATTTTCAATAATTGAAAAAATTGGGCGTTTTAGCGGCTATTTTTTTTATTAATTTTAAAGATTAAAATTCATCATGAAATCGCTTAAAAGTTCCACCCTCAGTTTTTTAAATTTATTAAAGCTAAATAACAACCGCGACTGGTTTAATGAAAATAAAGAACTTTACCTGAAAGCCAAAGAAAACGTGGTTGATTTTGTCGATGAACTCATCACGGAAATTGGTGAATTTGATGAAGACATCTTGAAAATTGACGCGAACAAAGCCTTGTTCCGAATTTATCGCGACACGCGATTTTCACAAAATAAACAACCATACAAAACCAATTTCGGCATTAGTTTAGGAATGGGAAAAGGTAAAAAAGCCGGTTATTATTTACACATCGAGCCGGGAAAATCTTTTCTTGCCGGCGGGGTTTACCAACCGGAATCAGCGGTATTAAAAGAAATTAGAAAAAATATCGAGCTAAATGACCAGATTTTTCAAAATATTCTGGAAGAAGAAACTTTCCGAAATAATTTCCGCGGCTTGAGTGTAGAAAGCAAACTGAAAAGAATTCCGACCGGTTTTGAAAAAGACCATCCAATGGCAGAATTTCTGAAACTGAAAAGTTTCACCGTAAGTCATCCGGTTTCCGATGAAGTTTTGATGAAAACCGGCGCCGCGAAAAACTTTGCTAAAGTTTACAAAGCCATGAAACCTTTAAACGATTTTTTGGGCGAACCTTTTCAATAAAATAAGTTTTTAGAAAAACAAAAAAATCTGCCTAAACAGCACCGAATTTTTATTAAATAAATACCAAATTAAAAGCGGAAAAATATCCGCTTTTTTTTTTACTTTTTCAGTTCATCAATTTTTTTCTGAATATCAGGATCGTTCGGGCTGATTGCGTAATATTTTGCAATTTTTCCTGTTTGGTCGATGACCATAAAACGCGGCACCCAATTCAAATCGATGTAATTATTGAAATTATTTTTCCAGCCCTCATCAAACCAATAATTTTCTTCGCCAATAATCTCATACTTTTCTAAACCGCGTTTCCATTGCTCATGCGAACGGTCAAGCGAAAAATAAACGAAATCAATTTTGGGATTTTTTTCCTTTAATTCTTTCGTAGATGGCAAAGCCAAAATGCAGTCACGACACCAGCTTGCCCAAAAATCGATAATTAAAATTCTGCCTTCATGTTTTTTCAGGATTTCTGCAATCTGCAATTTTTTGCCGTCTAAAGCGGTAATTTTTTGCGCTAAAGCTTCTTTTGAAAACTCAGTTTTGCTGGTGGTCGGAACTTTTTGACCAAAAAGCGACACTGAAACAAGTATGCTTAAAACTGTTATTTTTAATTTCATTTTTTGTATTCTAAAACTTTTTAGTTTTTAATTATTTTAAATTTTCTCAAATAAGACAATGGTAAAATCAGTATTTATTTTTGCTGAATTACCTTTAGAAACCACGGTTGTTTTCCCGGAATATGCGTCGCGTAATTTGGTTCCCGCAGGAAAAATTCCGCCCAAATTCACCATTTTTTCACCTTTTGGCAAATCCAATCCAACTACAACTTTATCGGTGAAATTGTCTTTCGTAAAACTTCTGGAAAACCAATACTGCGCGCTATTTCCTAAATTTTTGTGAACGCCCGCTCCCACCGCCAGATGATTCGCCCGGAATTTCCCTAATTTCTGGTAATGTTCTTCGAGTTTTTGCGTCGCCGCATTATTTTGCAAATCATTCCAGTTCATATTGCTTCTCAAAGTAGCGTCGCCTTCAGCGCCTTCAATTGTTAAATCGCGTGCGCTTTCATCACCATAATAAATTTGGGAAATTCCCGGTGTTAAAAGTAGTTTTGTGGCTGCTTCGAAGGTTCTTTTTCGATCTTTATCGAAAGGCGAACCGTCGTCATGCGAAGTAAGGTAATTCATGACTGTTTTTCCGTTCAGATCGCCGTTCAGCAAATTTGAATAATTTGAGAAAAGTTCTTCGTAGGGTTTATTGGCGTCGCCTTTAAAATCAAAATTGATTAATGATTTGAAGCCATTTTGATAATAATTCACTTTTTTATCGCCAAAATTATAATCCTGCTTTTGGGAAATTCCGTAACCGTAAACTTCGCCAACGGTGAAAAATAAGTTGTTATCCAGCACTTTTTCCGGATTTTTTCTTTTGTAAATATCAAAAGCTTCCTGACAAACTTTCTGGAAATCTTTCCAGACATCTTCGTTCGTGTGTTTTACTGTATCTACGCGATAACCGTCGATCCCGAAAGTTTCCACATAATCCGCCAGCCATTTCATAATATAATATTTCGGCGCACGCGGATAGCCCGTGCGCGCAAAAAATTCGTCAAGCGATTTCATTTCTGCCTCATATCTCCCCTCTTTTTTCCATTTTTCAACCAACATTTGCGGCAGTTCCGCCGGTTGGTCAGATTCGGTTAAAATATCCGGAAGGTTGGCGACCAAAGTACAGGCCGTCGTATTTTGATAATTATTGTAGGTACAGGTTGGCGAAGTTCGAACCCAGGAATTTGGGTAAGCCGCGTCAACTGTTGTTACCGGTCCGGTGTGGTTGATTACGGCATCTAAAACAATTCGAATACCTTTTTTATGCGCTTTTTCAACCAATTCCTGCAAATCTGCTTTTGTACCGAAATTCGGATCAAGCGCGGTCCAGTCTTTTGCCCAATAGCCGTGAAAACCGTACGTTTTTCCCGTTCCCTCATCTGTCGCACCGTGAATTTGCTCCACAAGCGGCGTCATCCAAATGGCGTTTACACCTAAGTCAGTAAAGTAATTTTCATCAATTTTCTGGATAATTCCGCGTAAATCTCCTCCCTCAAAACCGCGTAAAACAGCAGCTTTTTCTGTGCGATTAAAATTCACATCATTGTCCGGATTTCCATTTTTAAAACGGTCGGTCAGCAGAAAATATACATTGGCGCCTTCCCAGACAAATGGTTTTTCGCTGGTATTTTTCAGCGCAGAACATGAACTTAAAAGGCCAATCAGCAGTAAAAATAAATATTTTTTCATTGTATTTTTTTAACGTTTAAATAAGAAAAAGTGGCATTTTAGCAGGTATTTTTCCAATCTTTAAAAATAAAGTAATTGCCCGTAACCACGAAATATTCTGTGGCAAGTCTTCCATTTTAACAAATATTTAACATATTTTACTATATTTGTTTTTTGCTTTTGAAAATGCAGTTAATGCCGCAAACATTTTTTTTCAGTTTAATAACATTTGGTTCTCACCAAAAATTCATCGCAAAAGCGCTGCTCATAGGCAATTTCACCACTCAAAATAGAATGAAACGATGAGCGTAGTTGCCAGGCAAGGATTTAAATATTCTTTGATTGGATATTTCGGTTTTTTACTCGGAACCATTTCCGCGATTTTCGTTTTTCCGTATGACATGGAATTTTACGGAAAACTACGCTACATTATGCCGACCGCAGAAATGCTTTTACCCGTCGTGGTTTTCGGACTTTCTTTCTCAAATGTTAAATTTTTTCTGCAGGCTAAAAAAGCGGGTAAAAATCAAAATTTGCTCTCACTTTCGCTCGTCGGGATTGTAATTAACTTTCTAATTTTTAGCCTCTTTTTCTTTCTTTTTTTCCAATTTTTCCCTGGTTTTAAAACGCTGGAACTTTGGAAGATGAAACGGCTCATTTTGCCGCTCATTTTAATAATGGCGCTTTCCGCGGTTTTCAATAAATATATCACCAATTTTAAGCGGATTGTTGTTCCGAATATTTTCGAAAATCTTTTCCCAAAAATCGCAAATTTAGGGGCTTTTGTTCTCTTCTTCTTTTTAGGAATTTCCGAAAAAGGCGCTTACGGTTTTTTTATCGGAATGTTTATTTTATCCTTTGTGGGCTATTTTTTTTACGCCAATAAGCTTGAAAAATTTACACCGGATTTTAGCAAAGATTATATTCGCAAAGACCATTTGTGGAAAGAAATCCTGAATTACAGCTTCTACGGATTTCTCGGAAACATCGGAAATTACATCGCTTTCCGCGTTGATAATTTCATGATCGGCGAATTTTTAAACTTCGAAGAAAACGGCGTCTATAGCATTATTTTATCGATTTTGTCCTTTATTTTAATTCCGCAAATGGGAATTTTCAATATTTCAGCGCCGATTATCAATAAAAATATTTCCGACAACGCTTTCGAGGAATTGGACCGTTTTCATAAAAAAACATCACTGACCTTATTCTTTTTAGGAGCGGTTTTATTTTCCTGCATTCTCGTTGGCTTCCCGTATTTAAGCAACTTTATCAAAAACGGCGAGCAGCTTCGTCAGGCCGAACCGGTCGTTTGGATTTTAGGTTTCGCGATGGTTTTCGATCTTGCTACCGGCTTCAACGGACACATCATTTCGCTCTCGAAATACTATCGTTTCAACATTGTGGTGATGCTGTTTTTAGCGATTACCACCATTGTTTTAAACTACCTTTTCCTCACAAAAACCGAATTGGGAATCATCGGTATCGCAATGGCAACGGCTATTTCGCTCACTTTATTTAACTTGATAAAAATCTATTTTAATTACGTAAAATTCAATGTTTTTCCGCTAACCATCGAAATGATGTACGTTTTTATCATCTGCACACTGGCGAGCACCGTTGCGATTATTTTACCGGAAACCGACAGCAATTTCCTGAACTTGATGTACAAACCCGGCTTTGTCCTGATGGTTATTTTCGGCGCGAATCACGTCATGAAAATTTTCCCGCTCGAAGAGTATCTGAACGCCAGATTTTTCCGCAGTGTTTTTAAGTTTTAAAGTAAAGAATTTAAAACTTTTTCCAGATCCGCGGCCACTTTTTCGCGGTTGAATTCTCTTTGAAAATCGAAAAAATCTGCCATTTTAAAGCCGAAAATTTTCTCCAGCGAATCATCATTTTTAATGAATTCAAACTTCGATTGATAATATTCCGGGAAGAAAGCAACTTTTCCAAACTTAATTGCGTCGCCAATATTTCCGCTCATTTTGGTTTCGCCGTAGATTTCGCGGTTGCTGAAAAATTCCGTTTCGCGCTGAATCGGACACCACAAAACATCAGCTTTCCGCATCCATTCATCAAAAATATTTTGCGGAACTTTTCCGGTGAAATAGTGAAGTGAAATATATTCTGTTTTTGTCTTTTCAAAGTTTTGAATCCAGGAAAGTTCTTCATTTTCCGCTTTTCCGAGAAAAATAATTTCCAGCTTTTGCTTTGAATTATTATCAGAAAATTTGCCCAATTCACCCAATATTTTTTTATAATCGCGCCGCTTTTGCGAAACCGCTCCTGGGATAACAATGGTGAACTTTTCAGCCTTTAAATCATCATATTTTTTTGTAAAAAAAACGGGTAAAAAGACCGAATTTTTTTGAATTAAATTTTGGTCCAAAACCAGCAGTTTTTTTGCATTTCTAAAGACTTCCGGCGCAGAAAACAAACCTTCCTTTGAAGCTAATTTTAGCCGGTATTTGACGTCTTTTTCAAAGATATTTATTAGCAGCTGAAAAGGCGAAATTTTCGTAAAATTCACGTTATGAACAACGATCGCCGCGTTGAAATTCGCCGCGATTGCATTAAACAAATTAAAATACCGATGTACCGTTCCGATGATGACCAAATCGTACTTTTTCTCTTTTAAACTTCTTAAAAGCTCATCAATTTTAACGACAAAAATATGCGAATCGTTTTTGCCAATTAGCTTGAAAATTTTTTCGGAAAAGTAAAAATCCACCGAAAATTCACTGGAATCCTGCATCAGATCCATAAAGTTTCGCGCAATTTCAGCGTGCGTATCAAGCTCGATATAAGCGATTTTTTTCAAAGCTTTTAGAAAACTTTTTTACCGTTGCTGAAGGTTTCCAGAACTTTTGTTTCCAGAATTTTAACTTCCGGAACGGTCATTAAATCCTGATCAACGATGATGAAATCTGCAGATTTTCCGGCTTCCAGACTTCCAATTTCATTCTCCTGAAAAGCTGCTTTTGCCGCCCAAATTGTCATTCCGCGTAGCGCCTGCTCGCGCGTCAACGCGTTTTCAGGCTGAAATCCAGTCGCTGGAAAATGTTCAGCATCTTTTCGCGCCACCGCGGAATAAAACGTTTTCAGCGGACTGATTTCTTCCACTGGAAAATCGGTACCCAGCGGCAGCCAACCGTTTTGCTTCAATAAATCTTCATACGCGTACGAAAATTTCAACCTTTCTTTTCCCAAACGGTCTTCAGCCCAATACATGTCGGAAGTCGCGTGTGTCGGCTGCACAGAAGGAATTACGGAATATTTTCCAAACAGCGCGAAATCATTTTTATCGACAACCTGTGCATGCTCAATTCGCCATCTTCGGTCATTTTTTGCGCCTAAAACTTCACCATAAATCTGAAGAATTACGCGGTTTGCGGAATCTCCAATTGCGTGCGTCGCCATTTGCAGATTGCTGTTTTTAAGCTTTTTCGCTAACGCGCGGAAATGTTCCTGGTCGCTTAACAGAAATCCTTTCCAGCCTTTTTTATCGGAATAATCGTGGATCAAGCAGGCGCCGCGCGAACCAAGCGCGCCGTCCGAATACACTTTAAAACCACCAACAGTAATATTTTGGTTGCTGTAACGTCCTTTTTTTACCCAACGGTCGTAATAATTGGGATTGTCTTCCAGCAAAGCAAAAACTTTCATTTGTAAAGCGTTTTGCGACTGCGCCTTTTCAAGAAGTTCAAGTGTCTTTTCGGTAATTCCGCAATCGTGCACCGAAGTTAAACCGTAAGAAAAGCACTCTTTCTGCAACTCATCAAAATATTGGATTGCCATTTCGTCTTCAATAGCCGGAATATGTTTTTCAACCAAATCCATGGCGTTATCCACCAAAATTCCTGTTAATTTGCCGTTTTTTCGCTCAATTTCTCCGCCGGTAATTTTAGTTTTTACAGTAACTCCGGCAATATCCAAAGCTTTTTGGTTTACAACCGCCGCGTGACCGTCAATTCTTTTCAGGAAAACCGGACGATCGGGAAATAGCTGGTCGAGTTTTTCTTTAGTTGGAAATTCTTTCATCGCCCAATCGTTTTGATCCCAACCGCGGCCGTAAATCCATTCTCGTGGTGCAGTTTTAGCATATTCCGTGATTCTGCCAACGATTTCGTCCCAGGATTTTGTGCCCCATAGCTGGCTTTTCCATTTATCAGTCGCAAAACCAGTAAAATGACAGTGCGCATCAATTAAACCCGGGAATACAATTTTTCCTCGTAAATCCTGTGTTTTTGCTGATTTATAATTCTTTAAAATTTCTGCAGATTTACCGACAGCAAGGATTTTTCCGTTTGAAATCGCCATGGCTTCCGCGATATCAAACTTGTCGTTTACAGTATAAATTTTCGCATTTGTGATGATTAAATCTGCATTTTTTTGTGCTGAAAACAACAGCGAAAAAAATACCGCGCTAAAAAATATAATTTTTTTCATTTTTATTTTCTTTGAAATATTTGGTTCCAACGTAATTTTCTGATGTATTTTATTTCCTCCTCCGAGAGGCTTTTTTTTCCTTTTTGCTTTAAAAAAGAATTTAAAGTGGTGAAAAATTCGGAAACCGATTTGTTCTTATAAGCTGATTTTCCGGAAGAAATTATGGTCAAAGGCAAATTTAAACCAATATTGTAGAAATATTCGCCCAGTTTTTCAGCTTTTTGGTTTTTATACTGAAATGCGGTGGGCCGCAGATGTTTCACCCACAAATCTTTGATTGTAAAAGTTTCCCAGCCGTTTTTTTTCGCGAGCATCACATCGATATTGTCCCAACCTAACACCGGCCGCAAACCGTTCATTTGCTGAAAACATTCTTTCCGATAGGATTTTATCGGTCCGCGGACATGATTTTTTGAAGACAGATTTTCAAATTTCCACTGATGTTTTTCATCTTTAAAATCAAAAGCCAAAGCGATTTCAAATACCGCCTTTTTAATTTTCACCAAGCCCGAAGCCATTCCCACTTTCGGGTGTGTTTCATAAACTTTGTTGATTCTCAGCAGATAATCTGCAGGAAAAACAATATCCGCATCGAATTTGCAGATTATCTCAAAATCGTTGATATCAACGCTGTCCAGACCGTTATTAAAAGTGCGCACCACTTTTGCGCCTGGTTCGTGTTGTGATTTTTCTAAGTTTAAAAGCTTAAAATTTTCCTTTTGCTGAATAAATTCCTGCACGATTTCTCGCGTTTTGTCGGTGGAACCGTCGTTCACGACCACGCAGAAAAAATCCCGGAAAATCTGTTTTTCCAGTGATTTCAGGGTGAAAAGAATATTTTTCTCTTCGTTGTGCGTGGGAATTACAATCAGAAATCTCATTTACTTCGCCATTTCGTCGTCCCACTCTCTGATGGTGACTTTGGTGTAATGACCTTCCGCAGCGAAAGGGTCGCGGCTTACAAATTCTTCAGCAGAATTTCTGTCTACGAAAATCGCCATGGCACCTTCACCCGGATTTGTAAAAACACCGATGCCGAGGACTTTTCCGGCTTTTACAAACTCATCTTCCACCGCCTGATGACGCGGAAAAGCTTCCATAAACTGCTCCATATTGGATTCCGGATTTTCATAAAGAACTACTGCTTTCATAATTTCAGAATTTAAATTTGAAGAATTTATTTACTTTTTATAATCAAAAAATTCCGTGCTTTAAGCTCGAAAATTCAATTTTAATGTGCTTCCAGCCAGTTATCGCCCACGCCAACTTCCACCAAAAGCGGCACGCTGGTTTGGTAGGCATTTTCCATTTCGTTTTTAATTAAAGCCGTCACAGTTTCCAGCTCGTCTTCCGGAGCTTCAAAAACAAGCTCATCGTGAACCTGCAGCAACATTCTGGTTTTCAGATTTTGATTCTTAAGTTCTTCGTGGATTTTAATCATCGCTAATTTAATGACATCGGCAGCGCTGCCCTGAATTGGCGCGTTCACCGCATTTCTTTCAGCGTGTGCTTTTACCACAAAATTAGCGGAATTGATGTCTTTTAAATGTCGTTTACGATTCAGAATCGTTTCCACATAACCCATTTCCTGCGCTTTTACAACCTGTCCGCCCATGTATTTTTTTAAGTTCGGATAAGTTTCAAAATATGATTCTATCATTTCCTTGGCTTCCTTGCGGGAAAGTCCGGTTTGCTCCGCCAAAGCAAATGCGCCCTGACCGTACAGGATTCCGAAATTCACCGTTTTTGCCTGTGAACGCTGCGTTTTGGTGACTTCTTCCAACGGAATACCAAATAATTTGGAAGCGGTTGAAGCATGAATATCTTCACCGTCCTTGAACGCTTTAATCATATTTTCTTCCTCGGAAATCGCTGCAATTAAGCGCAATTCGATCTGAGAATAATCCGCTGCAATAATCTTGTTTCCGGGATTGGCGACAAAAGCGCCACGAATTTGCTGTCCGCGCACCGTCCGGATCGGAATGTTCTGGAGATTTGGGTTTACACTTGCCAATCGTCCTGTTGCGGCCGTAGTCTGCGAAAAATTGGTGTGTACCCGGTTATCATCTTTGTCAATTTGCAAAGGCAAAGCATCGACATAAGTGGATTTTAATTTCTGGTAAGTTCGGTGTTCTAATATATGTGGAATTATTTCGTGCTTCGCGGCAAGTTTTTGCAAAATATCCTCGGAGGTTGCGTACTGACCGGATTTTGTTTTTTTAGCTTTCGGGTCAAGCTGCATTTTTTCGAATAAAACTTCGCCCAACTGTTTCGGTGAGTTCATGTTAAATTCTTCACCCGACATTTCAAAAATCGTTTTTTCGAGGATTCGCAAATCGTTTTCAAGGTCTTTACTTTCCTGCTCCAGCCAATCTTTATCGAGTGAAATTCCCGCAAGTTCCATATCCGCCAGGACTTTCATCAAAGGCATTTCCACTTTAAAAAATAAATCTTCGAGATTTTCTTTTTTCAGCTGTGGTGCGAAAAGTTGGTAAAGCTGAAAGGTCAGATCAGCATCTTCAGCAGCGTATTGCGTTTGTTCTTCAATTGAAAGCGAATCGAAACTTCCCTGATTTTTACCTTTTTTTCCGATTAAAGACTCCAGCAAAATCGGTTTGTAATTCAGGAACATTTCCGCCAGATAATCCATGGTGTGGCGCCCGTCCGGATTCAGCAAATAATGCGCAATCATCGTATCGAAAATAGCGCCTTTCACCGAAATACCGTACAGTTCCAGAATTTTATAATCTTCTTTCAGATGATGCGCGATTTTTAAAATTTCTTCTTTTTCGAAAAAAGGCCGGAAAATTTCCAAAGTTTCCAACGCTTCGTCGCGGTTTTTCGAAAGCGGAACATAATACGCAAGACCTTTTCGATAGGAAAAACTGATGCCGATGATTTCTGCTTCCATTTCGTTGAGCGAAGAAATTTCAACATCAAAAGCAACTGCTTTTTGTGCCACCAAATTTTTTGCGAGCAAATACTGCCCTTTTTCCAAATTTATATATTGGTATAAATGATCATTATCCGCAGCTGTTTCTTTGGTGGTCATCGCCTCATTCAATTCTTCGAAATTCGCGAATAAATCCAGCTGCAGGGACTGTTCTCCACTTTTTTGCGTTTTTGCCTGAACGGGACTAATGCTTTGCGTCTCAAATTCGGTTTTTGGAGCGAAAGCGCGGTAGAGATTTTCGTATAAACGTCGGAATTCTATTTCATCGAAAACTTCTTTAACTTTTTCAAAATCAGGCTCTTCCAAATCATATTGTTCTTCATGAAAATCAATGGGCGCGTCGCAAATAATGGTAGCTAATTTTTTGGAAAGAATACCGCGTTCCGCAGAATTTTCAACTTTTTCTCTAATTTTACCCTTTAAATCTGCCGTATTTGCGAGAAGATTTTCGATGCTGCCGTATTCTTTCAGGAATTTTTTAGCCGTTTTCTCACCAACACCTTCCAAACCGGGAATATTATCAACGGCGTCGCCCATCATCGCGAGAAAATCGATGACCTGTTTCGGATCTTCGATTTCGTATTTCGCTTTTACTTCTTCAACGCCCAGAATTTCAAATTCCGCGCCTTTTAAACCCGGTTTATAGATTTTAATATTTTCGGTAACGCATTGTGCAAAATCTTTATCCGGCGTTACCATAAAGATCTGATAACCTTCTTTTTCAGCTTTGCAGGCGATGGTTCCGATGACGTCATCTGCTTCATAACCTTCCAGACCAAGAATCGGCACATGCATGGCTTCGAGAATGCGGTGAATATAAGGAATCGCGGTTTTTATGGCTTCCGGCGTTTCGTTTCGGTTGGCTTTATATTCGGCAAAATCATTGGTGCGGACACTTGCCTGACCAACATCAAAAACCACGGCTAAATGCGAAGGTCTTTCGCGCCGGATAAGTTCAATTAAAGAATTGGTAAAACCAAAAATTGCGGAAGTATCCTGGCCTTTGCTTGTAATACGCGGACTGCGTATCAGCGCGTAATAGCCGCGAAAAATCATCGCGTAAGCATCAATGAGGAAAAGCCTTTTATCGTTATTTTCTGACATAAAAGCAAAGATAGGAAAAAGAAAGAACGCTCTTACGCTGTGCTGAAAATTTAATCAAAACCGAAAAATTTGCCGTTAAAGCAGGTATTTTTTAAACCGATTTCTGGCGGTGAATGACTTTAAAACAAAGTGTGCTGAAAAAACCGCCGAGTAAAAATCCCACTGCAGCGCCCATTAAAATATCCATCGGAAAATGTACACCCAAATAAATTCTGCTGAAAGAAACCATGGCTGCCCAAAAGAATAAAATATAGGGCAAAACGGGCATTTTTTTCGAAAGTAGAAAACTCATCACAGTAGCGATGAAAAAAGTGTTTGAAGCGTGGCTGGAATAAAAACCTAATTTTCCGCCACATTTTACGGCGCGCATTAAACCTGTAAATGCCGGATCGTGACACGGCCGCAAACGCCCAATTCCGGATTTAAAAACTCCCGCCAGCTGATCGGAAACCGTAACGCCAAGCGCGACGAATATTAAAATAAATACGAGATTTCGGACGGAAAAATTTTTTAATAAAAGGTAAAAAAATATGACATAAAGCGGTACCCAAATCCAGGTTGAAGACATCATAATCCAAAACTGGTCGAAAGAAGTGGAACCCAAATTATTGAGTTCCAAGAACAGTTTTCTATCTTGCTGAATAAGCTCGTACATTTTAGCGGCTTACCGGTCCGTCGTGGGAATCGTCGTCAGCAAGGTTAATTTTTGGTTCTGCAGGAACAGCGTTTGTATCTTTCGGTAAATCCGCCATCGGGTTGTAATCCTGAGCGGCTTTTTTAACTTTATCGATCTCGCGCTTAATTTCGGCTACAGGATTATCGGTTTCTTTTAAAATTTCGGTTTTCACGTCTTCCACGGCGCCGCGCATTTTCCGAACTCCCTGACCAAGATCGCGCGCGATTTGCGGCAACTTATCGGGACCAAATAAAACCACGATTGCCAGCGCAATCATAAGCATTTCTCCTAAGCTTAATTCCATGGCGTAAAATTACAAAAGATTATGATATCTGATTTCATTTTTAAATTTTATTGCAAAAATTAAGGCTTTTAATTTTAAAGAATTTACGGGAAAACCAAGCTTTCAGTTTTTAAAAAATGAAATTTATTTGCCGCTGTTTAAAGCTTTTTTCTGCTTTCAAATAAATAATAAACCATCACAGCGCTTATGGACATTAATATAAATCCGAGGAAAAACGGAGCTCCGGCGAATTTAAAAGGTGCATCGTCGTGCGTGAAATAATAGAAAATATTCGTCATCAACGGCGGACCGATTATCGCGGTAAAACTCACCAAACTCGCCAAAGCACCCTGCAATTCGCCCTGTTCGTTTTTCGGTACCTGTGCTGAAATAACGGACTGTAGCGCCGGGCCTGCAATTCCACCCAATCCATATGGAACTAAAAATGCAAACATCATCCAACTTTCACTGGCAAAAGCAAAAAGTATCATTCCCACTGCGTAAAGTGACAAACCGTAAATTATGGTTCGCTCATTGCCCAGTTTCGGCTGAATGAAACGAATTAAATAACCCTGAACCAGCGCCGCCATTACACCAACTGCTCCGAGAGAAAGTCCGACGATTTTTTCGGTCCAGCCGAATTTATACATGGTAAAAAAGGTCCAGTTGGTTTGCACGGCGTGTCCGGCGATATAAACAAAAACCAAGGTTAGAATTAAGCCTAGAATTTCCGGATGTTTCCGAAGCTGCAACAGCGAACCGACAGGATTTGCGCGGCGCCAGTTGAACTCTCGCCGGTCTTTTTTTTCTAAACTTTCGGGCAAAATAAACCAGCCGTAGAGGAAATTTACCAAACACAAAATGGAAGCTGCATAAAACGGCACACGCGCGCCGTACTGACCGAGAAAACCACCGATTACCGGTCCCACAATAAAGCCAATACCGAAAGCTGCACCAATTAAGCCGAAATTTTTCGCGCGGTCTTTTTCGGTGGAAACATCAGCAATATAAGCACTCGCTGTTGTAATACTGGCGCCGGTGACACCCGAAAAAATACGGCCGACAAAGAGCCAAAAAATGGTAGGCGCTAATGCCTGAATCAAAAAATTTATTGAAAATCCGAGCAGCGAAAATAAAATAATCGGTCGTCGGCCGAATTTATCGCTGAGTCCGCCTAAAATTGAAGCAAAAATAAACTGCGTCCCCGCATAAGCAAAACTTAACCAACCTCCATATTGCGACGCAACGCTGAGATCGGAATTATGGATGAGCTCCTGGATTAGTTTCGGAACGACCGGAATGACAATTCCCCACCCCGTAATATCGATGATGAGGGTGATAAAAATAAAACCGACTGCGGCAGATTTCTGTTTTTTTTGCATTGCGGAAGTAAATATCGCTTTTTTTTGAAAAAATAGGCTGCTATTTAAGCAAAAAAAGTCCTTCGGATGAAGGACTTCAGATATAATAAATTTAAGATTACTCGCCAGTTTCTACCACTACAGGTTTTTCAGCGATAAGACTTTTCTTGGTTCCTTCCACACCCTTTTTCTTAAGCAGATCATAAGATACAGCAGAAGCAATAAACCAGGTGGAATAGGTACCAAAGCCGACTCCGATCAGAAGCGCAAACATAAAGCCTCTTAAATTTTCTCCACCAAAGACAAAAATAGCGAGAATAACGAGGAAGGTCATAAAGGCGGTGTTAAAGGTTCTACCTAATGTACTCGAGATGGAATCATTAAACAAACCTTCAAGAGTAACCGCTTTTTTCTCACCTAAATATTCCCGGATTCTGTCGAAGATAATTACAGTATCATTGATGGAATAACCTAGTACGGTTAAGATCGCTGCAATAAAATCCTGGTTGATCTCCATATTGAATGGCATCACGTTTTTCAAAAGTGAGTAAACTCCTAAAATTATGATGGCATCATGAAGTAAAGATGCAATAGCTCCTGTAGAAAACTGCCATCTTTTGAATCGCAAAAGAATGTAAAGGAAAATACCGGCAAGTGCGACCAGCAAAGCAATTACTCCGCCTGATTTAATATCATCTGCCACCGTCGGTCCTACTTTCACTGAGTTGATAATTCCATAATTACTACCCGAATCTTTGAATTCGCTAAGCTTTGCATTGGTCGGGAGATAAGGTTTGAGACCAGCGAAGAGTTTACGTTCTACATCCTGATCAGCTTCGAGGCTCTCCTCATCAATCCTGTAATCGGTTGTAATTTTCAGCTGGCTGCTATTTCCGTATGTTTTAACGTCGACTGCATTTTTCTGCCCTTCTGCGTCTACAAATTGTTTTTCTAAATTTACAGCGGCCTCATCAGCCACCACCGGATCCACAAATCGTACTACATAACTTCTTCCGCCCTGAAAATCTACTCCAAATTTAAACCCTTGCGTGAAAATGGAAACTAAACAGACTATGGTTAGAATTCCGGAGAAAATATAAGCGTATTTTCTTTTTCCAATGAAATCGAACCATGAGTTTCTAAAAATATTCTTACTGAATTTAGTCCAAACTGAAAGTGTTTTTCCTTTTTCCAATCTGCTAAAAATAAGAACTCTTGTAAGAAGTACACACGTAAACATCGAAAGGATAATACCGATTCCTAATGTAACCGCAAATCCCTGAATAGGTCCGGTTCCGAAAATATAGAGAACCACCGCAGTAAGCAGTGAGGTAATATTACCGTCGATAATCGCAGAAAGCGAGGATTTGAAACCTTCATTATAAGCTTCACGAATATTTTTTCCGGCAAAGAGTTCCTCCTTGGTTCTTTCATATACAATTACGTTCGCATCTATGGACATCGCCATGGAAAGCACGATACCTGCGATACCGGGAAGTGTGAGCGTGGCATCTACCGAATCCATAATTCCCATCAGGTAGAACAGGTTAAAGGAAATGGCAATAATCGCGTAAACACCGGCTCCACCGTAGTAGAACAACATATATAAAATAATAATAAGGAAAGCGATGATGAATGAATACATTCCCGCACTTACAGATTCTGCTCCAAGTGATGGCCCTACCACCTCTGCCTGAACCACTTTCGCGCTCGCAGGAAGTTTCCCGGCATCTAAAACATTCACCAAATCCTGAGCTTCTTCCTGAGAAAAGTTTCCGGAAATTTGGGTTCTTCCGTTCGGAATTTCGTTCACTACATTCGGTGCGGTGTACACCACATTATCCAGCGTAACCGCAACAGATTTGTTTACGTTTTTCGCAGTCATGGCTTTCCAGTCTTTAGATCCTTTGGAGTCCATCTGCATGTCGACAACTACTCTACCCATTTCGTCGTAGTTTACACGCGCAGATTCTACAGCACCATCAACCGGCGCTTTCTGGTTGATATTTCCACGGATCGCGTACAGCGTTAAATTATTGGGGTCTTTAGATTCCGGTTTATATCCCCACATAAACTGGGTATATTTAATGTTCGCCGGACGAAGTTCTTTCGCAACAGTAGAATTTAAAATTTTATTTACAGCTGCAGTATCAGATAATTTTACGTTACCAACTCCGCTGGAACGCAAGGAATTCAGCTGAAGCATACTCATCAAATCCGTATTTTTCGCCACGCCAATAGAATCTGCTTTTAACGGAACTACTGTCGACAATTGCTGCAAATACGGAATTGCTTCCTGAACAGTCTGTACTTCCCAGAACTGCAGTTTTGCAGAGGTTGCCAGCATTTTCTTTACACGGTCTATATCTGTACTTCCCGGCATTTCCACGGAAATTCTTCCGGTTCCGGGTACACGCTGCACGTTTGGCTGCGTAACACCCATTTTATCGATACGGGTTCGGATAACTTCATACGCCGCAGCTTCCGAAGCACTGATTTTTTCCCTTACCACATTTTTCACCTCTTCGTCGGTAGAGTTGTATTTAATTTCGGTAAGATTGGTGTTCCCGAAAATTTCCGGATCTGCCAGTTTCAGGTTGGTACCTTTTTCTTTATTTACCGCATCAAACTCAATAAAGAAATTATCAATATAATTTTTGGTTGAATTTTTCTGCGCTTTATCCGTTCTGTCAAGGGCTTCCAGAAGAATTGGATTGGTAGAGTATTGTGTTAAATCATTAACCAAATCTCTCTGATTGATTTCCAACAGCACGTTAATACCACCTTTCAAATCCAGACCCAGCTTCATTTCTCTTTCTTTCGCCCGCGAATAATACAATTTTGTAAAACCCAGGTTCAGCGTGTCTTTAGAAAGACGAGCCATTTCTTTCTGATATTTTACAGGGTCACCGCCAGCCAGTGCAGTTGCCTGCCTTTCGATTTTACCAGCATACCATGTTGGTAACAATTCATTTAGACAAATAAGTCCCAGAATAATCGCAACCAGCGTAATAAGTCCTTTTCCTTGCATTGTTAATAGTTTACAACATTAAAATTATAGTCGGCAAATATAATGATTTTCAATATAATTAAGAATGTTTTAACAATTTCCTTTCGAAATTAAAATATAAACTTGTACCTGTTAATTTTAAAGTATAAAACCAGAAAAATTTGCCGGTGTTTGGGCAAATTTTTCCGATCTGGAAGTAGAACTATTTTCAGGTTTAAATTCCCTCAGCTAAAAATTTCCTGCTTTAATGGCATTTTTTTTAAATTTTTAAAACAGCTAAATCTGAAAATTTTACCGTTTTAACGCCGAATTTTCTCGCGTTTAAATTTAATATCAAAACTTCCGAAAGCTGAAAAACAGAAAGTTGCATAAAAATTGATGCCTCTTTTACAAACAAAAACCCGGTATTATGAAAGATAAAGACATCAGTTACGGCGCTTTACACGGCAAAACGGTGGTTATTACAGGCGGCACCAGCGGCATCGGTCGCGCAGCTGCAGAAGCTTTCGCTTTAGAAGGTTGCAACGTCGTTATCGCGGCGCGCGGAAAGCAGGGATTAGATGAAACAGTTTCGCTCTGCCACGATTTGGGCGTTGTCGCTCTCGGTGTTCAAACCGATGTTTCCGATGCTTCGCAGGTTCAGGATTTAGCTGAAAAAGCTTTGCAGTTCAATGGCAGAATTGATGTTTGGGTGAATAATGCCGGAGTAATGGCAAGCGGAAAATTCGAAGAAATTCCCATTGAAACCACCGGCCAGGTCATTAAAACCAATCTTCTGGGTTTTGTTCACGGCGCACACGCCGTCATTCCGATTTTTAAAAAGCAGGGCGAAGGTGTTTTAATCAATAATGTTTCCATCGGCGGCTGGATGCCCGCGCCCTATTCCACCGCTTATTCGACAGCAAAATTTGGCATCCGCGGTATGGTGGAAGGTCTTCAGGGCGAACTTTCCAATGAACCAAATATTCACATCGTCGGTTTATATCCCGGAATTCAGCGGTCCACCGGAAATATGCATTCCGCAAAATACAGCGGCCTCAATTTTAAAATTCCGCCTTTTTCCGTAGATCCGCGACAGCTGGCAGCGCATATGGTAGAAGCGGCTAAAAATCCGCAAAAAAGCATGATCACCGACGGTTACGCGAAAATGGCGAAAATTATGTATAGCTTTTTTCCGGAAACCATCATCAATACAGCATCGGCGCTTTTGCGTCTCAATATGAAACCCGACGCAAATACCAACACTGACGGAAATGTGCGACGACCATCGAAAGATCCGCACCGGATTTACGGTGAAATGGCGGTAAAATTACCATCGAAAAAAACGCAGACTTTAATGATGACCGCTGCCGGTGTCGCACTCGGATTTTTACTTGTAAATGCAGCAACCAAAAATAAAGCGCCGGAATTTAATTAAAAAATTTCATGCTTCTAACCGGGAATTTTTTTAATTAAATTTCCGTCCATCAAAATGAAAAAATATGCCGCTTTAGGGGCATATTTTTTTTGATTTGCTGATGATAAATTTAAAAATTTATTTCACTTTTTCCAGACATCTTTTAGCGAATCGACTTCATTATCCCGAAAAGCTTTTACCATAGAAAGTCCTTCGATAAAATGATTGGCGTAGATCGAAACGTCATTAAACATTTCCGAGCGCTCAATTTCGGCAGTTGGCTGGTTTTATTTAACTCAATTAGTTTTAATAAAATTTCGTCGGTGTTCATCAATAATTTATTTTGAAAAAAACACCCATTTAGCCGACAATTTATTTTGTACGCCAGCGCGTCTCGCGCCAGTTTTTTTGCGCTTCTTTGGTGAGAAAAGTCCAGGCGATAATGCGGCTGGATTTATTGCCGGTGCCGAGCGGAATAGTTTTCAGCCCGGTGACTTCAAGGTCATTTAAAGTTTTATAAATTCCCTTCAAATTCGATTGTTTCGAAACCAAAGTCGAAAACCAAAAGCAGTTTCCCAAAAATTCTTTGCTTTCGGTCATCATTTTGTGGATGAAAGCCGCTTCGCCACCTTCGTAAATCAGCTCGCTTTGAAGTCCGGAAAAATTTAGCTCAGCCTTTTTTACCTGCTTTTTGACCAGATTTTGCACTTTTCTACGCGAACCCTTTTCCGCTTCTTCGGGTGTTGCATGAAATGGCGGATTGCAAACGGTCAAGTCAATTTTCTCGGAATCGCTAATGATTCCGGTGAAAATATTCTCAGAATTTTGCTGAAGCCGAAGCGTGATTTTATCTTCTAACTTTGGATTAGCTTCTACAATTTTCCGGGCAGAATCGAGGGATTTTTCGTCAATATCTGAACCGATAAAATTCCATCCATATTCCGCAACACCGATGATCGGATAAACCGCGCTCGCACCAATACCTATATCCAGACAGGTGATTTTTTCAACGTCGGGCATCGTTCCGAAATTGCTTTGCGCCACCAAATCTGCCATAAAATGGATATAATCGGCGCGGCCGGGAATTGGCGGCGTGAGGTTTTCATTCGGAAAATCCCATTTTTCAATGCCATAATAATGGTGAAGCAATGCTTTATTTAAAAGTTTCACCGCGGCGGGATTGGCAAAATTCACCGATTTTTCGCCGTATTTATTGGGCTTTATATGCTTTTCCAAGTCGGGCTGAACTTTAAGCAAAGCTTCCAGATCATATTTTTCGCGGTTTTTATTTCGCGGGTGAAGGCGTGCTTTTTTAGTTATATTTTTTTCTGATGACATTTTTTGGGCGTTATTTGGGCAAATTTTTAGTAAATATAAGGAAAGGAAAACGAGGCATTTAAAAATAATTATATTAAAAAAGCGACTTTTCAGCCGCTTTTATTTTAAATCGTCATTGAAAAAATCCGCGTTTCAGGTTTGTTTCGAAGCATGCGAAGGTCAAAAGTCATGGCGACATTTCTGGTGAAAGCGCGGCCTTTTTCGGTAATTTTAATGGAATTTCCTGAAATTTCCACCAAACCGTCGGCTTCCATTTCTTCCAAAGCTTTCAGTGAATTTTCAATTTCGGGGAAGCTGTTCTGCAAATCCCAGGAAGTTTCCAGACGGCACATCAGGTTCAAAATATGTTTTCTGATAATTAAATCTTCTTCATTTAAAACGTGACCTTTAACCACAGGAATAATGCCTTCTTCCACGAGTTTCTGGTATTCTTCAACGGTTTTATTGCTTTGCGCAAACGCGTACCAGGAATCGGAAATCGCAGACATTCCCAGACCAACCATCAGTTTGGTTTTGCTGGACGTGTAACCCATGAAATTCCGGTGAATGTCGCCTGAAATCATGGATTGGTAAAGGTCATCGTGCGGCAAAGCGAAATGGTCCATTCCCACTTCAATGTAGCCCAATTCTTCGAGCAGTTTTTTTCCGTTGGTATACAGTTTACGTTTTTCTTCGCCGCTTGGCAAATCATTTTCATCGAAACCTCTTTGCCCAACGCCTTTAATCCACGGCACGTGCGCGTAAGAATAAAACGCCAAACGGTCCGGCTTCAGCTCCAAAGTTTTGCGAATGGTAAATTCCATTTTTTCCCAGGTATGGAAAGGTAAACCGAAAACCAAATCGTGAGAAATGCTTCTGTAGCCAATTTCTCGGGCCATTTCCGTCACATTTTTTACATTTTCAAAAGGCTGGATTCTGTTGATGGCTTTCTGAACTTTCGGGTCATAATCCTGCACGCCAAAACTTGCGCGGCGGAAACCGAGATCATATAAAGTCTGTAAATGTTCCCGCGTTGTATTATTCGGGTGACCTTCAAAAGAAAATTCCGGATGCTCAGCGATTTCTGCTTTTGCAAAAATACCTTCAAGCAAAATTCTGAGGTTTGCGGGCGAGAAAAATGTCGGTGTGCCGCCGCCGAGGTGAAGTTCCTTAATTTTCGGTGTTCTGCCGAATACTTTTAAATATAAATCCCATTCCTTTAAAACCGATTCCAGATACGGCGTTTCTACGGAATGCTGTTTCGTGATTCGCTTGTGGCACGCACAAAAAGTGCATAACTGCTCGCAAAACGGCAGGTGAATATAAAGCGAAATACCTTCGGTATCGTTGGTTTCATTAAAGGTTTTGATGACAGACTGCTGCCACAAATCGCCAGTAAAACTCGCGTCGTCCCAAAAAGGAACGGTTGGATACGAGGTGTAGCGCGGTCCGGGAATATTATATTTGTCGATTAAAGAATTCATCGGAAGTAGATTTTATTTCGGAATTTCGTTTTGAAATTTCACTGTGCAAAAGTACAAAATAAGTTAACGATGCTGAAAGGAAACACCGAAAGTTCTACCGCGCGATAATGAGTTTAGTCAGGTTTAAAATAAATTTTGGAAAAGAATTTATTTAGTTTTTGCGTTGATTTTCATCTTGATGATGCGGTTTTTACCGGCAAAAACAAGGTTATTTTCATCAATCCAATCGCACACGTAGAGGCCTTTTTCTTCTGAAATGGTTTTCCAGGTTTTGCCGTAGTCCTCAGAAAATTCGATGTTCTGGTCGCCGACGGCGATGACATCTTTTCCTTTAGAATTCGGGCGGAATTTCACGCAGGTTTTGTATCCGCCATTTTTTCCGGAAGCCTGAATTTGCCAGGTTTTTCCGCCGTTTTTTGTCGTCGCGATATTGTTGATGTCTTCCGTTTGTTTCGTATAGTCGCCGCCTACAGCAATTCCAAAATTTTCATCTAAGAAATCAATGGAATAAATTCCCTGCGAAGAAGTTCCCTGAACGAACGGCGTTTCAAAAATTTGAATTTTTCCCGTTGTAAGGTTTAGTTTTAAAATCCTTGAAGCAATGCCGCCGGTCGCAATCCAGATGTTGTTTTTAAAGCCGGCAATGTTTGTATTGCTTGCAGCAAAAGCGGCTTCGCCTTTTTTAAGTTTAACCTCATCGTGAAGAAAATTTATTTCGAACTTATTGTGATCTGAAAATTTTGCCAGTTTTAACTTTAAATTTTCTTCGGGATCGCTAAAGCTGAAAAAGTTTTCACCATTAAAAAATAAGGCGTCGTAGAAGGCATTTTTTGCAGAATCGGTGTAGATGATTTCCGACTGCATTGTTTTCTTATGGATTTTAAAAAAGTACGCCGGACTTTCAATATTGATGGCGTAAAAATGCGTTTGGTTTTGAGCTAAAGTCCGGAACTGCAGATTTTTTTCGAACAATTTCACCTGTTCTTTGTCGGTTGAATCGCATAGATTTACATAACCAAATTTTGAATCCGTTCCGGAATACCAAACTTTTCCATCCCAGATTTCTAAAGCACGAATGGAAATATTGTCATTTAACAAAGTTTGAATTTCAACTTTTTGAGCGAAAGTCCACATATTTAAAAAAGCAAAAATGTACAGCAAAAATTTTTTCATTGTTGATTATTTTTAAAAAATCCCGCTAAAAAGGCGGGATCTAATTTTATTTTTGATTCATTTTCGAATGCTTTCTACTGTAAACAAAATAGATTATCAAGCCGAGCAAGAGCCAAATTCCTAAACGCTCCCAGCTTTCGATCGGTAAACCTGCCATCAAAGCTACACAAATTATGACCCCGAGAATCGGTAATAATGGGACAAAAGGAACGCGGAAACCACGCACGGCATTTGGATTGGTTTTTCTCATCACGATGACGCCAATACAAACCAAAGCAAACGCAAATAAAGTTCCTATACTTACCATGTGACCTAAATCTGAAACCGGTACGAATCCTGCGAACAAGCTTACGAAGACCATAAAAATAAGATTGGTTTTCCAAGGAGTGTGTCGCTTTTCGCTTACATCGCTGAAGAATTTTGGCAACAAACCGTCGATACTCATACTGTAGAAAACGCGGCTTTGGCCCATCAGCATCACCAACATTACCGAAGTGTAGCCCGCAATAATCGCGATGGTTAATGCTGAATTAAGGAAAGTATAGCCGGTTTTCGCAAAAGCTGTAGTTACAGGACTTGCATCACCTTTGAAATTCAGATAATTTTCTAAACCTGTCAAAACGTAAGAAAATAATACATATAAAATGGTGCAGATGATCAGGGAACCAATAATACCGATTGGCATTCCTTTTTGCGGGTTTTTCGCTTCCTGCGCAGCGGTACTTACGGCATCAAAACCGATGAAAGCAAAAAATACAACTCCAGCACCGCGTAAAATTCCGCTCCAGCCGTAATGACCGAAATATTCACTGTTGAAAAACTCAAAAAAGCCCATTTGACCTTGATTCATCAAAACTTCACCTTGATTCACGGGAATGAACGGCGTATGATTTTCGGGATTGATGAAACCCCAACCAAGTGCGATAAACACAAGAACTACGGTTACTTTTAGGATTACGAGAACGTTATTGATAAATGCAGATTCTTTAGTACCTCTAATTAGAAGCAATGAAAGTAGGCAAATAATTAAAATCGCAGGTAAATTTACATAACCCGGAGTTTCATCCCAAGGACCATGTAGAACTGAATTTGGTAACTCGATGCCAAATGTCAAGAGGAATTTCGCCACATATTGTGACCACGAAGCTGCTACCGTAGCGGCGCCCAAGGCATATTCCAGCACCAAATCCCAACCGATAATCCAGGCGATAAATTCACCCATTGTTGCGTAGGAGTACGTGTATGCGCTACCCGCGATCGGAATCATGGAGGCAAATTCAGCGTAACATAAACCTGCAAACGCACAACCTAGCGCAGCTAAAATAAAAGAATAAGTTACCGCAGGACCAGCATTATCTGCAGCGGCGATTCCGGTAAGAGAAAACAGTCCGGCTCCGATAATTGCACCGATTCCTAAAGCTACAAGAGAAGTCGCGCTGAGCGTTCTCTTAAGACCTTTTTCTGATTCTTCGGCAGTTTCTAAAAGCTGACTGAGGGATTTCGTTTTCCAAAGATTTGACATTTTTTATTTGTTTAAGATTTCCAAAAATATAAAAATTTAGTAATTATTAACGTTTTTACCTCAAAAAACTTTTACAATCGCCAACTGAAAGTAGTAAAAAGCTGACTTTCATGATAAAGAATGAATTTGCGCATTTTTCATTTTAAAACTTAAAAGATTTAATGGTAAAAGCTGCTTTTGAAAATTGGTTAACTTTATTGGATGATTTTAAAAGATATTTTTGAAGAAGAATTGGTAAAGGAAATCGAAGCATCGGGAAACCTGAAACATTTTACCGCCGGCGAAACCATCGTAAATATGGATGCTTATATCAAAAGTATTCCGGTGGTGGTTTCGGGCAGCATCAAAGTAATCCGAAGCGAAGAAGACGGCAGAGAAATTTTGCTTTATTATTTGACGCCAGGCGAAAGTTGCATCGTTTCAATTCTGGCCGGAATGAAAAATGAAACTTCAAAAATCACAGCGATTGTGGAAGAAGATGCAGACATCATGCTGATTCCGACAGACAAAGCCAAAGAATGGGTGAAAAAATATCCTGCCTGGACGGCATTTATTTTCGATTTGTATCAGAAGCGTTTTGAAGAATTGCTGGATGTGGTGAACTCCGTGGCCTTTCAGAAAGCAGATGCGCGTTTGCTGCACCTCATCAGACAGAAAGCGCAGCTTTATAATTCCAAAGAAATTTCGGTGACGCATCAGCAGCTCGCGGATGAGCTCGGCATTACGCGCGAGGCCACAAGCCGCGTTTTAAAGCAAATGGAAAAAGAAAAAATTCTGAAGCTTTCGCGCAACAAAATTCAGCTTCTGTGATAAAGATTACGGTACGCCGCATTTTGATGCTGTACTTTTGCTGCATCAAAACAACTTAAATTTTAAAAAAATGTTAGAACTAATTAATAATTTTTTGGGTTTCAGTAAAACCGATTATGCCGAACTGGTAAAAAACGGTGCAAAAATCGTAGATGTGCGCAGCAAAGGCGAATACGCAGGCGGACATATTAAAGGTTCGGTGAATATCCCGGTGGATCAGCTTGAAAATAATTTGGGCAAACTGAAGGATAAAAATAAAACCATTATCACCTGTTGTGCTTCCGGAATGCGCAGCGCTTCAGCGAAAACCATCCTTCAGAAAAATGGTTTTACAGATGTGCACAATGGCGGCGGTTGGGCAAGTTTAAACCAGAAAATATAAAAATATGCCCAAAATGCGCCGAAAAAATGACGCGTTCTTTTTAAAGTAAAAATATGCCGCTAAAACGGCATTTTTTCTTTTATAGCTATTTAGAATTCTGTTCGTAAGTTGAAATTTATTTTTCTAAAAACTTATCTTTGAAGTCATGAATTTCTACGAACTCTTCCTGAAACCTTACGAATCCTACGATAATTTTCAAATTGCACTCGAAGCCATTGCGACAATTTTCGGTGTTTTAAGCGTATATTTTTCAATTAAAAAAAATATTTGGGTTTATCCGACCGGGATAATTTCTACGGTTTTATACGTTTATATTCTGTTCAAATTCGGTTTGCTCGGCGATATGATGATCAATTTTTATTACACCGTGATGAGCATCTACGGCTGGATTCTTTGGTCTAAAAGCTCCGAAGATCACATTCATGTTGACGTTTCCTGGGCTACAAAAAAAGAGTGGTTTTTTGCCGGAATTTTATTTGCGCTGAGTTTAATTCTCGTCACTTTGGTTTATTATTACAAGCCGTTCATAGACAACAAATTTTCGATGCAAAACGTGCAACTTGGTTTATATCATTTAGATTGGGCGAACTGGCTGGATGTTTTCACTACGGCAATCTTCCTCGTCGGAATGTGGCTCATGGCAAAACGCAAAATCGAAAACTGGATTTTCTGGATCATCGGCGACATTATCTGCATTCCGATGATGATTTACAAAGGTTTGGGAATCACTTCTATTCAGTACGTAGTTTTTACAGTGATGGCCATCGCCGGCCTGATCGAATGGAAAAAGGCTCCTAAAGCCAATCACGCCAACTGACGAAATCTATGCGTCTGCTCGGCTTTTGATAAAGAATTGAGTATCTTTGCAATCCCAAAATTTCGGGCTTAAAACCACAATTTTTATGCAAAATACCATCGAATTTTTTAAATATCAGGGCACCGGAAATGACTTTGTCATGATCGATAACCGCGATCTTATTTTCCCGAAAGAGCGCGAAATCATCGAAAATTTATGCGACCGACGCTTCGGCATCGGTGGCGACGGACTTATTCTGCTTGAAAACGATCCCAAAGCGGATTTCAAAATGGTGTATTACAACTCCGATGGAAATGAAAGCACCATGTGCGGGAACGGCGGCCGCTGTCTCGTGGCTTTCGCGCACTTTCTGGATATTTTCGAGAATCACACCACTTTTAACGCCATCGATGGTTTACATGAAGCCGAAATTCACAACGGAACGGTTAAACTTAAAATGATCGATGTGGATTCCATTAAAAAAATTGATGGTGATTTTGAGCTAAATACAGGTTCGCCCCATTTCGTGACGTTTGTAGAAATGTTAAAAGATTATAAAGTTTTGGAAAAGGGTAACAAAATCCGAAATTCAGCGTCTTATTGTGAGGAAGGAATCAATGTAAATTTCGTGCAAAAAGTTGCGGATAACGAAATTTTCATCCGAACCTACGAGCGCGGCGTGGAGGATGAAACTTTCAGCTGTGGGACAGGCGCTACCGCAGCAGCACTGGTTTTCCTGAAAGATAAAAAATTGCCCTCGGTGAAGGTGAAAGTTTTAGGTGGAAACCTGAAAGTTTATGCGGAACGTGACGGTGAAGGCTTTAAAAATATTTGGCTCGAAGGTCCTGCAAAACAGGTTTTTAAAGGAAAATTCGATTTATAAGATATCAACAAAAAAATGAAACAAAACGGGCGAATTATTTCAATTATTGCAATTCTGATTTTGGTGGTCGGCGGTTTTTTCGGCTACAAGTATTACCAGAAATTTTACGGCAATAATGTGGTGAAAGAAGGCTATGTTTTAATTCCGCACAGCGCAAATTTTGAATCGATTTTAGATTCAATTTCGCCTTTCCTGAAGAATAAAGAAGATTTCGAGGAAGTTGCCAGAAACAAGAATATGGACCGCTTTTTCCAAGCCGGACGTTATAAAATTGAAACCGGAACAGACAATACGCATTTGGTAAATATGATTAAAGCGGGGAACCAAACAGAAAATTCCTTCCGGATTGGGGATTTTTTTACGGTTTACCAAATGATCGGAAAAGTGGCAAAAAAAACGGAGCTGGATTCCTTACGTTTTGCAAAAGATTTAAATAAAATTGCGGCAGACAAAGGTTTAAATAACGCCGAAGATCTGAAAAAATATTTCTTCATCGACACCTATAACTTTTTCTGGACCGTGACGCCGGAAGTATTTTTTAAGAAATTCGAAGATGAGTATAACGATTTCTGGACTCCGGAAAGAAAAGCAAAAGAAAAGCAACTCGGTTTAAGCAGAGACCAAATTTATGCCCTCGCATCGCTGGTTTACAAAGAAACCGGAGGTAAACCGGATGAAATGAAAACCGTTGCAGGATTATATTTGAACCGCCACCGAAAAGGTATGAAACTGCAAAGTGATCCGACGGTAATTTACGCGGTAAACAAGGCGAATAATTTCGAAGGAACTCCGATAAAAAGGGTTTTATATAAGCATTTGCGCGAAGCTTCGCCATACAACACCTACTTTTCAGCGGGTATTCCGCCGGGACCAATTTGTATGGTCGATAAAAATTCGGTAGACGCGGTTTTGAATGCTGAAAAAAATGATTTTATTTTCATGGCGGCAGATCCTGACAGGCTTGGTTTTCACCGCTTCACCGCAAGTGACACCGAACACGCAAAAAACGCGAAGGATTATCAACAGTGGTTGAATTCTAAAAACATCAGATAATTTAAAAAATGAGAAATTTCGGTGTTTTAAGCCGTTTTTTTTTGAATTTGATAATTTTCAAACAAACATTTATTTTAACTTTTATAGAAATAAGTAATCAGTACAAGGATAAACTAATATTATGAGGAACAGGATTGAGATTTCATCCATCATTAAGAAACGAACTTTAGGACTAGCTTTCGTTTTAGGTGCAGCAAGTTTAGCTTTTGCACAGGAAAAAATAAACGTAAGCGGAAAAGTAGTAGGACCGCAAAACGCGGCAGTGCCTTACGCATCAGTAACTTTCAGCAACAAAGCGAACAAAATGTTCAGCGATGCCACTTTGGCAGATGAACAGGGCGCTTTCCAAATCGCTTTAACTCCCGGAAACTACGACATTATCGTTGAAGCTATCGATTTTAAAAAATCAACGCTTAACAAGCAAATTTCTACATCGGGCAACCTCGGAAACTTTACCGTGCAGCCGGAAGCTTCCATCACCAACACCAAAACTTCAGACATTCAGGGTGTTGTAATTACCGCGCAGGCGACCAAAGCTTACCGCGTGGAAATCGATAAAAAAGTGTATGATCCATCTTTGGACATCGTAGCAAAAGGCGGAAATCTTCAGGATGTTTTAGCAAACGTACCTTCCGTGGATGTTGATACAGACGGAACCGTTTCCATGCGTGGAAATTCCAATATCAGATTTTTGATTAACGGAAAACCTTCCTCAATGTTAGGAATTGATGACGGTGCTAACGCATTACAGTCTATACCAGCAGACCAGATTGAAAGAATCGAGGTAATTACAAATCCGTCGTCAAAATACGAAGCGAGCGGAACTGCGGGAATCCTGAATATCATTCTGAAAAAATCAAAAAAAGTTGGTTTTAACGGTAGTGTTGAAGGAACTGTTGGTTATTTGCCGACAACGCGTTTGAATACCAATTTAAGCTGGAGAAAAGGCGCCTGGACGTATTACATCAATGGTGGCGGCGGCTACAGCAGAAATAAATCTCAAAATAATTCCGAATTTAATTCTTTCCTCGATCCTGCAGGATTGAACGACGGTTTTTCAATGAAATCCATTCAGCGCGGAAGCAACGATGGTGAAAATAAAAATTACAACGTAACGACAGGATTTGTGGTTGATTTAACCGACAAATCTTCGCTAAATGCGTCGGTAATGTTTCGAACTTTCAATAATGAATCTACAGGCGAAACCAATTACTTCGACAGCGTTATTAAAAAAGACCGCAACAGTGCAACTTATCCAAACGTGCCGTACACTATTGAGGAACAGTTTACCAACCGTTTGAATACCGGAAACAGCGTAAACAACTCTTTCCAGGGAGATTTGGGTTACGACTTAAAAATCGACGATAACGGCCAGGCAATCTCTTTGGCGGGAAGTTATCAGAAAAGCAAAAGCGACGGAACGTCTTACATTACAGAAAACGGTTATGATAATGAATTTGACGTTGCTACAAGCAGTTTTAATAACATTCTTACCACTTCGGATAACACCAAATATTTAGCAAAAGCAGATTATGAATTGCCGATTGGTGAATCATCTAAAATTGAAGCGGGGGCGCGTTTCGATGCGAACAAAAACGATTACGATTACTTCGTAGACGAGAGCAGAAATAATGGTCCGGTAGAAATTTTACCAAATTTCACCAGTACCACTTCTTATAACGAAAACGTGCTTGCAGGTTACGCACAGTTCAAAAGCAAAATCAATAATTTCGGTTATCAATTGGGTTTAAGAGCTGAAAATACGGACATCAGCGTAGATTTCCAGCGTGTAAGCGATGCTGAAAAAATCAGTGTTGATAAGAATTATCTTAAATTCTTCCCGAGTGCATTTTTAAGCTATGATTTAAACAAAAACAATCAGTTGCTTTTAAATTATTCCCGAAGAATCAACCGTCCGCGCTCGTTTTTCCTAATTCCGTTTATGTCGTATAATAACAACAGAAACTTATTCAGCGGAAATCCGGATTTGAACCCGACTTACGAAAACTCTTTCGAATTAGGTTACAGCTTATCGAAAAGCAAGGTGACTTTTAACCCAACTTTATATTACAAAAAGTCTGAGGACGAAGTTAACTTCTACCAATACAGCGGCCTGAACGCAGATGGAAATACCGTAATTTACACCATGCCGGTGAACGCTGGTACAGAAACACAATATGGTGTAGACATCAATGCGACTTTTGATCCGTTCAAATGGTGGAAATTGATGGCGAGTGCAGATCTTTACGGATATAAAAACGAGGGTTCTTATGAAAATTTCGATTTCTCCGGAGACGGATTTTCTACCAGATTCCGTTTGACAAGTACTTTCAAACCAACAAAAACTACAAGTTTCCAAATCCAGGGCTTCTATCGTGGTGCTGAAAATACCGTTTCGCAAACCAGAGAGCCAATGTATGCTGTGAATCTTGGTGCGAGCCAAACCATTTGGAAAGGCGACGGCACAATTTCCTTCAACATTCAGGACATTTTCAACACCAGAACGCGTGAGAATTTAACCACCACGCCAACGTATTCGCAGTACAGCTTTATGCAGTGGCAGCCGCGCCAGTTCAGCATTTCACTGAGCTACCGTTTCAAGCAAGGTGATAAAGTGGATGGTCCGAAACGTAAAAAAGACATTAACAGCAATACAGCCGGTGACGAAGAACAAGGTCCACCAATGTAATTGATGAATTAAATTATAATGAAAGTCCCGTTTTTTGCGGGACTTTTTTTAGGCGTTAAAAGGGCATTTTTTTCAGTCTAAATTTTTCAAAAATTTGCTGCTAAAGCACGGAATTTTTCTGTTTTAAAAATTTTCAAAAAATTCCGCTTAAAGACAGCATTTTTTTCTTTTTTAAATTTTAATTGAACTCATTAAGCCAAAAAAAATCAGGCATGAACAGCCTGATTTTTCAATTTTCTAAAAGGTTTTTTAAACAGCGAGGTAACCGCCGTCCACCGCGTAATAACTTCCGGTGACAAATGAAGCGTCATCTGAAGCAAGGAAAAGACACATGTTGGCGATTTCCTCCGGCTGACCTAAGCGCCCGAAAGCGTGTTTGCCTTCCAGCATATTCAGCGCCTCTTTACCCATAGTTTCTTCACTGACCAATCCGGTGTAAATAAATCCTGGCCCGATAGCGTTTACACGCAAATTATCTTTACCATAATCCCACGCCGCAGTTTTCGTTAAACCTACGACGCCGTGCTTCGCGGCAACATAACCGGCAGAACCACCGAAACCAGCTTGCCCCAAAATGGAAGAAATATTAATGATACTTCCTTTCCCTGATTTCAGCATTTCGGGAATCTGATATTTCATGCCGTAGAAAACTCCGGATAAGTTGATCGAAATTACTTTTTCCCAACCTTCGGTTGACATATCTCCTACTTTATTGCTTTCACCACCAATTCCGGCGTTATTTACCGCGATATGCAGTCCACCGAATTTTTCTACCGTTTCTTTAACCAGTCGTTTGTGATCTTCGATATTAGCAGAATCTGCTTTTACAAAAAGTGCTTCACCACCTTCTTTCTTTATCATTTCCACCACTTCATTTCCGTGCTCTTCATTAATGTCACTCACCGTCACTTTTGCACCTTCTTTCGCGAAAAGCAATGCGGTTGCTTGTCCAATTCCAGATCCGGCGCCTGTAATAATTGCGACTTTATCCTGTAACTTTTTCATAATAAATTGTTTTAAGATTTACTCAAATTTACCGCTATATAAATGGTTGGACGTTGATGTAGGTTAAAATTCAGCTATTTATGATTTTTATCGTGTGCCGCATTTATCTGTTCTAAATCTTTCAGCGCCGGACCAATCAGCACTTTTCCCAGCGCGTCGAAACGTGAGCCGTGGCACGGGCAATCCCAGGATTTTTCGCTTGGGTTCCATTGCACGTGGCAGCCCATGTGCGTACATTTCGCATCGAAGAAATGCAGTGAGCCACTTTTATCCCGATATACTGCGCACGCGTCACCATCAACATCTGCAAGCTTTCCTTCATCGTTTGGAATTTGGTCTAAATCTGAAATTTCGTCAGGATTAAAACGGTCTTTTATAAGGTTGGAAACGGTGTCCACATTTTCTTTAATTACCTGCTTCGCGCTCGCGACAGGTTTAATGCGCGACGGAGACAGCATTTTTGAAAGGTCAGTTTCTACACCATTTATTAAATCCGGGATAATTAATGAAACCATTGTTCCGAAGTTCATTCCGTTTCCGTTATAGCCGGTGCACAGGTAAATGTTTTCTTCGCCCGGCATCTTCCCGATGTACGGCAAACCGTCCGCCGGAATATAATACTGCGCTGACCATTGGTTTTCGATATGCTCAAATTTTATGCGGTCGCGCACATACTTTTCAAGTTCTTTAAAACGGTTTTCGGTATCCGGTTCTTCACCGGTTTTATGGTCAAATCCGCCCGCAATCAAATAATATTGGTTGTCGGATTTGTGGTAACGCAGGTAATGATATGGCTCTTCCAGGTCAGCTGTTTGCGCTAATTTGCTTGGCGGACCGGAAAGCTTCGCGCTCATCGCATAACTTCGGTATGGCGCTACAAGTAGATTAAAGCGGCTGTCACCCGTGGCGTGGTGTGTAGCCCAAACCACCGATTTTGCTTCAAAGGTTTTTCCGTCTGAAGTTTCCACTTTTACAACGTCGTTTTCTTCTGTACAATCCTTAACCTGAGTTTGGTTTAAAATTTTTCCACCTTTTTTCTCATATTCTTTTAAAAGAGCTCTGATGTATTTTAAAGGATGAAACTGTGCCTGACCGTGGATTTCAACAGCTTTTACAAACGGAAGGTTAAAGGGAATATTTTGCGTAGGTTTTGTTTCGATACCAACTTTTTGGTGTGCTTCCAGAATGTCCTCAAGCTTTTTATTCTGATTTTCTTCACTGCTGAAAAGGTAAAAATCAACTTCGGCAAATTCGCAGGCAATGCCATATTTCTGTACATTTCGCTTGATGTATTTCACGGTTTCCTTCGCCGCGTCTGCTAAAACTTTTGCATTGTCTTCACCGAAATTGCTGATGACATCATCGTAGGAAGAATCGAAAAAATTATTGATATGCGCCGTAGTTCTGCCGGTCGTCCCGAAACCAGGATGCTCTTTTTCAATGATTAAACACTTTTTGCCGTTTTGCTGTAATTCATTAGCTAAAGTAATTCCCGTAATTCCGGCGCCGATGATGATTACATCAAATTTTTGGTGGTCCACATTGGTTTTTTCCGGGCTGATGTGATTTTCCCAGAAGCTTTTGGTATTTCCTGCCTGATTCATAATTTATTTGGATTTAGGTGTGATTTTTTACGGCGCAACCATGGATTTGGAACCATAATTGTAAAAAACTTTTGCAGCAATAATTGGGCAAACCACAGCATATAACTTCAAGATTTAAAAAGCTTAACTAATTTTTAAGAAATGAAAACTGCCGACCAGAAAGTATTAAGCGAATTGTCACAAGTACTGCGCGACCAAAAGCTCACCATCGCGGTAGCGGAAAGTTGCACCGCCGGACTTCTGCAAAATACCTTATCGCAAGCAGAACAGGCGATGTCTTTTTTTCAGGGCGGAATGACGGTGTATAACGTAGGACAAAAAGCGAAACAGCTCAACATTAACCCTATTTTTGCGGAAGAAAACAACGCGGTATCCAAAGAAATCGCGGAGCAAATGGCGCTTGAAGTCGCGGAAAAATTCAACGCCGAGCTTGGTTACAGCATCACGGGTTTTGCGCGGCCTGTTCCGGAAGAAAATGTCCCCGCTTGCTTTGCTTACATTGCGCTTGCTCAAAATTCGAAAATAATTCTGTCAAAAAAAATTACCGGCGACGCCGAAAAAGAATTGCAGGACAATCAAAGTATTTTTATCAATAAAATGATCAAAGAATTACTAAAGACTGTAAAAAAAAGAAGGTAAAACGACATTTTTTTCAATTCTTTAAATAACAAAAAAACACTGTTTTTACCGCCAAATTTCTATTATACAAATTCAAAAAAATGCCGCTAAAACGGCATTTTTTTTAATATTAATTTCTTGTTTCCAGATACTTCTGCCACTCCCAAGTTGTTCGTAAGGCTTCTTCCAAAGTTGTTTCGGCTTTCCAGCCCAGTTCCCGTTCGGCTTTATCAGCATTCGCATATGCGATGGTAATGTCACCGGCACGACGCTCGCAAATCTGATACGGCACTTTTACGTCATTCGCAGTTTCAAAGGCATTTACCACTTCCAAAACCGAAGAACCTTTGCCAGTTCCAAGATTATATATATCGATAACCGTTTCTTCTATTTCGGCTAAAAGTTTCTGCAAAGCTTTTACGTGCGCCTTTGCCAAATCTACCACATAAATATAATCGCGGATCGCGGTGCCGTCTTCAGTAGGATAATCATTTCCCCAAATCGACAGTTTTTCACGAATTCCAGAGGCGGTTTGTGTCACGTAAGGGACCAAATTGTTCGGAACACCAATTGGCAATTCGCCTAAAAGCGACGTTGGGTGCGACCCAATCGGATTAAAATAGCGCAGCAATGAAACTTTCTTTTTATAGGCGACCGCAAAATCTTTCAGAATTTCTTCGCCCATTTGCTTCGTTTTTCCGTAGGAGGATTCCGGCATTTTCAGCGGCGTATTTTCATCGATCGGTTGCTCGTCTGCCTGGCCGTAAACCGTGCACGAGGAGCTGAAAATAAAGTTTGAAATATTTCTGGCTTTAAACTCCTGCAAAATATTGATGAGTGAAAACAAATTATTTTCGTAATAATCCAAAGGTTTTTCCTGACTTTCACCAACTGCTTTAAAAGCTGCGAAGTTGATACAGCCGTCAATTTGATGAGCATCAAAAAGTTGCGCCAGAAGCTCTTTTCTTTTTAAATCGAAAGGATAAAAAATGGGTTTTTTACCGGCTACTTCGGCAATATTTTCCAAAATAAATTTTTCGGAATTGGATAAATCATCAACGATGATGACTTCAAAATTATTCTGTAAAAGTTCCACAACCGTGTGTGACCCGATGTAACCGAGCCCGCCCGTAACTAATATTGTTTTCATAAAATGTGTTTAATCTTTATTCATAAATTCTAAAACAGCTTCCGAAATATATTTCAGCTGTACTTCATCAAGCTCTGTATGCATCGGCAAAGAAATTACTTCTTCCAGCAATTTATCGGTGTTTTCAAAATCAGCATCGTCGCTTTCCTGAAAATAGGCTTTTTGTTTGCGCAAAGCCACGGGATAATAAATCATGGCAGGGATTTCCTTTTCGCTCAGAAACTGCTGCAGTTCGTTGCGCTTTCCGTTTAGAATTCGTAAAGTATATTGGTGAAAAACGTGCGTGGAATAATCGGCTCTTTCAGGCGTCAAAATATTTTCGTGGCCCGAAAAAGCTTCGTCATAATAATCAGCAGATTTTCTTCTTGCTTCGTTATAACTGTCCAAAAGCGGCAGTTTTTTTCGTAAAACCGTCGCCTGTATGCTGTCTAAGCGAGAATTTACACCAACTTCATCGTGGTAATATCTTTCGTACATTCCGTGGTTTACAATGCCGCGGATTTGGTGCGCCAAATCATCATCGTTGGTCATAATTGCGCCGCCGTCGCCGTAGCAACCTAAATTTTTCGACGGGAAAAAGGAAGTTGTCCCTATAGTTCCCATCGTGCCGGATTTTTTTACCGTTCCGTCGGAAAAAGTGAAATCAGCACCAATCGCTTGCGCGTTGTCTTCAATAACTGCAAGATTGTGCTCTTTGGCAATTTTCAGGATTTCTTCCATATTCGCGCATTGCCCGAACAGGTGTACCGGAATAACAGCTTTGGTTTTGTCGGTAATAGCAGCTTTTAATTTCTCTGTATCCATGGTGAATGTACCGTAATCTACATCCACCAAAACTGTTTTTAATTTAAGCAGGTGAATGACCTCCACGGTGGCCGCAAAAGTGAAATCTGCGGTGATAATTTCATCACCTTCTTCTAACTTCAGCGCCATAAGCGCGATTTGAAGCGCGTCTGTTCCGTTCGCACACGGAATAACATGTTTTATATCGAGATAGTGTTCTAATTCAGACTGGAAAAATTTGACTTCTGGGCCGTTGATAAAAGCAGCGGAATCAATTACGTTTAAAATTGCGTTATCAACCTCGGATTTTATCTTATAATATTGACTTTGAAGGTCAACCATTTGAATTTTTTTCATAAAAAATATTTCCTCAAATTTAGCAAAATTAAATTTTCAAAAAAAGTAAACCTCAGCTTAATATTCCCAAGCTTTTTAAAACGGAAGCAAAAATTTTAGCTAAATCTTATTTAGCCAAAAAAGAAAAAAATGCCCTTAAAGCACCAAATTTTTTAGAAATACTAAAAGAAAAACTCCAAAAAAATGCTCAAACAGCAGCCAATTTTTATTTAAAAATAAAATAGGAGGAAATACGAACTTTTCTTTAATTTTATTCCTTCAACACATTATATGAAAAAAGTACTATCGGTTTTTATCCTACTGATTTTCAACTTCGTTGCGGCACAAACTGAATTGGTTTTTGTTTATTTTAAAGACAAACCGAACAAAGCCGCGTTTTACGCGAATCCAACTTCTGAACTTTCCCAAAAATCTTTGGACCGGCGCGCACGTTTAAGCATTCCGCTGAACGATCAGGACGCGCCAATTGAAGCGGCTTATATTAAAAACATCACCGATTTAGGTTTTACCGTCAAGGATTATTCGAAATGGATGAACGGTGTGGCGTTGCACGCGACGCGGGAGCAAATTGAAACTTTAAAAGCGGAAAGCTATGTACAATCCGTTGAAAGTTTCATTAAACATCCAGCGGCCGCGAAATTAATCGCGCAAAAAGTAGATAAATTCGCGGAATTCAAAAAAGCCACAGCCAAAACCGATTTCAATTATGGTGTTGGTCTGGCGCAGATTAACCAAATTAATTTGCGTCCCTTACATATTTCTGGTTTTACGGGAAAAGGCGTGACGATCGCTCTGATTGACACCGGTTTTCCACAGGTTGATACAGGTTCGGTATACGCCAGACTTCGCAATAACGGCCAGATTAAAGGCGGTTACAACTTCATTGGCAAGAATAATTTTATTTACAGCAACACTTTGAACAATCACGGCTCCTATGTTTTGGGCGTAATTGGTGCTTATGTTGAAAACCAATTTGTAGGTTCCGCGCCGGATGCGGATTTTTACCTTTACGCAACCGAAGATGCTGATAATGAAGTCCCGGAAGAGCAACTGTACTGGACGGAAGCCGCTGAAGAAGCTGACCGTAAAGGCGTTGATATTATTTCGACTTCGCTCGGTTATTATGAATTTGATGATCCACGCTATAATCTTGTATATTCCGATATGGACGGTAAAACCTCGTTCATTGCTCGTACGGCACAAATCGCAACAGAAAAAGGAATTTTCGTGGTTGCAAGCGCCGGAAATGAAGCGCTGAAACCTTGGCATTACATCATCACACCAGCTGATAACGAAAAAGTTTTCTCCGTTGGTGCAGTTACGGAAAGTGGTACGAGTTCGTCGTTTTCATCTTTCGGACCGAATGCTTTAGGACATGTAAAACCCGATGCCAGCGCACGCGGAACGGCAACTTATATGGGCTATGACAATTCAGTGGTTTCAAGCAGCGGCACATCTTTTTCGGCGCCGTTGGCAGCGGGTGGAATTGCGTGTCTTTTGCAGGCGCTACCACAAAAAAAAGTTGACGAAATCAGCCAGTTTTTGCGGGAAAATGCATCGCTTTATCCTGATTCTACACCCCAAATGGGTTATGGAATATTAAACTTTTCCAAAACGCTGCAGGCAGCACTTTCAACCAGAGACCAAAACAAGACCGGGAAAATTCAGATTTATCCAAATCCGGTGGTGAAAACTTTTACCATTAAAACTGATGAAATAATTAAATCTGTAAATTTATTTGATGTTACCGGTAGAAAAATTTACGGCTTTAAGCAGGAAAAATTTAATAATATTGAGCAGCTCCCGCCTGGACTTTATTTCGTACAGGTGGAAACCGACAAAAACCAGTACGTCGAAAAGCTGATTAAACAATAAACATAAAGACCTTCATTACTGAAGGTCTTTTTTATGCTGAATTTCTGCTCGCATTGATATTTCCAAAAAGCGACCGCATAACGAGCTTTTCGTAAGCTTCGCGGTTGCCTTCTTCTTTCTGAATTTTAATTAAAGCATATTGCTGAATGCTTAAAAGCGGCAAAACAATTTTTTCGCGCATTTTCACTGATAAACGCGACAGCGGTTCTTCTTCCATTAAAGTCTCAAAACCCGTCAGTTCCAGCATCAACTTTTCCGAAAGTTTATATTCTTCAAAAATTATCGCCCAAAACTCACCAAATTTTTCGTTTTTCTTCATGTATGAAGTCAGCGGAAAATAGGATTTATTCATGCTCATCATCGAGTTTAAAACCAAGGTTTTAAAGAAATCGGAACCCTTATATAAGTCTTTAACCTCCTGAAATCTGCCGGCATATTTAAGTTCATTCAGTGCAAAACCAAACCCGAAAAATCCAGGAACATTTTGTTTAAGCTGGCTCCACGAACCTACAAATGGAATGGCGCGCAAATCTTCAAACTTTAAAGCTCCGCCTGCGCCGCGTTTCGTCGGTCGGCTGCCGATATTGGTTTTTCCGTAATATTCCAGCGTGCTCATTTCCTGCAAATACGGCACAAACCGCGGATGCGCTTTCAGATCCGAATATTTTTTAAAACTTATTTCCGCAAGTTCTTCGATGAGTTTTCGCTCGTTTTGATTCAAATCTTTTTTAGAATTTTTGAAAACATCGTTTTCAATTCCAGCGGTTAAAAGCTGTTCAAAATTATATTTCGCCTGATCTTTATTCCCGAAAACACTCGTAATTGTTTGCCCCTGAATGGTGAGTTCAATCTGGTGATTCGCGATGGTTTTTCCCTGCGAAGCATAGAAATCATGCGTTTTACCGCCACCACGCGCTGGCGGACCGCCACGGCCGTCGAAGAATACCACTTTTAAATCGAAATCGTCGGAAATTTTGGTGAGCTGTTCTTTGGTTTCATAGATTTCCCAGTTGGCTTTCAGATAGCCGCCATCTTTGGTTCCGTCGGAAAAACCCAGCATAATAGTCTGAATTTTTCCGCGCTTTTCGAGGTGTTTTTTATAAACCGGAAGTTCATACAATTGTTTCATGACATTTTCTGCGGCGTCCAGACCGTCCATCGTTTCAAAAAGCGGAACGATATCGATGTTGATTTCCTCATCTTTATAACCGCAAAGCCGGAAAAGTGCGAAAACATTCAGCACATCTTTAATGTGTTCGGAATTTGAAATGATATAGCGATGCAAACCGCGCTCACCGTTTTTCTGCTGGATTTCTTTAATATTGCAAACGTTCTGGAGCGTGTCTTTGGTCAAACCTTCGAAATCGTTTGGATTCAGCACTGTATCTGTGGTCAACAGCCAATTCAGCTTTTCTTCGGAGCTAAAATTTTCGCCGCTAAAACCGGCTTTTTTTGCTAAAATCTCATCGATGATTTCCTGATGAATTCTGCTGTCCTGGCGGATATCCAAAGTCGCGAAATGCGTTCCGAAAATTTTCACCCGGTCTTTAAAATCATCTAAAATATTTTTAAAAAGTCCGTTGTGCTTTTCTATCAGAATTTTTTCAGCTGCTTCTATTTTTGCTAAAATATGTACGTCGGTAACGTTGGATTTTCCGGCAAAAATAGCGGCGTATAAATCATCGCTTAATCCATCTAAAACCTCAGAAACACCGCGGAAACTCAGACGACGGCGCAGCTTTTTCAAGTGTGCATAATAAGATTTTAAAATAGAAATATGCAGCTCGTGAGCCACTTTTTGGGTGATTTCTGCCGTCACAAACGGATTGCCGTCGCGGTCGCCGCCGGGCCAAAAACCCATTTGAATTAAATCTGGCGCCGGTGAAAAATTGCGCGTTCCAAAGGCATTTTTTATCTTTTTGAAAAGCTCGCCAATAGTGTCGTAATACACATAACGCAGGTAAAAAATAATACTCAGCGCTTCGTCCAGCGGTGTTGGTTTTTCGATATTTAAGAAAGGTGTTTTGCCGAGTTGCTGCAGCAGCATATCGATTTCGCTTACGGAATCATTGGTTATAACAGATCGCAAATCGTGGAGAATCCTTTGAACCGAATTTGGATAAAATTGTGTCGGATGCGCGGTGAATACCACTTTTACAGCAAAATCAGCAAGCTTTTTTCGTGTTGCGCCGAGCTGATGTTCCTGCAACGCGCGCTCGTGCAGTTGCAAAATTGTTCCAGCGTCGCTTTCAGAATGAAGTTGTGGAAAAGCCGCGTCCTCGATGCTGTCGTATAAAACAACCTGTCTTTCAACGTATTGTATGATTTTAAAAAGCAGTTCGATTTTCTGCTCTTCGGTTTTCAAATCGGTGTGTTTGCGGAAAAATTCTTCCACAATTTCTTCAGGACTTTTTTCCCCCTCATAACCGGCTTTGCTTTCCTCATATAAAAACGGCAGCAACATACCGATATTTGACATTTTGTCGTAAGGCAAACTCATGAAGAGCGAGTTATAAATCTGGAATTTATTGGCTACTAACTGGCGGAATTTTTCTGTTTGAACTTCGTATTGCATTTCACAAATTTAAGTTAAATTTTGCCGTGACATTGTAAAAATTCAAGTAAAAAATTATCAATTTTATAGGAAAATCGTATCTTCATTAGATGAAATTTTTCAGCATGCTGTTTCTTTTTCTGTTTTCTATTTCATTTTGCCAAGGCAATTTTGAAATTAAAAATCCAAAAAAAACGGTGATTTCTTTTCAGCTTATCAACAACCTCATTTTTATTCCGGTGAATATTAATGGTGTGGATCTTACATTTCTTCTGGATTCGGGTGTTAAGGAAACCATACTTTTCAGTCTGGACAGCAAAGAAGTAAACTTTAATGATGTTGAAAAGACAACATTTTCCGGCCTTGGCGGAACTGGAAAAATTGTTGGTTTAAGCTCGGAAAATAATCTGGTGCGCATCGGGAAAGATTTTACCGATTATAACCACGCTATTTTTATTATTCTCGATGAAAGCATCAATTTTTCTTCACATGTCGGCATTCCGGTGAATGGAATTATGGGTTATCATTTTTTTAAAGATCATGGGGTCGAAATCAATTACATCAGCAAAAAAATCACGGTTTATAACAACGAAAAAACCTTCGAAAAAAGGCAGAAAAAATTCGCTGAATTTCCTATTTCAGTCGAAATTTCAAAACCATATATTATGGCTGATGTTGAAATGAATTCAAAAAAAGCCTCATCTAAAATGCTTTTGGATTTAGGAAATAGCGATGCAGTCTGGCTTTTTCCGAAGCTTATCAAAAATTTTGAGTATAACCGCCCGAATATTGATGATTATCTCGGACGCGGCTTTAATGGTGATATTTTCGGTAAACGCAGCCGGATTCATGAAATTAGCCTGGGCAATTTCGTTTTTAAAAAACCTTTGACCGCCATGCCGGATGAGTATTCAATTCAAAGTTTAAAACTGGTTCCCGACCGCAAAGGTTCTATTGGCAACGATATTCTCCGCCGGTTTACCATAATTTTTGATTATCCGGGCAAGCGTGTTTTTCTGAGAAAAAATACCCATTTTAATGATCCGTTTCTCTTCAATAGCAGCGGACTCGATGTTCAGCACGACGGCATGGAATGGCAGAAAGACCTTGTAAATGTGGAAACCAAGCGCGAGACTACGACCACTGAAGGTATTCTTGTGCTGGATCGTTCTGAAGGTTTCAAATATAAATTTGTTTTAAAGCCGAAATTTTCGGTCGCCGGCTGCCGCCCGGATTCGCCTTGTTCAAAAGCTGGGATCAAGAAAAAGGACCAGCTGATTTCTATAAATAAAAGAAAAGTTGGTGATTTAAACCTGGAAAAAATAAACAGCATGTTTAAAGAGGAAGATGGCACAAAGGTGAATCTGGAAATAGAACGCGACGGCAAAATAATGACTTTCACCATAATTTTAGAAGATCCAATACCTTATCACGAATGAAAATTGAACAAACCGTCATTGATCAAATCCGTTCGCGCCCGCGATTTAAAATTTTTACCGATATCTCGCGCGAGCAGTACACGGTTTATCTGAAAAATTTTTTGAACGAAAATGCGGACCGCTTTGAAGGAAACGTGAATAACGAATCGGTAATAATCACCGTAAAAAGCGCAAATAACCATTACTGGAAACCATGTCTCGCGTTAAGAACCGAAATCGATCCGGAGGAAAACAAAACTTTGGTGCGCGGAATTTTCGGGCCGACTTCCGCCGTCTGGACATTCTTCATGTTCCTTAATTTCATTTTCGGAATTTTATGGATGATCGCAATTACGCTTTGGTATGTAGAAAAGCAGATTAAAAGCAGCGATTTTACCTGGGCACTGCCGGTTTCATTTGTGATGCTGGCATGTCTCGGACTCACTTTTTTAGCCGCCAGAATCGGGAAATTTCAGGCAAAAAATGAAATGGAGGAACTTCGCAATTTTGCTGAAGAATCCATCAGGAAGTTTGAAGATTATGAAATTCCGGATGAGGAAGTTTCCTGAGCATTCTTAAAATCTAACCGTTTTTGCTGTTCTTCGAGAATTTTTTCAAGATGTGGTTCAATAATTTCAGTTAATTCTTCAGCTGAAATATCGGTAAGTTTCGGTTCGTTTTTCAGGTATTTCCACGGTTTTCTTTTGCCCCAGGCATAATCACCAAAAACAATTACAGGCGTTCCGTTGGTTTTTACCGTTTCACCATTATCGGTTAATCTCCAGGTGTCGGCCCATTTATAAAGAAATTTCGCATCTTCCCGAAGCAACCTTAAACAGGAATGCGAGGCCGGAAAGCCGGGCAAATCATATTCGTGCCAACCAATGCCGAGAAGGTTATGAATATTGAAGTTATAGGGCAACTTCCACTCGCTGTCCACGGTAGAAATCGCGAGTTCCTTTTTCCAGTTCGCGAACATCAGACCACGTTTTGTCTGCGCCGTTTTTTTACCTAAACTCGTGGGTCCCCATTTTATAAGATTTCCGAATTCGTAAAGCGCGTAGGCCTGAATCGGATAAGAAAACAGCACCATTTTATCCACTTTTTTCAAAATTTCTAAAGTGCGTGGAAACGGCGAGTAAATCATCAGCGTTTTGTCGAATTTATCCGGAATTGAAAGAGTATCGGCGCGCCATTTATTTTTGGTGTCAAGGCGGTTCAGCGCTAAAATAAGGTATTGCTCGTCTTTAGAAAATTTCTCGGTAAAAACTTCCATAGCCGAATCTTTCTTTTTTTCGGGAAAAATGAAAGTTGTGTAAGTGATTTTATTTTTTTCGATGGAATCTTTGATGAATTCTGCTTTTTCAGCAGCAGCTATAGAATCGGTGTTTACAGTTTTTTTCGTTTCCTGAGCGGATTCTTTGTTGCATTGCCAAACGGCGGAAAGTACAAGAAAAAAAAGCGGGTATTTGAGGTATTTTTTAAAAGAAATCACTGGCATTATCAAATTTTAGCTTTCGGATTTGCAATTTTGGTACCACAACTTTTTTTAAAAGCCTTTTTTCCGGGTTATTTCGGGCTTTTTTTCCAATTTTTATTTAATAAAAATTTGCCGTTAAAATGCCTAAATTTTATACATTTCCAAATACTTCTCAGCAGATTTTTCCCAAGAGAAATCAAAACTCATGTTGGAATGCACCAAACTTCTCATCAAATCTCTTTGATAAAAAATATGCAACGCCCGATGGATGGCGTGCACCGCAGAATTAGCGTTGGCTTCGGTAAAATTCAAGCCGCTGCCGCCAGTGGAAACATCTTCTACAGTGTCGCGTAAACCGCCGGTGTAACGCACAATCGGCACCGTTCCGTAGCGCATTGCATACATCTGGTTGAGTCCGCAGGGCTCCACGCGCGACGGCATCAAAAGAAAGTCGGATGAAGCGTAAATTGTGTGTGACAGAGATTCTTTATAACCCAATTCCAGCGCGAAATTCGAGAAATGATAAGACAATCCGGAAAGCTGATTTTCGATATTTTTATCGCCGGAACCGAGAATCATGATGTTCACCGCACCGAAAGTTTCCTGAATACTTTTTCGCACAATTTCAGGTAAAAGATCTGCTCCCTTTTCAATGGCAAAACGCCCGATAAAGGAAATAAGCGGCAAGTCGGGATTTAAACCATATTCTTCGCACAGCGCTTTTTTATTTTGAAATTTTCCGTGTGCGGCAGTTTGTTTTCCGTAATTAAAATCCAGAAAAGCATCGGTCTGGGGATCCCAAACTTCGGTGTCGATGCCATTAATAATACCAAAAGCTTTGGCGTGTTCGTGCTGAACAAGAGTTTCTAAACCGCGGAAATTATGGTAAAGTTCCGCCAGATAACCAACAGAAACCGCGTTGAAAGCATGGCAACATTTAATCATCGTCGCCAAAGGATTTATCAAACCATCCCAATCGAGCAAGCCACGTTTTGTACCGTCAAACCAAGGAAAAAACTTCGCCATTTCCCAGGTCATATGACCTTGATATTCGCCATTGTGAATGGTTCCGACGGTTTTTATACCTTTTAAAAACGAAAATTCCGGGCAATGTTCCACCATAAAAGGCACCAGACCCGTGTGGTAATCGTGGCAATGCAAAACATCCGGCCGGATTTTCATCTGTGACAGCCAATGCAAAACGCCGTGCTGAAAAGCCAGAAACTGCTGACTTTCATCCCAATAACCGTACGGATTGTCACGGTCTAAAAGCCCAGGAATTTTTACGAGATAAAGGTCAAATCCTAAAACTTTCGATTTTTCTTTCAGAATATTAACCTCCAAAGTCTGGTCAAATTCATGAATCCAGCCGGTAAAAACAGTTTCAAACTCATGTTCGTGCACAAAAGGTTTGTTGTACCACGGCATGATGACGCTTGCTTCCACATCTTCAATTTGATTCTGATATTTCGGTAAAGCTCCCACCACATCTGCCAGACCTCCAACTTTGGCAACGGGATAACATTCGATAGAGAGGTGGAAAATCTTCATAAAAGTACAAGCTGAATTTTTTTGACGTCTAAAATCAGGTTTTTTCAGGTTTTTCCAATTCCGGATTTTCTGCTGTTTTAGCAGGTAAAATTTGCTTTAAAATAACACCGGCCAAAGGCGGTAATTCTAAAATTATAGAATTTGGTCTAAACATCCATTCATCATCCTGCTCGTCTAAAATGGTTGCCTCAACGCCGCTTCCACCATATTTTTCGTCGTCGGAATTCAACAAGACTTTCCAGTTTGTTCCTTCATTTACACCAATTTTGTACGGATAAACATGTGGTTTAAGATTTAGTACAACCATCATGACCTCAGCTTCCGCTTTCGCTTTTCGCAAATAAATATAAACGGAATTGTTGTCGTCATTGGCTTCCACCCATTCAAAACCTTCGGGTGAAAAATTGTTTTCGTAAAGCGAAGTTTCCGTTCGATAAAGATGATTAAGATCTTTCACCAAAGTCTGCATTCCTTTGTGCAGCGGATATTCCAGCAAATGCCAATCTAAACTATGGCGGAACCTCCACTCGCTCGTCTGCGCAAATTCGTTCCCCATAAAAAGCAGTTTTGCTCCTGGATTGGTAAACATATGTAAAAATAACGCCCTTAAATTGGCAAATTTTTGCCATTCGTCGCCAGGCATTTTATAGATGAGACTCGCTTTGCCGTGCACCACTTCGTCATGCGAAAGCGGCATCATGTAATTTTCATTATATACATACACCGAACTGAAAGTGAGTTTATTATGCTCAAATTTTCGGCTTTCGGGTTCCTTTTTAAAATAATCCAGCGCGTCGTGCATCCAGCCCATCATCCATTTCATACCGAAACCAACGCCACCGTCGTGCACAGGTTTTGTAAGCAGCGGAAAATCTGAACTTTCTTCCGCAATGGTCATAATATCGGGATAAGCGCCGTACACAGCTTTATTGAAATCCTGCAGAAAAGCTTTCGCTTCCAGGTTGATATTTCCACCATAAATATTCGGTTCCCACTCACCTTCATTTCGGGAATAGTCCAGATAAAGCATTGAGGTAACAGCATCAACGCGCAAACCGTCAGCGTGATAACGGTCCAGCCAAAACATGGCGTTGCTGATGAGGAAAGATTTTACTTCAGGCCGGCCGTAATTAAAAATATATGATTTCCAGTCGGGATGAAAACCTTTGCGCGGATCTTCGTGCTCATATAAAAAAGTGCCGTCGAAAAAATGAAGACCATTAGCATCGCCCGGAAAATGAGACGGCACCCAATCCAAAAAAACACCGATATCGTTGCGGTGCAGTTCGTTAATTAAAAACATTAAATCCTGCGGCGAACCGAAACGCGAAGTTGCCGCAAAAAAACCGGTCACCTGATATCCCCAGCTCGGATCGTACGGATACTCCATCACCGGCATAAATTCTACGTGCGTAAAGCCCATTTTTTTGATGTAAGGCACGAGTCTTTCCGCAATTTCACGATAGCTGAAAAACCGGTCGGGATCGTCCGTTCCGCGCATCCAGGAAGCCAAGTGCATTTCATAAACAGAAATCGGTGCTTCCAGCGAGTTTCTTTTTTGCCGTTTTTCCAGCCAATTTTTATCGGTCCAATCGAAATATGTTGTTGAAATTAGAGAACTTGCCTGAACATTCTGTTCCCAGCTCAGCGCAAAAGGATCGCCTTTTTCCAGCAAAATATCATCTTTGGTGCGAATACCGTATTTGTAAGTATCACCCCAGTTCAAACCTTCGATAAAACCTTCCCAAATGCCGGAACTGTCCCAGCGCGGAAACAAACGGTGCGTTTCAGAGTTCCATTCATTAAAATCACCGATTACCGAAACCTCTTTTGCAAATGGCGCCCACACAGCAAAGTATACACCTTCAGCGCCATCAACAGTTACGGAATGTGACCCAAATTTTTCGTACAGGCGGTAATGCGTTCCTTCCCTATAAAGATAAATATCATCGTCGGTAAATAAGGAATAAGGAAGTACATTTTCCATGACAAAAGAATTTTGAAAGGTTATTTTCAGCTGAAACAGGAGCTTTTTGGTACAACATTAATTGCACCATCAAATATATCTAAAAAAAAGGAGCTTTTTGAGCAAAAAAAGCGAAATTTTAACCTCGCTCGTTTACAGATTTTTCTCTTCTTTCACCTCGCGCCACTCGTTATCCTTCAGTTTAGCTTCAATTTTTTCAGCTTTTAAATTCTGTCTCAACAAGCCAAAAAGCGTCATATATAAATTGGCAACCAGCACAAGCGCGAAAAAAGAAATAAGATAACCGCGCCAGTCATCAAACAGAAGTTGATATTTGGTAATAATAAGAAAAATCGCCGTCACATAATGGCTGAAGCAATATTCGCAGGTGAAAAGGTAAAAGAATTTCCTTTTTAAAAGCGTGTCGGAATTTTTCGATTTTTCCACGCAAAATTCCCGCGGTTCACGGAAAATTTCTTCATGGGTAACGGTCCACGCGACACACGCGACGGGAATTGCAAGCACAAAAAGCCAAACAAGCTGCGATAAAAGTTCTGCCATTTTTTTCGGTGTTAAATGATGGTTTTTTCGGTTTTAATGAAGCACCAATTATTGTGCAAAAGATTTACACTAAAAAAATTCCGGCTTAAAACGGTGTTTTTTTTGGTTTTGCAAAACCGAAAATTTGGGGCAAAAAGCAGGTATTTTCTGTGAAATATAAATTTCTTATTTTTAGGGAAATTTTTAATAATGAATAGAAAAAATATTTTGCTTTCGGCAATACTTTTTCCGGCTGTGATGGCTTTTGCGCAACAGTACGGTGGAATGTGGATTCCGACAGAGCTTAATGAGAAAGAAATGAAAGATTTAGGAATGAAAATTTCTGCTAAAGATATTTTCGATCCTTCAAAACCGAGTATTAAAGATGCCGTTGTGCAGTTTAATGGAGGTTGTACCGCCGAAATTATTTCACCACAAGGTTTGCTTTTAACAAATCACCACTGTGGTTACGGTCAAATTCAAAAGCATTCTTCGGTAGAACACGATTATTTGACCGACGGTTTCTGGGCTAAAGATATGAACGGTGAATTGCCGAATCCCGGTGTAACGGTAGATTTCATCGCAGACATCAAAGAAGTTACAGGTCCCGTTTTGGCTGGAACGCAAAAGCTTACCGGAAAAGCTGCGGAAGACCTCATCAATAAAAATCTCGAAAATGTAAAAGCTGGTTTTAAGCTGGAACCGTGGCAAAAAGTGGTCATAAAACCGGTGTATTACGGAAATAAATATTACGCGTATATCATTGAAACTTACAAAGATATCCGTTTGGTAGGCGCGCCGCCAAGCTCCATTGGTAAATTTGGTTCCGACACCGATAACTGGGTTTGGCCAAGACATACCGGAGATTTTTCGATGTTCCGAATTTACGCCGACAAAAACAACAAACCTGCGGAATATTCCAAAGACAACATTCCGTACAAACCGAAATATTTCCTGCCGGTTTCCATTAAAGACAAGCAGGAAAACGACTTTACTTTCGTTTTTGGCTTTCCGGGCAGAACGACCGAATATTTACCGGCAATTGCGGTAGAAAAAATCATGACCGAAATTGATCCTGCAATGATTTCCGTTCGTGAAGTTGCGCTGAAAACGCTGAATGAAAAAATGCGTACCGACAACGAAACGCGCATTAAATATGCTTCAAAATACGCTTCTGTAGCCAATTACTGGAAAAAATGGATTGGTGAAGTGGAAGGTTTGAAAAAATCTGACGCGGTGGGTAAAAAGCAGAAATATGAACAATCATTGATCGCAAAAAATCCTCAGATTAAAACCACCATCGATCAGCTGAACCAGTTGTACACCGAGCAGGCGCCGTACGCTCTGAACCGCGCTTATTATTCTGAAGTTACGCGAAATGCGGAAACTTTGGCATTGGCGAATCATTTCCTGAATTTCATTCAAACGTATGAAGCAGGAAAAATGACGGATCAGGCAATGGCAAGTTTTAAAAGCAGATTATCTAATATCTACCAGGATTACAGCGGCGAGCTCGATGCTAAAGTAACTGCAGAATTATTGGCGCTTTATGCGGCAAAAACTCCGGAAAAATTCCTTCCGAACAATTTCAGCCAGCTAAAAGATGTCAACCGAAATCTCGAAATCGTCGAGGGTTGGTCTAAAAACTCGGTGGTTACGGGACGCGGAAGCATCAACGGTGCGACTACAATTTCGAATATCGATAAGGTTTTTGAAAACCCGAAAGAGCTCATTAAAAACCTGAAAAATGATCCGATTATCCAGTGGGCGTCTGCAATGCGCGAAGCTTATATGACGACAACTGACGGAAAATACGCGGAACTTCAGACTAAAATTGATGCTTTGCAAACAAAGTTTATGACGCAGCAAATGGCAACCGACAAAGACCGAAAATTCTTCCCGGATGCGAACTCTACTTTGCGTGTAACTTACGGTCAGGTGAAAGGTTCGAACCCGAGAGACGCAGTATACTACGGCTACCAGACGCATCTTGAAGGTGTGATGGAAAAATATGTGCCTGGAGATTATGAATTTGATGTACCGAAAAAATTGGTGAATTTATACAACGCGAAAGATTATGGCGTCTACAAAGACAAAACCGGCGATGTTCCGGTGAACTTCACCGCGACAAACCATACAACCGGTGGAAATTCCGGAAGTCCGGCGCTTGATGCGAACGGAAATTTAATCGGACTGAATTTCGACAGACAATGGGAAGGAACGATGAGCGACATTAATTTCGATCCGCGTTTCAGCCGAAATATCATGGTGGACACGAAATATATTCTGTTCATCGTTGATAAATACGCTGATGCAAAATGGCTTTTAAAAGAAATGAAAATTGTAAAATAAACCATTTCCACAATTTAATAAAACCTCGAAGATTTTCTTCGAGGTTTTTTCGGCCTTAAATGACCAGATTTTGCCAAAAAAAATTCCGGATAATAATCCGGAATCGTGGTTTTCATCACTATCAGTTTGTGTTTTTTGTGCAATATCTAAAAAGATACCTCTACTGCCTTACAAACTTCGTCAAAAAAGAAGTGACGGCTCTAGCGAAAAACGCCCAAAGTTTTAAAGTGAAATCACCCATTTTATAATTTTAAAAAAAAAGCCGCTTTTAACGGCTAATTTTTCTCTTCTAATAACCGAAAATTTCTTCCAGAGTCAGCTCCTGAAATTCTCCTAAACCTTTCAGCGCCGTAAAATCCAGGTTTTCTTTTTTACCTAAAATCGCGGTATTGTATTGCAGCGGTTTCATTTGGTTATTGTAAAAATCCGTAAGATCTTCAAGTGTTAAACTTTGAATTTCCTGATACATATCTCTCCGCAAATCATAGTCAATCTGCAATTTTTTCAGGTTTAAACGGTTAAAAAATATGTTGGTGCGGTTAACTCTTCCCGCCGCAATCTGTTTTAAAGCCGAATTTTTAGCGTTCTGAAACTGCGCCGGAATTTGTGGTAAATCTGCCATTAAATCTTCCATCGCATTCACCGCTTCCGCCAGTTTGTCGGTTTGCGTTCCGATGTATGTGGTGATGTAATCCGGATGATTGAGCTCGCCGTTCGCAGAATAGGAAACATAAGCCGAATACGCTAAACTCTTGCTTTCGCGAATTTCCTGAAAAACGATTGACGACAGTCCGCGCCCGAAATATTCATTAAAAACATTTACTTTTCCAAAGTTTCGGATGTTCACATTCGGACCTTTCGCCACTCTGCTGATTTCAGTTTGAACCATGTCGTAGCTTGTAAAATATACCTTCTTATCCGTCGCCGGTTCGGGATAAATTTTTCGTTCTGGAATTGGCAAAGCTGCGTTTTCCACAAACGGATGAACGTACTCTTTAAAGCTTGAAAAATCTTCACCGTAGAAGAAAATTTCGTACGGCATTTTAAGCAAATCCTTCATTTTTTCGGTCATTTCCACCGAATCTATCGCTCTCAATTCAGCTTCGGATAAAACATCCGAAAAGCGCGAATTTTTACCGTATTTCGCGTAATTGCTCAGCGCGGTCATAATGCGGTCTTTATTTTTTTTCGCAACCTGGCGGCTTTCCAAAATGGTTTCAACATTTTTTTCATAAACCTCCTGATCAGGTTTCGCGTTTTGCAGCCAGTTTTTTAAAAGTTCAATTCCCGCCGCCATATTTTCTTCCAAACCACTTAAAGAAATTTGAAGCTGATCTTTCGATGTTCGGAAATCATTGCTGATTCCCAGTTTGAAAAAATCTTCTTTCAGCGCTTCAGCACTGAGATTTTGAGTTCCCAAATATTGTAAAACCTGCGTCCCTAAAACCAATTTTTTATCGTGATCGCTGCCAAACGGAAAAATAAAATGTACCTGCGCAATATTGTTGTATTTATTTTTTACAAAACTCACCGTTTTATCACCGATTTTTTCGGTTAAAATTTCAGCGTTATAATCGATAAAATTGGGCGTGATATCAGCAGATTTTTCCTGAAGAAGTTCTTTAAGAAAATCCGACTGAACATCGCGGTTCAGCTTTATCGGCGTAATTCCGGGATTTTCTACGCGAACCAATTTGTCATTTTCACCTTTTTCTTTTCTGATCACCACATAATTATCGCGGAAAAATTGTTTGGCAAAATCCACGATTTGCGCTTTTGTAATCTGCTCGTATTCGTTGATTTCGTTCAGTTCCTCTTCCCAAGTCGTGTCGTTAATGTAAATTCCGTACAGCGCAGTAGCAAGACCGTCGGCGGTTTCAAACATTTTCATGCGCTGGATTTTCATGTCGTTGATGATCGCCGGAATCAGCCAATCTTCAAAATCACCTTTTTTAACCAACTCGATCTGGTTTAGCAAAAGCTGTTTTGCTTCGTCTAAAGTCTGGTCATTTTTCGGAACATTAATCAGCGAAAAGCTGCCGTAATTTTTAAAAGCCATATCGAAAGCCATCGCGCGCAGCGCTTTTTGACTTTGGTTGATGTTGATATCAATTAAACCGGTTTCACCGGAATTGCTTAAAATATTTGCCACCATATTGGCAAGGCGAGAGGTTTCGGTGCCTGCGGAATCGCTGCGCCACGCGAGATGCAGCCGTTCAGCAGACGGGCTTTTCACCACTTTTTCTACAATTTCGGTGAGTGGTGCTTCTTCTATTTTTTCTTTTTTCGGTAACTCTTTGTATTCAAAACTGCCAAAATATTGATCGACCAGCGCAATTGTTTTTTCGAAATCTAAATCGCCGACCAAAACCATCGCGTAATTATTGGGCACATAATATTCATCAAAATATTTGTGAATTGCCCGCATCGAGGGGTTTTTCAGATGTTCAGGTTTGCCGATGGTGGTTTGCTGCCCGTTCGGATGATTTGGAAAAAGCGCATCCATCATCTCGTAATTCACCAGTCGCGCGTCATTGTCCTGTGCGCGGTTAAACTCTTCATAAACAGACTCCAGTTCAGTGTGAAATAAGCGCAAAGTAAGTTCCGAAAAACGCTCTTTTTCAACTTTCAGCCATTTTTCCAGCTCATTATTTGGGATATTATTTTTGTAAACCGTTTCATCAAGCCAGGTATGCGCGTTCGTTCCCGAAGCGCCGAGCGAAGAAATCGCTTTGTCATATTCATTTGCGATGGCATATTTGCTGGCTTCCTGGGAGATATAATCAATTTTACGGTAAATTGCTTTCTTTTTTTCGGGATCATTTTCAGCTTTATGCTGCTCGTAAAGTGCCGCGATTTCATCCAAAAGCGGTTTTTCCTTTTCCCAGTCGGCGCTCGCTAGTTTCGATGTTCCTTTAAACATCATATGTTCCAGGTAATGCGCCAAACCGGTATTGTCCGCAGGATCGTTATTGCTGCCGGTACGCACGGGAATATAGGTTTGGATTTTCGGTGCGTCGTCATTTTTCGCGAGAAAAACCTTCAAACCATTTTTTAAAGTATAAATGCGTACACCGTTTTTATCGTTGGTTACCGTTTCGTAAAAATTACCTGCTTTATCGGTTAATTTTATGGTTTTATATTCCGGTGTGCTGTTGCTGTTTTCAAACATAAGTTGTTTTCGTTAATTTTATTTCTGCTTATTTTAAAAATTAAAATTTTGGGCTAAATAAGCGGTAATTTTTTGATTTTTTAAAACCAAAAAACGCGCTGTATTTGTTGTCATTTTTTGGTGAAACAAATGCGGCGCGCTTTTTATGATAAAAGAAATTTTACATCGGTAAATGCGGTCTCAGCATATTTTCCGGATCTAAAATTTCGTTAATTCTTTCTTCGGAAAGAATGCCGCGTTCCAGCACCAAATCATACACGCTCCTACCCGTTTCCAAAGCTTCTTTGGCAATTTCGGTGGAATTTTTATAACCGATATACGGGTTTAAAGCGGTTACAATTCCGATACTGTTTCGCACCATATTCAGGCAGACATCTTTGTTTGCGGTGATTCCGGTGATGCATTTTTCGCGCAGCGTATCCAAAGCATTTCCAAGGAAATTGATGCTTTCCATAATGGAATGTGAAAGCACAGGTTCCATTACATTTAATTGCAATTGTCCGGCTTCTGCCGCGAAAGTAACGGTAAGATCGTTGCCGATGACTTTATAACACACCTGATTTACCACTTCCGGAATTACCGGATTTACTTTTCCGGGCATAATTGAAGAGCCGGGCTGCATCGGCGGCAAGTTAATTTCAAAAAATCCTGCTCTTGGGCCGGAAGAAAGTAAGCGCAAATCATTACAAATTTTGGAAAGTTTTACGGCTAACCTTTTCAATGCTGACGAATAAATAACGTAAGAACCGGTATCCGGAGTAGCTTCAACTAAATTTGGTGCAGAAACGATGGCGTGACCAGTAATTTGGGCTAAATTTTTAGCACACAGATTCGCGTAACCGACCGGCGCGTTAAGTCCCGTACCGATTGCCGTTGCGCCCATATTAATTTCAACGAAAAGATTGGCGTTGTTATTTAGTTTGGAAATATCTTCTTCTAAAGTTGCTGCAAAGGCTTCGAATTCCTGACCTAAACTCATCGGAACCGCATCCTGCAGCTGTGTTCGTCCCATTTTAATGACGGAAGAAAATTCTTTTCCTTTTTCACGGAAAGCCGCAACGATTTTTACCAGTTTTTTCACCAGTTCGGCATTCATCGCCAGCAAAGCCATTTTCAGCGCCGTTGGGTAAGCATCGTTGGTGGACTGTGAAAGATTGATGTGGTCGTTCGGCGAACAGTAGCTGTACTCGCCTTTCTGGTGGCCTAATTTTTCGATGACGCGGTTTGCGATGACTTCATTGGCGTTCATATTCACCGAAGTTCCGGCGCCGCCCTGGATCATATCAATCGGGAATTCTTCGTGCAGATTGCCGGAAATAATTTCGTCGCAGGTTTCGGCGATGGCGAGGTACAAATTTTCGTCCAGCAAGCCCAATTCGTAATTGGTTTTTGCGGCAGCTTTTTTCACCGCAGCCAACGCGTTGATCATATGTGGATACGAAGAAAGTTTTTGGCCGGAAATCTTGAAGTTCTCAATTGCGCGCTGCGTTTGAACTCCGTAATAGGCGCTAACAGGAACATTTAAAGGACCTAACAAATCACTTTCTATTCTGAAATCTTCCATAATCTTTGAAAAGTTTTAATTTTCTATTTATATTAAAATTGTATTTATTCTGCCGCTTTTAAGCTTCAGAAATTTGCAAAAAAAGGGTTATTTAACCGGATATTTTTGGTTTAAAGCCTGCAGGATCGCCCAGGTTTCAGCATCCATTAAACCATTATAATTCTGCGGACGGAAATGGTACTGGAAAGCTTCCACGGTTTTTTTCGTGGCGTCATCATACGTTCCGTTTGGTAAAATATCGTAACCGAAATTTTTCAGCGCCGTTTGAATTTTAAAAACAAAAGATGGAACCGTCATTTGAAGTGCATAATCTTCTAAAACCGCGGAGTCGTAAAAAACCTGCTTTGCTCCTTCATCGTACCACATTCCGATCTGATGTTCTTCGTAAAGCTGTTTCCATGGAAATTTCGGTCCCGGATCGGACTTTCTGGTCGGTGCAATATCGGAATGTGCTAAAATATTAGTCGGCGGAATCATATAACGCGTGGCGATATCTTTTACCAAAGCTGCAATTTTCTGAACCTGTGACGGCGAAAAATCAGGAAATACTTTAGTTCCGGAAGAATCCACTTTATAACCACTGTTTACGATTTCAATTCCGATCGAAGTGTCATTAAGACTTTTATCGTTTCTCCATGCGCTGATTCCGGCATGGTAGGCACGTTTATTTTCATCGACCAACTGATAAATTTCGCGGTCGTTCTGGTCATTAACCAGGTAATGCGCGCTTACGCTTTGCTGCGTAAGCACCGTAACTGATTTATCTTCGTCTAAAGCCGTATAATGTAGGATGATATATTTTTGGCGAAAATTCTGTGCTATAGCAGGGAAAAAAGTCTTCACCACTTTATAGCGTTGCGGTTCTGCCGAAACGATGGAACCGTAACTGATGGTATTATCATTTTTAGTGATATCAGCGATATTATCCCGAAAAAAATCTTCACCACTCTCGCGGTGAATTTTTGGTCTTGGCGGCGCTTCTGCGGTCTTTGCCGGTGCGACTTTGGGTAAAGTGGGCTTTGTTTGAACATTCTGTGGAGTTTTTTGTGTTCCACACGAAATTATTAAAAAACCTAAGGATATGAAAGCTAACGAATTACGCATAAATTTCTTTATAATTTGAATTTAGAGGTAAAAATACGAATATTTTTTAGGAAAAATCTTTGGATTATTACTAAAACTCTTTTATATTTGCACTCGCAATTACAGAAAAGAAGCTCTTTAAAAAATTGCAAAGGAGAGTTGCCTGAGAGGCCGAAAGGACATGTTTGCTAAACATGCGTACTGGAAACGGTACCAAGGGTTCGAATCCCTTACTCTCCGCAACAACTGTCAAAAAATTCTCGGGGCGTAGCGTAGTCCGGTCATCGCGCCTGGTTTGGGACCAGGAGGTCGCAGGTTCGAATCCTGCCGCCCCGACTTTTATTAAACTCCATTTTCCCAAAGGAGTTTACAATCACCCAAGTTGGGTATCCGGTTAAAATGAAAAAATATGCAGTTAAAGCAGCAAATTTTTACCATTTGAAACTAAAACAAAATCTAAGGGTGCGTAGCTCAGCTGGATAGAGCATCTGCCTTCTAAGCAGACGGTCACAGGTTCGAATCCTGTCGCGCTCACAAAAAGACTGAGATTTTCTCGGTCTTTTTTGTTTTTAGACCTATACACTTCTACAAAAATTTGCCGCTATTTAGCCTAAAAATTTAAAATTTTCTCTCGTAAATTACTGGGCAGGAATTGCTAAATTTGCATCAAATTATTCCACCTCCATGTCTTTACAAATCATCAATCTCACTAAAAAATTTGGCCATCAAACCGCGCTGAATGACATTAATATTGAAATCAACACCGCGGAAATTATCGGACTTTTAGGCCCGAACGGTGCGGGAAAATCAACTTTGATGAAATCCATTGTCGGTGCTTTAAAAATTGATGAAGGACAGATTTTATTCAACGGTGCTGATATCACCGAAAATGAAATTGAGGTGAAAAAAAACATGGGCTTTTTGCCGGAAAATAATCCGCTTTATAACGATATGTACATTAAAGAATATCTGGCTTTCGTTGCCGATATTCACAAAATTAATGCGAACCGAATTGATGAAGTCATCGATCTGGTAGGAATTACACCCGAAAAATCAAAGAAAATTTCGCAACTTTCAAAAGGTTTTAAGCAAAGAGTTGGTCTCGCGCAGGCGATTTTGCATTCACCGGATTTGCTGATTTTAGATGAACCAACAAACGGTTTGGATCCGAATCAAATCATTGAGATCAGAAACGTTATTAAAGAAATCGGACAGGAAAAAACGGTGATTTTGTCCACGCACATTATGCAGGAAGTTGAGGCGCTGTGTTCACGTGTTATTCTGATTCATCAGGGCCAAATTATTCAGGATTCGTCGATCGACGAGTTTAAAGGAAAATATTCAAGCCTGGAAGAAGCTTTTTCAAACTATACAAATTAAAAAAAAACCTCAAAAAAGCAGATTATTTTTTGAGGTTTTTCAATGGGATTTTTAAAGTTTTTCCAGATTGTCGGTTAAAGTTCCGAGGAAATTGTTCAAAGGTTTTTCCACCATCATTTTGATAAAAGGATTAAATTTTCCTTCAAATAAAAGTTGAACTTCGGTTTGGTTTTCATTGATCGGGTTCATTACGCCGGTTAAAGAAAAATCCAGGCTGGAACTGGCGGATTTTAAAACAACCTGCTTTTCACTCACCTCATCAATTTTCAAAGCAATTTCCGGCATGCCTTTCAGACCGAATTTAAAGCCGTCTCCACGCGCTTCAAAATTCTGCAAAGTTTCCGGCATTAAGCTGCGGTAATCCTCTGGATTTTTTAACATTTGCACCAGTTCGGCGGCAGATTTATTTACAATTATCTTACGTCCTTCTAAATTCATTTTTATATTTTTGTATTATTAAAGCCCTACAAATGTATAAAGTTTTTGTGAATGAAAAAAAATTAACGATTAGTAAATATCCCGGTGATATTGAAAAAAAGTTAAGATTTGAGGGCTTTGCTACCCTTGAGATTGCGGTGGATCTGCTGGAAAATACCTCATGTCCGGAACTGAATATTTATGGCGACGACATCGAGGAAATCTGGGAAGATTTTACGCATATGTTCAAGGTAATTGAAGCCGCCGGCGGTATTGTTCACAACAGCAAAAAGGAAATTCTGTTTATCCGACGACTCGGAAAATGGGATTTAGCAAAGGGAAAAATCGAAAAAGGTGAATCGCTTGAACAGGCGGCATTGCGCGAAATTGAAGAAGAAACCGGCCTGAAGGAACTTATTTTAGAAGAATTTCTCAACACCACTTTTCACATTTATACTGAACGAAATGGCGACCGTATTCTGAAAACAACGTATTGGTTTTTGGTAGAATATGTAGGCGAGGCAGAACCTGTTCCGCAAACTGAAGAAGGCATTTCTGAAGTCTGCTGGAAAAACGAAGAGGAAATAAAAAATACGGTTCTGGGAAATACCTTCCAGAATATCAAACTGATTTTAAATCAATACTGGAGTTTAAATTAAACGATAAAATCCAGCACTTTTTCTAACGCAATTCCGCGCGAACCTTTTAGCAAAATATTTTCCGAGCTAATTGGGGCTTTTTTTACGTTTTCACCTAATTCTGCTGCGTTTACGTACGCGTTAACAGTTCTATTTACACTTTGAAATATCGGCCCGACGGTAATAATTTCATCAAAATCAAGACTTTCCGCGAAGGCTAAAATTTTGCTGTGTTCCGAGGTTGATTCTTCACCTAATTCCAACATATCGCCGATTATTATCGTTTTAGTACCATTGAATTTCGTGAAATTTTTCAGCGATTCCACCATCGAACTTGGGTTCGCGTTGTAGGTGTCTAAAACTAAAATTTTACCATTTTTCTCTACGATTTGAGACCGCATGTTGGTCGGTGTATAATTTTCAATTGCCGTTTTTATGTGGTCTAAATTTACTCCGAAATGAAAACCTAAAGCAACCGCCGCGCATAAGTTTGTAAAGTTATAATCGCCGGTAAGTTTGGAAAGCAGCGTGTTTTCACCATATTTAAAACCGACAAAATTGTTCGAGGAATAAGGTTCGAAATAGTAATCGGACGCTTCTAAACCGAAAGTAATTTTTGTTTCATAATCAGCGGTTTTTTCCGCCTGTAAAGCATCTTTTTCGTTGACAAGAATGGTTTGTTTTTTAGCTTTTAAATAGGAATATAATTCAGATTTTCCTTTAATTACACCTTCAAAACCGCCAAAACCTTCCAAATGTGCTTTGCCAAAATTGGTAATGTAACCGATATTCGGCTGCGCCAAAGTACACAGAAACTCAATTTCTTTTTGATGATTTGCGCCCATTTCAATTACCGCCACTTCATGCTCCGGTTTTATTGATAAAATCGTTAATGGAACACCTATGTGATTATTGAGATTTCCCGAAGTGTATTGCACTTTGAACTTTTGCGAAAGCACTGCGTGAATAAGCTCTTTAGTCGTGGTTTTCCCGTTGCTGCCGGTTAGTCCGATGACGGGAATTTTAAGCTGGTTTCTGTGGTGAACCGCCAAATCCTGTAAAAACTGCAGCGTGGACGGAACGAAGAATATATTTTTTTCCGAATCTGCAAATTTTTCATCTTCCACAATTACCGCTAGCGCGCCTTTTTGAATGCTTTCTTCTGCCTTTAGCGCCGCATTGTAGGTTTCCCCGGAAAAAGCAAAAAAGAGGTCATTTAGCTCGATATTTCTGCTGTCGATTGTTACTTTGTTGCACTGTAAAAATAGCGGGTAAAAGGTGGCTGCATTCATAGGGCACAAAAATAAAAAAATCCCTCTGTAAAAGAGGGATTTTATATAAAATAAACAAATTATTATCGTTTTGTTCTTCCTTTAGAATTTGATTTAGCATCCTGCGCTACGCGGAAACCAATCCAACCGTACGCTTTTGCTTCATCGCGGTATCTTCTTTGTCCCGGATCAAGCCAGTAAGCTGCATCCAACCATGAGCCACCTTTTACAACACGTACATCGTTAGAAACGCGTGTAGTTCTCATTTTATCGTCTTTTTCTACGATAACACGACCACGGTCATCAACAAAGAATCTTTTCTGTTTCGAGTTGTACATATTATACCCAATAGTAGAACTGTCTTCTTCTCTACCGTAGCCTGCATCTAATGAAGACTGGAAATCACCGTCTCTATAGTTTTTGCTGTCCGCAACAACTTCTCTTTCAAATTGGCCAGGCAAACCTTTGTAAATCAAACGGCCGTCAGCTAAAGTATCGAATTTCACGTCTTCGATTTTTTTGATGGAACCGTCTTCGTTTTTCACTACTTCGCGGGTTACATTTCCTCGGAAATAATTGAAGTCACTCGCTTCCTCGTCGATAATTGGTCTGTACACATCGGCAGTCCATTCAGAAACGTTACCGAACATGCCGTAAATACCTAAGTTATTTGAAGGATATTGTTTAACGTCAGCAGTTGTTGGCGAACCGTCGTTTTTCCAGCCAGCAACGCCTGAATAATCACCACGTCCCTGTTTGAAATTTTCAAGATACATTCCTTTATTTCTACCTTTTTTACCTTTCAATTTTTGAATTTCAGGCTGTTTGTTGGTATAAAGGTTATATTCTCTTTCTTTTTGCATTCCAAGAGCGGCAAATTCCCATTCAACTTCTGTTGGTAAACGGAATTTTGTTACAATACTTGCATTTGCATTTCTATTCGCGGCTAAAATTCGCTCGTTGCTGGTTTTAATACCGGTTTTCTGTTTCAATCTTTCCTGGTTCAGGTAAGCATCCATTTCTGGATCGCTGCTTTTGAATTTATCAATATTGAAAGCAGATGCACCTTGGTTATTTGCATCGTTTAGGTACAAATCTTTTGAAATAACACCTTGATCCATCAAAGTTTTTTCTGCAGCACGGTCAGTTAACCAATCACAATATCGTGAAGCCTGTAACCATGAAACCCCTACTACAGGATAGTAGTCAAATTCAGGTGAACGGAAATAAGTTTCCGCAAAATCATTACGGGAAAGTTCATTATTCCAAACCAAAGTATCGGGTAAAGCTCCTGCGTAAATATCTTTGTAACTCGGATCAGATGGTGGAAAAACAAATTTCAGCCATGTGGTATATTCTCGGTATTCGTAATTCGTAATTTCGGTTTCACCGAGGAAGAAAGAACTAACCTGCATTCTTTTTGGAGTATTGTTCCAGTCATGCATTACATCATCTTTCACTAAGCCCATGGTAAAGGTACCACCTTCCACATAAACCATTCCAGGCCATCCTTTCTGCTTTTGTTGTTTGCCAGTGAAAAACCAACCTTTTTGATCGTTCGGTTTCCAGCCAGTTTTACTTGTAAAACGTTTAGTTCCACCGCCTTTTTTAGTATTACCGCCTCCGCAGCTTACTAAAAGCATGGTAGAAGTCATCGCCATTAATGAAAACAACTTTATTTTATTCATAGTCCATTATAAATTTATCAAAGCACAAAGAAAATAGAAATTATCTAATAAATCAAATTCTCAATTGCTTTTTTTTTGGAAAACGCAAACAAATTAATTTTATTGCATCACCACGCTATTTATAATTTTTTGTTTAATTTGTAGCAGGTAAACAAACAGCTGATGAAACGCTTTTTAACTCTATTTCTAATCTTTCTGTGGAATGCTGCAATTTTTTCACAAACGGTTAAAATATCTTGGGTGGGAAGTACAATTTTAGATTACGGCAGCGAAAAATTTACCGTTCCCTTTTTTACCGATAAAGGCTTTTCTTATGAAAATGCAAGCATTGCCTACCGGCTGTCGCAACCTTTTACCGGAACAACGAAGAAAATTACCAATTTTTCATGGGAAAAAATTTCCAGTAAAGATTTATTCGACATTCAGTTTTACAGCTTACCAACTGAAAATAAATCTGATATCAGCAATTACACCAATCCATATTCTCAGGAAAAAACTACAAATTTTCGGGTAGAAACGTTAAAATTTGAAAATGGAAATATTTACCGCCTGACTTCTTTTCAAATTACTGAGGAAGCCAACAGTGAAAAATATGCCGTTACACAGACATATTTTTTAAATTCGGAAAACCCGCTGAAATCCGGCACGTTCTATAAAATCAAGGTTGATAAATCGGGTATATTTAAAATAACTTCGAAATTTCTGCGTGACAACGGTATAAATATTTCCTCTTTTAATCCTAAAAATTTCCGGATTTACGGTAACGGCGGTGTGATGTTGCCAGAAAACAACCGCGATTTCCGATACGATGGACTTCAGGAAAATGGAATTCAGGTCGTAGGCGAAACCGATGGCGTCTGGAACGAAGAAGATTACGCGCTTTTTTATGCACAGGGACCGCACGGTTTTAACCTCTATAAAACCTCACCGAACTCAAATTACAACGCCAACAAACGCATTGAGACCCGCACCGATGCTTCCGCGAACGTTATTAATATTTACGAAGATTTCGCCTATTATTATATTAATTTCGACAAAGGCGCCGGCAAAAGAGTTCAGATTTCAGACGAAGAATTGGGTGGTGAAACAATTACACGTTATGATGCTTTCCAATACCTCAACGAAGAAAAATTTAACCTGATGAAAATCGGGCGCATCTGGGCCGGCGATGCTTTTACCGGAAATAAATCGGTGAGTTTCACCACCAATTCATCAATTCAGCCGACCGACGTAATTAAATACCGCAGTCGTGTTATCGGTTTTCAATCACCCGGAAATAAAATTTCCATTAACATCAATAACCAAAATGAGCGTTCGTTTTCGCTTTCTTCCAGTGACAGAAGGCAGTTTGCGCCGATAATTTATTCCGGAACAGTAACCAGCCTGCAGGGAAAGCAGCTTACTTTCAATTTTACTCCCGACACTTCCAGCAATCCAAATGGTAAATTTTATTTCGACTATGCTGAAGTTCAGTATAAGGAAGATTTAAAATTTAACAATACCCAAATGAATTTCCGCAGCTTCGATATTGAAGCCGGAAGTGCAAAAAAATATACCTTCAACCTCTCCGATGCAGGTGCTTTAGATCAGATTTGGGATGTTTCGGACCTCACCAATGCCGTTAAAAAAACGAACAAAAGCGCGGGTTCAAATTTTAATTTTGCTTACACCGCCAACAATCCACAGTTTTCGAATGAGTTTGTAGCTTTCAAAAATTCCGAGGCATTTATCCCTTTTTTTGTCGGAAAAATTGAAAACCAGGATTTAACAAATCTTCAGAATATCGATTATTTGATGCTGACAGTGCCGGAAATGGCGGCGCAGGCGCAGCGTTTAGCAAAAACTTATGACGGAAAATATAATGTTGCAGTAGTTGATATAAATAAGGTTTACAACGAGTTCAGCAGCGGAAGTAAAGACATTACAGGTATCCGCGATTTTGTAACAAAGCTAAACACCGGAAAAAAACTGAAATATATTTTTCTCCTTGGCGATACTTCTTATGACTTCCGGGGAAAAACCTATCCGGGATCTGATATTGTTCCGAGTTATCAAAGTGAAGAAAGCGGAAATTATTCCGATTCTTTCGTTACGGATGATTATTTCGTGATGACAAGTCCGCAGTCCACAACTTCTACCTCCTTGTCGTCAACGCTTCCCGATTTACCGATCGGACGCTTGCCCGCCGCAAATGTTGCCGAAGCGCAGCTTTTAATAGATAAAACTTTGGCCTATAAAAATGCTTTGCCTGGACAGTCGACGCCGTTTGGTGAATGGCGAATGAAACTTGATTTCGTGGTTGATGATGATGCGGACAATGGTACACCGTTTCACAACACCATGAACGCTTCTTTGGTAAATGTTTTTGAAAAAGGCCAGCGAAGTGAATATAATGTCCGGAAATTATATCTCGATGCTTTTCCCGCTGAAAATTCCGCGGGCGGTCAGCGTTATCCGCAGGTAAACCAGGCGATTTCCAATGATGTTGGAAACAGTCTTTATCTCTTCTACTTTGGTCATGGTGGTATTAATGGTTGGGCGCAGGAACGCGTTTTAACCATCGATCAAATCCAGAATTTCAGCAACTTCAATAATGTGTATTCGCGCTTTCCTTTGGTTTCTACAATCACGTGCGAGTTTACGCTTTGGGATGATCCCGGAACTTTTTCTGCGGGCGAACAGGTTATAAAATTAAAACGTGGCGGTGCTGCAACCATGATTACCTCAAGCCGCGCGATTGGTGTAAGCTACGGCGAAGAATTCACTACCATATTCACCAAACATATTTTCGAGCTTAAAAACGATAATTTTTTAAATTTAGGTGATTCCTTTTTACAGGCAAAAATCGAAAAAGGTCCTTCATCCGACCATTTAAAAGTAAATTTTTTGGGTGATCCTGCGTCAAAATTAAGCCGTCCCGAAAGGCTAATCGCTATCGATAATATAGATTCGCCAGTGAAAGATAAAATCCGCGCGCTGGATTTTGTAAAAGTTAACGGACATATCAAAAAAGCTGATGGAAGCATCGACACCAATTTCAACGGTAGAGTTGCGGTAAATATTTTCGACAAAAGGCTTCAAAAGAAAACACTGAACAACGATGGCAGCCCGCTTTTAACACCGGTTTTAATTTATACCGAAGAAGGCAGCCCGATTGTGAAATCTTCGGGAATCGCAAAAAATGGTGCTTTTAGCGTCGAATTTTATGTGCCGAAAGACATTAACTATGAAGACGGAAACGGCAGAATGTTGGTATATGCAGACAACAAACAATTCGATGTTTTTGAAAACCAAACTCAAAAAATCGGTGGAATTAATCCGGCGGGCATTAATGATCAGGAGCCTCCGAAAGTCCGCTTATTCATGAACAATACCAATTTCGCCGATGGCGGAATTACCGATCAAAACCCGCTTTTTTTAGCGTGTGTAACCGATAATACCGGAATAAATTCAACCGGCGCAGGAATTGGCCATGATGTAACGGTAATTTTGGACGGCAAAATTATCGAAACAGTGGTTTTAAATGACTTCTATTTTTCCGGTGATGGCAATGGCTGCACAAACCCGTCACTTTCGGATTATCAGAAAGGAAATGTGAGTTATCCTTTCCGTAATTTGGAACCCGGAAATCATCAACTTACGTTTAAAGTCTGGGACATCAACAATAATTCCACCACGACTACGTTAAACTTTATAGTTAAGGACGAAACTGATCAGAAATTAATTGTTAATAAACTCTTAAATTGGCCCAATCCTTTCACTAACAAAACATATGTACAGTTTGAGCATAATTGCGACGATCTTTTGGATGTTAATGTGCAGATTTACACCATAACCGGCAAATTGGTCCGAACTTTGAGTAACGTGGTGACCGCAGAACCGTTTTTACAGGGTTTCAGAACACCAAGAACGGCAATTGAATGGGACGGCAGAGATGATTTTGGCGATGCGGTAGGAAAAGGCACTTATATATTTAAAATTTTCGCGCGCAGCCAAAACCAGGACAAATGTAAAGGTAGCGCCACCGCGGTAGAAAAAATGGTTTTATTGAAGTAAAAACAGACATTTTAAAAAATAAACTATATGAAAATAACTACAAAAGTTTTCCTGACCTTGGGATTGGGGATGGGAATGCTGACTTTCGGGCAGCAGATCAGTAGAATTCAGCCGGTGCTCACTGGTGCACCATTCCTCCGCATTTCGCCGGACGCACGCGCGGGTGGTATGGGAGATCAGGGCGTTGCTACGACAAGTGATGCTTTTTCGCAGTTCTGGAATGCCGCAAAATATCCCTTCAGCAAAACAACGTCTGCAGTTGGGTTTACGTACACCCCTTATCTGAATAAACTTACTAACGACGTATTTCTTTTGTATGGCGCATATCACCAGTTTTTGGGTGAAGAAGAGCGCTCTACCATTTCAGCAAGTATCTACTATTTCAATATGGGTTCGGTTGACTTAACAAGCTATGTTGGTGGTGAAATTCAGCAGGGCGGAACAATAAAGCCTAATGAATTTTCATTCGATTTGGCTTATGGATTGAAATTATCCGACACCTATTCAATGGCGGTTACCGGACGATACATCCGCTCCGATTTATCCGGTGGAATTGGTTCCGACAACACCCTGAAACCTGCAAACTCTTTTGCGGTAGATGTCTCCGGCTACTACGAGGGTCGTAAACATCAATCTTTCGGCGATTACGAAGGCCGCGCACGCGGTGGTTTTGCGATTCAGAATTTAGGTCCACGACTCGACTATACCGGTGATGAAGAATCAAGATCTTACCTGCCGACCATGGCGAGATTGGGCGCTGGTTACGATGTTTACATTGATGATCTGAACCGTGTTGGCGTAAGTGTGGAAGCATCAAAATTGCTTGTTCCGGGACCGGATGAAACCGGAAACGTTCCGAATGTTGGTGTTATCGAAGGCATCGGTAATTCCTTCAGCAACCCAAAAAGCACCATGATCAGCGGCGCTTTGGAATACGAATATGACAATGCATTCGCTCTGCGCACCGGTTATTTTCAGGAAAGTCCGGAGCAGGGCGGCCGACAGTACGCAACGGTTGGTATTGGTTTGAAATACCAGTCTTTCGGTTTGGATATGTCTTACCTCATCAACACTTCGAAAGTAAATTCCGCACTTGATAATACGCTGAGATTTGGTCTCACGTGGAATATCGGCGAACCATCCGCAAATTCAGATTTCTAAAAATTAATATTTAAAAATAAAAAGCTCCAGAAAATGGAGCTTTTTTTTATGACTTAAAAGTTTAAATTTGTGTTATGAACTACGCCACGGAACTAAAAAAATTTGCCACAAGCCAGTCAATTTACTCGGCAGTACGAATTTCTTTTGCTATAGTTCTACCAAGTCTTATTTTGGCGCATTTCGGTTTATTAAAAGAATATTTTCTGTTTCCCCTCGCCACGAGTTTTGTAGGATTAACCGATCAGGCGGGACCATTTATTCGCCGCAGAAATGCCCTAATTTTGGCAATTATCTCATTCTTTATTGTCTCGGTTATTGCGGGTTTAATTAAAAATTTTCCCATTCTCATTTACCCTGAAATCATCATTTTCGGAATATTTTTTACGATGATCGGCGTGTACGGTCAAAGGCTGGCAGCGGTCGGCGCGCTTTCGCTTGTGGTGCTTGGGATTTTTATCGACGGACATTTGACTGGAGATAATATCGTCAAAAGTTCGCTGATTTTTTTAGCAGGCTCCGTGTGCTATTTTTTGATTTTCCTGTTGGTTTCTAAAATTCAACCCTACAAATTAGCCGGCCAGATGATCGGCGAAAATTACCTGGAGTTGGCAAAATATCTTTCAGTAAAATCAAAGTTTTATCTGAAAGATCCAAATTACGACCAGCTTTACGCCCAAATAATTTCACAGCAGATTTCCATTAAAAACCTTCAGGAAGAAACGCGCGAAACCGTTTTTAAAACCCGGAAAATCGTCAATGAATCCACCACAACAAGCCGCTTGTTGATGCTGATGTTTCTAAATTCCATTGATTTACACGAAAAGTTGATGACTTCTGAAAGCGATTACAGAAAGGTTCAGGAAAATTTCGGGGCTTCCGGCTTCCTTTCTTCTCTGGGTGAATATCTCGAAAAACTTTCCGAGGAAATGAACAATATCGGAATCGCTTTACAGAGCAGTACGCGTGCAAAACCTTTGCGTAATATCGATGAATTGCTTGAAAATATTTACAACGAATATTTCGACCTGCGCAACAGCAAATTAAATCCCGACACGCTGGAGGATTTTATGACGCTGCGCTTGATTTTAAACAGAATCACGGGCATTTCCGATGATATTAAAACCATCTACAGAGTTTTCAGCCAGGATATTAAACTTGCAAAAAGTCTTTCGACAGGTCTGGACTATCAGAAATTTGTCACCAAGGAAGAAAAGCTGAATTTTAAAGTTTTGCTAGCGAACATTTCACTGAAATCTTCGCATTTCCGGCATGCTGTTCGCGTGACGGTTGCGTTGGTCATCGGTTATTTTATTTCACAGCTTGAGTTTCTTGGCATCGGGCATTCGTATTGGGTTTTTATTACCATCGTAGCGATTTTGCGCCCTGCTTACGCAACAACCAAACACCGAAATCTCCTAAGGTTGTACGGAACTGTCGCGGGCGCGGTGGTGGCTTACGGCATCCTCTATTTTATTCCGAATCAAAACGCGCTTTTTTTCCTTTTTCTATTGACGATGATTTTGTGTTTTACATTTTTGAAAACCAAATATTCCTGGGCCGTGTTTTTTATGACGATTTATGTGTTTCTCGCTTTTAATATTTTGAAACCTGGAAATCTAAACGCGATTTTTAAAGACCGGATTCTGGATACTGTAATAGCCGGAATTGTTGCCTACCTGGTTTCCTATTTTGTGCTTCCGGTTTGGGAACATACCAAAAATCTGGATTTTATGAAAAGATCGGCGAAAAGCAACCAAAAATACTTTTCAGCGGCGATGGCTTATTTTTTAAATGAAAAAATCGACGTTCAGGATTACAAACTTTCGCGAAAATATGCGATGATTGATTTGGCAAATCTGTCGGACAACTTTCAGCGCATGATTTCCGACCCGAAAAACCAGCAGAAAAAACTGGAGCAACTTCATCAGTTCGTCATCACTTCGCATCTTATTACCGCCTATATTGCTTCTTTTTCCCAATATTCCGAAACGGCGAAAAATTATCCCGAAATCGATTTTGAAGGCTGGGATTTAAAAATTTCCGCAGAACTCCGCAGAATAAATCTTTTGCTGGAACAGAAAAGTGCTGACAAAACCATTCTGGAAGAAAGCAAATTAGACCCGAACGACACGGTAGAAAATCTTTTGGAAAACCGAAAAAAAGAGCTTCAGGAGAACGAATTTTTTGACCGCCGGGATCCCGGCAGAATCACGCATTTAACCGAATTAAAAAACCTGAAAGAAATCCTGGAACTCATCTACGACGTAGCAAAAGAACAACGGAAAGTTGTTGAAAAGCTTGACATTGAACCTCAGACCACGATTGTGATGCAGTAATTTTCGAAAAACTCCACCCGGGCTTCAAATAAATCAGAAACTTTGTCATCATGCACGCGGCACTGGATATTGTACGGAAAATCCAGGCTAAAAGGTTTCACCTCGTAATGTTTTTTCAATGACCAGTAATTGGAATGGTGAATTTTGTACAGACTTTCCTTCAAAGACCAAATTACCGTTAAATAAGCGGTTTCCTTTTCTTTTTCAATAAAGTGCGTTTCCTCTTCATAAATAAATTTGTGCTTAATCCGCTTGATTTTATCATTAAAAGGTTCAATATCAATCCCGATTTTTTCTTTAGAAATAGCAAGCGCTGCGTACGGAAAAGAATGCGTAACTGAAATTTCATAATCTGCCGGCTCCAGAAAAGGCTCGCGGTCTTTGTACAAAATCTGGTGATCAGGTAAAATGGATTTTAAAATTTTGCGTACAAGCAAAAGTTCCTTCAGTTTTATCGGATGATAATCTTTTACTTTTTCGAAATTTTCTTTTTCAAGAAGCAAATGCGGATCAAGTGATTCTTTTTCGTTGAATTTCCAAAGCAGGACAGTTGCCTTTTCATCGGAAAAATCTCGGTACAGCGGCATATTTTGTAGTGGAGGATTTAGTTCGTAAATTTGCAAAAATTATTTCAATTAGATGGAAAGCACAACACAATACATTCCTTATAAAGTTAAGGACATTTCATTAGCCGAATACGGCAGAAAAGAAATACACCTTGCAGAAGCAGAAATGCCGGGCCTGATGGCGATTCGCGAAGAGTACGGTCCAAGCCAGCCGCTGAAAGGCGCCAGAATTGCGGGCTGTCTTCACATGACGATCCAGACTGCGGTTTTAATCGAAACTTTGGTCGCTCTGGGCGCTGATGTTACCTGGTCTTCATGTAATATTTTTTCCACTCAGGATCACGCCGCAGCGGCGATTGCAGCAGCCGGAATCCCCGTTTACGCGTGGAAAGGTATGACCGAAGAAGAATTTGAATGGTGCATCGAACAAACCGTATTTTTCGGTGAAGACAGAAAACCTTTAAACCTTATTTTAGATGATGGTGGAGATTTAACCAACTTGGTTTTCGATAAATATCCGGAATTAACCGCTGAAATTAAAGGACTTTCCGAGGAAACCACAACCGGAGTACACAGACTTTACGAAAGAATGAAAAACGGAACTTTGGTAATGCCGGCAATCAACGTGAATGATTCCGTAACCAAATCGAAGTTCGATAACAAATACGGCTGTAGAGAATCTGCAGTTGACGCAATCCGACGTGCCACCGACACCATGTTGGCAGGAAAAAGAGTTGTAGTTTGTGGTTACGGTGATGTAGGCAAAGGAACTGCCGCTTCTTTCCGTGGCGCAGGTTCAATTGTTACCGTGACTGAAATTGACCCAATTTGTGCGCTTCAGGCTGCGATGGAAGGTTATGAAGTTAAAAAACTCGACACCGTAGTTGGAACTGCTGATATCGTGATAACGACCACCGGAAATTACAACATTGTACAGGCAGAGCATTTCAAAAAAATGAAAGATAAAACCATCGTTTGTAACATCGGACATTTCGATAACGAGCTTGATATGGCGTGGTTGAACAAGAATTACGGCGATACCAAATACGAAGTAAAGCCGCAAGTTGATGTGTATAATATCGATGGCAAAGAAATCATCATTTTGGCAGAAGGCCGTTTGGTAAACTTAGGTTGTGCCACCGGTCACCCAAGTTTTGTGATGAGTAACTCTTTCACCAACCAAACTTTAGCACAGATTGAATTGTGGACAAACAACGATGCTTACGAAAATGCAGTTTACACTTTGCCAAAACATTTGGATGAAAAAGTGGCTGCTTTACACCTGAAAAAATTGGGTGTTGAATTGGAAACTTTAACCGAAGAGCAGGCAAAATATATCGGAGTTACGGTTGATGGTCCTTTCAAACCGGAATATTACAGATATTAATTCTGAGATTACAAAAGCAAAAAAACGGTCAATTAAGGCCGTTTTTTTTTGTTTAAAATTCTATGAAGTGATTTTTATTTGGTTTAAAATTCCCGTGTTCATCAAAATTTTGGTAAATTTAAACACCTGAAAAATTCCCTGCTATTTGGCCATTTTTTTTCAAATTACATTTTTAAAGCAAAAAAATTCGGTGCATTTAAACCCAATTTTTTCTAAAAAAATGCCGTTTTAACCCGGAATTTTTTAAAAATACAAAGATAAAAATTTATGAAAAGACACGAAGCTTTGGTACAACTCAGCCGCGATCATCATTTTGGATTGCTGCTTTGCTGGAAACTTAAAGAAGGTTTGAAAAGAGAAATTTCCGTGGAAAGAATGGAAAAATACATCAAGCTTTTCTATCAGCAGAATTTAAAACCACATTTTGCGGAAGAGGAAGATTCTATTTTTAAAGTTTTGGGCGAAGAACATCCGATGATTAAAGAAGCGATGGCGCAGCACCGTACTTTTCATAAAATGATTGCTGACGGCTTTTCTACACCTGAAGAAATAGAAAAATTTCGCGCTTTGCTGGAACTTCACATCCGAACTGAAGAGCGCGAAATTTTCCCTGAAATCGAAAGACAGGCAACCTACGAGCAGCTGCAAAATCTTTTGGCGATGAATTATCCGGAGCTGAAAGAACCCGATTACGACGATATTTTCTGGAAATAATCTGAACTGAAATCCAAAATCAAAAGCTTATTTTTTTCTTTTGGCTTTGGATTTTGCTTTTTCCTGCGCGCGGTTTGCACCAATTTTTTTCGGAGCTTTTCTGGCATGAGGTCCGCCCCAGTTTTCCTTTTTATTTTTGTCTTTTTTCTCGTGAAATGCGCCGCCGCCATCTTCAAGTTTCACGGTGTGTGCATTTTTCATCACCACTTCATCTTTTTCTGAAGCAATTTTCACTGGATTTATTTTCACTTCGGCTGGGAAATCGATCATTTTCACCGCGCGATCCATTAAAAATTCGATGTCAAACAAAAGATCTTCTTCTTTTTTGGTCACGAAAGAAATGGCGATACCATTTTTATCCGCACGGCCGGTTCGCCCGATCCGGTGAATATATTGCTCCGGAACTTCCGGAATTTCAAAATTAATGACGTGCGTAATGTCTGAAATATCTAAACCACGCGCCATAATATCGGTGGTAATCAAACCGCGGACTTTTTGCGATTCGAAATTCCGCATCGCATTCAAACGGTAATTCTGAGATTTATTGGAGTGAATGACGTCAAATTCATCCGGAAATAATTCCTCAATTTTGGTGAAAAGATAGTCTGCATTTTTTTTGTTATTGCAGAAAATCAAGACCTTAGAAAGATCAGCATTCGTTTCTAAAAGATGTTGAAGCAAATTGATTTTGGTATTGAAATTTTCAACTTTATAGCCAATTTGCTCGATTTTTTCTAATGGTGTTCCGGATTTTGCTAATGAAATTTCCACGGGACCGGAAAAATATTCATAAAGTAAAGCGTCCACCGCTTCCGTCATTGTCGCTGAAAAAAGAATATTCTGCCTTTTTTCTTTCATCATTTGGAAAATGTGCGTGAGCTGCGCTTTGAAACCCAAATTCAGCATTTCATCAAACTCATCGATGATCAGTTTATTGACTTCTTTCAGCGAAATCGCATTATCGATTGCCAAGTCCATGACGCGGCCGGGCGTTCCGACCAAAATGTCACAGCCATCTTCAAAAAGCAGTTTTTGGGTTTTAATATTTTTACCACCGTAAATTCCGATCACTCTTGTGGTCAGATTTTGTGTTAAATTTTCCACCACGCCCGCAACCTGAACCACAAGTTCTCGCGTAGGAACCAGAATTAAAACCGTAGGGTTTCCGGTTTTGTTATATTTCCAAGTTTTCAGAACAGGAAGAAGATAAGCCAAAGTTTTTCCGGTTCCGGTTTGCGCAATTCCCATCACATCGCGGCCCGAGAGAATAGGACCGATGGTTTTCTGCTGAATTGGTGTCGGTTCAAACAGATTGGAATCTGCTAAAACATCAAGAATTTTTTCCGGGAGATTAAAATCGGCAAAAGTCATTTTTTCCATTTTGCAAAGATAGTTTTTTTGACAGGATTAGAATATTTCGTAATTTGGAGGAATGAAAGGTTATATCCTGCTCCTCTTTTTGGTATTTTTTTCCTGTGAAAAGCAGGAAAAATCTCAGAATTCCAAAGTGACGGAAAAACCTGCAACTACCAAAAATTCTCAAAAATCCACACCTAATTTTCTGGAGACTACAGATTGGTTTAAATATTATAAAGAAAAAAATCCGGCATTTTCAGCTGAAAAATTTACAATTCAGCAAACTTCACCATTATCCTACGGTGAAACTTCGGTTAAAATTTTGAATGAAAAAGGTTTCAATGAAATCTATGCGCCCTTTTTTATTTTTAATGAAAGCAAAGATCATTACCTCGATATTGATAGCTATCACTGGATTATTTCTCCTGATGGTTACGCCGGCTTTGAAGCAGACCAGCAAATTGTTTTGGTGGATGTAAAGAAAAAAGAAGCCAAACAAATCGCGTTTTACGGCCCATCGTTCCGAATTGAAGATGCAGTTTGGAAAGGCGATTCCGTGGCGGTTTTGCTTGGAAATTCATATGAAAAAGTTCCTTTTAAAGTGGAATTCAATTTCCCAAAAAATCAGGTTAAAAATTATCAATATTCTGATACTTTAAAATTTGACGTTCCATATTCGGAAGTGCGGTTAGAAAAAAGAGCTATTAAAATAAATTAAAAGATTTCTACCAAAATCTACTCAATCCTATCTTCTAAATGTTTGATCAGGAATTCGACTTTAGGGTCAATAATTTCGTACAATTCTGTATCCTTGTCCAAAAGGATTTCTTCTTTTCGAACCAGTCCATAGTTCTGCATCAATTTAATTTGTCCCTCGCTTTGTGCTGCGGTTTGGGAAAAGTACGTTGTTAATTCCTTTTTTGAAAAACTTGTCTTTTTTAATTGTAATAACCTATTGATCATCGCTTTAATTTCCTTGTTCCTACCCACTTTGGACGGGAATAGGGAATCATAGTCATAGACCTTGCAAAAGCTAATCATTCCATCTCTAATAGCTTTATCTTCAAAATATTTAACAGCCGAATTAATATTAGCTTGACGATTGTAAATTTCAGATAATAGGAAAATTAAATCACGAGGAGAATTGTTGGAAAGACTAAGTAGATCTTTAATATCAACCTCATTTCGAAATAGGTGCTTTACTGTAATTTTTTTACTATCCGAAAAGTAACTTAAGCGTTTTTCGATTAATGGAACTAAGTCATGAGAATTCCATCTAACGTCTATAATACCATGTTTATCAAACCTCACCGTCCCGGATAATTCTGATCGTAATTCGGACCATAAGCTAAAACCTATCGCTATATTTTCATTTAGCAAAAATTCATTATCTGCTAATAGATCTTTTGTAAAATTGGAGATAAGTTGAATTTCCTGATTTAGCTCTTGATATTCGTCTATTTTGTCAAACAACACGATTATCTTAGACAGACCCATTTTAGAAAAGACCAAAAAAATGTCATCTAAAACATGTTTTAATTCTTCCTTTGAACAATTCTCGCTATTTATTTCATTTTTTCCAATTTGTATTTCAGATACTTTTTTAAAATACTCCTTGTGAAGCTCACTATTATTAATTGAATCTACACCTAATGACTGCCTAATAAAATTAGAGGTAATATTAACCGCAGAAGATGTTAGCGAATTTGCTATATCGACACCAAATAAGTTAAAAATTCGTATAAAAAAATTCGTAACGTTTACCTTTTTTACTTTATTACAAACATCAGAATATTCACTTTCACTAAGAGGGCGGAAAAAGGTCTTAATAAAAAAACTAAGTTTTTCTTTCTCATGTTTATTTAATCTTTTTATAAGCTTTTTGTTGCTGAGTAAATTAGTTGAAAGTTTTGTAATGACACCTTTAATAATCAACAATAAAAAATCAACATTATTATTTCGTAACGGGATATTATCAAACCGATCGACCTTGACAACTAGTAAACTTTCATTATCCTCTAAATCTTTAAAGAGCTTATTTATTACGGAAGACTTTCCGTGCCCTCGCTGTCCTATGATAAAACGTGTATCACCAGAAGTCAAATCAGACTGCAACGTAGAGTAATAGTTGGGTTCATAAAAGATGTCGTCGATAAACCCCAACTCCTGTTCTGAAGATCGCTTAGAAAAAGGGTTATTTACAAAACCTAAACTTTCATATAAATTTTTTTTCACCAATTATAATTATAGATTAATTGCCATTATATTTATAAAGTCTACTTTTGACATATCACACATTAAATATTTTATATTATTTTTAATGATAACCTTTAGGTCAATCTCGATGTTGTCTTTAACAATATAAAGTTCCCATTTACCTGACTCAATGCCATAAATCGCTCTTTCTAATTTAATCTTCCAGTCCGAGCCGTCACTATTTAAGCCTCCCAAATATTCAACTTGAGATTCAGGTTTTTCCGAGCGTCTGTAAAAAATTGTTACTCGATGTCTAGCCATAGTACAATTTATTAAAAGTTTTTTAATAAAGATAATTTATTTTGAAATTTAAATAGAGAAATTATTCCCACTCGATTGTTGCCGGCGGTTTACTGGAAATATCATACGTCACACGGTTGATTCCGCGCACTTCATTGATGATACGGTTTGAAACCGTATCTAAAAATTCGTACGGCAAACGGCTCCACGTCGCGGTCATGAAATCGGTGGTGTTTGCAGAGCGCACGACAGCGGTAAATTCATAAGTCCGCTCATCGCCCATCACACCTACAGATTTCACCGGAAGCAAAACCACAAACGCCTGAGAAACGGTGTCATAAAGTTTATTTTTATATAATTCTTCGATAAAAATATCATCGGCTTCCTGTAGAATTCTCACTTTTTCTGCGTCTACAGCGCCCAAAATCCTGATTCCCAAACCTGGTCCCGGAAACGGATGACGATGTACCAAATGATGTGGAATACCAAGCTCCTCGCCTACTTTTCTTACCTCATCTTTGAAGAGTTCGCGCAGCGGTTCCAAAAGTTCCATTTTCATATGTTCCGGCAAACCACCTACGTTATGATGCGATTTAATTACCGCTGAAGGTCCTTTTACAGACTGACTTTCAATAACATCTGGGTAAATGGTGCCTTGCGCTAAAAATTTCGCGCCTTCGAATTTATGTGATTCTTCATCGAAGACGGCAACAAATTCATTACCGATAATTTTGCGCTTTTCCTCTGGATCAGAAATTCCTTCAAGTTTTGCTAAAAACCGGTCAGCAGCATCTACCATATCAATTTTCAGGTTGAAATGTTCGCCGTAGTTTTCCATGACTTTTCTACCTTCGTCTTTTCGTAAAAGTCCGGTATCCACGAAAATACATTGAAGTTGGTCGCCAATAGCGCGGTGAATTAAAACCGCCGCAACAGATGAATCTACTCCGCCAGAAAGTCCCAAAATTACTTTTTGATCACCAACGGTTTCTTTAATATGGGCAATCGCCGTATCGATGTAGTTGGTAAGTTTCCAGTTTTTTGGTGCTTCGCAAATATTGAAAACAAAGTTTTCAATCATACGCCAGCCTTCTTCCGTATGGGAAACTTCGGGGTGAAACTGTACGCAATATATTTTTTTGGTTTCGTCGGAAATCGCGGAAATTACGTCGGTGGTTCCGTTGATTACAAAACCTGGTGGCACGGTTTCCACCTCATCGAAATGGCTCATCCAAACGGTGGAAAATCTGCCCACACCTGAAAGTAAGCGGTTTGATTTCTGGATCTGAAGTTTTGCTTTGCCGTACTCGCCTTTAATTCCTTTTTTTACGGATCCGCCAAGCAAATGCGTCATAAGCTGCATGCCGTAGCAAATTCCCAAAACGGGAATATTTTGCTCGAATAAGGCTTTTTCTACGAGATTTGCGTTTTCGACATTTACCGAACTTGGTCCACCGGAAAGGATAATTCCGGACGGCTCGCGCTCTAAGATTTCCTGCAAAGGTGTATTGAAAGGCAGCACTTCTGAATAAACGCCAAGCTCGCGAATTCGCCGCCCGATGAGTTGATTATATTGTGATCCAAAGTCAAGGATGATGATTCCGTTTTGCATAATATTGAAATTCGAAAAATAATTTATTTGCTGTTATTTTGCCATTTTTTTGTGAAATGGCTGTTTTGGCATTTTTAAAAAATCTGCGCTTTTAGCAGCGAATTTTTTAGCCCTGATTGAAGCGGCATCCTTTTGCGGCGCAAAGCAGAGCAAAAGATAGAGCTGAAAGCAGGTTCCCGGCTCCTGAAAAATTCTAAAAAAAGACGTGGAAAAACCACGCCTTTTTATATTAAAACTTACCGATGTCTTCGCGGTAATATTCGTAGTCGTAATGGATGATGTTCGCATCTACATACACTTTCTTGCGTGCTTCGTCGTAAGTTTCTCCCGTCGCCACGAGACTTAAAACGCGGCCGCCGCTGGTTACTATTTTGTTGCCACGCGTTTTTGCACCCGCAAATAACACTTCGCTGTGCGAAACTTTATCGATGTTTCTGATCTCAAAACCGGTTTCGATCTGGCGCGGATATCCGCCGGAACACATCACGAGACACACTGCTTTTTCGTCGCGGAATTTTAGTTCGATGTCGTTGCCTTCCAGACAATCCATAATCACATCGTAGAGGTTGTTTTCCATTAAAGCCATGATTACCTGGGTTTCGGGATCGCCGAGGCGCATGTTGTACTCCAGCAGATAAGTTCCGTTCTCGGTAACCATGAGGCCGAAGAAAATAAATCCTTTGAAATTGATTTTGTAAGAATGTAAACCTTCTAAAGTTGGCTTTAGAATATTTTCTTCGAAATCACGCTGATGTTCTTCGGTAAATTCCGGGCTTGGAGCTACACTTCCCATTCCACCTGTGTTTGGACCCATGTCGCCATTACCGGCTTTTTTATAATCTTTTACGGGAATACACGGGAAAAGTTTTGTACCGTTTGAAAAAGCGATAATTGAAGTTTCAAAACCTCTGAGATATTCTTCAATAACCAACTGAATTCCGGCATCGCCGTAAATTCTTTCGATCATAAATTTATGAATCGTAGATTCTGCTTCTGCTAAATCGTCGGCGATTACTACACCTTTTCCACCGGCAAGTCCGCTGGCTTTGATGACAATCGGAAATTGCTGTTCGCGAACATAATCTATCGCGGCTTGATACGCATCGAAAACTACGGCATTTGCGGTTTTAATGTTGTGTGTCTGCATGAATTTTTTGGAGAAAGCTTTGCTTCCTTCAAGCTCCGCGGTTCTTTTTCGCGGTCCGAAAATTTTAAGGTTATGCTTTTTAAATTCATCTACAATTCCTGCAACTAAAGGCGCTTCCGGCCCTACAATCGTAAGATCTATTCTTTCTTTGATGGCGAAATCGCGTAATCCTTCAATACTGTCTTCATACACGTTTTGTCCCAGTAAATCTGTAGTCGCGTTACCTTTTGCGAAATACATTTTAGAAATTCTTCGGTCGCTTTTCAGCTTCATCGCGATGGCAGATTCTCTGGCGCCGTTTCCTACGATTAATATTTTCATTTTATTTGATTGTTTTTTTTGAATTTAACAAATTTAGGAATTTGAAAATCATTTTCAAACTTGCCTAAAAAATCACTGTTTTCTGGACTATAGCAAAATCAATGCAGAAAATGGCGCATACCTGTAAGCATCATCGGAATTCCGTACTCGTCAGCAGCTTTTATGCTTTCTTCATCGCGCATACTGCCGCCAGGCTGAATGATTGCTTTGATGCCTTCTTTGGCGCAGAAATCCACCACATCGCGGAAAGGGAAAAATGCATCGGAAGCTAAAACCAGATCACCGCTGAATTTTTCTTTGGCTCTTTCCACCGCGTGTTGCGTTGCCCAAATCCGGTTCACCTGGCCCCCGCCAATTCCCAAAGCCTGAAAACCGTTGGAAACCACGATGGCGTTTGATTTTACATATTTTACGACCCGTTGCGCAAAAAGCAGCGCTTTTTCCTGTTCTGAAGTTGGTTGAACAGAAGTTACGGTTTTAATGTCATTAGAAAATTCGCTGTCCGTTGCCTGAACCAGCATTCCGCCGTCTATTTTCACCCAGGTTTGAGAATCAGAAACCGGGTTTTTTATTTTGATAATCCGCAGATTTTTTTTCGTTTTTAAAATTTCCAGCGCATCAGCATCAAAATCCGGCGCCATTACAATTTCCAGGAAAGTTTTATTCAGTTCTTCAGCTGTTGCTAAATCCACGGTAAAATTCATGCCGATAATGCCGCCAAAAATTGAAACCGGATCACATTCAAACGCTTTGGTATAAGTTTCTACCGCCGTATTTCCAATTGCAACACCACAAGGTGTAGAATGTTTTACCGCGCAGCACGCCATTTCATTCTGGAATTCATTAACCACATTCCAGCACAAATCCATATCGCGCAAATTGTTAAAAGAAAGCTCTTTTCCGCCTAAAATCTCAAAATCTTTCATCGCGCCGTTTTCCGTGGTGGAAACGTAATACGCTGCACTTTGATGCGGATTTTCACCATAACGAAGGTCCGAAACCTTCTGGTAAGAAGCGGTCAGATATTGCGGATATTCCTCATCTAAAAGCATTTGCGAAATTGCGGCGTCGTAAGCTGAAGTCAGGTTGAACACTTTTCCGGCTAATTTTTTTCGCGTTTCTACAGTGGTGTCGCCGTTTTCGTCAATTTCTTTCTGAACGGTTTCATAATCTTCCACATTTGTAATCACCGCTACAGACTGGAAATTTTTCGCACCGGAGCGCAACATGGACGGTCCGCCAATATCGATAAATTCTACTTTTTCCTCCAGGGAAATATCAGTGTTTGCGTGTGCAAAAAATGGATAAAGATTCACAATGACCATGTCAATCAGGGAAATCTCATGTTCCGCCACAGTGCTCATGTGCTCCTCGTTGTCGCGAACTGCGAGCAAACCGCCGTGAACTTTCGGGTGCAACGTTTTCACACGACCGTCTAACATTTCGGGGAAATTGGTGACTTCGTCAATCTGAATTGGATGTAAGCCGGCATCTTTTAAATGTTTAAAAGTTCCGCCTGTGGAAATCAGTTCATAATTGTTTGCTTCTAAAAATTTTGCAAAATCAATGAGTCCGGATTTATCGGAAACAGAGATCAGCGCTCGTTTTTTTGACATTTTCTTTCTTTTTACTTTTTATTAGATTCCGTTCTTTCACCAACGGTTATTTTTAAATTTTCGGCCCTTTTTGCACCAAATTTTTAGTTTCTCATTTGTTTCCTAAAGCTAAATTTATCGCCGCCGGAAAAATTTCAAATTCAATATTGTGAATTTTCTGTGCTAGAGTTTCCAAAGTTTCTCCTTCCTTAACTTCAAATGATTTCTGAAGAATGATTTCGCCTTCATCGATTCCTGCCGTAACATAATGCACCGTAGCTCCGCTTTCCTTTTCGCCGGCTTTTAAAACCGCCTCGTGAACGTAATTCCCCCACATTCCTTTTCCACCGAATTTCGGCAATAGCGCCGGATGAATATTGATAATTTTACCGGGAAAAGTTTCACAAAATTCTGCCGGTAAAATGGACAAAAAGCCCGCAAGCACGATCAAGTCTGTATTTTCCGGTAAAATCTTTTTCAGTTCTTCATAAAAATTTTTCCCGCGCGGAATTTTTTCGGCCTTAATTTGATGTTTTTTTGCTCTTTCTAAACCGTAGCAGTCGCGGTCTGCAACCACCAAACTGATTTGTGCGTCAGCAATTTCGCCACTTTCAACGCAGTCGATAATTCGCTGCAAATTGGTGCCGCCACCGGAAACTAAAACAACAATCTTTTTCATTTTACAAAACATAAAAATTTGCCGTTTAAAGGGCTAAAATTTTCAATTTTTTAAATCAGTTGGATTTTTTCCGATCCTTCGGTGATTTCACCAATTTCGTACGCATCTTCCACCAAATTCAGGACTTTTCCGGCGTGTTCCGGATCAACCACAACCACCATTCCGACACCCATATTGAACGTTCCGTACATTTCCATTCGCTCAATATTTCCTCTTTTTTCCAGTTCCAGCATGATGGAAGGAATTTTAATTTTCGAAGTTTCAATTGTGGCGCACAAATTTTCAGGGATAATTCGGGGAATATTTTCAATAATTCCACCGCCGGTAATGTGCGCAATTCCGGCCAATTTCACCTCTTCCAAAATTTTATGAATGGGTTGAAAATACAATCTTGTCGGTTCCAAAAGCGTTTCGTAAAGTGGTTTTCCTTCAAATTCTTCATTAAAATCCGGGAAAATTTTTCTCACCAAAGAAAATCCGTTGGAATGGAAACCGGAACTCGGCAAGGCGATAATTTTACAGCCTTTTTTAATTTTTGAACCGTCAATAATGTGGTTTTTTTCTACAATTCCGACACAAAAACCGGCAACATCGTAATCACCAGGTTTGTACATTCCGGGCATTTCCGCAGTTTCACCACCTATGAGCGCGCAGTTATTGTCTTTACAAGCCTTTACCATTCCCATCACAATTTCCGCGGCGATATCAGCGTCGAGTTTACCACAGGCTAAGTAATCCAGGAAAAATAAAGGTTTTGCGCCGTGGCAGATGATATCGTTCGCGCACATAGCAAAACAATCAACGCCGATTGAATCATATTTTTTAGAATCGAGTGCGACTTTAAGTTTCGTTCCTACTCCATCCGTTCCGCTGACCAAAACCGGATTTTTGTAACCTGCGATTTCATAAAAAGCACCGAAACTGCCCAAATTATTCAAGACATTCGGGTTGTGCGTTTCCGCGACGGCGGACTTAATTTTATCTACGGTTTTGTAACCTTCTTCTTTGTCTACGCCGGCAGATTTATAGGTATTGCTCATGGTTGCTTTTTTAAATAATGTACTATAAAGTTACGGAAATAAAAAAGCCGAAAGTCAGTCTGACCGTCGGCTTTTCATTATTTTTCAGCGTCAATTTTCTCTCCAAAACTTTGGTTTATCTCTTTTGGTGAATAAAATTGAGGCGCTTTCACTTCTAAAAATTTGGTTTTGCGAAAATAATGATTTTTAAATCGATGATGAAATTTCGGCTCACAATTTTTTATTAATGTTGCTACGCGGAAAATAATTTTAAAGAAATGCTTATAAAATTCTCTATTTTTGCTTCAAATAAATTTTATGGCTTCAGGATTTTTCGCAATATTAGATGATATAGCAGCATTAATGGACGACGTGGCGGTCACCGCAAAAATAGCAACTCAAAAAACTGCCGGGATTTTAGGTGATGACCTTGCGGTAAACGCCGAAAAGGCAACGGGTTTTCTGGAATCTCGTGAAATTCCGGTTTTGATGAAAATTATGCAGGGATCCTTCATTAACAAACTCATCATCGTTCCCGTGGTATTTTTGCTGCAATGGCTTTATGAGCCGGCAATCAACATTATTTTAATTTTTGGCGGATTTTATCTGGCGTATGAAGGAATTGAAAAAATTATTGAATATGTTTTTCACCGTGGCAAAAAAGGACACGAAGTAATTGAAGAAGCAACAAAAAGCGACGAAAATGCCGCTGAGCTTGAAAAATCAAAAATAAAGTCCGCCGTTACGACAGATTTCATACTTTCATTGGAAATCGTAATTATTTCTTTAGCGTCTGCGAAAGATGGTTACGAGGCCTTAAAATCACAATTCAATCCGCTGCTTGTGGAAATTGTAACCGTTTCTATTGTAGCGATAATCGCAACAGTAGGTGTCTACGGCATTGTTGCACTCATTGTGCGTATGGACGATGCGGGCTATCGACTTATTAAAAAATCGAAAACAGAAAGTGGCGTATTGGTTTCAGTGGGTAATTTCCTGGTGAATGCTTTACCTTGGGTTATAAAAGGATTGGGCGTGGTAGGTACCGTCGCATTAATCTTAGTAGCAGGCGGAATTTTCGTTCATTATATTGAGTGGGTTCATCATCATTTTTTACCAAACTGGAATTCTATTGCGAGAGAATCGTTGGCCGGAATCATAGGCGGCTTAATCGCCATTCCTGTTTTTAAAATGGGCAGCAAAGCATTTGCGCTGATAAAAAAATAACACATTTTATTAATTAAAAAAGCAGAAAAAATTTCCTGCTTTTTTGCTCTTTTTTTGATTTTTAATTCATCGGAACTTCCATCATTAAAATTTCGGAATTTTCTCCGGCTTCAATGGTGAAATTTTCGGTTTCCCAAATTCCGAAACCGTCCCGTGTTTCTAAAACCTGATCGCCAACTTGTGCGGATCCTTTTAAAATAAAAATATAAACACCGTTGCCTTTTTTGTGCAAATCATATTTTTTGGCGGTTATTTGGTCGAATTTTCCCAAATTAAACCACGCATCCTGATGAATCCAAACGCCATCGTCATCAGCATTTGGTGAAAGAATTTGCTGAAATTCATTGATCTTTTCGTTTTCTTTAATGCTGATTTGGTCGTAGCGCGGCGTCACGTTCATCTTATTCGGAATTACCCAAATCTGCAGAAATTTCACCAGCTCGTCTTTATTTTTATTATATTCGCTGTGCTGAACTCCCGTTCCGGCGCTCATCACCTGAATTTCACCGTTACGGATGACGGCAGAAGTTCCCATGGAATCTTTGTGCTCCAAATCGCCTTCGAGCGGAATGGAAATTATTTCCATATCGCGGTGCGGATGCGCGCCGAAACCCATTCCAGACGCAACCTGATCGTCATTTAAAACCCGCAAAGCACCAAAATTCATGCGTTCCGGATTGTAATAATTGGCAAAACTGAAAGTATGGTAAGATTTTAACCAGCCGTGGTCCGCGAAACCACGCGTGTCTGCTTTGTAGTATACTGTTTTCATTTTGTTGCGTTTGATCATTTAATACTACAAATTTAAAATATCAGACTTTCCCAGTCATTGATTTAAGATAAGAAATATTCAGTTTAAAAGAAAGCCTATTTATAATAATAATTTTTTTTAAAATATACTGCCTTAGACAACATTTGATATGCTGAAAATAAATTTAAAATTTTAATTTTTTTAAACAAATATAAAAATTTGCTAAAAAAAGCCACGTTTTTTCAGTTTTGGACATTCATAAGATTTTTTTGATATATTTACTATAAGAACCATTTAAATAATTTATTATGAAAACACTTTTAAGTTTCTCATCAACATTATTATTGATAATGATCTTATTTTCTTGCGAAGCAAGAAAGGCAGCATTTACAAAGATTGATACTGCAAATCCGCTTTCAAATCGGTTTACTGTAAAATCTGATTTAAATAAAGACATCTCTGGCGGTGAAATAATTAACAGAATAGGCAGAGATGCTGGACTTGAAAAAAACCAAAAATTATCTGATATTAGGTTAAGAAAACTAACACAATCGGAAAAGAATGAAAAAGACGCTGATAGGCCTATTTATGTATTACAGGCAAAAACAACAAACGGAATAAGTATAGCGCATATATTCTCTACAAACGGTGATGAAACAGCCTTGATTAGTGAAGGGAAAACTTGTAAATGCACATCAACTCAATGTGCACACGGATGCAATGCAGAAATATTCGGAGGGAATTGTAGCTGTTCGCACTGTTCTGCTGAATGCAAAAAAGAATCTACAGTTACGGATGAACCAGAGGGACCGTAAGAAATTTAAAGCTACACTAAAGCGGGCATTTTTTGTTCGCTTTTTTTATTTATTATTTCTAAGGAATTAAATGTTGCCAATTGAAGTCGCGTCTTGAGAGAAGAAGTAAAATAGATTTTATCATGGAAAAACAAACTGCTTTTTAATCCAACTACATTTCCTTAAAACGCAAATAAAAAACGGACAAAAGCCCGTTCCTTACTATCTATATCTACTGTATTTTAAAAGTGAACCTGCTGAATTTCTTCCTGCAATTCCTGCGGCGATTCATCGGGATCATTTTTGATTAAAAACATGGTTACGGCCGCTGCAATCAGCATACAGATGCCACCAACAACAACATAATCAATTGCCATATTTCCGAAGAGATTTTTTACAATCGGTCCACCAAAGATTCCGTTTATGATCTGTGGAATTACGATGAAGAAATTAAAAATTCCCATGTAAACGCCCATTTTTCTTAAAGGAATTGCGTCAATCAGCATCGCGTATGGCATCGCTAAAATACTCGCCCACGCAAAACCAAGACCGACCATGGAAATCCAAAGCATGCCGGTGTCTTTAATAAAAAACATGGAAATCAGTCCCAAACCGCCGCAAAACAAAGCCAGCGCATGCGTCTGTTTTTTACCAATGGCTTTTGCTATCGGTGTCAATAGAAAGGCAAAAGGAATCGCAAATAGATTGTACAAACCGAATAAATGTCCGGTTAAATCACCTGCTTTATTGAATTCTAAAGATTTGGTATCGTCCGGAGCAAGTCCGAAATGATGCGTCGCCAAAGCACTTGTGGTGAAAACCCACATGGTGAACAATGCGAACCAGGAGAAAAACTGCACTGCACCTAATTTTTTCATTAAAGGAGGAATTTTCGCAAAATCTTTGAATATATCAGAGAATTTTGACTTTTCAAGGTTTGGTTCGTCATCAGAAAAATCGGCAAATTCCTGTGGAGAATATTCTCGCGTGCTCAAAACTGTATATAAAATTGAAATAATTAAGACCGCCGCGCCTACGTAAAACGCGTAGATCACGTTATCGGCCACATAACCTTCCGGCGCAACATTAGAAACGCCCATTTTGGTAAGCCAGTTTGGCATTTCAGAACCGATTACGGCACCAATTCCAATTAAAATGGTTTGAACGCTAAATCCTAAGGTTCCCTGATGTTTCGGCAACATATCACCCACCAATGCGCGGAAAGGTTCCATGGCAACATTGATGGAAGCATCCATCATGGCGAGGAAAATTACTGCCAAAAGCAACACACTGGCGCCCATCATAGCAGTTACGGAAGCTGCGTTTGGTAAAAATACAAGACCTACGGCGCAAAGTACAGCGCCAATTAAAAAATACGGTTTTCTGCGCCCGAGCGGACTCCACGTATTATCCCCCATATGCCCGATAATCGGCTGAACCAAAAGACCCGTAATTGGTGCGACGAGCCAAAACCAGGAAAGTTCGTGGACATCGGCGCCGAAATTCGCGAGAATTCTACTGGCGTTCCCGTTTTGCAATCCGAAAGCCATCTGGATGCCGAGAAATCCCATACTCATGTTGATGATCTGAGCCAGACTGAGATTGGGTTTTATTCTTTTAGCCATATTTTTTTTATTAATATTGGTATAGTATAAATCTGATTATTTTTTCAATTCGGTCATTAAAGCGTCTTCGATGGGCGCTTTTATTGCGGTTACCTGATCATTAACGTCATTAGGAACGGTCATGGATAACACGTACTGGCGGATTTTCCATTTTCCACCGATTTTTTCCAGAACGCCGGAGCCGCGGCAAATTTTCATCTGCGTATCCAAAAGTTCATCAAACCAGGCGAATTTTCCATCAGCGCTGAAGGTGATATTTCTTTTTAAAGAGGTAAAATTCCAGGCTTTTCCTTTGTCAAAGTAAGGTTTTGCCCAAACCATGAATTCTTTTTTATTCCAGATTTCTGTCGCGTCAGTCCCAATGAAAGTGGATTCTTCTGCATAAAGGTCGAAATATTTTTCGTAATCCGTGGTGGCGGCGAAAGTGTTTAAATCATCTAAAACTTTAGAAACATTTTTCTTCTGCACGTTTTCGTAGAAACCTTTGTTCTGCGCTGATAAGGAAATCGAAAATCCGAAAACAAGCAACAGAATTCCGAGGGTAGAATATTTTTTCATGGTTAAATGGGCATTTTTTTGGAAATTATTTCAGTTCTAAAATTAAAGAAGATTTCCCAGAAACCGTTAATTTTTTTTCGCTGCTAATCGGGTGTTTTTTTCCGGAAATTACATCGGTTCCAGAGGAAACTCCGTTTAATGATTCTGCGAAACGGTTTAAAGCAAAAGTCTGGTCTTTTTCATTGTTATTAATGACCACCATTACTTTTTCTTTGTCATTGTAGCGGAAATAAACATACACCTTTTCTTTTGGCATATAATGTTTGGTTTTTCCGGTGTGGATTACGTCTTTATTTTTCCGCCAGTTCAGAAGTTTCTGGCTGAACTCGTGAAATTCCTTTTGTTCCGCAGTTTGCGTTTTTGGGTCGAAAGCATTTTGTGCATCACCTTTCCAGCCTCCCGGGAAATCACGACGGATATCGGCATCACCTTTGGATTTTTCACCGCGCATTCCGATTTCTGAACCGTAATAAATCTGCGGAATTCCGCGCACAGTGGAAATCAGTGAAAGTGCCATTTTATAATAGCGCGCATCGCCATTGAAAATTTCATTAAACCTTTCGGTATCGTGATTTTCAAAGAAAACCAAAATATTGTTGATGTCCGGATACAGGAAATCGTTGCCGAACGAATTGTAGATTTTAATCATTCCTTTGTCCCAACTTTCCTCTTCCTTCAGCGCACCGGGCAAATCGGTGTACAAAGTGAAATCCATAACAGACGGAAGATTGGAATTATAGCCGTCTATTTCGGCAATTTTTGAGTCTTTTTGCCAGTAGGAAATATGCGCGGGATTGTACATCCAGGCTTCGCCGACGATATTGAATTTCGGATATTCATCGGTGATTGCTTTCGCCCATTTCGCCATCCCGGTTTTGTCGTTGTACGGATACGTGTCAACGCGCATTCCGCCGAGTTCTGCGTATTCAATCCACCAAATAGCGTTTTGCGTTAAATATTTCAAAACCAAAGGATTGCTTTGATTTAAATCCGGCATTGTGGTATCAAACCAACCGTTCAGCGCTTCTTTTTTGTCGATTTCCGCAACATTGGTGTCGAACTGCGAAGTTGTCCGGTAATTCGATCTTTTGAAACCGTATTTACCTTCACCATCCGGGAACTGATGAATCCAGTCTTTAGTCGGCAAATCCTGTATCAACCAGTGCGAAATTCCCCAGTGATTCGTGACATAATCCTGAATAAGCATCATGCCGCGCTTCTGAAGTTCACGGGAAAGTTCCAGATATTCTTCATTGGTTCCGTAACGGCCGTCGATTTTGTATAAATCGGTTTGCGCGTAGCCATGATAGGAAGTTTGTTTTTCGTTGTCTTCATTCGCGGGCGTGAGCCAAAGCGCCGTAACACCTAGATTTTGCAAATAATCCAAATTATTGATGATGCCACGTAAATCTCCACCATGACGACCGTTGGGTGCATTTCTATTCAATTTATCTGTGAGATTTTTCTGAGAATCGTTTTTCTCATCGCCGTTGGCAAAGCGATCCGGCATGATCAGATACATGACATCTTTCGAAGTAAAAGAATTTCGCTCCGCGGAATTGGGTTTGCGGTTTTTCAGTTCGTAAGTGTAGGAATAAACGGTTTTATTCTTGTCTTTAAAATTGATTATAAAGGTAGGCGAATTAATCTCATCCGTGTTTACCGTAATGAAAACGTAGTTTGGATTTTCGGTTTTCGTAAGGTCTTTGATGGAAATTTTATCGGATAAATCGACCGAATATTTGGAAATGTCTTTCCCGTACACCATAATCTGGAGTTCGGGATTTTTCATGCCTTTCCACCAAAATGCGGGTTCTACCTTTTGGATTTGGGCAAAGGAAAATATCGAGATAAACAGGCAAAAAAATGCGATTTTCTTCATTGTAATAATTTTTGGGGCGCGAGCGAAGCGAGCGCCAATGTTCACCGAGTTGTCATTAGCCCCGATTGCAGCGGCATCCTTTTGCGACGCGGAGCGGAGCAAAAGATACAGCGGAAAGCGGGAAAAAGCTCCTGAAAAAGCTGATGTTGCATTTCGGCAAAATCAAAAAAAACACCCGAATAGCGGCTAATTTTTGAGATTTTCAGGAACTGAAATTTTCGGGCTTAAAAGCACTAATTTTTTGGTTTTACCGAAATCGCATAGCCTCCACTGCGCGCAAGTTTTACAGGGATTTTGGTTTTGCTGGTTACGGTTTTTTTGTAAATTTTATAAGACTGCGGATTGTTGATGTAATCTGCCGTAGCACCGTCCTGATACACGGTGGCTTCGTATTTTTTACCTTTCGGAAGGAAAGAAAAATCTACGGTGAAATTGCGCGCGTTTTCGTCGGTAATTCCGCCTACGTACCACTCGTCTTTTCCTTTTGCTTTTCTGGCTGTATGGATAAAATCTCCCGGTTCAGCGGCTAAAATTTTGGTGTCATCCCAGTCCACCGCGACATCTTTGATGAACTGAAAAGCGTCCATATGTTTCGCGTAATTTTCCGGTAAATCTGCCGCCATCTGTAATGGTGAATACATCACGACATAGAGCGCAAGCTGTTTTGCCAAAGTTGTTTTCACGAATCGGGTGTCGCCGGGAAAATAATAATCAAGCTTGGTTTGGAAAATTCCTGGCGTGTAGTCCATTGGTCCGCCGATAAATCTTGTGAATGGTAAAATCGTCTGGTGATCCGGATTATTTCCGCCAAAAGCTTCGAATTCTGTTCCGCGCGCAGCTTCTGCCGCGATCCAGTTCGGGTAAGTTCTGCTGAGACCCGACGGACGCACCGATTCGTGTGAATTGACCATGATTTTGTAATCGTTTGCTTTTTCGGCAATTCTGCGGTAATGATTGATCGTCCATTGTGAATAATGATGCTCGCCGCGCGGAATAATATTGCCGACATAGCCGGTCTTTACGGATTCGTAGCCATATTTATTCATCAATTTGAACGCTTCGTCTGCCCATCTTTCGTAATTCGTAGCAGAACCCGAAGTTTCGTGGTGCATCATCAATCTGATATTTTTTGAATGCGCGTAATCGTTGAGCATTTTAATATCGAAATCGGGATATGGCGTGATGAAATCAAAAACAAATTCTTTGCTGTGACCAAACCAATCTTCCCAGCCGGTGTTCCAGCCTTCAATCAACAAAGCATCAAAACCGTTTGCAGAAGCAAAATCGATATATTCTTTGACATTTGTATTGTTTGCGGCGTGGTTTCCGTTCGGAGTTAACTTGGTAAAGTCGGTTTTACCGATGTGAACATTATTCGCAGTTGAATAAGCCCATTGCGATTTGCCGATAATCATTTCCCACCAAACACCCATATATTTTGTGGGTTTGATGTAAGAGGTGTCTTTGTATTCCGTAGGTTCATTGAGGTTAAAAAGCATTTTGGAAGCTAAAACTTCTTCCGCTTTTGGTGAAACAATGATGGTTCGCCACGGTGAAACCGCCGGAGTCTGGATATACCCTTTTGCACCTTGTGCGTCCGGTGTAAGATGTGTTTTGAATTTAAAATTATCCGCGTCCAATTCCAGGTTGGAAGCGGGATAATTGATAACAGCTGCTTCCGCAATATTTATATACAGTTTTTCCTTTCCTTCTTTTTTCAGCATTAAAGGCGTCTGAACCGCATTTTTAATTAAAGTTTGCGATGCATTTCCGTCATAAGAAGTTGGCCATTTCGCCGGAATTTCGGATAAATTGGTGGTTTGCGTCTGATATTCCTGGGAATCATAATCTCCGGCGAGCCACCAGGCTTTCATATCATATGGCAGATCGATCTCGGAATCTTCTTCTTTGATAATGAAATAATTCAGATTTTTCTGCTGCGGGAATTCATATCTAAATCCTAAACCGTCATTGAATAATCGGAATTTTACGACAATATATCGGTCGTTTTCAGCCTGGTTTAAAGTCACCGCGAGCTCATTATAATGATTGAGGTAGGACTTTTTTTCGCCCATAATCGGATCCCAATATTCATTTTTGGTATCGAATTTTTCAGCTGTTTTGGTAAAACCAGCGTCTAAATTTTTTCCTTTTTGATCCTTACTCTCTATTTCTGAGGCAAACTGGATGTCTCCATCGCGCAAGAGTCTTAAACCTAATTTTGAATCTTCGACTACGGTTTTGCCTTCGTATTTTAAATCATAATATGGCACGCCGGCTTTCAGTTGGAAATTCATTTCGAACTTTCCGTCCGGTGATTTTAGCGATTGTGCATTGAGGCTAAGTGTTCCCAGCAAAAGAAAAAATGCGGAGATTTTAATATTTTTCATAAGAAGTTACTATCTTTTTTATGGACTTATGGAATCGCCTGTCGGGATTTATTTTTGCTTGTTAGAGGTTTAATATTGGCGATTTCAAAATGATTTTACGAATCAATAAATTTAGAGAAAATGTTAGGAACAGCCAATTATTTCGGGCTCCTTTATCTTTTAAAAACATAAAAAAAAACTGCTGCAAAAGCAACAGTTTTTTTTCGGTTAAAAAGGGTGAATTTTTACAATTTTGTTTTGGTCCACACCTGGTTTTCTTCGTCGAAAGTAATTTTGTAATAACCTGCTTCCGTAATTGGAATGTTGGCGCCACCATTTTCCAGGGTTCCGTCATTTCCATTGTCTCCGTAGTTGGTTTCCCAAGCGTTGTTCAATCTGAATTTGATTTCACCTACTGTAAGTGCGATGCTTTCAATTTCCCATTTCTGAGTGGTGCTGTTGAAAACCATATCGGTGTCATTATCCCAACCTCCAGGACTTGCGCTTCCAATAATTCCCCAAGAATAAGGAGTTAAGTCGTAAGTCATTTCAGTTAGGTTAACAGTAAGTTTTTGCCAGCCGACGTTTGGTGCTACTAAATCACCTCCACCATTATATGTAAGGTTGTTTCCGCCTGTAGAACCGTAACTGTTTGTCCAGTTTCTTTCCGGTGTAATCTTAAACGCGGAGTTCGGAGAAGTAAAATTGATGTAACCTACATAAATTCCGTTGCTGGTTGCAGAGCGAACTGTTGCAGCAGTTTCCGGATTCCATCCCTGATAAGCGCCCGGCACGTACATAAATGATTCAAGCTGATAAGGTGTAACTTTAAAAGTAACCACATCGGAAGTTTTTACGATGGTACCACCAAGTGAAGACGAAGTTGCAGTTACGCGGATTTTCACATCACTGGCAACATTTGCAGTCCCACCTGCTTTTAATACTGCCTGATCAAGGGCAAGTGTCGTAAGTGGCAATTCTTTAACATTTTCTACTGTTCCCAACGGGAAGAAAACGTCAGAATCAGCTCCGGCCATTTCTACCAGGTAAGTCACTTTTACGCCATAGTTGGTGTAATCGTTCCATTTAATGGTAGTTGCAGTTTCAGTAGCTTTGGTTTCATCCAAAACCAAAGTTGAGCCAGCAGCCGGATTGGTAATCATCGGGCCGTCTGCAGGATAAGTAGTTACCGCGAAAGAAACAGCGTTTGAAACCTCAGTACCTCTTTCAACACGCAGATAAGCTGTTTGCGAAGAATATGGGTTTAAACCTGCTTTTAACATCGCTTTGTTTAAAGCACCGATGCTTGATTTTAAAGTATTGGTTTCTGATTTACCAAGCTCAACTTTAGTTTTAAAATCTGCTGTTGAAGAAAGATAAACGGTATAAGATCCACTTCCGGAAACTGCATCGTCCCAGCTTAAAACAAATGGATTGTTTTCCATAGTTGGGTAAAGAACGTTGCTGCCCAAAGTGGTGTCATGTAATTTGAAAGACGGCTCTGGCGAGGTCCAGTTGCGGTCCGCATCTTCTCTACACGCATTTACCAAAAGTAAAGGCAGGAGAAGCAGGCTTAATAATTTTAAAATATTTTTCATTTTTGTTTAATTAAAATTTGATTTTAAGAAAGCTTCACGATGGTATAGATTCCTGCTTTTAGGTTCACAGTAATTTTATAAGAACCGCCATCACCTACGAATTTAATGTTTCCATTGTCACCTTTTGGACCGAGGAAACCTGTATTTCCGTCACCGGAAATATTACCCCAATCAAAATCACCCCAAGATTGCTGACCTAAAATTTTAAATTCAGTATCAGCACCAAGTGTGGTGGTGTATTCGTATACTCCGTCTCCTACCGTAGTCATTGCTACAGCACTTTCAGGTTTCCAACCATTTCCAGCGATGTTACCTACCAGATAAAGTTCTGGGAAGTCAAAAGCTGGAATTGCTGATGGTTTTACATCAATTGTCTGAACGCCTTGAGATGCGTTGATTACAATTTTGTAGATTCCTGTATCGCCGGTAAACTGGATATTTTCATCATCATCTGCCGGAACTGAAAGGTTGCTGCTCCACTGGTTGAAATATTGGTTGGATGCTTTTGTAGCCGCAGTATTCAACGCGTAGTTTTTACCGTCCCAAGCCAATTGTCCTAAGAACCTAAATTTCTCTCCACCTTGCAGGTAAGTATAGATGTAAGACAGATTATCGCTTTTGTGTAAAACCTGTGCTTTTTCTGGTGTCCAACCTACATAAGAAGCTGCACCAACGATATAAAAGCTTGGGTAAGTTAATACATATGGTGTAATTTTCAGCGAAGTTACATTTGAAACTGTAGCTAAAGATTCTGCTGATCCTACGTATGAAATAACACGCATAAACATGTTTGCTTCTTCACTTGGTTTAAAACCCAGTGCCGCCGAAGCATCGTTCATCTGAAGTGTAGTAAATGTAGCAGATCTCTCGGAACTTGCTACCGTAGCTAAAGTTACAGGTTTTGTAAACTTATCATCTGCAGACGCTTCAATTTTATAGCTGATTTCTGTCGGTACAGTGTACGAAGCCGGTTTCCAGGTAACTGTAAGTGCCGGGTTTGCCGGGAAGTTTTTATCCAGGAACAAACTGCTTGTAGAAAGATCCATCACTGTAGCCGACGTACTATTGTCGATGGTAATGATATCCCGGTCCTGACAAGAAGCCAGACCTAAGATCACCATCAGTGCTAAAAAAATATTTTTGAAGATATTATTTTTCATTGTTTCTAAATTATAATATTAATAACCAGGGTTTTGAACCAAGTTCGGGTTAACCACCAAATCGTTGTTCGGGATTGGGAACAGGTTACGGTATTCACCTACTGCAATACCGTCTTTAGCATTACCTTTCCAAGGCCACAAATAAGCAGCTGAGGTAAATTTACCAAATCTGATAAGGTCGGTTCTGCGTGTGTTTTCCCAAGATAGTTCACGTGATCTTTCATCTAAGATAAAGTTCAGATCGATGAAAGTTACCGGAGATGCATTTGCTCTTTTACGAAGCGCATTTACATAAGAAACGGCTGTTGCCATGTTACCGCCACCGCCTCTTAAAACTGCTTCAGCATACATCAAATAAACGTCTGCTAAACGGTAAAGTGATAAATCAGCTTCTACCCAATTATCGTGAGCACCCGCAGCACCAGTGCTTTTGATGTTTTTGTATTTAATGAAAGCATAACCGTCATTAAAGCTTCCTAAATCATTGATTTCCAATGACTGACCATCTGTATAAAAACGGCCTCTAAGATCACTTGCTTCAAATTTCTGAACGAAAGCTTTAGTCGTTCTAAGACCGCCCCAACCGCCGTTGATCCCAAAATCAGCAGGTTTCATAGTTCCACCTACCGCAGCGTGAACCATAAATGTCGTTCCACCGTTGGTTTGTGTTTTTAAACCGTCATATACGACTGAAAAAATATTTTCCGGGTTATTTACATTATTATCCGCTAAAAATAAGTTTGCGTATTTGTCATTCAATTTATATCCTGCATTAATTACTTTTTCTGTGTAAGTAATTACCTCAGCATTTCTTTCAGTTCCTGTGTACACTTTCGCGTTCAGGTAAAGTCTTGCAAGCAAAGTCCAAGCAGCTGCTTTATCAAGACGGCCGTATTCGTTTGCTTTTGGAGCTTTTAAATCTTCTTCAGCAGCTTTTAATTCTTTTTCAACATAAGCGAAAAGATCTTTTCTTGACATCTGCGTTGGTAAAGTGCCAAAAGTTGTCTCGTCAACAAAAGGTACATTTCCGTAAAGGTCTAGCAAGTGATAATAAGACTGTGCACGCAGGAATCTTGCTTCAGCTCTCATTGCTTTTGCTTCATCCAAGTTAGCACCGGAAATACCGTTTTGACTAAGCATTTCATCAGTTGTATTTTTTATAAACTCGTTTGTGAAAGCGATTTCCGTGTAAAGTCTATAATACATTGCATTATTAAACTCATTCGTTGGAGTCCAGATCATTTTGTGGAATTCATGTAAAGTACCGTCATTCCAACCGATTACCGCTTCATCAGTAGTAATTGTTTGCATAATATAAAGCAATCGCATGTAGTTTGAGAAACCGCCATCAATATCAGCGATATCACCGTTTCCATCACCACCAGACTGACCACCCACAGCTAAACCACCGTAAAGTTTTGCCAAAAGTCCTTTGTAATTATCAAAGTTTTTGTAGAGACTTGCTGCAGTAACTTCCGTAATCGGCTCCTGTCTTAAGTCATCTATACAGGAGCTCACCGTAAACGATGCTCCAAAAATAGCTAACGCTATAGAAATATTTTTTAAACTGAAATTTTTCATTTTTCTTAATTATTAAAATTGAAAGTTTAATCCTAATGAATATACTTTTGGTCTTTGATAAAAGCCGTTATCAATATTTCCAAAAATTTCCGGATCAACACCTGAATAATCTGTAACTACAAATACATTCTGCGCCATACCATACACTCTAAGATTGCTGTTTTGCCCGAAAACAGAACCGAAGTTGTAACCTAAAGTAAGGTTATCCATTCTCAAGAATGAAGCATCTTCTACAAAAGCATCGCTCCAGTACTGTGGCGTTCCGAAACCGTAATCTACAGTTGTCGTAGAAACATTCTGTAAGTAGTCATTGGTCGCAATACTTTGAACATTTGACTGTGACGCAAAGTTGTTATACACATAGTTTCCTAAAACCGCGCGTAAAGCTGTGGAAAAATCCCAGTTTTTATAGGCAAATTTTGTAGAGAAACCGAATGTAGCATCAGGAGTTGTAGACTGGTAAAAATATTTGTCGCCTGAAGCGGTGATTTTTCCATCGCCGTTTCGGTCAACATACACACCTTCTAAAGGTTTTCCGTTGTTATCGTAGGTCTGCTGGAATACGTAGAAGCTGAAAGGCGTGTAACCTACGCTGTGCGCCTGAACGGTATTACCAACACCACCGGAAATTCCACCTTGCTGAATTACGTAACCTTCTGCAACATCATTAAAGCTAGTTACTTTCGGGTTGTAATGCGCAACATTGAAACTGAAATCCCATCGGGTATTTTCATTTTTGATAGGAGTTACGTTGATTAGGAATTCAAGACCATCAGTTTCCATCTCACCGATGTTTTTGATGTTTTTATTGCTGAATTCACCTGCTGGTACCTGAACTTGTGCTAAAAGGTCTTTGGTGTTTTTCTTAAACCAATCAAATGATCCGGAAATTCTGTTATTCCAGAAGCCAAAATCCAAACCTGCGTTAATAGTTTCAGTAGTTTCCCATGTTAAATTCGGGTTGTACTGAGTTGGTCGGTACATGAAATAAAACTGGTCACCAAAACCGTATTGCGCCGTAGGTTCAGAAACGTTGTAAGATGCAAATGAATTATACGGTCCACCTACTTCCTGCTGTCCTGTTTCACCCCAACCTGCGCGAAGTTTTAAATCAGAAAAAACGTTAGAGTCTTTTAAGAAATCCTCATTAATGATTTTCCATGCTCCGGAAGCTGCGTAGAACGTTCCCCAATTGTTTTTCAAATCAACACCGTTATAGAATCTGGAAGAAGCATCTCTTCTTACTGATCCTGTCAGGATATATTTATCTGCGATTGAGAAAATACCTCTACCATAGAAACCTAATAAAACCAAATTGCTTTCGTAAGCGTTGCTTGGAGTGGAAATACGATCCGGATTTCCGTAAACAGTAGTACTGGAAGGAACTTTATTATGAAACTCCTGGTAAGAATATCCTGCCAATAAATCAATCTGGGTATTGATTGGCGTAAGCATTTTTACGTAATTCAAATAAGTTTCCAATAATTTATTGGTTTTTTCCTGGGTGTACTCGTTTCTTGTACTTACATCTCCAGATGCCAACATTCCGGCATAACCAGGATACTGTGTAACGGCGCCGTTTCCTTTCTGGTGATCATAACCACCGATTACATTTAAGTGCAAGTCTGGAAGGAAGTGCAGTTTATAATCTAAATGTAAGTTACCGATACCGCGGAAAACAGTAGAAACGTCACGTCTGCCATATAATGAAGCCAGGGGGTTTCTGGTTGCGTTCACGTTCACATTGTCCGGATTTAAGAACCATTCCCAATAATTGTTCACTTTATCACCTTGTGCAGTGTAGTCATAAACTGGCTGCGTTGGATCAAAGAACTGTGCTGCTCCAATTACACCCGCAGGAAAACGGTTTTCTGTCATGGAACCTTTTAAGTTCGCAGTTACACTTAAATGATTGTCAAAAAATTTCGGCGTCAGGTTTAATGATGCAGAAGTTCTTCGGAATTCATTAGTACGTACGATACCGTTCTGTTCGGTGTAACCTAATGACAAACGGTACGGTAATTTTTTAATTCCTCCGGAAATCGCCACGTTGTTGTCCGTTCCCCACGCTTCCTGATAAATAAGGTCTTGCCAGTTGGTATTAGCACTTCCTAATTTATCAATATAACCCTGGGAAGCATTTTCCTGTACGAAAGCACGAAACTGGTTCGCGGTAAGTACATCCTGATTTCCCATTTTCGTAGAAACCGAACCTGTCGTAGAAAAGTTCACTTTCACTCTACCTGCAGAACCTCTCTTCGTGGTGATAAGGATAACACCATTGGAAGCTCTGTTACCATAGATTGCTGCTGCGGAAGCATCTTTTAAAACGTCAAATGACTCAATATCATTCGGGTTGATTAAAGCCAGCGCGTTGGACGCCCCACTAACCCCACTGAAATCCATTGGGATGCCATCAATTACGATTAATGGATCGTTACTTGCTGTTAAAGACGCACCACCTCGAATTCGAATGGTCGCACCAGAACCCGGATTACCACCGTTCCCTGTTACAGTCACACCCGGCGCTTTACCTTGGATCAGTTGATCGGCAGATGTAGAACCTGGGTTAAAATCCTTGGAAGTAATAGAAGCTATGGATCCCGTAAGATCTTCTTTCTTCTGCTTACCGTAACCAATCAGCACTACCTGCTCGATCTCAGCAGTTTTTACACTATCGGTAGTCTGTGCCTGCAATATTGATCCGGCCAATAAAAAAGCGGGAGCAATTTTTAAAACTTTAGTATAGTTTCTCACGAAAATAAAATTTGAGGTTTATAATCAAAAATTCACATTGTCCTCTTAAAGGAGCGATGCAATTTAGCTTTTTTTTGAGATATCATAAATAATTAATGCAAATTGTTAATTATTGCTGATAAGAATCATCAAGCTTATTTCTACACAAACCGTAAACACATAAAAACCACTCATTTGTGAATATAACGGAACGCTACAATTTTCTCCAAAATTAACATAAAATCAAACAGACGTTTAGCAATTTTAGCGGCTAAAACGGCCTATTTTTAAAAATCTCAGATTTTAGCTGCATATTTTTCAAATCCCTGGCATAACACTTATCTTTGCAGAAATTTAGACCGAAGATTATGTCAGATAGAAAGATGATTACGGCTGCGCTGCCCTACGCCAACGGCCCGGTGCATATTGGGCACCTCGCCGGCGTTTATATTCCGGCCGATGTTTACGCCAGATTTAACAGAAGACTGGGAAAAGACGTTGCTTTTATTTGTGGTTCCGATGAACACGGGATTCCCATTACCATCCGGGCGAAAAAAGAAGGCGTTACACCGCAGGATATTGTCGATAAATATCACGAAATCATCAAAAAATCATTTTCGAATTTAGGAATTTCATTTGATGAATATTCCCGCACCACTTCGCCGAAACATAAGCAGGTGAGTCAGGATTTTTTCACTACGCTATATAATAAGGATAAATTTTTAGAAGAAACTTCGGAACAATATTTCGATGAGCAGGCCAACGAATTCCTTGCCGACCGCTACATCGTAGGAACCTGCCCGAATTGCGGAAACGAAAATGCCTACGGCGACCAGTGCGAAAAATGTGGCTCTACCCTTTCACCTTCGGAGCTGATCAATCCAAAATCCATGTTAAGCGGAAATGTTCCCATTTTAAAGGAAACCAGAAACTGGTACCTTCCTTTAAATGATTACGAAGATTTTCTGAATGAATGGATTATCGAAGGTCATAAAAACGACTGGAAACCCAATGTTTACGGACAGGTTAAATCCTGGTTAACCGATGGATTGAAACCACGCGCCATGACCCGCGACCTGAACTGGGGCGTGCCCGTTCCGCTTCCAAACGCAGATGGTAAAGTGCTTTACGTTTGGTTTGATGCACCGATTGGTTATATTTCTTTTACCCAGGAATGGGCAGAAAAAACCGGCAAAAACTGGAAAGATTTCTGGCAAAGTGATGATTCAGATTTGATTCATTTCATCGGTAAAGACAATATTGTGTTCCACTGCATTATTTTTCCGGCGATGATGAAAGCGCACGGGGATTATAAAATGCCGACAAATGTACCGGCTTTTGAATTTTTAAATTTAGAAAACGACAAGATTTCAACTTCCCGAAACTGGGCGGTTTGGGCACACGAATATGTGGAAGAATTTCCGGGACAGCAGGATGTTTTGCGTTACGCTTTGCTTTCTTCGGCGCCGGAAACCAAAGACAACAATTTCACATGGAAGGATTTCCAGACAAAAAATAACTCCGAATTGGTAGGTATTTTTGGAAATTTCATCAACCGCGTTGCGGTTTTAATTCATAAATATTACAACGGAATTGTACCTGCAGGTGATGAAAATGCTGTAGAACTTAACGAAATCAGCAAAGCCGCGACCGAAGTAGAAACTTTCCTGGAAAATTTTGAATTCCGAAATGCTTTGGCTTCGATGATGAGTTTAGCACGTTTCGGAAACCAGTATTTACAGATTGAAGAACCGTGGAAAACCATCAAAGACAACCAGGAAAAAGCGGCAAATTCGTTATTTGTTGCCGCGCAAATCGCGGCAGGTTTAGCACAGATCTGCGAGCCATTTTTACCATTTAGCGCGGAAAAACTGCAAAAAATGTTCAATATGCCGCAAATAAATTGGCAGGAAATTGAAAACCAAAAAGTGCTGTTAAAAACCGGTCATCAGCTAAATCCGGCAGAACTCTTATTTTCTAAAATCGAAGATGAAACGATAGAATTTCAGATTCAGAAATTAGAAAACACGAAAGAATCCAATAAGAAAACCAACCCCAAAGCTAACCCGATGAAAGACGAAATTCAGTTTGATGATTTTACAAAAATCGACCTTAGAACTGCCACAGTTTTAACCGCAGAAAAAGTAGAAAAAGCAGATAAATTATTGAAGTTTTCCGTAGACACCGGAGTTGACGTAAGAACTGTAGTATCCGGCGTTGCCGAAAGTTTCACTCCGGAAGAGTGTATTGGTAAACAAGTGATGATTTTGTTAAATCTTGCACCGCGAAAAATCCGTGGCATCGAATCTCAGGGAATGTTACTTTTAACCAACAATTCCGAAGGAAAACTGGTTTTTGTAACACCTGAAATAAAAGTTGAAAACGGCGTAGAAATCGGATAAAAAAAACAATCAGCAAAAGTTCTATATACAAAAGCCACGAATGAAAAATTCGTGGCTTTTTTACTGTTTTTTTTCGAAACGTCTTCTATTTTTTTGTCATTCTTGCTAAGTAAGAATCATCTTCCTGCAATATTTTTTCGATGTTAAAACCGTTGTTTTTTGCAGCTCTTTCAAAGGTTTCGAAATCCAGATAAAGCCATTTCATCGGTTTTTCAGTATCCAGTTTGTAATGCATAAAATAATCGACTTCGCCGTAATAATGCCCCGCCGGCACCATCACGCCGCCTTCGTCATCGCGGTCGTACATATAAATGATGTCGGTGCTGTCAATTAAAATTTGTCCGCTTTCGTTAAGTAAAGATGACAATTTTTCGAGGTAAAGATCGATTTTTTCTAAGCTCTGAAAAATTCCAGTGCCGTTCATCAGCAATAAAATCGTGTCGAACGTTCCTTCCGAAAATTCCAGAATATCAGCACAAACCGCATTTTGTACGCCGCGGAGCTTTGAAACTTCTACCGACTTTGGTGAAAAATCCAGGGCTAAAACGGGCAATTTTTTAATATTTTGAAGATACAAACTATGCGAGCCGGCGCCGGCACCAATATCCAGAACTTTTCCGCGTGCGAGCTCAAGCGCTTTCTGTTCGATGTCATTCATCTCTTCAAAATCGCGGAAAAGATACTCGACCGGCAAATCATCAATTTCAGAAATTGACGTCTCAGTGAGTATATTTTCGGGATTTTGATTGTGGTAAAAATCCCAAATCGCCTGGCCCATTAAATCTTTCATCTCGTTTTAAATTTCGCCAAAATTAAGCAAATATTAAAAGCTTTGGAAACCGGAAATTTTCAGCAAATATGTGTATTTTAGTTTGAGAAAAATTTAGCAAAAACCATGAGAAAAATTGATCTTCTGTTTGCGGAATACGCGCAAAGCCATCAAAACCAAACCAATAAAATTATTCATTGGATTTGTGTACCGCTGATTTTCTGGGCAATATTGGGCTTTTTTTCGATAATTCCTTCGCCGCATTTTTTTCTCAGACATTTCGGCGCCATCAGCATTGTGTCGCTTGTCGCAATATTTTTAGTTTCCATATTTTACTTCCGGCTGTCCTGGCGCATCGCTTTGCTCATGATTTTAATTATGCTGCTGTTCGAACATTTCATTTATTTCATCAACATTACTTTCGGCGAAAATTCCTGGATGATTTATTTGGCGATTTTCGTACTTTCCTGGATCGGTCAGTTTTACGCCCATAAAATCGAGGGTAAAAAGCCGAGCTTTTTGAAAGATTTACAGTTCCTGCTCGTCGGGCCGATTTGGCTTCTGCACTTTGTTTTGAAAAAATTTCATTTGAAATATTAATGACTTGAATCAGCTTTGATTTTTAACAGTTGTAAAAATGACTGAAGCTTTTTTTAAAAGACTTAAATTTGAACGATAAATTAAAACCAAAAAAAATGGCAAAAAAGGCGGGAATTTTTATGCTTTTGTTTTTCCTTTGTGTATCGTGCGGCACGCGCGAGGATGAGGCGGAAAATGCAAAATATATCGGCGTTTGGGAATGGGTTTCTACTACTGGTGGAATTTCCAACGAAAAATCCACACCAGAAAACACTGGAATTGCGCGTACGTTAACGCTCACGGAAAATTATCTGTATTCCGTTACCGAAAACGGAAAAGTTGTGAAAGAAGGAACTTACCGTTTGGAGGATGATATTACCGATACCGATCACCGCGAAAAACAGTTTTTAAGACTGGTTAATTACCACGATTACATCGTTTCCGAAATTACGGATACCAACATGTATTTGGCAGACGACGTTGCTGATGGTTATTCTTACCACTACAAAAAATAAAAAAAGGTCAGAAATTCTAACCTTTTACTTTTCGTTTAACTTATTCGCCGAAATGCTTTTTCACGGTTTCCAGAACCTGTTCCGGACTCATTTGCTGCGCAGTATCAAGTGTAACTTTTAAGTTTTTAAACTGTGCAGTGTCTGCTAAATGATGCTTAAATTGCTCCTGAATATCACCCGTTCCGGTTAAATAAAGCTCTTCGGTGTTGGTAATTAAACTTTCAAGTTGCTTAAAAAACTTCATTGTATTCGTCTGCTCAACATTATTTGCATTTTTCTCGCTCGAGTTGCCGCCCTGAACGTCTCTTTTCACCGGATCGCATAGAAAAAACTTGTAAGCACTTTCAATGTCGTGGTTTTTTACAACAATTGCGTTTTGAGTATCCATCCAGATCCCTGCTAATCTTCTTTCTGACATAATAATTTATTTTCGCAATGTGTAACAACAATGGTGCTAATTAGCTGTTAATGCTTGTTAATTGTCTGCAAGGTTATTTTCCAAGCACGAAAACCGCCGGGATTTTATGAAGCTCCGGTTTGTTTTTTTGCCACTCTTTGATGGTTAAAGTACGGATGAATTCAGCTTCCGGATCGTTTACATTTGCCGCGATACAGAGTTTTGTAGCAGGTGCTAGAAACTTGCACAAATCGTCGAAAAGCTGGTTATTGCGGTACGGCGTTTCCATAAAAATCTGAGTAAAACCTGTTTGGTTTACCTGACTTTCCAGCCGTTTTATTTGAGATTTTTTTTCGGATTTATCGATTGGTAAATAACCGTTAAAGGTAAATTCCTGACCGTTAAATCCACTGGAAATCAGCGCCATAACAATTGATGACGGTCCGTTTATCGGAACTACTTTCACGTTATTTTCGTGACACCATTGCACCATTACATTTCCCGGATCGGCTAGACACGGCAAACCAGCTTCCGAAAGCAAACCAAAATCTTGACCTTTTTTCATCAACATCTGCGCTTCCTGCAGATCTTTTCGTTCGGTGTTTTTGTCCAGCAGAAATAATTTTAAGTTTGCCTGCTTTTTTTCCGGTGCAAAAAATTTGACCACTTTTCGGGCAGTTTTTTCATTTTCTACAAAAAAATAATCCGTTTTCAAAATATATTCTTTCACCGCGGGCGCAAAATAATCGAGCGGTGAATTTTCTGATAAATAAGCCGGAATTAGGAAAAGCATATTTTTTGATAATTAAATTAATGCGCAGTAAATTTTAAAAATTTGCCGCTTTTTTGCCCTTTTTTTTGATTTTTAAATCTTTCGCAATTTTCTCGCAAGCGTTTTCTAGAAGCTGAAAAACCTCATCAAAATCTTTCATATCACCCCAATACGGATCCGGGACTTCAAGGTTTTCAGCAAGCAGCGAAACTTTTTCACGCTGATCGTCTGTTTTTGCTAAAGCTAGAACATCCGCCAGATTGTTTCGGTCCATGCAGAAAATATGGTCGTACGTTTCAAAATCTTCCGTGGTGAATGGCCGCGATTTCTGGTTAGAAATATCAATATTGTATTTATCTGCAATCTCAATTGAGCGGTAATCCGGCATTTCGCCTTCATGCATATCAATTGTTCCAGCGGAATCTACCGTAAAATCCCCGTGTAATTTAGCCTGTAAAATTCCTTCAGCCAGTGGGCTTCTGCAAATATTTCCAAGGCAAACCATTAAAATTTTCATATTATAATTATTAATGACAAAATACAAATAAAAAAAGGAATTTTAAAAAATCCCTTTGTTATGCTACATTTAAAAACCAATTTACTGTTTGATTTTTTCCGTTAATTCCTTAACGTATTTTTTAACTTCTTTATCAATTTTCGAAACATCTTTAATTGTGTCGCACGCATACATGACGGTTGAATGGTCTTTTCCGCCCATTTCTTCACCGATTTTGTTGAAGGTTGCGTTGGTGAATTCTTTAGCAAAATACATCGCCAACTGTCGCGGCAAAGCAATTTCTCTTTTTCGGGTTTTAGACAGAAGCTGCTCTCGCTGAATACCGAAATATTCGCACACAACTTCCTGAATATAAGGAATATTGATGACTTTCTTCTGGTTTGCTGCTATTTTACTGATGGTCTCTTTTAGAAGTTCCAATGATAAATCTGACTTGTAGATTGTCGAATACGCAATCACTGAATTGATCACGCCGATCAGTTCACGCACATTTGTTTTCACTTCAGATGCTAAATAATCCAACATATCTTCGGTGAGCACAATTCCGTCACGGCTTAACTTATCAACAATAATTTTTCTGCGCGTATCGAAATCCGGAGATTTTATTTCCGCAGAAAGTCCCCATTTGAAACGGGAAACAATTCGGTCCTGGATGTCTAAAATATCAACCGGCGCCTTGTCGGAAGTTAATATAATTTGCTTTCCATTTTGATGTAAATAATCGAAAATATGGAAAAAGCTGTCTTGTGTAGATTTTTTACCGGATAGAAACTGGATATCATCAATAATTAATACATCAACCATTTGGTAGAAATTCGCAAATTCTGTTTGCTTATGCGCTTTCGCCGCAGACACAAATTGCTGGATAAATTTCTCCGAAGAGAGATACAATACCACTTTTTCAGGGTACGCATTTTTTACTTCCAAACCAACTGCGTGGCCCAGATGCGTTTTTCCAACACCGTAACCACCGTATAAAAACAGCGGATTGAAAGCGGTTGCGCCGGGTCTTTTTGCAATAGATTTTGCAACGGTAGATGCAAATTTATTGCTTTCACCTTCCACATAATTATCGAAAGAAAAATCAGCTTTCAGGTTGGAATCGATGTTGATTTTTTTCATTCCCGGAACCACAAACGGATTAATCAGGTTCGCTGAAAATGATGGCGGCAAAGTTTCCTGCATTTTGGGTGTGGAAACACTTTTTCCTTTAACATTTAAAGTAATGGCCTTTTCCTGTCCCGTTGGTTTATTTTCCATGACAGAATACCATAATTTAACGCCTTTTCCGATGTTTTTTTTCAGCGCGGCAGAAAGTAAAGACAAATAATTATCTTCAATATATTCCTTGTAAAAGTCACTCGGAACCAAAAGGGTAAGATTATTGCTAACAAGCGAAACAGGTCGAATATTATCGAACAGTAAATCAAAAGAACTCTCGAGTTTTTTCAGGTCGGTATGATTCTCCGCAGCGTTGAGGTTGTCCCTCATAAACTGCAGACACTTTTCCCAAATAAGTGTTAAATTTTCGTCCATTTTGTTAAAGCAATTTTCCCTCCGGTTGTTAGATTTGGTGGGAAGACAAATATCTCATTTTTAAAATTCAAAAAAAAATTTTTGTTCTATTGGTTATTTAGAAATATATTTGTATGAACAATTCTTAACATTAAATGATACATACAACTCACTCACTACGAGTACGTTACGCCGAAACCGACCCGATGAAATACGTCTATTATGGCAACTACGCACAGTATTTTGAAGTCGCCCGTGTAGAGCTTTTTCGGGAACTAGGCATGCCGTATGAAGCCATAGAACAGCGCGGAATCTGGCTTCCGGTATCACAATTTTCTGTTAAATATTTGAAACCCGCGCGCTACGACCAACTTCTCGAAATTCATACCTACATCACAAAAATTCCCGGTGTAAAAATTGAGTTTGATTATGAAATTTATAATGAATCTAAAGAGAAGATAACCGAAGCTAAAACCACTTTGTTTTTCCTGGATGCTGAAAAAAATAAAGTCATTTCATGCCCCGATTTCTTAATGGATTTACTTCTGAAAAAATGGAATACTGACTAAAGCGCTGTTCCCGGTTCAATTTCGTACGGTTCTTTTCCTTTTTCGAAAATCCGCGTTTTTTCTCCGCCTTCAACGGTGGTTTTTTCACCAATTTTTCGAATCCAGTTTCCTTCGCGAAGTCCGACTACTTTCGTGTCGTTTTGCGTCAGAAATTCTTTAATCCGTGTTTCGCGCGTTTCACCATTGTGTTTTAATTCTGGATTTGGATCCAGGTAATGCGGATTCAAATTAAAATTCACCAAGCCCATACATTCAAAACTCGGCGGATACACAATCGGCATATCGTTCGTTGTTTTCATATTAAGACCGGCGATATTCGAGCCGGCACTGGTTCCGAGGTAAGGTTTTCCGCTTTCAATATTTTGCTTTAGAACCTGCATTAAACCTTTTTCATGCAGCATTTTCACCAAAAGAAAAGTATTTCCACCACCGGTAAAAAATCCTTTCGCATTATTTAAGGCTGAAATTTGGTCGTCAAATTCATGCAAACCTTTTACTTCAATATTTAATATTTTAAAAAAATCCGCGGCTTTTGCCGTGTATTCTTCATGCGAAATACCGCCCGGTCTTGCGAACGGTATAAATATAATCTCAGAAATTCCGGCAAAAAGACTTGAAATTTCCGGTTTTAGATATTCCAGATAATTGCCACCGAAAAGTGTAGAAGTTGAAGCAAGCAGGACGTTCATTGAATAAAGCTTTAAGTTAAGCTGTAAAGGTAATCAAAAACTCAATTTTAAATAATTGGACTTATCAGTTTTAAATTATGACATTAATAATTAATTAGCTGATTTTTATCAACTTTACGTTAATTTACTACAAAACTTCTTTTTCGGAATAAATTGAAAGTATATTTGCATAGAATTTAATAACACAAATACTTTTATTATGAATTACACGATTGTTGGTCTTTTTCCAAGTCCGGAAAACATTAAAGACGTGGCCGAAGGTTTAGAAAAGTCAGGAATCAAAAACCAGAATTACCTTATTTACAAAAGCGCAGCGAAAAATACTGCCGGCGCGAAAGGAAATTTCTGGAAAAAATTGTTGGGAACCACAGAACGAGAAGTTTCTGCTTCAAATGACAATCTTATTACCAGCGTAGAAGTGCGCAACGAAGAGGAATTTGCAAATGTTCAGGATTCTTTCAAAAAAAATAAAGCGGTCAAAATTTATGAATTTAAAGATATGACCATCGAAGAAGCGAAAGATCTAAACAACATCAAGAAAATGGTGGAAATGCGTGCAAAATCTCAAATTTATGCGATGCCGGAAATGTCGGTTTCCGCGAATTCTATCAACGAATTATAAAACACTTTTATACTAAATTATTTTTTATTGTTTAAGAATCTGTGCCGCCGGCGCAGATTTTTTTTCGTTGCTTAAACATCATATTTTTTCATTTTAAGAAAATTGGCAGCTAAAAAGCTGTTTTTTCCCACTCTGGTAAAACACAAAAAAAGCCGGTTTTAACGGCTTTTTTCTAATATTTATCTTTCCATTTCTGTTTCAACTGTTCGGCAATTTTATTTTCTGTAGAATTTTTTCCTGGTGTGTAAAAACTGGTGCCTTTCAATTCGTCTGGAAGAAACTCTAAATCCACAAAATTTCCAGCGTGCGAATGCGCGTAATCGTAATCTTTGCCGTAATCCAGATCTTTCATCAGCTTCGTCGGTGCGTTTCGCAGATGTAACGGCACGGGCAAATTTCCGGTTTGTTTCACTTTCGAAATCGCATCATTTATCGCAACATAAGTAGAATTGCTTTTTGGTGAAACTGCCAAATAAACCGCCGTTTCGCTCAGAATAATTCTTGCCTCAGGATTTCCAATCACGTTGATCGCCTGAAAACAGTTATTCGCCACGACCAGCGCGTTCGGATTTGCCAAGCCAATATCTTCCGCAGCTAAAATCATCATTCTTCGTGCAATAAATTTAATGTCTTCACCACCAACGAGCATTCTTGCGAGCCAGTAAACCGCGCCGTTGGGATCAGATCCGCGCATAGATTTTATAAAAGCCGAAATGATGTCGTAATGCTGTTCTCCGTTTTTGTCGTAAAGCGCCATCGTTTCCTGCAAAACCGATAGAACATCCGCATTGGTAATATTTTTTTTATCAGAATTTTTAAATTGATTAAGCACATTTTCTACTGCGTTGATCAGCTTCCTCGCGTCACCTCCGGAATATTGAATAAAAGCCTCGTAATCTTCAATTTCAAAATTAGTCGATTCTTCCTCGTTATATCTTTTTAAAGAAATTCCGATGAGTTCTTCCAGTTTTTCGTAGTCTAAAGCTTTTAAAATATAAACCTGCGAGCGCGAAAGTAAAGCCGAAACCACTTCAAAACTTGGATTTTCGGTCGTAGCGCCCATCAAAACCACCCAACCTTTTTCCACCGCGTGCAAAAGCGAATCCTGCTGCGACTTGTTAAAGCGGTGAATTTCGTCAATGAATAAAATAGGCGATTTGCCTGAAAAAAGATTTTGCTTTTTAGCTTCTTCGATGATTTCACGGATGTCTTTTACTCCGCTTGAAACCGCGGAAAGTTTGTAAAATTTCCGTCCGGAAGTTTCTGAAATAATTTCCGCTAATGTGGTTTTTCCTGTTCCGGGTGGACCCCAGAAAATAAGCGATTTTAAAGTGTCATTTTCCAGCATTTTCCGTATCGGGCCGTTTTTTCCGGTCAGATGATCCTGTCCCAAAACCTGGTCTAAAGTTTTCGGGCGCAGTTTTTCGGCAAGCGGCGTATTGGAATTCAAAACTTAAATTTGAAATGTGAAACTGGGAAATTTGAAAAACAGAAGTTTCCTCGGAAACTTGGAACAAATTTAAACTATTTAGTTATTTTTGCAACGCATGTTGAATAAAATCATCAATTTTCCTCTTATTTTTCTTATCCGTGTTTATCAGATGGTAATCTCGCCTCTTCTGCCGAACAGCTGCAGATATACGCCAACATGCTCCTCTTACATGATTGAAGCGCTGCGCATACACGGACCTTTTAAAGGATTGTGGCTCGGCTCCAAAAGAATCGGCCGCTGTCATCCGTGGGGCGGCGAAGGTTACGATCCTGTTCCGCCAAAAAGCAAAAAATAACCCCTTTTTACCTTAAAAAAATACCAAAATATTATGCTCACATTTTTATACTCCACCTGGGATCCTTCCACCGGAATTCATCTGGGACCAATCACACTGCATTATTACAGTTTGATGTTTATTTTAGCTTTCGGCTTAGGTTACATGCTGATGACCAAAATCTACAAGATTGACGGAGTGAATGTAAAATATGTAGAGCCTCTTTTCACCTGGACATTAATCGGAACCATTTTCGGAGCGCGAATCGGACACGTCATTTTTTACCAGCCGGAACTTTTTCAGCAGGATTTTTGGTCGGTTTTTTTACCGATCCGAACAAAACCGCAGCTTGAATTTACAGGATTTTCCGGTTTAGCAAGTCACGGCGCAACCATTGCTTTAATTTTCACCACGCTTTATTACGCTTATAAAATTATTCACAAAAATCCCTTTTGGGTGTACGACAGAATCGGAATCCCGGTAGCTTTAGGTGGGGCTTTTGTGAGAATCGGGAATTTCTTTAATTCTGAAATCATCGGAAAACCGGCGCCGGAAAATTCACCATTCGCAGTTTTGTTTCCACAGCAAAGCTCAGAATATGGCGCAATTGTACCGCGCTATCCGACCCAACTTTTTGAAGCTGGTGGATATTTTCTGCTTTTCATTTTGCTTTGGATTTTATACCGCTACACCAACAAGAAATATCAGCAAGGCTGGTTATTTGGCGTGTTTTTCATTTTGTTGTGGGCAATTCGGTTTTTTGTAGAATTTCTTAAAGAACCACAAGGCGATGAATTCATCCAGTTCGCAGGTTTAAATACGGGTCAGGTTTTATCAATACCGTTTATGATTGCCGGTTTTGTAATTATGCTGACGTCTAAAAAGCGAATGATTACTGAAGAAGAAAATTCTAAACCAGATTAAATTTTAATTTAAAATATTAAAATCCTCTCAGTTTTGCTGAGAGGATTTTTTTTCTAAATATTTAAAGCAATTTCCAAGTTCATCGATAAGATCGGAAGGCAGCAGGGCTTCTTTTGAATATTTTTCTGCCGCGAAATCGCCCGCTTTTCCGTGAAGCCAAACACCAAAAATTGCGGCATTTAGCGGTGAATAATTTTGCGCCACCAGTGCGGTTAAAATCCCGAGAAGCGCGTCACCACTGCCGCCTTTTGCCATTCCGGAATTTCCGGTAAGATTATAAAAAACTTCGCCAGCCGGTGAAATAATTTGGGTGTGATGATCTTTTAAAACGATAAAAATACCCAGTTCAGCGGCTTTTTTTTGAGCTAATGTTGTGCGCTCAAAGGAATTTTCAGTTTTACCAAAAAGCCTTTCAAACTCCTTCGGGTGCGGCGTGATAATGGAATTTCTCGGTATAAACTGAAAATTTTCGGCGTTTTTAGCCAGAATATTTAAAGCATCAGCGTCCACAATAAGCGATTTTGAATAGCTTTTCAGAAAGTTCAAAAGTCCTATATCGGTTGCTTTAGCAGTTCCAAGTCCGGGACCAATTCCAATACTGTATTCATCATCACTCACAATTTTTCCAACTTCGTTTTCACCGCCCGAAATAAACATCGCTTCCGGACAAGAATTTTGCAGAATTTCATAACCGCAATTTGGCGCAAGAATGAAAGTTAAACCTGAACCGGCTTTTAAAGCAGCTTTTGTTGCTAAAACCGCGGCACCAATTTTACCAAAACTTCCGGCTATAAGCAGCGATTTTCCAAAACTTCCTTTATGGCTGAAATTTTTCCGTGGTTTATAAATTTGTTGAATTAAATTTTCATCAACTGTATTTTCTAAAGTTGGGTTTTCAAGACAATAATCCGGGTTTAAACCGATATCCATGATGATAATTTCACCACAAAACGGCGCGGTTTCCGGATGCAACATGGCTTTTTTCAGCACCTGAAAAGTCAAGGTGTAATCTGCCTGAAATATTACGGCGTTTTCAGCCGAAATTTCTTCAGCAAATAGGCCCGACGGCAAATCAAGCGCGATTTTTGTTCCAGGCAATTCATTCAAAAAAGAAATGACTTCCGCGACCGGACCTTGTATAGCACGGTTAATTCCCAAACCAAAAAGCGCATCGATTATAACGGAGCTCTCCGAATTTTTTAGCTGCTTTAAGGCCGAAAAATCCTGAATTTCAATACCAGAAATTTCTTTGCAGCGCTGGAAATTTATTTCGGCTTCTTCGGTGAATTTTTTCGAGCTGTCGGTGAAAATTTTGATATTAAATCCGGTTTGGTAAAGCAGCCGCGCGAGCGCAAAACCGTCGCCGGCATTATTTCCGGCGCCACAAAAAATTAGCATTTCTGAAGTGGTAGAAAACCGGTCGGTAATCCAGTTACAGCAACATTTCGCAGCTTTTTCCATAAGCTGTAGCGCCGAGATATTGTCCTGCTGCATGGTAAATATTTCCCATTCGTAAATTTTCTGTGCTGAAAAAATATTCATATCAGGTAATTTGGATTATAAATTTACAAAATATCCAACTGCTGAAATATCAGCATAAAAAACCAGATAAAATTGGGGTTATTTAAAGCAATTTTCTAAATTTGATTAAATTATTAAATTAAAAACTAATATTATGGGAATTGTACAGGAATTTAAAGAATTTGCATTTAAAGGAAATGTAGTGGATTTGGCTGTTGCCGTTATAATTGGCGGTGCTTTTGGTAAAATTATCACTTCATTTGTAGATGATGTTATCACTCCACTATTGCTTAACCCTGCTTTGGAAGCGGCAAACTTGAAAAATATTTCGGAATTGACTTGGAATGGGGTGAAATACGGAAATTTTCTCTCTGCAATCATCAGTTTCCTAATTATTGCCATGGTATTATTCATGCTGATCAAAGCGGTGAATAAAGTAAACAAACCTGCAATAGAAGCTCCAGCAGGACCTAGCAATGAAGAAGTTTTGCTTGCAGAAATCCGCGACCTTTTGAAGAATAAATAACTGTATCATTATAAAAAACTAAACCCGGAATCTTCCGGGTTTTTGTTTTTGCTACCTGTATTGAATACTAAAAAAACACGCCGTAAAGCGTGTTTCATTATTTGTTAAAACATATTTTTTCCTAATATACCTGCAAAATGCTGCAAATCTGTTCAGCCAGCGACAGTCCAATTCTGTCTTGCGCCTCTACAGTCGAAGCTCCCGTATGCGGAGTAAGGGAGATTTTCGGATGATTTAGAATCTCTTTTGACGGAGTGGGTTCGTTCATAAAAACATCCAGCCCTGCGAACGCAACTTTACCGGAATTCAATGCTGCAACCAGAGCTTCTTCGTCAATAACTCCACCTCGGGAACAGTTGACGATAGCTACGCCTTCTTTCATGAGCGCAAATGCCTCTTCACCAATCATGTAGCCATCTTTTTGCGCGGGAACGTGAAGGGTGATAAAATCAGCATGTTTTAAAACTCCTTCAAGCGGCTCGGTTTCAATATCAACATTAATGAACTGATTATTGTAAAACTTAACTTTAATACTTGCTCTGCCTACATTACTGTCTGCCGCGATTACACGCATCCCTAAACCGAGGGCTATTCTTGCCACTTCCTGGCCGATTCTTCCCATTCCGATGATGCCTATGGTTTTACCGCGGAGTTCAATTCCTTTTTCGTAACATTTTTTGAGTTTCGCGAATTCGGAATCGCCTATTACGGGCATTTTGCGGTTAGAATCCGGCAAAAACCTAGCACCGGAAAACAAATGAGCAAATACCAATTCCGCCACAGATTCAGATGATGCTGACGGCGTGTTGATTACGTGAATATTTTTCGATCGTGCATAATCCACATCAATATTATCCATTCCTACACCACCACGACCGATAATTTCGATCGACGGACATGCATCGATTAAATCTTTGCGAATCTGTGTCGCGCTTCTTACTAAAACTGTTCTGATATTATTTTCGTTGATGTAATCCACTAAAAATTCCTGGGGAATCTTAGTGGTAATTACCTCGAAACCCTTTTCGGTTAGGGCATCGATCCCTGATTGGTCTAATCCGTCGTTTGCTAAAATCTTCATTCTTCCTTAATCATTAAATACTTCAATGGTGACCTGTTTTTCAACCAAATCGGTGAATTTTCCTTTGTATCTTGTTGCTCTGACCAAATGGTTATCGATCCAGTGATAATTTCCGCCGCGCGGTTTTCCGCACAAAACGCTGTGATATTTAAACCCGTGTTTATCTAACCAGTCGATGGTAATCTGCTTCAGGTTCTCTGTACGCGATGTAAAAAAGCAGATGATATGCCCCTGGTCGTACCAGCGGTTAATGGTTTCCAGCGCATCCGGATAGGGCTCGCAATCCACCATTCTTTCCGGCTCTTCATTGGGTACATCATCGGTTATGGTGCCGTCGATATCAATAAGATAGTTCTTGATATCGCCCTTCAACATCGGGCTTAAATGGTCTTTATATTCTAATTCCATCGCTTGAATTTTAAGGAGCAAAATTATAAATTTTCGTTGGTTCACAGGCATATAAATCTAAAATTCCGCAAATGGATGCCATAAAATCTGCCAGAAAACGTAAGATAACATTACTTGTAACCGGTGATTTTTAATGGTTGGGTTATTAAAATTTCACAAAAATTTGAGTACCTAATTTTTAAAACTTAAATTTGTGTGATATGGAAGAACAAGTGGTTTTAGTTTCTGAAAAGGACGAAATTCTAGGCGTCATGGATAAAATGCAGGCTCATGAAAATGGGATTCTGCATCGCGCTTTTTCGGTTTTTTTGTTTAATGATAAAGGTGAAGTTTTGCTTCAGCGCAGAGCTGCAGGAAAATATCATTCGCCCAACCAATGGACCAATGCGGTTTGTTCGCATCCGCGTGCTAATGAAACGTATATTGACGGTGCACGCCGTCGTTTGCACGAAGAACTGGGAATTCACGCCGATTTAACCCAAAAATTCCATTTTATTTATAAAGCGGATGTGGGCGGAAATTTATTCGAACACGAACTCGACCACGTTTTTACCGGAAATTATAACGGTGAATTTCAGCTGAATAAAGATGAAGTTTCGGAAGTCCGATATATTACGATGGAAATGCTGGACGAAGAAATGAAAGCCAACCCCGAACATTTCACGGAATGGTTTAAAATAATTCTTCAGGAATATAAACACCACTTATAAAAAGGTTTTTTGTTCTTCGGAAAGATGACGGACTGAACTTCTAGCCCCGATGGAAGCGGCATCCTCTGAAGGCGCGACAGCGCCAAGGAGATACAGCGGACAGCGGGTTTCAATCTTCAAAAAGATGCTAAACTCAGGTTGCTCCTGAAAAAATGAAAATATATGAAAAGAACTCCTTTGTTTGAAAAACATGTTTCTCTGGGCGCGAAAATGGTGCCTTTTGCCGGTTTTGAAATGCCCGTACAATATTCCGGTGTTACGCAGGAACATTTTGCGGTTCGCGAAAAAGTCGGAATTTTTGATGTTTCGCATATGGGCCAGTTTTTTGTGGAAGGACCAACCGCAAAAGATTTGCTGCAGTTTGTGGGAACCAATAACGTAGATGCGCTGGAAGATGGAAAAGCACAATACACCTGCATGCCGAACGGAAATGGCGGAATTGTGGATGACTTGATCGTGTACCGGATGAACGCGGAAAAATATTTTGTGGTGGTAAATGCTTCTAATATTGAAAAGGACTGGGAACATATCTCTAAATACAACGAAAAATTCGGGGCTAAACTGACGAATGCGTCGGATGAAATGTCTTTGCTGGCAATCCAGGGACCGAAAGCGACTGAAACACTTCAAAAAATTACTGAAATTAACCTTGCTGAAATTCCGTATTACCATTTTACCGTGGGAACTATTGCAGGCGTTTCTGATGTGATTATTTCAAATACCGGTTACACCGGAAGCGGCGGTTTTGAAATTTATTTCCAAAATGAAGACGCTGTGAAACTGTGGGATGCCATTGTGGAAGCCGGTGAAGAATTCGGTTTGTTGCCGTGCGGCCTGGCTTCACGTGATACACTAAGACTTGAAAAAGGTTTCTGCCTGTACGGAAATGACATTGATGATACCACTTCCCCACTCGAAGCAGGTTTAGGTTGGATCACCAAATTTGATAAAGATTTTGTGGACAAAGAATATTTTGCGAAGCAAAAAGAGGAAGGAATTAAAAGAAAACTGGTAGGTTTTGAAATGCAGGAAAGAGCCATCCCAAGACACGATTATCTGGTTGTGGATGCAGAAGGAAATGAAATAGGAAAAGTGACGTCCGGAACCATGAGCCCGATGAAAAACATCGGAATTGGTTTGGCGTACGTCGCAACGGGACATAATAAAGTTGATTCGGATATTTTCATCCAAATCAGAAATAAAAATATCCCGGCAAAAGTAGTAAAAACACCGTTTGTCTAAAATTTTTCGATTTATAGATTAAAAAAAGCAGGTGATTCGTCAGCTGCTTTTTTTGTGTGGCATCTTTTTCGCTGTTTTCCCGACAATTAAAAATAAAAAAATTATGTCAGCACTTAACAGAAGTATCGCCGGTTTGGCCGGTTCTTTAGCACTTACAGCAGTTCATCAAATTTTCAAAAAAAACATGGATAATGCACCGGATTTAGACCAGGTCGGTGAAAAAATGGTGGAAGAATCCATGGACAATCTGGATATTTACGACGCCGATGACGAGAAAGTTTACGCCGCGGCGATGGGTGGGAATATTCTGTCGAACGCCATGTTATTTTCAACTTTAGCAACTTCCACAAATACTTCGGAAATCATTGGTAAAACCGTAGGAACCGGGCTTTTAGGTGCAGCCGGAACTATTGGTTTGGCAGAACATTTTTTAGGAAATAATAAAGCCACAAACACCGACCAGAAAAAGTGGATGACCACGGGTTATTACCTTTTCGGAGCGTTGGTTACGATCGGCGTTTACAATATGCTGGAAAAGAAAAATCATTAATTAAACAGCATTTTTTTAATTTTTCGGTAAATGCTGGAAACGGAAATCGTTTCCTATCCGCGTTTTCCGCTTATAGCGCGCGCCGGTTTTGTGCGTTCTATACATTGGTTGGCAGAATTTACTCCAGCCTTTTTTTTGGTTTTAACATAATGCCGGAAACCGCGCGAAAGGGCGGATCACAAATTTTGCAGGGCTGAAGTCCGATTTTCAGTGCCTTTTCTAAAGGAAGTGAAGACGAGACATTTTTCACCATTCGGCAGGAGGCTAAATGGTATTTCGCGCCGCTTGGCGTTTTGTACACCGTTTGCGCGGACAGCTGAACAGAGAATAAGATAAAAAGGAAAAATCTCATCATTTAGCGCCGAAAAAATTTTCCAGGTTTTCTATATTTTTCTTTTCATTACCGATGAAAATTTGAACATCGGTAAGGAAAACCGGACGTTTTAGAAAGGAATAATGATCGAGAATAAGATTTTTGAAATCATTTTCTTTTAAAGAATTTACATCGATATTTCTGGCCTTTATCTGAGTTGATCTTTTGCTGAAAAGCGCCTCGTAAGATTTGGTTTGCGCATACATTTGCGCCAGTTCTTCCGCGCTAATTGGTTCCTTTTTAATTTCGCGTAGTTCCCACTCGGAAAGGTCAAATTTTGCTAAAATTTTGGTGCAGGTGCCGCAGGTTTTCAGGTAAAAAACTTTCTTCATGGTAGCAAAAATAGAAAAATCCGGTGCATTAGCAGGTATTTTTTCTGAATTAAAACTGCTTAGCGTTCTGATTTAAAAAACCTTACATTTAAATATTAAAATCTTTCAATGAATACCAAAACAGTTTTCCAATTTATTTCAGAACCGAGCGATGTAAATTACGGTGGAAATGTGCACGGCGGCAGCGTGATGAAATGGATTGACCAAGCGGGTTACGCATGCGCGAGTTCGTGGAGTTCCAGCTATTGTGTCACGGTTTATGTAGGAGGCATCCGGTTTTACTCACCGATAAAAATTGGGCATATTGTGAAAGTAGAAGCGGAAGTCATCTACACCGGTAGAACCAGCATGCACATTGCGATTAACGTTTTTTCGCGCAATATTAAGCGGAAAGAATTTGAAAAGAAAACCCACTGCATCATCGTTTTTGTCGCAGTAGATGATGAAGGAAATTCGGTGGAAGTGCCGAAATTCGCGCCGCAAACCGAGCAGGAAAAGCAAATGGAAAAATACGCGGTGAAATTGATGGATTTGCGGAAAAACATCGAAGAGGAAATGAAACCGTTTTTTGAATAAATGAAAAAAATGCCGTTTTAGCAGTGAATTTTTTCGCTCCGGAAATTTTAAAAAAAATCGGCTTTTGCAGGCCGAATTTTTTAGCATTAAAAATTTTGACTAATAAAAATAAGCTGGTTTTAACCTCAATTTTTCTGAAATTTAAAAATGAAAAAAGGCTCTTTTAGCGGCCAATTTTTAACAAAAAAAACTCCTTTCAACTTTGAAAGGAGTTTTTATATTTAAGAAAAATTGCCGTTTTACCTGGCAATATTTACCGCTCTGGTTTCGCGAATTACGGTAACGCGCACCTGACCCGGATACGTAAGTTCATTCTGGATTTTTTCGGATATGTCATAAGATAGCTGCGCCGACTGATCATCGTTTACTTTTCCGCTTTCTACCATCACGCGGAGTTCGCGGCCGGCCTGAATCGCATAAGCACTGGAAACACCATCAAAGCTTAAAGCTGCGGCTTCCAGATCTTTCAGCCTTTGGATGTAAGATTCTAAAACCTGTCTTCTGGCGCCCGGTCTTGCACCTGAAATCGCATCAGCAACCTGAATGATCGGTGAAAGTAAAGATGTCATTTCAACCTCATCGTGATGCGCACCAATCGCATTGATGACTTCCGGATTTTCACCAAATTTCTCAGCCCACTGCATTCCGAGAAGTGCGTGTGGCAATTCGGATTCCTGTTCCGGAACCTTGCCAATATCGTGTAACAAACCGGCTCTTTTTGCCAATTTAACATTTAAACCAAGTTCTGCCGCCATTGTCGCGGCGATGTTTGCCACCTCGCGCGAGTGCTGTAATAAATTCTGTCCGTAAGACGAACGGTATTTCATGCGGCCGACAATTTTCACCAATTCCGGGTGAAGACCGTGTACGCCTAAATCGATAACGGTTCTTTTACCAACTTCGATGATTTCTTCTTCGATCTGTCTTTTGGTTTTGTCCACCACTTCTTCAATTCTCGCGGGGTGAATTCTACCATCAGTTACCAAACGGTGTAAGGAAAGTCTCGCGATTTCACGTCGGACAGGATCAAAACAAGAAAGTAAGATGGCTTCCGGCGTGTCATCAACAATAATTTCAACACCAGTTGCAGCTTCTAAAGCACGGATATTTCGACCTTCACGACCGATAATTCTACCTTTAACCTCATCAGATTCGATATTAAATACGGAAACTGAATTTTCGATCGCCTGTTCGGTACCGATTCTCTGAATGGTCTGAATGACAATTTTTTTGGCTTCCTGCTTCGCATTAAGCTGCGCTTCTGCCATGATATTCTGTACGTGCGCCTGCGCTTTTGTTTTGGCTTCCGCTTTTAAAGCTTCTACCAATTCGTTTTTCGCATCTTCTGCGGAATAGCCGGAAATCCTTTCTAAAATTTCCACTTTTTGTGCAGTTACAGCATCTAATTCCTGCTGTTTTCTGTCGATAATTTCGTTCTTTTTGCTGTAATCGGCGATTTGGCGATCCAGATCTTTTTCAAGTTTTCCGGTTTTGCTCAGTTCATCATTCAGTTTCTGCTCCTTGTCTTTTACTCTTTTTTCCGCATCCTGCATCTTTTTTTCGCGAGCGTTGATGTCGGCGTCGTGCTGAGATTTCAGCTCCATGAATTTTTCTTTTGCCTGCAGATGTTTTTCTTTTTTAATGGATTCTGCCTGAACGGTAGCTTTTTCCAGAAGGTTGTCTGCATTTTTTTTAGCATCGTCGATGATGAATTTTGCCTTGGAATTCAAAGAACTTTTAGAGAATGAAAATCCTAAAAGCGCTCCTATTGCCAGACAAACAATGCCTATGATAATAGCGATTGTTGTTGTCATATATATTTAATTTTTAATAGTTTTAATTTCTTTAATTATAAAAAATCTGCCGTTTTAAGGCGGAATTTTTCTGGTTTTAAAATAAAAAAGCCTACAACAGTTCAATGATATAGAGTAAACTCCTAATCAACACGATTTGAACTGATTTTCACTTTTTGTAATCCGAACAAGTCGGCGCGCCATTAAGTGAACTTTTGTCCGGTAATTGTTTAGCGTTGAGTTTACCTGTAATGTGTTAGAACTATTGTAGGCAGTCTTTTGCGGAAAAGAAAAATCTACTTTTCCAACTCTTCCAGGATTTGGTTGATGTTTTTCAACCGCTCCACGGAAGCATTTATATTTTTATCGTTATTGAGCTCCGCGACCTGGGCGTTGGTTCCCAACCGTAGGGCGCACATTGCCAAAGCATCTTGCTTATCTCTAACGTCAAAATTCTTTTCAAAATCTTTAATCATTCCATCGATCTGCTTTCCTACTTTTCGTAGGATTTCTTCCTCGGAAGAAGGCACATTCAGCGGATAACTTCTACCGGCAATTGTTATTGTAATTCGTCTTACATCCATTACAAACCGGTATTTTGAAGTTCTGCAATACAGTAATCTACTTCTTTGATCAGGCGATTGATATGATTTTTCATCAATCTGTTGTGATCGGGATTACCGGAAATTGCGGAATAAAGTTTAATATTTTTTTGTTCTTCTGCTAAAACCTGATTTTTTTTCCTTTCCTCTTCGTAACGTTCCTTCAGCTCCTGGTGCTCATGATTCAGCTCTTTATATTTCTCGTTAAGGTTTTGAAAATTCTTACTTATAGTGAGGATTTTTTTCTCCAGCAACGAAAAATTATTTTCTAAATCACTAAGCATTTTTCAGGTTAATTTATTCTAACTCTGGAGCAAAAATATAAAAAAATAAATGGATTAGTGGATTTCTGGGGAACTAATTTTCAAATTTTAAAATAAAAAAAAGGGAAAACCTGCAGATTTTCCCTTTTCATATTATTAAAATTTTTTATTCAAATTTTAAAACAAACATTAGGGCGCGTGTTTTAATACCCGACAAAGCATCGGCCCAGTATGGCGGTGTTTCGGCATTATCGCGAACCAACTCATTATTCACCATAAAAGTTCCGCGGAAGCCCGGAGTCAATTTAAATCTGCTGAAATAAAACTGTATTCCAAGCTCTGCTGACCAGGCAAAATTACTGCTTGTAGAGCGGAAAATTCCCTGTTGATTATCGTCCTGGCTATTGGTGTTCGACTGTAGATTCAGCAGGTAATTTACACCCGCCGCTGCGTAAGGTCGTGAATTGTACCAACGGTCACCGTGAACTTCAAGCAAAATCGGAATGTCCACATACGTAGATTTTATTCTGCGCACTTTGTCAGCTTCCGTTAAGGCAACTGGTATAAAGGGTGGATTTGCTGGCGTTCCGGCAGCATATTGGTCGTTGGATTGTGTATCGAAATACAGCTCACGTTCAACAAACTGCAAACCTGGTTCTACGCGCAAATCGAAATTTTCGCTTAATCTGAATTTACCAATTAAACCCGCACCGAAACTGTAAGTGGCTTTTGATTGCACCAAACTTTTATTGCCATCCATTCCGAATGCCGGATCATTTTTAAAAGCGCTGCCATCTAAAATCAGTTTGTAGTCGAAATTATTTCCCGCCAGGAAAAACCCATAGCTGAACTTTTGATCATCAAAACCTTCCAGATTGTCCATCCGGTTTTTGTTGCGGAACATCTGCGCCTCGTACAGCGTGCCGAAAAGCAGCGCCGCGATGATATTGATTTTAAAGAGTTTGTTCCACATACTATTTGGTTGCTTTATAAATTGTTGCAATACCCAGGCTTAATTTCTTGTATTCCACTTTCTGGAAACCAACTTTTAGCAGGATATTCTTCATTTTTTCACCGAAAGGAAAAGCGTTCACCGAATCCGGCAAATAAGTATAAGCGCGATTATCTTTGGAAACTAGCTTGCCAATTTGCGGCAAAATATTTTTGAAATAAAACATGTAAAAAGGGCCTAAAAAACCTTCAACCTTTGAAAATTCCAGGATGTAAACGCTTTTTTGCTCCTTCACTACTCTTTTCAGTTCAGCAAGACCAATTTCGAGATTTTCAAAATTCCGCACTCCAAAAGCAACGGAGACTGCGTCAAATTTATTATCCTCAAAAGGCAGATTTTCAGCGTCGCCTTTCATCATATCAATTTTGTCATCAAGATTATTTTTCCTGATTTTTTCAATTCCCACGTTCAGCATTTGCTGGGAAAGATCAAGGCCGGTAACTTTTGCGCCGGTACCTTTCTGCACCGCAATGGCAAGATCACCCGTGCCTGTTGCGACATCCAAAACAAGTTTTGGCTGGTCTTTATTCATCCATTTCACCAAAGTATTACGCCACAAAACATCAATTTTCATCGAGAGCACATGATTCAGCAAATCATATTTTGGCGCAATATTGTCGAACATATCTTCGACTTCTTTTTTCTTGCCGGCTTCTGTATTATAAGGAGTAACTTGTTTCAAGGTGATTGAAATTAAAATTGGTAATATTCTTTGTAGTATTTCAGGAAATCTTCTTTCCGGAAAATTTTGGTGCGCGACTCCACTTTTTGGACATTTTTTATCAGCTGATCGTAATCTTCATCAATATTGTAATAAAATTTGTCCGTATAAAGCTTATTAAACCGCTGCGGAGTGTTTACGTACAATTTTCCGTCTATTTCCGTGGGTTTTCTGGCAGCAATCAGCGAATCTCGGTTTAAGCCGTAGCCGTAAAACTGCTCATTAATATAATAATCCTGATGAGCGATATTCAGCAAGCCGCGGTCTTTATTCACCACAAAACCGGAATCGTACAGCACTTTTTTCTGAGCATCAAAAACTTTAATATTGTTTTTGCCCTTATTTAAATCTACTTCTACTTTCTGGCCTGCGGAAATTATTTTTTCGTCGCCGTTATTTATTTTAAAATAGAAGGTATTTTCCGTAGGATTGTCAACCAGATAATAATTTTTTTTCGCCAAAAAGAGAAAATAAATCCCAAAAGCCACCAAAACGGTAAGAAGCGAAAAAATTAAACCTTTGGTTGAGGGACTGATTTTCATAACGGTATTCTGGTCAAAAAGTTTCACAAATTTAATAATAATTTTGTTTCTCGGCGATACAATATTAATTGTTAACTTTGCGGTAAATTTTTCATTTACATATGCCCAACACAATCATTATAGGCTCAGGAAGTTATCTTCCCACCAAGATCATTGGTAAAGATTATTTCATGGATTCCGTTTTCTATACCGACGAAGGTGACAAGATTGAGAAACCCAACGAAGAAATTATACAGAAGTTCATTGAGATTACGGAAATTGAAAACCGGCGGTATTTGGAAGATGACGAATTTAATTCAGATTTAGGACACCGCGCCGCAGTAGCAGCAATTGAAGACGCTAATATTGATCAGGAAGAACTCGATTATATTATTTATGCAAGTAATTACGGGGAAGTAAATAAAGACGGAGCGCCTAATTTTGTGCCTTCAATGTCATCGCGACTAAAAAACAAACTTAGTATTAAAAACAGAAAGACCGTAAATTATGATATGGTTTTCGGCTGTCCGGGTTGGGTAGAAGCTTTGATTTTGGCTGACACGTTGATTAAAGCGAAAAAAGCCAAACTGATTCTCGTGGTAGGTTCTGAAACTTTAAGCCGCGTAACCGATCCTTTTGACCGCAATAAAATGATTTTTGCCGACGGTGCCGGCGCAGTGGTAGTGAAAGCAACTGATGAAGAAAATGTGGGAATTATTGCAGACTCTTCAATTTGTGATAATCAGGACGAGCTGCTCTATTTGGATTATGCGCCGTCGCTAAAAAAAGATGAGGATCAACGGCCACTTTATATCCGCATGAATGGGCGAAAAATTTACGAATATGCCTTGAAAAATGTTCCGGTCGCAGTAAAAGAAACGATTGAAAAAGCGAATTTAGATATTTCTGATATCGATAAAATTTTAATTCATCAGGCGAATGCGAAAATGGATTATGCGATGATTTCACGACTTTATAAACTATATGGAATTACCGATTACGACCACGATATTGCACCGATGACGATTCAGCAGTTTGGAAATTCTTCGGTTGCAACGATTCCTACTATGTTTGATCTCATACAAAAAGGAAAAATGGCACCGCACAACTTCAAATCGAAAGACAATGTGGTTTTTGCTTCTGTAGGCGCCGGCATGAATATAAACGCGCTGGTATACAGGTTTCCATAAAATTATAACTAAAAAATACAGAAAGCACAAAATAGATTTTGTGCTTTTTTCTTGAAAAAAATGCAGAAAAATATATTAATTTTTACCGGAATTTTATTTGCGCTGGAATTTTACGTTTACCAGGCATTTAAAACCATTACCAACAACCAGTGGATTCGCGTGGGTTATTGGGTGGTGACCATCGCGGTCTATTTGTTTTTCATTTACGAAGTGCTCAATTTTAAGAGAACAGACCGTGATCATCACCGCGTACAGTTGGTGGCATCGGTATTTTTGGTATTTTTCCTGCCGAAATTATTCGTTGTTTTTTTTCTGTTTTTGGAAGATTTGGTGCGGGGATTTTTCTTCTTTTCACAAAAATTTATTTCCGGTGATACTTTTCTTCCCGAACGTCGGACTTTCATCAGCGTGCTCGGACTGGGCAGCGCCGCGGTTTTATCGTTACTATTTCTTGACGGAATTATTTTCGGAAAATACCGCCACACCGTGAGGAAAGTAAAAATTAAAATCAAAGGTTTACCGCAAAGCTTTAAAGGTTATCGAATTGTGCAGATTTCCGATGTGCATGCTGGAAGTTTTTTTCATCCGGAAAAACTAAAGCATGCTTTTGATTTAATTAATGAGCAAAAAGCCGATCTGGTGCTTTTCACCGGAGACATGGTGAATAATTATTCTACGGAATTTGAGCCTTTTGTGCCGTTATTTTCCAGTATTCAGGCTAAAGACGGAAAATTTTCAATTCTCGGAAATCACGATTATGGCGATTACGGTGACTGGAATTCCGCGCAGGAAAAAGCCCAAAATGTTCCGAAATTAATTGCTTTACAGAAAAAAGCAGGTTTTGAAATGTTGCGAAATGAACACCGCATCATTGATAGAAACGGAGAAAAACTGTTCATTTTAGGGGTAGAAAATTGGGGCGAAAAACCATTTCCGCAATACGGTGATTTGGATAAAGCTTCGAAAAATATCCCCTTAGAAGCGGCAAAAATTTTAATGAGCCACGATCCTACGCATTTTGATGCAGTGGTGAAAAACCATCCGTCGAATGTTCAGTTAACACTTTCCGGGCACACGCATGGAATGCAGTTCGGCATCGACCTGAAAAATGTGCGTTGGTCGCCGGTGCAATACCGCTATAAAAAATGGGCGGATCTGTATGAAAGCAACGGCAAATCCCTTTACGTGAACCGCGGTTTTGGTGTCATCGGTTATCCGGGCCGTGTCGGGATTGAACCGGAGATTACGCTTATCGAACTTTCCTAAAATCAGTTTAAAATGTGCACATTTAAAAATGCAACTGCTGAAGATATTCCGCTTATCCGGGAATTGGCGGAAAAATCATGGAATTCCGCGTACAAAAATATCCTGTCCAAAGAGCAAATTTTTTATATGTTGCAGGAAATGTATTCTGAAGAAGAAATTTCGCGACAGCTTCAAAATCCAAATTACGTTTATTTCCTGATTTCAGACGGAAACGAAAACGCCGGCTTCATCGGTTTTGAATATCAATTTGAAGAAAAAACGACCAAACTGCACCGAATTTATTTGCTTGAAGAGTTTAAAGGAAAAGGTTTGGGAAAAAAAGCACTTCAGTTTTTAAAATTGCAGGTTCAGCAAAATGGTGATACGCGCATCATTTTAAATGTAAACAAAAGCAATCCTGCTATAGAAATCTACGAATCACAAGGATTTAAAATCTATGAGGAAGGCGTTTTCGATATTGGAAACGGTTTTGTGATGGACGATTACCTGATGGAATGCTTTATTAATTAAGATTATTTTAAGAAAAAAATGTGTAACTGTTAATTTTGGTACGATTTTAGAATATGAGGTTGTAACAACATTAAAAACATAAAACAGATGACACGTTCCAATTTATTCACCAAGATTCAGATGCTTGCATTAGCAATAATGGCAAACTTTGCTGTAATTTTAGTTAAAGCTCAGGAAACCGCACCTGACCTAAAGGTAGATGTGAATACCGATGGTGGAATGGCTGGTGGGGACTGGATGAGCAATCCGTTAGTTTGGGTAATTGGTGCTCTTGTTTTAATCGTTATCATCGCGCTGGTTGCACGGGGAAACAGCAATAAGTAAAAAAACACACGCTCTATAAAAGATGAGTCAAAAACACAGATGATCAAAAGACGCAAATGATCGAAAAAAGATGACTTAAAAAACACAGATGAAAAAACAAAAAATCCCGATTATTCGGGATTTTTGTTTTTTATAAATCAGAAAAATTTGCCGTTTAAAAGGCTAATTTTTTTTATAATTGCAGTGCTTTCTGGTAGGCGTTTTCAATGCCTTCAAGATTTTTTCCGCCGGCAGTTGCGAAACCCGGATTTCCACCGCCGCCACCTTGTATTTCTTTCGCCAGATCCTTCACGACATTTCCCGCATGATACTTCGCTTCCAAATCCGCGGAAACACCAACGGTAATCAGCGGTTTTTGGTCTGCATCTGAAATGATGACGATTACAGAATTTGGTGTATCTTTTTTAAGTTGGAAAACGATATTTTTTACGCTCGCCGCGTCTAAAGAAACTTTTTTCACCAACAGTTTTTTATCGCCTTTTTCTACAAAATCGTTTTTCCAGTTTGCGGTTTCGCCTTTGGCTCTTTCTTTTTTAAATGTTTCAAGCTCCGCTTTTAAAGCTGAATTTTCCTCAATAAGTTTCTGAACAGATTTTGCTAAATCTTTTGATTTCAATAAACCGGAAATTTCCTTGATTTCATTTTCTAAACCACTAAAATATTCTGCGGATTTATCACCCGAAATCGCTTCAATTCTTCTGATTCCCGCGGCGGTAGAGCTTTCATTCTGAATTTTAAAATGACCGATTTCACCCGTAGATTTTACGTGTGTCCCACCACATAATTCTTTTGAAGAACCGAACTGAATCATACGCACTTTGTCGCCGTACTTTTCACCAAAAAGCGCCATTGCACCTTTGTCAATAGCTTCCGTCATCGGAATTTCGCGGAATTCCTGTAAAGCGATATTTTGTTTAATTTTCTGGTTTACTTTATCTTCCACCAATTTCAAATCTTCTTCGGAAATTTTAGAAAAATGCGAGAAATCAAAACGCAGATATTCCGGACTTACGTACGAGCCTTTCTGCTCTACATGCGTTCCGAGAACTTCGCGCAGCGCTTCGTGCAAAAGATGCGTTACCGAGTGATTTGCCTGAGAATTTCGTCGTTCCGACTCATTTACCTTGGCGTAAAATACCGCGCCGGCATCTTTCGGCAAATTTTTAATTAAAGAAATGATGAGGTTATTTTCCTTTTTCGTTTCTAAAACTTCGATGATTTCCGTGCAGTCTTTAATATCAAAAACACTCGGATTTGAAATATCAAAACCTTCGGTATAGCTCGGAATCAGAATTCCTTTATCGCCGATCTGTCCGCCACCTTCCGGATAAAAAGGCGATTTTGACAGCACAATCTGGTAAAATTCGCCGTCCTTATTTTCAACTTTCCGGTAACGTGTAATGTATGTTTCAGTTTCTATTTGGTCGTAACCAACAAAAGTTTCAGCTTTTTCTTCAAGCACAACCCAGTCGTAAACTTTCTGCGCCGATGATTTTTTGGAACGTTGCTTTTGCTTTTCCATTTCCTCATCGAAACCTTTTTCATCCACGGTCAACTGCTTTTCTTCCGCAATAATTCGGGATAAATCCGCCGGAAAACCATACGTATCGTACAGTTCGAAAACTGCTGCGCCGGGCAAGGTTTTTTCGTTTTTAGACAAAGTTTCGGTGATGATTAAATCAATTCTTTTCAAACCATGTTCGATGGTTTTCAAAAATGAAGTTTCTTCTTCTTTAATCACTTCAGTCACCAGTTTTTCCTGTTTCACCAATTCCGGGAAAAAATCTCCCATTTCAGCGCGTAAAACCGAGACCAATTCAAATAAAAATGGCTCTTTAATGCCTAAAAACCGATAAGAATATGAAATCGCACGACGCAAAATCCTGCGGATTACATAACCTGCACCGCCATTTGAAGGCAGCTGACCGTCGGCAATCGCAAAGGAAACTGCACGGATATGATCAACCAAAACGCGGATCGCAATATCTTTTTCGTCGTCTAAAATTCCGGTGTATTTTTTACCGGATATTTCCTCCACTTTTTTAATTAATGGCGTGAAAACATCGGTGTCATAGTTCGAAGTTTTTCCCTGCAAAGCCATACACAATCTTTCGAAACCCATTCCGGTGTCTACGTGGCGCGCCGGTAATTTTTCCAGACTTCCGTCGGCTTTTCGGTTATATTCCATGAAAACCAGATTCCAGACTTCCACCACTTGCGGATGGTCATTATTTACGAGCTCCAAACCGGAAATTTTTGCTTTTTCCTCTTCAGTTCTAATATCAACATGAATTTCGGAACACGGCCCACACGGTCCGCTTTCACCCATTTCCCAGAAATTATCTTTTTTATTACCGTTGATAATTCGATCTTCGGAAATGTGTGCTTTCCAGAAATTGTAAGCATCATTATCACGATCTAAATTTTCTGAAGTGTCGCCTTCAAAAATCGTTACATATAAATTTTCCTTCGGAATCTTATAAACCTGTGTCAATAATTCCCACGCAAAATCAATGGCTTCTTTTTTAAAATAATCACCAAAAGACCAGTTGCCCAACATTTCAAACATCGTGTGGTGATAAGTGTCGCGGCCAACATCATCGAGATCGTTGTGTTTACCGGAAACGCGTAAGCATTTTTGCGTATCTGCAATTCTCGGTGCTTTTGGCGTTTTGTATCCTAAAAAATAGTCCTTAAATTGCGTCATACCGGAGTTTGAAAACATCAAAGTGGGGTCGTCTTTCAGTACGATTGGCGCGGAAGGAACAATTAAATGGCCTTTTTCGTTAAAAAATTCTAAAAATTTGCGTCTTATTTCTTGTGAAGTCATGAGGTTTGGCTTAATGATAAGTTCGCAAATTTACGGATTTTTGAAGTGATTCGGGAATATTGTTTTTTGAAAAATTAAAGCACTATAGAAATGCTTCAGCTTTTAGAAAAACCTAAAAAAAGTAATCTTTAGCACGGAATTTTTCGTAGATGTAAGTGAAGCGAAAATTGTGAAATGACGGTCATAGAAAATTCCGTTTTAATAATTAAGAATTCTGCCTGATATTTGCACAAGGGAAACAAACGAAGGAAAAAACACAACAAAACAATGAAAAATATTACAACACTTCTGGCTTTTATTTTTGGTGTCGGCATTTTTGCGGCGACCAATTTTTCTTGCTCTAAAGCCAAAGTTCAGACAGCAGAAAATAACAACAAAAAAAATGAGATAAATATGGAAGGGAAAAACATTAAAGAGATTTACTTTGCAGGCGGATGTTTCTGGGGAACCGAACATCTTTTTCAGCTTATAAGAGGAGTTGTAGCAACAGAAGTTGGTTACGCGAACGGAAAAATTGATAATCCAACCTATGAGCAGGTGGTAAGTCATACCACCGGTTTTGCTGAAGCTGTTAAAGTAAAATACGATGCTGATGAAGTTAACTTGCCGCTTTTAATCAATATTTTCTTTAAATCTATTGATCCAACAACGATTGACAGACAGGGAAATGATATCGGCGATAACTATAGAACCGGAATTTATACCACTGATGAAGAAGCTGCAGAAACTGTAAAAACAGAAGTTGCTAAACTGGCGAAGAACTACGATAAACCTGTGGTTGTGGAAACTATTCCGCTACAAAACTTCTATAAAGCTGAAGATTATCACCAGGATTATTTGGTGAAAAATCCAAGTGGATATTGCCACATTCCCCTCTCGGTTTTTGAGGAAGCGAAAAAAGCAAACCCGCTGCCAGCTACGAAATCGTAAACGGTAAATTATAAAAATCTGTGCTTTTAGTCCAGAAAAAATCCGCTCCAAAAAATTTTTGGAACGGATTTTATTTTAAGGTAAAACGAACTATTTTTTCTCGTTGGCTTTAATTAAAATCTGAAGATTTACCTCATCTTTAATTAAACCATTGGCAACCGGCAGTTGAAACTTCACGCCAAAATCTTCTCTTTTAATATCTTTGGGCTCTGTCGCAATCGTTACGACACCTTCTTTCGCCGAAACATTTGCCTGAAACGCAACAGGTTTGGTAATGCCTTTAAGGGTCAAATTTCCGTCCAGCAAAGTATTATAATCGCCCTGTTCCTGCGCAGTAACTTTGGTAATTTCATAAGACGAGGTTGGAAATTTTTCAGTTTCGAAAAAGTCGCCGCTTTTAAGATGACCGTTCAGTTTGTTCAGATTTTCAACGTCATCTTTTAAATCCACCGACGTCAAAGAATTCATATCAGCTACAAAACTTCCGCTTTCTAGTTTGCCGTCGTGTACGGTAAGCTGTCCGCTTTCAAATTTTATGGTTCCGAAATGGCTGGTCTGGTCGGATTTCAAAACCTTGTAACCTTTCCACTCCACGCGGCTGTTTAATGTGTCGATGGTGTACGCAATGCCGTCGGTTTTTGTGCTGACTTCCGTAGTTTCGCTGGTAAGCGGTTTATCCTTAGTACAGGCGGTTAAAAGAAAAGCGCCGAAAAATGCTGAAAGTGCGGCTAATTTTAATGTCTTCATCGTAAAGTTTGTGTTTTTAATTTGTTGACGCAAAATTATGAAATTTTAACGTATTTTGCTCAAATATGCTATTTTTGCAATATGCTATTAGAAATTAAGCGATTATTTTTCTCTCACCACGCGGATCAGAAATTATTCCAAAATTTCAACTTGCGGGTTGAAGAAGGAAAAATTATTGCGCTCGCGGGTGAAAGCGGCTGCGGGAAGTCTACTTTACTGAATTTGATCTACGGCCTGCTGGACTGGGAAGAAGGCGAAATAATTTTCGACGGAAAACCCATTGCGGGACCGAAAAAAAATCTGGTGCCCGGCGAGCAGGATATGAAACTTGTGGCGCAAAACTACGATTTGATGCCCTATTCCACCGTTTCGGAAAATGTAGGAAAATTTCTTTCAAACATTAATCTTGAGGAAAAAAAACAGCGCGTCGAGGAACTTCTGGATGTTGTCGGTTTGATGGAATACCGCGATATTTTACCGAAATATCTGAGCGGCGGTCAGCAGCAACGCGTGGCAATTGCGCGCGCCCTATCGGTGATGCCGAAACTTCTTTTGCTGGACGAACCGTTTAGCAATCTGGATTTTTCACGGAAAATTCAGCTGCGCGAAAAACTCTTCAATTATGTGAAAGACAAAAAGATTTCATTGATTATTTCTACGCACGAAATTCAGGAAGTTATTCCGTGGCTGGACCAGATCATTGTTTTAAAAGAAGGCCGATTAATTCAGAATGATGATGCGCGCGAAACATACACGAATCCGTACAACCAATATGTGGCGGAACTTTTCGGTGAAGTGAATGTTTTTTCAAATGAAGAAAAAACAGTCTTTAAGCTCGGAAAAAATTTCTGGTATCCGCAGGAAATTCAGCTTTTGAAAAACGGTGAGGAAGCGGAAGTTTTAGAAAGCCGTTTCGCCGGCAGCCATTACTGGAATAAAGTAATTTTAAAAGATAAAAAACTTACGGTTTACTCGCGGGAGAAACTCGATGGTTTAGTGAAAATAGCTTTCGAAGAACCAAACGGTAAAAACAAAAAAAAGGAGCAATAAACGCCTTTTTTTTTCGTTATTATTTAAATTCTTCTTAGCTTTGTTATTCGAAAACGTAAGGAAATTTTTGGTTAATTCTCTTTCTGCCTTGAGACGAAATTAGTGCAATTGTTTGTACAACTAAGTCTTTGAAACGGAACCCTGTCCAAATTTTTCCTTTTTTTATGCCTTTCTCACAAATTCTGATTTCAGCGCCATTGAGCCAAAACCATCAATTTTACAATCGATATTATGATCGGAATCTGGTCTTAATCTGATATTTTTCACTTTCGTACCTGATTTCACCGGCTTCGGGGCACCTTTTACGGGAAGATCTTTGATCACCACTACGCTGTCGCCGTTTTGCAGTTCGTTGCCGTTGGCATCTAAAATTTTGTCTTCTTCTGCGGTTTCTCCGGGCGTCCATTCATGGAAACATTGGGAACACACCATTTTACCGGCATCTTCGTAAGTAAATTCTGATTGGCATTTTGGGCAAATAACGGGCTCGCTCATGGTAATAATTTTTACAAAGATATTACTATTGCAGATGTTTACAAAAATTAAAACTGAAAACGGCTATGGCAAATGGCTGCGCCCCGGCTTGAGTGGAGCTCTCCGCCGCGGCGGAAGCGGGAACGGAAGACGGAAATGGCGCCCCAAAAAAATATTTTAAATTAAGGCCATTCGACGGAGTCAAAAAAGGCGCCCAAAACATCGGAAAAAATATCCGGCAAAAAAGCCCTATTTTTGCAAAAAATTTTTCCCGAAGATTCGAGGTTAAATTCAACTTAAAAAATCCTCTATGGAACTCATACACAGAAACTTACTTATTGGAATTCACGACGCATTGCAGGAAACTTTTTTCGAAGACCGGAAATATGCCGATAAAGTCATTGAAAGATTGCTGAAAGGCCACAAACAATGGGGCAGCGAAGACCGAAAAGTGGTCGCCCAGATTTTCTACGACATCATTCGCTGGAAAAAACGCCTGGAATATTACATGGGCGAAGGCGTGAAACCGAACAATATCTATAAAATGATCCTGGCGTACTGCCTTTGGACCAAAACGCATTATAAAAAATTTGAGGAATTTGACGGGATTAAAACCGCCGACATCATCAATAAAGTCAAGAAAAATACAGTTCCCACTAAAGCGATTCAATATTCAATTCCCGAGTGGCTCGCAGAAACACTGGAAAAAGAACTTGGCAAAAATTGGGAACGCGAAATGGAAGCGCTGAACGAGCAGGCACCAACCGTGCTTCGCGTAAATACGCTGAAAACTACGGCGCGCGAGCTGGTTTCGGACCTTCGCGACGAAAACGTAGAAAGTTTCCAGATCGCAAATTATCCGGACGCTATTCAGCTGGAGCAAAAGAAAAACGTCTTTTTGACCTCAGCTTTTAAAGACGGTTTATTTGAAGTTCAAGATGCTTCGTCGCAGAAAATCGGTGAATTGCTGGACGTAAAAGAAGGCATGCGTGTGGTGGATATTTGCGCCGGCGCGGGCGGGAAAACGCTGCATCTCGCGGCTTTGATGAAAAATAAAGGTCAGATTATCGCCCTCGATATTTATGAATGGAAACTCGCGGAGCTGAAACGCCGCGCCAAACGTGCCGGTGCACACAATATTGAAACGCGTTTCATCGACGATAATAAAGTCATCAAAAGACTGCACGAAAAAGCCGACCGACTCCTCATCGATGCGCCGTGTTCCGGACTTGGCGTGCTGAAAAGAAACCCGGATTCCAAGTGGAAAATCGATCAGGAATTCATCGACCGCATTAAAAAAGAACAGGAAAAAATACTGCAGGATTACGCCAAAATTTTGAAAAAAGGCGGCAAAATGATTTACGCGACATGCTCCATCCTACCAAGTGAAAACAACGAACAGGTAGAAAATTTCCTGAAAAATAACGAAGGTTACAAACTAATAAAAGAAGAAAAAGTAATGCCGAGCGAAGGTTTCGACGGTTTTTACATGGCGCTCATCGAAAGAAACGCTTAAAATTCACGTAAAATTTTACAAAGCCATTTCAATTTTTTGAGATGGCTTTTTTGTAGGAGCAACACGCGTTTCGTATCTCACGAAGCTCTTTCCCGTTTTTCGCTGTATCTTTTGCTCCACTGCGTTCCGCAAAAGGATGCCGCTGCAACCGGGCCTAAAAAATAAAACCACTTTTTATTTTTTGAAAAATTTCCCTAAAAGACCCCGAAAATCTGCTTCATAATTAAATATTTTCTTTTCTAAATTTAATTTATGTATATTTTTAATCAAAGTTAAAATTAATCTTGTTTTCATAAACAATTGCTCTACTTTTACCTCAGAATTTTAATTAAATATCACTTATCAATTAAATAACAAAGAATCATGTGCGGAATAGTATGTCTCTTAGATGCAAAACAAAAAACCGAAATTTTAAGACCACAGATATTAGAGATGTCTAAAAAAATACGTCATCGTGGCCCCGACTGGAGCGGAATTTTTCAGGACGAAAAAGTAATTTTTTCACATGAAAGATTGGCGATTGTAGATCCTACTTCCGGAAAGCAGCCACTTTTCACCAAAGATGGAAAAATTGTTCTGGCGGTGAACGGCGAAATCTACAACCATCAGGAACTTCGCGCTGAATTCCCCGATTACGAATTCTTAACCCATTCTGATTGTGAAGTCATCCTGGCTTTATATCAAAGAGACGGAAAAGATTTTCTGGAGAAACTGAACGGTATTTTTGCCTTTGCTCTCTATGATACGGAAAATGACGTGTATCTTGTTGGCCGCGACCACATGGGGATCTGTCCGCTTTATCAGGGCTGGGACAAAAACGGAAATTATTACGTCGCTTCTGAGCTTAAAGCGCTGGAAGGTATTTGTAAAAAAATAGAAACTTTTTTACCGGGACATTTTCTTTACAGCAAAGATGGTTACGAAATGCAGAAGTGGTATCACCGCGAGTGGCAAGATTTCGATAATGTAAAAGATAATGCAACCGAAATTTCCGCCATTAGAAAAAGTCTGGAAGCGGCGGTGCACCGTCAGCTCATGAGTGACGTTCCTTATGGCGTTTTACTGTCCGGCGGTTTGGATTCTTCAATTATCGCCGCAGTAACGGCAAAATATGCAAGAAACAGAATTGAAAGCGGTGATGTGCAGGAAGCTTGGTATCCCAGGCTTCACAGCTTTGCCGTCGGCTTAAAAGGTTCGCCGGATTTAATTGCAGCTCAAAAAGCAGCAGATCATATTGGTTCCATTCACCATGAAGTTCATTTCACCGTTCAGGAAGGTTTGGACGCTGTTCGGGATGTTATTTACCATCTGGAAACTTATGATGTGACCACCATTCGTGCATCTACGCCGATGTATTTGTTGGCAAGAGTCATTAAATCAATGGGAATAAAAATGGTGCTTTCCGGCGAAGGTTCTGATGAACTTTTCGGTGGCTACCTGTATTTTCATAAAGCTCCGAATCCAAAAGAATTCCATGACGAAACAGTAAGAAAGTTGGGAAAACTTCACCTTTACGATTGTTTGCGCGCCAATAAAGCTTTGATGAGTTGGGGAATCGAGGGACGCGTACCTTTCCTCGATAAGGAATTTATGGATGTTGCGATGACCGTAAATCCAAAAGATAAAATGACCAGCAAAGCGGAAGGAAAAATGGAGAAATGGATTTTGAGGAAAGCTTTCGAAGATTTACTTCCGGAATCTATTGCATGGCGGCAAAAAGAACAGTTTTCCGACGGCGTGGGTTATTCATGGATTGATTCTTTAAAAGAGGCAGCTGAAAATGAAGTGTCTGATGATATGATGGCAAATTCAAAATTCCGTTTCCATCTGAACACGCCACAAAACAAAGAAGAATACCGATACCGCGCGATTTTCGAAGAACATTTTCCGAGCGAAACAGCAGCAGCAACCGTTCCGTCAGTGCCATCGGTGGCATGTTCTACACCTATTGCATTAGAGTGGGATGACGCCTTTAAGAAAATGAACGATCCAAGTGGCAGAGCGGTGATTTCAGTCCACGAGGATTCTTATTAACAGTTCATATTTAGTTAAACCCGCCGGAAATTTCGGCGGGCTTTTTGTTGGGAATGGTCCATCGTCACTAGATGATTACCTTTGCATATCCATTGCTCAATAATTATTTTGAATGAATTCTTCTACTACTGCGAGCCCCGAAACCATTAAAAGATTCCTCCCGCTCATTCTGGCGACTTCGATTTTTATGCAGATGTTGGATTCTACGATTTTAAATACTTCTCTGCCCTCCATCGCTACAGATTTGAACGAATCGCCGCTGAATATGCAAAACGCGATCATCAGCTATGTGCTGACGCTGGCGCTTTTTATGCCGGTTAGCGGTTTTCTCGCGGATAAATTCGGCACACGCAAAATTTTTATCACCTCGTTGGTAATTTTCAGTTTGGGTTCAATTTTCTGTGCGATGTCGCAGAATTTGAATCAGCTCGTTTTTTCGCGCGTGATTCAGGGAATTGGCGGAAGTTTGATGACGCCGGTCGGCAGACTCGCTTTGATAAAATCTTTTGAAAAAAATGAGCTGGTAAAAGCCATGAATTTTGCCATTATTCCCGCTTTGATCGGGCCAATTCTGGGGCCGCTTGTCGGTGGTTATATGGTGGATTATCTTTCCTGGCACTGGATTTTCCTCATCAATATTCCTTTTGGTTTACTCGGAATTATCCTGAGTTTAAAGTATATGCCGGATTACCGCTCTTCGGAAATCACTTTTGATTTAAAAGGGTTTTTGATTTTCGCTACAGCTTCTCTCCTGCTTTCAATTTCACTCGAAATGTTTGGAAATGTGCAGAATACCACGCCTGTGCTGCTGATTTTCATTTTAGGTTTCCTCATGATCTACTACTATTACGTTCATGCAAAAAAGACAGAAAACCCGATTTTTCCGCTCAATTTATTTCAAGTTAGAACTTTCCGCGTCGGGATTTTAGGGAATCTCGCGACGCGCTTAGGCATCAGTGCCATTCCACTTTTATTGCCATTAATGATTCAAATCGCGTACGGAGAAAGTGCCGTGATTTCCGGTTGGATAGTCGCTCCCATGGCTTTAACGGCCATGATCGGAAAATCATTTGTCATTAAAATTTTGAACTATTTCGGATATCGCCGCACTTTGATGGGCAACACTTTTATCATTGGTTTACTCATCGCAAGTTTGGGAATTCCGGGAATTAATACGAATATTTACTGGTTTATACCGATTATCGCTATCCTGGGATTTTTCAATTCCATACAATTTACCGCGATGAATACCATTGCCATCGCCGATTTGCGCGATTCGCACACGAGCAGCGGAAACTCTTTATTGGCGGTGAATCAGCAGCTTGCTGTAGGTTTCGGGATTGCCATCGGCTTAATTATTTTAAAGGTTTTTGAAAACAACACCGCCATTACACACGGCGTTATCCATCTGGCTTTCCGCTATACTTTTTTCGCTGTCGGATTTCTCACCATTTTCACCGGATTGGTTTTCCGAAGATTGCACTGGAGCGATGGCGAAAATATGAGATCTCAGGTTTAAAATTTCTAAAAATTTGCCGTTTTTAGGCGGTTTTTTTACTTATCCTAAATCAATGTGCAGGACTTTTTGGTGACGTAAATTTGTATTATTAAAAAACAAAAGATGTCAACAAAAAAAGTAGAAATAGTAGTTCAGCCGAAAACTCCGCATTTTGTGGGCGACGGCTTCCGGGTTCACAACTTCATTCCGAGCGGTTTTCGTTTGGACATTCAAAGAATGGATCCTTTCCTCATGCTCGATTACAATTCCAAATATCATTTCGGACCGACTGCTACGCCGCGTGGTGTTGGCGTCCATCCGCACCGCGGTTTTGAAACCGTAACCATTGCTTACAAAGGTCGCGTACAACATGGTGACAGCGCCGGTGGCGGCGGAATCATCGGTGAAGGCGACGTCCAGTGGATGACCGCAGCTTCCGGAGTGCTTCACAAAGAATTTCATGAAACCGAATGGGCTAAGGAAGGTGGAATTTTCCAGATGGTTCAGCTCTGGGTGAATCTTCCCGCGAAAGATAAAATGAGCAAACCGAAATATCAGGCGATTAAAAATTCGGAAATGAAAATCGTCGATTTTGGCGAAAACGGTTTTGTGGAAGTAATTGCCGGAGATTTTAATGGTGAAAAAGGCCCGGCAGCCACTTTTACACCAGTGAATTTAATGAACGCAAAACTGAAAAAAGGCGGAAAAGAAACTTTCACTTTTCCCGAAAATTTCAATACTGGAGCATTGGTAATTGAAGGAAATATGCTCGTAAACGAGCAAGAAAATGTGCCGACCGACCATTTTGTTCTGTTCGAAAATGAAGGTGAAGATTTCACTATCGAAGCGACTGAAGATTCTATTATTTTAATTCTTAGCGGCGAACCTTTACATGAAACCATTGTGCCGCACGGACCGTTTGTAATGAATTCCAAAGCTGAAATCATGCAGGCTTTCGATGACTTTAACACCGGAAAATTCGGCTACCTCGAAGATTAAAATTTTGTTAAAACAGCAACGAAAATTTTTCGCTGCTTTATTTATAATTAAATTTAAAGTAAATATCAATCCAAAAAATCTTATCAAATGAGAATATCCCTGATTGGCGCGACCGGTTTTGTCGGAAACGCTATCCTAAACGAACTTTTAGACCGAAATTATGAAGTGAAAGCGCTGGCGCGAAATACCGATAAAATCACCATTAACAATGAAAATCTGCAAAAGCAAAATGTGGATATTTTCAACCAGGAAGATTTAACCGAAACTTTGAAAGGCAGCGACGCAGTAATCAGCGCTTATAATCCCGGTTGGACCAATCCTAATATTCATGAAGATTATTTAAAAGGCGCACAATCTATTCAAAATGCCGTAGAAAATTCCGGAGTGAAAAAACTTATTGTTATTGGCGGTGCCGGAACTTTGAAAATCGACGGCAATTATATCGTGGACGGTCCGGATTTTCCGAAAGAAATTCATGCCGGAGCCAGCGCCGCGAAAAAATATTATGTAGAAAATCTATCAAAAAACACCACTTTAGATTGGGAATTTTTTAGTCCTGCTTTGGAAATGAATATGTTCAGCCCGGAACAAACGAAAACTGGTAAATACCGACTTGGAAACGATTCACCCGTTTTTGATGCTGAAGGCCGCTCGCGTCATTCCGTGCAAGATTTGGCGATTGCAATTGTGGACGAGCTTGAAAATAAGAAGTTTAACCGCCAGATTTTCACGGCTGCTTATTAATTTAAAACACAGAAATGAAAAAAATAGAATTTGGTTTAATGACTTTCGCCGACGCGGCGCCGGAAACTGTTCCCGGAAAGGGAATTAATGCGCATCAGCGAATTCAGGATTTACTAGAAGAAATAAAATTGGCAGACGAGCTCGGCATCGATGTTTTCGGAATTGGCGAACATCACCGCCCCGATTACGCAGTTTCGTCGCCTACAACAGTGCTCGCAGCCGCCGCCGCGATTACCAAAAACATCAAACTTACCAGCGCGGTGACGGTTTTAAGCTCCGAAGATCCGGTGCGCGTCTATCAGCAGTTTGCAACGGTGGACGCCATTTCTAGCGGACGCGCAGAAATTATGGCGGGACGCGGCTCTTTTATCGAATCATTTCCGTTATTTGGTTTTGATTTGAATGATTATGACCAGCTATTTGAAGAAAAACTCGATCTTTTGCTCCAAATAAATCGCTCAGAAAAAGTAAACTGGAGCGGAAAGCTTCGCGCGCCAATACATGGTTTAGGCGTGTATCCGCGAGCTTTGAATGGTGAAATTCCGGTTTGGTTAGCGGCTGGGGGAACTCCAGCTTCAGCTGTTCGCGCTGCAAAATTACATTTGCCTTTAATGCTCGCCATAATCGGTGGAATGCCGCGACAGTTCACGCCTTTTATCGACCTTTACAAAAAGTCAGCATTGGAAAACGGCGTAAAACCGGAAGATTTACAGGTCGGAATTAACAATCATATGTTCATCGGTGAAAATGGCGAAAAAGCTGCTGACGATTTCTTCCCATATTACGCACAGATGATGGACCGTGTCGGCAGAAGCCGTGGCTGGCAACCGATGTCGCGCGACCAGTTCGAATATATGCGCACGCCGGAAGGCTCGCTGATGGTGGGAAGTGTAGAACAGGTCGTTGAAAAAATACTGTACGAACACCGGCTTTTTGGTTTTACCCGATTTTTCGCGCAGGCAAGTTTAGGTTTTGTTCCGCACGAAATGACGATGAAATCAATTGAACTTTTCGCGACAAAGGTAATTCCTGAAGTGAAGCGACGGTTAGAAATCGAAAATTAATTTTTAGATGTAAAATTTAAAACCCGGAAAATTATGTCAAACATCGGATTAATAATTGAAGAAAAAGCGGCAGATATCGGCAATTTTTTGGTAGGAAGACTTTTGCCGTTTCGTGAAAAAAGAGCGGTTGGTCCATTTGTTTTTATCGATCACATGGGACCGGCGGCGCTGAAAGATTTTCAAAATCTTGACGTTCCACCACATCCGCATATCGGGCTTTCGACTTTAACATATCTTTTTGAAGGTTCAATTCAGCACAAAGATTCGCTCGGCAGCGATATCGAAATAAAACCCGGCGCTGTAAACTGGATGACCGCGGGAAAAGGAGTGGTACATTCCGAGAGAACACCGGAATATTTGCGTCACACCGAAAAAAATCTGCACGGATTTCAAATCTGGGTGGGATTACCGAAAAATTTGGAGCAAAGCACGCCAACTTTTCACCACACGGAAGCTGATGAAATTCCGGCCTGGAACGACGGAAATTTACATTTTAAACTCATCGCAGGTGAACTCTTCGGTAAAAAATCGCCGGTGCCGGTTCATTCCAAATTATTTTTTCTGGAAATTAAAAGCGCGGAAAAGCAAAAAGTAAATATTGGTCAGTATTTATTTGGTGAAGTTGCGATGTATGTCTTAGACGGAAATGTAATGATTGAAGGAAACACTTTTGGTGGTAAGCAACTCATCATCGCGAAAAATGCCACTTTGTGCGAATTTGAAATCGGTGAAAATGCTATGGTTTATCTTTTCGGTGGTGAACCTTTCGAAGAAGAACGCTTTATTTTCTGGAATTTCGTGAATTCTGAAAAATCGATGCTTGAAACGGCTAAAATAAACTGGCACGAGCAAAATCATGATGCATTTCCTTTAGTTCCAGGTGATGAAGAAGAATTCGTACCGTTGCCAAAAGCGATTTTGAACGGAAAATTATCGAAGTAAAAAGAAAAATTTGCTCTTTAGCGGCAAATTTTTTTTGATTAATATTAAAAAAGTCAAGCAAAATCACTGCATTAGATTTTATAGATAACACCGAAGAGTTATAATTTGTAACTTTAAAATATCAAAAAAATAATAATCATGGAAGACAAAAAGAAACTCACCAGACAGACCGGTGCGCCGGTGCCGGACAATCAAAATGTACAGACTGCGGGACCACGCGGACCAATGCTGATGCAGGATTTCTGGTTTCTGGAAAAGATGGCAAACTTTGACCGCGAAGTTATTCCGGAACGCAGAATGCACGCAAAAGGTTCCGGCGCTTTCGGAACATTTACCGTAACTCATGATATCACCCAATACACTAAAGCTCACATTTTCAGCGAAATTGGCAAAAAAACCGAAATGTTCGCGCGCTTTTCTACCGTTGCCGGTGAGCGAGGTGCTGCCGACGCCGAGCGAGATATTCGCGGTTTTGCTTTAAAATTTTATACCGATGAAGGCATCTGGGATATGGTGGGAAATAATACACCGGTTTTCTTTTTCCGTGACCCGATGAAATTCCCGGACCTGAACCACGCCGTAAAGCGCGACCCAAAAACCAACCTGCGAAGCGCGAATAACAACTGGGATTTCTGGACTTTGCTTCCGGAATCGCTGCACCAGGTGACGATTGTAATGAGTGACCGCGGAATACCGAATGGTTACAGGCACATGCACGGTTTCGGCAGCCACACTTACAGTTTTATCAACCACGCAAACGTAAGGCATTGGGTGAAATTTCATTTAAGAACGCAGCAGGGAATTGAAAATTTAACCGAAGAAGAAGCTATTAAAATCATCGGAACAGACCGAGAATCTGCGCAACGCGACCTTTTTGAAAACATCGAACAGGGAATTTTCCCGAAATGGAAGATGTTTATACAAATCATGACCGAAGAGCAGGCAAAAACGTACCGTTTCCATCCGTTTGATTTAACGAAAGTCTGGTCGAAGAAAGATTTTCCATTAATTGAAGTTGGCGAATTTGAACTGAACAAAAACGCTGAAAATTATTTCGCTGATGTGGAACAGGCCGCCTTTAACCCGACGAATATTGTTCCCGGAATTGGTTTTTCACCGGACAAAATGCTGCAGGGCCGTTTATTTTCCTACGGTGATGCGCAACGCTATCGTTTAGGTGTGAATCACTATCAAATCCCGGTGAACAAGCCGCGTTGTCCGTATCACGCTTTTCACCGCGACGGCCAGATGCGCGTTGACGGAAATTACGGCGGCACGAAACATTATGAACCAAATAGTTACGGTGAATGGCAGGAACAACCGGTCGCGAAAGAACCGCCTTTGGAATTATATGGCGACGCTTATGCGCATAATTTCCGGGATGATGACGAAGATTATTTTACCCAACCTGGCGACCTTTTCAGAATTATTAAAGCTGACGGCAAAGAAGAAGCACTGTTTAATAATACCGCCGCGAACGTTGGTCAGGCGGAAAAATTCATCCAAATCCGTCACATCAGACATTGCTATAAAGCTGATCCGGAATACGGCGAAGGCGTGGCAAAAGCGCTTGGACTGGACATGATGGACGTTTTCAATTTTGATATGACGCCGTACGACCAGTGGGCACCCAGAAAATCTTAAATGAAAAAAAAGCGGGAAAAAGCGGGAAATTTTCCCGTTTTTGCTGAAGTTCATTCAAAATGAAAAATTTTTCGGCGGACTTCTTGCTAAAGATTTGCAGATTAAATTTAAAACATTAAAAAATGGCAGAAATTAAGCACCAGAACAACGAAACAAACGGAATTTTCGAAATATACAGCGATGGAAAAAAAGCAGGCGAAATGACGTATAGATGGGACGGTGAAAATCGCTTCATCATCGATCATACGGAAGTTGGTGAAGAATACAGCGGACAAGGTCTGGCAAAACAGTTGGTTTACGCCGGCGTTGAGTATGCGCGGAAAAATAATAAAAAAGTGATTCCGGCGTGCCAGTATGCCAATGCAACCATCCAGAAAAATGCGGAATTACAGGATGTGCTGGCGTAAAAAATATGCTGTTTTAGCAGCATATTTTTTCGATTTATATCAATGAAAACCTTTCGGTAAAACTGAAAGGTTTTTGGTTTTCTTAAAACCAAAAATCATGGCCTTAAAGCTCGATATTTTTTCGATTTATAGCAATAAAAATAGAAAGTTTTTTGGTTTTCTAAAACGAAAAATTTGCCCGGAAAGGCCGGTATTTTTGGAATTTAAAATGAAAAATTTTTGACTGGAAGTAAATAATCTTAAAAGAAAAAATTTATGAATTAACGCTTCCCCGCGCCCCGACCTGAGCGGAGCTCTTTTTTGCGAAACGCAGTGGAGCAAAAAAAGCGGGAGCGGAGGGCGGAAATGGCGCCATAAAAAAAATAAGAAATCCACCATTCGACAACGTCAAAAAGGCGCCCCAAAAAAATAAGAAATCAATAACCCGAAAATTTGAAAAGGCGTCCAGATTGCCCAAAAAAACTATATTTGTGCAGCTTAAAAAAATAAATTTATGAATCCGTATGTGCTGTTGAGTATCATTATCGCCTATTTTGCAATTTTACTTTGGGTCGCATACCGCACCGGAAAAGGCAGTAACAACGAGAGTTTTTTTATTGGAAACCGCAAGAGCAACTGGATGCTGGTGGCTTTCGGAATGATCGGAACGTCGCTTTCAGGCGTGACATTTGTGTCGGTGCCGGGCGCAGTGGGCGCGGATAAATTTCATTATCTGCAGATTACCATCGGCTATCTGATTGGTTATATCGTGATTGCGTACGTGCTTTTGCCGCTGTATTACCGCTTGAAACTGACTTCAATTTACGGTTATCTGCAGGAAAGAATGGGCCAGATTTCCTACAAATCCGGCGCGTGGATTTTTATTGTTTCGCGGCTTGTGGGCGCTACTGCGCGGCTTTATCTGGTGGTGAATATCCTGCAATTCTCCATCCTCAACAGTTTGGGTGTGCCGTTTATTGTTACCACGCTGGTGATTTTGGGCATGATTATTCTGTACACCTACGAAGGCGGCGTGAAAACTATCGTCTGGACCGATACTTTGCAGACAACGTGTATGCTTTTGGGACTGATTATATGCTCGGTTTACATGCTGAATCACCTGGATTTAAGCTTTACCGAAAGCATTTCGCAGATGAATAAACTGGGTTATACCGAGGTTTTCAATACCGACGGTAACAGCAAAGCTTTTTTCATTAAACAGATTTTGGCAGGCGCTTTCATCACAATTACGATGACAGGAATTGACCAGGAAATGATGCAAAAATCGCTGTCGGTAACGCGGCTGAAAGATTCGCAGAAAAATATGGTTGTTTTAGGCTTTATTTTGGTGGGCGTGATTTCGCTTTTCCTTTTTATGGGCGGACTTTTGCACCTTTACGGAAATACGGAACACGTTACAAGCGCGGGCGACCAGCTTTTCCCGGATATTGCGTTGAACCATATGCCGCCGTTTATCTCAATTATTTTTATCATCGCTTTGATTTCCGCTTTATTCCCAAGCGCGGATGGTGCCATGACTGCGCTGACTTCTTCGTTGTGTATTGATATTTTCGGTTTGAAAGAACGAAAAATTTCTCCCAAAGAGCAGGAAAAATTTCGGAAAAGAGTTCACCTGATCGTTGCCGTAGCATTTTTAATTATGGTGATTATTTTTAAAATAATCAATGATAATTCAATGATCGGTTTGATCCTGAAACTTGCCGGCTTTACATACGGGCCGCTTCTTGGTTTATTTGCTTTTGGGATTTTCACGAAATTTAAAGTTCAGGATAAACTCGTTCCGTATGTGTGTGTCGCGGCGCCGGTGATTTCGTATTTCATCGACAAGTTCCAGGAAAATATTTTTGGTGAATTTAAAATCGGTTTGGAATTGCTGATTATCAATGGATTACTCACTTTTATCGGATTGTGGCTGATTAGGAAAAAATAATCTTTCTTTGTAAGAAAGCAAACTTTAAATTGAATATCTTAAAAAATTCCGGGCTTGCAGCCCAGAATTTTTCATTTTCCCGAGCCACCAAAAATTCGTAAATTCGCAGGCAAACAAATCTAAAAAATGAGTAAATCGATCGAAGAGCTGAAATCTCTTACTACACAAATACGAAGAGATATTTTGCGCATGGTGCACGCCGTAAATTCCGGCCATCCCGGTGGAAGTTTGGGCTGTACCGAATATTTTACCGCGCTATACGGCAAGGTGATGAACTACCAACTGCCCTTCAACATGGCAGGTAAAAACGAAGACCTTTTCTTCCTTTCCAACGGTCACATTTCGCCGGTCTTCTACTCCACTTTGGCGCGTTTTGGTTTTTTCCCGGTTGAAGAGCTCAAAACTTTCAGAAAGATGGATTCCCGCCTGCAAGGTCACCCGACTACGCACGAAGGTTTGCCCGGCATTCGCGTGGCTTCCGGTTCTTTGGGTCAGGGTTTGTCCGTGGCGATTGGCGCTGCTTTAGGTAAAAAATTAGACGGCGATAAAAGTCTGGTTTACACACTTCAGGGCGACGGCGAGTTGCAGGAAGGTCAAAATTGGGAAGCTTTCATGTTCGCAGCCGCGAAAAAGGTTGATAATATCATTACAACGATTGATTACAACGGTCGCCAGATTGATGGCGATACCGATGATGTCTTGGATTTAGGAGATTTACATGCAAAACTGGAAGCTTTTGGCTGGAAGGTTTTAGAAGAAAAAAACGGCAACGACCTCGAAACCGTAATTTCCATTCTGGAGCGCGCAAAAGCAGAAACCGGGCACGGCAAACCTGTAGCGATTATTTTGCACACCGAAATGGGTTTTGGCGTAGATTATATGATCGGCACGCACGCGTGGCACGGAAAAGCGCCGAATGACGAGCAGCTCGATACCGCCTTCAAACAGCTGTATTTAGAAGCTCCGGCGGATTATTAATTTAGACATACGCTTTAAGCACTATGCTCTAAGCTCATCAATTTTTTACAAAACTTTGCTACAGCGTAAAGCTTACAGCATACAGCATCAAAAAAAATGAAATACGAAATTTTAGATAAAAAAGATACACGCAGCGGCTTCGGAGCCGGCCTTGCAGAATTAGCAGATACCAACCCGAATGTTGTCGCACTTTGCGCTGACCTCATCGGTTCTTTGAAAATGGAAAAATTCATCGAAAAAGCACCGGAAAGATTTTTTCAGGTTGGTATCGCAGAAGCCAATATGATGGGAATTGCCGCAGGTTTAACCATCAGTGGGAAAATTCCGTTTACAGGAACATTCGCTAACTTTTCCACTTCGCGCGTTTATGACCAGATCCGCCAGTCGATTGCTTATTCCAACAAAAATGTAAAAATCTGTGCTTCGCACGCCGGTTTAACTTTAGGTGAAGATGGCGCCACGCACCAGGTTTTGGAAGACATCGGCATGATGAAAATGCTTCCGGGCATGACCGTCATTAACACTTGCGATTATAACCAGACGAAAGCTGCAACTTTAGCCATCGCAGAATTTGAAGGTCCCGTATACTTACGTTTTGGCCGTCCGGTTGTTCCGGTTTTCATTCCGGAAGATATGCCTTTTGAAATCGGAAAAGGAATTCTTTTGCAGGAAGGAACCGACGTAACCATCGTGGCTACCGGACATTTGGTTTGGGAATCTTTGGTGGCCGCAGAAGAATTGGCAAAAGAAGGAATTTCGTGTGAAGTCATCAATATTCATACAATCAAACCTTTGGACGAAGAAATTATTCTAAAATCTGTCGAAAAAACCGGTAAAATCGTAACTGCCGAAGAACACAATTACATCGGTGGTTTAGGAGAATCTGTTGCAGGAATGTTGGCGCGCAAAAGACCGACTCTTCAGGAATTTGTTGCGGTAAATGACACTTTCGGAGAATCTGCAACACCGGCAGAACTCATGAAAAAATACGAAATTGATTCTGATGCGGTACAGGCTGCTGTAAAAAGAATTATGGCCAGATAACAGCCGTTAGAAATTTAAAAAAAACACGTCTTTAGGCGTGTTTTTTTTGGTTTTAGATTTTATGGTAACTTCATTTAAAAAATCTTTAAAACCGAAAAATCCTATTATTCATACCAAAACTCCTACAATTCAGCACTTAATTAAGATATTTTCGTGAGTCTAAATCCAAAACAATGACTAACAAACTACGACGTTCCCTGAAAATTTCATTTGCTGCTTTTTCATTAATTTTCGCTACAAATCTTTCCGCGCAGGAAACCGAACCATCACCTTTTCAAAATCCACCCGTGAATGTGGAAGTAATGCCAGGAACGCGCGGAATTTCTTTCCAGACCATCATCGATAAAAAAATAAAAAGCGTACCGAAACTCGGTTTTTTCAGCGTCACCGATTTCAATTCCGACTGGAATCAAGAGCAGCTTTCCGACCTTATGGTTTTGGGAAAAGTAACCGTGGATGTTTTTAAAAATGTAAGAGTTGGTGCAGGTTTCCAAAGCACGCCCGGCGGAATACGTCCGTCTGCGGCCATTATTTACACTTACGCGAATCCGGAATGGCTGGTGATTGCAATGCCGCGCGTGGACCTCAGCAAAAATGCGACTTTTGAAACGCTGGGAATTGTAGAATACAAAACGGAAATCAATGAAAACTGGCGCTTTTATTCGCGGCTTCAGGGAACATATGTGCACGCGGTTTCCGCACATTTGCATGCGCGAAGCTATCTCCGTGCGCGCGCCGGTGTAACGCATAAAGAATTTACTTTCGGTCTCGGCGCTAATATGGAATATTACGGTCCGCTGAAACACAACGAAAATAATTTCGGTGCTTTTCTGCAAGTTGCGCTGTTTTAAAAAAAATATTCTGCTTTAAATTCCACCGAATTCCGGTGGATTTTTTTTTGAAAAATTTGTCGATAAAAGGTGGTAAAAATTTTAAATTGAAAATCTTTAAATTGAAAAAATGAAATCTATCGATTTGAATTTAATTATGTAAATTTATTTGCGACTTAGTATCATTCTGATTGACATGGTAGTAAATACTTAATATTATTACAACCAGAATTTTTTTAAAATCTTACAAATAAAAAGGATTATTATTTATGAACCCATTTTTCTTGGAAATATTTAGGCGTATCGCGTTTTGGTTTCCCATTCTTCTTTTCATTTATATAAAAGATGACATTGATGTATATAAAGTAATTGGGAATATAATTTTAGCGTTATTTCTAATTTTTGCCTCAAATATATTTACTAATAACAAAGTGAACCGCTTTGTGGAGATTGCAGGTATTGTGTTTTTTAATGTAATAATGTTTGTGCAAATCGGGCACTTCTATTTATTTAAGGACATTATAGCTGCGTCAACATTTTTTATAATTTTTGATACAAATATCAGCGAAGCGAAAGATTTTTTATCGATGTATATTGATTGGGGAATAATGACCATCATAATTTTATTAACTTTAGTTTGTTCGATCAGCATTTTTTTAAGCGTAAAAAATTCATATAAAGAAATTAAACCCAAATATAGTTTCGCGATTATTTTTTTTCTTTTTATTGTGCTTTTAAATAACCAGATTAGGGGAAATACATTTCCTCATATTTTTTATTCAGCGGTGAAAGATTACCGGTACGAAAAAGAAATGTTTAATAAAGTTACAGAAAATAAATTGGGAGGTGATTTTTCTAATGTAATGTACAACGGAAAAAGTAATGAGGAAATATCGGTTTTGATAATAGGTGAGTCTACAACCAGAGATCATATGCAATTGTACGGATATTATAGAAAGACGAACCCCAAACTGAATAAAATAAAAGAAGACCTATTGATTTATAATGACATTATTTCTCCCAACACTCATACTGTCCCGTCATTAAACAAGGTCTTAACTTTAGCCTCACATGAATTTCCGAGTAGGAAATACGATGGGTCATTAATTCAACTCTTTAACAAAGGAGGTTTTAAAACGTATTGGCTTTCAAACCAGAAACCTATGGGTCTTTATGACACCAACGTAACGATTTTTTCAAAAAATTGTGACGAACAAATTTTCGTAAACGCTACATACTATTCATTAGATGAGCGTGTTTTACCACCTCTAAAAAAAATACTTAACCAGAAGTCAGCTAAAAAGTTCATCGTCATTCATCTAATGGGGAGCCATGGTGAATATGAGAATCGATATCCACCAACATTTCAAAAATTCGATTCAAAACCTCGTACTTCTTTTGAGGTCGCTCGGGCATTTAAACTGATAAATACTTATGATAATTCAGTATTATATAACGACTTTATAGTTAATGAAATTATAAGAGAAGTTAAAGCGATAAACGCAAAATCATATGTTCTTTATCTTTCGGATCATGGCGAGGAGGTTTACCAAACAATGGCGCTGAAGGGTCACACCGAAACTATTGGCACAAAACCTATGTTTGATATTCCATTTATTCTTTGGCGCTCAAAAAAATTTAAACTGGAAGAAGAGAAATTTGTATATGACACCAACAGGAAATATATTTCTGAAGATTTAATATACACATTAAGCGACCTTTCTAGTTTAACTTGGAAGGAATTTGATTCCACTAAAAGTTTAGTAAATAAAAATTTCGTCTCTAGAAAACGGATAGTTTCAAGAAAAAACATTGATTATGACGCTTTTTTCCATCATAAAAAATAATCGGTTAATATTAGTTACAGCCGTATGCTTTCTAATATTAACATATTTGCTACTGAGTTTTCAGATGCTTTTTTTCAAGTGTATCTTTACCTCGAAAATCTGGGCACATCGCGTAAATAGTATTGAGAAATTTGAAGAAGCTCGAAAAAAATTCCCGGGAGTCGAACTGGATCTTGTTTTCGACTCTGTAAAAAATAATTTTGATGTCAATCATCCGCCGGCAAATTCTATTGACTTAAATTTATTTGATTATTTAAATTCCAACAAAAATTATAAAAACTTGGGGTTATGGCTGGATTTTAAAAATTTGAACGTAAATAATAAGATCCAGTCTTCGGTTAAATTAGATTCAATTGTTCGAACTTTAAGCATTGAAACTGCAAATATAATTGTAGAATCAAATACGCCGAATTTCTTGAATTCATTTAAATCAAAAGGTTTCAAAACTTCCTATTATTTACCTTGGGAAATTTCCAGTCTGAAAAATGAAGAATTATCATCAGAATTGACTTTTATTAATAATTTAATTATTTCTAGGCAAATAGATTATATTTCCTCAGATGTAATAGATTATAAATTCATGAAAGAGAAATTTCCATACGCTGAAATAATAACATGGATAATCGACAATCCGGCACCGATAACAAACCTATACACTTTCAAAGTATCAGTTAGCAGCTTTATTCGAAATTTGAAAGTTTTAAGCGATGAGGATGTGAAGGTTGTATTATTTGGTTTTAAAGCAAAGGCAGGAAATCGATAAAGTCTCTGAAAATATATATCAAAATTGATCTAAAAAAGATGTCGATTGCTCCAAAACCCACCATTTACACCATCGGTCATTCTACCAGAAGTTTTGAAGAATTTCTGGCGCTGCTGCAGTCATTCAACATAAAAGTTTTAGCAGACATCCGAAAGATGCCGGGTTCGCAAAAGTTTCCGCAGTTTGATCAGGACGAACTTAAAAGAACTTTGGAGGAATATGGAATTCAATATGTTTATCTCGAAAATTTAGGCGGCAGGCGAAAATTATCTGCAAGTTCGAAAAATACAACGTGGCGGAATAAATCTTTCCAGGCCTACGCAGATTATATGGAAACCAAATTTTTTGAAGTTGGTGCTGAAACTTTAAAAGATTTTGCCGCAGAAAATCCTACAGCAATGATGTGTTCCGAGGCGGTTTGGTGGCGCTGTCACCGATCCATGGTTTCGGATTATTTTAAATCCCAAGGTTGGACGGTGCTTCATATTATGTCGGAAGGAAAAGCAACTGAACATCCGTACACTTCTCCCGCGAGAATTGTAGATGGAAAGCTGTTTTATACGCCGGAAGAATAAAATTAAGCGGTTTTAAAATTGAAAAAATAGCCGTTAAAACGGTAAATTTTTCGATTTTGGAAAATCGTCAGAAAGTGCCCGAATAGCCGGGAAAAATTTTCGCTGAGAACTTCTAATCAACGGCTGCTTTTATTAAATTCATAAATTTTCTCCGTTTTATTAAAGTTTCCGTAAATTTGCATCACCGCATTTCATCGGCAAAAGCAAAAAATACCGTGATAAAACGGCAACTTTTTTAATTTTACAATTTTACCTTGGAAAGAACAAAAATCGTTTCCCAACATTATTTCAAACTTATTTTAGCTTCTGTTTTGGTGGCTTTAGCTTCAGCGTTGCTGGCATTTTCGCTGAAACATCTCACTGAATTTTTCGAACATTTTCTATTTCAAAAAGTCAATAATTCTTACAGTTATCTGTTTGTTATTTTACCGACTGTCGGAATCACCGCTATCTATTTTCTGAGAAAATATGTCTTCAGAAACCGAAGAAATAAAGGGATTACCGAAATTTATAAAACGTTGGATCAGCGAAAAGATCATTTGCCGCTTTTTAAAATTCCGTCGCATTTCATCAATGGGTTTCTAACCGTGATCTTCGGCGGTTCTACAGGAGTTGAAGTTTCAACTGTTGTGGCGACAGCTACAATCGGGAATTACGCTTATGAACAGGAATTTTCAGCAAGAATGTACAAACGCGAACTGATTTGCGCAGGCGTGGTTGCAGGCGTCGCTATTTTATTTACGAGTCCGCTTGCGGGTTGGCTTTTTGCGATCGAGGTCATTGCCAGAAAAATGCGCAAATCGCTCGTCATTTCCTGTACGGCAGCAGCTTTGATCAGTTGGGGTTTTATCTACTTCTTCGATTCTGAAACCATACTTCACCGTGAGGTCAACGACTGGACTTACGCCGCGATTCCGTTTTTAATAATTTTAAGTATTTTGGGCGGAACACTTTCCGTTTATTTTACGTTAATGGTGACGCGGATGAAGAAATTATTCAGCAATATTTCAAATAATTTCATCAGAGTGAATCTCGGAGCCATCGCGGTGGGAACGATGATTTATTTTTTTCCCGGTTTGTACGGCGACAGTTACCACGGTTTGCGCGAAGTTCTGAATGAACCTTTAGCAGTTCCAAGCGTTTCCCTGTTTTTTTTGGTTGCTGTTGCGGTGCTGAAACCTTTGGCAGCTTCGCTGACTTTAGGTGCTGGCGGTGACGGCGGTGTTTTTGCGCCAAGTATTGTCGCAGGAGCTTTCCTCGGTTTAATGGTGGCTTTCATCGGAAACTCGTACTTTAATATGGATTTAATTCCGATCAATTTTGCTTTAATTGGCGCCGCTGCTACTCTTTCAGCATCATTGTACGCGCCGTTTACCTCCGTTGTTTTAATCTGTAATCTTTTACCGGGCGGTTATCAGCTGTTCTTACCGATTTTGGTTTGCTGTTTCATTTCATTCATAGTCGCAAAACTGATTTTGCCGTACAATGTCTACACCTACGACTTTTATCTAAGTTCGAAAACGCCATAAAAAAAGAAATCCATTTCAAAAAGCTGAAATGGATTTCAAAAAAAAAACAGAAAATTTAGTTAGAAAGTTTTTTCCAAAGCAATTGCTTTAGGGAAAAGGATATTGTTTTCCAGGTGAATGTGTTTATGAAGATCCTGTTCGAAATCATCCAACATTCTGTAAGTTACCTGGTAAGTTCCACATGCATCGTCCGGGAACTGGTAATTATTGGTAAGTTCTGCAATTTTCACAAAACGTTCACCTTCGGTTGTGTGTTCGTCTTTCATCATCGCAACCGGATTTTCTACCGTTCCGAAATGAGGTGTTACCAGAAGTTCACCGCTTGCTTTTGCAGCCACCATTTTTTTAATGAAAGGGAAAAGGATGAGTTCTTCTTTTTTCATATGTGCAGCCAGTTCCTGAGCACTTTCGGTAAATAATTTGGTAATTTCAAATAATTCCGGGTGTCTGTCGCCATGCACTTTGCATAATTTATTCAGATACTGAATAAGCACCGTAGAATTTTCTTCAACATATCTATGGTGCGTTTTTTCTACATAATCCGCAAGCAGATCCAGCGGCCAGGAATTAAAATCGATATTATCAGCTTTTGCTTCTGATACTTTTTCTAAATCCTTGTAAATATCTTCCGCAAGATATTTCTTGTTTTCACAAGCTTCTTCGATGGTTCTGTTTCCTTTGCAGCAGAAATCTATTTTGTATTTTCTGAAAACCTGTGCTGCGCGGAAATCTTCCGCAACCATTTCGCCAATTGTCTTTTCTGTCGTTAACATCGCGTATTGTTTAAAATTATGGTACAAATGTAAACATTAATTTTAATTCGGACAAATTTATCTTATTTAAAATTATATTTTTTTTCATTTTATTTTTTAGCCGCTATTTGGCAATATTTTTAAGACATCACTTCAGCCAGGCCAGGCCGTTTTCGGTACGAAGTGCAAGATCGTAAAAAGAATATTTCTGTGTCATAGCCGCAAGATTTTCCCGCACTGGTTTGAAATCGTTGTGTACTGGACACGGATTAACCGAAGAACATTTGTGTAAACCGAGCGCGCATTCGGTGAAAATCCCGTCACCATCGAAAATGCGAACGACGTCATAAATCTTGGTTTCTTTCTGCTTTGCAACATCAAAAATAAAACCGCCCTGCTTTCCTCGGTTTGAACTTAAAATATTTTCGCGGCACAACTGCTGTAAAATTTTCGCGGTAAAAGCTTCGGGAGCATCTACAGCGCTTGCGACCTCCTTTACATTTACACGATGGTCCTGCAGGCTTTTCTGTGCGATGTAAATGGTCGCTTTAATTGCATATTCGCACGCTTTGGAAAACATTGGATTTAAATTAAATTATTTGAAAAACTGCCACTTCGGAATAATCACGAACAGTCCCAGAGTGCAGTACAAAAACATGTTGGTGACGTCTGTGTACAGAAACGTAGACAGGAAATAGTTGTGCGCCAAAAAGTGCGTGATCAGCGCGACGGGAAATAATATAACCGCAAATTTTCTGTAAAAAAAGATGAAAATAACCGCCAAAATCATGAGCGCATCCACCAGAAAAATAAAATAGAAATAGCCGGTTGGAATGTTGATCTGCTGATGTTGAGAAAATTCATCAAAATCAATACCTATTCCCATCACCGTGAAAAGCAGAAGCGCGGCAAGTGCTAAAACAAAAGCGAGATCTTTTTTCGGAGATTCGTCCGCAAAATTTTCGTTCATAATGGTAAAAATAAAAAAACTTTTGATAAGATATCAAAAGTTTTGAATATTGTTGATTCAAATTAAAGATTAGATAGAAACCGCCTCGATGAGTCTGTTTTTATCTGAAATAAATTCTTCCATTGAAATCATACTTTCAGTTCGCATTACGTCCTGAATGTCATCGATCTGGTAAATGATTCTCTTTGCATCCTCGGTGTTTTTCGCGCGGATTTTGCAGAAAATGTTGTATTTACCGGAAATAACACTTGCTTCAGTAACGTTCGGAATGGTGGTAAGTTCTTTTAAAACTTCCTGTGTACGGTTAGATTTTGTTAAAAGAATGCCGATATAAGCGGTAAAATGGTAATCCAATTTCCCGTAATCGATGTTCAGCGACGAGCCTAAGATAATGCCTGCATCTTCCATTTTTTTAACACGCACGTGAATAGTCCCTGCAGAAACGTCCATTTGTTTGGCGATTTCTGTAAAAGGCATTCTGGTATTTTCCACTAAAAAATCCAGAATTTTTTTATCTATTTCGTCTAGTTGGTAGTTCATATTTTTGTATTGATAATTTTAGAAGTACATTGGTAATAGTTCTGCAAATTTACAACAAAATATGAAACTGAAAAAATTTATTGAAACATTAATAAATTTTAACTAAAAATTGATTATACCCCGTAATATCTTTATTTAATTGTATCGATTTTAACGGATTCTGTTTTGGCACCGGATTTTCCAGACTGTGGAGTTTTCTCTTTTTTCTTTCTTTTAAAGATAGTGTTGAAGCTTTTGCTGTAAACCACACCCACACCATAGCTTTGATTAGCACCGGCATTTGCTGCAGCCGTGCCGTTCAGACCGATGTTAGTAGGTTTGGAATAAGCACGCAGCAGACGTGAACCGTCGTTTTTCTTAGACCAGTCATACTCGATGATGCCTTCTCCGGAGAGATAATCTGAACCGGTATTTTCGGATTTCGAAATTGGTATTCCTAAACCTGTTTTTACCGTAACGCGCGGTGAAAGTGCAAAACTTACACTTGCATTCGCGCGGTCGCCGGTGTTGGAACCTGCGTCCCCTTTCAGATAGTTTAGGTCCACCTGAAATTCGTTACTGATGGTATTTAAAACTGAACCGAGCTGCTTGAAAAGCATATTATAGCCCGAAGTTTCCAACGTATTTCCTAAGTTAATATCAAATGCGGAATTGCCAACGTTAAAGCTGTTCATCACCAAAACAGAGCCGAACTGAATAATTTTTTCGTCCTCATTGCTCATTTTTTCCGCAAGTGTCTCTTTTAAATTTGAAGAAACATCCTGCGCGGAAACGCCAAGCACAATTTTCGGATTGTTTAAGGTTTGTGTAATTTTGGTAGAAAGCAAAACATCAATAGGCTGCAGACTTCCCATATTCAGATACTGACCGGCGTTTGTAACGGTTCGCAGATACGTTGCATCAATGTCAAGTTGTGGCGCTATTGGATCACCATCCCACCGGATTGAACTTCCTTTTGTAATGTGGAAAGTTCTGTTCAGAATCGCTTTGGAAACGAAAGTTCCGCTGTCCACGAAATAATTTCCGTTCATCGAAATCGCGCCGGTTCGGCTCATAACAAAACGTAACCTTTCAGAATTTCCGCGAACGCTGATGTCACCGATATCGTCGCCAACCAAAACGTTTACCGTGGTTCCTTTATCAACCGCCAAACTGAAATCAACATTCATATTGGCGCTTGTTTTTTTCTTTTTCTCTACCGAAATTTCACCGTTGTCGTCGCGTTTTAGAAAGCGCAGCATTTTAAACTCTTCAACATTCGAGGTAGAATTTGAATTAAATGTAAACACCGAATTATTAAGCGCGCGCATTTCCGGTGTTGAAATATTTAAAGCAGAGACTGGTCCGTCGACGTAGAGCGTTCCCGTTCCGTAAACGCGACCCCAGAATAAATCGTAATCTTTTTGCGTGGTGTTCAAAAGCATGAGATTGTCTGCACGTAAAACTAAGTTGACACCCATTGAAGACAGCGTTTCAAACTGAATCGCCCCAGAAATCGAACCTTTAGAATTGCTTCTGCCGTCGCTAATACCAATGTCATTTAAAATCGCCAAACCTTTGGAAAGTGAAATCACGGTGTCATCCAGCGAATAATCTACACCGGTAAAATCCAGTTTTAGCCCGAATTTTTTCAGTGCGATATCACCGCTATAATCAATGTCGCTCAAACTTCCACTAATTTTTAAATCACCAAAAGCTTTTCCGCGTAGATTTGAGAAAATTCCGGTCACAAACTGTTGTGCGAAAGCCACATCAAAATCGTTCATTTTTGCAACCAAATCCAACGTTGGTGAAGCGGTATTATTATTAATGGTTCCGGTAAGATGCAGATCATTCGCACCAATCAGACTTCCAGTAGCGGACTGCACTCTTACGTCAACATCAAAAACATTCGGAATTGCGCTGTTTTTTGTTTCAATCTGGATTTTGCCCATGGCTTTTCCGTTCATGAAAATATCATTGATATCCATGTTTATTAACGGCTCCAGATTGTTTTTATCCATTTTTATATTGAAAGTTCCGTTGGCAACGCCTTTCAAATCGAGCGTATTTTCGTTTTGAATGAGCGCCATCACTTTTGCAATGTCCAGATTGCGGACTTCGCCTTCAGCAGAAAAATCTTTAGCAGATTTGAATATAGATTTCTCTAAAAACAGCTCACTTGTATCGGAATAAATACGAAGATTCTGAATGAGGAAATCGCCGGTTTTCTTTCTATAAGTAATAGAATGATTTAACGCCGGATCGGTATCGATATTCCAGGCAACATTGTTGAAAGTAACAGTTGTAGGTTCAAAACGGAAAACATAATCGCCGGCGCCGTCAGTGGTTTGGTTGATGTTGATGGCGTAATCTTTCAGCTCTTGTTTTATTTCTTCTTCCGGCGTGCCGTGTTTAAAATTCGCTGCGATGTGCAGAACACGGTTATTTTCGTTGCGTCCGCTTAACGTGATGTCCTTCAGAATATTCTGGTTGTATTCAATCCGGTTGATTTTTGCATAAATCTGCTCGTCCAGATTTGCTGTGTTAATTCTGATCATCAATTCGTCAATTATTGCACTGTCACGGGTCGTTTTATCTCTTTCAGTAATCTTATAGTCAGGATTTGCTTTCGCCAAAGCCTGGTCTGCCGCCGTAATATCTTCTTTTTTGGTCATCAGATACTTCAGCTGCGACGCGTCAACATTCAAAACCAAATTGTTCGAATTTCCATCAAAAGAACCGTTTACACTAGCACCTTTTGGAATCCGAAGATCCGGCATAAAATAATTTACCAGATTTTGCTCCACATCGAAATCCATTGTAAAGTGCTGCCCGCGATAAATTTTTCTCGGTGCCGGACCAACCAAAATTTTACCTAAACCGTTTTGAACCATTCCGGCCAAATCACCCAAATTAAATTTGCCTGCAATTCTGCCGTTTACAGCGCCAGGTGCATCTACTGAAACAATGCGGTTTCCATTTTCAAAAAAGGCTTTAACAGTGGCATTAGGAATGTGAAATTTCTGGCTGTTTGTGGCAAAATTTACATTTGCAAGTTCAGCGTCCAAAGTAAGGTCGTTAATGTTGGTCATTGAAAGTGTACCATCCACTTTTCCACTCACGGCTTGTGTTCCCTTCGCACCGGTGAAAAAATTCAGGTTTAAATAATCAACATTTGCATTGATATCAGCATAAAGTTTTGAAGTGCTGAAATCAATCAAACCTTTTGCCTGCGCTTTTGCCTGCGCGTCATTCACATTGATAATTCCGTTATATTTCCGGTGATCCAGCACGCCTTCGAGATAAACATTGTGCACGAATTTATCCATAATTTCAATCTTAGAAATTTGCGATCTCGTGCGGAGTTTCATCGTGTTAACATCAAAACTTTGCCCCTGAACATTGAATTTTCCACTGATCAAACCAACCTGTTTGCTTTTGGTAATCACCGAAGTGTTGAGGTCGTTTACTTCAGCGTAACCCCGGTATTTTGGTAAATCGGTACTGTAATCATCCAGATAAAAATTGTTGATTTTCGCCTGACCAATTCCCGTAATCAAGCGCCCGTTCGGAACATAAACCTGTTTTGGATTTACCCGCGCGGCGCCGTCGAATTTCAAGCGTCCGAAATCATCAGCAAAGTTTTTCATTTTCGAAGAAATAAAAGTCGGCATCATGGCTTTTAAATCTTTGTAAGTGAAATCCGTAGAAAGTGTATTGGTTTCGATTTGAAAGTTGTCTTTTAAAATATTGGTAACTTTCATCGTTTTGGTTTTGATGTTCACCGATGGATTTCTCACCAAAAAATTATCCAGATAAAATTTATTCAGCGGGCCGGTCATATTCCCCGAAACATTAATAGGTTTATAATTGTCCCAATCGGTTACAAAATAGCTGATGTCGTAACCGCTGAGCTGGCTGCCTTGCATCAAAGTCATATCCCAGCGGACTTTATCGGAAAAATCGGAAAAAGTGCCATTATTAAGGCTTAATTTTAAATCGCCCTGCAACAGCGAATGATCCGTATTGAAGGTCATATCTTTCAGTGAAAGAAAGTCATCGGTAAGCGAAAAATCTGCTGAAAAAGTATCTACAAAATGCTTTTTACCATAGCGCTCCGCAGTGAATCTCAGACTGTTAACTTGCGCAAAAACATTAGAACCGTTTACCCGAAGTTCCGGAATAACCAGGTTTACATTTTCAGCTTTTAACCACTGCCCTTCTTCGGTGTTTTCATGATTTTCAGAAAAAATAGATATTTTGGAGTCAGAAACAAAAATCCTGGATTTTAGCTGAAAAGGCTCTTTAGAAGTTGTTGGCGAAGGCGTGTTAAATAAATCTACAAAACGGATAAAATTCGAAATACTATCGTTTTTATAGGTAATAACCTTCAAATCCATTTTCTTCAGCGAAAGAGACTGAAACTGCAAGTTTCTGGAATTGCTCAGAATTTTAAACCAGTCGGAATCCGCATACAGTTCTTCAGCTTTCAGAAATTTAAAACCTTTATAATCTTTGATAGCAACGTTGTGAATATGGATATCGCCGAAATAATTTACATCTACACTTTCAAAAGACATCTGCGATTTCATGTCTCTGTTCAGTTTCTCGATCACTTTCTGAGCTGCCCAGTTTTTTGTTGCCGGTAAACTTACGATAACAATGAAAGAAGCAACCAGAAAAAGCGCAGTCCAGAAAAGAATCAGCAAAAGTTTCGCCCACCACGTGTAGCTCGTAACATCTTTCGCGGCCTGATGCACAAATTCTCCCGCAGTTTCTCCCGGTTTGTTAATGGCGTCAGATGCCAGGTTGGCTGCGCCTTTCACGGTTTCTTTTACCGTGTTCTGCACATTTTCCACCCCTTTCTGCACCGAGTCACCAAGGTTTTCCGCGACCGATTTTTTATCTTCGTTATCGTTATTATTCTCTAAATTTGCCATTGTATGAGTGACTCAATAATTTTAGGTATAGAATCTTCTTGCGACGATACCTCTGCAGCTGTTCTCAAAGGTAATAAAATCCTCTCCAATATTGCTGCCAACCAGAAAATCCATATGGAATACGGTGGCGTAGTTCCGGAACTGGCTTCGCGCGCACATCAGCAGAACATTATTCCGGTGGTAAATCAAGCGTTCATCAAAGCAAATATACAACAAAATGAAATTTCCGCCGTAGGCTTTACACGCGGTCCCGGACTTCTGGGTTCGCTGCTCGTGGGAACTTCTTTTGCTAAATCTCTGGCGATGGGACTCAACGTCCCGCTGATTGAAGTTAACCACTTACAGGCGCACATTTTAGCACATTTTATTGACGATGCAAATCCTAAACCACCCGCGTTTCCATTTTTATGTTTAACGGTTTCCGGTGGTCACACCATGATCGTTTTGGTGAAAAATTATTTCGATATGGAAATCATCGGGAAAACCATTGATGACGCTGCCGGCGAAGCTTTCGACAAAATTGGGAAAATTTTTGGTCTTGATTATCCGGCCGGACCAATTATCGATAAATTAGCAAAAAAAGGCGACGCAAACAGCTTTAATTTTAATAAACCAAAACTCGACGCTTATAATTATTCCTTCAGCGGAATCAAAACCTCGGTGCTGTATTTCATTCAGAAAGAAATCAAAAAAAATCCCGTTTTTATCACCGAAAATTTAGAAAATTTATGTGCTTCAGTGCAAAGATCGATCGTTGAAATTCTGATGCAAAAGCTTGAAAAAGCTGCAGCAGATTTCGGAATTAAAGAAGTTGCGATTGCAGGCGGAGTTTCCGCAAACTCCGGTTTGCGAGAGGCGATGCTGAAAAATGCTGAAAAACTGGGCTGGAATATTTACATCCCGAAATTTGAATACACCACCGATAATGCCGCGATGATTGCCATGGTGGCGAAACTGAAATACGATCGTGGTGAATTTGCTGATCTTTCGGTTTCCGCCACGGCGAGATACGATATTGAAGAAAATTTTAAAAAGAATTTTTAATGAAGCTTTTTTTTGGTGAAATTTTTCCTGAGGTTAAAATTAATGAAGAGGAACAAACGCACATCCTGAAAGTTTTGCGCATGCGCGCCGGCGAAGAAATTTTTGTCACCGACGGAAAAGGAAATCTGGCGAAAGGAAATCTGGTTTTAGAAGGAAAAAAGGTTTTGCTTGACGTTCTGGAAATCCAGCAAAATTTGCCCGAATTCTCGCCAAAATTACACATTGCAATAGCGCCTACAAAAAATATCGACCGCATTGAATTTTTCGTAGAAAAAGCAACCGAAATGGGAATTTCTGAAATTACCATTTTGCAGACTGAAAAAACCGAGCGTAAAAATCTGAACATCGAAAAGCTACGAAAACAAAGCATTTCTGCTTCGAAGCAAAGTTTGAGGTTTCATTTTCCGGTGATAAATGATTTGACCAAATTCTCGGATTTTATTAAGGAAATTGACGCGGAAAAAACTTTTGTGGCGCATTGCAATGAAAATTTAGAGCGTGTAGAATTACAGAAAATTTCGCCTCAAAAGCAGGTAATTTTTCTGATCGGTCCTGAAGGTGATTTTTCCGACAACGAAATTGCACAATTAGCTAAAAAAGGTGTGAAAGCTGTTTCGTTGGGAAAGCAAAGACTGAGAACCGAAACCGCCGGAATTTTTGTAGCAGCGTGGAATTATGGGAAGATGAGCTAGGCTAAATTTGAGAATTTGAGAATTTGAAAAATTTGCTGTTAAAATGGCAAATTTTTCTTTTTTTTTTAAAACTAAAAAATATGCCGGTTTAGCCGGGAATTTTTACGGGTTTTCTCTTAGGTATTTTGCTAAAATCTGTTCGCCGCTTTGGAGCGAATTTACTGCCCAACGAACTTTCATCCGCCACATTTTTTCTTTCGAAAGTTTATAATCGATACCCGATTTCAACAACTTTTGCTTGAGTTCATACATGCAAATCGATGCCGCCACGGAAACATTGAAACTGCGCGTAAAACCATACATCGGGATTGCTAAAGTTTCGTCGGCGAAATCCAGAATTTCCGCTGTAACGCCTTCCTTTTCGGTGCCGAAAACCAAAGCGACCGGTTCTGAAATTGAAAAATCGGGCAAAAGCGTGGCATTTTTTTCGGGTGAAACCGCCACAATTTTGTAACCGCGCTTTTTTATTTCTGAGATGGATTCTAAACTATGCGGAAGTTTTTCAACCTCAACCCAGGTTTCAGCGCCTTTGGTGACGCGCAAATTTGGGTTGAAAACGTTTTCGCTTTCCATAGCCACAATTTTATGAAATCCGCAGGCTTCTACAGAACGAACAATAGCGGCCGCATTGCGGAACTGAAAAATATCTTCCATCACCGGCAAGACAAAATCGGAACTTTCCGGCGCAAACTGATTGATTTTCTGAAGCCGTTCTTCGGTAAGAAACTGCTGCAAATACTGGAAGATTTCCTGGTTTTTCATAGTGAGCAAAAGTAGGAATTTTATATGGTTTAGCTTTAGGCCGTAAGCGGCAGGCTGTATGCTAAAAGCCTTTTGCTTATTGCGTACAGCGTTTACGCGGTGAATCTGCGCCCCGGCTTGAGTGGAGCTCTCCGCCGCGGCGGAAGCGGGAACGGAAGACGGAAAAAGGCGCCATAAAGAAATAAAAAAACTGCTGTTCTAGAACGTTTATGTAGATCTAAAAAATTAGCCAAATTGCGGCAAATAATGTATTTTTGAAAATATGAAAAGAAAAGTACTGCTGATTTATACCGGCGGAACCATCGGCATGGAAAAAAATTACGCGACGGGCAGTTTGCAGGCGTTTGATTTTGGAAATATTTTCGAGAAACTTCCGGAAATGAATATGCTGGAATGCGAAGTTTCGGTTTACCCGTTTCGCAAACCGCTGGATTCCTCGGACATGGGCCCGAAGGAATGGAAAATTATTGCCAATTACATCGGGAAAAATTATGAGAATTACGACGGTTTTTTAATTCTGCACGGTACAGATACGATGGCGTACAGTGCATCGGCGCTGAGTTTTATGCTGAAAAATCTTCGAAAACCCGTGATTTTTACCGGCTCGCAACTGCCAATTGGTGATTTGCGTACGGATGCTAAAGAAAATTTGCTGACGAGTTTGTATTATGCGAGTCTGTATGAAAACGACGAAGCTGTAATACAGGAAGTTGCGGTGTATTTTGAGTACAAACTGCTACGCGGAAACCGAACTTTGAAATATTCTGCCGAACATTTCGATGCTTTTCAGTCACCGAATTACTCGCAGTTGGGAATTTCGGGTGTGCACCTTAATGTTGAAAAGGAATATTTGTGGCGCGCGCCTTCGGATGCTGAATTTTCGGTGGATGCGCATACTTCGCAGAACGTTTTGTTCTGGCGGATTTTTCCCGGAATGCACCTGAATCATTTTGTGGAAATCCCGAACGTAAAAGTTTTGGTGCTACAGGTTTTTGGATCCGGGACGATTTTCAATACTGAAAAAACAAAGGAAATTCTGCAGAATTTACGCAAAAACGGAACTGAGATCGTGGTTATTTCGCAGTGCGTTTCGGGCGGAATAAGTTTTGGAAAATATTCGAACTCCAATATTTTCGCGGAAATCGGTGCGATCAGCGGAAACGATATTACGGCGGAAAGCGCTATTACCAAAGCAATGCACCTGCTGGACAATCCGAAATATTCCGGCACATTTGCGCAGAATTTTGCAAAAAACCTGTGTGGTGAGGTAACGGCAAATTAAAGTTTGAAAAATTAAGGATTTCGGTTTTGGAATTCAATTAAATACGCTATTTTTGCAGTCTTCAATCAGAGAGGTGTCCGAGTGGTTGAAGGAGCTACCCTGGAAAGGTAGTATACGGGTAACTGTATCGTGGGTTCGAATCCCATCCTCTCTACCATCTAAGAAAATAAAAAAAAAGGAACTTTTACGTTCCTTTTTTTTTGTTTTATATATTTCCAAAAATTCCGCTTTAAAACCCCGAATTTTTCTTATTTTTCGAAAGTTTCGCCGCGGCGGCTTCATCTAAATACCATACTGTTTTATTTTCGTCGGTAGAAATTAGCCTCGCCGGATACAATTCTGCGGAAGCGTTTTTGTCTTCCAAAACATGATATACAGCATCGGCTTTGTCTGAGCCGAAAACGATAAACGCAATATTTCGGGATTGACTGATCAGCGGCGCCGTCATAGTGATTCGATGCATGCCAACTTCTTCCACAAAAACAGATTTTACGGCAGCTTCAATTTCAGCTAAAACGTCGGTGTGCGGAAATAGTGATGCGGTGTGAGAATTTGAACCTAAACCTAAAAGATTAAAATCAAATTCAACCGTTTTATTTTCAAAATGTGCAGCAATTGCTTCATTATATTTTTCAGCGGCTTCTTCCGGAGTGCCGGAAGTGTCGAGATTACAAATCTGTGTATCGGGAATTTTTAACGGTTCGAAGAGCAAATTTTTTATCATTAGCGAATTTCGCTGCGCATCACCTTCGGGCACAAAACGTTCATCACCGAAGAAAAAATAGGTTTTGCTCCAGTCAATCCGATCTTTGTAAGATTCGGAAGCCAACAGCTGGTACAGTTTTTTTGGAGAATCTCCGCCGGAAAGCACAAAGGTAAATTCGCCACGGTTTTTAATGGCAAATTCCGCGACTTCGCAAATTTTTTCTGCTAAAGAAATATTCAATTCCTCGACATTTTTAAATTTTTTAATATTCATTTTTTACTTCTTTTTATTGCTGTCTGGTAAACTAAACCAATGATAGCCGTCTTTTGCGATAAGCGCTTCGGCATTTTCCGGCCCCCAGGAATCTGCGGAATAATTCGGAAAGTTTTGCGCGTTGTTTTTCTCCCAATAGTTTAGGATCGGCATGATTAATTCCCACGCAGCTTCCACCTGATCAGCGCGCATAAATAAAGTCTGATCACCAACAATTGCATCCAGCAAAAGCGTTTCGTAAGCTTCAGGAGAATCAGACTTTTTGTTGTCTGCATAATCAAAAACAACATCAACGGTATTTAAATTCATTTCAAGTCCGGGCACTTTGCTTTGAAGCTGAAAACGAATCGCCATATCGGGTTGAATGCTGATGACCAAACGGTTTTGCTTCGGCACACCGGAGTCTGCGGAAACGAAGATATTGTGCGGAATTTCTTTAAACTGAATGGTAATAACCGAAGCCGACTTAAATAACCTTTTGCCGGTTCTGAGGTAAAACGGAACGCCTTGCCAGCGCCAGTTATCGATGTGAAGTTTCAGCGCCGCATAGGTTTCGGTATTGGAATTAGGGTCTACGTTTTCTTCCTCGCGATAACCTAAAACTTCTTCACCTTCCACCCAACCCGAACTGTACTGTCCACGCACCGCCATACTTTCTATTTTTCCGCTTTCTATTTTCCGCATGGCTTTCAAAACGTCAACTTTTCGGTCGCGCACTTCATTTGCTTTAAAACTGGTCGGCGGTTCCATGGCGATGATACATAAAAGCTGCAACAAGTGGTTTTGAATCATATCACGTAAAATTCCGGCGCCTTCGAAATATTTACCACGTGTTCCGATGCCGATTTGCTCCGTCACCGAAATCTGAACATGCTCCACATGATTGCGGTTCCAAAGTGGCTCCATAATAGAGTTTGCGAAACGAAACGCCATAATATTCTGCACCACTTCTTTTCCCAGATAATGATCGATGCGGTAAATTTGCTTCTCCTCAAAAATGTTCAGTAATTTTCGGTTGAGTTCCTTCGCGGATTCCAAATCGGTACCGAAAGGTTTTTCGATAATTATTCGGGTTGTTTCAGGGTTATTTTCCAGTTTTGCTTTGCTGATATTTTCTGCAATTGTGCAGAAAAAATGGGGCGCGACCGCACAGTAATAAATGAGCGACGGAGTTTGGTTCCACTCTCTTTTGAATTGCTCAATAATTTTTCCAAACGGTTTGAAAGCACCGGCGTTGGTAAGATCAGCATCCTGAAAACCGATGTGCGACGCAAATTTTGCCCAATCTTCTTTTTTGGTTTTTCCACTTCGCGAAAATTCATTTACAGCCTCCAATAATTCCTGCTGATATTTTTCAGCAGTCATTTTCGATGATGAAGAACCGATAATGGCGAAATTTTCGGGCAGCCAGTTCGCTAAAAAAAGGTTGTAAAGCGCGGGCATAATTTTGCGTTTCGTAAGGTCGCCGGTCCCACCAAAAATTATAAAGATGGTGGGTTCCGTGGTTTTATTGGAGGTATTCAGCATTTTTAAATTTTAAAAGATTTACAGTTTTTACCGGTTATTCCTTGATATTTTCCATAATCCATTTGGTATGGAAAACGCCTTCTTTAGCTTTAAGTTCGTAAGTGTGGGAACCGAAAAAGTCGCGTTGCGCCTGAATTAAATTGGTCGGCATGGTTTCGGAACGGAAATTATCAAAATAGCTGAGGGCCGCCGAAAAAGCCGGAGTAGCAATTCCATTTAAAACCGCGTCGGAGACCACATTTCGCGCTGCGGTAATATTCATCGAAATACTTTGTGCAATTTGCTTATCCAGCAGCAAATGTTTCAGCTCGGGATTTTTATTGTAAGCCGAATAAATATCCTCTAAAAACTCGGAACGGATGATGCAGCCACCGCGCCAAATCTTCGCAATTACATCTAGATTCAGGTCATAATCAAATTCTTCATTTGCGGCATACATCAAATGCATTCCCTGCGCATACGCAGAAACCATGGCGAAATAAAAAGCATTTTCAAGCTTTGTGGCGTATTCTTCCGGGCTTTTTCCGTAAGCGCTGGCAGTTTGGTCGGGATAAATTTTCGAGGCTTCAACACGCAAATCTTTTTTGCTTGAAAGGTCGCGCGTGGACACCGAAACATCGATTATTGGAGTTGGAAGATGCAAGTCCATTGCGGCCTGCGACGTCCATTTTCCCGTACCTTTTGCTTTTGCCTGATCGCGGATGCTGTCCAGCAAAATATTTTCTTCGCCTTCGTTTCGGTAAGAAAATATATCGGCAGTAATTTCAACTAGATAAGATTTTAGTCGGCCTTCATTCCAGCTTTTATAAACTTTATAAATCTCGTCGTTATGCATTTCCAGCCCGTCTTTCATAATTGCGTAGGTTTCCGAAATTAGCTGCATTATGGCGTATTCAATTCCGTTGTGCACCATTTTTACAAAATGTCCTGCAGAACCTTTACCCATAAAGGCGACGGTTGGTTCGCCATTTACCTGCGCCGCAATTTTTTCTAAAATTGGTTGCAGATATTTGTACGCTTCCTTATCGCCGCCGGGCATCATACTCGGACCGCGTCGGGCACCTTCTTCACCGCCGGAAACGCCCATTCCCACAAAATGATAGCCTTTTTCTTCGAGCTCTTTGTACCTTTTTTCCGTATCTGTATAATGCGAATTTCCACCATCAATAATAATGTCGCCGGGTGATAAAACGCCGAGTAAATCTTTAATCACATTATCTACGATTTCACCTGCTGGCACCAACATCATCACTATTTTCGGACTTTTCAAACTTTCGGCAAATTCATTTAGATCGGTATAACCTTTAATGTTATCAGATTTTAAATCATTCAGCTCCTGAACTTGCTCTTTATTGATATCGTAACCCGAACAGGAATAACCGTGATCAGCGATATTTTGTAAAAGATTTGAGCCCATGGTACCGAGACCAATCATTCCGAAGGCGCTTTGAGAAGTATTTTCGTGTGTCATAATTTTTAAAGAATTAAATTGAATTGCTAAAGTTTTCCTTCTAAAAAATTCCGCCTTAAAACGGCCTTTTTTTTGGGTTTTGTCTTTATCGTGAATTCTGAATAATAATAAATTTAAAATCGAAAAATTTCCCCTAAAAGCAGCTTATTTTTCTATTTTAAAAGTGTCGAATTTTATTTGATTAAAAGCTATTTCGAGAAAAAATGCCCAAATAGCTGCTAATTTTTTTGCAGGAGATCCCGTGCTTTTTTAACCACGTTTTCCACCGTGAAACCGTATTCAGCGAAGAGTTCTTCCGCCGGTGCTGATTCACCAAACTTTTCAATTCCGATAACATCGCCATCATCAGTCGTATATTTCATCCAGCCAACAGGTGAACCGGCTTCTACGGCAAGTCGTTTTCTGATATTTTTCGGGAAGACTTTTTCTCGGTATTCTGCGGGTTGTTTATCGAACAAATTCCAGCTCGGCATGCTGACAATACGTGTACGGATATTTTCATTTTTTAAATTTTCCTGCGCTTCTAAGATCAAATGCACTTCGGAACCTGAAGCTATTAAAATGATTTCTGGTTCACCTTCACAATCCGAAAGAATATAGGCACCTTTTTCGAGCTCGTTCGCGCTGGTATATTTTTGCTGATCGATTACCGGAATTCCCTGGCGCGTTAGCACGATACAAACCGGTCCGTCGGTATGCTCGATGGCGACGCGCCAAGCCTGTGCGGTTTCATTCGCGTCGGCCGGACGGATGACAGTCATTCCCGGAACAGTTCGCAGACCAATGAACTGTTCGATCGGTTGATGCGTGGTGCCATCTTCGCCCAGACCAATGCTGTCGTGCGTGAAAACCATAATCGGGCGGATATTCATAATCGAGGCTAAACGGAGCGGCGGCCGCATATAGTCGGAAAAAATCAGAAATGTAGCGCCGTACGGAATTAAATATTTGCTGAGTGCCATTCCGTTTAAAACAGCTCCCATCGCATGTTCGCGAATACCAAAATGGAAATTACGACCGTCCGGATTTTTTGCTGAAAAAGATTTAAAATCGTTGAGATTGGTGTCTGTCGACGGCGCTAAATCTGCGGAACCACCGATGAGCTGCGGTAAATACTGCGCAATAGCATTTAAGGTTTTTCCTGAAGCTTTTCTGGTCGCCATTTCTTCGCCCGCTTCAAAAACCGGAAGATTTTTGTGCCAATCAGCCGGTAATTTTCCAGCGGTAATATCTTCGTATTCTTTGGCTAATTCGGGATGACGTTTCTTATAATTTTGATACAGTTTGTTCCAGTTCTCTTCGTGTTGTGCGGATTTTTCACCTGCTTTACGGTAAAATTCTGCCACTTCGGGTGGAATTACAAAACTTTTATCGGGGTCAAAACCGAAATTTTCTTTCACCAAACGTACTTCGTCCTCACCTAAAGGCGAACCATGAGCCGCGGCGGTATTGTGTTTATTAGGACTTCCGTAGCCAATAACACTTCTGACGTTAATTAACGACGGACGGTTTCTTTCGTTTTTTGCGTTTTCAACAGCTTCTAAAAGCGCGTCCAAATCTTTAATATCGTCCACATTCTGAACATGCCAGCCGTAAGCTTCAAATCTTTTCGAAACATCTTCATCAAAAGCTAAATCGGTATCGCCTTCAATCGTGATGTTGTTGTTATCATAGAAATAAATCATGTTTCCCAGACCAAGATTGCCCGCAAGCGAAGCAGCTTCTGCTGTTATACCTTCCATAATATCACCGTCGCTGCAGATGGCGTAGATTTTATAATCGAAAATATCGAAATCCGGCTGGTTATAGCGTGCCGCCATATATCGCTGCGCAATCGCCATTCCGACGCCGTTCGCAAAACCTTGTCCGAGCGGTCCGGTGGTAACTTCAATTCCTGGTGTAAGTCCGTATTCGGGGTGGCCGGGCGTAATACTGTGAAGTTGCCGAAAATTTTTAATGTCATCCAAGGTAATTTCGTAACCTGTCAAATGTAAAAAAGCATATTGCAGCATGCAAGCGTGGCCGGCGGAAAGTACAAAGCGGTCCCGATTGGCCCAATGTGGATTTTTTGGATTGTAGCGCATGACTTCCGACCACAAAATATGGCCGAGGGGAGCCAAGGCCATTGGAGTTCCGGGATGTCCGGAGTTTGCTTTCTGTACCGCATCAGCAGCTAAAACTCTAACGGTATCAATGCTTTTTTGAATTAAATTCGGGGTCTCCATTTCATTGATTTTTCTTCAGAATTAAATTTTGTAAGAAAAAAAGCAAGGAAAAACGGGCTTTTTTTTAGAAATTTCACCGATGGCGAAAAAATCTTACAAGATGAAGAAATGAAACAAACATTCAGCCAATGACCAGATTTTGCGATTGAAATTTATTATTCGTAAAAAAAATGGTGTTTTAAGCGGAAATTTTTCTGTTTTAAAGACGGATGAATTTTTTGTTCTCAAAACGTTTTACATCCACTTCTTTCATCAGTTCTTTGCCATTTTCGATGTGCTGGAAAAGTTCGTCAGCGAAAAAACAACCGTTAAGAATTCCGCGCGCGCCCAAACCATTAAAAATGAAATAATTGGGGAATTCCGCGTGACTGCCAAGTATTGGACGGCGGTCTTTCACCGTTGGACGGAAACCGTAATTTATTTCCACCACTTCAAATGAATGCGGATAAAATTCTGACAATCCATCGATAAGTTGCTGCGTGGCAAAATCATCAATTTCTTTTTCGCGCTCAAGCGGATCGTATGTTCCGCCGTAGTAATGCAGACCATTATTTAGCGGAAAAAGGAAGTGTTTTTTCTTAATTGTATATTCGTTTTTTGGCTTAACGGAAAGCTTGACCTTTAAATGATGACCTTTATTTGGAATTACCGGAATGTCTTTAAAAAACGGATTTTTAGATACGCCCATACCTTCACAAAAAACGATGTTTTTGGCGGTAATTTCTTTATATGTTAAACCGTGGAGTTCAGCATAATCAAATTTTTCCGCCTTTAAATGACCATTTTTTTTGAAATAGCTATTGAAGTCAGTGAAGAAATCTTCAACATTTAAGCGTGCAGAATTTTTCACCGCGCCGGTTCCGAAAGGATTTAAAATAGTATCTAGATTTTCAAAATCTTTGGCTAAAAAAGGAGCTAATTCTTCGGTTTCGGATTTGGAAAGCCAGAGCTCTTTTTCTTTTTCATCGTGGAAAATTCGGTGGATATTTTCAGAAATTTGGTAGTTTTTGCCGGTAAAATTTTGAATTTCATTTAAAGTTTTTGATAGAAATTCAATCTGTTCAGCTGCCAGCCAAAATGTGGTGAATTTCTTTAAAACAACCGGATTAATAATTCCGGCTGAAATCTGCGAAGCACTTTTTTCTGAATCCGAAAACAAGACAAATGCTTTCTGATGTTTCATGAGCTGGTGCGCGAAAAACAGCGCCGCGTAACCGTCGCCTACAATAATATAATCTACCTCTTTCTGCATAATTTATTAAAAAAAACCATTCTTCAAGTTAGGAATTTACACGAAAAAACCTGAGCAAAATTACTCAGGTTTTTTAATAATATAAGCGGAAATATTAATAATTCCACATATCGCTTTCCATTTGCAGGATTTGCGCTTTGATTCTTTCGCTTTCTTCCAGCTGAGCATCAGCATCATTAGGAATATAATCCTTAATAACACCGTTTCCTAAACCGTTATCTGATTTGTAGATTACGGTAGAAAAACGTCTGGCATTCAATAAATCATCAAAAGTAATGTCAGAAGCCAGGTTTTTATTGTTGAAAACCACAGCGTTTGCCAAAACTTCACGAGCATCCGGATAATACACCCAGAAAAGATCGATAAGCTCATCTTTTGAAGCTAGTGGCTGGCCGTCTGGTCCGTATTGTCCCATTGTAGCCGGATCCTGACCCATCGCTGCGATACCTAAAAGACGATATTTCATCTGGCTGTCGCGACGGTCAATATACCACATTCCTTTGATTTTCAATACCTTAACATTTTCAGTTTTAGTTTCGTAAACGTTGGTATACTCTTTTTGTTCTTCTTCAGTTAATGCACCAGCTTCATTTAAGCGGTCGATACCGGCATCACTCATTACCGCATTTTTGATACGGGATTGGATGGCATCCGGTGCCAAACGCGTCATAAAAAGCTCGTCATCATAAACCTCTGTGATACGGCCATCGTTGATTGCATCAAACAAAAGCTGATATAATGAGCGGTTATTAGAAATCAAACCATCACCATTGTGGTAGAAAGGCTGATTAATTTTATCGTTCATATCAATGATTTCCCAAACCACCATACTTTTTAAGATGTCTTTATCTTCGATAAAGCCATATTTAAGTGGTTCTTTCAAATTTGAAACTACAGAATCACCTTTTTTGATCATATTTAAATCACGATATTTTCTAAAGGCTTCCGGGGATTTTGCATTGAGAATTGACATCGACGACGGTACTTCTTCCAAATTAATAGAATCCTGCACTTCCGCACCTGCCGCAGGCTCAACAGGCTCTGCTTTAGTTTCCGTTTGTGTTGTAGTTTTCGTATTTTTCGTAGTTTGTGCGCTGACAGTGACGAAACTGAATGCAACTACTACGAATATAATTTTTTTCATTTTAAAATATTTAAAATTTAACAGCTATAATATCTGTAACGAAATTACTGTACATTTATTACAACCGGTGGTATTTGTTTTAAAGCCTGGTCACCAAGTCCAGTTGCTGTAGCTTTAATATTAAAGACATATGCAATATCTCCATTTCTAAGATTTTTTGTCAAACTTGCGACAGAGCTCATAGAGTTTCCATTCACGAGCATTGCCGCTTTTCCTGGAACTTTAAACATAAAGCTGTTTACAGTAAAGCTAACAGGGAAATCGAAATCCGGCATGTCAGCTGTGACACGTTGATTTGGAATCGAAGAGGCTGGCATTGAAACGACAGATTTACCCTGGATTTCACCAACTGGTGGTGGTACATTTTTAATTCTGAAAGGGAAAGCCTGAGAAATCACGCCACCTTTTGGATCACGACCGGAGATTGTCAAAGTAACTGTACTTCCTCCACCTGGAGTTACGGTCCATTTTCCGCCACCTCCACTAACCGAAGCTCCCGCAGCAGATAATGAGATTCCAGACATATCAGCACCTAAAATCGATCCTGAAATTGGATTTGGTAAACCCCTATAAAGAACATTCATTTTGTCTGCAGTTACGATTGCGCCTTTCTGTGCTTTAAGTTCCTGCGCACCTGCGATTACTTTATAAGTATGGTTATAAGTGAGCGGGATTACTTTACCGTTTACATCTTTAAAGGAAATGGTTCCACTGAAATTTTTATCACCTAAAGATCCTGTGTCAAGATTTCTAACACCCTGTCCGTTTTGAACAGTTAAACCAGGCATAGCAAGTCCCGGAACGTTGCTGGAATAGTTTCCGATAGCAACTCTACCTTGAGCCGGTTCACCCTGAATAACAATAGTTGGTGCAGAAACAATTGCTGTATAGGCATCAAATTTAATATCAGCATCAATTTTTTCCTGTAACATGATAGAAAGCGCATCACCCTGAATTCCACGAGCGGAAGACTGAATAACTTCTAAGTTTGATAAAGCAGCGATCAAAGGTTGGTTATAAAATTTGTATTGCAACCAGTTTTTCCCGTTACGAGGCTTGTCAAATTCAGAAACCATTTGCTTGTTGGTACGAGCAACCATTTCCTTCATCAAATTATTTGAGCCGAAATTATCAGTAATATATTTCTTAAAAGCTTCAATTTTTTGCTTTAAAGCAATCGCTTCTTTTGAGGCGATATTTTCATCTCCATTTTGGAAGAAAAGGCTGGTTGAAGGTTCTGTGTTATTCAATGATGCAAAACTTTCCTGAATTTCCAAAGCTGGATTGTATTCTGCGTCCTTGCTTAATCTCGCTTTCAAACCTTCAATAGATTGAACCAAGTCATCCGCTTTTTCTTCTAAGCCCCTGTATCTTTCTAACGGAGCCTGGAAGGTGTCAGGTGTATTTTTAGCTTTAGCTTCTAAAGTTTGCTTAAAAATTGAGTTGTTATTTTCTGTTAGCGTTCTGGTTTCTTCCAGAGAGCCAGTGGTGTCTTTATATGATCTGATGATTTCTTGATCGATTTGCATTGCAAGCATTGCAATGAAAACCAAGTACATCAAGTTGATCATCTTCTGACGAGGAGTCTGTTTTCCTTGTGCCATTTTTTAGTAAATTTTGTTAATAGTAATAAATTTCAAATTATGGTAAGGAAATTAAGATTTCATCGCGCTTAGCATTCCGCCGTAAACTCTGTTCAGATTATTAAGGTTAGAAGTTAATCCGGATAATTCTTCGTTAAATTTAGCAGAATGAGCTGCAGATCGCTGCATATCTTCTACATATTTTTTGCTGTATTCAGCCTGCGTTTTTCCGTGCTCCAACTGCAGTGAATAAAGTGCGTTCATGCTTTCAAGGTGACTTGCAGCAAGCATTAACTGGTCATTATATTTTTGAGTAGAACCTGTCACGTCAACTGTTTGGTTAATTTGATCTACAGAACTGGAGAATTTATCGATACCTGTTCTCAAGCGGTCAAATAAGCTAACATCTAATTTAGCATCAGCTAACATTTTGTCTAATTTTTCAGACAAAGAAACTTCCAATTCTTTCACTTCAGCTTCCTGAATTCCTAAAGTGGAATGTTTAGGATTAGGGGAAGCATGAGAGTCTAACAACTCCGGATAAACGTTTTCCCATGCGTACGATTCTTCAGATTTTGGTGCATCAAATGCAAAGATGGTAAAGATTATAGCTTCAGTAATCAAACCGATTGCTAAGGTTACGTTTCCTGTAAGCGGCCCAATACTCCAGTGAGTCATCTTGAAAAGTGCTCCAAGAATTACGATTGCTGCTCCAATTGAGTAGATAAAATTGTACGTTGCTTCTTTAGTTTTAAACATGTGGTGTAGAGTTTATTTTTTTAATATTTAGTTTTCTTGTTCTTATCTGGTTCTTTTTTTGAATTTTACAGAGCCTTCAGGAATATCCTGAACAGTACGGAATCCGATGAAACTTCTTGCCGAATCTTTTCTTTCATAATCTCTGTAACCGGTCATTAATAAATAACCAACATCTTTCCATGACCCACCTCTAACGGATTTTCTAGGTTCTTTAGCTGCCTGTCCTGATAAATATGGATTTAAAGTAGATGCAAACTGGTAAGTAGAGTTATTGTAAGGTGACTCCGTCCATTCTGCCACGTTTCCTGCCATATCGTATAAACCGTATCCATTTCTTGGGAAAGTTTTTACTGGCGCAGTATAGGTGTACCCTTTCTTTTCGTCTTCTAAATAATTACCGCGTTTCGGTTTGAAGTTTGCAAGGTAACATCCTCTGTCATCCTGTAAGTATGGGCCACCCCAAGGATAAGTCGCATTTTCTTTACCACCTCTGGCAGCATATTCCCATTCTGCTTCCGTAGGAAGTCTAAATGCCATTGGTTTTTGTTTTTTTCTTTTTAAAGATTCGTTATAGTCAGATTTCAGTTTAGAACGGAAGTTACAGAAAGCACGCGCCTGATCCCAAGTTACGCCAACAACCGGATAATCTTTATAGGATTTGTGCCAGAAATAACCATCATACAATGGCTCGTTATAAGCATAGCTGAAGTCATTGATCCAAACTGTAGTATCTGGATATACCGCAATACTTTCTTTTTTCAGGTAATTTGCTCCTCGGGAATTATCCTTTACCGCTTGTGCCATATCTTCCCATTGATAAGAATACTGCAATTTACGGGTATCAATAATTCTTTCGTTATTAATTCTTTCCGCTTGTGGAATATACATTGATTCTAAAATCTCAGCATATTGGGCATCAGGATAGTCATTGGTATTCCATTTTAATGGAACGCCCCAATCTAGTTTTTTAGAATCATCGTATCCGTCACGACCTCCTTGCGACTCCATGAATTCTTGATAAGCATTTTTATTTTCACCGGCTTTTTTTGATGAATATGCGTAATCTGCGATAGATGTTCCATTTCCACCGCCGCTTCCGTCGCCGGCTGCTTCAGCAAGAAGTGTTCTTGCGATTGAATCGCGCACATAATCTACAAAAACTTTATACTGACCGTTGGTAATTTCGCTTTCATCCATAAAGAAGGAGGAAACTGTAACGGTTTTTAGCGGAGCCTTTTCCGGAGTGTTGGTAAAATCTTGATCAGCCAGTCCCATTACGAAGGATCCAGCCGGAATTGCCACCATTCCATAAGGACGTTCTGCTGTAAACGTTTTTCCTCTTTTTTTCGCAATCAGTTCACCTTTAGATCCTGGTTTCCCGGATGATGAACCACCTCCTCTGGAGCAAGACATAACAGCGGATGCTGTTAGTAATATTAGAAATACTCTTTTCATTCTATAATTGAAATTAAGCGGTAAATATATAATTTTTTAGAAAAAACAACTAGGCTTTTTTTGAAAAACGCAAAATTGTTGGTAATATTTTATAAACAGGTCAACTTTACTCTACAGTAACGGATTTTGCAAGGTTTCTTGGCTGATCTACATTTGCTCCGCGATAGACTGCTATATAGTAAGAAAGCAACTGTAGTGGGATGGAGGCAATAATCGGCGAGAAACATTCCGAGGTTTCCGGAAACTCAATCACATAATCTGCAACGGAGCTAACCTGTGTATCACCTTTGTTCACTAACGCGATAACCTGCCCTTTTCTTGCCTTAATTTCCTGAACATTGCTCACAATTTTATCATAATGCCCTTGCTTAGGAGCAATAATTACTATTGGCATGTTTTCATCAATCAAGGCGATAGGCCCGTGTTTCATTTCAGCAGCCGGATATCCTTCCGCGTGGATGTATGAAATCTCTTTTAATTTCAAAGCTCCCTCTAATGCTGCAGGAAAATTGTAACCTCTACCTAAATAAAGGAAATTCTGTGCTTCAACAAAGTTTTTTGCAATTTCTTTCACCTTTTCATTTGTGCTTTCCAAAACTTCCTGAACTTTTTTCGGAAGACTTTCAAGCTCGGTAATCAAACGCATAAATTCCTGATTGCTCAGTTTTCCGTTGTGTTTACCTAATTTTAAAGCGATTAATGAAAGTACCGTTAATTGTGCGGTAAAAGCTTTTGTGGATGCAACACCAATTTCAGGACCAGCGTGAGTATAAGAACCAGCATCAGTTACACGTGAAATTGAGGAATCTACCACGTTACAAATTCCATATACAAAAGCTCCTTTTTCTTTCGCCATTTTAATAGCGGCCATTGTATCAGCTGTTTCACCAGACTGGGAAATGGCAATTACAATATCTTTTTCGCTAATGATTGGATTTCTATATCTAAATTCGGAAGCATACTCTACCTCAACCGGAATTCTTGCAAATTCTTCAATTAGATATTCACCGATGAGACCTGCATGCCAGGAAGTTCCGCACGCTATAATGGTGATTTTTTGAGCTTGGTTTAATCTTTCTAAATTATCCCAGATACCGGCCATTTTAATAATTCCCTCTTCTACCAACAATCTACCTCTTAAAGTATCATGGATGGATTTTGGCTGTTCGAAAATTTCTTTTAGCATGAAATGCTCATATCCTCCTTTTTCAATCTGCTCCAAACTTAATTTTAGCTGTTGAACTTCGGCAGTGATTTTCACATTGTCTTTAATATTTCTAATGTCAACACCACTTTCTAATGAAATTGTTGCCATATGACCTTCTTCCAGATAAACAGCTTCTTTGGTAAATTCAACAAAAGGTGAAGCATCTGATGCGATGAAATATTCATTGGTTCCCAAACCAATTGCTAATGGTGAGCCCAGTCTTGCCACTACCAAAAGTCCCGGGAAATCGTCGTGCATTACCGTAATCGCATATGCGCCGTACACTTCATTTAAAGCATAACGCACCGCTGTTGGAAAATCAAAATCTTTATTGACATCCATTACGTATTCGATAAGATTTACCAATACTTCGGTATCAGTTTCAGATTGAAATGAAAAACCTTTTTCGGAAAGCATTGTTTTAATGGTATCATAATTTTCGATGATTCCGTTATGAACCAATGCAATTTTACCATTATTGGATAAATGAGGATGTGAGTTACTGTCGCTCGGGACACCATGTGTCGCCCAGCGCGTGTGGCCCATGCCGACGTGTGCTTTTCCAGAAAGATTTTTTGAAATCGCCACTAAGTCGTCAACCTTACCTTTTGTTTTAGCAACATCAAAAGTTGAACTATCACCGTCAAGCACAATTCCTGCGCTGTCGTATCCTCTATATTCTAATCTCCGCAGCCCGTTAATGACTACTTCATATGCATCCTGAAAGCCAGTATATCCTACAATTCCACACATATCTTAATAATTTTTTTTTTACTTTTTACCGTACGTTAATATCAATTTTGCGCTATTTTCATTTCCCGGATCAGTACCTACAAATACAGCACGGTTCGGCGTGAAGCCTCTGGTCGTAAAGTTCTGCGGTCCCTGAGCTGCATTTAATGTTCCCAGTAGATTTCCACCCGCATCAATCGAATAAGCACCAACGTTTAGAATGAAATGTGCACCGGTCGCCTCACCTTTTTCAATGATATTTTTAAAGGTTTGCGTAATTCCGATGTCATAATACGCCGGATTTTTTTCCAGGTCATAAGCTTTCACCAGGTTATAAATACCTGTGGTGTATAAAGCACTGAGATCAACAAGGTAAGTATTTAAGTCTACCTTGTTTACTTTTTGTTTTACCACAAAACTTAGCGGTTTTTTATAATTATTGTTCCAGGTTTCCAAATCGGTAAAAATCCTCATTTTAGCGGCAATAATTCCGATTTTATCTTTTTCATACATGTTTCTAACCGAAGCAATTGTTTCTTCCGGAACTTTTAAGCCAATACCAGGTCCGCCCATACCCTGCGCGTAAACTTTGGCAGCACCGGTAATGGTATCGCTCACTGCAACAGCGGCCGCAGATGGCGTTCCCGTATGATCAGTAGTTATTTGGTTAAAATGTGTATTTCCGGCGCCGGCATTTAGAACAAAAACAGATTGTGGTCTTGTCGTAGTAGATCCTTCCACTTTATCGTTTTTGAAGTACAAGTTAATTTCCACCGTATTCGGGTCGAAATTAAAGATATAACCGTCATTTTCCGTCACAGATACTTTTATTCCTTTAATATATCGGATAAATGAAGCAACATCGGCAAGTTCCGGTGATTTCGATTTGTTGATGATTTTATTTTGGAAAAAAGCATTATCCAACGGAACTCTAATCGAAGGCGTTCTTTCGAATAATACTGAATTATCGGCGTCTTTGGTCACTTTTACCGAAGAAATTGAACCGTCAAAGACCTGCGTACCTAAAACTTCGCCGGTAGCGACATTTCGGTTCGATCGGATTTGCTGGTCATTGGCACCTAAAAATTCGGTTATTTCTTCAACTTTAATATTCAGCGGTCTTGTCGCTTTGCCATATTTAGTCACAGGATAAGTATTCACCACTTTCTTAGCGGCAACATCTCCGTCCGGGAAAACATAATCTTCAAGCGTCGTAGTTGTTACAGAATCTGCAGCATAAGTGGGCTTTAAAACCAAAACCGCAGAATCTAAAACTGCGTTTGTACCAAAATCGGGATTTGTGCTGCTTAAACGGATTTGGGTTACGAAAGATGATTTTTGAAGTCCGAACTGCGGTTCATAAAAAGCTCCTAAAGTTGCGCTTTGCAAACGGGAACCGTCTGTACGGATGGTATCATTATTATTAACAGTGTAGGCAATTAGCGGATAGCTTTTTTGTGCGGCTTCAGCACCGTTCTCAAAAAACTGAGATCCCAATTGATCAGGATCCGGCTCACAACTCCACAATATTACACTTCCGAGCGCTAAAACAGCAGCAGCTCTGAATATCTGTTGAAAATTTCCTATCATTAAATAAAAATTGATTAGTATATATTAAGAATTGCTTCAGGCTCAAGATATTCCGACTTCGTAGAAGTAGATTTTTCAAAACCTGCTTCCAGATCGTCCTGCAGAAACTCATCACCTTTTACCACAACGTCTACTATGTTCATACTTTCGATCACGAAATTATGAAAATTTGGATTTTTAAACGCAGATAAACCGGTAATATTGTCGAATTTCATTTTTTCTTCTACAGATTCCGAAAGAGGCAGGTTTTCCTCATTGTAAACCGACAGAACAAGTTTGGTATCGTTGAAATAAGAGTCATTTTTGTAAAAACTCTTTAAATAAACCGGAATAAATGAAGCCATCCAGCCGTTCAGGTGAATAACATCCGGAACCCAGTTGAGTTTTTTGATGGTTTCAATGACGCCACGGGCAAAAAATATCGCGCGCTCATCATTGTCCGGGAAAGCCGCTCCGGTTTCATCGATGTAGAATTGCTTTCGCTTAAAATATTCCTCATTATCAATGAAATAAACCTGCAGCCTTTCGCCGGGAAGCGACGCCACTTTGATAATTAAAGGCTGGTCTAAATCATTAATAATAATGTTCATCCCCGAAAGACGGATTACTTCATGCAGCTGAAATTTTCGTTCGCTGATCTGGCCAAATCTTGGCATAAACACCCGTACATCATTTCCCTCCTGATGCATTTTGAGCGCCATCTTACTCACCATTGTCGCCATATTGCTATCTTCCTGATATGGGAACATTTCCGTGGTGACATACAAAATCTTTTGGTTCGGCATAAATTCAATCGTTCTTCTAATTTTACAGCAGAAAATTCTACCGCGCAAATTTACAAAATTTAAACTAATATTACTCTATTTAACATAATATTAGTCTCAATAGGGCTTTATTGCTGCTATTGATAAATAATTTGTAAAAATTAGCCGCAAATTTTATACAGAATTGCTATTTTTACAAGGATAATCACACGATGTATGGAAATATTTACCGCTAAAAAACCTTTTACCGACTTTATTGAAAGGCAGAAAGAAATGGGAAAAAAAATTGGCTTTGCACCCACGATGGGCGCACTTCACCAGGGACATCTCAGCCTTTACTCCCGCGCAAAAAAGGAAAATGACCTCATTATTGCGTCAATTTTTGTAAATCCCACGCAATTCAATAATCCACAGGATTTAGAAAAGTATCCGCGAACGATTGAACGTGACCTGAAACTGCTTGAACAAACAGGTGAAGTTGATGCGGTTTATTTGCCGGAAACCGAAGATATTTACCCAGACGGTTTAAAAAGTAAATCCTATGATTTCGACGGTTTGGAAAATGAAATGGAAGGAAAATCGCGTCCCGGTCATTTTAATGGTGTCGGAACAGTGGTTGAAGAACTTTTACGACAGGTACAGCCGGATAATGGGTATTTTGGTGAAAAAGATTATCAGCAGTTAGCGATTATCGAAAAGTTGGTGCAAAAGCTTCAGCTTCCAGTTAAAATTCACGGCGTTCCTATTTTTCGTGAAAAAAGCGGCCTGGCGATGAGCTCGCGGAATATGCGCTTAAGTCCGCCACAGCATGAAGCTTCAAAAGTTATTTATGAAACTTTAAAAAAAGTAAATGATTGGTTCCGGATTTTAACCGTTCCGGAAATAAACAAAAGAGTAAAAGATATTTTTGAAGACCAGCGCGGGATGGCGCTTGAATATTTTGTTATTGCCGACGAAGAGACGCTGAAAGAAACCGACTTTTTCTACAAAGGTCATAATTACCGCGCTTTCATCGTTGTTTTGGTAAACGATGTGCGCCTCATCGATAATTTACATTTGGATTAAAACATCAAAAGTCTTCCTGTTGGGAAGACTTTTGAACACCAAATCACAAAATATTAATATGAAAAAAATTACTTTCAGCAAGTAATTAGTGACCCGGCTGGGATTCGAACCCAGGACCCATACATTAAAAGTGTATTGCTCTACCAGCTGAGCTACCGAGTCGGTTTAAATTTAAATTTTAGATTCTAAATTTTAAATTACTGACCATCTAAAACCTATAATTAAAATCTATAATTCTGGCAGTGCCTGCGACTGGACTCGAACCAGCACATCCATAGGAAACCACCCCCTCAAGATGGCGTGTCTACCAATTTCACCACGCAGGCAAAAAAAATCCGTAAAACTTACGGAATTTTCTTACTTGTGACCCGGCTGGGATTCGAACCCAGGACCCATACATTAAAAGTGTATTGCTCTACCAGCTGAGCTACCGAGTCGGTCACCATTAAAACTGAACAATTTTATTCTCGTTTTAAAGTGGTGCAAAGATACTTCTTTTTTTAAAATCTCAAAATATTTTAGGTACTTTGTATAAAATAAAAAGATGATAATTTCTCTGATTGGATACATGGGAAGCGGCAAATCACACATTTCCAAACTTTTGAGCGACAAAATGAACTTGAAATTAATTGACCTCGACAAGGAGATTATTGCGCGCCACAATATGCCAATTGCAGAAATTTTCGAGAAAAAAGGGGAAATTTTCTTTAGAAAACAGGAACGCGCTATTTTAGATGAAATTTTAGATACCGAAAAGAGCTGCATCCTGAGTGTCGGTGGTGGCACGCCTGCTTATTATGAGAACATTTCTTTAATTAATGAGAAAAGCACAAGCGTTTACCTTCGCACTTCGGTAAAAATTCTCACCGAACGTTTGCTTAAACAAAAGCAAAAACGACCGTTAATAGCAAAAATTCCTGATGAGCAGCTCCCTGAATTCATCGGGCAACATCTTTTTGAAAGACAGCAATTTTACAGTCAGGCGAAACATACCGTGATAACCGACAATAAGAGTCCCGAAGAAATTTGCCGCGAAATCGCCCAAATTTTTCAAATTTCTTAATCGTTGACTTCGCTGAAAAACAAATCCCAGTCACCATCTTCCATATCGCCATGCGAACCATCATCTACAAAATCCTCAATATCACGACGGTCTTTTTTCGTCGGTCGGCCTTCACCTTTATTGCGGTAATGTTCCTGACTTAGATTTCGCTGTTTCAGGATGTCGTATTGTTCCTTATCGGTTTTGTCTTCAATATGCAGTGGCACTAGTTTCGCGCCCAATCTGCTTTTCGGGATTTGTGTAACTTTTATTTGATAATCGATCTGGTTTTTCCGGATTTTTATAATGTCACCTTCTTTCACTTCACGCGACGATTTCACCGTTTGATTCCCGATTGAAACACGGTTTTTCTTAATCTCATCGGCAGCAATGCTTCTGGTCTTGTAAAAACGTACACACCATAAAAACTTATCGATTCTCATATTTTATTTATACTTTTGCTGGATTAAAAATTTTAGCAATTTAATCATAATATTAAATATGAAAAAAACATTCTTATACCTCGCCGTCGCTTTTGTAACCTTTAATTCTTGCCGAAAAGATGAAATTGTTGCGCAGCCGGAAGTAAGTATAGAAACTCAAAATAGTTATGATGACAAAGCTGCTGCTACCTTTTTGCAAACCCATTATCTGGATGCCAAAGGTAACATTCAGTTTCTTCCTGATACCGATAAAACCAATGTAAAACTTGCCGATTTAAATCCTGTTACACTTCCATCGGGTGTGATTTACGTTGTTCGCCAGGGCGCTCAACCTGAACCGGGAACCGCAATTGGTGACACCGATATTTTGCATCTCATGCACAATACGATGACTTATCTGGCGACAAATACCGACAATAAAATTGAATTTACCTCCGGTTTTCCTTTCAAAAATACCATCGCCGGCACCGGAACTCCGGAAATTGACCCGCTTTATTACTACGCGAAAGAATCGGTGAGAAATGCTGCGAAAGACGACTTACAAAAGCAGAGAAGTTTTTATGAAATTGAAGGTTTCCGCGAAGCGATTCAAAAATTCAAAGCTTTCAATCTTGAAGATGACAGCAACTACAATTTACAGGGTGTAATCATCGTTCCTTCGCGCGCAGCCTTCGCCCGCGATGCCCATTACAACTACACCGGAATTGGTTTTAAAGACCGAAGTTTTATCTTTAACTTCCAGGTTTACAAATCAATACCTGCGCCGGCAACAAGATAGATTTTATTTAAATATTTAAAAAAAAGCTCCTTTTTGGGGCTTTTTTTTGGTTTTAGCTTTACTCGAAAATTTCGCGGACCACAGCCAAAGAATTCGGAATGTAGAAATTGGTGATGTGAAACTGGCAGTAAATCATCAGCGAATCCAGAAAAGCTGTTTTGTCCTTTTTTGCCAGTTTAACGGCGTATATTTCTGGTGCGGTTAAAAATTTCAACCAAATTTCCGAAACGTTTTCGTTGAAAAAAGAATGCGACATTTCAGCTTCAAAAATTCCGCTTTCAGGATTCAAAAATTTGTCATTTCCTTTTAAAGGCGCTACGCCGGAAATCATTAAAAATTTAAAAATAAAGGCCAAATAGGCGTCAAAATTTTGTTCAATAAACTCATTTCTAACGTTAATCATTTCCTCGAAAAGCATTTCGTTCCGGCCTTCTTCGCGCAAAACCTGATGCAGAAAATCTGCGGTAAAAAATAAAACCGAACTCGCGGCAACATTTTGAAAATCGTGAGAATCGGTTCCGGCTTCGAGTTTTGAAACGCGTGAAATCCGGCTTTCCACCGTTTTTTTAGGAACTGAAAAAAGCAGGTAATTAAGGGGAAATAAATAGGGTTTTTTCTTATTCTTCGCGGTGTACAGACCTTTTGCAAAAAAACTCTGAAAACCTGCTTCTTCCGTAAAGCAGTGCAAAATAGCGTCGCTGTCGCCGTATTTCACATACGACAGCAAAAAACCTTTGATAATCTGCATTAATTTACAACGGCAATTTTCGCGGTGGCAGTATCCGTTCCGTCTTCGTTGGTCATCAAAACGAAATATATTCCGGAAGCTACGCGGCTTCCACGGTGATTCAATACATTCCATTCGTAAAATCCGCCACGCGCTACTGCCTGATGCACGAGATTTCCCGCCGAATCGGTAATTCTGATATTGGTTTTCGCCGCCAAACCGCGGATTTTTACATTTCCTTTGTATTGCGCATAAACAACCGGATTCGGATAAACTAAAACATCGGCAAAGTTATCGGTTACATTCACCACATCGCCTTGGTAAACCACAACTCCTTCCACGGTAACAAAATAAACTTTGCCGGTAGCTTTATCAACTTTTATATCGGTAACATCATTTGTGGGCAACGGCGAATTTTCACGTGTAAAATGCTGCAAGGTTTTTTCACCGTTAGCGCTTAAATAAAAAACACCGCCGCCGTCAGCCGAAATCCATTTCTGGTTTCCGGAATCCACTTCAATTTGCAAAATCTGGGTATCGCGGAAGAGTTCTTCGCCCACACCATTTTCTTCGATGATAATCGGTTCCGCTTGTGGTGATGCTTCACCAATTGCGCTTTTCGGATTTTGAAGTACACGCAAACCAATTCTGGTGCCGATCCAGAGATCATCGTTTTTGTCCAAAGCTGCTGAAACCACACCACTTGCGGGCAGATTATTTTCTTTGCGAATCACGGTAAAACGATCATCACCGCGCACTGCAGGTGTATTGTTATAATCATAAATTACCAGGCCGCCACGGCTGTCAAAAAAAGGTGAAAAAAGGTAGAGAATTCCCTCCTTTGCAAAAGGTTTTTGCACGTCACCACCCGACGCAATTGGTATAAGGTTAAATTGGTCCGCTGCAGCGTCATAATGGTAAAAACCAAATTTACCGGCCTGTTCAGAAGTGGACGCGAAAAGCTGGTTATTATCATCGAAAGTAAGTCCGCCAATGCGCTTGTAAAAGGCGTCTTCGGTGATATATTTATTTTTAAAAAGGTCATCAACCATGCGGTAAATCCCTTTTTTACCGGCCTCAAAGGTATAATTTACAAAAAAAATCTCCTCTTTTTTAGCGGGATTTATTACCGCATCCAAAACATTCAACGGAACTTGAAAAGATTTGAAAAAATCCGGGTAAATCCACTCTTTCCCATTAAAATGGTAATAACCAAGATTGCGGTAAATGGGTTCATTGTAACTTTCGCGGCCGCCGCTGGAAATAACAATCTGGTCAGCAACCAAATCAATTTTATAAGAAGTGTTGCTGTACGGACCGTCGGGTTTCAACGCTTCACCGGATTCGGTTAAGATACCGGAAAACTCCGTTCCTGCATAAACTTTCGATTGAGAAAAACAGGCGGTATTTAGCTGTTCTTTAGCATCGAAAGATTTTACCAAACTTCCGGACAAAGTGTAAATCAAAACTTTCGTTTGGTCGCTTACGATGATGTTTTGATCCGTAACTTTTACATCACGGATGTCGTTAAAATTTGCCGCAAGCGCTGAAAATGAATTTCCATTTCCGAAAAAAACTCTGTTTTTGGAGCTAAAAACTGTGGTGTTTCCACTTGCAATCTGCGTAAAATCTCCACTGGACACTGTTGTCCATTCGCGGTAGATGGGAAAAGTGACATCGATTGCGTGTTTTTTTAAACCGGTTGGCGTTACCGCAAAAACCGAATTTTCTTTAATGCCGGCTTCGCGCGCAGGTTCGTAAACACCGATAGAATTTGTAAAAAACGCCGTGTCATCAAATTCTTTTTTATCCAGCCGGAAAATGGAAACGCCATAACCAACCGAAATCACCGCCAAATTCCCAGTAATAGAAATGTGATTGATTTTTTTATCACCAGAATAACCGGTCGCAATTGGTATATCCACGACGTAGGTAATTCCGTCGGGTGAAATAACGTCCAGCGAACCATTTTCGTAACCGACCAAACCGGTTTTGGTTTCGGCGTTATAATCAAAAGCGGAAATTTTCACTTCGTGAAGTCCGTTTGCTTTTGATAATTTTGAAATTTCGCCCGTTGCAGGCGTATAAAAAAATATTCCGTTTTTGGTGGCGGCTATTAATTTTCCGGCATCTTCACGAATTACCAAAACATTATTGTACGAGAATAAATCGGTCCATTTGCCCGAAGATATTTTCTGCGCGGGAACATGTAAAATCCAAAAAAACAGCAAAAACGGGAGGAATTTTTTCATGTTCAGACCATTATCTTGTCATCAATAATCTGATTTTGCCAGGAAATATTTTTAACCGCTTTATTTTTATCGAAATAAAAATCGATTTTTCCCAAAAGTAAACCTGCCCAACCCACCTGGTTAACGAGCACATTTTTGCTTTTTCTGTTTTGGAAAGCCTGTGGTTCCGGCAGAAAGGTGTGCGTATGCCCGCCTAAAATCAAATCAATTCCGTCGGTATTTGCCGCAAGGACTTTATCGGAGACCTTTGGATTGTCTTTATATTCGTAACCGAGATGCGAAAGGCAAATAACCAGATCGCATTTTTTTTCGTTCCGTAAAAATTCCGAGTAATGCTGCGCTATTTCAATCGGATTTAAATAAATTGTTTCGCCGTAATCTTTTTTTCCGACAAGACCTGCAAGTTCGATTCCGACGCCAAAAATTCCGACCTTAATACCGTTTTTATTAAAAATTTTATATTTCTCGGTTTCACCTTCTAAAATGGTATTCGAAAAATCATAGTTTGAACAGATAAAAGGGAATTTCGCGACAGGACGCACTTTTTTGAAACCCGCCAAACCATTGTCAAAGTCGTGATTTCCCATCGTTGAAGCATCATAGCCCATCATGGACATCAACTTAAATTCCAGTTCACCACCGAAAAAGTTGAAGTACGGCGTGCCCTGAAAAGTATCACCAGAATCCAGCAACAGCACGTTGCTTTCTTCGCTTCGGATTTTTTGAATTAATGCTGCACGGCGTGCAAAACCACCTTGGTTTGGATTTCGGGTATATGATGAATCAAACGGTTCAATTCTGCTGTGCTGATCATTGGTATGCAAAATCGTCAGCTGATATTCTGACGCTGATTTTAATATGTCGAAATTCTCCGCCATCAAAAGGTTTGGCGCTAAAGTAAGTGCTAAAGCTCCGCCACCAGCGGTTTTCAGAAACTGTTTCCTATTCATCAGTGGTATTTTTTTTATTTTTAAAGTTCAGGCGCACATCCGTAGGAACCGTAACTTCAGGATTTGCTTTAAATTTTTCCAGAAATAAATCGCGTAATTTAATTCCGGTGGAAATCATTTCACCTTTTTTAAAGTAATCCATATTATCACCGCCCAAAGCAAGATAATCGGAGGTCGCGATATAATACGTTTTCGCCGGATCTATTTTTTCGCCGTTAATCAGCTGTTTTATTATTTTATCGCCATCGGTCTCAATAACGATGTGCGAAACTGGATTGTTTTTCTGCGTTTTCAGATAATAATCGAAAAGTCCCTGCATATCAGCGCCTTTCATTTTCATAATCATGACTTCATTTTCAAAAGGCATCACCTCATAAATCTGTCGCGTAATGATATCGCCTTTCGCGATCGTGGTTCTGATGCCGCCGATGTTAATCACTGCGCCATCAATTCCACCCGGAATGCCGTTGTTTTTTGCCCACACATCAGCACCTTCAAAGGTGTAATCGGCTAAAAGATTTCCCAAATTGCTGTTGTCACCAGATTTGGTAAGATCGACAGCGGTGTGAGAAAGTTTGGTATTCATTTTACCTTCAAGTTCCATTTTATAAGGCTCGATGATTTTTTTGAAAGTCTGGTCTACCGGCATATTTTCCGCAACCGAAATATTTTTCTGGACATCAACTTTCGCAACGGCGAGCGGCGCACGGCAGGAAATCAGCGTTACGGCGACAAACCCGGCCAGTAGAAATTTACTTTTCATAATCTTAAAATAAGAGTTACAAATATAGAGATATGAATATAAAGTTCTCGCAGCTTTTGCTTAAATCTCTCCTAAAATTTTGTAATTTTGGAAGATTAATTCAAGAAAAATGAGCAAATTAAAAGGTCTTGGTGTGGCGCTGGTAACACCGTTTAATGAAGATTTATCGGTTGATTTGGATTCACTGACGAAGTTGGTGGAATTCAACATCGAAAACGGCACCAATTATCTGGTAGTTTTGGGCACCACTGCCGAAGCCGCAACCCTTTCGGAAAATGAGAAAAAAACCGTCATTGAGCACATTATAAAAGTGAATGACAAGCGCTTGCCGCTCGTTTTAGGAATTGGCGGAAATAATACGCTCGAAGTAAAAAAACAAATCGAAGAAACTGATTTATCGGCTTTCGACGCAATTCTTTCGGTCTCACCATATTACAACAGACCGAATCAGGAAGGTCTTTATCAGCATTATAAAGCACTAGCAGAAACAGGTAAACAAATCATTATTTACAACGTTCCATCCCGTACAGGGCAAAATGTGGAAGCTTCAACAACTGTGAGATTGGCGAAGGAATTCCCGAATCTTTTTATGATTAAAGAAGCTGCGCCGAGCATCAACCAATATTTTGATATTTTACGCCAAAAACCGGAGAATTTCAGTTTGGTTTCCGGCGATGATGAATATACGCTACCGGTAACTTTAGCCGGTGGCTACGGTGTAATTTCCGTGATTGGCCAAGCGTATCCGAAGGAATTTTCTACCATGGTTCAGCTGGCTTTTGATGGAAAAGTAAAAGAAGCTTACGAAATTCACAATAAACTGGTAGAAATCACCCGATTGATTTTTGCTGAAGGAAATCCGGCCGGAATTAAAACCATTTTGGCTGAAATGGGAATTTTGAAAAACTTTGTTCGATTGCCTTTGGTGATCGCAAGCTCCGGACTTCAGGAAAAAATAAAAGCGGAAATGGTTGGAATTTAATTTTTAGACAAAATCAAAAAAAAGCCTGTTATAACGGGCTTTTTTTCATTTTATAACTTTGCTAAACGCTGCAAATATTCGCTTTTTTTCGTCAAATGTGTTCCGAACCAGGAGAAAGCTTCGCCGTCCACCAAAGTGATTTTTTTCGAAGGAAATTCTGCTTGAAATTCTTCAATGTGTTTTTGCTTAAATGGATACGGCTCTGTCGAAAGAAAAATATATTCAGCCTCATGAAAATCTGAAAGCGAAATCACCGGATATCTTTTCTGCGCAGAAAAAATATTCTGGAAACCGATTTTGCTTATAACGTCATGAATAAAAGTATCCGAACCTATCGTCATATACGGATTTTTCCAAATGAGATACGCGACTTTTTTCGGTGTTTCAACTTTAATTTCAGAAAAAATGCCGTCAATGCTTTCATTAAAATTCCGTGCTAAATCGGGCTTTTTTAGCAATTTACCGAGGTCAGTAATAAACATGGAATTGTCTTCTAAATTTTGAATATCGGTGACCCAAACCTTAAATTCTTTGCTAAGTTCTTCCACCTGAAGTTTTTCGTTTTCTTCTTTATTCGCTATAATTAATTCGGGGTTTAAAGCACGGATTTTTTCAATATTCAGATTTTTGGTGCCGCCAATAACTTCAACTTCCTTCACCAAATTTTCCGGATGAATGCAGAATTTAGTGCGACCAATAATTTCGTTTGAAGTCAGTCCAAAATCAAATAGTGTTTCGGTAATACTCGGAACGAGCGAAATGATTTTCATTGAATTTTTTAAAGAAGTCTGCCGCTCAAAAGCAAACCTGCGACTGTAAAATAAATCACCAGACCAGTAACATCAACCAAAGTGGCCACAAAAGGTGCCGAAGAAGTAGCGGGATCAAGATTAAATCTCTTCAAAATAAAAGGAACCATCGAGCCTGAAAGTGTTCCCCACATTACAATCATCGACAGCGAAATACCGACGCTTAACGCAATAAATGCCCAATGCTGACCATAATCGAACCAGCCTGCATATTGCCAAAGCATTATTCTGAAAAAGCCGAAAATACCTAAAATTCCACCCAGCACCATTCCTGTGACCAATTCTTTTTTAATAACGAGCCACCAATCTTTTACCGTAATTTCCTGAAGTGCCATTGCGCGGATAATAAGCGTAGCGGCCTGGGAACCGGTATTTCCGCCACTTGAAATAATCAGTGGAACAAATAAAGTGAGTACAACAGCTTTTTGTATTTCATCTTCAAAATAACCCATCGCGGAAGCCGTTAAAAGCTGGAAGAAAAATAAAAGAATAAGCCAGAAGCCTCTTTTTCTAATCATTTCAAACCAATGTGTTTGCCGGTACGGATCATCTAGTGCTTCCATACCCCCGAATTTCTGAATATCCTCGGTATTCTGGGATTCAATTTGGTCTAAAATATCATCGATGGTCACAATTCCCACCAAAACACCGTTTTCAGTAACAATAGGCAACGCAGAACGGTCATATTTTTCAAAATAAGGTACCGCATCTTCTTTGGAAGTTGTCGTCGTAATCGCAACAAAGTGGTTATCGGTAATTTCGGAAATCAGCGTGTCTTCTTCCGCCAAAAGCAGCGAACCGATCATAATATCGTCTATCAGGCGGTTTCGTTCATCAACCACATAAAGATGGTTCATGGTTTCCACCTTTTTGCCGAGTTTTTTAATCTGCTGAAAACATCTTTTTACCGTCCATTCTTTCCGGATTTGAATGTAATACGGCGTCATCAAACGCGCGATGGAATCAGCATCGTAGCCCAAAAGTTTCAGCGCGACGCGTCTTTCCTGCGGATTCAGGTGGTTGATGGAATATTTGATGAGCTCATCCGGAAAATCTTCGAAAAGCGCGGTCCGGTCGTCGGGCGACATCGCGTTCAGAATTTCAGAAACCTCATCACTGCCAATGCCGCGAATGGTTTCTTCCTGAAAATCGGGATCGAGGTGCGAAAAAACATCGGCTTTATATTCCTTCGGAACTTTCAAAAACGCAATCAGGCGCTCATCAGCGCGAAGTTCGCTGAGCGTTTCTGCAATATCCTGCGGATTGAAAATAAGATCGTGCGTTTCCAAATGTTTCTTTAAGCTGTGCAAAAGTAACCATTTTAAAAAAAGAGACGAAATTATTGAGTTTTTATGTTTTTATTAAACCAAAAAAATTGGCAGTTTTTTAAGCATTTTTTCCGATTTTATAAATGAGGAAAATTGGCTGCTGTTTGACCGCTTTTTTTAAGTTTTAAAATGAAAAATTGCTTGCTTTTTGAAATTCTTTCTAAATCTAAAAATGAAAAATTAGCTGTTTTTTGACCATTTTTTTTTGGTTTTAGAAAAACAGAAAAATTGGTGCTTTAAGGTCGGAATTTTTATTCAGCAAAAACTTAAACAAAAATTTGAAAAATAGCTTAGGACCGAAATTTAACTTTATTTTAGAAGACTTTCAGAGCGCGATTTTGTAAATTTGTTTCCATGAGAACATTTGGTAGAAATCTGCTCACTCAAATCCAGGAAGCCACACTTCGCGGCGACGCGGCCCACGAAATTTATTCTCCGCCGTACCGTCCGCTTTATTCTTACGAAGAAATTTTAACCAGAAATCCGAAGTTTGCAGCCGTAAATATCATGCTTTATTTAAAGAATAATGAGTGGTTTTTGCCGCTCATCGTACGCAGCGAAAATGAACGCGACCGCCACAGCGGCCAAATTTCTCTGCCGGGCGGAAAAAAAGAAGATTTCGATGTGGATTATGCGGCAACCGCAAAACGCGAGACCTCGGAAGAAGTTGGAATTGATGAACATTACATCCGCATTATCCGCGAACTTTCACCGATTTACATTCCGCCGAGCAACTTTTACGTGAAAGCTTTCGTTTCCTACACCAAGAAAAATCCGGAGTTTTTCCTGCAGGAAAGTGAAGCTGTGGAGCTTATTGAATTTCCCGTTTCTTCTATTTTAAGTTTAAAAGATGCACCGGAAATGATGGTGTTACCAACGTCGCGCGGCGTGGAAGTTCCGGTCATCAATTTCAACGGTTATATTATTTGGGGCGCAACGTCGATGATATTAAGCGAGTTTAGCCAATTATTGAAAAATTTGTAAATTCGCACCCTATGGTTATTAGATAATGGCGAAGAAAAATATTTTCACAGATGCTTTTGGCAATCTGTATTTCCTGAAACGACTGATAATTTTTGTTTTAGGGATGGTATCCTACCGAAGATTTAATGGTTTTAATAAACTAAAAATTTCCGGGACCGAAAATTTAGTGGATCTTCCGGACTCTAATGTTCTTTTTGTTTCCAATCATCAAACGTATTTCGCCGATGTTGCCGCAATGTACCAGGCTTTTTGTGCAGTAAATAATGGTTATTTAAATTCTATCAAAAATCCAATTTATCTGCTGAATCCAAAAGTTGACATTTATTATGTTGCAGCTGAAGAAACCATGAACAAAGGCTTTATGACCAAAATTTTCAAGCTTGCAGGTGCTGTAACGGTAAAAAGAACCTGGCGCGCCGAAGGCCAAAACGTAAACCGAATGGTGGATTTAACCGAAGTTGAAAACATAATGAAAGCGCTGGACAACGGCTGGGTGATTACCTTTCCGCAAGGCACCACTTCGGCGTTTGCGCAAGGCAGAAAAGGAACGGCGAAATTGGTAAAAAACCAAAAACCTATTGTAATTCCGATAAAAATTAATGGTTTCCGCCGCGCTTTTGATAAAAAAGGTTTGCGCGTGAAAGTTACGGGCGTAAAACCGACGATGGTTTTTAAACCTGCTTTGGATATTGATTATGACAAAGATGATGCGCAGACTATTTTAAATAAAATCATGATTGGCATCGAACAAACCGAAGATTTCAATTTGCTGCACGAATATGATGAAGAATTGAAAACAAAAAAAGCAGAAGTTAAAATTTAAATAAAACTTATGAAAAACTTATTTTTTGTCCTTACATTTTTATTTTTAACGGCGTGTGCTTCGCCAAACAAATATCGCGATTTTGATTACAGCTATGCGCGAAGTGGCGGTTTATCGCCGATTTATGAAAATTTACTCATCAAAGGCCATAAAGTTCATTACTCTTTCGAAGGTCAAAACCAAAAGGTGAAAAAAGATTTCCGCATTACAAATCGCGAACTTTACCGCATTGAAAAAGCACTTGCAACAAATAATTTCCGCACCATTCAGGAAGATTATAATAAACTTTACGACAATATTTCAACCACGATTAACGTAAAAAAAGGTGATAATTCCGGCAGCAAAAGCGACGCGTCGAACATCATGCCGAAAGATAAAGAGCGCTGGGACAGTGTTGTGGTGGTTTTCCACGACATCATCAACGATAATCTTAAAAAATAGCACGGTTTAATTGATGTTCAGCAAATTCCATAACAAAACGCGCGTGCTTATTTTCACAAAAAATGCCGTTTTAACCCCGTTTTTTTTACATATTCTTAATTTTCACGGTAAAAATTTCGACCTTATTTCTTCGGTTGAAACTGAAGAAATCCCGAGTGAAGATTTTGTAATTTTAGCTGCTTCAGAGGCTAATTTTTTCGAAAATTATAAACCGAATATTGCATTTGCAACGTCTGAAACCAGTCAGGAAGATTTGGATTTGCTTTGCAATAGCATGACTTCCGGCGGAGTTTTAATTTTCCCCGAGGTTTTGAACGCTGAAAACGAAACTCAGAATACTTTTTTCAGAAAACTGGAATTCGCTGAAACCGAAATCAAAAATGACGGTGAAAATTTTTCATTTAAGACTTCAATGGGTTTTTTACCATTTCCGAAAAACGACAGATTTTTAGCTGAAAATTTAGCCGGTCTTCAACTGCTCGCGCAGCAATTCGGCATTATGGAAGAAGAATTTTATGAAGCGGTGATGGAATTTAATCCTTCCTAAAAAAATTTACGAGCTTCCCGAAGTCTGAAATTTTGATTAAATTTACGTAATAAAATTTACGAAAATGAGATATCATCAGTCGGGGAAAATTCCACAGAAAAGGCATACTGTTTTCAAATCGGAGGATGATAAGTTCTACTATGAGCAGCTTTTTGGCACCGAAGGTTTTCACGGTATTTCCTCGCTTCTTTACCATATTCACCGTCCTACGCAGATAAAATCCATCAGTGAACCGAAAGATGTAACGCCGAAAATTGCGGTTGCTAAAAACGTGACGCCGCGGATGTTTAAAGGTATGAATATTACGTCGGAAGATGATTTTCTGGAAAGCAGAAAAGTTTTGCTGATAAATAATGACCTGAAACTTGGTTTGGCAAAACCAAAAAAAAGCACCGATTACTTCTATAAAAATGCTGAATGCGACGAATTGCTTTTCGTGCACGAAGGCAGCGGAACACTCAGAACTTTTGTCGGTAATCTCGATTTTTCCGTTGGTGATTATCTTATTATTCCGCGCGGAACTATTTATTCAATAGATTTTAATGACGAAAAAAACGTGCTTTTGTTTATTGAAAGTCATTCGCCGATTTATACACCGAAAAGATACCGCAATGAATTCGGTCAGCTGCTCGAACATTCGCCCTTCTGTGAGCGCGACATTGTAGCGCCAACTTTCATGGAACCAATCGACGAAAAAGGTGAATTTTTAATTAAAGTAAAGAAAGAAAATCAACTCTGGGATTTCGTTTACGCCACGCATCCATTTGATGTGGTCGGTTGGGATGGCTATTTTTATCCGTACAAATTTAATATCAAAAATTTCGAACCGATTACCGGTCGGGTTCACCTTCCACCGCCAACGCACCAGAATTTCGAAGCGCATAATTTTGTGGTTTGCTCTTTCGTGGCGCGAATGTATGATTATCATCCGCAAGCGATTCCGGCGCCGTATAATCATTCAAATATCGATTCGGACGAAGTGCTTTTCTACACCGAAGGCGATTTCATGAGTAGAAACCATATCGATTTAATGGATTTTACGCTGCATCCCGGCGGTATTGTTCACGGTCCACACCCTGGCGCAATGGAACGGAGCATTGGTAAAAAATTTACCGAAGAATATGCGGTGATGGTTGATCCTTTCCGACCTTTTCAATTAACGGAGGAAGCTTTAAAAGTGGAAGATCCAACTTATAAAACTTCTTGGTTGGAAACTGAGGATAATTTTCTGCATGACCGCAGTCAGGAATAAATATCATGTTTTAATTGCCGAAAAATGACTTTCCTCATTTAAAAGCCCGAGGTAAATAATTACTTTTGGGAAGTATTCTAATGATAAAAAAAATAAAATATGGTTGAGTATATCAGCGCCGAAGAGGCAGTTTCCGTCATCAAAAGTGGCGACCGAATTTTTTCCCACGGCAGCGCCTGTACCCCGAATCTCCTCATCGATGAACTGGCTCGCCAAGCCGACCGTTTGCGCAATGTAGAATTTGTTTCAATTACACAGCAAGGCAATGTAGAAATTGCAAAACCACAATATAAAGACAGCTTTTACATCAATTCGCTTTTCGTTTCAACACCGGTTCGCGAAGCTGTAAACTCGGAACGCGGTGATTTTGTGCCGGTTTTCCTCAGCGAAATTCCGACGCTTTTTAAATGTGGAATTTTACCGTTGGATGTTGCTATGGTTACGGTTTCACCGCCGGACGCACATGGTTACTGCACACTGGGAACTTCTGTAGACGTTGCCCGAAGTGCTGTTGATAACGCAAAAACCATTATTGCACAGGTAAATCCGCGCCTTCCACGAACGCACGGTGACGGAATGATTCACCACTCGAAAATCCACAAAATGGTGTGGCATGAAGAAGAATTGCTGACCGTAGATTATGGTGCAAAAGTTGGCGAATGCGAAATGCTCATCGGAAATAATGTTGCACAGCTCATCGATGACCGCTCTACTTTGCAAATGGGAATCGGAACCATTCCGGATGCGGTGCTGAAATGTCTGCACAATCACAAAGATTTGGGAATTCATACCGAAATGATCAGCGACGGAATCGTAGATTTGGTGGCAAACGACGTTATTACGAACAAATACAAAGGCACGCATTCTAACAGAACCATTACCAGTTTTGCTTTCGGAACCCGAAAATTATACGATTATATTGATGACAATCCGTCCTTTGCATTTATGGATGTGGAACACGTGAATTATCCGATCAACATCATGAAAAACAAGAAAATGGTTGCGATAAATTCCGCTATTGAAATTGATTTAACTGGCCAGGTGTGCGCAGATTCCATTGGAACTTACCAATTCAGCGGAATTGGCGGACAAATGGATTTCATGCGTGGTGCGGCACTTTCTGACGGTGGAAAACCGATTATCGCCATTTCTTCCCGAACCAAAAAAGGTGTACCGAGAATTGTACCTTTCCTGAAACCCGGCGCCGGCGTAGTCACGACCAGAGGTCATATTCATTATGTGGCTACAGAATTTGGTGTCGCATATTTATACGGAAAAAGTTTAAGACAGCGCGCGAAAGCTTTAATTGAAATTTCGCATCCCGACGATCGCGAAATGCTGGAAAGAGCGACTTTCGAAAGATTTAAATGCCTCTAAAAAGGCAAATTTTCCCGAAATTATTTTCGGGATTTTTTTTGGATTCAAAAAATTTACTGCTATTTCGGGTAATTTTTTCTTTTTAAATTTTCTCCGCTTTATTTGACCATTTTTTTGAATTTCCCATACTCCTGAAAATTTTTGTAATTTGGCATATCAAAAAAACAGAACAATGTCAACACTTACTTTCGCAGAAAAAATAGCTCAAGCTGAAAACTTTTTGCCCATCAATGGTACCGATTATATTGAATTTTACGTAGGAAATGCCAAACAGGCAGCACATTTCTATAAAACCGCTTTTGGTTTTCAATCCGTTGCTTATGCAGGTCCGGAAACCGGCGTTCGCGACCGCGCTTCGTACGTCGTGCAACAGGGAAAAATCCGGTTGGTTTTAACTTCAGGATTAAGTTCTGATTCGCCAATTTGCGAACATCAAAAAAAGCACGGTGATGGGGTTAAAATTTTAGCACTTTGGGTGGATGATGCTTATTCAGCTTACGAAGAAACCATCAAACGAGGCGCAAAACCTTATCTGGAACCTCAAACTTTAACCGATGAACACGGCGAAGTAAGAATGTCGGGAATCTATACCTACGGCGAAACCGTGCACATGTTCATTGAAAGAAAAAATTATTCCGGCGAGTTTATGCCTGGCTACCAGAAATGGGAAAGCGTTTATAATCCGACCGAAGTTGGACTTTTGTATGTAGACCACTGTGTGGGAAATGTTGGTTGGGACCGGATGATTCCTACTGTAGAGTGGTACGAAAAAGTGATGGGATTTGTAAATATTTTAAGTTTTGATGACAAGCAGATCAACACTGAATATTCGGCTTTAATGAGTAAAGTGATGAGCAACGGAAATGGTTTTGCAAAATTCCCGATTAATGAACCAGCTGAAGGTAAAAGAAAATCTCAGGTTGAAGAATACTTGGATTTCTACGAAGGTGAAGGCGTGCAGCATATCGCGGTAGCGACAAAAGACATTGTAAAAACCGTAACGGAGCTTAAAGCGCGCGGAATTGAATTCTTGCCGGCTCCGCCGAATTCTTATTACGAAATGGTTCCGGAACGTGTTGGAACAATCGACGAAGATTTAAAAACCCTTTCTGATTTGGGAATTCTCATCGACTGCGATGAAGAAGGTTATCTGTTGCAGATTTTCACAAAACCTGTGGAAGACCGCCCAACGCTTTTCTTCGAAATCATTGAAAGACACGGTGCACAAAGTTTCGGTGCGGGGAATTTTAAAGCGTTGTTTGAAGCTTTGGAAAAAGAACAGGAAAGACGCGGAAATTTATAACTAATAAAAATGAAAAAATCTCTCGTTTTTGCCCTGTTTTTTTTCACAGCGCTGGGACTTCGTGCGCAGTACGGTTCGGTGAACGCGATTTTGGACCGCCTGGAAGAGCGCCGCGGCGTCAACCAAAATTTAAACAACGTCAACATCGATGATAAAAAATTCGTTTTAATTAAAGATTTCGAAGATCATACAGAACGGTCTTTTATTGTCATCAAAGGAAATTTAGCAACTTATATCGAAATTTTCGATGATAAAAGCACGGGCGAAAGCACTTCAAATGTTTTCAGCGGCGATGTCGTACGCTCCAAACACAATATCGTTTCGGTGCGCGCAAATTTGCTCGAGGGTAAAAAAATCCCGGTTCCGGTGACAAAAACCTTCCTGATGACCCAGCAGAAAAAAATACTTTACCTGCTGGATATCAACACGAGAGAACGCTGGATTGACGAAACGTCTATCAACAAAAAATAAATTCAATAATTATTCATAAAAGGTTCAAACGTCGATTAAATCTGGCTTTTGAACCTTTATTTTAAATACCATTCTATGAAATCTTTTATCTCTTATCCCGAAAATTCGGATTTTTCAATTCATAATATTCCGTTTGGTGTCGGTATTTTCAATGAAGAATACATTGCGTGCTGTTCGCGGATTGGCGATATGGTTTTAGATCTGGCGACGATGTACGATTACGGATTTTTCGGTGATATCGACGGGTTAAATGAAAATGTTTTTGAAGCTTACACGCTCAACGAATTTATCGAGCTTGGAAAACCTGTGACGAATGCTGTTCGTCTGAAACTTCAGGAACTTTTGCTTGAAAATTCTCCGCTTTCGGAAGACCAAAAAACTGTGGAGGAATGTTTCTACAGCTTCGATAAGGTGCAAATGATGATGCCGCTTCACGTGCCGAATTATACCGATTTTTACAGCAGCATCGAACATGCAAGCAACGTTGGCAAAATGTTCCGCGGTGAAGAAAATGCGCTTTTACCAAACTGGAAACATTTGCCGGTCGGATATCACGGACGCGCTTCTTCGATTGTAGTTTCGGGAACGGATTTCTACAGACCTAAAGGTCAGATGAAACCTGCGGGAACAGATACACCGGTTTTCGGGCCGTGTAAACAGTTGGATTTCGAGCTGGAAATCGGCTTTGTGGTGAATAAAAACACCGAAATGGGCGACAGCATTTCTACCGCTGACGCGAACGACGCGATTTTCGGAATGGTTATATTTAATGACTGGTCGGCGCGCGATATCCAGAGTTGGGAATATGTGCCTTTAGGACCATTTTTGGGCAAAAATTTCTGTTCTTCAATTTCACCATGGGTAGTTACTCTAGAAGCTTTGGAACCGTTTAGAGTTGAGTCACCACAACAGGAACCCGAAGTGTTGGATTACTTGAAGTTTGAAGGCAAACAAAATCTGGACATTAAGCTCGAAGTTTTTTTGAAACCGGAAAACGGTAGCGAAAATTTAATTTCAAGCAGCAATTATAAATTTATGTACTGGAATATGGCGCAGCAACTTGCACACCATACGGTAAACGGTTGTAATGTAGAAGTTGGTGATCTCTATGCTTCGGGAACAATTTCGGGCACTGAAAAAGATTCTTTCGGTTCCATGCTGGAACTCACTTGGAGAGGTACAGAACCGATTATTCTGTCCGACGGTTCACAGCGAAGTTTCATCGAAGATTTTGATACGATCATCATGCGCGGTCACGCGGAAAAAGATGGTGTTCGTGTTGGTTTCGGTGAAGTTAGGGGGAAGGTTTTACCTGCGAAATAAGATTTAAACCACAATGTAACCATCATTTTTTAACACATTAGTTTTTACTTGGACTGTGCTTAATTAGTTGCATTAGAGCACATGAGTTTGAAAATTAAAATTTTCATTTAATGGAGCTAACACAGAAGTATATTAATGAATTAACCTACAAAATTACTGGTGCCTGCATTGAAGTGCATAAATTTTTAGGTCCTGGACTTTTTGAGAATGTTTATCACCAGTGTTTGACGAAAGAATTTCAGCTGTGTGGTTTAAAATATAAATCTGAACTTGAAATCCCCATTAGTTATAAAGGTGAAATTATTGATTGCAAGGTGAAATGTGATTTTTTAATTGAAGACCTCATTGTTTTGGAGCTTAAATCTGTCGCTGAAATTCATAATATTCATCGTGCGCAAACCATGAATTACATGAATATATTAAAAGTACCAAAAGCAATTTTAGTTAATTTCAACGTGATGAATTTATACCATGAAGGTCAGGAAACCTTTGTCAGTCGTTATTTTAAGCAGTTAAATAAAATTTAGCGTTCCAATGAAGAAATCTTCGATTTCTAATACTTTTGTGGACTGACTAACTCTTGTAATGTAAACTTATGTGACTAATGTGTTAAAAGTCGGCCTGCAACCGCTCAAAAAAACTTCCTCAAATTAATATGAAAACAATTTCCCCCGACGAACTCAACAATTTTCAGCTCCAGACGCTTTTGCAAACAGCTATTGCGCCGCGACCCATCGCTTTAGCTTCCACCATCGATAAAGCCGGAAACGTTAATTTAAGTCCGTTCAGCTTTTTTAATATGTTCAGCTCCAATCCACCGATTGTAATTTTTTCGCCAGCGCGACGTGTTCGTGATAATACGACGAAACACACCCTGGAAAACGTCTTGGAAGTTCCGGAAGTGGTCATCGGCATTGTGAATTATAAAATCGTACAACAAGTTTCGCTGGCATCTACCGAATATGAGAAAGAGTTGAATGAGTTTGTAAAAGCAGGTCTTACGATGAAAAAAGCGGATTTGGTGAAACCAAACCTCATCGAAGAGTGTCCCGTAAATCTGGAATGTAAAGTTTTGGAAATAAAACATTTGGGTACCGAAGGTGGTGCTGGAAATTTGGTCATCTGCGAAATTGTAAAAATTCACGTACGTGAGGAATATTTAAATAACGAAGGAAATCTGGACCAAAAAAAACTGGATCTGGTGGCACGTTTAGGAGGAAACTGGTATTCCCGAAACATTGAAAACAATCTCTTCGAAGTTCCGAAACCTTTGGTTACAAAAGGAATTGGCTTCGATTTATTGCCCGATGAAATTAAATATTCAAAAGTATTTACCGGAAATGATCTGGGAATGCTGGCGAATACGGAAATTTTACCGGAAGGGAAATTTACTTCAGATGAAGCTGTGCACGCTGAAGTTCAGGCGTTGCTTCATCAACACAAAATAGAAGAGGCCTGGGAAAAATTACGCCTTTAAGCATGGAAAATTTAGAAATAAAAAAAGCCGCAAATATTCGCGGCTTTTTTGGTATTTTTTTTTAATCTTTTATACTCAAATCATCATTCAAATCGGGATTAAGTTTCAGCGCTTTCTGTCTTTGTTTATTCCTGAATTTAATGTTTAAAACTTCTACCAGTAAACTAAAAGCAAGACACGAATAAATAATGTTTTTGCTCACATGCTGATGAATTCCTTCTGCCACCAACATTACGCCAATCACCACCAGGAACGACAAAGCAAGCATCTGCAAACTCGGATATTTATTGATAATCGTAGAAATCGGGCCGGCAAATGCCATCATAATTCCAATAGAAATTACCACTGCGATAATCATCAGCATGACGTTATCTACCAAACCAATGGCTGTTAAAATGGAGTCCAGCGAGAAAACCATATCGATCAAAATAATCTGAATAATGACCATCGCCATGAGCGAAGACGCGGCGGATTTTGGTTTGTGATGATCGTCTTCAATCTGCATTTTGCCGTGGATTTCAAAAGTACTTTTCGCAATCAGGAAAATACCACCGACCAAAAGAATAATGTCTTTCCAACTCAGCTGCAGCGGCAAATCGGTGCCGGGTTCATTAAAGAAATCAAGTGTAAGAACCGGTTCTTTCAAACCGATAATCCAGTTGATCATGAGCAAAAGCGCCACGCGGAAAAGCATCGCGAAAGCTAAACCAAGATTTCGCGCAAATTTTTGCCGTTCTTTTGGCAGTTTATCCGAAATTATCGAAATAAAAATAATGTTATCAACGCCCAGAATAATTTCCAGGAAAGTAAGTGTCAATAAACTGATCCAGATTTGCGGCTGCGCAAAATCGGGAAATTCCAAAACCGAGAGTAGCATCATAGGAAACGTGTTAAGCTTACAAAATTATAAAATTCTGTTGGTTGCGAAATATTAAATTTCGTTCACATCGGTTTAAATTACAGATGTTTTTTTAAAAAATTCACGGCTACATCAGTGGCTTTTTCTAAATCTTCCGGCAGCGTTTTTTCGGTCCAGGGTTCCTTCGCACCGAAAGTATGGTTTGCACCATCAATCATTTCAATCTCCGAAGTTTTACACCATTCGTGAAGCAAAGTCGCTTCTTTGTCTTTCACCGCATCGTCGTTTGTTCCCTGGATAATTAAAAACGGCTTTTCTAAATGCTGCGCAGCGTACTGAATATTAAAGCGTTCTTCATTTGCTTTATAATCCTCAAAAAACTGGTAATAATGAGGCATTTGTTGGTGTGTGCGTGCATTTTCGGAGTACATGACTCCTTCTTTTTCCCAGTTTTCCAATCTTTCGCCCGTCGGAAAACGGTAACCAAAATGGCTGACGCCAGCAAGTGCAATAAGCACTTTTACACGTTCTTCTTCAAAAGCCTCAATAACCGAAATTCCGCCGCCGCGGCTGTGCCCGATGATTGCGATTTTTTCTTTATCTATTTTCGGATTTTCGTAAAAATGGCTTAAAACCGCGTTATAATCTGAAAGTTCTTTGGTGAAATTATTTTGACCAAAACTTTCCAAGTCACCGAAATTCAGTGGATCTTCTAAAGTTGTTCCGTTATGCGAAAAATTAAATTTCACAAAAAAATGTCCGTTTAAGGCGAAATTTTTCGCCATCAAATCCCAGGCGCCCCAATCTTTATAACCTTTATAACCGTGAACAAAAAGCACCAGCGGAAGTTTTTCCTGCGTTTCGGGATAATAAGCATCAGCTAAAAAATCTTTTGTTTCCGGATTTTGAATGATAATATTTCTGTCGATTTTAATTTCCATCATCGGTTTTTGGTTTAAATTTTAAAAAAAAAGCTGCTTTTGACGGCAAATTTTTAGATTTAAAATATTCAATTAAAATTAGGCAATTTCCATTAAATCGGTTTTGTTAGAATTTTGAAAAAAAACACCCAAACAGGCGGTAAAAAAACCTCCCAATAAATTGAGAGGTTTGATGTTATTTAAAATTCAGATTACCAAATTTTAATTCTTTCTTCCGGTGCTTTGTACAATTTGTCGCCCGGTTTCACATCGAAAGCTTTGTAGAAGGAATCCTGGTTCACCAACGGCGCAAAGGCGCGGAAATAGCCCGGCGAGTGCGGATCGGTTTTCACCTGATTCACCATATATTGCTCTGTAGATTTGGTTCTCCAAACGGTTGCCCAGCTCATGAAAAATCTTTGATCCTGAGTTAATCCGCTGATCAATCCAGGATTTCCGTGATCTTTCAGATACATTTGCAGTGCAGTGTATGCCACAGCTACTCCACCCAAATCACCGATATTTTCACCGCTGGTATATTTACCGTTGATGAAACTGCCTTTTACAGGTTCATATTTATCGTATTGCGCAGCAAGTTGCCCAACTTTCGCATCGAAGTTTTTACGGTCAGCTTCTGTCCACCAGTTATTTAAGTTTCCGTCTCCATCGAATCTGGAACCGGAATCATCAAAACCGTGAGAAATTTCGTGTCCGATAACGGCACCAATTCCCCCAAAATTAACGGCTGGATCAGCTTTAAAGTTAAAAAATGGCGGCTGTAAAATTGCGGCCGGAAAAACGATTTCGTTGTTAGAACCGCTGTAGTAAGCATTTACAGTTTGTGGTGACATTCCCCATTCGGTTTTATCTACCGGTTTTCCAATTTTATCTAAATTTTTTGCATACTGCCATTCAGTGATATTCTGTAAATTATTGTAGTAGGTGCCGCCATTCGCAGGGCTCGTAAGCGATAATTTCGAATAATCTTTCCAGGTGTCGGGATAAGCGATTTTTACAGCGAATTTTGAAAGTTTTTCCTGAGCTTTCAGCTTAGTTTCTGGCGACATCCAGTCGTTTTCCGCGATATGCTGCGCAAAAGACTTTTTCAGATAATCAATGTAGGTTTCCATCTGCGCTTTGGCTTCTGCCGGGAAATATTTTTCAACATACAATTTCCCGAAAGCTTCACCTAAAATACCATTGATAACGCCTAAACCTCTTTTGTTCATCGGTCTTTGCTCCTGCTGACCCTGAAGATATTTAGAATAGAAATTAAAGTTCAAGTCATCTAATTCTTTGTTCAAATTTCCGGCATTGGAAGAAACCAAACGCGCTTTCATATAATCTTTGATTAATGGAAGATTTTTAGCATTCATCCACGAATCCATATTTTGATAATATTTCAGCTCGCTGACGATTACTTTGTCGGTATTTACGCCCGCATCGGTAAGATATTTCGGCAAATTAACCGCTTTAACCAGTTTGGAAAGTTCCGGAATGGTCTTCGGGTTGTAGCGAAGATTCGCATCACGGTTTTGCTCGTTGGTTAAAAGATCCTGCGCGAGTTTTTTCTCAAAATTCACGACTTTCTGCGCAGATTGGCTGGCATCTTTATAACCAATGGTCTGGAAAATCTGGGTTAAATAATTTTGATATTCCGCTAAAGTTTTGGTGTTGGCGTCGTTTTGTTTTTGGTAATAATCGCGGCCCAAACCTAATGAGGCGCCACCTAAATAAACCGCGTTCATCACGGAATTTTTCATGTCTGCGCTTACTCGCCACGCATAGAACGGATTGTCACCGGTTCTTGTAGCTTGTGTAAGGTAATTCTGCAAATCGCCGACAGTTTTAATATTTTCGATTTTCTGCAAATCACTTTTTATAGGATTAATGCCGTCTGCATTTCTTTTATCCCAATCCATAAAAGTTCCGTACAGGTTCTGGATTTTTTGTCCTTCGGAACCAGCCGGAAAATTATCGGTGAGGATTTTGTTCAGAATTTCGAGCGAGGCGTTATCTACGTCTTCACGAAGTGCGTTGAAACTTCCCCAGCTGGATTTATCGGAAGGAATGGTCGCAGTTTTCATCCAGTTTCCGTTCACGTAGCTGAAGAAATCGTCCTGTGGTCGTACGGTGGAATCCATGTAAGAAAGGTTAAGCCCTTCTTCTTTGATCGGTGTGATTTCTACCGCAGCGGGAGCAGTTTCCACCTCGGCGGTTTTGGTTGTAGTACACGAATTAAGGAAAACAAGTCCCGAAAATGCGAGTACCGTTATTGAAATTTTTTTCATAGGATCTTTGATTGATAAAATTTAGGTATTCTCAAAGATAATAAATATTTTAAATGTAATGAATAACTTTTCGTGCGAATTGTTGCGTAAGGGATTGCAGCGGCATCCTTTTTTTCGCAGCGGGTCTTGCGCGCTGGCAAAAAAAAGATATAGCGGAAAGCCCGGCCTGAACGAGGGAAATTCCCGAGAGAAGGATACGCCCAAAAAAAATCGCCCAAAAAATTGGGCGATATAAGGGCAAAAAATTCGGTTTTATATTACCAGATTTTTACGCGGTCTTCCGGCTTTCTGTACAGTTTGTCGCCTTCTTTCACATTGAAAGCTTTGTAGAAAGCATCGGTGTTTACCAACGGACCAAAAGCGCGGTAAAGTCCCGGCGAGTGCTCATTGGTTTTAATCTGGTTGATGAGCGCCGCTTCTTTTTGAAGCGTTCTCCACACAGTTGCCCAGCTCATAAAAAAGCGCTGATCTTGTGTATAACCGCTGATTAATCCCGGATTTCCGTGATCTTTCAAATACATTTGAAGCGCATCGTAAGCGATATTTACTCCGCCTAAATCGGCGATATTTTCACCATTTGTAAAAGTTCCGTTCACGAAAGTTCCTTTTACCGGTTCGAACTTATCGTATTGTGCAGCAAGCGCTTTGGTTGCTTTCTGGAAATTGGCTTTGTCAGCTGGCGTCCACCAGTCCACAAGGTTTCCGTCGGCATCGAACTGGGAACCGGAATCATCAAAACCATGTGTAATTTCGTGACCGATTACTGCACCAATTCCACCAAAATTTACAGCAGCATCAGCTTTTGGATTAAAGAAAGGCGGCTGTAAAATCGCGGCAGGGAAAACGATTTCGTTGTTTACCGGATTGTAATACGCGTTTACGGTTTGCGGCGTCATTCCCCACTCAGTGCGGTCTACAGGTTTACCTACTTTGTCGAGGTTGCGGTCATACTGCCACGCGGAAATATTCTGAAGGTTTCTGTATAAAGTTCCGCCGTCTTTCACGGAATTTACCGTCAACTTGGAATAATCTTTCCAAGTGTCCGGATACGCAACTTTTACGGTAAATTTATTGAGCTTATTAAGCGCTTTTTCTTTGGTTACCGGCGACATCCAATCTAGATTGGTAATGTGAGAGGCAAAGCTTTTTTTCAAATATCCAATGAGGTCAACCATTTGGGTTTTGGCTTCTGCAGGGAAATATTTCTCCACATAAAGTTTGCCGAAAGCTTCACCCAGAGAACCGTCGATGAGCTCGAAACCTCTTTTATTCTGCGCTCTTTGCTCGTCCTGGCCACGTAAATATTTACCGTAGAAATTAAATTTCATATTATCCAGATTTTCGGACAGATAGCTTGCACTGCCGGAAAGCAGGTGAAACTTCATATAATCTTTGATGACCGGAAGATTCTTCGCGTTCAAAAATTTATCCAAATTTTGGTAATATTTCAACTCACCGATAATGACGCGGTCGGTATCAACACCTGCTGCGTCAAGATATTTCGGCAGGTTTACATTTTTCACCATTTTGGAAAGTTCCGTCATGGTGCGCGGGTTGTACTGCAAAGTGGCGTCACGAATCTGCTCGTTGGTCAGATATGTTTGCGCCATGCTTTTCTCGAAATTTACGATGTTTTCTGCAGTTACGGCCGGATTTTCATAGCCCAAAGCGTTCAGCATCGTAGCTACATATTTTTGGTATTCCGCTAAAGTTTCGGTGTTTTTCGGATTTACTTTCTGGTAATAATCGCGGCCAAGACCTAAAGAACCTTCGCCCAGATAAACCGCGTTCATTTTCGAGTTTTTCAAATCTGAAAAAACGCCCCAGGAATAGAAAGGGTTTTCGCCGTTTTTGGTTGCTTCAATGAGGTATTTTTGTAAATCAGCCACGGTTTTGATGCCGTCGATTTTTGCTAAATCCATTTTAATTGGCGCTATTCCGTCGGCATTTCGCTTGTCCATATCCATGTAAGTGCCGTACAAATCCTGGATTTTCTTGCCTTCACTTCCGGCAGGATATTCATCTTTCAGCAGGGAATTCAGAATCGTTATCGAGTTGTTGTCGGTATCTTCAGCAAGTTTGTTAAAACTTCCCCACGTAGATTTATCTGCCGGGATTTTCGCGGTTTTCATCCAACTTCCGTTCACAAAATTATAAAAATCGTCCTGCGGCCGCACAGAATTATCGATGGTCGAAAGATCCAGACCAACATCTTCAACATCCTTTACGGTTTCTGTAGCTGCAACCGGAGGTTCCGGTGGAGTAACTGCGGCAGGCGCGCAATTCAGGGCAATGATTCCGGCAAACGCCAGAATACCAATGTTAATATTTTTCATAGGTAAAACTTTATATGGTTAATAAAAGTGTTTTAGTGGTAAGCTTAAAATGAAAAAATACCCTGTTTAAGCGGTAATATTTTTTGAAATAGCTAATATCAAAAAAAAGACCGTTTTTGTTACCGATTTTTCAAAAATTGAAAACTAAAAAAAAGCCGGTTTTAACGGCTAATTTTTTTTATTTGAAGTTAACTTTTCCGCCGATTACATTTTTATACTTTCGGTCTGCAGGATCGCCGTAAACATCAATGATTCCGCCGGCTCGTGTGGTAGCATTCACCGCTTCGGTAGCGAATACTTCAGCAACGCCACCAGCGTTTGCGGTGACGGTTGCGCTTTCGGACTCGAGGCTTTTTCCGTTGAATTTTCCACCCGAATTTACGATAATATCCTGATATTCTGCACGTCCGGTTACACTTATTTCACCACCGGAATTGGTCTTTATATTCAATTTTCCGGTAGCTACATCTAGAACGATTTTTGAACCTTCGTTAGAACTTAATTTTAGCATTTTAGCTTTGGTAGTTTCCGGTGAACTTACGGATGAAGCAAGATTCGCCTGAATATCGTTCAGATTCTGGTAAAAAACTTTCACCGTTACCTTGTCGCCCTGTAATATTTTTGAAGGCGTCATGCGGATTCTCAGTTCGCCGTTTTTATTTATGGCTTCAATATCGCCCTCGCTCGCAGAACTTTCCACTTTACTTTCCGATGACGGAACCAAAACCACATCAATTTTATGGTACACTTTCAACGATGAAAATTCACCAACATTTCTGCTGAACTGCCCAAATGAAAGTTGAAAAACACCCAACATTAAACCAATTGCCGCTTTTTTCATAATATTTAATTTTATTAAATCAACGGATTCAAAGATAATTTATTTCAAAATGAAATCTAAATTTTAGCTGCTTTAAAAGCAAAATTTTTTATTTTAAAAAATCGCCTCGGCTTAGAAAGGTGCAATTTTTGAATACCGAAAATGTCCCCAAATAAGCCCGAATTTTTTATGAAATCCAAAACCTTCATCAAAGTTACCGACAAAGGCATTTACTGCGTTCCAGGTAAATTTTACATCGATCCCTGGAAACCTGTGGATTTGGCGGTGATCTCTCACGGGCACGGCGACCACGCGCGTTGGGGAATGAAAAAATATCTTTGTCACCGCTTTACAAAACCAATTTTAAAGCACCGTATTGGTGAAGATATTGAAATTCAAACCGTTGAATATGGGGAAGAAATTGATATCAACGGCGTAAAAGTTTCGCTTTTTCCGGCCGGACATATCGTGGGATCTGCGCAGGTGAAGATGGAATACAAAGGTTATATCATTGTTTTTTCGGGCGATTATAAAACGGATGATGATGGTTTATCAACACCATTTGAGCTGGTAAAATGTCATGAATTCATCACCGAAAGCACTTTCGGACTGCCAATTTATAACTGGCTGAAACCGCAGGAATACGCGGAATTGATGCAATCCTGGATTCAGCAAAACCGCGAAAACGGAAAAACTTCGGTATTTATTGGATATTCTTTGGGAAAAGCGCAGCGAATTATGAAATCCATCGAAGGTTCGGGTAAAATTTTTGTGCACCGTTCCATCGGAAAATTGAATGAGGGAATGGAATCCGTCGGCATTGACTTACCGGCTTATGAAACGCTTGATTTTCAGGAAAGCATCAAACACGTGGATGGCGAAATCGTGATTTTGCCGCCCGCGCTTTTCGATTCAAATGTCATCAAAAAAATTCCAAACCGTGCGACAGCTATCTGTTCCGGTTGGATGCAGGTTCGCGGATCCCGACGCTGGCGCTCTGCGGACGCAGGTTTTGCGATTTCCGATCACGCCGATTGGACAGGACTTTTAGAAACCGTAAAAGCTACGGAAGCCGAAAAAGTATACGTCACGCATGGCCAAACTGCCGTTTTTTCGAAATATTTAAATGAAATCGGCATTAATGCCGTGGAACTCCAAACCATTTTTGGTGACGAAGAAATTGCCGAAAAAGAACTCCTTGAAAACTAAATGAAAGATTTCGCCAACCTCATCAATGCGCTTGACAGCACCAATAAAACCACAGCAAAAATAGATGCTATGGTAAATTACTTGGAAGTCGCCAACGAAAATGATAAGTTGTGGTTTCTGGCGCTTTTCACTGGTAAACGTCCAAAAAGGCCTGTAAACACGAATCTTTTAAAACAGTGGGCGCTGGAAATTACCGGACTTCCGGAGTGGCTTTTTGTGGAATCGTATTCTTCTGTGGGAGATTTGGGCGAAACACTGTCGCTGATTCTTCCCAATGCTGAAAATACCATCGAAAAATCTTTAACCCAATGGATGACCCAACTGATTGCGCTGAAAGATTTTACCGAAGAGGAAAAGAAAAATTATGTGATTGAATCCTGGAACGGCCTCAATCATTTGGAGCGTTTTATTTTCAACAAATTAATTGGCGGCAGCTTCCGCATTGGTGTTTCCAAAAAACTGCTCATCAATGCGCTGTCTAAATTTTCTGGCGTTGACGGCAATATTTTGATGCATTCCATCATGGGAAAATGGAAGATGGAAGAAGAAAATTTCGAAAATCTAGTCCAGGGCACCAACATCAATCCCAATGAATCCAAACCCTACCCGTTCTGTCTGGCCTACCCGCTTGAAAAAGAAGTTGAAGATTTGGGCGACCGTAACCTCTGGCAGGCTGAATATAAATGGGACGGAATCCGCGGCCAGTTTATCAAAAGAAATGACGAAGTCTTCATCTGGTCGCGCGGCGAAGAACTGGTAACCGAGCAGTTCCCTGAAATCGCCGCAGCATTAATGGAAATGAGTGGTAATTTTGTGATCGATGGTGAAATTCTGGTTGTTAAAGACGATAAAGTTTTGAATTTTAATGAATTACAGAAGCGACTGAACCGGAAAACCATTCCAAAAAAAATGTTGGAAGAATTGCCCGTCCATATTTTTGTGTATGATATTTTAGAGTTGGAATACGAAGATTTAAGGGAAAAACCATTAACAGAAAGACGCCTTTTATTGGAAGGTTTAATAGAAAATTCGCCGGCAGAAAGGATAAAAATCTCGGAAATTATTCCTGTTGAAAGCTGGGAAAACTTAGCAGAAGTGCGCGAAAATTCCCGCGACAACAATTCGGAAGGAGTCATGCTGAAGGAAATCAATTCACATTACCACGCCGGGCGAAAAAAAGGCGACTGGTGGAAATGGAAGGTGAATCCGCTGACCATCGATGCGGTTTTGATTTATGCGCAAAAAGGTTCGGGTAGGCGCAGCAGCTATTACACCGACTATACTTTTGCGGTGAAAAACGAGGACAAACTAGTGACGATTGCGAAAGCGTATTCCGGTTTGACGGACAAAGAAATAATGGAAGTCAGTAAATTTGTAAATAAAAATGCGATTGAAAAATTCGGGCCGGTACGAACTGTAAAACCTGAATTGGTATTCGAAATCGCTTTTGAAGGAATCGGTTTTAGCAGCCGTCATAAAAGCGGCGTGGCGCTTCGCTTTCCGCGAATTGTACGCTGGCGACGCGATAAAACTGCGGAAGAAATTGATGACATCGAAGAAATTAAAAAACTGATTACCTAATTTCAAATCACCATTAATTATAGAAATTTTAGGCACTAAATGACCGAAAAATTCAAAAATTCCACAGGTTTCCAGATCATCAAAAACTGGATGGATTCTCAGGATCGTGAACCTTTCGGTTTTCAGTCGGAAACGTGGTTTAAATTTTCCAATAATTACTCCGGAATGGTCGTGGCGCCCACGGGTTTTGGTAAAACTTTTTCCGTTTTTCTGGCCGTCGTCATTGATTTCATGAACCATCCGGAAAATTACAAAACCGGCATGAAACTCCTTTGGATTACGCCACTACGCGCCTTGGCAAAAGACATCGCAAAAGCCATGAGTGAAGCGTTAGAGGAAATTGGTCTCGACTGGGAAGTGGCGGTGCGAAACGGTGATACTTCTGCAGCGCTTCGAGCAAAACAGACCAAAAAAATGCCGGATATTCTCATCATCACACCGGAAAGCCTGCATTTACTTTTAGCCCAGAAACAAAATCAAAAATTCTTTAAAAATCTCCAATGCGTCGTGGTTGATGAGTGGCACGAATTGCTGAGTTCCAAACGCGGCGTGATGACAGAACTTGCTGTTTCAAGGATTTTGAGTTATCAGAAAAAGCTGAGAATCTGGGGAATTACCGCTACCATCGGAAACCTGGACGAAGCGATGGAAGTTTTAATTCCCTACGATTTAAAAAAGACAAAAGTCGTCGCGAAAGAAAAAAAGAAAATCGAGATCAAATCGGTTTTCCCGGAAGATGTGGAAGTTTTGCCCTGGGCCGGACATCTCGGAACGCGGCTGGTGGAAAAAATTATTCCGATTATTCTGGAGAGCAACACCGCTTTGGTTTTCACCAACACGCGCAGCCAGGCGGAAATGTGGTATCAGGTTTTGCTCGCTACACACCCGGATTTTGCGGGACAAATTGCCATTCACCACAGTTCCGTGGATAAAGATATCCGAATTTGGATTGAAGAAAATCTTTCTTCCGGTTATCTTAAAGCGGTAATTTCCACCTCGTCGCTGGATTTGGGTGTGGATTTTAAACCAGTTGATACAGTCATTCAAATTGGTTCCAGTAAAGGAATTGCGAGATTTTTACAACGCGCCGGGCGCAGCGGACACTCGCCTTTCGAAACTTCCAAGATTTATTTCGTACCGACACATTCCTTAGAACTCATCGAAGTTGCAGCGTTAAAAGAGGCCGTAAAACAGAATAAAATCGAACCGCGGGAACCCTTGGTTTTGTGCTATGATGTTTTACTGCAATTTGTTTTGACTTTGGCGGTTGGCGACGGTTTTGAGGAAAAAGAAACCTTTAAGCAAATTACGCAAACCAACGCTTTCGGAGATTTAAGCACTGAAGAATGGAACTGGGTTTTAACATTTATCACCGTTGGTGGAAAACTGAAAAACTACGAAGAATATCACAAAGTCGTCATCGAAAACGGTTTGTACAAGGTTACCTCGCGCCGAATTGCGATGTTGCACCGCATGAATATCGGCGCCATCGTAAGCGACTCAATGCTGAAAGTGAAATTTTTCGGCGGCGGATATGTCGGCATGATCGAAGAATATTTCATTTCAAAATTGAAGAAACAGGATAAATTTGTCCTCGCCGGTCGCGTGCTGGAAGTTTCTCATGTCAAAGAAATGACGGTTTTCGTTCGGAATTCCACCGGCAAAGGAATTGTTCCGAGTTATCTCGGCGGAAGATTGCCTTTGTCTTCTTATTTAAGCGGCTTTTTAAGAAAGAAACTGTCGGAATCGCTGAACGCAAAATCTGCCGAAGAAGAACTGACGTTTTTGCATCCGCTTTTGGTGAGTCAGCAGGAAAATTCGCATATTCCGAGCGAAACAGAGTTTTTGGTGGAACGCATTAAAACGCGCGAAGGTCATCATTTATTTATGTATCCTTTTGAAGGGCGCCTCATTCACGAAGTAATGTCTGCTTTAATTGCCTACCGGATTTCCCGCATTTCGCCCATTTCATTTTCCATTGCGATGAATGATTATGGTTTCGAATTATTTTCGAAACTTGAAATTCCTTTGGACGAAGAAAATATTCATGAAATACTTTCAAAAGAAAACCTCATCCGCGACGTCATGGCATCGGTAAATTCCACAGAAATGGCGCGGCGCAAGTTCCGTGATATCGCCGTGATTTCCGGAATGGTGATTCGCACCTATCCGGGGCAGCAAAAAAACAACAAAAATTTGCAATCTTCTTCCGGACTAATTTTCAATGTTTTAGAAGATTACGATCCGGAAAATTTGCTGCTAAAACAGGCATATTCTGAAGTTTTCTTTCAACAGATTGATGAAGCACGTTTGGTTGAAGCATTCCGAAGAATTCACGAAAGTGAGATTATTATCAAAAATTCAAATAACTTTACGCCCTTAAGTTTCCCCATAAAAGTGGACAGTCTGCGCCAAAGTTTGAGCAGTGAAGATTTGAAAGCCCGGATTTTACGAATGAAAATGGAAGCCATGAAAAAGAAAATGAAAAAATGACCTTGCAGACTTTAGAAAAAACCGTCCAAAATCAACAGCTTATTTTTACGAATCTCCGCGCGCTCTTTTGGGTGGAAAATAACGCTGTAATAATCAGCGATTTACATTTAGGAAAGTCAGCGTATTTTCGGAAAAATGGAATTCCGGTGCCGTCGGATATTTTGGTGGATGATCTGGAAAGACTGGATTTTCTGGTTCAAAACTTCGAGGTAAAAAAGCTAATTGTGGTCGGCGATTTTTTACATTCGGGAAAGAATACCGATTTTAAAATTTTCGAACACTGGCGAAATCTTCACCAAAATTTAGAAATCACTTTAGTTAAAGGAAATCACGACATTCGCCGCGCGGATTTTTTACAGGATCTGGAAATTACCATCATCGAAAATGCTTTGTACGCGGCGCCTTTCACCTTTATTCACGTTCCGGAAAATGCTGAAAACCAGTTTTCGGTGTCCGGGCATTTGCATCCCGGCGTTACGGTACAGCTTGAAAGGCGAAAATCGGTGCGTCTGCCATGTTTCCGCGTTTCGGAAAACCAGCTGATTTTACCGGCGTTCAGCAAATTTACAGGTTTGGACACCACTTCTTGTCAGGAATTTGACTGTATTGCTTTTACCGAAGATTTGATTTTTGAAATGTAAATTTTTAGCGGCTTTTTGGGCATTTTTTTCGAAAAAAACCCGCTTTTAACAGCATATTTTTAATATTTCTCTTTTATTAAAACTTCCACCAAATCCTGCAAAACTCTTTGGGAAACAAATTTTGCAAAATCATTTCGCTCAAAATGCGGCAAATAAATGCGCGAGGTTTTTTCAAATTCATTGACGCGAATGGAATAAAAGGCAGTGCCCACCTCAGCATTAAATTCATCCGAATTCGGGCCCGCAACGCCCGTGGTAGAAAGTGCAATTTGGGTTTTAAAAAGTTTTTGCGCGCCCGCCGACATTTCCTGCGCAACTTCTTCGGAAACCACCGTTTTTTCCTGAATTGTCCGGGCTGAAACCCCCAAAATCTCAATTTTTTTCTGGTAATCATACGCCACAATTCCGCCGGAAAAATAGGTGGAGCTGCCGGAAATTGACGTGAGTAATTTAGATAATTCGCCACCCGTAAAACTTTCCGCCGTGGAAATGGTAAGATTTTTTTCGGTTAAAATTTCCTTTAAAATCTCCACAATATCGTCGCCATCCCAGGAAATTACGTTTTCGCCGATGAGCGGTTTTAATTTTTCAATTTCAAGCAGAATTTTTCCGTCCAATTCGGGCATATTTTTCCCATTTGCCGTTAGTCGTAATTTAATGCGATTTCCGACCGGGAGATAAGACAACGAGATTTCCTTTGGCAGCGCCAGCTCCCAATTTTCAATTTGTTGAGAGAGCAAACTTTCGGGAATACCAACCACCGAAATAGTGTGCGTGACGATGTGGTTTAAACCAAATTTTTCCGCCAAAAAAGGGATAATTTTTTCTTTTATCAATGGTTTCACTTCAAACGGAACGCCGGGCAGCGAGAGCACAATTTTGCCGTTTTCCTGAATCATTTGACAAGGCGCGGTGCCGTTTTCATTTTGAAAAATAAAAGCTTTGCTTAAAACTTCGGCTTGCGGCTTATTCAATTCTAAAAGATGCGTGCGGTTTCTTTTTTCAAAAAGCTTGCGCAAATGTTCAAAAGTTTCAGGATCTAAAACCAGTTCATCGTTGAAAAATTCTTTAAAAGCAATTTTGGTTTTATCGTCTTTTGTGGGACCGAGACCGCCGGTGGTGATGATTACGTCACCAATTTCAAAAGCAGATTTTAAGGTGTTTTTAATGGCAGAAATTTCATCAGAAATGGTGAAAATTTGGGCTACGGGAATTCCGATTTTTTTAAGTTCTGCAGCGATAAAATTAGAATTGGTATCAACGGTGTTTCCGGAAAGGATTTCGTCGCCGATGGTAATGAGAACAGCTTTCATAGAAAATTTTAGACTTTAAATTTACTGAAAATCCCTTTGCTATTTTCAAAAAAAATGCTCATTTAGCACGGAATTTTTTAGCATAAAAAAAGGAAAATAAAAACTTATTTTCCTTCACTTTTATTTGTCGTGTTCCACCCAAATTAAATTCTCGGTCTTAAAACCTATTTTTTTTGCTTTTTCCAAAAAGCGCTGTTTATAAGCTTCCGGGATTGTTTTTTCGCGCGACAAAATCCATAAATAATCGAGATTATTGCCGGCGACCAAAGCATATTTGTAATCTTCATCAATGTCGATAACGTTGTAACCTGCCCAAATCGGTTTGAAAAAGGAAACTTTCAGGCGCGCGATATTTTCATTTTCCACAAATCTGGCCTCACCTTCGCTTTCTTTCCAATTATTTTTCACATAATTGAAACCGCGGTTCACCACTTTTATATGACCGTTGTCTTTTTTGAAATAATGCGCGGTGGTATTGTTCATGTTTTTTTCAAAACGGAAGTCGAAACGCGCGATTTCATACCATTTTCCGAGGTATTTATCGGCATTAAAATTTTGAACTGCCGTGGCGCCTTTCGGAATTCCGACCGAACAGGAGTTAAGTAAAGCTAACGTAACAATTCCTGCCGCGAGCGGAAGTGCGATTTTTTTTAAATTTTTCATAGTGATTTTTTTAAATGAGAAAATACCTGCTTTTAGGCCGGAATTTTTCACTTTCAAAATTTCCCAACAAATATTGCGCCGCTGAAATTTTCAGCTGCTATTGAAATTTTTCTACCGTTTAATTAAGAAAAGTTTAACCCTTCGAAACAACTGAAAGTATGTTGGTGGTTTAATATTTGAATACTAGATAGCTCGAAATCACCCGAAAAATGGTGATTTAATTTTAACATTAAAAAAATTAAGCCGATGTCACTTGAAAATTTAACGCAAAAAGAAGCAATTGAAACTTTAAAGAAACTCTCGGAAAGCGCGAGAATCTGCATGTTTTGTACCGATCTGGATACCATTCCGAACGCATCGAGACCGATGAGCTTAAAAGAAACCGACGAGGAAGGAAATCTCTGGTTTCTGAGCAGCGACCAAAGTCACAAAAATTTTGAAATTAAAGAAGATAACCGCGTACAGCTTTATTTTATGAATAACAGCGACTCGGAATATCTTTCGATTCTCGGAAAAGCCTTTATTTATCAGGATAAAAATACCATCGAAGACAAATGGACGCCGATGGCAAACGCGTGGTTCGACGGAAAAGATGACCCAAATGTTTCGGTGATCCGCGTGACACCGGAGGAAACTTATTATTGGGAACCAAAAGTGGGAAAATTTGTTTCCATGCTTCATTTTGCGACAGCAGCTATTACCGGCCAGAAAACCGATAATGATGACGGCAGAGAAGGAAATTTACATGTATAATTAAAAAAATAAAATAATGACACCAGATTTAGGAATTACGAAAAAAAATTTAACCGAAGTTTACCAGGTTTTAAATAAAGTGCTTGCTAATGGCAATATGATTTACATTAAGCTCCGAAAATTTCACTGGAATTTATCAGGAGATAATTTTATGGAATTACACATGCTTTTTGAAGCGCAGTACGACGCCGTAGCACTTGCCGTAGATGAAGTTGCGGAAAGAATCAGCACTTTGGGCGGAGTTGCAATTGGTACTACCAGCGAATTTGCAGAGCTATCTGATTTAAATGAAACTCCGGGCGCCGTGCCGAACACGCAGGGAATGCTGAAAGAATTGGTGGCAGATCACGAAACCATCGTTAAAGGTTTAAGAGAAAATATCGATAAATGCGAGGAAGAATATAAAGATGCCGGAACCGCAGATTTCTTAACTGGCCTGATGCAGGCGCACGAAAAAATGGCCTGGAAGCTCCGAAAATATTTTAAAGATTAATTCTGGAGATAAAAAATTCCCTTTCAAATTTGAAAGGGAATTTTTTTGGCTGCTAAAACGGCAAATTTTATTCAAAAATATCTTTCAGAAAAACCTTCATTTCGTTCCAGGATTTTTCATCAGCTTCTTTATTGTAAGCGATCGGAATATTGAATTTCTTTCCAAGTGCGGTAGCGTCCGGATTTGTAAAAGCGTGGAGCGCATTGGGATAATTCACAAATTTATAGTCAATTTTAGCGCTGTCCATTTCGCTTTTAAAGGCTGCAATCTCCTTTTCGGAAACCATGGAATCGGCAGCACCGTTCATCACCAAATATTTTACTTTGTTATTTTTAGCACGAATTCCGGTTTCCAAATTACCATGGAAGCTTACTACGCCTTTGAAATCGTCTGACAGCCGCGCCATGTTAAGCGCCTGTGCACCACCAAAACAGTAACCAATTATTGCCATTTTGGAGTAATCGGATTTTTCCGCGAGACTTACCTGATGTTTTGCGGCATCAAACATTCTGCGAGCATCAATAGGAATATTGTAAAAATGCGATGAAAGCTTCTGAGCTTCTTCCGGCGTATCTACCACTTTCTGGTCGCCGTAATAATCCACTCCAACAGCATAATAGCCTAAACCTGCGAGCTGTTTAACCCGGTTTTTAATATAATCATTTAATCCCCACCATTCCGGAAGTACGAAAACCACGGGCAACTTACCTTCAAGATCAGGATTATAAGCGGCAAAAGAACGGTGCGTCACGCCATTAATTTCCGTTTTCAATTCTTCTGTTTTAATATTACCGTTCATCTTTTCTGAAGTTGTCGGTTTATTATCAGTTTGAGGCGTCTTTTCTGTACAGGAGCCAAACGAAATTAAAAGCGCTAAAACCGCTAAAATTTTGGGAGTTTTCATAGTCATATTTTATTGGTAAAAGTACAAAAATTCCGTTGCGCGGGATTCAACTCTGTAACCAAAAAAAACGCCCTAAAAGGCGCTTTTTTTTCGATTTCTAAATTTCTAATGAATGTGCTTTTCCGCTTTATAAGAACTGCGCACCAACGGTGAACTTTCCACATGACGAAAACCTAAACTTCGCGCGAAATCACCAAATTCATTAAATTCCTCCGGCGTCACAAATTTCTTCACGGGCAAATGTTTTTTCGTCGGCTGCAGATATTGTCCAATCGTAATTACATCGACGTTTGCTTTTCTAATGTCTTCAATCGTTTGAAAAACCTCTGAATTTTCTTCACCTAAACCGAGCATTAATCCGGTTTTCGTGCGGTTTTGTCCGGCAGATTTTAAATAAGAAAGCACTTCCAGACTTCTTTCATATTTTGCCTGAATCCGCACTTCGCGTGTTAACCTTTTTACGGTTTCCATATTGTGGGAAATTACTTCCGGACGGACTTCAAGCAAACGGTCGATATGTTTCGTAATTCCCTGAAAATCCGGAATTAAAGTTTCCATCGTAGTTCCCGGCGAAATTCTGCGCACGGCGTTCACCGTTTCAGCCCACAAAATGGAGCCCATATCTTTTAAATCATCACGGTCAACCGAAGTTAGAACTGCGTGTTTGATTTTCATTAATTTAATGGAGCGGGCAACTTTTTCGGGTTCTTCCCAGTTTACATCAAGTGGTTTTCCGGTTTTTACGCCACAAAATCCACAGCTTCTGGTGCAGATATTTCCTAAAATCATGAAAGTCGCGGTACCTTCGCCCCAGCATTCGCCCATATTCGGGCAGCTTCCGCTTTGGCAAATGGTGTTGAGTTTATATTTGTCAACTAACGTTCGGAGTTCGCGGTAATTTTTTCCGGTCGGAAGTTTTACACGGATCCATTTTGGTTTTTGAGTGGTTGTATCGGTAAGATTTTCAATCATTATTAAAATGTAAAAAGCAAATTTACGAATTAAGAAATTGCCGCCTTCTATTCTTCAAAGGAATTATTTTTCAGCAAAGCGGCGAGCAGTTTTTTCGCGCGCATTATGCGGATTTTGGTGTTCGCGACGGTAATATTCAGCTCTTCTGAAATTTCTTTGATGCTTTTTTCTTCAAAAAACCGGAGCTGTATAATGTCCTGATAATTAGCATCCAAGCTTTGGATTGAAGCCAAAATCTGTTTCTGATCTTCTTCTGAAATCAATAGTTCTTCCGGAGATAAAGCCAGTTGGTTTTTAAAACCTTCAAAATTATCGGTGCTGTCTTCGTTTTCTCGGGACTTTTTGCGCCAATAATCAATAATGGTATTTTGAGCGATTGTTAAAATCCAGGTTTTAAACTGAAAATTGGGATCATACAAATCAAGTTTGGACAAAACTTTTGAAAAAACAGAGACGGTGATTTCATCAGCGACATGTTCGTCCTGCACTTTTTTCATGACAAAGCTGAAAACATCTACCCAAAATAAGTTGATGAGCTGTGTTTGCGCTTTTTGATTTTTATTGGCAGCAAAGGAAATCAGCGTAAAGAGATCGTTGTTTTTCATGAAGAAGCAAAGATAGCGAATTGTAAAAAGGTGCGGCGACGAATTATTTGGAATTTGATTTGAAGTTTTATTATAAAATCTTACCTTGCAGGAATATAGCACCCACTTATGAAAACTAAAAAAAAATATAAAAAACAGGTTTTAAAATCGCTGAAAAAACTGGCTAAAACAGAATATGATCTTCTGGAGACGATGACCAATTTAATGTTGCTGAAAGAATTTAAAGAAAATAAAATTGAATTTAAAGAAGGCGACACTTTCTCTTTTGAAGACAATATTTTCGACTACAGCGAAGATGAAAACATCAGAAATCTGGCAAAACTGCGGAAAAAAATTATGTCGAGCATGCAGGATTTAGTGGAAAACAGCAATTTCAAAGACAAGGAAATTGAGTTTCTTGCTTAAAAATATTTAATTAAAAGCGGCTTCAAATAAATTTGAAGCCGCTTTTTTTTTGCGAATAAATGGTCATTTAGCAGGTAAAATTTATGACATCCGAGAGAAATAAGTAATGCCGTAATACGCCGCCCAGCCGACAAACAGGATGATTATTATCCAAATCCAAACCGGAATGGTTTGCGGTGTTTCACTGCCTTCAATCATAAAACTTTTCTGGTTTCCTTTGTCGTACGCATTGATCATCAAAGGCAAAACGCCGTCTACAATATCTTTGTCTTTCAAACCTTCAACACTGACGGACGGCCCGTTTTTCACTGTGAAATGAATTTTCCGGATACCTTCCCGACCTTGCGTAGACTTGCTGACAATTTTAAGAACATGTTCGCCATCGGTGAGTTTGGTGGTGTCAAAATCAAAAACAATGGGCGTTTCAAGCTCTGCCAAAGGCGTAACTTCGTCATCGAGGAAGAGAACAACTGAACTTTTATCTTTGGTCATAGCTGCTTTTTTTGAAGTTAGTTTAAAATCGAATTTTTGATGTGATCCGGTTCTTTTTCACCAGGTTTCACTAGGTATTTAACCGAAAAAATGAAGGTGTACACCGCGATTATTGCGATAACCGCTACGATAATCCAGTCAAACTGCCCGCGCGGACCCACGCCATGTGTAAAATCCCTTGTCACCGCCGGTTGCTGTAATTTACAAGCTTCACAGGCAAAAGCAAAGTTGACGGCAAACAGGAAAATAAGAATAGCTATGCTTTTAAAATTTTTCATTGTTAATGCTTTTATATTAACTTTTAGTTATTTCATCTGGCTCATTACCGCTTTCACCTGATCCAATGTCACATGTTTGGCGTTATTTCCCCAGGAGCTTCTTTCGTGATTCATAATGGCGGTCACCATTTCCGGGGTAAAATTGGCATTTTTTCCCACCGCCGGCATCGGTCCGTAGCCAGGTCTGCCGTTATAACCGGTCATGATGATATTCACATAAACCGCGATATCGTCGCCGCCAACAATCGGACTTCCTTTAAGCCGTGGAAATGCGCCAGGTAAACCTTCACCATTAGCCTGATGACAGCTTGCGCAGTTTGCGGTGAAAAGTTCGGCACCGTCCGGTAAATCAGCTGCGCCACCGCCAGCGGTAGATTTTTTTACTTCTTTTTTATACAGGAAATCCGGTGGTTTTACACCTTCCGGTAATTTGGTTTGTTTTAAGCTCTGTAAATAAGCCACCAATTGAAGCGCTTTTGGGGTAGCTACAATTTTTTTAAACTTATCTTTTAAAAATTCCGGCGGTACTTTTACTTCTATGTCACCTTTTTGCAGGTAATCTTTTTCTTCAAACAAAAAAGCATACGATGGCATGATGGATTCTTTCACCACGGCGCGCGGCTGATATAAATGTAGCAAATGCCAATCTGAACTGGGTTGTCTTTCACCGATTGCGGTTAAATCCGGGCCGGTACGTTCGGAACCCAATAAATTTGGTGTATTTCGCCAAACATCCATTCGGTGGTTTTGTGCATAATCCGCGGGAATACTTGGTCTCGCACCAAAAACTTTATCCATTTCCACTTCTCGCACCTGCTGTGTATGACAGGCAATACAGCCGTTTTCCACATACACCGCTTTTCCGGCTTTTTCCATTTTCGTGAGCGGCTTGGCATCGGGCAACGGTTTATAGACGGTTTGATTGGTAATTGCCGGTAGAATTGCAATCTGTAACGTGAGAAACAAAAAGAAAACCAGCGCGGACCAGAAGAGCATTTTATGATTATTATAAAATTCCATTTTCTTTTTATTTGGTGGGAATATTTTCGGTGTTTTTAAATTGTCGCTTGGCTTCTAAAATTTCCGCCGGCGTGGTCGGGATTCTAATTTCCTCGCGATTATTGACCATTTTATAGAAATTATAGGCGAATACAAAGTGCGAGATCCACATCATGGTTCCACCGATCGCACGCCATAACCAGTACGGAGCCATCATTTTCACACTTTCAATGAATGGTTTTGTGTCTATCCACATCAGCCCGCGGGCGGTAGAACCAATCATCAGGGACCAAGTGTAGAACAGTAAACCAATTAATGCCAGCCAAAAATGAACACCGACCATCAGTTTTGGTGGTTCTTTACCGGTGATTCTCGGCACGAGGGTATAAGTAAAGGCCCACAACATAAAAGTGATGATGCCATACATCGTTAAATGCGAATGCGCAACGGTAAAATCGGTGAAGTGCCAGACCAGGTTGGTAAACCGGAAGGCTTCCACCGTGCCCTGCATGGAACCTGTAAAATAAAATATAATACCGATCAGGTAAAAAGGCAAAGTATAACTGGTTTTCAACTGGTACCAGGCGCCATTAAAGGTCAAAAGGAAATTCGCGGTACCGGCAACCACCGGAATCACCATTCCCACACTGGCCACAATTGCAACGGTTTGCATCCACCACGGAATCGCACTGAAAATAAAGTGGTGGCTACCAATTAAAGTATAAAATAAAATCTGCGTCCAGAAAGCTAAAATTCCCAAACTGTAAGAATAAATAGGTTTATTAAGTTGCTGTGGCAAAAAGTAATACATTAAACCCAAAGTCAGAAACATAAACCACATGCCTACGCCCTGGTGCATATAATATCCCTGAATAATGGTTTCCGCGAGGCCGTCCTGCCAGAACGGAAGATATCCAACAAGCAAAATCACAATCACAAACATCGTAGCGGAAATAATATACCAGTTGGAAACGTAAATTTCCTTCGTCGTCCTCTTTGCGATGGTCATCAGCCAGTTATAGAGGGAAAGCACGATTCCGATGGCAAAAAGCAGCATAAAAGGCCAGATGTATTCGCGGTATTCACCGCCACCGTTATTTATGCCGGCCATCAGTGAAACGGTCCCGGTAATAACCGCGGCGCTCATAAAAAACAAGGAATACCAGCCCAGTTTTAAGCTGTGAATACCCGTATTGCTTACACGCGGAATTACATAATATGCCAGCCCCACCATCGCAAAAGATGCCCAACCCCAGAAAACCATATTGGTGTGAACCGGACGAAGCCGCCCGAAACTGAGCCAGCTTAAATGATCGGCATCAGGCGCTACGAATTTAATTCCGAGATATTCTCCAACAGTCGTTGCAAAAAGCAACCAAAAAATAGCAAAGCCGAGGAAGTACAGAATTAGTTTTGCCAGCGGTTCGGAAATGTATTTTTGTGGAATGTAGCTTTTCTTTGCCGGTATCACGCGAAGTTCCTCAACTTTATTTACGTTGTAAATAATGCCTTTCGTGTCGGACGGCGGATTGCTGCCGGACAGTTCATTTTCCGGAACCTGATAAGCCTGGGCTTTTTGGCGCTCCTCGTAAACCTGCAGTTCTTCAGGCGAAAGATTTCGGATTTTTCTCTGAAATTCACCCAGTTTTCGCCTTGCTTTCAGGTCTTTATAGGTGCTGTAGGTCTTCACAATCGCGATCAGTAGGCCCACCAGGACGGGAAGCAGAATAAGCACCAGGGTAATTTGAATCCCCGATTCACCAAAAATTGAATTATTCATATAGAATTATTATGCGGTAAAAAGAACCTTTATTTCAGTAAAAAAAATCTAGCGCTTCAGAAAGGTGATTCCATCGGAAACCTGTTCTGCTAAAGACCTCAGCGAGGTAGACTCTAAAGTTTCGCGCATCTCGTCGCGAATCTGTCTAAATTTAAAGTGCAGCGGGCATGGTTTTTCCACATCGCATTTCCTAAGGCCCAGCGTGCAGTTTTCAAAAATCCCGTCTCCGTCCATCGCTAAAACGATGTTTAGAAGTGAGATTTTTTCTAAATCATCCAAGGCAATCGAAAAACCACCAGTCGGACCTTTAAACGAAGAAATTATTTCTGTCCGGGTGAGTTTCTGTAAAATTTTCGCCATAAAAGCTGGCGGAGAATCAGTATGTTTAGCAACCTCTATTAAGCTTACTTTTCGGTTTTTGAGTGAATTTTTTGCCACATAGATAGAGGCCCGAATTCCGTATTCGCAAGATTTTGAAAACATAAACTTTTTCCTTTTTACAAATGTAGAAAATAATTTAATAAAAGACAATAATGTCCTTTATTATTTTTAAATAAAATTTGAGATATTTTTCGGTGCTAAAGATGTATAAATTTCGGAAAAAAGTTTCCGCTCAGCAGATGTGAAATTTTTCGAGTTATCTAAATTAGAAAAATTAGCCGTTTTAAGCGTTAATTTTTTAAAGTCAAAAATCATTTTCTCCAATTTAAATTTAATTAAAAACCGAAAAAAAACAGCCAAATAGCCCGGAATTTTCTGATTAAATTTAAAAACGAAAAATCTGCCGTTATAACCGGGAATTTTTTCAAAATATAAAACCGCAGAAATTTCCGCGGTTTTTATCTTTTTTCTTGGTTCTTGATTCTTACCTCTTGTTCTATTAAGCTTCACAACTCGAGCAGGTCACAAAATTTACCATCAATTCTTTCGAAACAGAAGAACTTCTCTGGTAATATAGCGATTTTACTCCTTTTTTCCAGGCTTCGATGTAAAGATAATTCACATCTTTTACCGGCATCGTGGACGGAATTTGCAAATTCAGCGACTGCGCCTGATCGATGTATTGTTGGCGCTGTGCAGCTTGGGAAATAATTTCCATTGGCGAAATTTCGCGGAAGGTTTTGAAAACTGCTTTTTCTTCGTCGCTCAGCTCTGCTAAATTTTGCACGGAACCGTGATTCAGCATTATCGTGCGCCAGGTATCTTCATTATCAATTCCTTTTTCCTGAAGCAAAGTCGCGAGGTATTTATTTTTGCGCATAAAATTTCCTTTCGCCAACCCGGCTTTGTAATAATTGGACGCAAAAGGCTCAATTCCTGGCGAGGTTTGACCTAAAATTGCGGAGCTTGAAGTCGTAGGCGCGATGGCCATTGTGGTTGTATTTCGCAAGCCGTAACCTTTCAATAATTCCGGCTCCCCATAAATATTTGCCAGTTCCTGCGAGGCTAAAATCGACTGTTCCTTAATCTGACGAAAAGCGCGCGCGTTGAATTGCGTAGCTTCAAAACTTTCAAACGGAATCATATTTTTCTGCAGGTAGGAATGGTAACCCAAAACGCCCAAACCAAGCGCTCTGTGGCGCAGCGCAAAATTCCGCGCGCCGGTGAGGTAATAATTTCCTTCTGTTTTTTCAATAAATTCCGATAAAACAGCGTCTAAAAAGTAAATGGCAAGTTTTACCGCGTTGGTATCTTTCCACTCGTCATAGAGTTCCAGATTCATTGAGGAAAGACAGCAGATAAACGATTCTTCCGCGCTGGACGGCAACATGATTTCCGAACATAAATTGCTTGCGTTCACCGGCATGCCGAGATCTTTGTAAACCTGCGGTTTGTTGCGGTTCACGTTATCGGTGAAGAAAATGTAGGGCAAACCTTTCTGTGCGCGGCTTTCCAGCACGCGCGCCCAGATTTTGCGCTTGTCCATATCGCCATCAATCATGTCCTGCATCCAGTAGTCGGGCACGCAAATTCCGGTAAACAAATTCTGGATCGGACTTCCGATATCTTTAATGGAAAGAAATTCTTCGATATCACCGTGGTCGATGTCCAAATATGCCGCAAAAGCTCCGCGTCGCACGCCGCCTTGTGAAACAACGTCCATTGCGGTGTCGTACAACTTCATAAACGAAACCGCGCCGGAAGATTTTCCGTTGTCGGTAACGGCCGTTCCGCGGTTGCGTAGCTCACCGAAATAGCCGGAAGTTCCACCACCGATTTTGGTCTGCATGATGACTTCACCGAGTTTATGTGTAATTCCTTCGATATTATCGGGCACATGCACGTTGAAACAGGAAATCGGCAAACCTCTTTCTGTTCCCATATTTGCCCAAACCGGGGAGGAAAAGCTGATCCAACCTTTACGGATCATCTCCTCAAAAGCTGGCTGTAATTCGGGTTTATAGAGTCTTTTGGCTGCTGCTGTGGTAATTCGCAGGATGGCGCCGTCTACGGTTTCGCCTTTCAGCAAATAGCCGCGGTTGAGCATTTGCTCCGATTCTTCATTCAGCCACCAGATTTTAGCTTGTTCTTCCATAATTTTTTTCTGTAAAATGTAAATGTACAAAGTACGATGTCTTTTTTTCTATTTAGAAGCGGGAAATTTTCGCTTTTTCCACTTTCTTAAAATTAGCCGTTTTAGCAGCGAATTTTTCGATTTTTCTAATACATGTTGCGACAGTATTGAAAACATTGTCGCTCGCGCTTTTCTATTTCTCAAAAATTTGCCGTTTTAGCAGGTTATTTTTTGCGGCCACCGCGCCCCGACTTGAGTGGAGCTCTCCGCCGCGGCGGAAGCGGGAACGGAAGGCGGAAAAGGCACCCAAATCAACCTAAAACAAATCGTTCTCGGTAATACTTTTGTCGTGTTTCGTGTAATCTACCGGTCTTTTGGCGAAGAAATCGTCCATGGAATTGGCGAAAACTTCTTCTTCAAACCACACCATCGGGCGGTATTGTTCGGGAGAAATATTGTAGCGCGTCGCCATATTGATTTTCTTCAAACTGTCGTCGACACGGAACTTCATGAAGTTCAAAAGATTTTCTTTGGAAACATTATCGATTTCACCCATCTCAAAAATCCAGTCCAAAATTTCTTCTTCCACATCGATGGAATGATCCACCAAGGTGTAAATATCTTCGATATCGGAATCTGTCAATAAGTCCGGCTGTTCCTGGCGGATTTTGTTTATGAGGTAAATGCCGGCGTTGGCGTGAATCTGCTCGTCCACGGAAGTCCAGGCGATGATGTTGGAAACATTTTTCATGTAACCTTTAAAGCGCGTAAACGACAGAATGATGGCAAACTGTGAGAAAAGCGAAACATTTTCTATCAAAATACTGAAAAGCAACAGCGAGGAAACATATTCTTTTGGCGTGGTGGAATTTGCGTGGCGCAAAACATTGGAAAGAAAATCGATTCTTTTCTTGATGGCCGGAATTTCCACAACGTGGGTGAAGGAATCGTTATAGCCCAAAACTTCAAGCAAACGCGAATACGCCTCGGAATGGCGGAACTCGCATTCCGCAAATGTAGCACCCAAACCGTTCAGTTCGGGTTTCGGCATATGGTTGTAGAGATTTCCCCAAAAGGTTTTTACCGACACCTCAATCTGGGCGATGGCTAAAAGCGCGTTTTTAATGGCATTTTTTTCGTGCGGCTCCAGCTGTGACTGGAAATCCTGTACATCAGCTGTAAAATCCACCTCGGAATGTACCCAGAAGGATTTGTTGATGGCTTCTACAAACTGCAGAATTTCCGGATATTCAAACGGTTTATATCCTACTCTTTTGTCAAAAATTCCCATAATATCGTTTATTTTTCAGCCGGTTTTACAAAACCGAAGTGTGTAAATTTTTAATTTTTAATGATTTAATGCAGAAGCGCAGCGTAAAAAACGTGCGTGAGGCGAGGGCTGCGATCTTTACAAAAATAGAAAATGCAATCTGATATCGAAAGGCGCGGCACCAGATAAGTGCCTTATTTGGTGGAAAAGTTTTCCACATTCACACACACAGCGCGCTACCAAAGGCTTTGAATGGGAATAATAAAAATATCGACCAATTCAGGGCTTTTTTTGCTAAACAGATCGGGCAACTTTTAAGCAGCAATGGTGAATTTCGGTTAAACAGCTGAATATTTTGTTTTGAATTAAACCACATTTAGGACAAAAAAAAATTCCCAATAAAAATTGGGAATTTAGTTTAAAGCTATTTTTAAAAAAATGCTCAAATAGCGGCAAATTTTTACTAGCGTGTTGCTTGCCAGAACGTCCACTGTGTACCGTTGAAAACTGCAAGCTGCTTGTTTACGGTGTCGTAAGCCATCATCCCGGCCGCAGGATTTTTAATATTCAGATGCGGAAGCGCGACTCTTGGAAGAATCATGGCTTTATCGGTATCGGTAAGAATTAAAATACCGCGGGTATTGTCATTAATATTTTCTTTTCCGATGACGGTTTTGGCTCTTTCGTTTTCATCTTTACCAACCTGGATAGAAACATCTACCGCGTTGGTTTTTGTAGCGGGACCGGTAAGGTCTCTCCACGTACCGTTTTCACGGAATTTCATGATGTTATCAGAAGGATCCATAATAAATGTTCCATCAGAGATCGGTGTCTGTGCATTACTTGCCGTTACATAGGGAATTACAAGTCCTTTGTTTTGGTGGTCACCAAATTCCAAAGAAACTGAAGCGTTGGTAGGTGCGGTCTTTGGTCCCGGCTCAATTACTACCTGTGAAAATGCAATAACTGGTATGGCGGTCATCAATATTGATGTGAATAATTTATTCATGATAAGTGTGTTTAAAGTGAAAGGTTATTAATTAGGACAAGCAGGGGTGTTGAAACAAGACCAGCCAGTGTTTGCCGGATTTACAAGATCTACCACGTAAAGCTTAAGACATTTTTCAGTCGTGTCATAAGCCATCATACCATCCACCGCGTTGCCTGCAGTTGCAATGGCATTCAGCTGTGTAGTTGTCAATCTGTTAATAACAAATCCTTTTGAATTTGATTCCAATACCGTGTAAGCGCTTTCTCTAACCATAGGCCAGTTATCCGGGTTTCTAACCCCTGCTCTTTTTAAGGAAGTGATACCGTGAATTGAAGGATTTTTTACCGCATCAGTCACTGGATCTTTAAAACAGCCGCCACATAATGCGTTACCTGCCGCCAATACTTCGATAGTAATGGTTTGGCTCGCAGATATTTCAATTCCCAATACATTAAGATAAACTAGCTCAACATTGAAAACATACGTTCCTGGTGCTGTAAATGTAAGGCTAAGATCTGCCGCTGTTGTTAAAGTTACTGGTGTAAAGGTGTATCCTGTAGGACCACTCACCAAACTCCAGATATAGGATTTAGGTAAAAGTAAATCAGCTGCGGATATAAAACCTGTAAGTGTTGTGGAAAGAATTGTTGTTTTTCCTGCACAAACTGGATTTAAAGTTGCTGCCGGAACAGGGCTAACAGTACCACCATTACAGTTTAAATCAGAAAAATTGTAAGCTGAATTTCCAGCACCCCCGCTTACCGCGTAATCATACTCGGAAGTTCCGTCAACGAAAATAATTTTTTTATTTCCGGTTGCGCCTGCAGCTTCAGGTTGCAAAAGGTTGGTACCAGTTCCACAAGCAGCGCCATTGTAATATTGTAAAACGATGCTGTTGCCTCTTTTCAGTTTTAGTTCGGTATTGACCCCTTGAAAATCCAAAATACCTCCAAGAATAACGAGGTCCTGATTATTGCCTAATAGACTTAATGATGATCCATTGGGGGCCAAAGATACTTTGCCGTAAGATGCAATAAGTGCATTTGTGGCACTTGGAGCAGGATCAGCAAGAATGTAAAGATTACCAAAATAATAAATCTGATCTCCGGAGACGCTTACATTGGTTCCCGGCTCAACGAAAACGCTGTACGTTGCCGGAGTCGCTGATGTTGTACTTTTTCCAGGATACTCGGTTATGGTATTTTCCCAAGTCGAACCGTTATAGATCTGCCAGGTTGCAGGGTCGGTCCAGGCACCGTTAGCAACTGATTTAAAATCGCCAAGCTGCGGCGCCGGAGCTGCCGTCTGTGCTGAAACAAAACCAGCCATCGCTAAAAATAGAAAAAATAAAAATTTAAATTTCATAAGTGTGTGTTTTTAAATTAAAGAAGTTGTTTTTTAATTTCATCGTGTGTATGTATAGTGTCATTTATCTGTAAAATAGTTTGACCCGGTAAATATAATATATATTGTGAAACAAAAAAAATCAAACGGAGTGTTTTTTAGCTTTAAAAATCCACATAAACCTATAATTTATTAAAAAAATTAATTCAAACAAAAACTGCAGAAAATCTTAAAAGCTTCGTATTGTATGTAAATTTTAAATCGCAGTATTAATACAGAATTAGGTCTGATTTACAATTAATTTCACAACGGGACATCCATTATAATCCCTAAGCATTTGGTTCGCAATTAATTAAGAAATTAAACGCTAAAAGATAATCGCCGAATTTTTTTTGTAAAAAAAAGAACTCGGTACGGAATTTTTTTGCCGCGTTTTGAGCCAATTTTTTTCAAATTATCCCCTCTTTCAAATTTATAAATCCTCGTAACAAATAATGCGCCGTAATGTTGTAACAAAGCAAATAATTTTAACACTTATTATAATAAATAAATCCAGCAAGCTAAATGTTAGTAATTAAGGATCTCAACAAATCGTATGACACCGGTAAAAGTAAACTTCACGTGCTGAAAGGTATCAACCTGAGTATTGATGAAGGCGAATTCGTTTCTATTATGGGAAGTTCCGGCTCCGGAAAATCTACTTTGCTGAATATTATCGGGATCTTGGACGAAAAAGATTCCGGGATTTATGAGCTGGATGGTATTCCCATCGAACATCTTAATGAAGTGAAAGCTGCAGAATACCGCAGCAAGTTTTTGGGTTTTATTTTCCAGTCCTTTAATTTAATTGGCTACAAAACCGCGCTGGAAAATGTAGCGCTTCCACTCTACTATCAAAATGTACCGCGAAAAGAAAGAAATGAGCGCGCTTTAGAATATCTTGCAAAAGTTGGTCTTGCCGATTGGGCTACGCATTTACCGAATGAACTTTCCGGTGGTCAGAAACAGCGTGTTGCAATCGCGCGTGCACTGATCACCAATCCGAAAGTAATTCTTGCCGATGAACCAACAGGAGCTTTGGATTCCAAAACAACGTACGATATTATGAAACTCTTGCAGGAAATTAACCGCGAAGGAAAAACCGTAATCGTCGTTACACATGAACCGGACGTCGCTGCAGAAACCAAAAGAAACGTAATTCTGAAAGACGGAATTATCGAAAGTGATGAATTTATCACCCAAAGAGTTTTAGCTTAAAAAAATTGTTCAACCGAAATCTCAGTTAAAATTATGTTTGACCTGGACCGCTGGCGGGAAATATTCGAATCGATTCGCAGTAATGTGCTGCGCACCGTGCTTTCCGGCTTTACGGTTGCTTTGGGTTTGTTTATTTTTATCGTGCTTTTCGGCATCGGAAATGGTTTGAAAAACGCCTTTACCGAAGGTTTTGCACGCGATGCAACCAATCTTATTTCCATTTCTACCGGCAAAACCACCATTGCTTTTGACGGTTTACAAACAGACCGACAGGTTGTTTTACAAAATAAAGATTTCGATAATATCACCAAAGAAGACCCAAAAAAAATAGAACACGCCTCTGCACGCTACACCACCAGCATGCTGGTAAAGTACGGCAGAGAAAGCGGTTCTTATCAGGTTAACGGTTCAGATACCGATGAACCTTTTATTGAAAACCGAAAACTTTTAGACGGCAGATTTATTACCGAACGGGATATCGACTTACAGCAAAAAGTGGCGGTTATCGGCCGCATGGTTCAACGGGATTTAATTAAAAACGGTTCGCCGATTGGGCAGGATTTAGATTTAAATGGAACCATGTTCAAAGTAATCGGCGTGTTTTCCGACGACGGCGGTGATATGGACGAAAGGATGATCAGCATCCCGATTTCCACCTTGCAGCAGCTGAAAAAAGGTTCCGATACACTCAGCCGCATTTACATCACCTACGAACCGACAATGACGCCGAAAGACGCCATTGCCTACAGCGATAATCTGGAAAAAAAGCTCAAAAAAGACCTGAAAATTTCTCCCGATGATGAAAATGCGCTCCGTGTCAGCAACAATGCACAAAACCTTGAAAAAACCTTTCAGTTTCTTTTAATTATTACCTTAATTGTCGGCTTCATCGGCCTTGGGACACTTTTAGCAGGAATTATCGGCATCAGCAATATCATGGTGTATATCGTGAAAGAAAGGACAAAGGAAATCGGTGTCCGAAAAGCCATCGGCGCAAAACCTTCGGCAATCGTTGCTTTGATCATACAGGAAAGCGTCGTAATCACCGTAATTTCCGGGATTATCGGTGTGGCGCTGGGTGTTTTAACATTAACTTTAATTGGTGACAGTTTAGAAAAATATTTTATTAAAGATCCGAGTGTTGGCTGGGGTTTAATTATTGTCGCATTCTTCTGTCTGGTAATTGCCGGCCTTATTTCAGGATTCGTTCCCGCTTTTAAAGCAAGTAAAATTAAACCGATCGAAGCACTGCGGACCGAATAGATTTAATTAAAAAAAATACGCCGCTAAAAGACCATTTTTTTTAAAATTATAAAGTGTACATCAAACAATTTTCAGCTAAAACCGAAAGATGAATATCATTTTTAAAATAGATACCTGGCAAGAAATTTATCATTCCCTTCGGAATAATAAACTTCGGACTTTTCTCACCATGATTGGTGTTGGCTGGGGCATGTTTCTGTTCGTGGCGCTTCTTGGCGCGGCAAAAGGCATGGAAAACGGTTTCGATAAAGCTTTCGCAGGTTTCGCCACCAACTCTATTTTTTTGTGGGCACAAAACACCACGATTCCTTACGATGGTTTTCCAAAAGGCCGGAAAATGGATCTGCATTTACCGGACATCGAAGTTTTAAAGCAAAGAATCCACGACATCGATTATATATCGCCACAGACTTCGCGCGGAAATTTTGGCAGCCCGGGCGAGCTTTTTTCACGAAACGGCAAAAATGAAACCTACACTTTAAACGGTGATTTTCCTGTCGGAAATAAAATTTCAGAAAAAAAACTCATTTATGGCCGGTATATTAATGATGCCGACATTAATCAAAATAAAAATGTCATCGTCATCGGCGAAGCCATTTATAAAAACTTCTTCGATGCCAAGAAAAACGAAAACCCAATCGGTAAAACAGTTACTGTAAAAGGTTTGTTTTTTAATGTTATCGGCGTTTTCCGTGTACAGCAACAGGGAGGAAATATGGGCAGCGATGATTCCGCTTACATCCCGTTCACCACTTTTACCAAAATGTATAATAACGGTGATAAAGTAGGTTTTTTCGCGATTGTCGGTAAAGATAATGTAGACCTGAATGTGCTTGAAAACACGGTAAAAGATGAGCTTAAAGCCAAATACCATGTTTCACCGGACGACACCAACGCGTACGGAAGTTTTAACCTGGGCAAACTCTTCGGCAAACTGACCGGCTTTTTAACCGGAATGCAGCTTTTAACCATCGTGGTGGGAACTTTAACCATTTTAGCCGGCGTCATCGCGATTTCAAATATCTTGCTGATTACGGTAAAAGAAAGAACCAAAGAAATTGGTATTCGCCGTGCTTTAGGCGCGAAACCTGCAGAAGTCCGGAACCAGATTTTGCTGGAAAGTGTCGTCATCACAATTACTTCCGGTTTACTGGGCTTTATTTTCGGAATTTTCCTGCTGATGATTTTAAATTCCGTAACCGAAGGACAGGACGAATTTCCGTTCTACAACCCAACCGTAAATTATGGTGAAGTTTTCGCCGCCATGGCGGTAATGGTTTTCTTAGGTTTGATCATCGGTATGATTCCTGCGCAGCGCGCCGTAAAAATAAAACCTATTGAAGCTTTACGCTCAGAATAAATTTAATAACCATTAGCACTAATTATATGAAGAAGAAATTCACCGCAAAAAAAATAATTTACATCGTTCTCGGCCTTGTACTTTTATTTGCACTTGCAAAAGGGGTCGGGTACCTCATCAATTCAAATTCCACAAAAAGTGAACAGTTTCTTACCAAAAAAGCAGTTGTTCAGGATATGGACGAAAAAGTTTTGGCAACCGGAAAAATTGTTCCGCGCGAGGAAATTGAAATCAAACCAAATATTTCGGGTATCATCGACAAAATTTTTGTGACTGAAGGCGACAAAGTTACGGCCGGACAACTCGTTGCGACAATCAGAATTGTACCAAGCATTCAGAATGTAAACGCTGCAACGCAGGAAATCAATAATGCTAATTTGCAGATCAGCAACGCACAGATTAATGTTGCGCAACAGCAAAAACAGTTCGCAATGCAACAGCAGCTGTACACGCAGGGCGTAATTTCTAAACAGGAATATATCGCGGCGCAACAGCAACTGCAATCTACACAACAGGTGCTTCGCAACGCGCAGCAACAAAGACAAACCGCACAGAAAAACCTTCAGATTGCGAAAACCGGCGCCACTCCGGAACTTGCGGGCTTGGCGACCACACAAATCCGTTCCAAAGCAAACGGTACAGTTTTAGAAGTTCCCGTAAAAGTCGGAAGTCAGGTTATTGAAGCGAACTCCTTCAACGCGGGAAGTACCATTTGCTCCATTGCCGATTTGAACTCCTTAATTTTTGAAGGAACCATCGATGAAGCGCAAGCCGGAAAACTGAAAGAAGGCATGGATATGAATATCGTGATCGGTGCTTTACAAAACAAAACTTTCCCGGGCCGCGTGACCATGATCGCACCAAAAGGAACTGAAGAAGCAGGAACCATAAAATTCCCGATTGAAGGCGATGTTTTCAATAAAACCAATGAATATATTCGCGCAGGTTTTTCCGCTAATGGTGAAATTATCTTAAGCTCCAAGAAAAACGCTTTGCTTTTGGATGAATCTTTAATCCAGTATGAAAAAATAAACGGTCGCGACAATCCTTTCGTAGAAGTAAAACAGCCCGACGGAAAATTCAAAAAAGTGAATGTAAAACTCGGTGCGAGCGACGGAATTAATGTTCAAATTCTTTCCGGAATCACCAAAAACGACGAGGTGAAAGTCTGGAATCCTTCGGACAAAGACAAAGAAGCGCTGAAAGAACAGCAGGCAAAATAAATCAGGAAATTCCGGCCAAAACGGTCGGAATTTTTTGTTTCTGTTTCCGAACCAAAAGCGCGAGATTTAAAAATAATAAAAGCAAATCTAAAGTAATCCAAATTGCAGTTTTGATATTGTCCAATTTCAGTTCTTCAATTTTAAACTGCGCGGTGTCTGCAAACTTGGCGCTTTGAATGATGTAATTTTGGACTTCAATGATTTGGTCTTCGTTTTTATTTGGAACCATATGCTGTGAAAAATAAACAAGTTTTTTCGCGCCCATATAACCGGCAATCCAGTATTCATTGGAATCCTGCATCATAAGATAATCAATCCGGTAAAAATTATCGCGGATTTTTCCGATGTGTTTGGTTTCGTATTTTGCGTCTTCGTCTGCCGTGTTGTTTATTTTAATCAGATAAAAATCCAGCGGAAACGGCAATTTATTAATGAGTTGAAGCGTAACAGAATTTTCCCGGAACTGATAGGTGCTTTTCTGGAAAAACAGAAAAACAAAAACGCCCGCGGTAACCGCAGAAATTACAATTCGGTACGCTTTTGCCCAGGTACGGAAACGCCCGTCTCTTATGACAGAAAAAAACAAAGCCACAGAGAGCGCAATCGCAAGAAAAACGAAGAAGTAAAACATGGCGTAAAGATAAATAAAATTAGGTTTCAGCCCTGTAAAAGTTCATTTCACAATTAAACCGCATTCCATTCCCGGTAAAACTGCTCCAGAAAACCGAGCATAAAAATATGCCGCTCTTCGGCCATTTTTTTTCCTTTTTCGGTGTTCATCAAATCTTTCAGCAGCAGCAGTTTTTCATAAAAATGATTGATGGTCGTGCCGTTTGATTTTTTATATTCTTCTTTGCTTTGACCAATTGCCGGTGGAATTTCCGGATGATACATCAGATTATTTTTGAAGCCGCCAAAATTGAAAGTGCGTGCAATTCCAATCGCGCCAATCGCATCGAGGCGGTCAGCATCCTGAACAATTTGTAATTCGACTGGAAAAATTCCGGGCAATTCGTGCCGATTTTTGAAAGATATATTTTTAATGATAAATAAAACCTGCTCAATAATTTCCTCGGAAACATTTTCTCTTTGCAGAAATTCCAGCGAAATTTTTAGTGCAAGATCTTCATCACCGTCGTGGAATTTTGGATCTGCAATGTCGTGCAAAAGCGCAGCGAGTTCCACCACTTCCCTATTGCAGTTTTCTGTTTCAGCTATTTTTTTTGAAAGATTCCAAACTCTTTCAATGTGAAACCAATCGTGACCGGCTTCCGCACCGTCTAATTGTCCTTTAACAAAATTGACGGTATTTTGGACCAATTTTTCTGATATTTCCATTTATTTTGAAACTTCTACAAACTGATAAACCTGCTGCGTCGCGGGATTATAAATAATCGTGCTTTTGTTTGGCAATCTTTTCAGCTTGTAAAATTCGACGTTTTTATCATTTTTAATGTCTTCCAGCCAATCCATATTAAAGGTATTTGCCGGCAAAAATTTTTCAATCAACGTCAGTTTATCGAGAAAACTTTGCCCATCAATTTTTCGGGCTTTTTTATCGGAATTTTCTTCATTTACCGTTTCCTGATTTTCAAGAAATGTCAAAAGCGAATCCTTGTCGGCTTTATATTTAAAAAGAAAAGCCGGTGAACCGTTCGGAAAAGTAATTCTCTTACCTTTAAATTCCGAAATCATCGAAGGATCGCCGGTGGGGAAAACTTCATTAAACTCCGCATTTTCCGCGTTCGTCATTGAAGAAATCGACGAATCTAAAGTTTTCTGAACAGTTTCCTTCACTTTATTTTGCGCCGTTTCATTAATTCTGTCGGTTGTTTGGGTGATTTTTTCGCTAATAGTTTCTTCCACTTTTGAACAGGAAATTGCAAAAGCTGAGGCAGCAATCAGTACCAGATATTTTTTCATATTACTTTTTTAAAAATTAATTTTCGCTGAAAGAATTCAGCAATTTATCTAAATTAAGACTTCGCGCCGAAGCATCAAAAATCTCGCGGTATGTGCCGCGCAAACTCACGAGTTCGCTGTGCGTGCCGCTTTCCACCATTTTTCCTTTTTTCATGACGTAGATTTTATCAGAATCTAAAATCTGCGACAAAGAGTGCGAAATAATCACCACGGTGCGACCTTTTTTTATGGCGTCCAGTGAGTTTTTAATCTGTTCTGTCGCGATTGCGTCCAAACTTGCCGTTGGTTCATCCAGAAAAATAATCGGTGGATCTTTCAAAAACAAACGCGCAATGGCAATCCTTTGTTGTTGTCCACCGGAAAGCTGCGTCGCGTCGTGCTCATATTTATTTGGAAGTTCGATAATCTGGTCGTGTAAATACGCTTTTTTTGCAGCGGTTTCAATTTCCTCAAAAGTCGCGTTCATATTTCCGTAGCGGATGTTATCTTCGATGCTTCCCTGAAAAATATGGTTTTTTTGAAGCACCAAACCAATATCATCGCGCAGTGCTGTATTTTCAAATTCATTTAAATTAATGCCGTCAAGCAGAATTTTTCCGGCATCGGGGAGGTAAAATTTACATAAAAGATTGATTACCGTAGATTTCCCGGCGCCGCTTAAGCCGACAAGCGCCGTAGTTTTCCCGTCTTCGATTGTGAGCGAAACATTGTCGAGCGCTTTGCTTCCGTTCGGATAAGTAAAATCTACATTTTTAAGCTCGAATTTGCCTTTTAAATTTTCTTTGACCACCAATCCGGTTGGTTCGGTTTCGCCATCGGCATTCAAAATATCAAAATAACCCTCAGCGTAAATCATGGCGTCATTCATATCGTCATAAATCCGGTGAAGCTGGCGGATTGGCGCTGAAACATTATTAAACAAAAGAATATGCAGCATAATCGCCCCGATTGTCATTTGCTGATCCAAAACCAGATAAACCGTAAGAAGAATGATTAAAACAACTCCGAACTGCTCAATAAAAGTCTTTAAACCATCGTAAATAAAATTCGTGCGCCGCGTGAAAAGCTGGCTTTCCATGAGCTGCATCTGAAGATCGTATTGTTTTTTACCTTCGAATTTTTCGCGGACAAAACTTTTAATCACCATAATCGAATTGATGAGATTTAAAAGTCCGGAAGTTTTCTTTTCGCGCTGGTTGCGAAGCTGGCGCCGCACTCCGGAAAGTTTTTTCGCCTGCAGAGAACTGATTGCAAAATAAATCGGGACGACGATAGTGGAAACCAAACCGACATATACGTTTTGCATATACATGATGACCAAGGCGATAATTGCATTGGAAAATAAGGGCAAAATATCGATGAAAAAATTCTGAACGAGTTTCGTAAGGCTTTCAATACCCCGGTCAATGCGGATTTGAAGTTTTCCGGATTCGTGATTTTCATCATTGAAAAAAGCGACGCTGTAGGTTAAAATTTTATCAATTGCCGTTTGTGCTAAAACCGAACTCGTATTAATTCGGATTTTTTCACCGTAAAATTTCTGACCGAACTGGATGAAAATATTCAATAATTCTTTTCCTAATAAAATAGCAGAAATAACGACCAAAATATGAATTCCTTCGGACATCGGATCTGGAAGCTGCGTTAACGCCGTAACTTCGTCCACCGTATATTTTAAAACAAGCGGATTCACCTGCGCCAGCAAAGCACCGATAAAAGTGAGGAAAAGCGTGCCGTACATCATCAGACGATACGGTTTGATGAAAGGCAGCAGTTGCTGATAAATATGGTAAAGTGTGATGGTTCGGTTAAAAGGTTTCGGCATAATTTGAGAGAAAATTCAGAAAACTCGTACGCAACAAAAACCTGACCACCTTCCCTGTTACATTTTTTCGGCCTTAAACGGGTATTTTTTTTCAAAAATTTAAGACTGGAAAAGGAAGCTTGTCAAATAATGCAGTTCAGGTTTGCTGCGTGATTTCGATTCCGCTTCTGCCTGTTCCAAAGTGTACATCGAGGTGATTTCTTTCTTTTGAAAAAGATATGAATTATTCGCTGTTTTATCGACAACTTCTGTAAAAATATGCTCAATTTCGGAGTTGGCAAGCGAGGCAAAGCTGATGTCTTCAAAACCGTACATCACTCGCAGATTTTCTACGTTGCCGAATTCATCATCAACAAAATTTTGGAACTGGTTTTTCGAGTTGAAGTTTCCAGCCCAGATGTTATACACAAATTCGCGTTTTTTCGGCTTATTCAAAATATCCTGATACACGAAATTTTCACCTAAATAAGCTTCGCGAACCTGCGGATCGTTTGCCAAATCATGCGGCAAACCTTCTTTCAGAATTCTTCCTTCAAACATAATATAGGTTTTATGCGTAATGGCAAGCGTTTGCTGCACATTGTGATCAGTAATTAAAATCCCAATGTTTTTATCGACCAAACTGCGCACAATTTTCTGGATATCTTCCACCGCAATTGGATCTACGCCGGCAAAAGGCTCATCGAGCAAAATAAAATTCGGACTTGTCGCGAGACATCGCGCGATTTCGGTTCTTCTTCTTTCACCTCCGGAAAGCAGGTCGCCGCGGTTTTTTCGCACGTGTTGCAGGGAAAATTCTTCGATGAGTTCATCGCATTTCATCTGCTGTTCGCGGCGTGAAAGTTTGGTGAGCTGTAAAACGCCCAAAATATTATCTTCCACGGAAAGTTTCCGGAAAATGGAAGCTTCCTGCGCAAGATATCCGATTCCTTTCTGCGCGCGGCGGTACATGGCATCGCTGGTGATTTCCTGATTATCCAGAAATATCTTTCCGGAAGTTGGTTTTACCAAGCCCACAATCATATAGAAACTTGTGGTTTTTCCGGCGCCGTTAGGTCCCAGTAATCCTACAATTTCACCTTGTGCAACCTCCACAGAAACGCCTTTTACAACTTTTTTGGGACCGTATTCTTTAATCAAATTTTCTCCGCGTAGAATCATGCAGCAAATATAATAAATTAGAAGTAAGATGCGGAAAAATGGTTTTCTCACCTTTCAATTATACAAATGAAATCTTACTATTTACTTTAAATTTCGGCTAAAAAAAATTATCTTCGTTTTTTCTAAAAATAACGAAAATTTGAGCCTTAAAGAGAAAGAATTCGCGAAACTTATCAAGGATAATCAAGGTTTGATTATTAAGGTTTCCCGACTTTACACCAATACTCTTGAGGACGAACAGGATCTTTTTCAGGAGATCGTGTTACAACTCTGGCGTTCCTACGACTCATTCAAAGGACAATCGAAGATTTCCACGTGGATGTATCGCGTAGCGCTGAACACCGCAATTACCCTTTTCCGTAAGAAAACCAAATCGCCGCAAACGGATGAACTGCTCGATTACCATCACAGCAATTATGTGGAAGCGGACGATGAAAAACAACAGCATATTTCTACACTTTATAAAGTCATAAAAATGCTGCCGAATGTGGAACGCGCGATCATCACCATGTATCTGGATGATTTGCCGTACCGCGATATTGCAGAAAACTTAGGAATTACCGAGGTAAATGCGCGGGTAAAAATGAACCGGCTGAAGAAAACTTTAAAACAACTAATGGAGAAACATGCCTGAATTTGATTTAGACGATTTTAAAAAAACCTGGCAGCAGGAACCTGTTCAGCCAAAATACAATACCAGCGAAATTGAACTGATGCTGAATAAATCGTCGCGTAATTACGTGAAATACATTTTGTGGATCAGCATCGTGGAATTTATCCTGATTTTCGGCGTCAATTTATACTACACTTATTTGGGTGAAGAAACAGCAGATTTAACCAATGTTTTGGGGAAACTGGGCATTGATAATTCTAGAGATTTTGAAAGTACATTAACGCAGATTTATTTGGTGCTAAAAGTGGTAAGTTTAATCATGACGGCGGCTTTTATCTACTTTTTTTACCAGAATTACCGGAAAATAAATGTGGAATCGAACCTGAAAAAACTCATTCTGCAAATCATCAGATTCAAGAAAACAGTTCAGCTCTTCATTCTCGCAAATATCGTTCTGCTCATTGTCTTTTCGCTGATTTTAGGAATTTACATTTTTAGCGTGTTTTCACAGCAAAATATTGAATTAACCAACTCCACGATGTTTGGATTTTTCACCGGATTGCTCGTAACCGTAGGAATCAGCGTGGTCTTGATTTGGCTTTATTATCGCGTTGTCTACGGATTTATTTTAAAACGCTTAGGCAGAAATCTCGATCAGCTCCGAAAAATAGAAGAGGAGAATTTATAAAAATTCCCCTCTTTTTAAGCCTTTTTTTTTGTTTTGAATTTTACAATTCTTTTCTCAATCGCGCTACTGGTATATTAAGCTGTTCGCGGTATTTCGCGATGGTTCGTCTTGCGATATTGTAGCCTTTTTCTTTCAACAAACCAACCAACGCGTCGTCGGTAAGCGGCTTGCGCTTATTTTCGCTGTTGATGACGTCCATCAAATGCGTTTTGATTTCTTTGGTTGAAACTTCTTCACCATCGTCGTTCGTCAAGGAATCGGAAAAGAGACTTTTCAGATAGACAATTCCATTTGGTGTATCTGCATATTTGCTTTTTACCACACGGGAAATGGTGGAAATATCAAATCCTGTAATATCCGCAACATCTTTTAGAATCATCGGTTTCAAGGATTTGTCATCAGCCGTTATGAAATAATCTTTCTGAAGTTTTACAATGGCCGAAATGGTTTGCAACAACGTATTCTGGCGCTGATTTATCGCGTCAATATACCATTTTGCTGCGTCGAGTTTTTGCTTGATGAAAAGCGCCGCCTGCTTATGTTCCGGCGATTTTTTATCGTGAGAATATGTGGTTAAAATATCTTTATACTCATCGGAAACTCGTAATGAAGGCGCATTTTTGCTGTTTAATGATGGAATTACCTCAATTCCTTTCGCTCCGTTATCTTTAACGGTGATTAGAAAATCCGGAATAATTTCATTATTAATGGTAATCGTCTGCGTATCAAAATTTCCACCTACTTTCGGCGAAAGTTTAGAAATAACCTCCAAAGCATCTTTTAAATCTTCCTCTTCAATATCGTATTTCTGGATGATCTTGTTGTAGTGCTTGTTGGTAAGCGCGTCAAACTGGTTTCTCAGAATATTTCCGGCTAAACTCACTGCTTTATCCGCAGAAACTTTTTTCTCAATCTGGAGTAGAAGACATTCCTGCAAATTTCTGGCGCCGACGCCCGGCGGATCGAGTTTCTGAACATAATTTTCCAGAATTTCCTGCACATTTTCTACCGTGGTAAAAACGCCTTGCGAGAACGCTAAATCATCTACTACTTTTTTCAGTTCTCTGCGCAGATAACCGTCGTTATCCAGATTTCCGATAATATATTCCGCGATAAGCAGGTCTTCATTTTCAATATTCGATAAGCGGATTTGCTCTAAAAGATAATCGTAAAGCGACTGCCCTTCCGTTAAAAGCGACTGGTTATCGAATTCTTCATCATCAGCCGAATAGTTGCTCGCCGTAGTTTTGTAAGCCGGCTCATCATCGAAAATATAATCGTTTACATCGAAATCGGTATCAATGCTTTCGGTGCCTTCTTCTTCGAAACTTTCTTCTGAGGAAAATTCTTCCTCTTTATTTTCTTCCTGCACTTTTTCTAGCGCGGGATTTTCTTCCAGTTCGCGCTCCAGTTCCTCTTCAAATTCCAGCGTATGCAGTTGAATCAGCTTCATTAACTGTATTTGTTGAGGGGCCAGTTTCTGGCCAAGTCGCATTTGAAGATTTTGCTTTAACATATTAAGATCTCTGTGTTTTTTATTTTGATGTGTTCCTCAATGTACGGAAATTTACTTAGAATTCCGCATTGTGAGGTGTGCGCGGGAAAGGGATTACATCACGGATGTTCGTCATCCCGGTAACAAATAATACCAGTCTTTCCAATCCCAAACCGAAACCTGCGTGCGGAACCGAACCGAATTTTCTGGTGTCTAAATACCACCACAATTCCTCTTCGTCCACGTTCATATCTTTCATCTTGCTTTGCAAAATGCTGAGTTGGTCTTCACGTTGTGAGCCACCGATGATTTCGCCAATTCCAGGGAATAAAACATCCATCGCGGCAACGGTTTTTCCGTCTTCGTTCAGTTTCATGTAGAAAGCTTTGATTTCTTTCGGATAATCAAACAGAACAACCGGGCTGTCGAAATGTTTTTCTACCAAATAACGCTCGTGCTCACTTTGCAAATCTGCGCCCCATTCATCAATCGGGAACTGGAATTTGCCCTTTTTATTTTCTTTCGAATTCCTTAAAATATCAATAGCTTCGGTGTAAGAAACGCGTTTGAAACGCTTTTGGATCACGTTGTTCAGCTTTTCAATTAAACCTTCTGCAGCGCGGTCTTTTTCCGGTTTTTGTTTTTGCTCTTCAGTAAATCTTTTATCCAAAAATTCCAAGTCATCTTTGCAGTTTTCTAAAACATAACCGATGACATATTTTAAGAAATCTTCTGCTAAATCGATATTATCTTCCAGATTATTGAAAGCAACTTCGGGTTCCACCATCCAGAATTCCGCAAGGTGACGCGCCGTGTTCGAATTTTCTGCGCGGAAAGTTGGACCGAAGGTGTACACGCGGCCAAGTCCCATCATTGCAGTTTCCACGCTTAACTGGCCGGAAACCGTAAGATTGGTTTTTTTACCGAAAAAGTCCTGAGAAAAATCGATCTCTGAATTTTCATCGCGCGGAATTTCATTTAAATCGAAATTCGTTACGCTGAACATTTCACCCGCACCTTCTGCATCTGCGCCCGTAATAATCGGCGTGTTCATGTAGAAAAATTGGTTTTGGTGAAAGAACTGATGAATGGCAAAACTCACCGAACTTCTCACACGGAAAACAGCGCCGAAAAGATTGGTACGGAAACGCAAATGCGCTTGCTCACGCAATATTTCCAATGAATGTTTCTTTGGCTGAAGAATGGTTTTGTCACGCTCCTCCGTAAAATTATCGCCTAAAATCTGTATTTTTTTCGCGATGAGTTCAATGGTTTGTCCTGCTCCCTGACTTTCTACCACTTCACCAACAATTTTCAGCGAAGCTGCATTGGTAATGTTTTTCAGCAGGTTTTCGTCGAATTTTTCAAAATCTACGACAATCTGGAGATTATTTATAGTTGAACCGTCATTCAAAGCAATAAAACGGTTGGAGCGGAACGCCCGAACCCATCCTTGAATCGTAATGTCGTGGTGCAACTGTTTTCTATAATTTCCTAATAGTTCTTTTATCGTCGTTCTCATTTTCGTGGAAGTCGTTTTTTTTTAAGTGTTTTACCGAAATTTTGCGCTTCGCCAAATCTCAGTCTATGCAAACTTACTAAAAATTGGCGTAATTTTTGCTTTAGGTTATTAATATTTTTCTAAGAATTTCGGTGTTTTTTCACCGAAATTCTTGTTTTTAGACTTTACTAAAATTTACTACTCAAAATTTTTAGCAAAATCAATTTAACAAAATCTGAAAAAAAATGGTCAAAAAAAGGCAAAAAAATTGCCTTTAAATCTTTACTATAAATTTTCAAAAAAATTGCCCGAAAAGCAGGCAATTTTTATTCGTCTTTTTTTGAAGGCACCAGGAATACATCCATCAAACCTTCCGGCAACGCCATTTTAAGATATTTTTCTTCACGATTCAGTTCCAGAATCCAGTCTTTAATAATTGGGATAACCACTTGTTTTCCTGCAAGATTCAGCAAAAAATAATGCTGGCCCGTCTGGTCGTTTACAGACTCTATGATTCCGCAGGATTTGCCGTCTTCTTCACGAATTTCAAAACCAACCACTTCGTGATAATAAAATTTATTTCCAGTCAGTTTCGGCAAACCGGAAAGCGGCAGATAAACATCTTTGCCTACCACCTGATCCACCAAAGCTTCGGTGGAATTTTTAAAGGAAATAATCAGCGTTTCCCCTTTGCTCCACGCCTGTTTCGCCACAAAAAAAGGCACCAAAAGGCCATTGATATCCACAAAAATAGAATCCAATTTATTATACATTTCCGGCTGATCGGTATCCAATTTCAAAAATACATTTCCGTGCAAGCCATGTCTGCGCGTGATTTTGCCGAGAAAATAGCAATCTTCTTTTTTCATAATGCAAATATAAAGGGTTTTAAAATAACAAAAGCGTCAAATTAATTGACGCTTTTGCACTTCTTAAGATAAGAAATTTATTAAGCTTTTGCTTCGTCTGCTCCCTCTTCAGTTGCTTCGTCGCTTCCGGCTAATTTTTCAGTAACATTTGCTACAGTTTCTTTTACGGTATCAATAGCACCTGCAACTACAGCTGCAGCTCCGCCTAAAGTTTCTGCAACAGTTTCCACTGCTGTTTTCTCTTCTACAGCCTCTTCCGCTGGCGCGTTTGCAGCTTCTTCAGCAGCTTTAGCTTCAGCGATTTTTGCGTCTTCAGCAGCTTTTTCTTCTGCTAATTTCGCGTCAGCTTCCGCTTTTGCGTCAGCCTCAATTTTCGCAGCAGCATCCAGTCTACCTTGGTTTACTTTAGCTTCAGCTTCCAGAGCAGCTTTTTTAGCTTCATCTTTCGCTTTGCTCAAACCGTCTTTTTTACCAAGAACCTGTTGTTCTTTACCTGCTAACCAAGTTGCAAATTTTTCATCAGCTGTTGCCTGGTCGAAAGCACCTTTAGCAACACCACCTAATAAGTGTTTTTTGTAAAGTACGCCTTTGTAAGAAAGGATTGCGCGCGCAGTATCTGTTGGTTGCGCACCGTTGTTTAACCATTTTACGGCAGCATCAACATTCAGGTCGATTACTGCTGGGTTGGTTACTGGGTTGTAAGTCCCGATTTTTTCGATGAATTTACCATCTCTACTTGCTCTTGCATCGGCAACTACGATGTGGAAAAAAGGCTTCCCTTTTTTACCGTGTCTTTGTAATCTAATTTTTACTGACATAAATGTTTGAATTTGTGGGAACTCGTCCCGATTAATTATAAGGCTGCAAAGATAATCAAATTTCTCAATGCAACGCGCTCGCGCGCAGATAATTTGCCGCTAAAATGCCCATTTTTTTTCAGGAGCCGGGAACCTGCTTTCACTACTCGCTTCCCGGCGCGGCTTTTCCCTACGCGCGGGAGAGCTCAAACACGCCGTTCAATCAGGGCTAGAGATTTACGCTCCTTCCACTTCCCGTTCCCAAATCCAGATTTCAAAATGAAAAAATTCACTCTTAAAACAGCATTTTTTTCGATTTTACCAAAACAATCCCAAACTCCAAAACGAAAAAAAATGCCCAAAAAGCAGCTTTTTTTTCAACTTCACCAAAAAGCAGTTCTAAATTCCAAAACGAAAAAATTTGCCGCTAAAACGGCAAATTTTTTAATTTCAAAAGCACTCAACGTTCATACTCCATCCTTACTGAAAAAACACCATAATTACCGCCACTACAAAACCAATTCCTGCGTAGATCATTCCACGACGAAACGCTTTAGACTTGAAATTAAACATCCAGAAAGATGAAATCACAAAGAAAAACAGCACAAAACCGAAAACCGCGTTCAGCGTCGCATAGCGGTGTGTAGACGTGGATTTATGCAGCTGGTTGAATTTTTCCAGCACATACGGCAACTCCATTTTCGTGTATTTCGCTTCGCCCGTTTTCAGGTTGTAAGTTCCCTGTTCAAAGGTTTTCAGGTCGCCGTCGCCCGGTTTAAACTCCACATTCCGCATTTTGATTTCTTTCGCGAGTTCCTTTTCCGTCATGTTCGGTTTCAGCACGATTTCGGTTTTATTTTCCTTTTTCAGGAAATTGGTGTCGCGGTAAATGAGCAACACGCCGCTGAGGGCGTAAACCGCCATAATTCCCGCCGCGAAATAGCCTAAATAGCGGTGCGTAATCCGCATAAATGATTTGGTGTCCTTAATTGCTGCCATAGTTTTCTGTTTTTTTTGTTTTTTTTAAAAATGGGAAGAAACGGGCAAATACCCGTTAATTTCGCTTCCCTGATTTAAAAACAGCGGAAAAATGCTTTTCCACTGTTTTATTTTCAGGATGCAAACTTATGAAAAGTTAGAATTTGTAGTTAAACGTCACGTAAAAGTTTCGTGGAGTAATTGGGTTCACCGAATAATTTTCGTGGTAATTGTAATTCACCGTATCGAAAAGGTTTCCTATTTTTCCTAAAACTGAAAATTTCTTCCAGTCGTAACCAACGGATAAAGCTGCCGTCACATAATCGTCAACTTTCAGCAATCTGCTGGCGCCACCGCGATCATCCAATGTTTCTTTGGTATCGTTCCAGCCTGCAATTCTGTCACCTACAAAATAGGCGCTCGCCCCGATTTTTAGTCCTTTCACATACTCATTGAAAGTATAGAAAACGGAAGCATTTGCGGTTGTCGCAGGAGTTCTAACTAATCTTTGGTTTTCAACATAACCGAAATCTGCCGGCGTATCCAGGTAAACCGAATGGTTGTAGGAAAAACCACCAATCAACGACAGATTCGGGTACGGATTTCCCGTAATATCTAGCTCTACGCCGCGGCTGCGCATTTTTCCTGCAAAATCTTTGATGCTGGAATCGGAATTCACCGTTCCGTCTGCTTTAAATTCAGCAGTTTGGTAGAAATTTTTATTTTCAATCTGATAAAGCGAGAGGTTAATTGCTACGGCATTATTCCAGAAATTCTTTTTCATTCCCAGTTCATACTGGTCGATGAGCGAAGGTTTCAAAGAATTGTCATCGATGTCGCGGCCGGTATTTGGACTGAAAGAATTGGTGTAAGTCGCGAAAAGCGAAAGATTGTCGTTCGGCATATAAACCAAACCTGCTTTTGGCGAAAAAGCGCGGTCTACCGTTCCTTCGGAAATCGTAACTGAATTGTTGGCAAAGTTTTTCTTTTCAGAATCTTTGTTTTCCACATAAGACCATCTCAAACCCGCCAAAACTTTGAATTTCTCCGAAAGTTCAATGAAATCCTGCGCGTAAATTCCAAATCTTTGCGTCGGAATTCTGTTGCGGTCTTTTCTTTCCGAGTTCGGAACTGCTCCCGACGCCCAGCTCGACGGATCATCCAGGTAAATCGTGCCATCAGCATTTCCGTTAGTGCCGTACAGCGATTGCGAAAGTTTGAAAGTGTAAGAATCGTTGGTGCCGTAATCACCGTCGGTTCCAACTAAAATTTTATGGTTTACATTGCCGGTTTTCACTTCACCATTTAAATTCAGCTGCAAACTGGTGTAGTTTTGCTCCGCGTAGGTTTTATTGATCGGTCTTTTCCAGCTTAAACGGTCAGTATTGTCATAGCTCCACTGAATTCTTTCGGAAGAAAAATAATCTTTCGTGTAGTTTTGGTAAGACGCGACAGCATTTAAAGTCCAGAAATCATTAAACTGATGATTAAATGTAATTCCGGTTGTTGCCTGTTCTACCGTTTGGTTTTGCCAATCTGCACCAAGAAAAGCGTTGCGCGGCAATAAATTATTCATCGCGTAGGAACCGTCTTTGTTGGTAATGGAACCGACACCGAAATCCGGCGTGAATTCATTTTTCAGATAATCTGCTTCAACCAAAATCTGCGACTTTTCACCGATATTAAAAACAAAAGACGGATTGAAATAATATTTTTCCGATTCTACCACATCGCGGAAACTCTCAGCCGTTTCAAAAGAACCGTTCACACGGAACGCAATTTTTTCGCTTAACGGACCGTAAAAATCGACGGTTGGTTTATAGCTGTTCCAGCTTCCTGCGCTGAAACTTACACTTCCACCTTTATCAAATTTTGGTTTTTTTGTTATTAAATTCACCACACCACCAGCGCCCACATTTCCGTAAAGCATTGCGTTGCCGCCTTTCAAAACTTCCACTCTTTCCAAACCGGAAACTTCAGGGAAAACACCGCTGTTTACACGCGAACCGTTTTTAAAAATATTGTCGTTCCCGAAAACAAAACCACGTCCACCAAAACTGTCCTGTGAATTTCCGCGCGAAGACGTAATATAAAGACCGTTTACATTTTGCAGAACGTCGCTCAGCTGTTTTGCTTGCTGCTGCTCAATTACTTCATGCGTTACAATCGCCACTGGCTGCGGATTTTCCATAATCGTCAAATTCGATTTCGACGAAAGTGGGCGTGCTTTATTGGGATTTCCGGTTTTATGAAGGTTTACATCTTCAATTTGCTGAATTCTGATCGTGTCACTCTCAAAATCATATTTCATCTGCCCACTCATCGTTGCAGCAATCAATAACATTCCGAGAGAAATTTTCTGTTTTTTCATGGACGTTTTTATTTAGACTGAATTAAAATAACGCTGCAAAAGTAAAAGAATCCGCTTACTTACACAAGTCTATTTTGAATTATTCTAAATAAAGAAATTTGTTTAAATTCCTGAAAATGAAGCTGGTTTTATTTTTAGCTGATATTTATCAGTTTTTTTTCAGGAAAATAAAGCCAAAAAGCAGGAAGGAAATGTTGATGATGAAATATGTAATTCCGTTCGGCGCACTCGCGGTTCCGAACAAAACAATGGCAATTCCGAAGACCGCGATTACGGCCATTATTTTTTTCATTAATGAATTACGCGAAAAAAGTTTCCGGTTGAAAAGTTGGAACAAACCAATAAACAAAGCACCGTTGACCAGGTAAATAAAAATGATGGGTATTGCGGAAATGTCAAAATTCTTCGCGGTAAAAAACGAAACCGTATTTGTAATATAATAGATAACGATGTATAGAAGAATAATTAAAGTTCCAAAAATTGCACTGTTCACCGGCATTTTTGTTTTTTCATCAATTTTAGTCAAATTCAGGAATTTTTTGGATTTCTTTAAATTCGAAAACTGATAAGGAACGCGAATTGTCGCGAGAAGCAAACCGTTTGAAGTTCCCAAAACCGAAATAATAATGAAAAGCTGCATAATCAAAGCTCCGGAATTTGAAGCAATTTTCCTTGCAAATTCGGTGATATAAGTGTCTTTGAGCGCGATAATTTCTTCGCCGCTCATCCTGAAAACAATTCCGAGATAATAAGATATATAAATCACCATTACCGAAATGGTTCCTATTATTAAAGCTTTCGGAAGGTTTTTGCTTGAATTTTTAATTTCACCCGAAATCTGCGTGGCGATATACCAGCCGTCGAAAGCAAATGAAATCGGGATAAAACTCGCCGCCACCAAGAGCAAAAATGATTGATTCTGCACACCGTTCCCGATTTGCGTAAATGTGTTTACCTGGCTTACATCGCCTTTTACCAAGCTTAAAATACCGAGCGACGCTATGAAAATTAACGGTAAAACCTTCAGCACTGTTGTCATTTGCTGAAAAATTCCGCTGCTTTTAGGCCGAAAAATATTTACGCAGAAAAAGATGACCAAATTTACGAAACCAATCAGCGCGAAATGCAAAGGAGTCGGTGAAAAATTCAGAAAATCTGCCAGCAAATGCGCAATATAAATCCCGGAAACCGTGAACAGAACCGCGGTCAGCGCGGGATAAAACAAACTCATATACATCCAACCGACAAAATAGGCCGCAGTGTTGCCAAAGCGATAGGTGACATAGCTTAAAATTCCGCCTTCTTTTGGCAAAATTTCGGCATAATTCGCCATAGAAATTCCGGCGAAAACCACGCTGATGCCGACAATGATAAAGCCTAGAAATCCGGCTAAAACATTGCCCTGGGTTGCGGAAAGCACATCATCAACTTTAAAGAAAATTCCGGATCCAATAACCTGTCCGATCACCATAGAAATGGCGGTAAATAAACCGTATTTGGCTTCCAGTTTTTGGTTGTCGCGCATAATTTGATGGAAATTTTAGTCCTGAAGTTCTAACCAACGCATTTCTAAATCCTGAAGTTTTTCAGCAATCGTTTCTAAATCTTTGGAATAAACCGCAATCTTTTCGTAATCGGTTTCGTTGTTCAGATTTTCCAAAATTTCCGCGCGGTTTTTCTCCAATTTTGGCATTTCTTTTTCAATTTCTTTCAGCTCCTGCTGTTCTTTAAACGAAAGTTTTTTAATAGCAGAAGTTTGAACCGGTTTTACGGCTTCAACTTTTTTCGGAGCTTCCGGTGCCGGAGCTGAAACTTTTTTTGACTGCTCTAAAGCCTTTTTTTCGCGATATTCCGAGAAGTTGCCGACAAAATCTTTGATGATTCCATCGCCTTCGAAAGCTAAAACGTGATCCACAATTCGGTCCATAAAATATCGGTCGTGGGAAACGATAATTAAACTGCCTTGAAACTGCAACAGGAAATTTTCTAAAACCGTCAATGTTGGTAAATCCAGATCATTCGTCGGTTCATCGAAAATTAAAAAATTCGGATTTTGGTATAAAACGTACATCAAATGCAAACGTCGTTTTTCACCACCGGAAAGTTTGGAAATCGGCGAATACTGCGTTTGGTCATCAAACAGGAAGAGGCGCAAAAACTGCGAGGCAGAAATGGTTCTGCCATTGGCAAGCGGAAAATTCTCCGAAATATCTTTAATGAAATCGATAACGCGCTGCTCTTCTTTATATTGCAAACCTTTCTGCGAAAAATACCCAAATTTTATAGTTTCACCGGTTTCGATGGAACCCGAATCATACGGCTCTAACCCTTGGATAATATTTAAAAGTGTGGATTTCCCGGCACCGTTTTTACCTACAATCCCTACTTTTTCACCGCGCTGAAACTGGTAAGAAAAATCTTTCAGCAACACTTTATCACCGAAACTTTTTGAAATATGGTGTAGTTCCAAAATTTTCTGGCCCAGCCGTTTCATTTCAAAATCCAATTCAAGTTTTTCTTTTCTGGTATCTGTTTTGGCAATTTTTTCGGTTTCGTAAAAATCGTCCTGGCGCGATTTCGATTTCGTGGTACGCGCTTTTGGCTGGCGGCGCATCCATTCCAACTCCTTTCTATAAAGGTTTTGTGCTTTATCGATAGTAGAATTCAGGTTTTCCTCGCGGATGATTTTGTTTTCCAGATAAGTGCCGTAGCTGCCGTTGTGAACGTAAAGATTGTAATCTTCCATTTCCCAAATTTTGTCGCAAACAGCATCCAAAAAATAGCGGTCGTGAGTTACGAGAAGCAAAGTCACCATGGCTTTTGAAAGATAATTTTCCAGCCATTCCACCATATCTACGTCCAGGTGATTGGTTGGTTCGTCCATAATCAGCAAAGTGTGGCGGTGCTGCGCGCGAGTTTCCACGAGAAGTTTTGCCAGCGCAACGCGCTTGATCTGCCCACCGGAAAGCGTTTTCATTTTCGAGGTCAAATCGGTGATTTTCAGTTGGTACAAAATCTGGCTCATTTCATTTTCAAGATCCCAGGCTTCGTGAATTTCCATTTCATTCAGCGCTTTGTCCATATCATCCGGATCTTCCGAAACCAAGGCATGATGGTAATTTTTCAGCGCCATAATCGGTGCGGAATCCAAAGTCATCATAAATTCTTCCACATTCAGCTCGCCTTCAAAATCAATTTCCTGATCGAATAAAACCACCTGAATATCTTTGTTGATGACAACTGTACCAGAATCCGCGATTTCTTTGCCCATCAAAATTTTGAGCAAAGTAGATTTTCCGGAACCGTTTTTAGCAACAATTGCGATTTTATCACCTTCGTTGATGTGGAAAGTAATGTCGGTGAAAAGTTTTTTAACTCCGAAAGATTTCGTGAGGTTTTCTGCTGAAATATAATTCATTATAAAAGAAAAGAAGGGTTTTTGAAAGGTGCAAAAGTACTGAATTTTGGCGAGAGAACGGCGCAGAAAAATTCCGTGCTGTTTGGGCAAAAAATTCGAAAATTATGAAACAGCAGCTTAAATTTAAAACTAAAAACCCGAGCGTTAAACTGTGTTAATTCTGTTGATTATCAATGAAATGGAATATTTTGTGATGCTGAAACACCATTAACATCAAAAAAATTTAAAATGGAAAACGACAAAGTAGTCAGCGAGCTGAACGATTTATTAACCAAAAATTACGACGCAGAAAAAGGTTACAAAGAAGCCGCAGAAAAAATTGAGCACCGCGCTTTGAAATCTTATTTTGAAAGCCAGGCCAAAAACAGATACGATTTCGGGCACAAAATCAAAGAATTAATTGCAAAATACGGCGGCGAGCCGGACAAAGGAACAAGTTTAGCTGGTGATCTTCACCGAACGTGGATTGCGATTAGAAGTGCTTTTGCCACCGGCGACCAAGCGATTTATGAAGAATGCATCCGTGGTGAAGAAACATTTTCAGAAGAATACGGTGAAGTTTTGAACGATACCAATTTGCCACAGGACGTGCGCGAAATGGTACGTAAACAGAAAGATTCGGTGGACCGCGCATTGGTTGCACTGCGTACAATGGAAGATTTTGCCTCGTAAAATGGCAATTTTTTATGTTTTACAAGCCGCTTCAAAAGAAGCGGTTTTTTTCGCGCGCTATTGAATTTAATGAAAAGGATGATAGACAGCTATATCCACGAATTTGTTTAAATTTGACACACAAAATTATTTTAAAAAATGAAAAAAATATCGCTCATTTTACTGCTTTTTTTTAGCATCATCACCTTCGGTCAGGGAATGAAATTCGAGGAAAATAAAACTTTCGCGGAGCTTTTGGCCATCGCAAAAAAAGAAAACAAACTGCTTTTTGTGGACGCTTTTACCACCTGGTGCGGCCCATGTAAACTCATGGCGAAAAACGTATTTCCGGAGCCAACGGTGGGCGAATTTTACAACGCGAACTTCATTAATTCCAAAATCGATATGGAAAAAGGTGAAGGCATTGATATTGCGAAAAAATACAATGTTCGTGCATACCCGACCTATCTTTTTCTGAATGGCGATGGTGAACTCATTCACCGTGTGACGTCTTATTTTCCGGCGCCGGAATTTATTTTAGTCGGAAAAGATGCCATTGATCCTGCAAAACAGTTGGGCGCGCTGAAGAAACGATTTGAAGCGGGCGACAAAAACCCGGATTTCCTGCTAAATTTCATTAAAGTTTTCGCTTTTTCTGACGCTGATTTAGCTACGAAAGCCGCTGTTACTTACTACAACCAGAAAAAAGAGCAGCTTTCGCAGGAAGATTTGTCTTACCTTTTTGCTTTAACTCCGGATTCAAATTCTCCTCTTTTTCCGCAGTTTATTTCCCGAAAAGCTGAGCTTTTGAAAATGATGCCCGAAGAAAGATATACGCAGTTGCTTCAAAGCCTCGCGCAAAGTGCACTTTTTAATAATTCGTATGATAAAGCGACCAAAACTTTCGATGAGAAAAAATATGTTGCGGAAGCCCGAAAATCCATGTCGGAAGAAGCTTTGCGACCACTTTTGCTGAAAACCAGAATGAGAGTGGCTTCGCTTCAAAAGGATAAAGCAACTTACCAGAAACTTGCGCTGGAATATTACAGCGACGGAACTTCGCCTGCTTTTACATCAGACGAACTGAATTCTATCGCCTGGAATTTCTTCGAAAACGCCACAGATAAAGCAGCTTTAGAAAAAGCATTAAATTGGGCAAAACAGTCGGTAAAAATGAAAGAAGGTTACGCGAATACCGACACTTTGGCAAACCTTTATTTCAAATTGGAACAAAAGGAAAACGCGAAAACTTGGGCAACCAAAGCCATCGAATTAGCGAAAAAAAGTGGTGATGATTTTGCAGACACGCAAGCTTTGCTTGATAAAACAAAATAATTTCACTTGAAATAAAATTAAAAAAGATGCCGTAAAAAGCATCTTTTTTTATTAGTCTAAAGTCAGCCTTTTCAGCGACCACAAACTTCCGTTATAAACATTCAGGTCAACTTTGGTATTGATGCCGTACACAATTCCGTTTTCGGTAAACTGCCAGATACGCCACTCGGCGTCCGGCGACGGTCGGGGAACATCATTGTAGTTTGCGAGCCAAAGCGGATAATCGTCAAATTCACCCTTTAGAAAATCTTTGTGATAATGATAATACGTGTAAATTATCGGTTTTTCACCGTAGGCTTCTTCTACAATCCGGCACCAGATTTTTAAATCTTCGATGAGTTTTTTGGTGGATTTCCGACGCGGAATTTTTTCAATATCCAAAATCGGCGGCAAATCACCGGATTCCAACTTTACGTTTTCGAGGAAATTATTCGCCTGCAAAACCGGATCTTCATCCGCGCGGTAAAAATGATACGCGCCACGAACCAGATTGTGCTTTTTAGCTAAAGTCCAGAACTCATCGAAATGTTTATCTGCTGAACGATTTCCCATGGTGGCGCGTAAAACCACAAATTCCAGCGGAATGGCGCGGTTTCCGATGCTTAAACTGTCCCACGCGATGTCTTCTTTTCTTTGATAATGAGAAACATCAATACCGAAGGTTTTATCAGTATTGTCCCCGATAATCCGGTTGATGCGCGCTTCTTCCTCTTTAGAATTGGAAAGCTTTTTATGTTCAAATTTATTGAAATGTAAAGCGTAGTAAAAAGAAATTTTTTCCTTTAAATAAAAACCGGTGCCAAACAGCGCCAAAACCAGACACAAAAGCAGGATTTCGCGACGCAACAGAAAATGTCTTTTGCGCTTTTTATGAATTTTGCGGGTAATTTTTTTGTTCAGTTTTCGTTCGGTCATGGTTTGCAAAAATAGATTTTTTAGCATGAAAAAGCCACGAAAAAATTCGTGGCTTTTTGGGTATTTTTTTGATTTTTTTTAAGCGCCGTACGGAATCCAGATATTCTTGATTTCTGTTGCGTGACGCAGAAATTCCGGACCTTCGCCGTGTTTCGGGTTCAGCCAGTTTCGGTATTTTCCGAAATTCACCCAGGATCTTTTCATCGACTCAGTAGATAATAATTCGATGTTTTTACTTCCTTCCGCGGTTCCGAAATACCAAATTCCTTCTACATTATAATGTTTCGCAAGTTCATTGGCTAAATCGTCTTTCGGACCGGTAACAATATTTACCGTTCCTGCAGGAACATCGGAAGTTTCCAGAATTTGATAAAAATCGGTTGCTGAAAACGGATTTTTTTCTGATGGAATTACCACCACTCTATTTCCCATCGCGATTGCCGGAATCACCGTAGAAATAAATCCTAAAAGCGGATTTTCTTCAGGACAGATAATTCCCATCACACCGACTGCTTCCGGCATTGCAAGTGTAACCATTCTTTGAACAGTGGAATGTGCTGCACCATCGTATTTATCGGTGTAAGCCGCGTAAGTATAGATTCTTTCGATTGATTTTTCAACCTCATCCTGCGCGGATTCCAAAGATTGGTTGGTCATTTCTACGATTCTTTCCGCAAATTCTTCCGCGCGAATGGCCAAATTTTCTGCGATATAATAAAGAACCTGCGCTCGTGCGTGACCGGTCATTCCGCCCCACGATTTTTCCGCGTGCGCCGCTTCCACAGCATTTCGGATGTCTTTTCGGTTTCCTTCAGAAACTTCGCCGATGTACTCACCGAAAGAATTGGTGATTTCCGTGCTGTAACCACCATCCGGGCGCGCCTGCTTTCCACCGATGTACATTTTCGTAGTACGGTCGATATCCGCTAAAATATTGGCTGCTTTTATACTGTTTTTTTGCTTTTCAGCTTTTGGCAAAACCGGTGCTGAAGTAAATTCGGCTTCCACTTTTGGTTTTAAATATTCATACAAACCTTCTCTTCCACCTTCGCGGCCAAAACCAGATTCTCTATAACCACCAAAACCTGCCGCTGCATCAAACTGATTTGTACAGTTGATCCAAACACTTCCGGCTTTGATTTTCGGTGCAATGTCTAAAGCTAAATTGATATTTTCTGTCCAGACACTCGCCGCCAAACCATATTTTGTATTGTTTGCCAACGTCAATGCTTCGGAGTGTGAACGGAAAGTCATGGCGACCAAAACCGGCCCGAAAATTTCTTCCTGTGCAATTACAGCGCTTGTCGGCACGTCGGTGAATAAAGTTGGCGGATAAAACCAACCGTTTTCCGGCAGTCCGTTTTTTGGTTGGTAAATGGTGCAACCTTCTTCGATGCCGATATTTACCAAATCTTTTATGGTTTTCAACTGAATCGGATCAACAATGGAACCCATGTCAACGGCTTTATCCAGCGGATCGCCGATGCGCAAAGTTTCCATGCGGGCGCGCAGTTTTTTGTAGAATTTTTCAGAAACAGATTCCTGAACCAATAATCTTGAACCCGCACAACAAACCTGACCCTGATTAAACCAAATTGCGTCCACAATTCCTTCAATTGCCGAATCTAAATCTGCATCTTCGAAAACGATAAACGGAGATTTTCCACCCAATTCAAGGGATATTTTTTTGCCGCTTCCTGCGATATTTGTTCTAAGAATTTTTCCGACTTTGGTGGAACCGGTGAAGGCAACTTTCTGGATGTCTTTGTGATTGACCAAAGCATTTCCGGCAACGGTTCCGCGACCTGTTACGATATTTACAACACCTTTTGGAAGCCCAACTTTTTCACAGATTTCCGCAAACAAAAGTGCGGTTAATGAAGTATATTCTGCAGGTTTTAAAACGATGGTATTTCCCATGGCTAAAGCTGGCGCCACTTTCCAGGAAAGCATCATTAAAGGGAAATTCCACGGAATAATTTGGCCGATAACGCCAACTTCCTGATAATCGCGGAATTCAGTATCCATGAGTTTTGCCCAACCTGCGTGGTGATAAAAATGACGTGCAACGATTGGAATATCGATATCGCGGGTTTCGCGGATTGGTTTTCCGTTGTCCAAAGTTTCTAAAACCGCAAAAAGGCGTGAATGTTTCTGAATCTGACGCGCTATTGCGTACAGATATTTCGCACGTTCAAAACCACCAATTGCTACCCATTCTGAAAGCGCGCTGTTGGCTGCCATCACGGCTTTGTCGACGTCGGTTTCGTCGGCTTCAGCGATTTTTGCTAAAAATTCTTTATTTGATGGATTGTTGGAATCCATATATTTCTTGGAATGCGGTTTCACCCACTCACCACCGATGAAAAGATCGAATGTTCTGTCGTGATTTTCTAAAAATTCTACCGCAGGAGCAGCAGTTTCCGGAGCGGGACCGTAAATCATGGTGTCGTATATTTCTTTGATTTCCATTATGTTGATATGATAAATTGGTAATGCGGTGAGGTGGTAATGAACCACAAAAGTCACAAATAATTTCGTTTTTTAAGTTTGTCAAAAGCTAAAAAAATGATGTTTTAGCTCCGAAAAAATAAAACTTTAATTTTAAACTTCTTTTTCCGTTTTCCGTTTTTCGTTGCGCCCCGACCTGAACGAAGCTCTTTTTTGCGAAATGCAATGGAGCAAAAAAAGCGGGAGTGGAGGGCGGAAAAAGGCGCCCAAAAAATTTACGCCATCGGATGACGGAAACTTGCACTGTATCTACCTGTTACGTAATGTTCCAGCTGTCTTTCGATGTCGCCAAGGAGCGAACTTGCGCCAAAACGGAAAAGTTCCGGCGTTAACCAGTCGTTGCCCAATTCTTCTTTTACCAAAATTAAATAATCCAGCGCCTGTTTTGCTTTCTGGATGCCGCCCGCCGGTTTGTAACCGATTTTGCAGCCGGTAAGCTCGTAATAATCTCGGATGCAGCGAATCATAACTAAACTGATCGCTAAAGTTGCGTTAACAGATTCTTTTCCAGTGGAAGTTTTGATGAAATCTGAACCCGCCATCATGGCAACCCAGGAAGCTTTGGCGACTTTGGTGTAGGTTGGGATTTCGCCGGTTGCCAGAATGGTTTTCATGTGCGCTTCGCCGCAAGCTTCGCGGCACAGGCGAATTTCGTTATACAGTTCCTGCCATTTGGATTCTAAAACCAGGTCGCGGGAAATTACAATATCGATTTCTGTAGCTCCCGCAGCGACTGATTTTTTAATTTCCGTCAGTTTTTCTTCCAGCGAAATTTTCCCTGCCGGGAAGCCGGTAGAAACTGCGGCAATTGGAATTGAAGTCCCTTTTAAAGCTTCTTTCGCAAACGGAATTAAGGTATGATAAACGCAGACCGCGCCTGTTGTAAGGTTGGCGTCCTGCATGTTCAAACTTTTTAAAATATCCTTACGCACCGGATTTTTCGCTTTTTCGCAAAGTCTCAAAACGTTTCCGCGCGTGTCGTCGCCCGCTAAAGTTGTAAGGTCGATCATTGAAATCGCCTTGAGCAACCAGGCGGCCTGAAATTCTTTTTTTACGCTGCGACGGCCCGTCAACGTTGATACGCGTCGTTCTATCGCGCTACGGTTAATATTGATAAAATCGAAATATTTGGTATTGAAAGGCAAACCTTCGTTTCTTGTCAAAATGGAATTTTCCGTGGTTTGAGCAGCATTTTTTTCTAATGTTTTCTGCATGAAATATATATTAAATTAGAAAATATTTGTGGTGATTTATATTCAGCAAAATTAACCATTTATCTTAAATAATATAGAGTGTCTTAAAATCAAAAAAGTATGCCCGAAAAGCATACTTTGTAAATCGTAAAAAAAAGCTGTTTAAACCCGTAATTGTCGGCTGATACTTTGCTCCAGCGAGATAAAAGTCTCGGTGCGGGTAACGCCTTTTAATTTTTGAAGTTTGTTTAATATCTGCATCAAATGATCGTTGTCGCGACATAAAACCTTCAGGAAAATGGTGTAATTTCCTGTGGTGTAATGTGCTTCGACGACTTCATTTACGTCCTGCAAAGCTTTTACCGCGTCGTGGTAATGACTTGGCTGCTCCAGAAAAACGCCGATGTATGAAACAACATTAAAGCCGATTTTCCGTGGATTTAGAAATGAAATAGAATTTTCTATAACTCCCGCCTGTTCTAGTTTTTTTATGCGCTGATGCACGGCAGTTGTAGAGATTCCGACATTTTTTGAGATATGCGCAAGCGAAGTTTTGGCATTGTCCATCAACATATAGATGATTTCCTTATCTATATTATCTAAATGATATTGTGTACTGACCGCATTTTTCATGTTTTATATATTTGGGTACCATAATAGATTATTATTAGCGATTACATTTTGGCATTAAAGGTAATTAAAATAGGAAAATGATCACTATATCCTCCTAAATATCTTGTCCCGGAATAAGTTCTAAACGGTCTGCCGGAAAATTTCTGATGCCAGTTCTGCAATTTTTCGTGGTTAAAAACTTTCGCATCTTTTACAGTTAAAGGGAAGTTTTCATCCAGAAAATGTCGCGTTAGCATCATTTGGTCAAAAAGTAAGCCACTTTTATAATGAAATGTAGAAAATTTTTCGTTTTGGTATAAGTGCAGAAAAGGATTAATCAGCGACTTCTCATAATCTTTGTCATAAGTAAAATCGGCAATCATTTCCTCATCGGGGTTTTCGTTGAAATCACCCATAATCACAACCGGTGCATTGGATACTTCAGATATTTCTTCAATTTTCTGTTTAAGGTCATTCAAAATATATTGTCTTCGTGATTTGTTGACATCTTTTTCTCGTTTCGAAGGCAAATGAAGCACAAAAACATTCAGCATTATATTTTGGTATTTTATTTTGCAAAATAAAACATCGCGCGTGGTATCAAAATATTCAAAATCTGCCGTTTTAACCGTGAAAAAATAAGAAAGTGGTTCCGATGAAATAACTTCGATTTTTTCTTTGTCGTATAACAGCGCGACATCCACACCGCGTTCGTCCATGGAGTTATAATGTAGAATTCCATATTTCGACTTAAAGGCCGGCAGGGCTATTAAATCTTCCAGTGGCTTTCTACCTTGGATTTCCGACAGCCCGATAAGCATCGGCAGTACACCTTCACGTTCTTCAATCATATGAAAAACGCCGGAGATCTTGAAAAGTTTATTTTGATATTTTCGTTCGTCCCAGTTCTGAAGTCCTGATGGCGTCGGGTCGCGCTTGTGTTTTGGCGGCGGATCCGGAGTGAACAGATTCTCCACATTATAAAACGAAACAATCTCGGTGTCAGCAGTGGTTAACATCATAAAAAAATTAGGCGCTAAAAGGGCAAAAAACTCGAAAATGTGAACTGCTTATTCGCCTAAAAGATCCGGGCGTTTTTCGCGGGTAATTCTCAATGCTTCTTCGTAGTGCCAGTCTTCAATTTTTTTTGAATTTCCGCTCAGCAAAATTTCGGGCACTTTTAAACCTTTGTATTCCGCAGGCCGGGTGTAAATCGGTGGTGAAAGTAAACCGTCCTGAAAACTGTCGGTAAGGGCAGATTGTTCATCATTTAAAACTCCAGGTAAAAGACGAATTACTGAATCAGCAAGCACGCACGCTGCCAGTTCGCCGCCGGTAAGCACGAAATCGCCAATGGAAATTTCTTTGGTGATATGCAGTTCGCGCACGCGCTGATCAATTCCTTTGTAATGACCACACAGAAAAATCAGGTTTTTCTGAATCGATAACGTATTTGCAATTCTTTGCGTTAAAGTTTCGCCGTCCGGCGTCAGATAAATCACCTCATCGTAGTCACGCTGAGATTTTAATTCGGATAAGCAGGCATCCAATGGTTCAATCAGCATCACCATTCCGGCACCACCGCCGTACGGTTCATCATCAATCTGCCGATGTTTTCCAATTCCCCATTCCCGCAAATGATGAAAATGTACTTCTACCAATCCTTTGTCTACAGCGCGTTTCAGGATGGAAGTTTCAAAGGGACTTTGCATCAGCTCCGGCAATACGCTTACAATATCTATTCTCATTGTTCGGTATTGTTCTTTTTGGTTGGAATAATGATGAGTCGCAATGAGGAATCTTTGTTTAAATAGCTCCACATCCAGTTTAAAAATATGGCGACTTTGTTGCGAACACTCAAAATGAGCATCAAGTGCAAAAACATCCAGAAATACCAGGCTAAAAGGCCTTGAAATTTAAGATTCGGTAAATCTACAACGGCGCGATGCTTCCCGATCGTTGCCATGCTGCCGCGGTCGATATACTCAAATTCTTCCCACTCTTTGAGGTTTTTTTTCAAAATATTCCGTCCCAGGTTTTTCCCCTGGTTAATGGCCACATTGGCCACCTGTGGATGCGCCGCAGGGTATTTTGGCGTTTCCATATGGGCGATGTCTCCTATTGCAAAAATATTGTCATAACCTTTCACACGGTTATAGCGGTCGGTTACAAAACGGTTTCTGATGATATTTTCAGGATTAATGCCGGCAATAATATTTCCGGTAACTCCGGCCGCCCAGATGACGTTATTGGCGGGAATGGTTTTGCCGCTTTCTGTTGAAACGAAATCACCGTTATAATCAGTAACCATTTCGTCGCGCATAAAAATTACACCAAGTTCTTTCAGATATTCATCGGCTTTTTGCTGGGCTTCCTCGCTCATCGTTTGCAAAGGAGTTTCAGTAGAACTGATGAGAATGATTTTCAAATCGTTGAAATTCATATGCGGATAATCGCGCGGCAGAATATCTTTCTTCATTTCTGCAAAAGCTCCGGCAAGCTCTACACCTGTTGGTCCGCTGCCCACAATAACGATATTCCAGTTTCCGTCATCGGTTCGCCGGCGTTCGCTGATGAGTTTCTCGAAGGTCAGAAGCACATGATTTCTGATAGAAATCGCTTCCTGAGTGGTTTTCATCCCAAACGTAAGCTTTTCCATCTTTTTGTTTCCGAAATAATTGGTTTTACAGCCGGTGGCAAGCACGAGTTTATCGTAAGTAAATTCGGAATCTGCAGTAATGATTTTATTCTGTTCGGGAATAATCTGCTGTACATCTGCAAGCCGATACTGAATATTATGGGAGCGCTGAAAAATTTTCCGGAAAGGGAAAGAAATATTGCTGGGTTCAATCCGCCCGCACGCAACCTGATAAAATAGCGGCTGAAACATATGATGGTTCACCTTATCGATGACCATCACTTTTTTTCTTTTATTATTTAAAGTTCTGGCCAACTGCAGTCCCGCAAAGCCACCGCCGACAATCACTATTTTTTCTCGTGCTTCCATTATTACAAAAATAGGAAAATTAAGCCCGAAAAACGGCTTTAAACTAGATAAAAAAAACCTTGAAAAATATTTCAAGGTTATGATTTTATTGTTTTACGATTTGCATCACTTTTTGCGTATTGTCGCTTAAAAGGTATCTCATCAGATATTTTCCGGGACGCAAACGGTCCAGCCGGATTTCTTCGGAATTTTTGTTCACCTGAAATTCTGCTACCTGCATTCCTAAAATAGAATAAAAGGTTACCGTTTTTATCTGAAGGGAAGTGTCATTGGTTTTCACCATCAAAAAATCACGCGCCGGATTTGGATATACTACCAAAACTCCTTCATCGTTCTTCTGATGTGTCGCCAGGCTTCGGTCAGCAGACTGCGCAAATACTGAATTTGTACCTACTGCTAAAACGCCGATAAACATTACAAAATATAAAAATTTTTTCACCTATTATTTCTTTTTTAACCTAATTATTATACAAAAGTATGAAATTCAACTTATAAATCTACACATTTTCAGCAAACTATAGTTAAATTTGCAAGCGATAAATCAATTATTATTCCAACCTTATGATAATCAACTCCAGAAACAGAAGACTCCGTACCACTCCCGCTTTGCGCGCTCTTGTTCAGGAAACTGTTCTCACAACAAATGATTTCGTGATGCCCATTTTCGTAATGGAAGGTTCACAAAAACAGGAACCCATTTCCGCAATGCCCGGAATTTTCCGCCGCTCAATTGATCTTACCGTTCAGGAATGCCGCGAACTTTTTTCTTTAGGTATTAAAGGGGTGAATCTCTATATGAAAGTTTCAGAAGATTTAAAGGACAATACCGGAAAAGAAGCCTGGAACAAAAACGGTTTGATGCAAAATACCATTAAAGCCATTAAAGATGCCGTGCCGGAAATGGTCATTATGCCCGATGTGGCGCTGGATCCTTATTCGATGTATGGTCACGACGGAATTATCAACAACGGAAAAATCGATAACGATGCAACCAACGAGGCACTAGTAAAAATGTCTGTTTCTCTTGCCGAAGCCGGCGCTGATATTATGGCACCCAGTGATATGATGGACGGACGTGTTGCAGCAATCCGCCAGGGACTTGAAGAAAACGGTTTCACCGATGTCGGAATTTTAAGCTATGCGGCGAAATACGCGAGCTCTTTTTACGGACCTTTCCGCACTGCGCTGGATTCTGCTCCGAAAGAAAATCAGGATATTCCAAAAGATAAAAAAACCTATCAGATGGATTTCCACAATTCTCGTGAAGCTTTAGATGAAGTTCTGAAAGACGTTGCCGAAGGTGCTGATATCATTATGATTAAACCGGGAATACCATATTTAGACATTGTTTCAAAAGTTCGCGACATGATCGATCTGCCAATTGCGGTGTACAATGTGAGCGGCGAATACGCAATGTTAAAAGCAGCCGCACAAAACGGCTGGCTGGATAATGACAAAGCAATTATTGAAAGCTTAACCTGCATTAAACGGGCCGGCGCCGATATGATTTTCACCTACGCAGCCAAAGAAGCGGCAATTCTTTTAAATAGTTAAAAGACTGAAAAAACAAAAAAAAAGAGCTTTTTAAGGCTCTTTTTTTTATAATGTCAATTTTAAAGCAATTTTATTCCGCTATTTCAGCCAAATTTCCTAAATTAAACAATCCCAAACATTTTTGATTGTCTTCTAAGGAAAGGAAATCCGAAAGATAATTGATCATTTTCGGTGTACTCCAATAACAGGCGATTCCGTGCGCTGTTGCGGTTAAATACATATTTTGCACACCCATCGCTACAGAAGCAACTTCTTCCCATTCCGGAACCAAGCCGCTGAAATTTGCATTAATGACTACAATTGCACTTGCCTGCTCACTTTTCAGGCTGATGTCATTATATTTTTTTTCCAAAAACAGGTTTTCAGGTGTAATTTCCTTGTAAATAGCAGCCATTTTTCTTCCGAGTTCCAATTTTTCTTCACCTTCAAAAACTTTAAAACGTCCTGGTTTTGTGCGCTTGTGGCTGGGTGCAAATTTCGCCGAGCTTACAATTTCCTCCAGAACATTTTTTTCGATGTTGCCACCAGCGTAAGATTTTGGAAATGTGCTTTTTCGGCTTTCAATGAGGGTTTTTAGAATTTCGGAATTTTTCATGTAAAGAGGGGGAAATTTTTACCAGATCTGTTCGATGACCTGGCTAATATTATTTAAGACAAATTCATCGCCCGGCTTTTTTCCAAACATTGTTTTCGCCATCGGGCTTTCTTCAGAGATCGCATAAAAGCGGTCGCCTTCAAAAAAGAATTCACCCAGCGACACCGAAATATAAAACCGCGCTTTGTTGGTGAAAATTATGGAACCAACCTGAACGCGCTCGGTTGGTGTGTTCAGCACTTTTCCGAGATTTCGCCGAAGATGGTTCAGCGAAGCCATTTGCTTTTGCATCTGGTAAATCTCCTCCTGCATTTCCTCGCGTATCGAATCGTATTTCGGAGTTTTTTTTATCTCGCGGCTCGCTTCCAGAGTAAATTCCATAAATCGCTCGAGCTTCTCGATTTTCTGAATAATTATATTTTGAATGTGACTGCGAACGTCACTTTTTATCAAGGTATTTTTCTGCATACCGCTTCCTTTTCAATTAAAGATAACAATTGTTTTCAGTAAAGCTGTTTGCAAATTTAAAGCCTAAAATTTTAAAGGTGTTCGCTAAAGTCCGGAAGTCATTTTCTGGCGTAAAGCTTCATATAAAATAGCACCACACGCCACTGAAACGTTAAGCGACTGCGTTTTACCAGCTATTGGAAGTTTAATTTTTTCATTGGAATGGTGTAAAACTTCTTTTGAAATACCGGTTTCTTCGTTCCCCATCACCAGCGCGCAAGGTTGCGTAAAATCTACATCATAAATCAACTTTTGCGCTTTTTCGGTCGCAGAAAAAACCTGCACTCCAGATTGCTGTAAAAAATCCACCGCATGCGCCAGATTTTTTTCCTTACAAATTTTAAGGTTATAAATTGCTCCCGCTGAAGTTTTTATCGCGTCCGAATTTAGCGGCGCACCACCCTTTTCAGGAATAATTACCGCGTCTACGCCTGCACATTCAGCAGTCCGACAAATTGCACCAAAGTTTCTAACATCAGTCAGCCGATCAAGAATCAGCAAAAAAGGAGTCTTTCCGGCCTCAAAAATTTCAGGTAAAACATTTTCAATGGAATGAAATGGCACATCAGAAATAAAAGCCACCACACCCTGATGATTTTTCCGGGTAAAACGGTTTAATTTTTCAACCGGAACATAGTTCGGGCGAATTTTATGCTTCGTGAGCAAGGCTTTCAATTCCGCATAAATAGGACCTTGCAAAGCATTTTGCAAAAATACTTTATCTACTGTTTTTCCTGCTTCAATCGCTTCAATGACCGGTCGCAGGCCAAATATAAAATCTTCTTTCATTTATTCTTTCGTTGCTGAAAAGGCATTTTTTTGCTTTTTACTGCGGCAAATTTACGAATCTAAAACTGTTCTCCTATTATCGCGCGTTTTTGCGCCATTACATAGCCCAGATGCTGGCTTTCGTGCATATTATTAAAAATAATCGCATCCTGAATATTTTTCAGATCCAGACCAAAACTCGTCGTGTACGGCGTATAATCCGAAAAGAAATCCGCGTCGTAATCTTTAATTAAAATTTTCGATGTTTCCGTCAGCAAATACGCCAAATCATCAACTTCCGATTGTTGAACGTTGAGGTTGGGTAAAGTTCCTTTTTTGTAGGTTTCAATCCAGTATTTATCAATCCGGAAAGGATTTCCGCTCAGATAATAGCACAGCAGCTGCTGCGTAGCTACCACGTGCGCGATGTTCCAGTAAATGTTATTATTAAAACCGTCCGGGATCAGCACCAGATCCCGCTGCGAAGTTTCGCGCAGGATTTCCAGCAGATTCAAGCGAACTTGCCGGTGTGCCTGAAAATGGTAATTCATTTGTGCAATTGTTTAGAATCTCAAAAATAGAGTAATTAACTGAAAATGACAAGACTTTCGGCGCATTAAACCTTGTTACCTTCTATCAAAATCAAATTTATTTGCCGCTAAACGGGCAAATTTTTGGTGAATTCAAAATCTGAAAAATTATTGTAAGTCGCTTTGGCAGGGAACATTAACAAACTTTAACGCTTCGTTGGCATTAATTGTGTTGATTGGTGTGCGTAAATATTGGAAATTTACACTTTAAACCGCACACCTCTATGTCAGAACTCACTCAAGCAGAAGATATCAGATTGTTAACAGAAAAAGTAAGAGAACAAAATTACTTTTTTTCGCTTTTAAGGCAGGAAATCAACAAAGCAATTATCGGACAGGAATATATGGTAGATCGCCTTCTGATCGGTCTTCTGGGCAACGGCCACGTTTTGCTTGAAGGTGTTCCGGGACTCGCGAAAACTTTAGCGATTAAAACTTTGTCCGATGCGGTACACGGAAATTTTTCCCGCATTCAGTTCACGCCGGATCTTTTGCCCGCGGATGTAGTGGGAACGATGATTTACAGTATTAAAGACAACGATTTTTCCGTCAAAAAAGGTCCAATTTTTGCAAATTTCGTGTTGGCCGATGAGATTAACCGTGCGCCTTCAAAAGTACAGTCGGCGCTGTTAGAAGCCATGCAAGAAAAGCAGGTAACCATCGGTGATGAAACCATGCCTTTACCAAAACCATTTCTGGTTCTAGCTACACAAAACCCGATTGATCAGGAAGGAACTTATCTTTTACCGGAAGCCCAAAGCGACCGGTTTATGCTGAAATGCACCATCACTTATCCGGATTTCGAAGCAGAAAGACAAATTATGAAAATGGTGGCAAGTTCTCATCAGCCCGTCATAACTCCCGTAATTTCTTTGGACCATATCACCGAAGCAAAAAAACTCATCAACCAGATTTACCTGGATGAAAAAATAGAAAAATATATTCTCGATATGGTTTTCGCCACACGCTTCCCGGATAAATACGGTCTCGGAGATTTGAAAAATTATATCAGTTTCGGTGCCTCACCGCGGGCTTCCATCAATCTATCAATTGCAGCGCGTGCCATGGCATTTTTGAAAAATCGCGCTTTTGTAATTCCGGAAGATGTGAAAGAAATCGCGAAAGACGTTTTGCGTCACCGTATCGGTTTAAGTTTTGAGGCGGAAGCCGAAGAAATTAATTCCGACCAAATTATCGATAAAATACTCGGAAAAATTCAGGCACCGTAAAATTCAAATTAAAACAAAAAAATTTCCCCTTAAAACGGCAAAAAATTTCAAAATTACTTCCGCACCACTGCAATGGAAATTAAAGACATCATCAAAAAAGTAAAACAGATCGAAATCCGGACGAAGAAAAAGTCCGAGGCTACTTTGATGGGTCAATACCACAGCGCGTTTAAAGGTCAGGGAATGACGTTTTCAGAAGTCCGGCCATACCAGTTTGGTGACGAAATCCGCCGCATCGACTGGAATAAAACTGCGCGCTTCCGCGAACCTTTCGTCAAAGTGATGGAAGAAGAACGCGAGTTGACGATGATGCTTTTGGTGGATATTTCCGCTTCGATGGATTACGGAACGCAAACACAGCTTAAGAAGGAATTTGTAGCAGAAATTGCCGCAAGCGTGGGTTTTTCAGCCGCCGGAAATAACGATAAAGTCGGTCTAATTTTGTATGCCGACAAAGTGTACAAAGTGATTCCGCCGCAAAAAGGCCGGAAACATATTCTGGCGATTATCAGTACTTTGCTGAGCGTAGATTATGTGCCCGCTGCAGCTAAACTGGAATCTGCGCTGGAATACATGATGACGATTTTCAAAAAAAGATCCTTAATTTTTCTTTTTTCAGATTTTGAAGATGCTTATGATTTAAAAATGCTTCGTGTAGCAGCTAGAAAACATCAGCTTTTGGGCTTGCGCGTTTTCGATTCTAAAGACGTGGAAATTCCGGATGTAGGTTATGCGCTTTTTAAAAATGCCGAAACAGGCCAACAAATTTGGGCAAATACTTCCAGCGCGCGTTGGCGATACGAATTTGCGGAAAAGCAGAAGCAAAAATTAAATCAGCTCACTGAAGATTTCGAAAGTTCTTCCGCAGCTTTACTCAACATCAATACCGGCGACGATTACGCGAAATCGCTGTACCAATATTTTAGAAAAAGATAGATTTTGAAAAATTTACAAATCCTTCTCTTTATTTTTAGCAGTGTTTTTACCTTTTCACAAACACTCAGCTCCAAGCTTGACAAGCAAACGCTGGCTTTGGGCGAACCTGGAATTTTGCGCATTCAGATTAGCGATTTACAGGCAAAAGACGTGCAGGCGGCGCCACAAAATGAGTTGCTGCCTTTTCACTTTGAAGAAATTAAAGACAGCATTGATAAAAAAGTTGAAACTTACGACCGAATTATTGAATTTGCCGTTTTCGAAGAAGGAAAATTCACCATTCCCGCGCTGGATTTTAAAATTGGAGGCAAATTATACCACACCATTCCGTATGAAGTTGAGGTCGTAAACACCGCGCAGAAAGGCGATGTCATTAACGACATCATGAAGAACAAAGAAGTCAAACTGGATGTCCGTGATTACTGGGAACTTTACAAATGGTATATTTTAGGCGCGCTCATTCTTCTGGCTTTGATTTTTGTAATTTATCAGATTGTAAAATACGCGAAGAGGCAAAAATCTTCACCCGCGGTGATGACCAACCAAACTCTCAAACAGCTGGACCAGCTGAAGAGAAAAAACTACATAGAAACAGGAAATTACCGGCTTTTCTACGTGGAATTGCTGGATATTTCGCGGAATTTCATTACCAAACAATATAAAATTCCGGCGGATGTTCTGTTAACCGATGATCTGATCGACGTGCTGAAAGTGAATAATGCCATTTCCCCGGAAAACGAAAAAATCGTGGAAGACATTTTTTTACGCGGTGATTTGGTGAAATTTGCAAAAATTTTCCCGGACCAGAAAGATATGCAGGAAGACTTTGACCGTTTACGAAATTTTGTGAAAACTTCAACCAAAGATTTAGAAACCGAGCAACTGCGAAATGGCGTGTAAATAAAAAATTATGACTTTTGATTTCCTGAATTTCGAATTTTACAGCCCGTGGTTTTTACTGCTTTTTGCGGTTTTCATTCCACTTTTTCTGCGGGATTGGCGCAAAAAAGCACTAACAGGAATCACGGTTCCGTCCACAGAAAATATGCAGGAAAACAAGGGAATTTTGTTCGTTTTATTTCTGCTGAAAATCTCGAAATACATCATTCTTTCTGCACTAATTATCGCTTTGGCGCGGCCGCGCTCCTTCACCATTTCGCAAAATCAGGACGAAAGTCAGGGAATTGACATCATGCTTTCTGTAGACGTTTCGCTGAGCATGCTGGCTAAAGATCTGGAACCGGACCGTCTCACCGCGCTGCAGAAAATTGCGAAAAAATTTGTAACCCAAAGACCGGGCGACCGCATTGGTTTGGTGATTTATTCCGGCGAGGCGTTCACCAAAGTTCCCGTAACTTCGGACCATGCCGTAGTGATGGACGAACTGGACCAGCTGAATCCGCTGGAACTTCAGCCCGGAACAGCAATTGGTGAAGGACTTTCGGTTGCCGTCAGCCACCTGAAAGACAGCAAAGCAAAGTCGAAAATTATTATTTTGATGACAGATGGCGTGAACACCATCGAAAATGCAATGCCTACGCAAGTTGGCTCGGAGCTTGCGCGAAGCAACGACATCAAGGTGTATTCAATCGGAATTGGAACCAACGGTTACGCGCTGATGCCGACACGACATGATATTTTCGGCGACCTGGTTTTTACCGAAGAAGAAGTGAAAATTGATGAACCGGTTTTGCGCGAAATTGCCCAAACAACGGGCGGAAAATATTTCCGTGCGACGTCCAACCAAAGTTTGGAGGAGGTGTATGACGAAATCAATCAGCTGGAAAAATCCGATTTGAAGATGACGAAACTCTACAATTATCAGGAATATTTCCGCATTTTCCTTTGGATCGCTTTGGCGACGCTGGTTTTGGACGCGCTGATGCGTTGGGTTTTTTATAAATTTTTAAGCTGAAAGATGGTAATTTTTAGGAGCAAGACAGTTTTCGCATCTCCCGAAGATTTCAACCCGCTTTCCGCTATATCCCGCCGCGGCGGGGATGCCGCTGCAATCGGGGCTAGAAGAAAAATTTACCGTTCTTTCGGCATTTTTTTTGACTTTAACCAAAACCAAAATTCGCCCCTAAAAAGGCATATTTTTTAATTTTAGAAAAATCTGAAAATTCAGCCATAAAACGGCGTATTTTTCAACTTAAATAAAAACATCAAAAATTCGCCCTTCAAACGGCTTATTTTTTCATTTTAGAAAAAGCTTTTTATTGCGAAATACTTAAATGAACTGGACTTTAGGAAATAACTGGTATTTACTTTTGCTGTTGCTTTTGCCGCTGCTGGGAATCATTATGTTTCAGTACGTAAAATGGAAAAACCGCCGCAAAGCAGTTTTTGCGGACGCACGTTTTCAGCAGGAACTTTTTACCAAAAAAAACACTTTTTCAAAGTGGTTGCCCATCTTTTATCTGCTGGGGACACTTTTCCTCATCATCTCCATCGTGGATGTTTTAAGCGGTTCCGAGGAAGTGAAAAGCAAACAGAAAATGAATAACGTCATTTTTATGCTCGATGTTTCCAATTCCATGAACGCGCAGGATATCGCGCCGAACCGCCTCGAAGAAGCAAAAAACATCATCGTAAACACGATGAATAAAATGACCAACGACAAAGTTGGTATTGTGGTTTTTGCGGGCGATGCTACTTCTATTATGCCTTTAACCACCGATTTTACCGCAGTAGAAACCTATCTGGGCGGTGTGGAAACCAGCATCATCAAAACCCAGGGCACCGATTTTTTGCAGGGAATGCAGCGCGTGGTTGAAAAATTTAAAAATATTCCGCCCGGCGCACGCAAAGTCATCCTTTTAAGCGATGGTGAAGACAATGAAGGAAATGAAAAATCCGCCGTTAAACTGGCAAGAAATGAAGGAATTTCGGTAATCACTGTAGGGATTGGTTCTGAAGAAGGCGCACCAATTCCGGAATATGTTTTCGGGCAGCTCATGGGCTATAAAACAGATATTACGGGACAAACCGTGATTTCAAAAAGGCAGACTTTAGCCCTGAAAAATATTGCTGAATCCACCGGCGGTACTTACGTTGATGGTAATAATCTGGAAAGCGCAACGTCGCAAATCATCGATGGTTTGAAGGCTTCTGCAAACTCATCTGAAAGCTTTGTAAAATCGAATAACGCCACTCATTATTACCAATATTTTCTGGCCGTTTCAGTCTTCTTTTTTCTGCTGATATTTCTTTTCAATCCGCGCGGCGAATTTAATATTTAGGTGAAACACCTTGATTTCTCATTATTTAACCCAAATTTAACAATTCGTCTCGTGCACTTTAACATATAAAGGAATATTTTTGCAGTGATGAATTTAAATTTACTTTTTGCACTCCTTTTGTTTACGTTCGGCGCGGTCTTTCTTTCAGCACAGGAAAACTACAATACGCTCGTATACAAGGGTAATCAGGAATTTGACCAACAAAATTATGAATCGGCGTCCAGCAAGTACATGGAGGCTGCAAAACTTAATGAAAAAGAATTTACCGCTCATTATAACCTGGGCAACGCTTTGTACAAAAGAAAAATGTACGAAGAAGCGCAGGCAGAGTTTGAAAAAGCAGAAAAATTAGCTACCACTTTACCCGATAAAAGCGCGGCGCTGTACAATCTTGGCAACAGTTATATGCAGCAGGACAACACCAAAAAAGCTGCGGAACTCTACAAACAATCCCTGAAACAGGATCCTTACAATGAAACCATCCGGAAGAATTATGAAATTGCAATGCTGAAAGAAAAGGAAAAGCAGCAGCAAAAAAATCAGAAAAACCAATCCGGTGGCGGCGGTGACGACAAAAATAAAGATCAAAACAAGGGTAACGAAAAAGGCGATCAGCCAGAGAAACAGGAAGGTGCCGGCCAGCAAGGAAAAGGTGAAGGCGACGGAAAAGATGAAAACAAAGGAAAAGGCGAAAACTCTGGTAAAATGCCGAAAGATTTAGAAGACGCAATTCTAAACCGCGTTGGCAACAAAGAACGTGAAACCGCCAAAAGAATCCTAAATAAAAACTCCTATTCGATGCCGCAAAGCAATGAGAAGGATTGGTAATGCATAAAAAAATCCCCCACATATTATTTCTCTTTCTCGCGGTACTTGGCTATGGTCAGGTAAAACTGGCGATTTCGGAAGTGAAAGACCTGAAAGTGAATCAGCGTTTCAAGCTGACGGTGCTTTTGGAAATCAGTGGTGAAAATATGGAGCAGGAAACTCCGCTGCAGGCGCCCGATCTTTCGAAATTTGACATCATCGGCAGCGCCTCGGAACGCAATATCATTGAACTTGACCGTCAGAAAGGGACCATCATCGATCAGCTGGTTTATCAGTGGGTTTTGGCGCCAAAGCATGCCGGTAAAGTGAAAATCGGTTCCGTACTCGTAACGGTAAACGGAAAGATTTACAAAACCGAACCTTTCGATGTTACCGTAAAAGATAGCGAACGCAGCCAGACTGTCGCGGACAATAACGATAGTGATGATCTTTACCTTAACCTTGAAGTTCAGGATAAAGAAGTTTATAAAAACCAACCGGTAACCGCGGTATTGCGCGCATACAGCCGAAATTACAATAACTTCCGGAAAGTCGGCAGAATACTCCCGAGTTCGCAAAGAAATATGAACATCAAACCAGTTTCATTTGCAAAATCGGAGATTGAATCACGCGAAGGTATTGCCTCACAGGTAATCGGCGTATTTATGATTTTCCCGAAAGAAGCCGGCGCGGTAGAAATTATGCCTATTTCGGCCTCTTTTTCCCCAAAATCTACACCGGTAACAATTTCATCAAATCCGGTGAAAATTAAGGTGAAAAAACTTCCTGCGGGAATGCCGGAAACCTATAAAAACGCCGTCGGGAAATTTGCCGTTGAACTCAGCAGAAAAAATGGTGACCAGCTTTTAGAAATCGATAAACCACTCAATATTGTTTTGAAAGTTTCCGGAAAAGGAAATATAGAATCATTGGTTTTGCCGAAACTGGAGCAGTCACCGGATTATATCTTCTACGAACCGAAAATCACCGTGCAATCATCTGCAAAAGAAAAAGGTCTTACCGGTTTTGTAAGTTCCGAATATGTGGTAGTTCCGAAAAAAACCGGCTTAATACGGGTAAAATTTGAAGATTTTTCATTCTTCGATCCTGCGCTTCAAACCTACACCGATTTGGGCGTTCAGCAACTCGAACTTGATGTTAAAACGCCGCAGCAAATTGCGGAAGCGAAATCTACTTTAGAAAAAGTAAATGATTACACGAACAATGTCTTGGAAACGGTAAACACACCGGTTTTGCAGACCAAACATTTAAAGGTTCAAGAGAAAGAAAATATCAACTGGAAAATTGTTGCCGGCAACCTGGCTTTGCTCAGCACTTTCGCCATGCTGTTTTTCCTTGTCATCAGAAAAAACGAAAAGAAGAAACTGAAAAAAACACCCATTTTACAGCCAATTTCTTCGATTGCTGAAACCGAAGAGCTGATTCGAAAAAAAATGGTCAATCACCTCGAAGAAAATATACAATATTTAAAAATTCTAAAAGATCGCAAAGATTATTCAACCTTCTTTTCAACCTACGAAGAGCTGTTACGCGAGGCAATGGCGATTTATGGTGTAACCGACGACAAAGCTTTCAGAAGTCAGCTGGAAGCAGCGAAAGGTCCGTATTTTACGGAAAAATACCGCAATCTTTCAGAGCGTATTCAGATGGAGAAATATTCACCAATTCATTCAGACGAAGAAATTCAGGAGTTGTTTGAAGCCATCAAAACAATATTTTCAGACATTAACAAATAATCATTTATTTTTTATATTTTTGCGAAATTAATAAGTCCAGAAAATGTTTGAATTTTTCTCTGTGAAAGAAACGCTTACCGCGACCATGATTCTTTTTGCGGTCATTGATATTGTTGGTTCTATACCCATCATCGTGGGTTTGAAAAAGAAATTCGGTAAAATCGAAGCGGAACGTGCAACGATCGTTGCCGGAATACTGATGATCGCGTTTCTGTTTATCGGGAATAATATTTTAAAACTAATCGGTGTTGACGTGAATTCCTTCGCGATCGCAGGTGCTTTCGTCATTTTTATCATCGCAATTGAAATGATTTTAGGAATTGAAATCCAGAAAAATGCGGAGTCAAAATCTGCTTCGATTGTGCCCATCGCATTTCCCTTGATTGCGGGCGCCGGAACATTAACAACAACGCTTTCACTTCGCGCGGAGTATCACGATATCAACATTATCGCAGGCATCATTCTCAACACAATTTTCGTATATTTGGTGCTGAAATCAGCAAACTGGCTCGAAAACAAATTGGGAGATGGTACTTTGCAGGTTTTACAGAAGGTTTTCGGTATTATTTTGCTGGCAATTTCCATAAAATTATTTACCGCAAATTTCGCCCAACTTTTTTCGACGTACGTTAAATTTTAATCAGGAAAAATGCAACTCTTTTATAAAATATTCTTAGCGCTTTTTGTAATTTTTATAGGTTTCAACCTTTACAGAATGGAATGGAATCTTGGTTTCTGGCATGAAGAAAATTCAAAATTCATCCTTTCTATATCTGCGGCTATTCTGGGAATTATCGTGATCTACGTTCTTCACACGATGAGCCGTTTGGCGCAGAAAAAATAATTACTGCTAAAATTTCATCACATCTTTTACAACACCGTTGTTTTGCGTGTGTTGCAAGAGTTCTTTAATAATAAATTCCTGGATTAAATCCTCTTTCTCGTTTGCCGGAAACAAAAGGTGAACATTGGCGCCGGCGTCGAGTGTGAAAAAGAGCGGTAAACCAGTTTTTTTCCGGAAATCCCAGATTTTATTGATAACAGCTAAAGTTCCGGTTTTCATTAAAATAAAGGCCGGATCGCTCACCATCATCATGGCGTGAAGTGTCAGCGCTTCGTGTTCCACCAGTTTAATGAAACTATTTATATCGCCTGATTTGAGGATATTTTTCAGTTTTGAAAAATTTTCGTGCGCTTCCTGAAAACGTCTTTCCGCGTACGGATTGGTATTCATCAAACCGTGACCAACACTGGAGCTCACAGATTTTTCACCTTCGTGAATGAGCAAAACCCAATCATTAAAACTGCGGAAAACCTCGTGAATTTCTTCACTTGGATATGGAGTCGCAAACAAGTCCGAACTCCCGGGTACTTCCTGAGTTTCGCCCCAAACCACCAAACCATTATAAAGACTTCGGCACGCACTTCCACTGCCAAGTCTTGCTAAAAAACTGGCTTTTTTCAAGGAGAATTTCGGGTCATTACAACCGGAAAAGGAATCATCCAAACGCAACAGACATTTCGCAATAGCTCCAAAACCCGAAGCCGAACTTGCAATCCCGGAGCTGTGCGGGAAAGTATTTTCAGTTTTAATGATGTATTTCCCTTTTAAAATCCAGGGTAAATATTCCTCGATTTTTTTAAAATAATTCTCGATTTTCTCCGCGAATTTTGGCTCTTCTTTTCCGGAAAGAAAAGTTTGAACCGAAAATTTTTCGTTCGCAAAAAATTGCATTTGTGTATTGGTCTTACACAATTTCAAAGTGTAGCTGATGCTCGGATTTGCCGGAATCTGGTTTTCGTATTTGCCCCAATATTTAATTAAAGCAATATTGGATGGGCAACTTTCGGTAACTTTTTGGTTACTGATTTCAAAAGATTTTTTACCGGTAAATTCACTCATTTTTTGCGTTTTAACATTTTAAAAAAAAGGCCTTAATGTGCCGAAGAATTATACATTTTATCTACTAAATCTGCATATTTCTGCATCACAACATTTCGCTTCACTTTTAGCGTCGGTGTAATTTCGCCCGTCGTAATCTCAAATTCTGACGGCATTAAAACGAATTTTTTGATTTTTTCAAAACCTGATAAATTCTGCTGAATCTCTTCAATTTTTTGGCTGTAAAACTCCTTAATTTTTTCAAGATTTACAATTTCTTTCCAGGTCGTGAACGGAATATTCATTTTCGAAAGCTGGTTTTTTAAAGCTTCAAAATTCGGGATAATCATCGCCGTAACGTACGGTTTTCCTTCCGCAATCACCATTACCTGGTTGATGTAGTTGTTGTTTGAAAGCAGATTTTCAATCGGCTGCGGCGCGACATATTTTCCGTTCGAAGTTTTCATTAAATCTTTGATCCGATCCGTAATATACAGATTTCCGGCTTCGTCAAATTTTCCTGCGTCACCTGTTCGGAACCAGCCGTCTTCGTTGAAGACTTCTGCTGTTTCCTGGGGTTTTTTATAATAACCTTTCATTATTCCGCTGCCTTTTGCTAAAATTTCATCGTTTTCACCAATTTTAATTTTAGTGTCGCCCAGCGGAATTCCAGCGGAACCGTGAACGTAATGTTTAAACGGAAAAGCCGTCAAAGTGGCCGTAGTTTCGGTGAGTCCATAACCAACGGTGATGTGAATGCCGATCGCATCGAAAAAGCGCGTAACTTCAGGCGAAACAGAAGCGCCACCACAAGGCATAAACCAAAGGTTTCCGCCCATTTTGTTTTTAATTTTATTAAAAACCAGCATTCCGGCTAGCGAATTTTTTATTTGAAGCGAAAGCGGAATATTCTGATCTAATCTTTTCAGCTCTGCAACCTGACTTCCGGTTTCCAACGCCCAGTTGAAAATCTTCTTTTTCGTCGCCGAACTGGAATTTGCCATTTCGTGGACGCCGGCGTAAATTTTTTGGTAAAACCGCGGCACGGCACACATAATTGTTGGTTTTATTTCCGATAATGCACTGGCGATTAATTTGGTATTTTCCAGGAAATAAACCTTTGCACCGCCTGATAATGCGAGCAAAGTCCAGCTACGCTCAAAAATATGAGTTAGCGGTAAAAAAGCAAGCGAAGTTTCATTTTCGAAATTTTTAAATTTAAAAAAATCGAAATGCGCTTCAACAGACTGGTGAAAATTTCCGTGCGTAATCATCACGCCTTTCGGAACGCCGGTGGTGCCGGAAGTGTAAATTATGGTGGCTAAATCTTCATTATTTTTCGGTGAAATTTCAAGCTCGTCCGTACTTTTTTTAATGAAATCTTCCAGATACTGGCTGGCTTCTTTTTTAATCCAGATGGATTTTTTCGCCACAATTATTTGCTGCAAAAAGCGGCTATTTTCTAAAATTTCAAAAGCTGCATCGTACTGCTCCTGATTTCCTACCAAAATTATTTTGCATTCCGATTCATCTAAAATATATTTCGCCTGCTCTTTGTTGTTGGTGGAATAAATCGGCACTGTGATAGCGCCAATGGATAAAATAGCAAGGTCAAAAGTGATCCATTCCGCCGAATTATCAGAGTAAATGGCGACACGGTCCCCCTCTGCAATTCCGGCGTCCAGCAAAGCATTCCCTGTTTTAAAAACGGAACGGCGGAAAACCGGCCAGGAAATTTCCATCCACTTATCTTTTTTCTTAAAGCCGATTGCGGATTTTGTAGGGTATTTTTCGCTATTTGAGTTTAAAAATTCTGCAATGTTCATAATGAAGGGTGATCAGAGATATAATTTTGAAGGTGAAAATCAAGACTTTCGAACACGGGAATGAATTCGTAATCGAGTTTTTTCTTTATTTTTTTGTTTGAAATGAGGTGATGTGAAGTTACGGTTTCTAAATTCACTTTATTAAGCATACGCAGTTTCGGGAAAAGCCAACCTAAAATAATGTTCAAAAAATAGCCGAGTTTCAGGATAAATTCCGGCAAAAGTTTCGCTTTTGATTTCCCGAGTTTCTGGCGTACAAAATTCGAAACTTGCAAAAGCCTTTCGGTGGAAGAAATTACGATAAATCTTTCGTCGAAAATTTCTTTTTCCATCAGTTTCACAGCAATTTCCGCAACATCGCGAACATCAACATATGCGGAACTTCCGCTCATCGCATACGGATATTTTGCCAAGGCGCTGAACATTTCACCACTGCTCGCTTCCCAGTTTCCAGTGCCGATAATGACGCCCGGATTGAGAATTATGGTGTTTAAACCTTCCGCAGAAGCTCGCCAGACTTCCATTTCGGAAAAATGTTTAGAACGTGCATATGGTGAATGATCCACTTTCGGATTGTAGTTGGCATCTTCGGTGACTTCACCTTTTTCATTTACGCCATCTAATACGGCGGTTGAACTTACGAAGCACAACTTTTTCACCGTAGAAGTTTCAATCGCGAAAAGTAAATTTCTGGTGCCGGCAATATTGGTGTGATACATCGCGCGGCGGTCTTTCGGATGAAAACTGACTTTCGCGGCACAGTGGTAAACCTCGGTAATGCCAATAAGTGCTTGCTGAAGAGAAAAAATATCTTCGAAATCAACATCCAGCCATTCGATCTTGTCGAAATATTCTTTTGGTTGTTTTGTGTAAAAACGGTAAGATTTTTCAACTTCCTTTAAATCACTGGTTTGACGTTTGGTTGCGCGCACCTTCTTACCGCGCTTCAGCAAATCTAAAACGATAACGCGGCCGAGAATTCCTGTTGCGCCTGTGACTAAAACCATATTTTAATTAAAGAAGTTGATTCAGAAATTTGGAAAAATTCAGGCTTTTAGCAGGAACTTTTTCACCACTTCGTTAAAGTCAGTGGGGTTTTCTGCCTGTACCCAATGACCCGCGTTTTTAATGGTTGCCACGCTGGAATTAGGGAACTGCTGTTTGATTTGAAATTCATCCTGCGGCAAAATATACTGTGATTTTTCGCCGGAAATAAATAAAGTATCGCCGCTGAAAACACCGAATTTTATCGCATTCGAAACAAATTCCTCATATTTTTCAGACAGGGTTTTTAAATTAAAACGCCAGTCCAGTTTTTTATCATCAGTCCAGTAAAGGTTTTTGGTTAAAAATAAAATGACCGATTTTTCCGGAATATATTGCGAAAGCACGTCTTCAACCTGCTGTCTTGATGTCGCGGTGGAGAAATCTACACTTTCCAGCGCCTTTAAAATACCCTGATGATGCGGCGGATATGCTTTTGGCGAAATATCTACCACGATTAATTTATTAACTTTCACCGGATATTTAATAGCAAACTGCATTACCGCTTTTCCACCGAGCGAATGTCCCAAAAGGTTGATTTTTTCGAGGCCGTGAAATTCCATATAATGCAAGATGTCGTGCGCTAAATCGTCGTGTGACATTTGCGGTGAATGAAAACTTTTTCCGTGGTTGCGCAAATCCAGCAGATGAACCGGGAGAAATTCGCCCATTTCCTTACCAAAACTTCCCCAGTTATCCAGCATTCCGAACAAACCGTGAAAAACCAGAAGCGGAATTCCGGCTTTTTCCTGTCCATAAATTTTTGAGTGTAGAATTTCCATGAAAAATTATATAGTTCAAAATTACGTTAAATATTGATGTTTAGCACCGATAAAAATTCCGGCTTAAAACGACCTTTTTTTCTGAATTACCAACGCGCAAGTCTTTTCAGATAAGCCTGAACGGTATTTTCCAAGCCCATATAAAGTGCTTCGGAAATGAGCGCATGCCCGATGGAAACCTCCAATAAATTCGGCACATTTTGGGCAAAAAATTTCAAATTTTCTAAGCTTAAATCGTGGCCCGCATTTATTCCAAGTCCAAATTTTTCAGCTTCAACGGCGGTTTCAATGTAAGATTTTATCGCGTCTTCTTTATTTGCCTTATAATTTTTAGCGTAAGCTTCGGTATAAAGTTCAATCCGGTCGGTTCCCGTTTCTGCGGCAAATTTCACCATTTCCGGATTTGGATCCAGGAAAACCGACGTTCTGATGCCGGCTTTTTTGAATTCTGCAATCACATTTTTCAGAAAGCCCAAATGTTTTTGGCAATCCCAACCGGCGTTCGACGTAATTGCATCATCACCATCGGGAACCAAAGTTACCTGCTCCGGCTTAATTTCCAGAACCATATCGATGAACGGTCGGTGCGGATTTCCTTCAATATTAAATTCGGTATGCACTAATGGTTTTAAATCGTAAACATCCTTTCGCGTAATGTGGCGCTGGTCTGGCCGCGGATGAATGGTAATTCCCTGCGCACCGAATTCCTGCAGCTTCACGGCAGCTTCGGTGACACTTGGCAACTCGCCGCCGCGCGCATTTCGGAGCGTTGCGATTTTATTGATATTTACACTGAGTTTTGTCATTGAATTAGATTTTTGTAAACTGCATGATTTCGAGATCGAAATCCTTTGAAGCTACCATCAGATGGTCGAAAATATCCGCCATTATCGCTTCGTAAGATTCCCACGCAGAATCGTTGGTGAAACAGTAAATTTCCAGCGGCATTCCCTGTGGCGTATTTTCCAGCTGACGAACCATTAAGGTTCCGTTCTGGTCAACTCTTTTATTATTTTTAAGGAAATTTAAAGCATATACACGGAAAACTCCGATGTTGGTGAGCTGTCGCCCGTTGATGAGCATGTCGGAATTTTCAAGCGGATTTCGTTCTTTTTTAATCTCCTCGGACATTTCATGCAGATAATCTTTTATTAAATTGATTTTTGAAAGCCGCGCAAGCGCTTCTTCATCTAAAAATTTAAAAGATTTGATGTTAAAAATAATCGAACGTTTAATTCGTCGAGTATTGCTTTCCGACATTACCTGAAGATTTTTGATTTCCGTGGTTAAAAAATCATAAGTAGGAATGGTGGAAATTGTTTTGTCGAAATTTTCAATTTTCGTAGTCAAAAGATTAAGGTCAACAATCGTTCCTTCCATATTATACTTTGGAATTCCGATCCAGTCACCGACTTTTAAATTTTTGGAAGTTGCAACGTGAATTCCAGTCACAAAACCCAAAATAGTATCGCGGAAAACCAAAACCAAAACCGCAGTAATTGCTCCCAAACTTCCGACAATTGCGGAACCGCTGATGCCGAACAAGACACTAATTGCGATCACAGAACATACGAAAATCCCGAAAATATTAATGGTTTGCGAAACCGCATTGAGGGCAATAATTTTGTAATAATCCTTTTTGATAATGAAATAATTCCTGGTCGCAGTTACACTGCGCAGCAAAAGTTGCGCGATGACGATGACAATCAGAAGTCCAATTAGTCTTTCCAGAAAAATATGGCTTTTCGGGTGACGATAAAAAATTGAAAAAAGCGCGTAACTGCCAAAGAGCAAAGCGCCAATATGCGCGATGGAATTGGTGATTCTCGCGGAATAAATGGACTTTAAAACAGGATATTTTTCTTTATCGAAGAAGAGCTTGAAAATGGTGTTGATGACCAGTTTAATCAGGAAATCAACCACATAAATTATGGCGAGAAAAAAGAGAAATTTCAGGAAAATCTGCGAAAGCAAAACAAAAGTATCAGGCACATTTTCCCGTACAAAAAAATGAATATAGTCGCTTATATTCTGCAAAAAGTCTTTAGTGTCCGCCAGTTCTTTGTTCATTGCAGCAAAAATAAGAAATCCGTTTGTCTTTCCCTGATTTATAAGTACATTTAACAAAATTTAGTTATCATGGATGCTGCATTAATCACGCTTGTGAGTATTATTTTATTGGTTCTCGGGATTATTGGAACTTTTTTACCGGTTTTACCAGGACTTTTTCTCAGTTTGTGCGGACTATTAATTTATAAATTCGGGACCGATGCACCGATTTCCATGGTTTACATCTGGATTTTTGTCGTGCTTACAGCGCTTTCCGCGGTTTTGAATTACGTAATTCCAGCACGAACGAATAGAAAGTATGGTGGAACGCGTTGGGGCAGCGTTGGATCGATTGTTGGAACTTTAGTCGGAATGTTTTTTATTCCCATCCCGTTTGGTTTTCTAATCGGAATGTTTCTGGGCGTTTTTATCGGTGAACTGCTGCACGATTCTACAGACAAAAAGAAAGCTTTTAACAGTACGAAAGGTGCCTTGATCGGGTTCATTTACGGCACAGGTTTCAATTTTATTGTTGGCGTGGCAATGCTTTTGGTAGTTGTAATTGATATTTACAAAAACTAAAGAAATGTTCCTCAAAATTGCCTTTGGTTTAATGACGCTTTTGTCGGCTCAAACCTGTGAAAAGCAAACCAAAACCACTTCGGAAAATGAAGAAAATCCAGTCGAAAAGCAGCTAAAAACTGATTCGGCGCAGTTCGGTAATTCGAAAAAAAATGCCGAAAATGCTGCCAATTTTTCTGAAGAATTTGCTGTGCAAGATTCCGCTTTTATTTATTTAAATGAAGGTGAGAACCGGTTTTTCGAAGAATTTGAAATGAATATCACCTTTAAAAAAATGCTGGAAGACAGCCGCTGCCCCAAAGATGTAAAATGCATTTGGCAGGGAAATGCAAAAGCTGAAATTGAACTTACCGGAATTTATACCCGCCCTTTTACAATGGAATTAAGCACCATAAATGACGCGAAAAAAGGGTTTTCCAATTCAAAACAATTTAATGGATATCTAATTTCTTTGGTTGAAGTTTCACCCAAAACCACTTCAGCGAAAAATTTTGAAGCTTTGAAAGGTCATTATAAAATTAAACTTCAAATAGAAAAAATCGGGGCAAAATAGGCCAAATTTTTCAAAATAACTTACCACGAAATTGGCTTGATATTTTTCGATTTTAAATAGTTATTAACTTTCGAAAAAGGTTTGCTGCCGTAAAAACCACGGTGTACAGAAAATGGCGACGGATGCGCAGATTTTATTATAAAATGTTTTGAAGTATCGATTAATTCCTCTTTTTTCTGCGCAAAAGCGCCCCACAAAACAAAAACCACGTTTTCTTTTTTTTCCGAAATCTCTTTAATGATAAAATTGGTGAACTTTTCCCAACCCAAATCTTTGTGTGAATTTGGTGAATGCGCACGCACTGTAAGCGAGGAATTTAAAAGCAAAACACCTTGCCTTGCCCAATCTTCGAGATCGGTTTTTTGTCGTTCAATACCTAGATCTGACTTCAATTCGGTGAAAATATTTTTCAGTGACGGCGGTGCCGAAACTTCTTCGGAAACTGAAAAACTCAATCCATTTGCCTGATTATCATTATGATACGGATCCTGACCGATAATCACCACTCTTACCTCATCGAAAGGTGTGAGATCCAAAGCGCGGAAAATCTCTTTTTTTGGCGGAAAAACTTTGGCAGAATTATACTCCGTTTTCACATTTTGCCAGAGACTTTCAAAATATTCGGAATTTTTTATCGGGGCAAGAACTTCGGTCCAGGTCATGGTGCTGTATTTTTGATTGGTAAAAAATAAAGTTGAAAACTAATCTATGATTTAGCGCGTTTGGTTTCCAACTCCGAAACTACAAAATTAGCACAATATCAAAATATCTCTTTAAATTTGCGTGTGCATATACAAAAAGATGATTTAGACGAACTAGAATTTCCGGAACTTTTAGCGGAAATTTCGCCGTTTGCGTACTCGAAAAAAATCGCTGAAAGAATTGAAGCGATTAAGCCTTTTGAGCTTGAAGAAGCCGAGCTTTCACTCAAAAAAACAGCGGAATATCTCGCCAGTTTTGAAAGTGACAACGCGATCCCTTTCAATGAATATGAAGATATTGAAGCGGAACTCAAGCTGATGGTGATTGAAAATTTTCGGCTCGAAAACGCCTCTTTTTTAAAAATTAAAAGTCTGACCGAGCAAATTGCGCGGCTGCAGAAATTTTTCCCTGCTTACGAGCAACTTTTTTTCCATTTAAAAAATGATGTTAAAGATTTAGAATACCGCAAGGAAATCGTCGAAAAAATCGATAAGGTTTTCAACCGTTTTGGTGAAGTGAAAAGTGATTCGTCGCCAATTTTAAAAACCTTGCGCGCCGAAATTTCAACTGCGAGAAAGGCCATTCAGGAAAATTTCAACCGCGCGCTTACGGCTCTTTCGTCAACCGATTATCTGGATGACATCCGCGAAAGCATCATGGACGACCAGCGGGTTTTGGCGGTAAAATCCGGTTATAAAAAACGGGTTCCGGGACGCGTTCTGGGAATTTCCAAAACCGGCTCCATCACCTACATTCAGCCGGAATCGGTGGTAAAACATCAGTTTAAACTGCGCGAAGATATTGAAGAAGAAAAAAAAGAAGTCGATAAAATTTTACGGAAGTTAACGACAGAAATTTCAGAATTTGCACCACAGCTCGAAGATTATCAAAATTATATTTTCGATCTTGATCTCACGCGCGCAAAAGCAAAATTCGCGGAGAAAATCGGTGGAGTTTTACCAAAAATAAACCGTCACCGCACGATGCGTTTGGTAAATGCTTTCCATCCTTTGTTGCTGATCCGAAACCAAGTTGAAAAGAAAAAAATATTTCCGCAAACCTTAACTTTAACCGAACAAAACCGGATTTTATGTATTTCCGGACCGAATGCCGGCGGAAAATCCATTACGCTGAAAACCGTCGGTTTATTGCAGCTGATGATTCAGAGCGGAATTCTGGTGCCGGTTCATCCGAAATCAGAAATGTTTTTCTTCGAAAAGCTGATGACGGATATTGGCGACAATCAATCCATTGAAAATCATCTTTCCACGTATTCTTCGCGCCTGAAAAAAATGGCGAAAATCATCAAAGAAGCCAATTCGAAAACGCTTTTGCTCATCGATGAGTTCGGAACCGGTTCCGACCCGGAATTAGGCGGCGCCTTAGCGGAAAGTTTTCTGGAATTTTTCTACGAGAAAAAAAGTTTTTCCATCATCACCACGCATTACACCAACATCAAATTGGTGATCGAACATTTGCCACACGCGACAAATGCTGCGATGCTTTTTGATGAAAACTCGCTGGAGCCGCTTTATAAACTGGAAGTTGGCCAAGCCGGAAGTTCTTTCACCTTCGAAGTTGCGGAGAAAAATAAAATCCCGAAATTCATCATTGAATCGGCGAAGAAAAAAGTGGAACACGATATTGTAAACCTGGATAAAACCATTGTAAAATTACAGCAGGAAAAATTTGAAGTTGAAAAAATTAAGACCGATTTAGCCGAAAAAAGAGATTCTACTCAAAATAAAAAGGAAAATCTGGAAAAACTGAACGAGCAGCTTCAGCAAAAACTCTATAATTTTCAGAAACTTTATGAAGATGAGCACCGAAAACTGCAGTTTGGGAATAAAATCGAAGGTTTTATCGATTCTTATGTGAAAGGAAAATCTCGGAAACTGGTGGTTGCGGACTTTGTGAAAATTCTGGAGCAGGAAAAGTTCCGCAAGCTAGGTTCTGACAAAGATGAAAACAAAAAGTTGCAGATTGTAAAGCGAAAAATTACGCAGCAGCTGAAAAAGACCGACGTACAGGAAAAAATTGTTGCCGCGACCGAAAAGCTCGAAGATAAACGCCAAAAAGAGCGCGCGGTGTGGATGAAAGTTGGACAACGCGTGCGAATTCCGGGTTCTACAAGTGTCGGCACAATAGAAAAAATCGAGAAAAACGGTAAGGTTTCAGTGAATTACGGAACTTTTAAAACCCAGATCAGCGGCGACGAACTGGAAAGAATATAAAAAAAGGGCTAAACAGCTGCTAAAATTTCATTCGTTGAATGCGAACTGCATTTAAGATTGCCAACAAAGCCACGCCGACATCCGCGAAAACTGCTTCCCACATCGTTGCCAGGCCGCCGGCTCCCAATATCAGCACCACTGCTTTAACCGCAAAGGCGAGGAAAATATTCTGCCAGACAATTTTGCGGGTTTGTTTTCCGATGTTGATAGCCATTGGAATTTTGCTTGGCCGGTCATCCTGAATAACGACATCAGCAGTTTCTACGGTAGCATCGCTACCTAGACCGCCCATCGCCAAACCGACATCACTTAAAGCAACGACCGGCGCGTCATTCACACCGTCGCCAACAAAAGCTACGCTTTGTTTTTTTGCCTTTATTTCCTCTATTTTTTGCACTTTATCTTCGGGAAGTAAATCGCCGAAAGCATTTTCAATTCCGAGCTTTTTCGCCACAAACTGCACGACGGAATTTTTATCACCGCTTAACATGGTAGTTTTTACACCTAAAGATTTCAGTTTGTCAATGGTTAGCTGCGCATCTTCTTTAATACTGTCCGCAACCGTTAAATAGCCAACGTATTTTCCACCGTAAGCAACAGCAATTAAAGTATAAGCGATTTCGGTAATATAGCTGTCGTATTTTATGTCGAATTTATCGAGCAGTTTAAAATTTCCGACAAGCAATTCTTTACCATTTATTTTAGCTTTTAAGCCATGACCGGGAATTTCTTCAATGTTTTCGACATTTAAATCGGTGTTGACTTCACCAACGTATTCGTGAATCGCCGTCGCGACCGGATGCGTGCTTTTGCTTTCCACCGCATTGACCATTTCTAAAATTTCGGTCTGGTTAAAAGCCGGATGGAAATGTACTTCCTGAACTTTAAAAACACCTTCGGTCATTGTTCCGGTTTTATCCATTACCACATTTTGAATATTGGCAAGAACATCTAAAAAATTACTGCCTTTAAATAAAATTCCGTTTTTACTGGCGGCACCAATTCCACCAAAATATCCGAGCGGAATGCTGATGACCAAAGCGCAGGGGCAGGAAATTACCAGAAAAATCAGCGCGCGGTAAAGCCAGTCTGCAAAAATATAATTTTCGACGAAAAAGTAAGGAAATAAGGTAATTCCGATGGCTAAAAAAACCACAATGGGCGTGTAAATTTTGGCAAACTTGCGGATAAAAAGTTCCGTTGGAGCTTTTTTGCTGGTGGCATTTTGCACCATTTCCAGAATTTTGCTGAGTTTGCTGTCGGTGTAGGCGGTGGTAACTTTCACCTCCACCACAGTATTGAGGTTAATCATTCCCGCAAGCACGGTTTCGCCTTTCAGCTTGGTGTCAGGTTTACTTTCACCGGTTAAAGCTGCGGTATTAAAAGCAGCTTTATCGGAAAGCAGTTCACCATCTAAACCTATTTTTTCACCAGGTTTCAGCTGAATAATTTCATCAATTTCCACTCTTTCAGCTTTAATTGTTTCCGGTTTATTATTTCGTAGCACGGTCACTTCGTCGGGACGCTGATCAAGTAACGTTTTAATGTTTGCCTGCGCGCGGGAAACTGCTAAAGTTTGAAAAACTTCACCAACGGAATAAAAGAGCATCACGGCGACACCTTCAGGATATTCGCCGATCGCAAAAGCACCGAGTGTCGCCAAACTCATCAGGAAAAACTCCGAAAAAAATCCGCCCTGCAAAATACTGCGCCAAGCTTCTTTCAGCACCGGCAACCCGACCGGCAAATAGGCGACAACATACCAGACAATCCTCACCCAGCCGGTAAACCAATCGGGTTTTAGAAAATGTTCAAAATACAGCGCAGCCAAGAGCAAAACCAGCGAAATGATACTTGGTAAAAACATTTGCCAGCTACTTTCTTCTGTTGTGCTGTGGTCGTGTCCATCATGATCATGCCCGTCGTGGTCGGTGTGTGTGGGAATTGCTTTTCTATCCAAAAGCTCCTCTGCACCGGCTTTTTTGTAGATTTTTTCTTCTTCGGTACAGCAGATTTGTCGGCCTTTGGAATCGTAGGTATGTTGGTGTTCCATTGAAAATAATTTGGTTGGAATGCGAAGCTTCAATTTGCTTGCCGCGTAAAAATCCTATTTAAGCAAATCGCAATTTTTTGCCAGAATAGCGGCAAATAAATTCAGAAGTCAAATTATCGCTATTCCTGTAAATTTAATGAAAGTAAAAAAAGTGGCAAATAGCGGCGAATTTTGAAATATGGATTGCACCGAAAAATATGGGGTTAAAACGGCAAATTTTTCGAAATCGAAAAGCTACCGTTAGACAAATTTAATTCAAAAAAAAGCGTTCAGTTAAAAACTGAACGCTTATCATTGAAAGTGGTCTCTCCAGGAATCGAACCAGGGACACATGGATTTTCAATCCATTGCTCTACCAACTGAGCTAAGAGACCTTCCGTTAATTGAGTGGTGCAAAAATAGCATCTTTATACATACTACACAAATGATTTTTGCATATTTTTCTCGGAAACACCAAGTTTATTGATTATCAGGAACTTTATTTTCCTCGCGGCGGATATGTTCACTCATTTCTTCCAAAACCGGCTTAATTGTGCTTTCCGGTAATTCGCTGATGCGGATGTACATCAGGCCGTCAATAGCGTCGTTAAAGCTCGGGTCAACATTAAACGAAATAACTTTTGCATTTTGCTTAATATATTTTTTAATAAGCACCGGCAAACGCATTTCCGGTTCCAAATCGTCAATAATCCGGTCGAGCTTATTCAAATCTGATTCTACTTCATCGAAAAACAAGTGCTTATCGCGTTCTTTTAAGTGAACCTTAAATTCATGTTTCGGGTGAATATATTGCGCCACCGCGGAATCGTAATAATTAGAGCGCATAAATTCAATCATCAATGATTTTGAAAACTCCGAAAATTTATCGGAAATACTCACGCCGCCCATTAAAAATTTATGATCCGGATTTCGCAAACAAACATGTACAATACCGCGCCACAAAAGAAAAAGCGGCAAAGGTTTCTGCTGATATTCTGCGGAAATATAGGCTCTTCCCATTTCGATGACTTTGCGGAAAAATGGCTGTAATTCCGGATCAAATTCGAAAAGCGAACTGGTGTAAAAACCGTCTAGTCCAAATTTTTTCATCACTTCAGCGCCCAAAGCCATTCGGTAAGCACCGACTAACTTTTCTGCCGCGCTGTCCCAAAGGAAAAGATGGTGATAATGTTCATCATATTCATCCAAATCGAAAGGCAAATTGCTGCCCTCGCCTATTTTTCTAAAAGTAAGTTCACGCTGGCGCCCTATTTCCCGCATAATTGACGGTATTTCGGCATACTGCGCAAAAAATATTTCATAATTTCCATTTCGGAAAAGCATTTTTTCTGCCTTTTGAAGGGCTTTTATTTCCAGAAGAATATTTTCCGCAGGCGTTTCATCAATTATATTCTGGACTATATTCCCTTCTTTGTGAATAGGAAAATTGAGTTTTAAATTGGGAATATTTAAACGTTCGGCAAGTGATTTCCGTTTTTCGTAATAGGATTTCAGCATGTAGATTTTCTTCTGCAGAAATTCGCCCATTTCTTCCACAGAATCGTGATCCATTAAAAATTTTACCGACACCGGCTTTCCAAAACGGATGCGGATGGGTTTTTCGCGCTTGTTCATCATTTCAGCCGGAAGCAAAAGTGTCTGCAAATCCGGATGAAGTTTCCCCAATCGGTAGAAAAGCTGACTGTTTTTGGCATGAAAATACATGGGTACAACGGGAACTTTCGCAATTTTAATTAATTTTAAAACAGGTAATTCCCACTTTTTATCGCGGATCTCATTGAATTTATTATTCTTATTGGAAACTTCACCAGCCGGAAAAATTCCCACGCAGCCGCCACTTTCCAGATGTTTCAGCGTTTCGCGCATGCCAGTAGAACTGTTCCGAAGCACTTTCCGGTTTTCAAACGGGTTTACCGGAATGACGTACGGTTTCATAGGTTCGATTTTTTCCAGAAGGAAATTACCCATAATTTTAAAATCCGGTCGTATTTCGCTTAAAATCTTGGTCATTAAAATACCGTCAATAGCACCGAGCGGATGGTTTGATACCAAAATAAACGGTCCGGTTTTCGGAATTCGCGCCAGATCTTCTTCAAAAACAATATATTTCAGTTCCCGATAGCGTACGAAGGAATCGAAAAAATCTTTTCCTTTTTTGTCTTTCAAAAAGTCGTACATGCGGTTAACTTCGTCGATCTTGGCTACACGCATTACGGCAGAAGCTATGGGACTGCTCAAAATTCCGAGCTTGCTGAGGCCGGAAGCTTTGATTAAATCTGTTTTCGAAATAAGACTCATAAACGGTTAATTAATGACGACCTGCAAAATTTTCTGCGAAATCTGCTCCAACAAGATATTTTTGTTCGGGTAAAGTTTCGGCGCTTCTTCTATTTTAGCATTTCGAATGGTGTATAATGAAACGTTGCGCACAAGTTCAGTTTGAAAACCTTCGGTAAGATCATTCACCAAAAGATCGATCATGTGGTACGTATCTTCAAGGCAAAGATCCAGAGAAATTGCCGAATTCTGCATGAGGGAAATCTTAATTTTATGCTTCGCAAGCAACGAAAAAATCAGACTTAAATGTTCTTCAGCAATAAATGAAAAATCACGGGTCGCGACGCGCAGTAAATGCTGATTTTCCTTTAAAATAAAGGATTCCTGATTGTTTTTTTCCAGATTTGCGCCGACTTTTGTACCTTTTTTTGTGGGCTCTAAAAAAGATTTCACATAAAACGGAATATTTTTCTGTTTCAGCGGCTGCAAAGTTTTCGGGTGAATTACCGATGCGCCGTAATATGCCATTTCAATGGCTTCTTCGTAGGAAATATTTTCAAGCAACGAAACATTTTGAAATTTTCGCGGATCGCCGGTCATCACACCCGGAACGTCTTTCCAAATCGTTAAAGCTTCTGCATTCAAACAATAAGCGAAAATTGCCGCCGAATAATCCGAGCCTTCGCGGCCGAGAGTTACTGTAAAACTGTTTTCATCTGAACCGATAAAACCTTGAGTTACGTAACATTCTTCGGTGCTTAAAGTTTTAACCCGTTCTTCGGTTTCATCCCAATTTATCGTTCCTTCGCGGTAATTGCTGTCGGTTTTTAAATATTCGCGCGCATCACACCAAAAATTCGGGAAACCGATTTCCTGCAAATATTCGCTTAAAATAACCGATGAAACCATTTCGCCACAGCTCACCACCTGATCGTACACAAAGTTGTAATGAGGAGATTTGTTTCGCTGTAGGAAAGAAGTTGCTTCGTCGAAAAATTCATTAATTCTGTTAAAAACCTGATGATTTGGGGCAAAAAGAGCTGTTGCGATCTGAAGATGGTTTTGCTTTATTTCTTCCAGCTTATTTTGGTAATCCTGTTTCGCGAAATAATCTTCTACCACTTTTTCCAGCGCGTTGGTGGTTTTTCCCATTGCCGAAACGACAACCAGACATTTTTGAAAACCCTGAGTTCCCAAGACCACCGCCACATTTTTTACTCCTTCAGCATCTTTTACCGATGCACCACCAAACTTAAATATTTTCATTTAGAACGTTCAATTTCAAATAGTTAGTATAATTTTTAACCTGCTGAAAAGCGCAGATTTCAGCTGTCAAAATTATCAATTTAGAACGAATAAAAAAAACGGCGGTTTTCACCAATTTTATTTAATTTAAAACAGAATTTTTGGTGCTTTTAGCCGGTAATTTCGCAAATGTTTTAGACGAAAATCCAAAGAATTTTCCGAGATTTGTAAAAACCCAAAAAGTAAAAAAAATGTCAGAACAGTCGTTCCAAACCCTTGGTGAGTTTATCATCGACAAGCAAGAAGATTTCATGTATTCTACGGGCGAACTTTCCCGCCTGCTCAGTGCGATCCGGTTAGCATCGAAAGTGGTGAACCGCGAAGTGAACAAAGCCGGTATCGCCAATATTATTGGAAAAGTTGGCAGTGAAAATATTCAGGGTGAAGAACAGCAAAAATTAGACGTATTAGCTAATGAAATTTTCATCGAAGCTCTATCTCAGCGGGAAGTCGTTTGTGGAATTGCATCGGAGGAGAACGACGATTATATTGAAGTGAAATGCGGTTCCAACGCGCATTTAAGCAAATATGTGGTTTTAATCGATCCACTGGATGGCTCATCGAACATTGATGTGAATGTTTCTGTAGGAACTATTTTTTCAATTTACCGCCGCGTTACTGAACCTGGTTCGCCGGTCGGAATCGAGGATTTTTTACAGAAAGGGGTGAACCAGGCGGCCGCAGGTTATGTGGTTTACGGTTCGTCCACAATGATTGTTTATACCACCGGAAACGGCGTAAACGGCTTTACTTTAGACCCAAGCTTGGGAACTTACTACCTTTCTCATGCAAACATGGAATTTCCGAAGACCGGAAAGATTTACTCCATTAATGAAGGAAATTATATCAAATTCCCGCAAGGCGTAAAAAATTATATCAAATATTGCCAGCGTGAGGAAGATGACCGGCCGTACACTTCGAGATATATCGGAAGCCTGGTTTCGGATTTTCACCGGAACATGATTAAAGGCGGAATTTATATTTATCCATCAACATCACAATCGCCAAACGGAAAACTGCGTCTGTTGTACGAATGCAATCCGATGGCTTTTCTGGCGGAACAGGCAGGCGGAAAATGCACCAACGGTTTCGAAAGAATTATGGAAATCGAGCCTACCGAACTGCATCAGCGTGTACCTTTTTTCTGTGGCAATCGCGAAATGGTAGAAAAAGCAGAAGAATTTATGGCTGCAGCTGCGGAGAATTAAATATCAAAATTAACTAAAACCCGGTCAGAGCGTGCTCTGACTTTTTTTATGAAAACAGCGACCTACAAACCTCATACGTTAGATCTTAAACAGGCGAGCGGAACTTCGCGCGGAATTTTAACGGCTAAAGAGACCTTTTTTTTCGAAATTTCTGAAGATGGCAAAACCGGAATCGGTGAATGTGCACTTTTCCGCGGTTTGAGCTACGAAGATATTCCGGAATATGAGGAAATGCTGCAATGGCTGTGCGAAAACATTAATGAAAATAAAAAAATCCTTCGCAAAGAACTTTTACATTTTCCATCAATTTGGTTTGGTTATGAACAGGCGATGCTGAATTTAAAAAACGGTGAAGACCTTTATTTTCCGAGCGATTTTTCCGAAGGTTATGATTCCATAAAAATCAACGGTTTGATTTGGATGGGCGACACCGATTTCATGAAAAAGCAAATCGAAGAAAAACTTGAAGATGGTTTTACTTGCCTTAAGCTGAAAATTGGAACTGACTGGAATGAAGAAAAGAAAATTTTAAAAGAATTGCGGCAAAAATTTTCAATTGATGATTTGGAATTGCGTGTTGATGCGAATGGAGGTTTTACGTTCGATGAAGCCAAAACTGTGCTTCGCGAACTTCATGATTTGGATGTGCATTCCATCGAACAACCGATAAAAGCAGGGCAAATTGAACATATGGCAGAACTTTGCCGAAACACGCAGACACCGATTGCGCTGGACGAAGAACTGATTGGAATTCTGGATTTCGAGAAAAAAAAGGAACTTTTAACCCAAATAAAACCACAATACATTATTTTAAAACCTTCGCTCGTTGGCGGATTTTCCGGAACCGATGAATGGATTTCTTTTGCTGAAAACTTAAAAATCGGCTGGTGGATAACTTCGGCGCTGGAAAGTAACATCGGTTTAAACGCGATTGCGCAGTACACTTTCACCAAAAAACCGAAAATTCCGCAAGGTTTGGGAACCGGTGGACTGTTTACAAATAACTTGGAGACGCGTTTGGTTCTTCATGGCGATGAGCTGATGATGCGCTAAATTTTACTCCTGAGAATTTTTAGCCACGATATTTTTCACAATTATTTCAGCATGAATGCGCGAATTTTCGATAAACCAAAGATGCGTGTCTTTTCCGCCGCAAACCACCCCGGCAAGATATAAACCAGAAACATTGGATTCCATCGTGGTTTCGTCGTAAAGCGGTTTCAGGCATTCGTCCTGAAGCTCAATTCCGGAATCTTTCAGAAATTCAAAATTTGGTAAATAGCCGGTCATTGCCAAAACAAAATCATTTTCAATCTCATGAACTTGCTGGTTTTCGTCTTTAAAAATGATGGTTTGCGGCGTAATTTCCAGCACTTCAGCGTTAAAAAATGCTTTGATGCTTCCTTCGGTAATGCGGTTAATTATGTCTGGTTTCACCCAGTATTTAACGCTTTTTGAAATTTCTGCATGCCGGATAATCATGGTAACCTGAGCACCTTTTCTATAGGTTTCCAGCGCGGCATCAACAGCGGAATTGCTGGAACCGATAACCGCCACTTTCTGGTTTGCGTAGGGATAAGGTTCAGAGTAATAATGGCGCACTTTGGGCAAATTTTCGCCTTTTACCTCCATTAAATTGGGAATGTCGTAAAAGCCGGTAGCGATAAGTACGTTTTTAGCTAAATAGGAATTTTTGGTCGTTTTAACGGCAAATTTTTCGGTTTTGCTGATTTCTAAAACTTCCTCGTAGAGATTGATATTGATTTTTCGCTGGCGTGCAATTCCCTGATAATATTCCAGTGCTTCTCTCCTGCCGGGTTTGGGCGCGGTGGAAATGAATGGAATATCTGCAATTTCCAGTTTATCCGCGGTAGAAAAAAACGTCATGTACAGCGGATAATTGTAGAGTGAATTTACGATGGTTCCTTTTTCAATAATCAAATAAGAAAGGCCGGCTTTTTCGGCTTCGAGCGCGCAATTCAAACCGATCGGTCCGCCACCTATAATTACAATATCATATACTTTCATATTGCAAAGATAATGAACCGAAATTTTGGGTGCTAAATGGGCAATTTTTTTTAAATTAATCGGTTAATCTCTGTTTTTCAGCAAAACCCAGCCGGTGTAAACCTTGCCGTCCGGCAACGTAAGCACATACCAATAGGAATCGGTGGCTACGACGCGTGATAAGGTTTTACCATCCCATTCAAGGCGGGTAGCACTTTCCTGCTCGTATATTTTTTCCTGGTACCTGTTGTAAATTTTCAGGTTTAATTTTTCACCATTGAACAAATCAAGCTGGTCGATCAGCCAGGTATCGTTGATCCCGTCTGAATTTGGCGTGAACGCATTTTGAAGTTTCAAACCATTTTTCGGCTCGCCAAGACACGCAGAATTTGCAAATTTGACATAAAAAGTGTTTACGCCAAACGGTAAATTATCGGCATTGAAAAGGTTGCTGGTTTGGAATTTTACACCATCGGAAGAATATAAAATCGGTTTATCGCCAGACGCATTGACGGTGAAAATTTTACCATTCAGAACAACACTGTTTATAATTGGCACTTCGAAGGGTTTTACATTGAATTCAGTTGAGAACGTACAGCCGTTCGCAGAAGTTACATTGATTTTGTAGCGCCCGCCTGTTTTCACATCTAATAATTTATCGGAAGTTGAAACAACTTTTCCGGAAGCATCGACCCACTCAAATTTTGTTATATTTAAACCAGAAAAATTAGGTTGGATATTCGCAGGTTCCTGAAGGCAGAAATATTGATCTGGAATCGTAAACATGGGCGTTTTTTTCAGATTAACTGTAATTTCTGTTTTCTCTGCACAATAACCTGAAGCGTGCACCTTTACGAAGATTTTTTTAGCATTACCACTTAATGAATAAGCTGCTGGTGTGGAAATTTTGTTTCCAGCATATAAATCTGCCAAGCTTTCGAAATATTCGAAAGTTGCTGTCTGTCCGTAAATAGCATTTTGCAGCTGAGTTAAATCGACAACTTCATTGTTGTCGTTATTAGCGTCACAAACATTAATGGCCGATTGCCCGGACTTCAACGGAACTTTCTTACCGTATTTTAGCTCTACTGGTACCACGTCAAAACAACCCGGCGCATTTTCTACACGAACCCAAAGTCGGGTAAGTGTGGAAGGAAAAGAGTAAGAAGCGGGATTTGCAATGGGCGCACTCGCTAAATTATTAGCCTCGTTTTCAGTTTTAAAAAATTTGAAAGTGTATTGCTGCAAATTCACGCTGTTACCCAAAATAATTTGACTTGTGTACTGTGTTAAATCCGCTTCAAATAAACCATCTAGATTATTATCACATAAACCTGTAATTTCAATGCTTTGTGCCTTTGGAGGATAAGCAATCAACAAATTAATCGGTGCGACCGAATAGCAAGATTGTGAGTTGGAGGTGAATCTTGCCCATAGCGTTATTGTTCCATTCGCACTGGTATTATAGGTGGACGGAATTGGATTTATCCCGGCTTCTGCATTAGCTTTGGTTTTATAGTATCTTACAGTAAGATCATTGAGGGAATATGTATTTTTTGCCGCTTCAAATAACTGTGGTATGGCATCTTTTAGCTCGAAGGTTTCATTTGCATCGTTTTGAAAGTCGCATTTTTGTAGTGGAGCAATTTTTTGATTTAAAACAATTACCGGTTTGAACTTAATGTTCAAATTTAAGGTGCTTACTGAAAAACATTCGCCGGCATTTATGACCTTGGCGTACACTATTGTACTGCCTTTTACAGGAAAAGCTTTTGGATCGGCAATATATCCTGAAAGGGTGTTCGTTGCGGAGTTATAAGCCGTATAATACTGAAATTTTACCGTTGTCGTACCGGTAAAGATTGAACGTTCAAATTGGGTGATATCAAAGGGTTCTTTTCCGTCATTATTATTGTCGCAAATATCAGCAATTGTCGGCGCTACGCTGGAAACAACTACGGGCGTTTCACCCAAAGTAATATTTATTGCCTGAATTTGGGTAGCACACGCAGACTCCACCCTTACCCATATTTTTTCACCACCACTGCTTACGAGCAGTGATGTTTGCGGGTTAGTTTTATTTTGTGCATCTGTTTCATTAATATAGTATGTGACTTCATTGACCTTTTGTGACCCGATAATTTGTGGCTCTAAATTGGTCAAAATCACGGTTTCCTGGCCGTCAAGTCCAACATCACACACCACCGCTTCGGGTTTCACCACTATTTTAATAAGATTCAGTTCTAATGTTTTCAAAGCATAACAACCGGTCTGGTCCGTGAAACGAACGTAAAAAATTTTAGTTTCAAAACTTCCGTTAATGGTTACATTTTGCAAAGCGGGAATTGCATTGATATTGTTTACAGCATCAGCGAACTTCACAAAATATGCAGTGGTGATACCTGGCTGATCTGGCGCCAGCATCTTTTTACTTTCTACATCTAAATCTACAGGAACAACCATTGAAGTTCCATTAAAACACACATCAATCGCAGCATTTTCCGCTAAGACTTTGTTAAAAGTTACATCCAAATTCACCACTGCAATACTGAAACAAATGTCGCCTGGATTTTGTACCCGCACGTAAATTGGATATTGACCTTCATGAATGGTTTTCAAATTAGATGGCAAACCGGCGTAAGCATCATTTTGGTTTTCATAAAAAGTTAAGGTTGCACTGGCATTGGCTCCACCGGCTCTTATTAATGGCCCTAAATTTGAAAGAAAATCGAAAGGTTCCGCACCATCACTGAGCTCATCACAAATAGTAATTGGCGGATAACTCACCGGAGCCGGAATTGGCGGTGATTGTAAAAAATTTACCCTTATAGGCCCGAAAATATTTGAGCAAGTTGAACTTTCGTACTTTACAAAGAGTTGCGTGCTATTGTTTAAAGTAGTTTTGGTGACTTGGTTGGTATTATTTTCCGCGTCGGATCTGGAGAGAAAATAGCGCAGTGTGCCGTCAATTGGCAAAGTGAAAAGCTGCTGATCTAAAATGCTAAGATCCACATTGCTTTCCACTCCGTCATTATTAATATCACATAACGAAACAGTATCGGTAAGAATACTGGTGGCTATAAGTGATAGACTTAAAACAGCAGTCTGAAAACAACTTGCGTCATCTTTATTTTCAGCGCGCACATATACGGGAGAATTGCCCACCGTGTAGGTTTTCGCCAAAGGATTAGTGCCATTTTGTGCATCCAGCAGTGTCGGATGAAAACTAAATTTAAATTTAGTTGGATCTTGTGTGGTAAGATTTTTAGCATAATCATCTAAGTTCACAACCTGAGAAGCTGCGCCGCAAAAAACGTTGGTGTAATCTTTTAAAACCGGAAAATTTGCGGCAAAAGTTACAGGAAATTCATCCTGTAATATATTGGCAATGGTGCCGCAAACGGGATATTCAATTTTTACGGTATAAATCTCATTTTTAACCGGGCAAACCGATATTTTTTCGCCATTTCCAATTTTTTCATTGGCGGAATTGTACCAGGAAAGTGTCGGCACCACCGGTGATCCAGCAGGAGTAAATTTCCATGCTTCCTTTTGTGCACTCCATATACCCGTATTTCTATTCGGCGGAGAATAACCAAGAGAACCATCGGAATTAATGATTCCCAACAGCGAATTTTTAAATTTCGCCCCGTTACAAGGTGCAGGTTTATTTTCTACAAAAATTTCAACTGTATTTGTTCCTTCAGAAAGTACAATTTGAGTAGTTGAAGTGTAACCTTCGCAGCCCCAAATTGTTCCGCGATAAAAACTTACGATAAATTTTCTGGCTGGTGCTGAGCCTATAGTTTGGTAATAAATTTCGGAATCTTCATTTTTAGAAAAGATAAGATCCTGATAAATGCCAAAAATACTATTCTGAGGTAACGTTTTACTTGGGTTACTATTAACAACATTCGGATAATTTTGGCTGCCAACTGGTACTGCATCGAAACTTACTACCCCATTGTTACCAACCACCACCTGATTATAACTGTTTCCGAAATAACAGAAACCAAAAGGTAAAGAAATTTGATCGGTAAACCTATCATCAGCCACCTGACCAGCATTCAGTTTTGTGCCGGAATTATACGGGGCGGGCGGTGAATATGGAATCGAGGAAACATTATAGGAAGTGGTCTCGGATAACACCGGAACATCTTTCACCTGAAGCTCAAGGCAATTGCCCGTCAGCGGATAATTACAATCGATTTTCGCCTCTTGATTTCCGCGGGAATCGGTAATCTTGGGTGCGGTATTAGTTTGTTGTGCCGAAACCTGAAAGGTGAAAAGCAATATGGTATATAAAAAAAATACTTTCTTCGCCATCTTGTACAGTAATTTTTCTGTTCGTTAACCTCCTCTTCATCTGTGTTTTTTTACCGCAGGATTTTACTCCTACCTTTATTTTTTTTCGGGGGCAAATTACGTTTTTTATTTTTTTAATTGCTTTTTTAATGCATTTTTTTTCAAGAAAAAAAACAAAATGCTTAATTCGCATCCATTAGGAAAATAACATTTTTCTATGGAAAAATAACCATATCTGATATATGCATGCATTTTCGGTAAAAATAAAAAATTATCAATGATTGCTACCTGCATGTATTTGGCAGACCTCAAACCTTTTTTCTATTCCGCTCTTTTAACTAAATTTGCGTCATGAACAATCCTATGGACGACGAAAAAAAATCCCTCAATTTCATTGAACAAATTATAGAAGATGACCTCGCCGCCGGCTTGCCTCAAGATAAACTCCGTTTCCGCTTTCCGCCGGAACCCAATGGATATTTACATGTAGGTCACACCAAAGCGATCTGCATTAATTTTGGTCTGGGCGAAAAATACGGCGCGCCGGTTAATCTTCGTTTTGATGATACCAACCCTGAAAAAGAAGAACAGGAATTTGTGGATTCCATTAAAGCAGATATAGAATGGCTGGGTTTTAAATATGATCAGGAATTGTATGCTTCGGATTATTTCGACCAGCTATACGATTGGGCTGTTCAAATGATTATAGACGGAAAAGCGTATGTGGATGAACAACCTTCGGAAGTGATTACTGAACAGCGGAAAAATCCGTTTGAAAACGGAGTTGAATCTCCATTCCGAAACCGTCCTGTTCAAGAAAGCCTGGAACTTTTCGAAAAAATGAAAAAAGGCGAATTTGAGGAAGGCGCCATGTCTCTCCGCGCCAAAATAGACATGACCTCACCCAACATGAATATGCGTGATCCGGTGATGTACCGAATTTTGAAGCGACCACATCACCGCACCGGCGACAAATGGAAAATTTATCCAATGTACGACTGGGCGCATGGCGAATCCGATTATATTGAGCAAATTTCGCATTCATTGTGCTCTTTGGAATTTGAAAATCACCGTCCTTTATACAACTGGTACCTTGACCAGGTTTACGAAGAAAATACCACGCGAAATAAGCAACGCGAATTCGCGCGGATGAATGTTTCATACATGATTACTTCAAAAAGAAAATTACAGCGTTTGGTGGCAGAAAAAGCTGTTACCGGCTGGGATGATCCGCGAATGCCGACCATTTCCGGAATGCGCAGATTAGGTTTTACGCCCACTTCCATTAAAAATTTTATTGAAAGAGTTGGCGTTGCAAAACGCGAAAATCTGATAGACATTCAGCTTTTGGAATTCTTCGTGCGCGAAGATTTAAATAAAGTTGCAACGCGCGTCATGGCAGTTGTAGATCCTGTGAAATTGGTGATTACCAACTATCCGGAAAATGAAGAAGAATGGTTAGAAACCGAAAATAATCCGGAAGATGAAAATGCAGGAAGCAGAAAAGTCCCGTTTTCACGGGAAATTTTTATCGAAAGAGAAGATTTTAAAGAAGAAGGCAATAAAAAATTCTTCCGTCTGAAATTGGGTGGCGAAGTGCGCCTGAAATCAGCTTATATCATTAAAGCTGAAAGCGTTGATAAGGATGAAAATGGTGAAATCCAGACAATATACGCGACCTACGATCCGAAAAGTAAATCCGGCTCCGGTACCGAAGAAAGCTTAAGAAAAGTAAAAGGTACACTTCACTGGGTTTCTGCGGCGCACGCGTTGCCAATTGAAGTCAGAATTTATGACCGTTTGTTTACCACACCACAACCCGATGCGGAAAAAGAAACCGACTTTATGGAGTTTATTAATCCGGACAGCTTAAAATTCGTGCAAGGTTTCGCGGAACCAAGCTTAGCAGATGCTGAAATCGGTCATCCGTATCAGTTCCAGAGAATTGGATATTTCACTAAAGACCGCGATTCCACGCCGGAAAAGCCGGTTTTCAATCGCACGGTAACTTTAAAAGACGGCTACAAACCGGAATAAATTTAAAATCCTTTTCTGCTCTCCGGAAAAGGATTTTTTCTGAGGTAAAACGGCATTTGTTTGCGATTTAGCTCAACACCAAAATTCCGGTCAATTTCTACTTTGCCGAAAGGTTTTTTTTGGGGTAAAAACGGCATTTTTTCTTCTTTTAACAAAAAGCAAAAAATCAGGTCAAAGAGCACCGAATTTTTCGGTTTTAATTTTTACCGGAAAAACCACCTTTTTATTTTAATTATCTTTGCACCGAATTTTAGGTTATGAAAAAAATATTTTCGACGCTCTTTTTACTGTCCTTTTTGTTTACGTTTTCGCAGCAGTCAATCTCTTTTGAAAGCGGTTCTTTTAAAGAAATTTTAGCCAAAGCTAAAAAAGAAAAAAAACTGGTTTTTTTAGATGCGTACGCTTCGTGGTGCGGGCCGTGTAAATTAATGGAAAAAAACATTTTCACACTTCCGGCGGTGAAAGCTTATTACGATGCGAATTTCATCAATGCGCGTATTGATATGGAAAAAGGTGAAGGTCGCGACATCGCCGCAAAATATTCCGTGCGCTCCTACCCTTCTTTTCTCTTTCTAAATGGCGACGGCGATTTGGTGATGCAAAACTTCGGTTATATGGGCGAAGAAGATTTTTTAACCATCGGCAAAGAAGCCAACAATCCGAAACTCACCGATTCTTCGATGAAAGAGCTTTTTATAAAAGGTGAAAAAGACCCGGATTTTTTGTTGAATTTTATGAAACGCTACGCGGAAAGCGATTATGAACTCGCGAAAAAAGGTTCTGAAAGATATTTTGCAAATAAAAAATCTGAGGAATTTACGCGCGACGAAGTTGGTTTGCTTCTGTACTTTTTAAAATCTCCAGCAGATCCGAATTACCAGATTTTTAGGGCTAAAAAAGACCAAATTTCCAAAATTCTATCGGAAGAAATTTATAAGCAGTTCGATGCGAATATTAAGATTTCAAAAGTCATGGAAAATTCATTAAACCAAAAAACAGGTCTCATCGACGATGCTTATTTTTACAAAAACGCCGTGCCGCTCATCGGACAAAAAGATGCGGAAACTGCTTTGGCCAGAATGAAAGTCATTTATTATGAAAATGTCGGAAATTTCCCCGAATACGAAAAAGCGGCTCTCACTTATTATAAAAATTCTGAAGATTTCGATCCGCAGGAATTGCTACAACCAGCGTGGAATTTCGCACAGCACGTGGAAAATAAAGAATCACTGAAAAAAGCTCAGGAATGGGCGGAAAAATCGGTGATGAAAGGTGAAACACCGGAAAACACTTATATTCTCGCAAGAATTTACGCAAAAAACGGCAAAATAACTGAAGCAAAAACTTACGCCGAGCTTTCAAAAAACCTTTCTGAAAGCCAGGGAAAAGACGCGAGCATGGCAACCGAACTTTTACAAAGCTTAAAATAATCCTGCTTTGAAAATTTTTCCCCTCGTTTTCGCTGTGTTTATTTCTTTCCTTTCTAAAGCTCAAATTTCAGATTCCACGCAGTCACCGCAAATTTATTTTAAAGCAAATGCGCTTTTTCTGCCTGTCGGAATTCTTAATGCCGGCGCGGAATATCAGTTAAAAGACAAAGTTACCCTTCAGGCAGATTTGCTTATTTCACCCTGGAAATCTTTCAACGGAAGACCCATGCAAATTTATATTGTGGGATTAGATGCGCGACACTATTTTAAAGAAGCTTTTAAAAACTGGTATCTCGGCGCCAATATTGCCGCTTCGCGCTACATCATGCAAAAATGGAACTACTGGAGCGACGGCCCTTATCAGTACACACCCGACTCGCCGGTTTATATTGCTTCCGATCTTTACCAAGTTGGTTTTTCCACGATGTTCGGCGCGACGGCGGGCTACCAGTTTCAGTTCAACGACCGTTGGAATATGGATTTGTTTTTGGGCGGCGGAAATGTGCAGAGTTTCTACAAAGGAATGCACAAAAAATTGGGAATCCGGTACGATACAGACCCGACGAGAAATTACAACCGAAGCGGAGAATGGCTGATCTACCGCGGCGGCGTAATGATTGCCTATAAATTAAAATCATGAATATAAAATCTAAAAAATTTGCTGTCATTGCGGCAATCACTTTCATTATCTTATTTCTTTTTAATTACATCGGAAACGATCAGCCAGACAAACTGGAGCGCGCCCTGATGACAGCGGTTGCCGGCGTTATCGGACTTACCATCGGAATGTGGTTTGTCTACAAAAATTCAAAAGACGACACGCACCACGATTTTGATTAAAAGCTAAATCGAAAAAATTACCTGCTTTAACGGGAAATTTTTTGGGCCGAATTCTGCTTTTTCCTTTTTACTTTTTCCAGTACCTTTGCACCATGATAAAAATCGGCAATATAGAGCTGCCAGAATTTCCGTTGTTACTTGCGCCAATGGAAGACGTTTCGGATCCGCCTTTCCGTAAACTGTGCAAAATGCACGGCGCAGATATGATGTATTCGGAATTTATTTCTTCGGAAGGTTTGATTCGCGATGCGATGAAAAGCCGCAAAAAACTCGATATTTTCGATTATGAAAGACCGGTCGGAATTCAGATTTTCGGTGGTGATGAAGAAGCCATGGCACTTTCCGCAAAAATTGTGGAAACGGTAAATCCTGACATTGTAGACATTAATTTTGGATGTCCGGTGAAAAAAGTGGTGTGCAAAGGCGCAGGCGCCGGAGTTTTGAAAGATATTGATTTAATGATTCGCCTCACGAAAGCTGTTGTAAATTCAACACATTTGCCGGTTACCGTAAAAACGCGTTTGGGTTGGGATACGGAAAGCATCAATATTATGGAAGTTGCGGAAAGGCTGCAGGAAGTTGGTGTAAAAGCGCTGACCATTCACGCCAGAACACGCGCCCAAATGTACAAAGGCGACGCCGACTGGAATTACATTCACCAAGTAAAAAATAATCCCAATATCGAAATTCCGATTTTCGGAAACGGTGACATCGATTCTGCGCAAAAAGCGTGGGAATACAAAAATAAATTCGACTGCGACGGCATTATGATCGGGCGTGGCGCCATCGGTTATCCCTGGATTTTTAATGAAGTGAAACATTTTTTCGCGACGGGTGAAATTTTACCGGAACCTACGATTACGCAAAGGCTTGAAGCTGTTCGTCAACACGCGGAATGGAGCAAAGACTGGAAAGGTGAAAGATTGGGTTTAATAGAAATGCGCCAGCATTACAGCAATTATTTCCGTGGAATTCCGCATTTTAAAGATTTCCGGCGCCAGTTTTTAGAGGTTTTTACTTTGGAAGAAATGGACGAGGTCATTGAAAAAGCAGATCAGTTTTATTCCCAATACAGCTTCGACGCATAAAAATTTTTTCAAATTTTCGAAAAATCACTTGCTAAAAGGCCGTTTTTTTTATTTTTAAAAATCCAGCAATTCTTTCTGTTTCTTCTAACATTAGACTTAAGATTAAAGCTACCAGCAATTTTTACCAAATTTTTTTCCAGCTAAATGAGGTAATTTTTGGTTTTTAACAGAAAGAATATGATACAAAAGCATAATTATCGTAATATTGCAATATTAAACACTATAAGATTATGGGAGCTACTAAAACAGAACATTTTACGGAACAACAAAACCAAATGGCTACCATCGCAAAAGCGCTTGGGCATCCTGCAAGAATCGCCATTATTGAATATTTAATGAAAGTAAACGAATGTATCTGTGGCGATATTGTGAATGAACTTCCATTAGCTCAACCCACCGTTTCGCAACATTTAAAGGAACTGAAAAATGCAGGAATCATTAAAGGAAACATTGATGGAAATTCAGTCTGTTACTGCATCGATGAAAAAACGATTGAAATCTTAAATACTTATTTCTCGAAAATTATACAAACTGTTTCCCAGGCCAAATGCTGTTAAACTTTTGTTTCCTATATCGCAATATTACCTATTAAATTTTAACCAAAAATATCACGAGATGAAATTAGCAGATGTAAAACAGATTTTACCAACGTTAGAAAATGTTGAATTTCAGTTAGAAAACGGAACTTTTGTTCCGGAACAAAAGAAAAATTTGGTAGAATTAAAGGCTAATCAAAATTCTTGTGCACCAAACTCCGGTTGTTGCTAAACTTTGAATATGCAATCAAAACTCAAGTTTCTCGACCGATATCTCACGCTCTGGATATTTCTTGCAATGGCAATCGGTGTAGGTTTAGGATATTTTCTTCCGGATATTCCTCATTACATCAATGCAATTTCTCTCGGGACGACCAATATTCCTTTAGCAATCGGATTGATTTTGATGATGTATCCACCTTTAGCAAAAGTGGATTATTCTTTATTGCCAATGGCCTTGAAAGACAAAAAAGTATTATCAATTTCGTTACTGTTAAACTGGATTATTGGCCCTGTTTTGATGTTTATTTTGGCCCTAATTTTCTTGCGAGACGAACCCGATTATATGATTGGATTAATTCTCATTGGTTTGGCAAGATGCATCGCAATGGTTATTGTTTGGAACGATTTGGCGAAAGGAAACCGCGAATATGCCGCACTTTTGGTAGCTTTGAACAGCATTTTTCAGATCTTTTCCTACAGCTTTTTTGTGTGGTTATTCATCAATGTATTGCCGCAAAAATTAGGATTAGGAAATTTCAATGTTTCTGTTCCAATGCGCGATGTTACGGAAAGTGTCTTGATTTACCTGGGAATTCCATTTTTAGCGGGCTTTTTAACAAGATATTTTCTAGTAAAACACAAAGGAAAAAATTGGTACAATCATCAGTTTATTCCTAAAATATCACCCATTACCTTATACGCTCTGTTGTTTACTATCGTATTGATGTTCAGTCTGAAAGGCGATAAAATTATAGAATTGCCAATGGATGTTTTAAAAGTCGCGATTCCTTTAATCATCTATTTTATATTAATGTTTTTCGTGAGTTTTTTCATTAATAAATCAATGAATATTCCTTACGATAAAAACGCTTCCATCTCATTTACTGCCACCGGAAATAATTTTGAACTGGCAATAGCCGTGGCAATTTCTGTATTTGGCATTCATTCGCCGCAGGCATTTGTAGGCGTTATCGGTCCGTTGGTAGAAGTTCCGGTATTAATACTTTTGGTCAAAATAAGTCTATATCTCAAACAAAAATTTTATTCAAAATGAAAAAAAACATTTTAGTACTTTGCACCGGAAACAGTTGCAGAAGTCAGATTGCGGAAGGATATTTAAAATTTTTTGCCGGCGAAAAAGCCGAAATTTATAGCGCCGGAATCGAAACGCACGGTGTAAATCCCCAGGCAATCGCGACCATGAAAGAGGACGGAATTGACATTTCAAATCACACTTCAAACAACATTGATGAATACCGGGACATCGATTTTGATTTTGTAATTACCGTTTGCGACCACGCCAAAGAACGTTGCCCTTTCTTCCCCACAAAAGCTGTGAAATTTCATTACAATTTTTCGGATCCCGCAAAAGCAACAGGCACGAAGGAAGAAATTAAAGAAGAGTTTAGAAAAGTAAGGCAAGAAATCAAAAATTATTGTGAAACTTTCGTAAGGGAAAATTTGTAAAAATTGCTGCCAATAATTAAAACTAAATTAATTCGCAATTCCGTAACTTTTATCCTACTTAAAGGACTAATTCAGTTAAATTGAATCGATGCTGAAAGCTGAAAATGTAACCAAAACCTACAACGCCGGAAAAAAACTTGCCCTTTCCCATTTTTCCATCAATGTTCCGGAGGCGAGCATTTATGGACTTCTCGGTCCGAACGGAGCCGGAAAAACCACTTTCATCAGAATCATCAACCAGATTACGCAGGCCGATTTCGGCGAAGTTTTTATCAATAATCAAAAGCTGAATCCGGAGCACATTCGCCAGATCGGTTATATGCCGGAAGAACGCGGTCTGTACAAAAATATGAGTGTTGGCGACCAAATTTTATATTTTGGTGAGCTGAAAGGAATGTCTAAAAATGATGCCCTGCAGCAGGCAAAATTTTGGTTTGAACAGCTGGAAATCGACCAGTGGTGGAAGAAAAAGCTGAGTGAACTCTCCAAAGGAATGGCGCAGAAAATACAGTTTGTAGTGACGGTTTTGCACCGACCGAAACTGCTGATTCTGGATGAACCATTTTCGGGTTTCGATCCGGTGAACGCCAATCTCATCAAAGACCAAATTTTAAATTTAAAGAAAAACGGCACCACCATTATCCTTTCCACGCACCGCATGGAAAGTGTGGAGGAGATGTGCGATTACGTGGCGCTCATTAACCAGGCAAAAAAAGTGCTGGACGGAAAAGTATTCGACGTACGCGAACAATTCAAGAAAAATATCTTTAATGTTACCCTTGCTGAAGTGAATCTGGAGCAATTTGAGCAGTTTAAAAACCAGTTTGATATTCAGCATTTTTCTACAGAAAATGAGCTGATTTCTTTTGATTTGAAAAACGACCGTGACCAGCATTTGCTTTTAAATGAGTTAATGAAAGTCGGAAAAATACGGTCTTTTGACGAGAAAATTCCGAGTATGAACGAAGTGTTCATCAATGCCGTAAGCGGAAACCAAAACTCGGAAATTGTACTTTAAGCCATCCAACAAAAAAAATCCATGAGAAATATATTTCTGATTACGAAAAGAGAATATTTAACGCAGGTTAAGAAAAAATCTTTCGTTATTCTTACGCTTCTGGGCCCGCTTTTGATGATTGGTTTCGGTCTTTTGATTGCGTTTATGTTTAAAGCAAATGAAAGTTCAAGCACTTTCAATGTAATTGATAAAAGCGGACTTTTTGTAACTAAACTGAAAGGAAATTCGCAGATAAAATATGTCTTTGTACCCGCGGAAAATGAAAAATCGCTGGAAAGTACACTGAAAGACATGGACGGAATTGAAGGTTTACTGGTGATTCCGGCGCTGCAAAATAACAATTATGAGCAGTTACAAAAAGACACAAAACTGCTGATCAACAAAAAAATTGGTTTTGATACGAAAACAACTGTCGCCTCAGATTTAGCAAAAATCATCAGAACAGAAAAAATAAAAACGCTCGGCATTTCCGAAAGTCAAATGACGGATCTGGAAAAGAATTTCGAGCTGAACACCAAAAATGTCGTCGATAATAAAAGCACCGACAGTGACCTGTCTTTCGGTGTAAAATCGGGCCTCGCGCTGGTGCTGATGTACGCAGTTTTCATGTTTATCATCATTTACGGCGTCCGCGTGATGCGCAGCGTTCTGGAGGAAAAAAACAACCGCGTCGTAGAAATCATTATTTCCTCGGTAAAACCTTTTGAGCTGATGATGGGAAAAATTTTAGGTGTTACTTTGGTGGCGTTAACGCAGTTCAGCATTTGGATTACGATGGCGGTTTTAGGTGCAATTTCACTAAACACCGGCTTTAGCGCGATGAAAAACCAAATTCCTGGTGGTGAACAGTCAGCAGAGATGATTGACAAATTCGATTTTAAGCAAACTGCAGGCGAAATTTCTCACATTTTACTCGACATGAATTTCCCGCTTATTATCGCGGTTTTCATCGTTTTCTTTTTGTTGGGTTATATTTTTTACAGCTCTATGTACGCGGCAATTGGCTCGGCAGTCGACAACGAAACGGAAACGCAGCAGTTTACTTTATTTGCCATAATTCCGCTCATGTTGGGAATGTACGGCAGCTTTACGATTATGAATAATCCGGAAGGTCCGCTGGGTTTCTGGCTTTCGATGATTCCGTTTACGTCGCCGGTGGCGATGATTGCGCGGATTCCGTTTGGTGTTCCGGTGTGGCAGATTTTGGTTTCTGTACTTTTGCTCTTGCTTTCGACGTTGTTAATGGTCTTTATCGCGGCGAAAGTGTACCGCGTTGGGATTTTGATGTATGGAAATAAAGCCAGTGCAAAAGAACTTTGGAAATGGATCAGAAGCTAAAAAATATGGCCTTTTAGCGGCATATTTTTTTAAAATAACAATTCCACCAAAATTGATTGGTGGAATTTTTTATTGATGGATTTTTCGGCGCTCGCTTCGCTCGCGCCAATATTTTCAAAGGTCTAGAGAGATTTTTTAGTGCAACCTTGTCGAGAATTTTCTTGCAAAATATGCCGCTAAAATGGCATATTTTTGCAAAAAAAAATTTTTAGTTTAATTACTTCAATTCCTCAGCAATCATTACTTTTTCATGGCAAATATTATCCCATAGCAAATTTTCGCCCGCCGTATAATAACTATTCGAAGAATTTTTTGGCTTAAGCTCAAAATAAAAATCATAGGAGCCGCCGATTATCCCAAACTTTTCTGTATAAACAAATCGATCAATTCCTCTTTTGATATTATATCCATCCCATACATTCCAATCATCTAATGTCCAAAATTGATATGCATGTTGATTCTTTATTTTTAAGACTTTTGATAGGTAATATTTTTTCAAATATGAGTTATCAAGATTATTTACACGAGAATTATTTCTAGGGTCCAAAAAGAAATCAGCGTTAGGGAATTGTCGCTAAAAAAGTGTTTTCATTCCTTTTATTTTTAACCGCTGTTCATTAATATTAATTACGCCATACGAAAGTACGATGGGATATTTTGTTTTTTGAACTTGGAATAACTCCGTTAAACATACTTTTGACACATAAAATTCATCGTTTTCTTTTTTTAATAAATTATACTCGAAAGTCTTATTGCTCGGTCTATTATCCCCCAACCAATTGAAAGCTAGCGACCGAATTTTACTTTTTGAAACTAATTTATCTTTGAAAGCAGATTCCTGTATTTTTACCCAATTTTCCGCAGATTCCAAATCTGGAAGGACGGAAAAAAGCAGAATTACAGTTTCGGAAAAAAATACATTATAAATCTTTACTTCACTATTGAATTCATATAATTTAGCCGTTTTTAAGGTATATTCCTGCACTCTAAAATTAGATCGTAAATCATCTACACTTACATACTTGCGCAGTACTAAGAACTGGAAAAAGGAATATTGAAATAAAAAATATTTTTATCATAATAATAAGCAGTGATCGTGTATTTCAGAATGTGGTTATAAAGCAAACTTTACTATGGGGAAATATACAAAAGGTTATTGTAAACTGAAAATGAATTTTCTGAATGTTTTTATAAGCTAAAAAAATTTGCTCTCTTAACGGCAAATTTTTCATAAGAAGATAACGCGCGAGCGAAGCGAGCGCCAATATTTTCAAAGTTTCAGCAAATGTTTTGACGCATCACTTTGACAAAGTTCAAAACTTTGACAAAGTTTTTTTAAAAATATGCCGCTAAAACGGCAATTTTTTCGAAGTAGAAAACCGCGAGCGAAGTGAGCGCAAATGTTATCAAAGTTTCAGCAAAATGTTTTGACGCATCACTTTGTCAAAGTTCAAAACTTTGACAAAGTTTTTTTTAAAAATATGTCGCTAAAAGGGCAACTTTTTCGAAGTAGAAAAGCGCGAGCGAAGCGAGCGTAAATGTTTTCAATGTTGTAGTTAAATGTTTTAGCATCAAAACTATTTCATAATTTCGAAAAAATATGCCGCTAAAACGCCCAATTTTCCCAAAATAGAAAATTCCATCAAAATGATTTGATGGAATTTTTAATTTTAATTTTAATTTTAATTTTAATTAAATATATAGCTTACTCCGGCGCTTACAACCTGTTCGGTTTTTTTCTTCGCGATACTTGGATCCGTTCCCGGCTCGTTCATCAAACCTTTGTAGGTATTGGAAAGTCCCAGATCATAGCGCGCTGTAATCTCCAATTTTCGGAGGTAGGAAAAACCAAGTCCGAAGCCCAGTGCCATATTAAAGCTGCTGGCCTTGCCGTTTACGCCCGGATATTGCGGCAGCTCTTCAATGCCATAATATGGCCGTGAAGCCGGCACATCTGAAACTTTCTGGCTGACTAAAAAATTAAATTTCGGGCCTGCAAGGGCAAAAAATTCTGATTCAGCTTCGGAGAAAAATCCTTTGAAATACAACGGAACACTAATGTAATTATTCGCATAAATCGCGTCGTAACCGCTTGCACCTTTGAAATCTTTGTTTTTACCGGTTTCACCAGCGCCCAAATATTCCACGCCGGGTTGCAGGTAAAACTGGTCGCGGCTGTCAATCGGAATCAGTGCCAAAACGCCACCATAACCGGAAAATAACGCTCCGGAGGGATTGTGTGCATTGGTAATCCGCGAATACGTTCCACCGCCCGTAATACCGAAACGCGTGCTGCTTAAATCGATTTGCGCCGATAAAGCAACGGAAGCGACCAAGGCTGAAGTTAAAAGAATTTTTTTCATACCACTTGTGTTTTTTGTGTCTTATCCTAAAACTTTCGCTACAGTAGAACCGATTTCAGCCGGAGAATCCACAACGTTGATTCCGTTTTCTCTCATGATTGCCATTTTCGCCTGTGCGGTATCATCATCACCACCAACGATTGCTCCCGCGTGACCCATTGTGCGGCCTTTTGGCGCAGTTTGTCCGGCGATGAAACCTACAACTGGTTTAGTAGAACCTGATTCTTTATACCAACGCGCAGCTTCAGCTTCAAGGTTACCACCGATTTCACCAATCATAACAACCGCTTCAGTTTCCGGATCGTTGATGAATAATTCCAAAGCTTCTTTGGTTGTAGTTCCGATGATTGGGTCACCACCAATACCGATCGCAGTAGAAACTCCGTAACCGGCTTTCACCACCTGGTCAGCAGCTTCGTAAGTTAAAGTTCCGGATTTGGAAACGATACCTACTTTACCTTTTTTGAAAACGAAACCTGGCATAATACCGATTTTTGCTTCGTCAGAAGTAATAATTCCCGGGCAGTTCGGTCCGATTAATCGTGAGCTTGTGCCGGCTAAATATTCTTTAACTTTTACCATATCAGCAACAGGAATTCCTTCGGTAATACATGCGATTACTTTGATTCCAGCTTCAGCAGCTTCCATGATGGCGTCTGCAGCAAACGCAGGCGGAACGAAAATAATACTTACGTTGGCTCCCGCTTTTTCTACAGCATCAGCTACCGTGTTGAAAACAGGTTTTCCCAAATGTTCAGAACCACCTTTTCCCGGAGTTACACCGCCTACAACGTTGGTTCCGTATTCAATCATCTGACCTGCGTGGAAAGTTCCTTCGTTTCCGGTAAATCCCTGTACGATTACTTTAGAATCTTTGTTTACTAATACTGACATTTTTTATTTTTTAAATTTATTTATTTTTTAATGCTTACAAAATTACTCAATAAATATTGAATTAAAGAGGAACAGCAGGCGTTATTTCAAATTTTTGAGTTTGATTTCCTTGCGCAAATACTGCTTGAATTCTTCTGCAATCGGTCCGAAATAAGTTCCTTTTTTTAAATCGCGGTTTACGCCGCATTTTGCTAAAAGTACCGTTCCGGATTCCACACGAACGCCAGACGCCATACCAACCTGTCCCCAAATCGTCACCTCATCTTCGATGATGCAGCAGCCGGCAATGCCGGTTTGGGACGCAATCAGGCATTTTTTTCCAATGACGGTATCGTGGCCGATCTGGATTTGATTATCTAAAACCGAACCTTCGCCAATTACTGTAGAATCGGTAACTCCACGATCAATGGTACAGTTATTTCCAATTTCAACATTATCAGCAATCACCACATTTCCCACCGAAATTAAACGGTCAAAATTTCCGTCTTTTTTCCGGTAATAAAAGGCGTCTCCACCCAAAACAGTGTTTGATTGAATGGTGACATTATCGCCAATTTCTGTGCGGTCACCAATCACAACATTGGGAAAAATGATGCAGTTGCTGCCAATTTTCACATTATTTCCGATAACGACTGATGGATGAATCTGTGTGTTTTCACCAACTTCAAGTTCATGCAGAGTTTCACCAAAATTGGTGATTTTAGTGAAATGCTGATTGATTTTATTGAAATCGCCAAACGGATCATCGGAAACCAAAAGCGCTTTGCCTTCGGGACATTCCACATTTTGGTCGATCAAAATGATGGTCGCCGCAGATTTTAAGGCTTTTTCGTAATATTTCGGGTGATTTACAAATACAATATCTCCACTTTTTACCCGGTGAATTTCATTGGTACCGAGCACCGGAAAATCCGGGTCGCCTATCATTTTGGCGCCGATTAATTCAGCAATTGATTGCAGCGTTTGAGGTTGTGCAAATGTCATTTTATAAATATTTATTGCGGATTTTGCAGCCCGACTTGAGCGGAAATCCTTTTGCGAGGAACGAGCAAAAGATTGGGAGCGGAAGGCGGAAAAAGCTGCCCAAAAAAATTCGCCGCTAAAACGGCATTATTTTACTCTTTCCAAATAAGAACCGTCTTCGGTGTTTACTTTAATTTTGTCACCAGCCTCGATGAATAAAGGAACCATTACGCGCGCGCCGGTTTCTACAATCGCATTTTTTAAGGCATTTGTCGCTGTATTTCCTTTTACGCCCGGATCAGCTTCGATAACATCAAGGTATACTGTTGGCGGAATTTCCGCAGACAACGGCGATTCATCAGCTTCTTTTAAAATGATAGTAACTTCCTCACCAGCTTTCATAAACTGTGCGTTTTCAATCATTTCCTTGTCTAAATAAATCTGAGAAAAATCCTCATTATTCATAAAGTGGAAGCCGTTGTCATCTTCGTATAAATACTGGAATTTGCGCGTTGTTACCTTTACTTCGTCAATTTTGTGTCCCGCAGAAAAAGTATTGTCCAAAACTTTTCCGTTGGTCACCGATTTCATTTTTGTTCTTACGAAAGCTGGTCCTTTGCCTGGTTTTACGTGTAAAAATTCAATAATTTTGAAGATATCGTTGCTATATTCGATACACATTCCTTTTTTAATATCGTTGCTTGTTGCCATTTAAATCTTTGGATAAAAAGTTAAGATTATTGCTTAACGGTTGTTGTTTATTTTTTTATTGTTTTAATCTTTTCCGGTTCCGTAACCTTTAACGATGCCGCGTGGAGAATTGCGGATAAATTCCAGAATTTCGTCGCGTTCTACGGTTGGTAACATTTCTTTTTCAATGTAACTTGCCGCTTGAGAAACGTTCATTTTCATCTGAAAAATAGCGCGGTAAATTTTCTGAATTTCGAAAATTTTCTCATTGTTAAAACCACGTCTGCGAAGACCGATGGAATTAATTCCGGCATAAGTCATGGGTTCACGCGCTACTTTTACGTAAGGCGGAATATCTTTTCGAACTAAAGTTCCACCGGAAATCATGACATGTTTCCCAATTTTACCAAATTGATGCACAGCTGAAAGGCCGCCCATAACCGTATAATCACCAATCTCCACGTGTCCCGCAATGCCACAGCCGTTCACAATAATTACATTATTTCCAAGGATGCAGTCGTGTGCAATATGAGATGTTGCCATAATAAGGCAGTCTTTACCGAGAATGGTTTGACCTGAAGCTTTGGTACCGCGGTTAACTGTCACGCATTCGCGCAAAGTTGTACCATCACCAATAATCACCTGAGTATCTTCACCATCGAATTTTAAGTCTTGCGGGATGGCAGAAATAACAGTGCCCGGAAAAATGCGGCAGTTTTTGCCAATTCTTGCACCATCCATAATGGTCACGTTCGGACCTATCCATGTGCCCTCGCCTATTTCCACATCGCCCGCGATGGTGGTGAAAGGTTCGATAGTCACGTTTTTATGAACAATTGCACGTTTGTCTACGGCAGCTAATTGGTGAATCATTTAGTCCGGTTTATTTTTAGCTACCTGAGCCATCAGTTCTGCTTCTACGACAACGCTGTCGCCAACATAACCGAAGCCCTGCATATGTACAATACCTCTTCTGATAGGCGAAATCAGTTCTATTTTAAATACCATGGTGTCACCAGGTACCACTTTTTTCTTGAATTTTACTTTATCAATTTTAATGAAATAAGTTGAATAATTTTCAGGATCAGGAACACTGGCCAAAACCAGGATTCCACCTGTCTGCGCCAAAGCTTCTACCTGAAGAACACCTGGCATTACCGGTTCTTTCGGAAAGTGACCTACGAAATAAGGTTCATTCATCGTCACATTTTTTAGACCGACAACGTGAGAATCAGAAAGTTCTAAAATTTTATCAATCAATAAAAATGGTGGACGGTGCGGCATCAAACGCATAATTCCGTTAATGTCGTAAACCGGTTCTTTATTGATGTCAATATCCGGAACATTTTTCTTTTTCTGTAATTTCCACTGTCTGTTCAGTTTTTTCGCAAACTGAGTGTTCACAAAATGACCGGGTTTGTTGGCAATTACTTTACCTTTTATTTTCACACCTACTAAAGCCAAATCACCAATCACATCTAAAAGTTTGTGACGCGCTGCTTCGTTCGGGTAATTTAAAGTCAGGTTGTCTAAGATTCCATTCGGACGAATTGAAACTTCATCTTTTCCGAAGGCTTTTTTTAATTTCTCAGAAGTTTCCTGAGTTAATTCTTTATCAACATAAACGATAGCGTTTGAAATATCACCACCTTTAATCAATCCGGCATCCAGAAGCATTTCTAGCTCGTGCAGAAAACTGAAAGTACGAGCCGCAGAAATTTCATCTTTAAACTCCGAAATATCTTTAAGTGTTGCGTTTTGAGTTCCTAAAACTTTAGTTCCAAAATCCACCATAGTCGTCACTTCGTAAGAATCTGAAGGTATAATTGTAATTTCTGAACCTGTTGCAGGATCGCTGTAGCTGAGCACTTCTTTAACAATTAAATATTCTCGCGCGCAAGATTGCTCTACAATTCCGGCTTTTTCGATAGCTTCCACGAAAAATTTAGAAGAGCCGTCTAAAATTGGCGGCTCTGCGCTGTTCATTTCCAAGATCGCGTTATCAATGTCGCAACCAACTAATGCTGCTAAAAGATGTTCACAGGTATGTATTCGAACGCCCAGTTTTTCTAAAGTTGTTCCCCGCTCAGTCGTCGTCACATAATTCACATCTGCTTCAATATGCGGCCGGCCTTCAAGATCTGTCCTAATAAAAACGAAACCTGTATTTTCTTTTGCAGGTTTCATGGTCAGGGTCACTTCGCGACCGGTATGAAGTCCGATCCCGGAAAGGGAAACCTCTTCATTTAAAGTTTTTTGCTTATCACTCATTAGTATTATCTTTTGAGTTTTTCTCAAGATTATTTATACGTTTTACAATATCGGTAAAATTGCGGAAATGCACGTAATTTCGTCGGTATTCGCCCGCATTGATCGCTGGGGAACCGTACAATATTTCGCCATCTTTTGCGGAAGAATTTACGCCGCTTTGTCCCTGTATTTTTACCTGGTTTCCGATGTTGATGTGACCCACAATACCGGCCTGACCACCAATTTGGTTCCAGTCGCCAATCACCGTAGAACCAGCAATACCAGCTTGCGCCGCTATAACATTATGTTTTCCGATTTTTACGTTGTGTGCAATCTGGATGAGATTATCGATTTTGGTGCCCTGTCCGATAATCGTCGAACCGAGCGTTCCGCGGTCAATGCTGCAGTTGCTGCCAATTTCCACGTTATCTTCTAAAATTACATTCCCCAATTGTGGAATTTTCTGATAACCATCTTTTGTCGGCTGAAACCCAAAACCATCAGAACCGATCACGGTGTTTGAATGTACGATACAGTTGTCGCCGATTACACAATAATCGTAAACGCGAACGCCACTGTACAGAACACAGTTTTTACCGATCTTCACGTTTTTACCAATAAAAACCTGCGGATATATCTGGCTTCCGGCACCAATTTTTACCTTTTCGCTCACGCAGGTAAAAGCGCCGATGTAGACATTTTCGCCAATCGTTGCACTTTCATGAAAAACAGCACCATCTTCAATACCGGATTTGCGGCCCTGCATTTCCTGGTACAGATTCATTAAAATCTGAAAGGAAAGATAAGCATCTTCTACCGCGATAATCGTGGGTTTGTACGGGATATCGGTTAATAATTTTTCGGAAACTATAATTACCGCGCATTTCGCATCGCGCAGGTAATCTACAAATCGCGCCTGTGCGACAAAGGAAAGATGTCCTTCTTCCGCACTTTCTATGGGCGCCACTCCCGTGATGATGGTTTGGTCATCTCCGATAATCCGACCATTAATAAAACTTGCAATCTGCGACGCGGTAAACTCCATATCCGGCAAAGATAGGAAATTATGAAATATTTTATATCTTTTTATGATTTTTATGGATTTCCAGCGGAGGCGATTATAGTCAAATAAATTACGTGAAAAATCTATGACACCAAATGGTTAGCGCTAAAAAGTGAAAAAATTTGCCCTTAAAGCACCGAATTTTTCTAAATTAAATTTCGCGCGGAAAAGCCAAAATATATTTCGTGTTTTGCTGGCTGATGAACGAAGACAGAATCTGATTTTCTGAGTGGTCCAAACGGATTTTTTCACCGTTTTTCTGCAATAGAAATATCGGTTGCTCTTCCTGATTATAAGGTAAAAGGTGCCGCGCAAGCTGATTCACCAACTCAGCGCCGGCGCCAGAACCATATTTTTCGTCCGTGAGATTAATTTTTTCCTGTATGAATTCCGCAGAAAAAGGCTGCGAAGAAATAATGGTTCGCGGAAAATTTCGCTGAATGACACATTTGCACAGATAAGAAAGAATAATATCCTCATTCTTCGACCAAAATTTCATGGCCTGAATCACATCATTGTCATCAAGTTCCGTGAAGCGCTGTAAATCTTCGGCGGTCGCGCATTCAAATTTATTTTTATTGAGGAAATAACTCAGATTTTCCGATGCCGGCAGATTTTCACCCTGTGAAACCAAAACTTTTGCGCGCGCTAAAATTTTCACCAAGAGAAATTCTGCAATTGCAGCGGTTTTGTGGTAATACACCTGCCAGTACATGAACATGCGGGCGGTGAGAAAATTTTCGATGGAATAAATTCCTTTCGCATCAATCACCAACTCATCCTGTGAAACATTCATCATGGAAATAATGCGCTGTGTATTCACACTACCTTCGGAAACACCGGTGTAAAAGCTGTCTCGCTTTAAATAATCCAGACGGTCCACATCAAGCTGCGAGGAAATAAGCTGGTTGAAGAATTTGCGGTGATATTTTCCCTGAAACATTTCAATTGCAGTGGAAAGCTGGCCATTAAATTCCTCATTCATTTTCCGCATTAATAATAAGGAGAGTTTTTCGTGATGCCAATCATCCATCAACATATTTTCCAGCGCGTGCGAGAACGGTCCGTGACCTACGTCGTGCAATAAAATCGCCAACATCGCACCTTTTTCTTCGTCTTTAGAAATCGCGACACCTTTCAGTTTTAAAGTTTCCAGCGCGGTAAACATGAGATGCATCGCGCCCAGAGCGTGGTGGAAACGCGTGTGCGTGGCGCCGGGAAAAATCAGGTTTAAAAGTCCTGTCTGGGAAATCCTACGCAAACGCTGAAAATACGGATGCTCGATAACATCGAAAAGAATTTCGTGCGGAATATTGATAAACCCGTGAACCGGATCGTTGATGATTTTAAATTTATTGGTCATAAGCTGCCTTCAAAAGCGAAAAATTTGCCGCTGGAACGGCACAAATTTACATATTTGTTTTTGAAGCTTTTAACTAATGGCTTTAATAAAAGATAAAGTCATCATTAATAAAAATCAAAAAAAAGCCGCTAAAAGGCCGGAATTTTTTAAAAAAATTAACGCAAGTTTAACGTGGTTTTAAAGAAAAGTTGGCATTTTATGGTTGTATTTTTGACGGCGAGACCAAAGCGAATTGCTTTAAATAAGTGACTTACGCGGTTTCCTTTAAATTAATAAACAAAAAAATGTATGTCAAAACTTATTTGGATTGATGATGAAGTAGATTTACTAAAACCTCATATTGTATTTTTAGAAAACAAAGGCTACCAAATTTCGCCTGTAAATAACGTAAACGAAGCGCTGGAAATGATTGAAAAAGAAAATTTTCAGCTCGCGCTTTTGGATGAAAATATGCCCGGAATTTCCGGTTTGGAAGCCATCCCGATGATTAAAAACATCGACTCGGCCATAAAAATTGTGATGGTGACCAAAAATGAAGAGGAACTGATTATGGAACAGGCGATTGGTTCACAAATCGCTGATTATATTCTGAAACCCGTCAATCCCAATCAGGTTTTATTGTCTTTGAAAAAAAATCTTCAGGAAGAAACTTTGGTGGAACAGAAAACGATATTGGAATATCAGCAGGAATTCCGCAATCTATCCATGGAGCTTTCTTACCTGAAAACCTACCAGGAATGGGCAGAATATTATAAGAAAATTCTGAACTGGGAAATAAAATTCGATAAAGTTTTCGACAGTGAATTTTCGGATCTTCTGCAATCTCAAAAAGAAGAAGCCAATATTCAGTTTTCTAAATTCATTGAAAATAATTACGAAGACTGGCTGCACTCTTCCGACAAACCGATGATGAGCCACACTTTATTTAAAGACAAGGTGAAACCGGAAATGGAAAAAGAAAAAGTGCTTTTGCTGATGGTAGACAATTTGCGTTACGACCAGTGGAAAGTTATTGAGCCTCTTTTTACTAAATTTTACCAAAAAACCTCGGAAGATTATTATTACAGCATCTTGCCTACCGCCACGCAATACGCGCGGAATTCCTTTTTCGCCGGCTTAATGCCTTCTGAAATTGAAAAAAGATTCCCGGAATTTTGGTTTAATGACAACGAAGAAGGAAATAAAAATGAGCACGAGCGCGACTTTCTGGAAGATCAGATGAAAAGATTGGGCTTATCCGGAAAAAGCATGAAATACCTGAAAATCCTAAATTCAGATTTCGAAAAGAAAATTCTGGAAGATTTCAATCAGCATAAAAACAACGATTTGATCGTTATTGTGTACAATTTCATCGATATTTTATCGCACGCAAAAACCGATAATGTCATTGTCAATCAATTAATTCGAGATGATAAAACCTTCCGTTCGCTGACGTACAATTGGTTTGAAAATTCTTCATTGCTGAAAATCATTAAAACAGCTGCAGAAAGCGGTTTCAAACTGATTTTAACCACCGACCACGGAACGATTTACGTGAAAAAACCGAGCAAAGTTGTTGGCGACCGAGAAACTTCTACCAACATCCGCTATAAAACCGGACGAAGTTTAACCTACGAGAAAAATGATGTCTGGGCAATTTCAAACCCGGAAAAACTTTTTCTACCAAAAGGAAATCTCAGTTCGAAATATATTTTCGCGAAAAACAACACTTTTTTGGCTTACCCGAAAAATTACAACCATTTTGTAAATTATTATAAAGAAACCTATCAGCACGGCGGCATTTCTCTGGAAGAGTGCATCATACCGATTTGCGTAATGGAGCCCAAATAGTTTTTCATAGTTTATTTAGTTTGGGTTCCGAGGCGGGAAAAATCTTTGATTTTTCCCGCTTTTTTTTGCCTAAAAAGCCGTTTTTACCAAACCATAAACATATTGTATTTTTGCAAAAATTAAAAATCTGATGAGAATCATCTCTTATAACGTCAACGGAATTCGGGCCGCCTTTACCAAAGATTTTTTGGGCTGGCTGCAAATGGCAGATCCGGACGTCATCTGCATTCAAGAAAGTAAAGCCGGTAACGACCAGATTGATATTGAAAGCCTGGAAAAAGTGGGTTATTACAGCTACTGGCACAGCGCGCAGCGCAAAGGTTATTCCGGTGTTGGAATCGCGTCAAAGGTGAAACCAAAACATGTTGAATACGGCTGCGGAATTGAACATTATGATTCTGAAGGTAGAATTATTCGGGCTGATTTCGAGGAATTTTCCGTGATTTCCGTATATGTCCCGTCAGCTTCAAATATCGAGCGGCTGGATTTTAAAATGCAGTTCTGTTTTGATTTTCTGAATTATATTAAAGACCTAAAAAAAACGCTGCCGAATCTGGTGATTTGCGGCGATTTCAATATCTGCCACAAAGAAATCGACATTCACAATCCGGTTGGTTTGAAAAACGTTTCGGGATTTTTACCGATGGAAAGAGAATGGCTCACGCAATTTATTGATGAATGTGAACTGATCGACAGTTTCCGGCATTATAATGACGAGCCGGACCATTATTCGTGGTGGAGTTATCGCCAGAATTCGCGGGCGCGGAACAAAGGCTGGCGTTTGGACTATAATTTTGTGTCCACCACTTTGGGCGAAAGACTTTCGCGTGCAGTTATTTTAAAAGAGGCGATGCATTCTGACCACTGTCCTGTAATGGTGGAATTTTCTTAAAAAATTAGCTGCTTTAACGGCATATTTTTCTGATTTGATCTCGTCTTTGCTTGAACTAGCTAAAAGCAAAAAATTAGCTGTTTTAACGGCAAATTTTTGCTAAATGGCGTACACCGCGACCCGACCTGAGTGGAGCTCTCCGCCGTGGCGGAAGCGGGAACGGAGGGCGGAAAAGTCGCCCGAAAAATAAAACACCAAAAAAAAGCCGTCCGGTACAATACCAGGCGGCTTTCTATTTCTACAATTTCGATTATAAATCGTAACTGATAATTTCATATTCTACAGGCATTGTACCGCGGGCGGTATTTCCTATGGAATCAAACGCTGCTTTTGAAAGATCTAACGAGCGGGATGAATGGAAAGGTCCACGGTCGTTAATTCTAACTTCGACACTTTTGCCGGTTCTCAGGTTGGTTACTTCTACAAGTGTTCCGAAAGGAAGCGTGCGGTGCGCTGCGGTAAGTTTTCGGTTATTGAAAATTTCTCCGCTGGCTGTTTTTCTACCGTTAAACTTATCATGGTAGAACGATGCAAAACTTGTTTTGGCATCATTGGCATTAAACTTGGTGAAAGAATAAATACCAAATGTTGAAATCATCATGATGATCAGGAGTATTCCTCTTTTTATCATTTTGAATTATTTTTATTGGTTTTGACTCTGCAAATTTATTCCGAAATTGAATTACGCAACTATTCAAGTGTTAAACTGCGTTAAAGAATTGTTAATTATTTGTTAACGATACCCGCGAACGCCGTTGTATCGCGATTTCCCACAGATTCTTAAATTGTGTTAAAATCAGGGTCTAAATGTTAATATTATTAACTAAACACTGCATAGCACCTACCGAAAAACACAGATTTAATGCTGACTTCCAGCATTTTAAGCATAAAAAACACCACCGGAATTTCCAGTGGTGTTTTTATATAATTTGTCTTTGCTAAATCGGTAAAAAATGCCGTTTTAACTGCTAATTTTTAAACGAGTTCGCCGTATAAATCGAATTCTTCGGCGGCTGTAATTTTCACATCCGCAAATTCTCCGAGTGATAAATAGGTATTTTTTGCAGAAACCAAAACGGTATTATCTACATCCGGCGAATCAAATTCGGTCCGGCCAACGAAATAATTTCCTTCTTTACGGTCGAAAATACAACGGAAAATTTTGCCGATTTTTTCCTGATTTTTTTCCCAGGAAATCTGCGACTGTAGCTCCATAATTTCTTCCACGCGGGCCTCTTTTTCTTCCTGAGGCACATTGTCTTCTAAAACGTATGCAGTGGTATTTTCTTCGTGCGAATAAGTGAAACAGCCCAAACGGTCGAATCTCTGCTCACGCACCCACTCTCTCATTTCCTCGAATTTTTCTCTAGTTTCGCCTGGAAAACCAACGATCAGCGTGGTGCGGATCGCCATATCGGGAACTTTTTCGCGGAATTTCGCGAGTAAAGCATTGGTTTTTTCATTGGTTGTGCCGCGTTTCATGTCTTTCAAAATGTCCGAATTGATGTGCTGCAACGGGATATCAATATAATTACAAACCTTTGGTTCATTTTTAATGATTTCCAGCACGTCTTCCGGAAAGCCTGAGGGAAAAGCGTAATGCAGACGAATCCATTCGATTCCGTCCACTTTTACGAGACGTAGAAGCAAATCGCCAAGCGCACGTTTTTTATAAATATCCAAACCATAATATGTCAGATCCTGCGCGATTAAAATAAGTTCTTTAACGCCTTTTTTTGCCAGTTTTTCAGCTTCAATGACGAGATTTTCAATTGGTGTTGAAATATTTTTACCACGCATTAAAGGAATCGCACAAAAGCTGCACGGTCGGTCGCAACCTTCCGCAATCTTCAGATATGCGTAATGTTTTGGTGTGGTTGTCATGCGTTCGCCCACCAATTCGTGTTTATAATCTGCGCCGAGCTGTTTTAGCAAAAGAGGTAAATCGCGAGTACCGAAATATTGGTCCACATCGGGAATTTCGCGCACCAAATCCGGCTTATAACGTTCGGAAAGACATCCGGTTACGAAAACTTTTTCTACTTCACCGCGGTTTTTAGCTTCTACAAATTCTAAAATGGTATTGATGCTTTCTTCTTTCGCATTATCGATAAATCCACAAGTGTTGATGACCACAATATCACCTTTATCTTCGTGAACGACTTCCTTTCCGTTTGCCTGAAGCTGACCCATGAGGACTTCAGAGTCATAGACGTTCTTGGAACATCCTAAGGTTACAATATTTATTTTCTTTTTTCCGACTGATTTTGTGCGCATTATAAAATTTATTGGGCGCAAAGATAAGGATATAAAAGCGAAAAATTATTCAGATAAATCATGCTGTTTTTTAAATTTTGAAAAAATCAGGTGTTTTAGTTCGGAATTTTTTAAAAATATAATTTAAAGCATCAATAGCACTTTGGTTAAAAATTAATACCAGGTTTAGCACCACAAATTCGGTACTTTAAAATTGTTTGGTTTAATGCTCAAAAGTTACTGCACGACTTATTAAGCAGAAAGTTTTAAACTAAAAAAAGCACCTAAAAGATGCTTTTTTTTAATTTTCTAATTTTTATTCAACCAGCTTTTTCAGATAATCGCCGTACCCGCTTTTACCATATTTTTTGGCGGATTCCAACAGATGTTCTTTGTCGATAAAGCCTTTTTTATAAGCGATTTCCTCGATGCAGGAAATTTTAAAACCCTGTCTTTTTTCCAGAACCTTGACAAATTCCGAGGCTTCGTGCAGAGAATCGAAAGTTCCGGTGTCGAGCCAGGCTGTTCCGCGCGACATGACGCCGACTTCGAGCTCACCTTTCTCAAGATAAATGCGGTTTATATCGGTAATTTCGAGTTCTCCGCGTACCGAAGGTTTTAAATTTTTAGCATATTCCACCACTGAATTATCGTAAAAATACAGTCCTGGAACGGCAAAATTTGATTTTGGATTTTCGGGTTTTTCTTCAATAGAAATCGCTTTTAGATTTTCATCAAACTCCACCACACCATATCTTTCGGGATCAGAAACCTGATAAGCAAAAACGCAACCACCTTTTACTGCAGCTTTGCTTTCCAGCAGCTGAGCCAAACCGGTTCCATAAAAAATATTATCGCCAAGCACTAATGCCACAGAATCATCACCAATAAATTCTTCACCCAAAATAAAGGCCTGCGCCAGCCCGTCCGGACTTGGCTGAACTTTATACTGAATAGTACAGCCAATGGAAGAACCGTCGCCCAAAAGTTTGATAAAACCTTCCTGATCGTGTGGTGTCGTAATGATTAAAATATCTTTAATTCCCGCCAAAAGTAAGGTAGAAAGCGGATAATAAATCATCGGTTTGTCGTAAACCGGCATCAGTTGCTTGCTTACTGCGATGGTTAAAGGATAAAGGCGTGTACCTGAGCCGCCAGCAAGAATAATTCCTTTCATATTAGTTGTATTGCTTTTCGTAATATTTCTGGTAATCTCCGCTGGTCACATGGTCCAGCCATTCTTTGTTTTCGAGGAACCAATCGATGGTTTTTCCTAATCCCTGTTCAAAGGTTACGCTGGGTTTCCAGCCCAAATCGCGGTTTAATTTCGTAGCATCAATGGCGTAACGCTTGTCATGTCCCGGACGGTCTTTCACGTAAGTGATCAATTTTTCAGAATATCCGGCTGGTTTGCCAAGTTTTTCATCCATTTGCTTGATGAGTTCTTTCACCAAATCAATGTTCTGCCATTCATTAAAACCACCGATGTTATAGGTCTCACCGGTTTTTGCTTCATAAAATATCTGATGAATTGCTTTGGCGTGATCGATTACGTAGAGCCAGTCGCGCGTGTATTTTCCGTCACCGTAGATTGGAAGCGGCTTTTCATTGATGATATTTGAAATACAAAGCGGAATTAATTTTTCCGGGAAATGATTCGGTCCGTAGTTATTTGAACAGTTTGACAAAATGAAAGGCATTCCATACGTGTTACCATACGCGCGCACCAAATGGTCGGAAGCTGCTTTGCTCGCAGAATATGGTGATTGGGGATCATACGCGGTAGTTTCCAGGAAAAAGCCGGTTTCACCTAAACTTCCGTAAACCTCATCAGTTGAGACGTGATAGAATAAATTTTTTCGCGTTTCATCAGGGAAATTTCCGTGTTGATGATCGGGATTTAAAGTCCAGAATTCGCGGGCTAAATTCAATAAGTTCGCGGTGCCGATTACATTGGTATTGATAAAAGCGTTCGGGTCTGTAATGCTTCGATCCACGTGACTTTCAGCCGCTAAATGCACGATTGCGTCGGGATTATATTTCTCGAAAACACTGCGTAATTCCTCAACATTGGTGATGTCGGCTTTTTCGAAAACGTAATTGGGTTCGTTTTCGATGTCTTTTAAATTCTCCAGATTTCCGGCGTAGGTTAACGCGTCCAAATTTATAATGCGTGTTTCGGGGTGATTTTTCACAAATTCACGCACGACGTGAGATCCAATAAAGCCGGCGCCACCGGTAATAATTATATTTTTCATAATTGTAATTCTAAAAATTTCGCGCTGCAAAGATAGGTTGAATTTTATCTTTGTCTGAAAGCACGATATCTGCCTGAGGTAATTTCCAGTCGATATTCAATTCTTCATCGCTGTAAATTACACCACCTTCTGATTCTTTATTGTAATAATTGTCGCATTTGTAGGCAAAAACTGCTGTTTCGGAAATGACCGAAAAACCATGCCCGAAACCTCGCGGAACGTAAAACTGCAATTTATTTTCCGCGGAAAGTTCTACGCCAAACCATTTACCGAAGGTTGGTGAATTCTGGCGTAAATCTACAGCAACATCCCAAACGGCGCCTTCCAAGCACGAAACAAGTTTTGCCTGTGCGTGTTCACCTTTTTGTAAATGCAATCCGCGTAAAACGCCGTAGGTAGATCTGGAAATATTATCCTGAACGAAATGCCCGTTTAAACCGGTTAAATCCTTGAACCTCTTCTCATTATATTTTTCGAAAAAATATCCTCTTTCATCGTTAAAAATGGTGGGTTCAATGATATAGCAATCCTGTAATGGTGTATTTTTTATTTTCATCAAGCTTCGTGGTTACGGACTTTCTTCAAAATATTTAGCTTTATAAAAATATAAAGCACTGTGGTTGGCACCAATATAACTATATAAATAATCCAGTTTGGCAGTGGTGATAATATTACGAAAATATTCATCGACAGCTGAATGAAGCCATAAAGCAAGCTAATTGCTAAATGTGATTGCTTCTTTTCATTAACAAAAAGTTGGTACAAATGCCGACGATGAGCTTCCAGGATATTTTCTTTGCGGCGGATCCTTTCAATAATCGTCATCACCGTATCAACACCATATAGGCTAAGGAAAAGCAGCCATTTAAAATCACCGGTTTTGATGATGAGCAAAGAAATTAATGAGATAATCCAGAATGCGAGACCTATACTTCCGACGTCACCGAGGAAGCATTTTGCTCTTTTTCTGAAATTAAAAAATAGAAAAACCAAACACGCTAATGTGGGATAAACAATAAAATCCTCAACTACGAAAGGTATAATCTGCTGATTGACGTACCACAATGAAGTGAGCAGGAAAAAGCTGTAGATGCCGGAAATTCCGTTAATGCCGTCCATGAAATTATAGGCGTTTAAGATGCCGATAAACAATATATATACGAACGGAATTGCAAGAACAGGCAACAGGGAAAATCCATTTAAAAAGTACAGCAGCAGCGATACCGAAATTATATGAAAAAGCAAACGTGTTTTTGTGGAAAGATCTGTTAAATCATCGACAAAGCTTAGCATGGTTAGGATTAAAAATCCGGCACCAAAAATAAAGAAATTGGGTTCACCTTTGCCTTGCTGCATGGTTTCGGGACTTAAATACATTTCAGCGCCAATAAAAAGAAGATATGCAATGGGAAAAATAATTCCACCCCCACGAACCGTGGTGTAAAAATGTGAGGTCCGATGATTGGGTTGATCGATGATATTAAACCGGGTTGCGATCCTGAAATAAAGCTGCAACAGCACGAATAAAATCCCGGTGACTATGAGGTACTCCATTATTTTTGAAAACTTTTGATGGTTTTCCGTAAACCTTGTTCTGCAGTTACCGGCAGGTGATCAATCTGCAGGGCATTTTTTATTTTTTGATTAGAAACAATATAATTTTCGGTCAGTTTTTCCAGACGCTCAGAATTTAGCGGCAAAGAAAAAATATCGCCTATTTTGGCCAAATTTTTAATTAAAGACGCATGGATTTCCCATAGTTTCACGCCCCTTCCACTTGAATCTCCGATAATTTTCACCACCTCTGTTGTTGATAAATTTTGATCATCCGCGAAATTATAAATTCCCGAGGGAATATCCGCATTTTGGATCATCTTTATAATTAAAAAATTCAGATTGTCGATGCTTAAAAATGACCTTTGGTTTTCAAACGCTGCCAGCGGCCAGGGAATTCCCTTTTTTACAATTTTATAGAGCAAGTTCAAGTTACCCTTATTTCCAGGCCCGTGAATCATACAGGGGCGAATAATAAATACCCGCTTGCCTTCCGGCAATGTTTGAGCAAGCAAGTATTCTTCAGCTGCACGCTTTGATTTACCATAAGGAGTCGCAGGATTTGCAGCGAAATTTTCATCTAAATGACCTTCAACGCTATCGGCGGCAGCTTTCACGGAGCTGAAATAGAAAAAATCCTTAGTTGATGATTTCAAAAACTCATTGAAAAGTTGAATGGTTAAATCGCGATTAATTTTAAAATAAATTTCATCGTCCGCAGTTTTAGCCAGATCATGCGCGATTCCCGCCAGATGAATGACTGCATCTGAAGAGTCAGGATATTCCCAGGAATTTCGGAGCGAAATTCGCTTTACACAAAATTGGTTTTCCGAGAGGTATGAAGCCAGATTTTTTCCAACGAAACCCTCTTTTCCGGTGATAAATATATTTTTCATTCTTGCGTCATCAGGGTTTTCCAGTCATTACTTTCCGATTTCAAAAACAAGTCACTGAGCCAACCTTCAATGGAACACCGGCAATACATCTCCTCTGAAAGAGCCGGCGCATCTTCAGCAAAAAATTCTTTACTGAGATGAATCGCATTTCTGTCAATAACGTGGAAAATTTTCGGCGAATAAAAGGGGTATTTTTTGATTTCGGCGTTGGTGGTTATCATTTTTTTACCCGCGCCAATGGCTTCAAAAGTTCGCATCGTTAGACCCTTTTGCCCTGGATGATTGATGTCCAGAATTACCTTTGAATTCTTATAAAGCGTAATAATTTCCGCGGTTTTCAGGCTTTTAAAGCTTAATTTTTTATAATCAAATTTTTTGAAGCTTTTATCGAAAATTTTCTGAAACAGAAAAACCGCCTTGCTGTGCATGTAATAATAGGTGAACATTTTCAAATTATTTTTGCTGCACCACTCCTTTATGCGCGAACTTATCAAATACCGGTCGGAATGCGCCGTACCCAAAAACAGCAAATCAAAGTCGAAACTTCCGGTATTCTTTCCGCGGATTTCTTTGTACGGGTCGAGATAGAACAGCGGTCTGAAACCGATTTGATATTTTTCCGCATCTTCCAAATCGAAAGTAAATCTTTTGTCAAAATATTTTAGAATCGTGGTAGGATGCGCGTGATTTGTGAAAGAATCCCAGGTGAAGAAAATCATCTCGCACTGCGGCTGCTGCTTTTTAAATTTTTGAAGAAAGCCTGCAGTAATCACTTCGCCGCGGTTCACAAACAAAAAATCAAATTTTACTTTTTCTAAATTTTTTAAAATTTGGTCGTAATAACGGTCAATTTTTTTCTGATAAACGCCGCGCTTTAAGCGGATAATGCCTTTCGCAAAATTGCTGTTCGAAGGTCTTTCATCAAAATAAGTGACGAGCGCACCATTTTCCTCGAGCTTATTTTTGATCTCCTTTTCGATGTTAAAAGTTTGCACAGAGAAAAAAAGTACTTTTTTTCCGGATATTTTTTCTTTTAGTAGCACAGGCTGTTTCTTTGGTAAAAGGCTTTATTTAAACAAACCTTTGGATTTCATTTCTTCGATGGATTTCCCGAATTGATCTTTCTGGATTTCCTGCGTATTTACCCAGGCTGTGAACTTTTTCAGACCTTGTTCAAAGCTGACTTTCGGCTCAAAACCCAGCACAGTTTTAATCTTAGTAAGATCAGCAAAATTGTGGCGGATATCGCCCAAACGGTAATTTCCCGAAATATTAAGTGGAACTTCCACACCATAATTTTTAGAAAGTTCCTTTGCCACGGTCATCACATCCGTCGCTATGCCGGTTCCAACATTAAATACCTCGTTATTTGCCTCATTTTTTTCTAAACCTAAAATTGTAGCATCTACCACATCGTCAATGAAAACAAAATCACGGCTTTCTTTTCCGTCTTCAAAAATGGTGATGGGATTCCCGTTTTTTATTTGCGTTGAGAAAATAGAAAGAATTCCGGTGTACGGATTTTTTAACGATTGCCCCGGTCCGTAAACATTTTGGTATCGGAAGGCGACACCCGCAATACCGATGGTTGGACAAACCGTAAGCACCATTTGTTCCTGATTCTGTTTCGTAATTCCATAAACGGAAGACGGATGAATTTTTGAATTTTCGTCCGTGGCGGCAACTTCGAGTGCCGAGGAATTTGGAAAAGTGGGTTCAAAGTTTCCCTGATCCATATCCTCCGAAAGTCGGTGTTTAGGGTAAACTGCTCCCCATTCCTTGCTGAGATATTTTCCTTCACCATAAATAGAACGTGAAGATGCAACGATCACTTTCTGAATTTGGTAATCGCCATTCACCAAAAAATCCAGCATTAATGAAGTTCCGGTGATGTTGACATCCACATATTTTTGCACTTCATACATTGATTGTCCGGTGCCGGTTTCTGCGGCGTAATGCACGATGGCATCCTGTCCTTCAAGGGCTTGTTTCCAATCATCGACGCTAGTTACGGTTCCATGAATGAATTTTACGTAATCTTTGATGCTGAGAAAAAGTGGTGAATTTTCCATAGGATTTTCACCGTGGATTTGCGGCGAAAGGTTGTCTAAAACGGTAACGTGATAACCTTTCGAAAGTAATTTCAAAGCTAAATTTGAGCCTATAAAACCCGCACCGCCGGTAATGAGTATATTTTTCATAATTAAATTTTCTCCCATCTTTGGGACTGGAAATTATATTTTTTAATGGCTTTTGCCGGCGAACCTACCGCGATGACATAAGGTGGAATGCTTTTGGAAACCACAGAATTTGCACCGATGATGCTTCCTTTTCCAATGGTGACACCGGGCAGCACCGAAACAAACTCGCCAAGCCAGACATTATCTTCGATAGTTACCGGTTTGGTAACCACCACTCTTTCCATTGGAGCGGAATTCGGGCTACTGTCCTTTTCGTCGCCGGCATAATTGCCGTGAGAAGAATCTGAAATATAAATTTTGCTTGCCAAAAGCACATTTTTTCCGATTATTACTTTTTGCGTGGCGGTGATGTGTACGTAATCATTCATCTGAAAATTTTCGCCGATAAACAAGGTTTTTTCCTTATTTCGCGGATAAGCTTCAATTCTGCAGCCAACGCCCGTGGTAAAACCTTTGGAAATCTGAATGAATTTTTTTCCGCGGATATCAATGGGAAAGCGTATTATTCGTGCGTCTTTAAAAGTAAGCTTTGTTCGCACTAAATTGATGAACATCCTAAAAGAACCAAAAAAACCGTAATTTTCAAGCATATTTTTACATTCTGGTTAAAACTTGGAAGAGCGCATACAATCTGAATTTCAGCATAAAAAGCAGGGTGTTGTTGGTATGTTTTCCGCCCGTAGAAGCAGTTTGCTCATGTCTTCGGTATAAAATTAAAGGTTCTTTTATGATTTTTGACTTAAAGTAAAACTCTGACATCAGCAAAATCCAAAGGTCGTGAGGACAAAGGTCTTTATTTTTCGGGAAAGGCAAAATTTTCGTCAAAACTTTTCGGTTAAAAGCCATGCAGCAACCCAAACTTTTTGCTTTTATTAAATCACTTAAAAACCCACTGCTTGTTCCACGCAGATCAAAATAGGTTTGATTATCAGTACTTTCTAAGTTTTCACCGACGATTTTTGCATTGCTGGCGAGAAAATCATAGTTCTGAAACTCCTGCGAATAAACCGCAACTTTATTTGGAAGCCAAACGTCATCCTGGTCGGAAAGGTAAATAAAATCGCCCGACGCGTGTTTTATGGCGTTTTCGAAATTATTGGTATAACCTTTTTCAGTTTCATTAAAAACAATTTTTAACCGGTTGTCTTTAAAAGATTTTATGATTTCCAAAGTTTGGTCGGTGGAATGGTCATCAGAAATAATGATTTCATCACCTGCCTGAAGCTGAGGTAAAATCGACGCAATTTGTTCGCGGATATATTTTTCACCATTATAAGTCGCGATACACACTGAATTTTTCATTGCTTTTTACCGAAATTATTCATTTTAAAATCCTGATACGCTGTGTACATGGCATTGAGCTTTTGAAACTTCCCTTGTTCAAAAAGGATAATTTTAGCAATTTCCTTCAGCAGGGTAAATTTTTCTTTGTCATAAAATGCAGTGACATTTTTATACTTCTTAAGCATATAAAGTTTGTTCCGCGTAATGTAATACCGGCGCAAAACCGGATGATTTGTCAATAAAACTTTAAATAAAAAGTTCTGCATTACGGTTGATTTCCCAAGTTCATGTGCGATTTTATATCCTTCAATTTTTTCGAGCTCAAAGCCGTAATTTTTCAGTTTTAAACAATAATCAAAGTCTACATAATCGATGAACAGTTTATCATCAAAACCACCGACGACAGAAAAAGCTTCTAAATCGATAAAGTTGCCGGAAGTCATCACCACGAGCGGTTTCCCGTTTTCGCAGATGTGATATTTGTACGGTTCGCCATTAATGATATAAGTTGGGTAATATAAAGCAGTTTTGTTCTTTTCATCGAGTTTATGGCGAAAAGCTTCCGGAAGTTCCATGATTTTGCTGTCCTGATCCATCGTCAAGACCCATTTAAAACCGTCTTTTAGCGCAGCTTTGCAACCAGTATTTAAAGCGGTGGCAATGCCTAAATTTTCATGGTTGGAAATATATTCGATTTGTGCCGGATTTTTCAATTCCGAAAACATTTCCTGGTTGGACGTGTCCGAATTATCTACAAGGAAAACCTTATCAACCTTGTGCAAATAACTTTTGAGATTTTCCAAAACATCCACTTTCGGATTATATAGAACGGTAACTGCGGCAATCATTAGTCGATAATTAATTCAACGTAATAAAGGTTGATGAGTAAAAATACGAGCGCGACCAAAACGACCGCTAACCGGCCTAAAATGCGGAGTCTGAAAAGGTAGGCCAAAAGCGGAATCAGAATAATTTCTACCACACCGAAAAGTTCGCTAAGACGGCTGGAAAAAGCCGGAATGCTGCCGAAAACCGTAAAAAGCGTGAGCGATATGGCGTAGATAGTGATAAGCAGCGGAAAATATTCGCTTTTCTGCGCCAATTTTTTATAATTGAAAAGCAAAACATAAAAAACAGCAATACGCAGTAGGTATAAATACCCGAATACGTTAATTTTATCATCATTCACTTCCTGCATACTCATATAAATTTCTATTTTTTCCTGAATACCCGGGATTGGGATAATTTTCACAAAATCTAAACCTATAAAATAGGATGCATAACCAAATAAAATTGATAGTGCGAGAACTCTGACATTAATTTTTTTCGGCAAAAACCACAGCGGAAGAATAAGAATGGCAGAATAATGGAAAAGGAAACCCAGCACCGCAAAAATTAAGAACTTCCTTAGATCGCGCTCTACATTAGGTTTTATGGAAAGGAGTAAAAATCCAGCCGCCACGCCTGCACGAATCTGCGTCATTTCGTGCAACAGATAAAAATTGCTGGCGTACACCGCGAGCGACAGTAAAACAAATTTGCTTAAAGTAGAGATCGCTGTAAGCTTTACAGCAACGCCCAAAAAGGCGAAGATTAGAAAGAGATACCGGATGTTGTCCGTAAGATGGGAAACGAGATAAGAAATGGCTTTAAAGGACGGTTCCACGCTCACTTCCTCATAATTTTCGTAAAGCAGTTCGTAGATGATATAATCATAGCTGTCTTCCCGAAAACCCGCAAAAAGTGCCATTACAAGGCCGAAAAAAATAACCACGTATTTTTCAAATTTAGCAACCGGTTGGAATATCGCGATAAACGCGAGTAAAATAAAACCGAAAACTATACTTATAACCATTTAATCCTGGAAATAGTTTAACATTTTCTCAGCAACAGTTTTGTTTTCAAACTGCTGTACATCAAGAAATGCGCGCTCCACTTTCTTATTTGCCGCTACGCCATCTTCAAGAATTTCATACACTTTTGCTTTAATTGCGTCTGTATTTTTAATAGGAACTTTCCAGGAATTTTCGTCACTGGATGGCAAATAACCGGTTGTAATCACTGGAATTTTACACGCCATCGATTCGATTACCGGATAATGCACAGCGTCCAGCTGGACCAGTCCGCCGCAGATATACATCGAAAGACTGTTATAATATTCAGCCAATTCACGGTCGCCTTGTGGTACTATCAAGACCACTCCATCTTCGTTCTTCAGCGATTCATCACCGAAAGCGATATGAAGTTCTACTTTTTCGCCTAATTCCTGTCGCAGTAATCTGAAAGCGTCCACCACATAGGAAGTTCCTTTGTATGCTTCAAGCCTGCCGATGGTTCCCAAAATTATTTTACCATTTTTTTTCTTTTCTTCCGGCTTAAAAATACTGAAATCTACGCCCGGAAAAACAAACTTATCGGCTTTAATATCTTTGTAATTTAGATACATTGGCGCATTCACGATGATGTCCAGACCTAAATGGTAGGAATTAATGCTGATCTGCTTATATACTCGGCTTTTAATGTCGTTTTTATAATAATATTCCGGTTCATAGGCCTGCACATAATAAAATTTTTTGGCCTTGATGGTGGAATATTTCACAGGTTGCGCGGTTAAACAGTGCGTTGCCAAAACCACATCCGCCTTTTCATTATCCAAAATTTTTCTTAAAGTTCTGCGAATTCCGAAAGGTCCTAAAAAATTTTTCGGATGAATTGCATTAAAGCTATCAAACAGTTTTCCTGAATTATCAAAATAAAAAGTTTTCGCTTTGGTTGGAAAGTAAGGTCCTTCAGATTTAATATGCGAAAAGAAAACCACTTCATGACCTGCATCAATCCAATGGTTCGCAAGTTCGGAAATTACACGCCAGCCACCCGCTTTCCCAAATGTTCCGACAAGTGGAATGATAATTCTCATAAAGCAGCTGATTTTAAATGAGGTTTAAATAATAGTTTTCTAAAAATGATAACCATCACCACAAAATAAATAAAATAATTTAAACAGTAAGATTGCGTCGCCCCAATTACGCCGTTTTTATCGATAAAATAATAGGACAAGCCAACTAAAAGAAGCGAAAATAAAATTTCCGTTATAATGTACATTTTAGTCATCGATTTTGCAACCATTAGAAAAGCAAGAATCCAGCTCATAATTTTAAAAAAATCGCCCAATAACTGCCAAAAAAATAAATTTTTCATCGGGTAAAATTCACTGGTAAAAAGTATATTTATTACCAAATCTTTTAGCAAAAAAATGCCTAATAAGCTGCCAATAATTATGGGTGTTATGATTTTGTAAGTCGTCAAAATTTCTTTGCGTAATAAATTTTGGGTCTTTATTTCAGATAATTTCGGAAGGTAATAAACACTGAACGATGTCGTAAATAACATTAAATATAAACCGGAAATACGGTTCATGCCCTCCCAAAAGCCCGCATTTTCTACAGTAAATTTCTGTATTAAATGACCGCGAACCAAAAGCTGTGAAACAGGAACGGTAGCCGCCGAAACCACCGCCATCAACGAATACGAAAAATATTTTCTTACAATTTCACGATTCATTTTACCCCACAAAAAGGCTTTGCTGAACCACTCAATTTTTTTTAAAAAAAGAATTGTTCCAAAAAAAACAACGCTTTGATAAGTGACGGTCGCGATCAGTGCACCTTCTAGTTTGAAATTAATGACCAAAAAAACCGTCAGTAAGAGACCGATTATACTGGTGATAATATTTATGATGACAAACTTTCGAAACTCCTGTAAACCATTGAGTATCGAAAGTAAAAAATTGTTTAAAGACAAAAAAAGCAGACTGATGCCCAGAAAAATGAAAACGTAATAGTATTGCGCATCTAGCAAAATCCACTGGCTGAGATATGAGCTGAGAAAAACCAGTAAAAAACCTGAAAAAAGCGACAAATAAATGGTTATTTTTAAGCCACTCTGCACGTATTTTTTGAATGAAGATTCATCAGTTTTATGCTCTGAAACATAGCGGATGACACCATTATTGATGCCTCCTGAACCAAATGTGGTAAAAATTGCCGTACAATTTTGGAGTTGCCCGATCAGTGCGATGCCGCCCGGACCAACCAAAGCTGCCACCACTTTCACAGTAATATAACTTGTTAAAAGCTTAATTACCGTAGATAAACCTGTTAATGAGAAAACTTTTACCAGGTCGGTTTGTAGCAGATTCTTAGCTTTTTTAATCATTTAAAAATCATTGAGCGCAGCAACTACACTTTCAACTTCCTCATCGGTTAAAACAGGTGAAATCGGCAGGCTTAAAACTTCTTGGTGAATTTTTTCCGTAATGGGAAAAGATAATTCGTTCCAATCACTGTAGGCCGCCTGCTGGTGTGGCGGTATAGGATAATGGATCAACGTTTGAACACCTTTTTCGAGAAGATATTTCTGAAGTTTTTCCCGTTCCGTAGTTTGGATCACGAAAAGATGCCAAACGTGTTCGTTTTTATCCGAGGGATTTTCCGGTAATACCAGCTTCGGGTTTTTTATTCCGGCCAGATATTTCTCTGCAATTTCACGGCGCCGCCCATTTTCCGCGTCGATATATTCAATTTTTACGGAAAGAACTGCGGCTTGAATTTCATCCAAACGGGAATTCAAACCTTGATAAAGATTAACGTATTTTTCTTTGGAACCGTAATTAGCAACAGCACGAATGGTATCCGCAAGACTTTCATCGTTGGTTGTAACAGCTCCAGCGTCACCCAAAGCACCTAAATTTTTTCCAGGGTAAAAACTGAAGGCAGCCGCATCGCCAAGATTTCCGGTTTTAATGCTGTTCCAGCTCGCACCGATGGCCTGGGCGTTGTCTTCAATTATTTTTAAGCCGTTGTTTGCGGCAATTTTTTGTAATTCCTCAGACCAGATGGCTCTACCGTAAAGATGAACTATTAAAATTCCGCGAGTTTTCGGGGTAATTTTCTTCTCGATCTCAGAAACATCGATATTGAAAGTTTCGGGCGATGGCTCAACCAAAACCGGAACCAAGCCATTATCGGAAATCGCCAATATGGATGCGATGTAGGTGTTTGCCGGCACGATAATTTCGTCCCCTTTTTGCATCACACCGTTTTCGATATAAGCGCGAAGAATGAGCCTCAAAGCATCCAAGCCGTTGGCCACGCCTATCGCGTGTGAAGTTCCGATAAAATTTGCCAGTTTAGCCTCGAAAATCTTGACTTCATTTCCCAAAAGATACCAGCCGCTTCGGAAAACTTCCAGTAGTTTATCTTCAATTTCCTTTTGGTGAACAAGATTTATCGCCTGTAAATCAAGAAATTTTATCATCAATAATATTTTTTACTTTACGTGCAGGATTGCCCAGCCACAATTCGTTTGCAGGAACGTCTTTCGTCACGACACTTCCGGCACCAATTAATGAGTCTTCGCCAATTGTAATACCACCTAAAATTGTGGAATTCGCGCCAATACTTGCACCTTTTTTAATATTTGTCTGTAAAACATTCTCCTGATATTGCTTAGAACGCGGGAAATGATCGTTGGTAAAAGTTACATTGGGTCCGATGAAAACATTGTCTTCAATCCTTAAGCCGTCCCAAATTTGAACGCCAGGTTTAACCGTGACATTATTGCCGATCACCACATCATTTTCAATAAAAACATGACAATTAATGTTGCAATTCGCGCCAATAACTGCCTCTTTTAAAATAACTGAAAATTGCCAGACATAAGTACCTTCACCAACGGATGAGGACTGTACTTCAGCCAATGGATGGATTTTACTCATTAATATTTTTTAAAAATGTTTCATAATCACGGATATAATCCGCTTCATCAAAAGTTGTGGAGGCTAAAACCAAACAAATTGCACCGGAGGAAAAATTAAGTTCGGAAGCCCAGATACCAGGCGGAATATGAAGACCAAAATCCGGGCGGTTTAAAAAAACCTGCCTTTTAAACTTACCATCGTCCAGTGAAACTTCAAAGCTTCCGGAAGCGGCAATTAAAAACTGGTGACATTCCGCATGTGCGTGCGAGCCGCGGCTTTCACCACCCGCAATATCATATAAATAAAAAACGCGTTGCACTTCAAACGGGAAATCCGAAGAATTCTCTACCACAGTTAAATTACCCTCCGCAAAATTTATTTTTCCTAAATGAACGACAGAACAGTCAAAAACAGATTTATTTTTCATATTTCAACCTTTTAAAATCATCAAAATTCCGGATGTAATCATACTCAGAATATGATTTGTCGGAAACAATGAGCGCCAAAGAATTGGTAGAAAAATTTTGTAAAGTTCGCCAGTACATTCGTGGTATATACAAACCGTGATACGAACGGTTCAGTGTAAAACACTGCTCTTCATTTCCGTCATTAATCACCACATCAAAACTTCCAGACAGAGCGACAATAAATTCCTGCTGTTCTTTAAACGCGTGGCTTCCTCTTTTTTCACCGCCGGGAACGTCATAAATCCAATAAGTACGCTTAATTTCAAACGGTATCTGATGGCTATTCTCGAAAAATGAAAGATTCCCGCGTGGATCCACTATTTTTGGTAAATTGATAAGCGTTGGTTTCATAATTCGCAGCGATTTCCCTTGACAAAGAAAAAAAATTAAAACTAAAATGATAAAGAAAACTTTAAGAAATTTCTTAAAATTTGCTCTTTAAGCGGTCAAAAAATCCCTTTTCTTCCGCCTGGTAACCATAACCGTACTTGTTGCCGTAGCCGAAATGGTTTTTATCAACGTCATTTAAAACAAAACCAACGTTTTTGATTTTTTTAGTGGCAACTTGCTTATTGGCGAAATCAATCAGTGGCTTTTCGGTAAAGCCTGAACGGGTGACATAAATGGTCGCATCAGCCATATCAGCTGAAAGTAAGGTATCAGTAACAAGCATCAACGGCGCGGTGTCGATAATAATGTAATCGTAGTGAGGTTTCAGCTGATCAACAAGATCTTCGTAACGGCCGTTCGATAATAATTCAGTCGGATTTGGCGGAATACTTCCGGAATAAATTATATCCAAATGCGGATTGAAGGTAGAAACGTGGATGATGTCCTCTATCTTTTCGTCGGGATTGTAAAGAAATTCGGTTAAGCCGTCCAATCCTTTTCTTTCTGGGTTATACCTTTGAAGCTGTGGATTCCGGATATCTGCACCAATAATCACCACTTTATTTCGCGACGATGCAAGTGTCAGCGCCAGGTTTACAGATGTGAAAGTTTTACCTTCACCTTTAATGGTGGAAGTAACAAAAACCACTTTTCCCTTTTCTTTTTTCGGCAGCATAAAATTCATATTGGTAATAAGAATTCTGAAAGCTTCCGACATCGGTGAAAGATCGTTCAATTGTACAATTTCGCTCTGGCCTTTTAAAACGCGTGGCAATTCACCCACCACAGGCGTTGAAGAAAGTTTTTCAAGGTCGTGTTTCGAGCGGATCTTATTATCCAAAAGTTCTTTTACATAAATAAATGCGAACGGAAGTAAAAGACCAAGTGCTACTGCACCACCTAAAATCAGCATTTTTTTCGGAGCAACCGGTTTTTCAGAAGCATACGCCGCGTCCAGAACCCGGGCTTTAGGCGCAGTCATTGCTAAATTTATGGCTGTTTCTTCCCTTTTTTCTAAAAGAATTAAATAGAGATTTTCCTTTATTTGCTGCTGTCTTTCAATACTCCGGAACATTTTTTCCTGCGCCGGTACTTTCGAAATCTTCGCGGAAATGGAATTCTGCTCCGCCTGAATTTCATTAATGGAAGTTTGCAATCCTGTGCGCGATTTCACCAAAGCGTCCATTACAGAAGCGCGCAGATTATTAATTTGCTTCGTGAGATCACCAATCACCGGGTTTTGCGGCGTAGCGTTTTCCAAAAGACTGTTGCGCTCTAAAATCAACTGGTTATAAGCATTAATGTTCACAGAAGCCGTTGGGTTGCTCAAGCCGACGCTTGATGGCAAAGTTTGGTTACTTCCCAATCTCGACATATAAGAAATCAGATCGTTAGTCAGACTTAATTCCGTTTCAGCTTCTAAAAGTTTTTGACGGCCTTTTGCGGAAGTTTCCAGGTTTAAAGAAGCTTCGGTGGAAATATCAGTAATGTTATTCGCACGTTTGAAGTTTTCTTTCTGAGACTCAACGTCGCCTAATTCATTCGCGATGATCGCGATACGGTCATCGATAAAATCCTTTGTTTTTTTAGACTCAGAATTTTTATCGTTTGTCGCATCGTTATTATAAGATTCTATCAGCTTATTGAGCAGATTTTTCGCTTTTTCCTTTACCGGATATTTCATTGATAAACCGATGACAGTCGCATCTTTGTCCACCAAGTCAACCACCATATTTTCCTGAAACCTGTTTACCGCCGCTTCCAAAGTTTCATAGGTGAAAAACATTTTACCTAAATCTTTAATTTTTGACGGCTCTGCAGCCATATTTTTCCGAATTAAAATATTGGCATATGGCAAGCTGATTGTCCTGTTAAAAGTGGTAACAATCGGTGCAGAAATTTCCGGCGAAGTAAGGGTAATTTTGTCACCTTCCAAAGTAATTTCGACAGGATTTTTTACCGGCTCTTCGTACTGTTTTTCGTTAATTACCTGAATGATTATTGGCGCGGTTTCACCATACAATTCAGTTTTGCGGAAGTTTTTTTCAGCGTAAAGCGTAGTTTGCAAACCTAAACGCGACAATGCATCTTTCAGAAGCTTTTTGGATTTGAAAACTTCAATTTCGTTTTCAATGCTGTTAGTTGCCATATTACCGAACGCCGACAGGTCCGAGAGCGCACCTAGCCCACTGCTGGGAGATTTTTTGGCATCTTTTATAAGAACGGTGGATTCAATTTGGTAAGAAGGCTCGGTGATTTTCAGGTAAATATAAGTCACCAGAACCATCAGAAGTACAGAAAGCAAAAACCAGGGCCAGCGGCGCGTATAAGGCTTTATAAGTTCATTAATGTTGATATCATCCGAAGCATCCACGTCGGGGTTTGTGCTCTGACTCATTATTTATTTTTTGAAAATCGTAATGAAAATACCTGCAAGACCGATGATTGTACCTGCTACCGCAAGATAGATGCTTGTGTTCGGGTCCTGACGTGCAATTTTTGCTTTTGTTTCATTGGAAGAAACATAAATTACGTCGCCTTGTTTTAAATAAAAATAAGGAGAATTAACAAAATTAGCATCTAATAAATTCAGTCTTTCTTTTGTTGGCTGGCCGTCTACATTTCGAACAATTAAAATATCTTCTCGCTTACCGTACATGGTAAGATCACCTGCAATACCAATCGCGCTTAACAAAGTAGGATTTACTTCCGGCAGCGAGTATTGTCCTGGGCGGGTTACCTCTCCAAGTACAGTAACCTTGAAGTTTGCCAAACGCACCGTTACAGTAGGATTTTTAACGTATGCAGTGATTCGCTGCGTAAGATCGTTTTTTACTTCCTCTAAAGTTTTATCGGTGGTATTGATGGCACCCAGAATCGGAAAATCAATATCTCCTTCGGAATTAACCAGATAGGTTTTTTCGGTAGAATTTGAGCTTGAAGGTGTAGTAGAAATAGAATTCTGCGAGGAATAATAAGCCTGGTTGAAGGGTTTTACCACCTCCATATTTTTCGCTGTCACGAAAATAACCAGTTGATCACCTTTTTGAACAGTGTTAAGTTGCGAGGAGGCAGCTGCAGTAGCAATTTGTTCTGCATTCTGCATATAATTCAGATCATCTGCTTTATCCCTTGTTTTGCATGAATGTAAAAAGAGTAAAATACCGCTAAATAGCAACCAAAATTTCCTGTTCATCATTAAATTTACCAATTTATGCAAATATACAATTCTAAATTACTTGTCCAATACTTCGTAAATTGAATTATTGCTCTTATAGTCTGGCACAATGTCTTTTAAAATTTGTACAACCTCCACTTTTTCTCTCCGCATTGTAGCGCGGATAATTTGGTTTGAAAATCGGTCAATTGTGGCAAATTCCATGGTCGGATCTTTGGAAATCATGATTTTTTCGTGATGCGTCGGCATTGTCTTCGCGTCGTCGCTTAACAGTTCTTCATAAAGCTTTTCGCCCGGTCGTAAACCTGTGTAAATAATTTTAATGTCAATATTTGGCTCATAGCCGGAAAGCTTGATCATTCTGGTTGCTAAATCGATGATTTTTACAGGTTCGCCCATATCGAAAACGAAAATTTCACCACCTTGCCCCATGGTTCCAGCCTGTAAAACCAAGTCGCAAGCTTCAGGAATCGTCATAAAATAACGTACGATTTCGGGATGCGTGATCGTAACCGGACCTCCGTTTTCAATTTGCCTTTTAAAATGTGGAATAACCGACCCGTTCGATCCTAAAACATTTCCAAATCTGGTGGTAATAAATTTAGTTTCGTTGTTTTTCGTATTCTGAAGTGCCTGTACCAGCAACTCTGCAGTACGTTTGCTGGCTCCCATTACATTGGTTGGCTTTACCGCTTTGTCGGTGGAAACCATTACAAAACGGTTCACCTTGTATTGCGATGCTAAAGTACAAAGGTTTTTTGTTCCTAAAATATTTACCAAAATCGCTTCGTGTGGATTCTCTTCAATCAGCGGAACATGTTTATAAGCTGCCGCGTGATAAACCATTGAAAAATGGTATTTCTGAAACAATGGTTCTATGCGGTGCTTATTCGAAATATCTGCTAATACGAATTTGAAAGCAAGCATCGGATAGGTTTCGCGCATTTCCAGCTCAATTTCATACAAAGGAGTTTCTGCCTGGTCGAGAACTACGATCAGTTCAGGTTCAAACAACGCAACCTGACGCACAATTTCACTACCGATGGAACCGGCGCCACCTGTTACCAAGATTGTTTTTCCGAAATGTCGTTTTTTTACATCTTCGTTTTCGATTTTTATCGGTTTACGGTTCAGTAAATCTTCAATCTGAAGCGCCTTTAAATTTCCGTCTTCATTGTTTCGGAGTTTTTGTAAAGTCGGAGCTTTAAAAATTTGGAGGTCCTTTTCTAAAAAAAGGTTTACCCAGGAATTCATTTCCTCTTTGCTGAGCATTTCTTTCATCAGCAAAATACCATCGATAACTAATGCTTGTTTTGTGCTGTTTTCGATGCGGTCACGGCTATAAATTGGTTTTCCCAAAAGGCTTGCTCTTTTAGAATCGGTACGTTGTGTGACAAAACCCGCAATTTGGTACGGAAGGTTTGGATTGTCCAGAACTGCACGTGCAATTGCAACAGACTGTTCGCTGATGCCAAGCACGAGGATTCGTTTCTTCGTACTGCTACGACGAAACTCCCGAACGATATGAAAGAATTCTTTAACTGATAATCTGAAAAGAAATAGCAGGATAAAAGAACTTGCGGAAAAAAGTACAAGAAACGGAATAGACATATAGATGAGCCGCTGACCTTCCAGGAGAAAATATCCGAAAGTAACCAAACCTACCACAAGCGTGGTGGAAAAAATAGCTAGAAAAAGCTTAAATAAATCTATAAAAGTAGAGTGCCGAATAATTCCCGCATAGGTGCGAAACGTAAACATAAAAAAGACGGCAATAGAAATAATGAGCAGGTACATATGCACATCATTGTAAAAGACGTCTTCTGCCCCAAAAGTAAGCCGTTCAATTATATAGCAAGAAAAATATATTGCTACCGCTAAAATGCAGACGTCCAAAACAAGAATTACCCAGCGGGGTAAATACCTGATATCAGAAATGTTTACTAAGTTGTCTCCGCTGTATATTTTGTCGTGAATGCGTTTACGAATGCTCATTAAGAAAAACAATTAAAAATTTTAAAACCTGGTCGTAGTTTTGATCAGTGAGAAGCTTTGGTTATTAATGTGTTTTTTGGCAATTCTATATAAGTAAATTAAATTGGGAGATTTAAGCAAATATTTGATGAACAACTTGTGCTATCCTATTTCGGTCCGCGTCACTTAAGTTAGACCCGGAAGGTAAACACAGACCATTATTAAATAATTTTTCGGCTAACTGACCCCCAAAATATGCTTCATCATGAAATATCGGCTGTAAGTGCATCGGCTTCCAAATTGGGCGGGTTTCAATATTTTCCTGCTGGAAGCGGTGTATCATTTCCGCGACCGTTACCGGCGAAGTCGGATTGATTTGTACAACACTCAGCCAGTAGTTCGCGAAATAATCTTCGTTTGGCTCTTCGTGCAGTGTAACGTGAGGATTATCTTTGAAAAGACCCTTATAATAGGCATGCATGGCACGGCGTTGCGCAACCCTTTCTTCTAAAACCTCCATTTGGCCTCGCCCGATGCCGGCACAGATGTTACTCATGCGGTAGTTGTACCCAATACTCGTATGCTCGTAATGTGGCGCATCATCTTTTGCCTGGGTGGAGAGAAAGACTGCTTTCTTTTTAAATTCCCTATCCTTTAAGGTCAATGCGCCACCACCGGAGGTCGTTATAATTTTATTTCCATTAAAACTCAATACCCCTAAATCACCAAAGGTGCCACATTTCTGATTTTTATACATACTACCGAGTGCTTCGGCGCTATCTTCAATTACAGGAATGTCATATTTTTTTGATAACGCGGTAATTTCATCAACTTTATAAGAAATGCCGTATAAAGCAACAGCGATGATCGCTTTGGGCTTTTTGCCTTCGGCGATACCAAATTTTATGGCTTCTTCAACGGCGTTTGGACAAAGATTCCACGTCTCTTTTTCACTATCCACGAAAATTGGCTTTGCACCAATATAAGCGATAGGGTTAGCTGAAGCGGAAAATGTTAAACTTTGACAGATTACGTAATCGCCAGGCTCAACTCCCAGTAAGATAAGTGATAAGTGAAGTGCAGCAGTTCCGGAACTGAGCGCTGCAACATGTAAGTCCTGACCTAAAAATTTTTCGAGATCATTTTCTAATCCATTTACATTAGGACCCAAAGGCGCAATCCAGTTTTCAGCGAAAGCGTCTTGTATATATTTCATCTCCCGTCCTCCCATATGTGGAGACGACAACCAAATTTTTTCTTTCATTATTTATTTGTAGGAAATTAGGCTTGATATTTTACCGTCAAGTGAAAAGGAGTAAAAAACGATTCTCTACCAATTAAGCATGCAACTTTGAAAGTGTTCGGCCTTTATAAACAATTATAGCAACAGCTACCACAAGAAAAACAGGTATATAATCATCTATGGGCAACGGCTTAGCCGGGTTCCCACCTCTTCCTTTTCCACCACCCGGAGGATTTTCACCAGGATTTTCAGGTCTCCCAAGAGCTTGAATTTTATCATCGCTCGGTTTTAATCCTTGAGGACTAGAGTATCGATTTCCGGAAGTAGTATTTGTATTTTCACCTGCAAACGGATTCGTACTGGCTTGGCTAAACATTACCGTAGAAACGAAAAGTGAGAAGATTATTAAGAATGTACGCATCATTTTATTTTTTACAAATATATAACATTAATTTAAATTTTGATTATTTCCTTAATCATTTCTGATTTTTTTAGAAAATATCTTACCAGCACCTGCTACTACTTTTACAATATATATGCCTTTAACTAAGGAACTTATGTTAAAGCGAATTTCATTCGTTAAATCTTCCTTTTTATAAATACTTCGCCCAGTGATATCAAAAACCTCTAGTATCTTAATTTTTTCAGTGGAAAGGCGTGCTATCATTTCCTGTCCATCTTTATAAATAAGTAAACCAGATTTTTCTTTCTCGCCAGTACCTAATGTTTTTTCTAAACGGTAAACGAGTTCAAACCGATCCAGAAACTGGCCTTCATCACTGAAAAATTCATAAGGTTCTTTACTAAGATTAGTTACTGATTTCAGATGTTTGTCGATTAAATAAATCGGTTGGTCTCTGGTGAAAACACCCTCTTTATGACGCGTTTTGAAGGTATATTTCCCCGCAGCGAAGTGTTTGGTTCCCAACGCGATTTTATCATCAGCAGTAAAACGACCTTTTCCATTGATTACCAGTTTTTCATTTTCCACAAGACTAAAAACAGCGTCAGACGCTTCAGTATTTGGCAGGAAACTGTCTTCTTTTCCAAGGTCATTAGTTCCAGCTTCGAAATAGACAAATCCGTTTTGAAGTTGTACTCCGCCAGAGGAAGTCATTTCCAGACGAAAACTATCAGTGGCTGATGATTTCCCAAAAAATTCTGTGTTATTAGGGGATTTTTTTCGCATGGTATTATTGAATTTCAAAGATGCATTGGCATCTAACGCACGAATCATAAAACCTTGTGAAACTTTTACATAACGGCTGGGAATCTTTGTCCCTGCTACATCACCTTCTTTTTCTTTCCGGCCTGGAGCGGCTATTCCATACCCAGCGGGTCCCGCGGCAGTATTAAACAGTGCATAACTGTAACCACTGTAATCGCTGCCCATTTGCGTATAAATATCATTCACGGTATTATCCCAAAAATAAAAGGTAGGATCAATATTGTTATTTGACACCGAATTATTATACAAAGCAACTATATCCATATCAGAAGGATAAGGATTCCCTGCGACATTATACCCATGATTAAGGTCGGTCCACGCCAGAGGCAAGTCGATATTACCATTATTCGGAATTCCTTTATATTCTGCTTCATTATAAGCAAGGCTTTCAGCAACATTATCGGCATATGTTTTAACTGGCTCCTGGATGCTAAATCCTTTTGCGGGTATTTTATAATCGCTTTCTTTGGCATAGACGAAGTAATCGGTCTTTTCATTATAAACAGTTACGTACGGAATATTGGAAGGCGTGTTTCCGAAAATATATTTCATATGTTGATTTTTCACTGGCGAGCTAAGAAACATAAATTCTTTCCGTTCACTAGAAAGTGTATGCATCCTGCGCACGGAAATTGGTGTAATGTTTTCGGCAGCATTAAGTTGTACCAAATTCCCGTCACTTTCTACAATGAAGTTGGTCGGTGAGCCGCCGTAGTTTGCAATTGCGTTCCGAACCGTCAGCGTTTGTCCAGCCTCAATAATTAAACGTGCAGCTGTGGCCACTTCAACATCATTCCGGACGTAAACTGCATTAGTCCCCGACAATCTTTTTGCGGTGCCATTTTCCAAATTCCCATTGTTACCTGAAATTTTCAGGTTATAATACCCGCCTGTCGAAACATTGCTTTCGTCACTGGTTAACGGATTAAAAGGTGTTATGGTCTGATTTGCGGCCTTGTTATATTCGATGGTGGAAAAATCTTCTAAAACAATCGCCGGATTATTGGTCTTATTAATTGCTGTTTTTTCACCGCCACTAAAACCCTCAGCATTCCCGATTTTAAGCGTTGCATTCTTTTTGACCGTAAATTTTCCGTTCGGCATTAACTCTAAACCTTTCGCAGCTGCACCGATTGACACATTCGAGCCGGAGACTTCTACATTTAAATAGGATTTATCGCGGATGATTAGATCCGCATCACCGGCAAATTCAATTATACCGCCACTGAGCGTATAAATTCCGCCGCATGGAGGTTGTGTGCCGCTCCGCAAGGTCTGATACCGACCGTCTATCATCATAAAATTCCCGTTTTCACCACTTTCATCCTCAAAACCATTTCCAGCTTTGTCGATAACTTTTCCCTTCAAAATTTTCAATGTGCCGGTAGACATTAACTTATGGAGGCCCTGCGCCATAAAACTTACGTCATCATTCCCTGAAGATTTGGTATCCAGATCGATTAAAATATTTCCGGAAAGAAAACGGGCGGGGAAACCGTTCCCTGAAAGCTGATCTGCACCCGTACTTGCCACTTGCTGCGCGCTGGCTTTACCCACGTAGATATAATTCGCGCCAGGACTGAAAATTCTGGTTGCTTTTGCCGCACCTACTTGCACATTCCCCGTATAAACAGTGCTTCCTGCAATAATTCCTTCGGGTGAAGATATTTTTAAAGTACTTCCCGCCTGCGCCTCGAACATCTGAAGCGATGTTGCACCGCCGCCAGTAGTCGTAGACCGCACCACGTTAAGCGCCACCGCATCTTTAAAACTGAAATCCAGCGTTGCACCACTGCTGAGAACCAGAGAGGAATTGGTACCCAAACCAAAATTCCTGTTCACTAATTTCAGATAAGCGCCGGAATTGACCATAAAATCGATGTAGCTGTTGCCTGCATTTGAACTGTCGAAAACATCAACTGTTTGTGCGGAAGCAACACCATCACCAGTTCCGCTGAAAATAAATTTGCTGTTGTTATCCGTACTTGTTATTAGGGCGCCGGAAGCCACGAAAAGATTTCCCCGGAGATTCAAAGTAGATACAGCCTGGTCAGATTTGCTTTGGTTTAAATCAAGAATTCCCGAAAGCACGGAAAGATTTCCACCAACAAAAACGGTCGGAGTTCCTAAAGCTGTGGCAGCCAGGCTTAATTGCGAACCGTTTACATAGAAATTACCAGCAATGCGAACTGTCGCAGAACCATCCATTAAAACTACATTTTTGCCCGTACCGGTCAGCGTAAAATCATTTTGGCAAAGATTCACTTCCTGATCACCTTTTATTAAATAGAAAGCCGCGGTGGACGTTGCGTAAACTACAAGGTTTCCAAAATAATAACCGTCCGCATTCGGTGTGATCTGACTCGGATTCTGCACCACACGATTCGCAGGATTAGCTGCGGTATAATTCCAGGTCTGAATATGTACCGTAGAGCCGGCGTTGAATTTTTCACTTCCATCCCAAAGCGGTGCGGTGCCACTCGCGCCGGAATAATTAATGAAAAGCGTGGCGTTGTTTTCAAGTTCAAAACTTCCCCTGTTGGTGAAAGAAGCATTTAATTTCAGTACACCACCCGATTTCACTAATGTCTGCGTGGTAGAGACCGTTGCTTCCGAAACAGTTAAAGTTGCGTTCGCCTCCACGAATATTTTGTCGGCAGTACGCGTTCCGCTGGTATCGACGTAGCCAAAGATATAAACAGAAGCTGTAGCAGGTGGAAGTCCATCAGCGCCAGCTGCGTTCCAGGATGTACCGTTGAATTTTTGCCAAATTAAAGGATTAGACCAAAGCTGGCCGTTGCCGCCTATAGTGCGGTAATCATTTAGGGAGAAGGAGGTTGGTTGGGTCAAAATAGTTTCAGCCTTGTAACACTCAACCGGCGCCAGCAGGAGCAGAAATAAATGAAGGCAAAGGAACTTCTTTTTGCGTTTTACAACGGATTCTGTTAGAAAGGTATAGCTCGTAAGTAGTAATGTTTTCATCTTATAATATTTGAAAGCAAAACTAAAGAATTACCATTATGAAAAAACAGGGTGTTTTAGCCCTTTTTTACATTTTTTTTAACGATATATGTTTATTTAATATAATTCATCATTAATAATAATGAAACAATCGTTTAATTGTGAAAAAGATGATGAAATATTACCATTTAAATTTATGCTGTAAAAAGGGCATATTTTTTAAAATATTGACTTCAGGAAAAACAAAAAAAACGGCTTTTAAGCCGCTTTTTTTTCAAAATACATTTCAAAAAAAACCCTCCGAAGAGGGTTTAAAAATTATTTAAGTACTTTTTTAGTCTGTACTGTTCCATCGTCATATTTCACTTTCAAGACATAAAGTCCGCGCGTAAATGAGTCAGCAACAATCTCTAAGTTATCCGAAGACGCAGGCGATGTTTTCACCATTCTGCCTGTTGCATCATAAACTTCTACGGTGCGCATTTTTTTGCCGCCGCGTACGAAGAAACTGTTTCCTTCTTTGTAAACTACCAGACCGCCTTTTGTTACGTTGTCGGTTGCAAGCGCTTCAGATTGGTAAACGATTTCGAAACGGTTGTTTGATTCGCCTTCTGCAGCATCAAAAGTGTATGCTTTTTTAGAAATATCAGTAATGATATTGGTTACTTTATCTTTCAGGTAAATCGCCTGTCCGGTAGCAAAAATCCCTTGCAGGTCAATCGCTCTGATGGTGTGCGAACCCTTGTTGAAATGCGCAGTTCCCAATTTGATAACGTCATCTGCTCTGAAAGCGCCACGGCCATTAATCACCACGTTCACATCATCTAAAATACTGTATAAAGCATCTGACGCATTATAGCCCAGAACTTCACTGTCTTCTTTACCAAAAGCCGTAGTTCCGACTTCAGGCATATAAGCGATGGCGTTTTGCATACCCGTACCAGCAGGTGTAGTCATTTCTAGATAATAAATATCGCGACCCACTTCTTTACCAAAGAATTCACCTGTATTCTCAACTGTTCTTATATCGTTGTTGAAAACAATTTGTCCTACTTTCGAGGCCTGAATCATAAATGCCTGATCAACTTTTACAATATTTGTTGGTGTTTTTGTACCAACTGTAGTCGAATAACCCGGTGCCTTTAAACCTGCCCCTGAAAAGGCGTTATAAATTGCATAAGCATTCTGTGTATAGTCTGCACCTTGCTGCTCATAGATATTATTTACCGTTTTATCCCAAAATTTGAAATCGGAATCAATGTTATCTTCATTAGCGGCATATAATTTAAGCAAATCAATATTCGAAGGATATGGGTTTCCTACAACATTAAAACCATAATACTGTTCCTTGAACGGCAAAGCAACTGTTTGCGATCCATTGTTAGGAATTCCGGTGTAAGTTGCCGTAGCGCTATTCGTAGGATTTATCGCGGGTATTGCCGGTTCCTGAATGGCAAAACCACGTCCTGGAATAGCCCAATCTGCTTCTTTAGCATTCACAAAATAATCGGTGGCTTCATTGTATACCAATACGTAAGGAATTTTTCCCTGAGTGTCCCCGAAAATATTAAACATATTCTGCCCTTTTACAGGCGAAGAAAGGAAGATAAATTCCTGTCTAGCATCTGTAAGAGTGAAAGCGCGTTTAACCTTAATAGACGTCGAGTTTACCACACTTGGGTTAATCTGTTTAAGATTACCATCACTTTCAACGATCAATTCTCCGTTATTTACAATAGCGTTTTGAACTGTAGCACTGCTATTAGCACCAATTGTTAAGGTGTAACTAGGATCAACCGTAATATTACAAGCGTTGATATTGCCGCGAACAGCAGCATTATATGCACCTCTGATCACCGCAGTGTAACCTGGCATATTTGGGTCGTTTCCTGTTTTGCTCCACGTTGAGCCGTTCCAAACGTTTTCAGCGCCCACTCCTACTTCTACAATATTAGAGTTTGTAGATGAGCATTGTCCAGTGACTGTCACAAAGTAATATACGGTTTGGTTTGTCGCAGCCGGTGTTGTATACGTTGCAGAAGTGGCATTCGGAATTAGCGTAGCATTTGTAGTACTATTAGTAGTATTGCTATACCACTGATAAGTTAAAGTTCCTGCACCTGTCGCACTTACACTTAAAGTAGTCGCCGGTGAATTTCCACAATATGATCCCGGAGAAACTGGCTGCGTGTTGATAACCGGTGGCGAAAACGCTGTTACAGTAACAACATCAGAAGTTTGTGGTTGTGCACATGTATCAGACACAACTACATAAAAATACCGTGGAGTTGTACCAGATGGTTGCACTGCAAATTGAGCATTGGTTGCGCCGCTAATTAGCGTGCCGCCGAAATTATTTGCTGTCGTATTGCTATACCATTGGTACTTTACGCCTTCTCCGGTTGCCTCAACTGACAAAGTTGGCGGGGTGCTACCCTGACAATAAGAACTTGAAACGGGTTGCTTTGTAATTACTACAGAAGGTTTTACTCTTATTTCTGCAACCGAACTGAAAGTTTCACAACTGCCATTACTAATTACCGCTCTATAACGAGTTGTCTGAGTAATTGTACCAGAGGTAAACGTGTTACTGGTAGTAGTATTATCAGCCGTAACCCATGTTGTATAAGGGCTTACTGTTTTTTCCCAACGTACTACAGTGCCTATATTACCGGATACGGTTAACGGCCCACTATTTCCACCTGAACAAATAGCTGTATTTGCTGGCGTTATGGTGCCGCCTTTTGGTGGATCCGTTACTGTAAATGTACCAGAAAGAATGGTTGTGTTAGCGGGACTTTGTGTTCCAATGATATAAGGATAATCAGCTGAAGCTGAACCAGGTCCGCCAGATCCTAAAGATATCTTGTATTGACCAGCCGTTAACCCTGAGGGTATGCTAATCTGTGCGGTCAGGTTATATATGACTTGATTAGAACCATCTGCGGGCAAAGTTGCTATAGTAAATATCGGCAATGCGGTGAATGTTCCTGCACCACCCACTTCACTAATATACGGTCGGAAAATAGTACCGCTTGTAAAATATTCCGGTACACCGTTACCGTTTTGTGCAGTAAAAGTAACCGCAACTGTACCGCCAGCGCAAATAGGTCCGGACACTACAAGATTTGTAATTTCACCCTTTGGCCCGGCGGGTAGTTCTGCCATGCCGAACGACATAAAAAATGTCATTAAGAGGAGCATTAAACTTTTAGTAAGTAATTTTACTTTCATAATAAATTTTTTTTAGAGATTTAATTAAAAACCTTTCAGTTCTGTTTTCCATTATAAAGTACTCCTGTGCTTTACAAATTATAACTTTACCTGAAAGAACCTTTAATCCTTGTGTTTTTTACTTAATTGTTAACTGTTAATAATTTCAAAAAAATGCTAAGATTATTACCTTGTTTACGGATGAATCTCCATTTGCAGGCGTGTTGGAGTTTGCACGCGGAATAGCTCAAGAATACTGGTCAGAAAACAGCGTAATAATTGGCGTAAAGTTACATTAAAATAATTTACAAACTAAAATTTTTCCGAAGACAAACTGTTAAATTTTATATTCTATCTAAAGAAAATGAGATATTTAGAAATCATTCATTGCTAAGATACCTGAAAAATTCGACCTTAAATTAACATTTTTTTGTGAATCTGCAATCGTTACATTTACCTTGAATGTTTTATCATCGACTTTAATATCCCTTACAATAAGTTACAATTTTAAAAGGTAAACTCAAATTTTTGCCGTTCAAACAGCATTTTTTTCTGCAAATGACTTTCAGCTTGCAATTTATAATGTTTAAAAGTCTATCAGCGCCAGAGAAAAATTCGGTGCTATTTGCCCTATTTTTTGCTTTTTACCGAAAGCGCCTAAAATACAAAATGAATTTTTTTGCCTTTTGGTGGCAATTTTTTTCACTGTTCAGAAAAAGCGCAACACACGGAAAAAATATGACACAAAAATGCTGTAATTTTGGGAAAAATCTTTTTTATGCTTCTCATCGACTCGCCTTCTACCAATGCGTATTTCAACATCGCTTCCGAAGAATATCTGCTCACGCATTTCCCCACGGAAGATATTTTTCTGCTTTATGTAAACGCGCCTTCGATCATCGTGGGAAAATTTCAGAACACCCTGGCGGAAATCAATCTGGATTATGTGCGCGAAAAGGAAATTAAAGTTGTGCGGCGCATGTCTGGAGGCGGCACGGTGTATCACGATCTGGGAAACCTGAATTTTTCTTTCCACACGCTGTTGGGTCAGAATGATTTCGGCGATTTTTCGGTTTTTACAAAACCCGTTCTTACCATGCTGAATAAGCTGGGTGTGCCGGCAGAACTGAAAGGGCGAAATGATCTGCTGGTGGACGGCAAGAAATTCAGTGGCAACGCGAAACTTGCAAGACACGGAAAAATGATCCAGCACGGCACCATTTTGCTGGACTCTGAAATGGAAGTTTTAGCTGATGCGTTGAAGGTAAATCCGCTAAAATTCATTGATAAAGCCATCAAATCAACGCGCTCGCGCGTGACGAACCTCATCGAGTATTTACCAGCAGAAACCACGACCGAGCAATTGAAAGATTGGTTGCGCGAAGAAATCCTGGAAAACAATCCGCAGGCAGAAAAATACACTTTAACGCCGGAAGATATTGCAGGAATTGAAAAACTTCAAAAAGAAAAATACGAGACCTGGGACTGGAATTTTGGTTTTTCGCCGCAGTATAATTTTCAAAAAGCAGTTAAGATTCCGGCTGGATTTATTGAAATTCACCTCGATGTGGTGCACGGCATCATTGAGAAAGCCAAGATTTTCGGTGATTTTTTCGCCTCGCAGCCTATTGAAGATTTCGAAAGCCAGCTTATCGGCAAAAAGCATGACGTTTCTGAAATAGAAAATCTGCTAAAAAGTATTGATTTAACGGCATATTTCGGTAAAGTTACTGTGGAGGAAATTCGGGAGTTGTTTGTGTGAGATTTTCATTTTGTATTTTAAAATACTTCATCTTTCATTTTTAAGGAAAAGATGAAATGAAAAATTTGGCAAAAAAAGGGCTAAAATTGCCGGAAAAAAGTTTTCGCGATAATTTTTAAATCACCTAGAAAACTGCGATTGTAATAATATTCCAGATTCATGCGCACTTTGTCCGGAAAAAGTATCGTGTCATTGTAGCGCAAAGGATCTTCCTGCTGCGCGAGAAGAGCATCTTCATCATAATATTTCAGACTCGCTTCGGACGTCAGGCCCGGTTTTAATTCTAAAATTTTGCGCTTTTCACCCGTCAAAAAATCATAATAACCCGGAATATCCGGTCGCGGTCCTACAAAACTCATATCGCCAATCAGCACATTAAAAAGTTGCGGCAACTCATCGATTTTCGATTTCCGCAGAAATCTGCCAAAGGAAGAAATGGAATGGGTCTTTGCATCCATACTGCGCAGTTTGATAATATTAAAAAATTTGCCATACTGCCCGACTCTTTCCTGATGAAAAAAACCATTTGAATTGGTATCCCAGGCGGCAAGCAAGGCCATAAAAAAAAGAAGCGGACTTAAAAGTAAAAGTCCGAGGAGGGAAAAAACAAGATCAAAGAGGCGTTTTAGGAGCAAGTATTCAGTGGGATTTTATGGGTTTTGCGGGAATGCCAACAGCGGTGCAGTTATCTGGTATATCGGCGATTACGACAGCGCCGGAGCCTATGGTGACATTGGAACCTATAGTTATATTCTGGATAACATTAGCCCCGATTCCGACATGCGTGCCGCTACAAATCCTGACGCCGCCGCTCAATGCGACATTTGGTGAGATATGTACAAAATCTTCGATAATGCAGTCATGTTCTATGATCGCCCCAGTATTGATGATGCAATGATCGCCGACTACAGCACCAGCGTTCACTACGGCTCCGGCGAAAATTACGGTACCCTTGCCTATTTTAGCATATTTCGAAATTATAGCGGAAGGATGAACAGCTGTAATATAATCGGCTGCTGATTCCTCTGCAATTTTTTTTCGGGTGATATTATTACCGATCCCCAAGATGATTTTTACGTTATTCTGAGATTTTAATTCAGTACGGCGCAGAACCTTATAATTTAAGATTTCATGCAAATCCGGATTATCATCCAGCACGGAAATGATCTCAAACTTATTTTCGCTTTCAATGCAATCGATAAGTACTTTTGCATGTCCGCCACCGCCAATAATGATTACCTTTTCCATAATTTCACTCAATGTTTGAACCTTTAAAAGGAGTGATGGTCGCTTCACCTGAAGCCGAAATTCCCTCTCGGACCACTACTTTTTTCGCCGTTAAAAAGAGTATTTTTATATCGAGAAAAAAGGAGACATTTTCCACATACCAGACATCAAAATTAAACTTTTCTTCCCAGGAAATAGCATTCCGTCCGTTGACCTGTGCCCAGCCGGTAATTCCAGGACGGACCTCATGGCGACGGCGCTGTAAAGCATTATAAAGCGGCAGATATTGCGGTAACAACGGGCGCGGTCCGATAAGACTCATATCACCTTTCAAAACATTGATAAGTTGCGGAATTTCATCTAAGGATGTTTTGCGTACAAACTGACCGAGTTTGGTCAGGCGTTTTTCATCTGGCAATAAATTTCCGTGGGAGTCTTTCTCATCTGTCATTGTTTTAAACTTGACGATTTTAAAAAGTTTTTCATTTTTGCCCGGCCGAAGCTGAAAAAAGAAGGGTTTGCCCTTGTTCGCAAAAAAAAGGCCGATCATCACGAATAAAAAAAATGGGCTGAGCAAAATGAGTCCAAGCAAGGCAGCAAGGAAGTCGATGAATCTTTTAATATGATTTCTATAAATATGCATACCTTATATACTTAATTCTTTTAACTCAAAGAAAATACATTTTACTTTTGCAAAATAATTTTAATTATTTAGTGTGGTTATTTACCTTGTGGGTCGTTAGTTGATTTAACAATCGAGAACCTATGTTTTAATTTTAAGAATTTCTTCTCAAAATAAAAAAAGCTCAGATGAGATACCACAAGTGTTGCGCTAATCACAATGAAAAAAATAAAAATTAAAAACCAAACTCCGTTGATCTGATTATTATATTTAATAAAATGTGAAGATATAAGAATTATTAGAGGATGATATACGTAAACACCAAAAGATATTTTACCTAAATAATTTAATGGTTTATTTTCAAGATTTATTATCCTGTTTTTAACCTTTATTTGTCCAATTATTAATCCCAAGGTTATATATTCTACAATAAAAATTTCTATAATTGAGTTTATAAACCAGAATTTATTTAATATCAGCAATGCTAATATTATTAAGCAAAATAATTGATTTAATCTGCTACCCAGCAAATCAATTATTCGAAAATTTTTATAGAGAGCGTATGCACCCATTGCTCCAAAGAACATACAGTCGAATCTGTTGACTACTGAATACAAAGCAGTTATCGAGAAAGGAGCAATATACCATATGAAAATTCTGAAAATGGAGAGAAATATAATACCACCTATGAGATAGGTACTGAATTTACCGTTTTTCACCAAGAATACAAAAAGAAAGGGCCAAAATAGATAAAATTGTTCTTCTACGGCAATTGACCACAGATGATCCATAGCGGGTAAAGCAACCTCATTTACAAATGGGACATTAGCTGCAAAAAACAAATAATAAACTAGATTATAATTAAAGCTTAGATTTAAAAATAAATAGTAGCAGATGCCCACTAAAATTATATACAAAAAATACAGGGGCCAAATCCGTAAAATTCTCCTTATATAGAATTCCTTAACCTTAATCGTATTAATTTTTTTGTATTCGTTCAATAATAGAAAAGAAATCAAAAAGCCACTTAATACAAAAAACATTGTCACTCCATGCTCCCCAAGAACATATCCTTTTTGCTTACCATTAGCAGAATATCCAAAAAAAGAGGCATTTTTAAGGCCAAAATTATTTAATGATAAATTTATATGAGAGAGTAAGACTCCCATTGCGGCAAATGCTCTAATTCCATTTAAGCCAGGGAGAAAAAGTATTTTGTTATCCATTTATAATGTTTTATATTCTTCCAAAATTGCCTGCCATACCACAGACTGTTCGTAATTTTTAACGATTCTCGGACGGGTATTTTTTTTAAGTTTATTGTACAGTTCTTTATCATTAAGCAATTTCAACATGGCGTCTTTGAGCTCGTCTACATTTTTTGGGGGAATAATTAGACCGTTTTCTCCATTGATTATTATTTCGTTACAACCATTAATGTCAGAAACAATAGCTGGAAGTTCCATGGCGCCGGCCTGTAAGACCACATTGGGAAAACCTTCACGATACGACGGAAATACAAGGGCATCGCTGATGGCAAAATATGGTCGGACATCATCCTGATATCCGGCGCTGATGATTGATTTGATATTTTCGATTTCTTTTAATGTTTCCGGAAGTAAAGCATCCAGGTCAGTTTCCAGAGGGCCTACAAGCAGAAGTTTTGTTTGAGGAAGGTTGGTTTCCTTAAAAGCGTGCACCAGTTCATTGATCCCTTTATCGCCCACGAGGCGGCCGACAAATATAAATACAAAATCGTCAGGAAGAATACTCAAAGACTGTCGGAGTTCCTGCAGTTGCTTTTCCGGGACTTGAGATCGACTGAAAAAAGCCGTATCGATACCGTTGCTGCTGCCCTTCCCCAGAACTTTCAATTTAGAAGGCTCCGCAAACTTTTCTTTAAGTATAAATTCATAAAGCCCCTGTGAGTTTGGGTAAACTTTGGTGGCGCAGGCGTAGGTAAGCTTCTCCACAAAATTGAGGACTGTTCTTTTGACGCCAGTAGCTTCCATGAGCGGCAAACCTGCTACGGTATGAAGACGGTTGGGCACCCCGGCAAGTTTAGCACCGAGCATTCCGACAATTCCTGCTTTTGGGGTATGCGAATGCACGATGAAAGGTTTTTCTGCCTTACAGTAACGGTAAAACTGCCAGAGGGCTTTTACATCCCGAAGTGGCGAAATCTGACGGGTCATTTCAATATGATGATGCTTCACACCATATTTATTCGCCACACGCGCAAGTTCTGGTGCATCGGCGGATATGGCCGTTACCTCATAGTATTGACTCATAAAAGACAGTTGCTTTCCTAAAAGTTTGTCAAGGGAAATGGGAACGGTGGTGAGGCGGAGGAGTTTTTTCAAGAAATGAGATATTTATTATTTGAAAGATGTATATAAAGCACCTTTAACGGTAATTGATTTTTTCAATAGAGAAGGGAAGGGACAGGAAGGGAAAGAAAAATATTAAGAAATTAGATGCTTAATATTATTCTTCACCATTCTGAATTTTCCGCTCTTTTCACCGGGAATCTCTCCAACATACTCCAGGTCGATCGTCATATTGGCACCCACCCTATCGCGCCAGTTGTGAAGAAAAGTGCGTTCAGTTTTTTCAGAATAAACTGCTTGATCAATGATGAGTAAGATTTTAATTTTATTTAATTCATCCTGAATGACCTGAAACTTTTTAATACCGTGCGTATCTTTAAGCGTGTTGGAAACGTTTCCCAAATTAATTTTCCCATTTTCGGGGGAATAAACAAAATCATCAATACGCCCTAAAATTTCTTTCACAAGCGGATTGTTATTGCCGCAAGTACAATATTTTTCTTCGTTTTCTAGCGAAATCGAATCGCCAATATCGTAACGGATTAGGGGCGTACCTTCTGTGGTAAAAGAAGTGACGATCAATCGACCAGATTTTGCTGGTTGATCATTATCATCCAATACTTCAAAAATACCACTTTGCAATTCCAAATGTAATCTCCCTTCGGAACATTCAAAAATAAAGGGTGCTCCTTCCGAGGAAGCATATTGGTTATACATTTTTGTTTTAAAGAAACTTTCAATAATGCTCCGCATGTCTTCATTGATGGATTCTGCGGTGGGAAAAATAGCTTTAGTTGTATTTTCCGGAAACTGATAGCCATTTTCAGCACCATATTTTGCAATTTCAAGAATGGTGGACGGAAAACCAACCAAAAATTCAGGTTGATACCTTATCAAGTCTTCTACATAATATTTCAGATACCTCTGACTGATATGAAAGGTTGAATAATATCGCACCTTGTGCCAGTGGTCTGTTTTCCAAAATCTGTTTTTTTTCAAATCCCGCTCTGTGAGCAAGCTCTTGCCACTGAACCATGCAGTCTTCTTGCCCAGTTCATATCCGAACCTGGACCGAAAATCATCAAGCATAGCAAAACGTTCCTGCATATTATCTGGTGTGAACAGAATCTCTAATGATTTCCCTGTAGTCCCACCCGTTTTTGAAACGATGCCTGCTTTTTTAGAAATTGTGAAGAAGTCAGTGGTGTCCTTGCGAAGATTTTCTTTGGAAAGAAGAGGCAGCGTAACGAGGTTTTGAATTTTTACTGTTTGAAATTCCAGGTAATACTTGGTATTTTCCTTTGCAAATTTTAAAATCTTGTCAAAACGGCGAGACTGAAATTTTGTTAATTCACCTCTCGTCAAGGTTCGGTTCTTACGAAAAAGTTTGCGGTATTCTTTGTATTTCGAACCATACCTTAACTTATAAGCTTTATAGTTAAAGATCGCAATCAATAATTCCTGAATAAAAACGGGGATTAGGCGAAAAATTTTATCTTTCATTACTTTCACTATTAGTTACTGCATCCACATAAATTTTCGTCAAAACAGCGGCATTCGCTTTAACATCGTAATTGGCATTAACCACTTTTATAAAAGTATCTTCTCGGTCATATTCCAAATTTTTACAAATATGATCAACCCATATATTTTTATTTTCAATACTAATAAAGTCAACCAGACCGGTAAAATCGGTTTCGGATGAGATTTTGTCGGATGCAAACACTTTGATACCACTCGCCTGTGCTTCAACGAGTGACACTGGCAATCCCTCAAAAAGAGACGGCATTAAAATATAATCCATTGCAAGAAGAATCTTATCTACGTCTCTCCTCACTCCCAAAAACATAACATGATCACTTAAATTATTTTCATTAATATATTTTTCCATAGATTCTTTCAGTGTGCCTTCTCCCACTAAAAGCAGGTATGCATTTGGAATTTTTGCGAGAAGCTCTTTAAAAACCTCCAGCAAAAAAGAATGATTTTTTTGGGTATTAAACCTTCCCACATTGCCAAATACAAATTTATTTTTTAGATTCATCGATTCTTTAATCGATACAGAATCCTCTTTTGTAAAAGTAAATCTTTTCGCATCAATTGCATTATTTATCACATTAAAATTCTCCCTACCATAAAGCCATTTTCCAGCTGCCTGACCACATGCAAATCGGTGCGTTAGGGGTCTATTAATTACTTTTTTTAGAGAGAATATTAAAGGAACACGATGTAAGCGGTGATCCCATATGGAATCATGGGCCTCATGTGAATGGGCAATTCTAATTGGTACATCACTTTTTTTTGCTACATTTAAAACAATATAGCTCCATACTGAAATATGAGAATGAACAATTTTATAAGAATTTTGTTGAAAAAATTCAGCCAGATCTGATTGATAACTCATTAAATTATGAATTCGCAGCGGCTTTATCCGATGTATTTTACCACCAAGTGCTACGATTTCATCTTCAAAGAAACTTTTGCTTTCTGAATGAAGGAGAAAATCAAACTGAATTTTACTTTTATCCATCTCCCTATATAAATTCATCAACATATTTTCGATGCCGCCTGAATTCATATTTACGACTACTTGTAATACTCTTATCAACTCCATTTACAGTTGTTTCAAAATTGACGACGTATATTTCCGAAAAATACTTTCACCCGAAGTTATTTGACTGAACCAAATTGACTGTCCTAAAAAATTAGCTTCAACTAGAATCGGCTGATATTTTTCATTTATTGTAAAATCCCAAGAAATTATTTTAGCATTGGGTGTAAATTCGTGCAGTCTTTTAGCAGAATTTATTACATCTGATAGTCCAGATATTCTAAAATTTTGAAAGCTTACCTTGGTATCAGGATGTTCGGTGAATCTTCTTTTCGTATTGGAGTATCCCAGTTGAAAAGCGTATTTCATCAACTCACCTTTTTCATCTAATCCGACTACTAAGCCGCCTGCATGGATATTATCGATGACATTCCCACCACTTCCTAACCGTAAACTTATAGGAGCTAAATGAACTGCCGAGTCGGCAACAAAGGTTATTACTCTAAATGTATTAATCGAATTGGGATAAAGTTTGTTTAGCTCATCAGATTGTGTAATCTTTTCCTGCACAATAAAATTTTTCTGCTCTTGAGATAATAGGGAAAAAATGCTAAAATCTTCATTTGTATCGAATCCGTCCTTATTAAATGTACCTACAATCACTCCCTTTCCTGAATTACCACCAACGGTAGGTTTTATGACGGCGGACTCTACTGATGATAAAATATCTTTCGCTTCTTCTTTGCTTATAATGTGGCGCTCGGAATTATACAATATTCCCTCGCTATTTAAAAGGATAGTTTTGGGAGTAAGTGCTTTGGTTTTATTTTTATATAATATATCCAGCAAGCCTTTATCGCTATAAATTTTTGAATAGAGATAAGAATTAAATTTTGATTCTATTTCAGTAGCATAGAGATAGTCTGGAATGTACTCAGCATTGAACTGATCATTAAACGCCTGAAAAAATTTTACCCCATCACTATTGATAACTTTATAATTGTCTTTCCAAAAACTTTTAAACTCTTTTTCCTGATCTTTGCTCCATCTCACATTTTTGGTCAAATTTCTTTTTTTCCGTAGCGCATAATGCTCCGCAACCCACATTTTCAAATACTGATTTTGGCCTAGAAAATTTTCGATTATACGAATATATCGGTTATAAATTTTTTTCATATTATTTTAACTTTATAAAAATAGCCAATAGTATAGCAAAAGGGAACATCAATAAGTTTTGATAAAGTTTAGGACCACTGAGGAGTAGGGATAAATCATTTGCAAATATTGCAGATACGCCGATATGCATGGATTGGATCAGATTTCGAAACAAATTATCACTGTATTTTTTACCAATACGTCGGGCATAGGCAAAACCTCTGGGAGATTGCATGTATTGTTTAAATATAGTATTTGAAGATCCACCTTCCTGATATTCCACAATACACAGTACATCATCTAAAAAAACAAATGGTTTTTTTTCACCCATCATTATATATAAAATACCTAAGGGTACCAGCTTTTCATTTTTGTACTCGGGATAAAGAGGGAATCTTTTAACTTCTGCAGTTCTAAGAACAAATTTTTTATCACCTGTAGCCTTGTATTTTGTGTAAAGGTCGTGGTATGATCCCTGCGTAATGTCTGCCGGCATTCTACTGCCAAGAACTTGTCCGTTGGCAGTTGCATCTAACCCGACTATTCCAGATATTTTGTCTTTATTTTTTATATTCGACCAGCATGTAAGAATTTTGTCAACACCATCATCCGGCATATAATCATCAGAATCGATACAAACATTCAATTCCGTAGCAATGACTTTGTAGGCTGCATTATGACCCGTATGCATGCCGCCATTTTTTTTATAATGGTATTGAATTTCAATTCTTTTCTCAGATTGCCATTTTTGAATGAGTTTTCCGGTATCATCAGAAGAACCATCGTCGATCACGAGCCAAAGGAAATCTTTTGACGTTTGGTTACACAAACTCTCATAGAGTCGTGGTAGGAGATATGCCCTGTTGTACGTTGGAGTGAAAACGGTAATTCTTTTCATTATTTGATAACATTCATGAAGTAAGTAAACATAAAATAGGCGAATAAAATAAGTGCAAATATTTTGTACTGATCATTCCAGATTTTATATCGAAACATGGGATAGGCAATAACAGCCGGCATTAAAAACCAAGAGAGGTAGGCAAATCTGTTGCTAAAAGCAGCTGTAATAACAAGAATCCAAAAGGCATTGGAAATACAAAATATGCCAAAAAGATGTATATAAAACCTATCAGTGATATTCTTCTTAAAAATAAAGTACCACCCTGCAAAAACGGCAGACGCACTGTACAGCAAAAAATCCCATCGAAAACCAGTTTGTGAAAATTGTTCAAGATTTATTTCCGCGTCAGTAAGATAACCTGCCGTTCTATCTTCAGCTATGCCGAGAGAACCAAAAAATGAGATCCATGCACTTCCTCCCGCAAGAGAAAGTGGTATACTTGCCAGCCAAATATAAAAGTAAGCTTTTGGGTTTTTATAAAATCCAGAAACGAGAAATGCTGCAATCGGTATTAGTATTGAAGCATGCATAAAATAACCTGTTGCGAAGAAAATATACATTACTCTCTTTCTGTTATAAAAATAGAGACCAAGAATGAAAAATGCTGTACCCAAACCATTTCGTAGACCATTTGTACCATATGACCAAAAAGAATAGGAAGCGATAAACATAAAGAAGGCAAAGAACCAGTATTGTCCAAAATATTTTTTCGAAAACAACAAACAGGGCGTTACATAAATAATACTAACCAGTAGAAAGAAACCATGTATATTTATAAAATTAGAACAGAATTTCATAAAGTAATTGAATACAAAATCTTTTCGTATTTCCACCTCTTGGCCACTCTCCATTAAACTATATATTTGATTGTATGTGGATGTATCACCAAAATAACGACCACTAATAGGTCGTAATCCAATAAACAAAATTATTAAAACAACCAAAAAATAACCTGTGATATTAAAAAAATCGATACTTGTTCGATCTCTTATATCATACTGAGAGGCATGAAGTAAAATAAGTAATGCCACCAACAATAAAGTATTAAAGTAAGTGGGAGTATATAATGGTAAGGGTATCCAGTCGAACAAAAATATAAATTAAATTAGGGTTAATGAAAAACAATTTCCCACTTCTTCATTACATTTAACAGATCAAACCTTTGTACATTTTTGATTGCTTCCTGCCCAAATTTTCGGCGAAGTCGCTCATCTGCTATAAGCTTTTTCAAGTGCACTGCAAAAATATCAATTTTTTTGTAAGGAATGAGAAAAGAATCTTGCTCATTTAGAAGAATGTTTTTCGGTCCATGTGGAGAATCATAAGAAACTACCGGTAGCCCCACCGACAAAGCTTCTAGTAAAACCATAGGAAAGCATTCCGTCTCCGACGTCATTGCATAAATACTGTAGTGGGTCATAGTTTCAGGCAGATTATCCACATTTCCCTTAAAAAAAACTGACCGATTTAAGCCCCGCACCTCTATTTGCTTTTGCAGCTGTGCCTGCGTACCCAAATAATCCTGACCGTAAAAGTGCAGCTGCCAGTCCGGAAATTCTGCGTGTACCTCCGCCCAGGCATTTATTAAGTCATCAAATCCTTTCACCGGAGATAATCGACCCGCTGCAATCACCTGTTTTTTAGAAAGATCTGCCCGAAGATCAGTTAATGCTACCGGATTGGGAATCACCACCGCATTATCTGACTTTACATATTTTTTTTCATCTTCATTGAGCACCACAATATGATCGTAGCGGGAATCGATCCAGTCATCCAGCCTGAATTTTATTCCTTTTAAAAATGAGGCACTTTTTCGTCTATCAGCTTCCTGATATCTAGAGGAGTGGCGTTCTTTAATAAGCTTTGATTTTTCTTTAATAAAGGGCAACCAGTAATGGTCGAAATTAATATTGGGCGAGATAATAACATCAGGTTCTAATTCTTTAAATAGTTTCTTCTGTCTGCGGAAATGAGATAAGGACTTTTTCAGGTTATGCGCAGAAAAATAAGATTTTGACCGGTCGTAATTGATATTTAAATCGATCAACTTTACTTTATAATCCAAAACATAACAGGGCGCATTTTCCCGCTGCTCTGTGGTGACAATAAATACCTTAGTGTCCGGCAGGTTTGCCCAATAATTCACCTTTGTTGCCATTACTTTTTCGATGCCGCCATGCAGATAAATTTGGTCAGTACTAATAAGGATATTCATCAGGTGAGGTAGATTTTAAATTAACTTCGGCAAAAATAGAGATTTTTTATTGGAGTTGATTACTCTGCTTGTTTAGAAGAGATTGAAAGAGATTATTCCATCTTTCTACTATCAGATTAACTGTATATTCCTGCGCATTAATTTTTGCCTGAGCGCCCAATTTTTTCCGCAGCTGGTCATCTTTAATGAGCTTTTCAACTGCCTGTTCAAAAGCAAATTTGTGTTGATCTTCAATAATAAAACCATCTTCGCCGTCTGTGATAATATCTCTGGGCCCTGAAGGACAGTCAAAAGAAATACAGGGAACGCCACAGGCCATCGCCTCAATCAGCACCATGCCGAATCCTTCCGACCGGGAAGGCAACAGCATGATGGAGGAGTTTAAATATTCTTTTTGAATATCTTTCACCGGATTATGGAAATGAACATGCTGGAGATGTAAAGCTTCAGCCTGTTTAACATAGGTCTGATCCTCATCTATTTTCCCGTACACATGTAATTCCCATTTGGGAAATTTTAATTCTATATTTTTCCAAATTTCGACTAAACTATCAAATCCTTTATGGTAAGAATGAGAACCCACCACAATTATTTTCCTCTGATCCAGGGAGCTGCTCGCCGTGGGATTAAAACTCAGCGGATTGGGAATGGCAATAATATTACTGCCTGACCATTCGTTGATGTTGGTGGGAGTTAAGACGACGAACCGATCGAATTTGGATGATTGTTTTTTCATTATCCAGGCCGAAATCTTACCAATTATTCCTTTACCTGTATTTAATCGAATGGAGGCATGCCGTTCATAAATAATTTTTGCAGGTGTTTTGATTAGACTTGGAACAAAAAACCCTTTTAAACCGTCGTCGCAAACCGAAATAATATCAGGGTGCAATTCCGTCACTATATTTTGTACGCCTTTTTTATAGGCGGAAAGATATTGAATTGGATTGCCTTTAACGGAAATCGAATGCATTTTAATCCGGTTACTGAAGATATAAAACGGATTTTGGTGATTATCATTTAAGGATAGAATGGTGACCTCATAATTATAATTCTCCGCGAGGTAAGAGCCTTTTATAGAGAGCACCCGCTCGAGGCCGCCTGCGCCGTTAATGCCGTTCGTAATGTAGAGAAGTTTTATTTTTCGCATAAATCTACAATTAGATCATCGAACTTTTTGGTTACTGAATCTGCCCTATTTTCAGCCCTGGAGTCGAGAGCTGATACCATTTTTAAATAGAGGTGTCTATTTTCATATAATTTATAAATTGCGTCAGCGACGGCAGCAGGGTCCTTTTGAGTAATAATCCCTGTTTTGTATTGATCTACTAAAGAAAAAGCCGTATCAAAATCTGTGACCACAATTGGTTTTTTCAAAATTGCAGCTTCAATTAAAGTGCGGCCCAAACCTTCAAAGCGAGAGGTTTGAACATATAGATCAGCCTGTTGCATATATGTGTAGGGATTTGTATCAAATCCTACAAAAGTAATTTCATTTTCTACTGATAAATCTCTTCGCAAAGTTTCTAAAAATTCTCTTTCCGAGCCATCACCAACAATATACCACTGAAATTTCACCTTTCGATCTTTCAATAATTTGGCGGCCTGTAAACTGATTTCGAAAGCTTTTGGTTTAGCTAATCTCCCAACTGAAACAATATTAAATATAGTATTATCAAATTCTATTGGACATTTTAATTTACTTTTTGCAAGAACCTCGGCCTCATCAATTATATTATTAATCTGTATCAATTTATCACCATCGATATAATTTCGCATTATATCCACTGCAAAAGAGGAAACTCCATTAATTTTATCATAAGTGGAATAGAGCGGTTCATCGTGGGAAAATATATAGCCTGCTTCATCATAATTGGTATTTACCCAAGCGATTTTCTTTTTTGCAGGAACCTTTTCAGCAACGTAATAGGTGGCGAACCCTTGTCCCCACCCTACCGCGACATCATAGGTCTTTTGGGAAGCTGGTATATCACTTTGATACGCTTTCCAAAAGTACTGGGCATTGTGGCGTTTTGTTAAAAATTTTTTATATAATTGAAATTTTAATTTGCTAATCATACTAAAATTAAATTTCATATGGGTAAAAGTTACCTCGGGAGGCAGTTGATTTTTCAGTGCCCCTTCTTTTTTTATCGTAGAGATTTCAATTTCATATTTGGAAAAATCTAAATGCTTCAGTAAAGTTACAAGACTCTTCTCAGCACCACCATGTTCAAGCGACTCGATAAAAAAAAGTATTTTAATCATTATCGTAATGATTGAATTAAGAACTGTTTAGACTCCTCTATCTTTTGCTGAATAAATGGATTGGATACACTGTAATCTATTTTTTTCCATAATGTGAAATCCTGGTAACTGGAAATCAGATAGTCATCCAAATCAAACAACCCTAGTAAATCCCGCATACGCGTATTGATTTTTTCCTCCCGATTTACAACCACCAGCTGCTGATTAAAAATTAAAGAAAATGCCACGGAATGGAAAGAGTTGGTAATATTTAATTGAGATTGCGAGACGAGACTTAAAAATGTCTCTGGCCCTTCTAAATAGAAATTTTTGTCGGCATAATCCACATTTGAGTTAACAGAGTAAATGGCGTAACCGTTTTCTTTCTGAAGTTTTAAGGCGATTTCTTTGATTAACGGATTAGAGTCAAAATCATAAACAAATATAAATTTTTCTTTTATGGGGAAAGTAAATTTTTCCCAATGGTCTTTATCCAATAAAAAAACAGGATCAAGAACCTGTGTTGCCGCGGTGATTCCTAAATCATTTAATATACGGATTCCTGAAGTTTCCCGTACTCCAACCGCATTTAAACGTTTTACATTATCCCGTACCAAAGGTTTTACTTCATTTTCTAATTCATCAATAGCGAAGGAAGCAGCATAAGAGATTTTCAATTTTTCATCCGGCACGAAATTGAGATAAAATGCCGGATCTTTTCCGTTTTGGAAAAAAGAGTTCCAAATTTGGTCACTACCACAAATAAAAGCATCTGCATTGGGTAAATCATTCTTCAATTCTTCGTTCGAAGTATATAATTGCTTTGCTGTAGGAATATATTTGCTATGAAATGCATCAAAGGCTTTTTTACGTTTCAGCATTCTAACCCTTTTAGGGAGTTTTACCAGGACATACAATTCTTTAATGAGAGGTAGGTTGAACTTAGAATTACCTATAGCTGTAAGGTTGAAATGAGCGGAAAGATACGGTGGTTTATAATGAATCACTTCCGCATCATGTCCCAACTTATTTAGATGCTTAAGCAAAGCGTATTCCTGCAGTGTAGCCCCGTGATTATATACTTCATGACAGGTGATTGTTTTGATTTGCATGCCTTACTTTCTATTGTTAACTTTTTTTATAATCTGTTCGACCATCCAATATGGGAATTTATCCAAAATTCCGTCATGCCATTCCAAATTCTCATCCCAATAACCTGGACTTTTGTTGGCACCTTTCGTACCGTATGCGAAAGTTATTTCAATAATAATAGGTTGATCATCTTTATCGTAAATAAAATCATACGCAACACTATTCATTTTAAGCTTTCGAGCTATTTCCAAAGCAATCTTCAATACTCTTTCATCTACATTTTGAGGGTGATAATGTTCAAAATTACCACTCCCAGAAGCTCTAAAATCTTTTTCCCTATTAAATCTTTTGTAACCAAATACTTTATTTTGATTCACTACAATTATTCTGCTGTCATAATCATTACCAGGCATAAATTCCTGAAAGTACACATAGTCTTTTTCTATATGATTAACCCAATCTTTATTTACAGGTTTTAATGAACGGTAAAAACTTTTAAATAAAGAAATCACAGATTTATTTTTTCGATATTTTGAAATACCTTCTTGAAGAATATATTTTCTTTGGTCAAAAATACTATGACCTTTTCCAAACGCTTTCCGAATAATTTCATTAGCTTGCTGTTGGTTTTTGATCAACTTAACATTGCTGGAACCGGCACCTCCAGTCAATTTAAAGATTTTAGGAAATGTACTCGCCCTAGCCCAATCTAAAGCTTCGTTTTTCATAAAATAAATAAGAAGGAATGAGAGGCGCATTAATCGCTTCCAACAAATATTTTTGGGCAAGTTTATCGTCATAATGCCAATTTTCATAAATAGAGGGAAAACATACTTTTCCCGAATGCTCCAAAGCAGTAAGCATGCGCTTTGCGAGTTGATTATCTTTTTTGCTTAAATGATCATGATGCCACATAAAAGCGTCACAATCTTTTAATTGGTCAATTACATTATTTTGATAAACATTTATAAGCTTATAATGAATATCGTTATCTTCACAATATTCAATCCATTTTTTACAAAATCCTTTTGTACTACTTTGTATACCTATTTTCATTGCTTTTATATTTAAAATATGTAGTGTCCAAAATGCATTTCATTTATATTATAAATGTTGGCGAACTTCCTATCCCCCAAATAGAATTTAGTTCATCGTACGTTTAACGAAATTTTTAATATTTAATCTTTACGCAATAATGACAAGGTGCTTTTGCGTCATTAATGCATTATAGTTGTAAACATACTCGATGATTCACGAATATGGAATAAATAAAGTTTAAGTTAAATGCCAATTATTGACCTTATTTATACTTTTCGTTAATCCTTGCAATACTATAATCCAGTATAAATCCTGTTAGTAAATTGAGCCGTTTTGCAAAATTAGATGAATTATTTAAACCTATTTTTTGAAAGAGTATTTTTCTTTTAAAATTTATCCATTTCAATACTCTTTCTATCAGACCAAAATTCCTAGAGTATTTTAATAAAAACATTTCTTTCTGAATTTGGGAGTCCGTAAAAATAGTATTGGGTCTTCTATAAAAAGTCGCTGAATCCATATGGACACGATAGTTTACCGTTATTGTATCCATAAAATCCAATCTTATCCCTCCGTTTGTTATCGCTAACCACATCGGTCTATCTTCCCACATTTTAAAACATTCGTTAAAATTTCCAACAATCTCGAACACTTTTTTAGAAATAAAAGTCGATGGAGCGTTCACTCCATTAAATCGCAATAATATCTGGAATTGTTCTTCCGCAGAAATATCATTGCGATTAAGCTGCAGTTTTTCAGTATTTTTTTTTGGTATTATAGTCTCTTCAGAAAAGACTTCCATATATTTCTGAACTTTTGAATGTAGAAAATTGCAATCGGAGTGAGCCGCTATATAATCTATATAGGTCCGAATACAATGAGTGCGCAACATATCATCTCCGGCTATAAACTTAATCCAATCGCCGGACGATGCCTGCAATCCTCTGTTGCAATTCGCGGAAATTCCGGTATTCACTGGTGTGGTAACTATTTTAGATCCTAAAAATCTTTGTTTATTGTCTAATAACCACTTTCTGCATATTTCAATAGTGTTATCGGTGGACCCGTCATCCGCAATAACAAGTTCAATATTCTGGTAGGTCTGGTCTCGTGCACTTTCAAGCGTTTCCAAAACGTATTTTTCAGAGTTGTAAGTTATTACAATTATTGTCACTAAGGCGTCTTTCAATTTTCTATAAATTTAATTTATTTTTAATCTTATTTTATACATCATACAAATTTTATCTATAGTTAACATTTTATCCAATTCCTTCTAAAAATTAATGGCACAGAGTGGAAATTAAATTTTTTTGCGGTAATTTTCCATTAATATTAGATTTTTTTTAAACAGGTATTTTAAATAAATATTCTAGTTTTTTTGCTACCTATTTAATTCTCTCTTTCCATTAGATTATGATCGGTTATCAATATTTTAGGTAATTTCAGAAATCCGATTGCTAAAACTATTCAATAATTCTATTACGTTATTATTTCCGTATTTCTTCGCATATGTCATCAGTGATACTCCATCAAAATCAACATGATTTACATCAATCTGATTTTCAGTAATGAATTTTTTTAAATAAAGTACATTATCAGATTTTGAGACCTCGGTCATGATGTACATCGATAAAGTAGTACCGTTATTATTATAAGTGTTTATATCCCAACCTATATTACGAACTAAATAATCAAGAAATTCAAATTTACCGTAATAAGCTGCAATTATAGCGATATCCCAACCCCTTTGGGAACGCTGCCGGATATCATAACCACTACAGTAAAATTTATTAAAAGCGTCAATATTTCCATGTTCTGCAATTTCAAACAATTTTTCACGACGGTCTTTGAATAAAAAAACATCATAGTCCATTGTGGCGATCTTAAAATAAAAATCGTTCTCTTCTTCGACAAATCCCCACTTGTGCATACTTTTCTCTTCAGAAATTTTCGCTTTATAAACTTTCACGCTATTAATCTCAGGTAATTGGTATTGAGGAAATGCAAAAGCGTTAACTTGTCGGAGAATTTGGCTGGCGGTACTAAACAAATTAATTTTAATATTATTGTAATCGATAACTTTTTTAGAGAAATAAGTAGAATCAAAAGCAGGTTGCGGCAGAGCAGAGCAGGTATTTGCAATTAATTCATTTAATTTATTTAAAATTAATTCAGTTCCATAATTTATATAAAGGAGGTACAACGCTTCAGCATTTAATTGAGGATCAATTTTAAAAATGTGTTGGCAAACAATGTCTCCTGTATCTATTCCTCGCTCTATTTTGTGTAAAGTGACGCCAGATTCTTGCTCTCCATGTAAAATTGGTAAAGCTGAAGTGTACATCCCTTTATATTTAGGTAAAGCCGAAAAGTGAATATTGAACAACCGATCACTGGCGAAGAATTGTGGCCTGATAATCTTATCATATTCTAGACTCAGAAATAATAAATTACTATCGTCACAAATCATATCTAATGATACCTCTTTAATATTATTTTGCGCACAGAATCGTTTGAAAGACCTCTGGAAGGTATTTTCCCCAGTATCATTTATATTAAAGATTGCGACAAGCTCAATTTCTTTGTAGTTGACAAGAATATGTTTAGCAATATTAACAGCGATATTATTTTTCCCCGCTATGCAAACCGTTTGTAAAATTTTCTCCATAACGAATTAGATACTTTAATTCCGTAAAAGTTAAAATTCATTTACCATCTTAATGACTCTTTGCACCTCATCAATATCCATTACTGGGCTTATTGGTAAACTTAAAACTTCATTATGAATTAGCTCCGTAACGGGAAAACTAAGATGATTGTAATATGTATATGCCTTCTGTTTATGGGGAGGAATGGGGTAATGAATTAATGTCTGCACTCTATTCTCTAAAAGATATTTTTGCAATTCATCTCTTTTGTCGGTCCTGATAACGAAAAGATGCCAAACATGTTCTTTGGACGCCGTTGGCAATAGGGGTAAAATAATTTTCGAATTCGTAATGTTTGAAATATACTTTTCTGCAATATCCCGCCTTCTGTCATTTTCAGAATCGATGTATTTCATTTTGATATCTAGAACTGCTGCCTGTATTTCATCCAAGCGGCTATTCAAGCCTTGAAATTCATTCACATATTTTTCCTGTGAGCCGTAATTAGCTAAAGTCCGAATGGTCTTAGCCAAAAGCGAATCCTTACAAGTTACCGCTCCACTATCTCCTAAAGCGCCTAAATTTTTACCTGGGTAAAAACTAAAACCCGCCGCATCTCCTAAATTTCCAGATTTAATGCCATTCCATTCTGCACCTATCGACTGGGCATTGTCTTCAATAATTTTTAAATTGTATTTTTTTGCCAAAGTTTCCAATTCTTGTGACCAGCAAACCTGCCCGTATAAATGCACTACCATGATGGCTTTTGTTTTCGGCGTGATTAACGCTTCAATTTTCGAAATATTGAGATTATAATTTCGAATCTCTGGCTCTGCAAATACAGGTTTTAACCGATTATCGGTAACGGCTAGAATCGAAGCGATATATGTATTGGCAGGAACAATGACCTCATCTCCTTCTTTTAATTGTTCAATTTCCAAATAAGCTCTAAAAATTAATCGAAGAGCATCTAAACCATTTGCTACGCCAATTGCATGTGGTGAACCCACATAGTTGACTAAACTGGTTTCAAAGTTTTTAACTTCATTACCTAGTAGGTACCAACCACTGCGGAAAACTTGGATAAGTTTTTCTTCAATTTCCTGTTGATGAACTAAATTTATTTTCTGTAAATCTAAAAACTTAATCATATTTATATATTTCTAATTTTTTTTGCAGGATTACCGATCCATAATTCATTTGGTGTAACATCTTTAGTTACCACACTTCCTGCTCCAATAAGGGCATTTTCTCCAATGATAAATCCACCTTAGACTGTTGCATTTGCGCCAATACTAGCACCTCTTTTAATGAACGTTTTTTGAAAATCAACAAAATGCTGTTTTGAACGAGGATATCGATCATTGGTAAATGTTACATTAGGTTCAATAAAAACATTATCTTCAATTCTTAAGCCATCCCAAACTTGTACGCCGGGTTTAATGGTTAAATTATCACCGATAATAACATCATTCTCAATGAATACTTGACAATTGATGTTGCAATTGTCACCAATCACCGCGTCTTTTAAAATAATCGTATATTGCCAGACGATAGCTTTTTGTCCTATATTTTGAGAGTGACGTCAGATAAATGATGAATTTCACTCATCAATATAATTTAAAAAATCATCGTAGTTTCTAAGGTAGTCCGCTTCATTATAGGTATGCGAAGCCAAAACTAAACAGATTGCACCTGAAGAAAAATTAACTTCAGAAGCCCAGACGCCAGGCGGAACATGCAGCCCTACATCAGGCCGGTTCAAGAAAACCTGTCTTTTAAATTTACCATCATCTAATGATACCTCAAAACTTCCTGATGCAGCAATAAGAAATTGGTGGCATTCCTTATGCGCATGCGCGCCACGACTTTCACCGCCCGCAATATCATATAAATAAAATACCCGCTTTACTGCAAAAGGAAATTTGGAGTTATTTTCAATAACCGTAAGATTACCCTCATTGAAATTTATTTTTGCCAGATCCACAACGGAACATTCAAAAACGTTGGGGTTATTTCCCATTTCTAACCTTTTTAAATTCTCTAAAATCTCTAATGTAGTCGTTTGCATCAAAATTTTTATCTGAAACAATCAATGCCAGTGAGTTGGTTGAAAAATTCTCAATTGTACGCCAAAGCATTTTAGGAATATATAAACCATAATAGGAACGGTTTAAGGTAAAACGCTCTTCCTTTTCTCCGTCATTCAAAACAATATCAAAACTTCCAGAGAGTGCAATAATATACTCCTGTTGTTCTTTAAACGCATGGCTACCTCGTGATTCCCCCCCCGGCACATCGTAAATCCAATACGTGCGAGCGATTTCAAAAGGAAGCTGATTAGGGTACTCAAAAAATGATAGATTACCTCGCGGATCAATGATCTTAGGTAAATTTATAATTTTTGGTTTCATAACACTAATTTTTTTTAATTAATTTCAAACACTTATGTTTACAACCGGCATATGATTATTTACGATTATAATCAAGGAAAATTGCATTACTACATCCACGCTCACATACCTTTTTAATGAACTTTTTCTATTAAAATTTGTCAGAAATATAACATCTGATAGCTGTGGTCATTGTAAAAAATATTTGCTGGATCAGATCATTTCTCAATTAATTCTTTAATAAATCTTATTTCTTTGAACTTAAAGAGGAAAGCGATGCCACCGTATATACTCGTGTAAGTTGCTGTAAGTAAAATCAGTCTAAAAAGATCATTTAAATCTGATAATAAAATCTGATCTATTAAATAAAGCAATCCCCCTACTAAAGTTGCCAAAAACATTGGTTTCACTAAATCGTTAATTTGCGCCCAGACATTATATTTTAAAATTTTTCCGGTGTAAAAAGAATTAACAAATAATGCTAATACTGACAGAAATACCTGTCCCCACAGCAAACCATAAATACCAAATTTTAAAGCAATAAATACTACAGCGACGGTTAGAATTTTTTTTATAATCTCTAATTTTAGAAAAAGATCTGTTTTTCCCTTAACCTTTAATACATTCATATTGTAGGCATTAATTGGATATAGTAACCCTGCAATAGATAGAATTTTAAAATAGGGTACGGCAGGCAGCCATTTTTCGGTTAGCAGAAACCGAATTAATGGTTCTGCGGCAACGACCATTAACGCTAAAACCGGTGCAATAACAAATATTACAACACCCATCATTTTCTGATAAACTTCTTTTAATTTTACATTATCATGACTGATTTTTGCAAACAAAGGAAAGCTCACTTTATTGAGCGCAGTAGATAAATTGCTAACTGGTAATTGTTTTAAAGAATCCGCCCTATTATAATAACCCAACTGTTGTATTGAAAAGTACTTTCCAATAATAATAGTATATACGTTGCTGAAAAGAATTTCCAGAATAGCTGCAAGGGTAATTTTATATCCATAATTAAAATGGTATTTAAATTTTTCCCTATCAAATATAACTTTAGGTCGCCAATCACTATAAAACCAGTGCTGAAGCATAAAAACTAAACTTTGTATAATTGCAGAATATACTAAGGACCAAACTCCAAATCCTATGTATGCTAAAAAAACACCTGTACCACCACCAACAATAAGTGAGGGCAATTGAATTTTAAATGCCATTTTAAAATTTAATTCTTTTATAAAATGAGTTTTCTGAACCGTAACAAAAGCATTAATAATTAAAATAATGCAGTATACCCTTATTATATTCGTTAGTATTTCTAATTTATAAAACATTGCTACAAACGGCGCAGTTAAATAGATTATAATATACAGCACAAAACTTGATGCAATATTAAATATAAAAACCGTGGAATAATCCTTTTCATCTGCAAGGTTTGTTCTTATTAAACTACTTGCCAGACCTCCACCGATAATTACTGTGGCTAAGCCCGTAACTACATGGAAAAGTGCAATCACACCAAAATCTGATGGCTGTAATAACCTGGCGAGTAAAACACTAATAGCGAACGAAACTAGAGCGCTACCAAACTGTTCAAAAAAGGTCCAGATCAGCCCGGAAACGGCTTGCTTTTTTAATGACATAAATTCATAGACGAGCTAGTCTTACGAAAATAGCTTCTAGTTGAGAAAAATTAATACTGACGACACTACTATAGAGTGGCATCTGCATTTTTCAATATCCCTTTTACATCGAACACCAGCGAATTTTCACTTTTTAAAGAATTGATATCTAACTTTAAAAATTCGTTGTGCGCAACTCCTAAAACTACGGCATCATACTTTTGTCCTTCGCCAAGGTAAGAATGACATGTCACGCCATATTCATGCAGCACTTCTGCAGGATTCGCCCAGGGATCATAAATGGTTACTTCCATGCCGTAATCTTTCAATGCAGACACAACGTCAACGATCTTGGTGTTTCGAACATCGGGGCAGTTTTCCTTAAAAGTAATACCGAGCATGAGGACTTTTGCTCCATTAACATTAATGTTTTTCCTAATCATGCTTTTTACGACTTGAGACGCCACATATTGTCCCATAGAATCATTTAACCGTCTGCCTGCTAAAATAATTTCAGGGTGGTAGCCGTATTCCTGTGCTTTTTGTGCCAGGTAATAAGGGTCGACACCGATGCAGTGTCCGCCCACCAATCCAGGTTTAAAAGGAAGGAAATTCCATTTGGTGCCCGCAGCTTCTAAGACGTCATGGGTATTGATGTCCATCAAGTTAAAAATCTTAGCAAGTTCGTTCACAAAAGCAATATTGATGTCTCGCTGGGAGTTTTCAATGACTTTTGCAGCTTCTGCCACTTTAATGCTCGGTGCCAAATGCGTTCCGGCGGTAATTACCGATTTGTATAAAGCATCAACAATTTTTCCAATTTCTGGGGTGGATCCAGCCGTGACTTTTAGTATTTTTTCAACGGTATGTTCCTTATCGCCCGGATTGATGCGTTCCGGAGAATAACCGGCGAAGAAATCCTCGTTAAATACGAGACCGGAGGTTTTTTCTACGACAGGAATGCAATCTTCCTCGGTTGCACCAGGGTAAACGGTGGATTCGTAAACTACGATATCTCTCTTTTTCAAAACCTGCCCTACCGTTTCACTTGCTTTTATTAAAGGTGTAAGCACAGGGCGGTTATTTTTATCCACCGGTGTTGGGACTGTAATTATATAAATGTTGGCATCTGCTATATCCTGCATCTCACTGGAACAAAAAAGTCCTTTTTGGTCGAATGTCGGATTTGAATTAACAAGAGCAGATGTCAATAAATCGTCGGAAACTTCCAAAGTATCATCATGTCCATTATTCAGCTCCTCCACTCTTTTTCGGTTAATATCGAAGCCGACGACCGGATATTTGGTGGCGAAGAGACGGGCTAAAGGCAGGCCTACATATCCTAAGCCAATTATTGCGATTTTGTATTTCATCAGTATTGCTGTTTACAAGTACTCATTCAAAAAAAATGAAGTAAACTTGTTTTAAAAGTGGTGCAAAAGTACGCATATTTTTTTTTAATCAAATTTTTCGTGCTATTTGTTTCCTTTTTTTTAAAATTATTATGTTAAATGGGTTAAGTCAGAGGATAAATGAAAAACAGAAAAAACAGTGATTTAGCAGGCAAAAAATCTGCACTGTTTGCCACTGTTTCTAATAATCTGATAGAGCATTGCGATTTTCTTCAACATCTTTTCGCTAAAAGCTGCGTCACTATTATTTCTGGACGTAAACTTCTTCAATATTTATCTTAGATTATCCCAATACCAACTCACCGCTTCTTTCAGACCGGATTTAATATCATGAGAAGGATGATACCCGAGAAGTTGTTTTGCCTTTTCCACGGAAGCCAATGAGTGCGGAATGTCACCCACACGATTAGGGCCATGGATGCTTTCAATCCCGGAAATTTCCGGATCGTATAGCGATAAAAATTCCTTAAGATATTCAATCAGCATATTTAAAGTGGTACGGTCGCCAACCGCAGTGTTGTATACCGTATTGACCGCCTTTGGATTCTCAGAAGAGAGGGCAAGCGAGTTCATTTGAATTACATTATCGATATAGGTAAAATCACGAGAAAAATCCCCTGTACCATTAATTACAGGGCTTTCGTGGTTCATAAGCTGGATGACAAACTTAGGAATGACCGCGGCGTAGGCACCCTCTGGGTTTTGGCGGCGACCGAAAACATTGAAGTAGCGCAGACCGATCGTTTCAAGACCATAAGTCTTGCTGAAAACATCTGCATAGAGCTCATTCACATATTTGGTAATGGCATAGGGAGAAAGTGGCTTACCAATGACATCTTCTATTTTTGGCAAAGCTTCTGAATCGCCATAAGTTGAGGAACTCGCCGCGTAGACAAAACGTTCGACCTTCGCATCACGCGCCGCCACGAGCATATTGAGGAATCCGCCTACATTGACGTCGTTGCTCGTAATAGGATCATTAATCGACCGTGGAACCGAACCAAGAGCCGCCTGGTGTAAAATATAATCCTGTCCTTCAGCGGCTTTTTTGCAGGTTTCAAAATTACGGATATCACCTTCAATGAGTTTAAAGTTGGGATTCGTTTTTAATTGGTCGATATTATGATGAAAGCCTGTGGAAAAGTTATCCAGACAGGTCACCTGAGCGCCCTGGTTAATAAAGTATTCGCACAAATTGGAGCCGATAAAGCCGGCGCCGCCGGTAATGAGTATTTTTTTCATGAAATTACTGACTTATGATTTTATATTTTTCGACCTTTTTTGTTTTCCAGTAAGGAAGAGGAAAAATTTAGAACGAATCCCTTTTTGCCAGGTCGAGAAATTGTTTTGAATTTATCCGAAATTAATACCTTATAGAACATATGTAAAAATCAGTGCAAAAATAGTGTTTATAAACTGTAGATGAAATAGAATTGAAAGCTATTTTTTTTGTTGCAATCAAGTGACTTCCTTTTAAAGCGTGGACGTGTTTGAAGATTTTTGTTGTCGCACATTATTTCTTAGCAGTCGAGCCGCCTCTTTAAAATTATACCGGAAAGCCCAATAAAGATATTTCGCCACATCAGAGAAACTACCTTGGTGATAAGATTGAGTGGCTATGGATCTAGAATATCGACCCAGCGTCTTCTTAACCAAGGGCGTTTTATATCGACTGCCGAAAGCTCTTATAACCGCTTGCAAATGGTTAAATTTATTCCGCCTGTTGTGGCTTTGAGTACTTGAAGTTACATTGCCTGTATGTCGCCGATAAACCGCCGTATATGCAGCCATACCAAAAATTTTTCCTTTTTCAGCCAGATGAAGCAGTAAAACGATATCACCAAAAAGAAGGTTTTTATTGTGTAGAATGAGATCATAAAATTTAGCCTCTAAATCGTTGCGGAACAGCACCGTATTTAAAGGAACTATCCACTTCTCGAAAATTTCTTCCGGTAGGTATTGTCGATCCTCAGTCACTATTTCCATTTCCATATCTGCATGTGTCCAGCTAGTTTCTGGAAATATCCGTGTATTGGAAAATACCAAAGAATAGTCCGCATGATTTTCCAAAAAATCAACCTGGTGTTGGAGTTTAAGAGGATCTGTCCAATAATCGTCACCTTCACAAAATGCCGTATACTTACCCCGTGTCTGCCTTAAAGCCCAGGCAAAATTTGCCATCATGCCTTTGTTTTCCTCATGGCGCGTGTACTCCACGGTGATATTGCGGGGAAGCTCTTTTTTTAAGAAGTTCACTATAATTTCATGCGTTTCATCGGGTGAAGCATCATTGACAATAATTACCTGCAGTGGCCCCTCATAGTGTTGTAGGAAAACCCCTTCCAGAGCCTCAGTTATAAATTTTTCGTGGCGGTGGGTCATAATTACGACACTAACGGGAACTGAAGACGTATTCATTATTTCAAAATTTAGGACAGAAGAAGGCGGAAATTTTAATTATCAATTTTACCTTATTTAAGTCTCTAAAGTTAAATATTTTCTCTTCATCCTTCAATTATTCGACGGGAATTGACCGTAAAAACAAAAGCTCTTAAATTACCCCTCGTATTCGCCTTTCTTTTCGCAGTATTTTGCGGAAGATAATATAGAGGTACACAAAATTATAATGTAAAAGAAAAAGGGTAAACTTCATCCCTGATGAATCCCAAGGCAAGGAGGTCAGTTTCTGATGGTGACGGAGGTACTGCTTTCTTATCACCTCTCTTTTTTCGCTGACCGGAATTTCTTTTACAGCTATGTGATCAAAAAACGTCAGCATGGCTGACCTGCGGTGTGATGTTAGAATAAGTGAAGCATCATCATGTTTGTATATTTGGCTTATATATTCCGCAGCGCGGAAGGAATTTTTTAAAAGTTTTTCGTCGCGCACCGCACTCAAACTGTTTGGATTGGAACGGTCATAATAATACAGGTAATCATCTATTATTGCGACATTGGTGATCATATTTGCATATTTTAATATAAAAATAAGATCTTCCTGGAGAAATAAATCGCATTTAAATTTCAAATTGTGCGTCCTGATGACTTCCCCCAGAAACATTTTGCCACAAATGACACCGGTGGTACCGTAGGGCACTTTCTGCTGAAAAAAAGAGGATTCAACTACACACAAATCTTTAATCGCTTTTAAATCGTGAATTGGACGTGGAGAAGGATTCCGGTGGGAAACCTCGTAATAGCCACTGACAGACATTTGAACGGGCAGGGTGCGGAAAGGGAGCAACAATTTTGAAATGTAATCACGCCGTGCATAGTCATCAGCATCCACAAAACACACATAATCACCTGTGGCCTTCTGCAGACCCAGATTACGCGCCACTGACGGACCGGAATTTACGTTTTCGATACACCGAATCCTGCTGTCACCTGCAGCATAGGTACGGCATATCTCTGCCGATTCATCGGTAGAACCATCGTCGACAAGGAGGAGCTCCCAGTACGTATGATCCTGTGCGAGCACAGAATCAAGGCAACGGTGCAAGGTTGCGGCGGCATTAAAAATAGGGATAATGACGGAAACTTTTTCCATAACTAGGATTTAAATTCCGTTAAAGAATAAGAGCCTGCCTTTTGATAGCTAGAAGGCATAGCACCTTCGTCAAATTGTCAAATCTTAAATTGAGAATGGGGTGCACAGCATTATACTGCAGATCTTTCTGCAAAGAGTAATTTTTTTTCATTTTCGATCATTTTGTGTTAGGAGCGATCCATCACATGCGATATTTTAGAATGACTGGATGTTTGAATCCCTTTTTTTAATTCTGAAAGACCTATGATAATGAAGCGCTTATAAACAAATATAGGAATTAAATTTTATTAATTAAACAAACTAAATTGTAAGATGTAAAGCCATTAAGAATAATGCCTGGGAGTCGCTAAGCAAAGAGGCTATGTATGATATTATGCGCCTGATCTTCGCTTACATTTTCTTATAATCAAAACCGAAACGGGCCGCAATATTTGTTAAAAATGAGAGGAGGTAATTTTTATCGACCCAGTTTTTAAGGGAACTCACTCTGTTCCTGAATGAATCCAATTCAGCTCGCGAGGCAACATGCTCTATAAAAGTGTCTTCAATATTTAGATCTCTGCGTTCACTCATTTTAATGAGTGCCGTCCAGTGCCAAAAATAAGCGCGGTCTCCATTACCCATTTTTGAGAGGCTGGTATTGTGAAAACGGTAGTAATATAAAGCCAGCGGAAGACGTTTTACGGGCGCGACTTCACACATCCTCATATAAATATCAATGTCCTCAGCCCGTTTTACCGATGGGTCGAAGCCGCCGGCTTTCTGATAAAAATGTTTCTTAAAGGTTGCAAAAGCACCGACTTCACCCGCAAGGAGAAAATATTTCTCATTCAAGTCGGTAATTTGAACACTTTCGTGGTGGTATAAGACACTGAGACTTTCATCGCACACCGTTAAATCAGTATAAACCAGGCCAACTTCCGGATATTTCAAATGTTCTTCTATGGAGAGTTCCAAAGCTTTGGGATAAAGAACGTCATCCGGATCCAGCCGACCAAAAATATCGGCCTGTGCAAGTTCAATCCCTCGAATTACGGTTCGCTGATATCCTCTGTTTTCCGGATTTTGGTAAAACCTGAAGCGGCTTTCTCCCGAAATAAGTTGCTGAATGACTGAGACGGAATCATCTGTAGAGGCATCATCAATCACAATGGCTTCCCACTCCGTAAAAGTTTGTTCCACCAGACTTCGATGCGCGTCAATAAAATAGTGACCGTTATTATAATTGCCAATTATTATTGATATTTTAGGCACCATACTTTTAAAGCTCCCGGCCGGTTTTAAGCCATATTTTTGTAAGCATTCTACTGTTTTTAACCAGTTTAATCAGATTATTTCGGCGAATTCTGTAGGGAATTATTTCTTCTCTTTCTATAAAATGTTCTACAAACAGATCTTCAATATTTAAGTTTCGCCGTTCGGCCATGTTAATGAGGGAAACAAAATGCCAAAAATAGGACCGTTCCCCATTCTCTCCTTTAGAAAGGCTGTTCTTTAAAATACGGTAATAATATAAGGGCTCCGGAATCCTTTTTACCGGCGCTGTTTCGCACATCCTAATGTAGAGATCAATATCCTCTGCTCTTTTTATGCACGGGTCTATACCGCCAGCGCGGTGGTAAATTTCTTTTTTAAAAGTGGCAAAGGCCCCAATTTCCCCTGCTAGTAAGTAATATTTTTCATTTAGAGATTCAATCTGGAAGCTCTCATGATGATATAAAATGCGAAGATTTTCATCACATATGGAGACATCTGAATAGACCAACCCCACTTCTGGATGATTTTCATGTTCTTTTAGAGACAGTTCCAGCGCTTTGGGGTAAAGAACATCATCTGGATCTAGACGGCCAAAGATTTCGGCTTGCGACAGCATAATAGCGCGGGTGACAGTACGCTGATAACCTTTGTTTTTTTTATTTTGATAGAATCGAAAGCGTTTGTCTCCACGAATAAGATTCTGAATAATTTTTGCGGAATTGTCTGTAGAGGCATCATCAATTACAACGGCTTCCCACTGCGTAAAAGTTTGGTTCACCAGACTATGGTAAGCTTCCTCAAAAAAATGACCGTTGTTGTAATTGGCGATAAGGACTGATATTTTAACCGTATGTTCCATAATATTTTTAAAAATTCTTACCCCATGTTTTACCCAATAAGCGTCCAAACCAGTTATTCTTAAGCCATTTGATTTGTTGTTCTCTCTCCCGAACGGAATCATTCACACGCTGCCGATCAACAAATTTTTCAACAAAAATATCCTCAAGGTTAATTTTACGTCGATCCATCATCCTGGTAAGAGCTACCCAATGCCAAAAAATGGCTTTCAGTTCATTCGAATTTGTTGAAAGACTTCCTTCTACCTGTCGGTAATTGTAAAGCATCCGCGGAATATATATCACAGGGGCAGCCTCACACATTTTCATGTAAATATCTTTATCTTCAGCTCTGCGAATCCAGGGGTCAAGACCTGAAGTTCGGTTATAGACAGATTTCTTAAAAGTTGCAAAGGGTGAAATCTCGCCATTTAAATTATAATATTTTTCGTCCAGATGATCAATTTGTTTGCTGCTGTGTTTCCACCAAAACTCCATCTCTTTACCGCGAACAGCAAGGTCCGAATAAACCAGGCCAACCTCAGGATTTTTTCGGTGTGCATTCATTGATATTTCGATAGCATCAGGGGATAATGTGTCATCGGGATCCAAGCGGCCAAAGATTTCTGCACGTGAAAGTGATACTGCGCGAACAATAGTCTCCTGATAGCCTTTATTTACCTCATTCTTAAAAAAAAGAAAACGGTCATCACCTTTAATTAAGTTTTGGATTACCTCCACCGAATTATCGGTTGAACAATCATCGATAATTATTGCTTCCCAATTTTTAAAGGTTTGGTGCAGAAGGCTGTCGAAGGCTTCTTTGAAAAAATGTCCATTATTAAAATTGGCTAATAATATTGAAATCTCCGGGTGCATCGCTTGTTAATTATCCAGGTATTTTTTAAAATCGAAAAGCCTCAATTTTTGGCCAACACTCAATGCCGACTTGAAGAAAATATTACCATTAACAATTTTCCTGAGGCGTGCTTCCCTATCAATATAAGCCTGCAGTTCACTTCTCCTGGCGCAGTGCTTCACAAAAAAATCTTCAATATTTAAATTACGGCGCTCTGCCATTTTTATAAGTGCCACCCAATACCAGAATTTCGCCCTATCTGCATTGTCGAACTGCCGGCGACTTCCAGGTCGTATTCTGTAGTTATAAAGCGTCTCATTCAGATGAAAAACAGGTGCCACCTCACACATTTTAAGGTACATGTCCACATCCTCTGCACGTTTATTAAATGTATCGACGCCGGATGTGCGATCATAGAAGGCTCTTTTAAAAGAGGCAAACTGGGAAATTTCATTATCATAAAGAAAAGAGTTTTCGCTTGTTAGATCATCCACTGGTTTTGCTTGATGAACCCATTTTATTTTAAGATTTTCATCACAGACAAGATGGTTGGAGTATACCAAACCTACTTTTTGATATTTTTCGTGCGCTCTGATTGATTTTTCCAGTGCATGGGGCTCCAAAGTATCATCGGGATCCAGGCGGGCGAAGAGGGGAGCGGAAGATAACTCAATGGCTTTTTTAAGAGTGCTTGCAGTTTCCAGGTTCGTCTTATTTTCAAAAAGTTTAAACCTGGGGTCCTCCTTAATCAAAGATTTTACCAGGTCCAGACTGCCATCCGTTGAGGCATCGTCCACAATAATGGCTTCCCAGGCTAATTCGCTTTGGCGTAAGAGACTTTCGAAAGCCTTTTCAAAATAGACACCGGAATTATAATGGGCAATAAGGAGGGATATTTTAGGGCTTATTTCCATTGGATTTAAGATTTATGTTGGTCATGACATATGAGCAGGTCAGCTCCTCCCCTTAAAGGCAAGAACTTACATTAATAAAGATAAGTAAAATTTAAGACAATTTAAAGTCCCTGAAGTGAAGCTACTTTGGCAAAGTAAGCCGACTGCTCTTTTAGGTCTGCAAAATTTCCGGATGCCGTAATCTGGCCTTTTTCGAGGAGAACAATATGATGTGCTGCACGAATGGTAGCGAGACGATGCGCCACAATGATGACCGTCATCTTGCCGCCGACCTCCTCGATGCTTTTCTGGATGTCACTTTCAGTCTGTGCGTCTAAAGCAGAGGTCGCTTCATCCATTACGAGAAGATCGACCTCTTTAAAAAGCTCACGTGCGATACAAATTCGTTGTTTTTGTCCGCCGCTGAGGTTTATACCATTATGACCAAGAATAGTATTTTCTTGCTCAGGCAATGAGTTTGTAAACTCTTCCAAATGGCTGCTCCTAATGGCTAGCCAAAATTTGTTCAAAGTGTCAGGCGTCTTTTCCTGCCAAAGGGTTACATTTTCATAAATGGTACCCGCAAAAATGGTAGAATCCTGAGTGATGTAGCCGATTCTTTTTTGAAAAGAATCTAAATCCAGGTCCTGAACCGAATTTCCGTTTACTATAAATTTTCCTTTATCAGGTAGATAGAGTCCACACAAAATATTAACAAGGGTTGATTTTCCGCTGCCACTCTCACCGACCAATGCAAGAATTTTGCGGTTTGGAACATGTAGGTTTATATTGGTCAGCACAGGTTGATTGTCAAAATGTAAAGAAACATTTTGAAGACGCAACTCTTCAATATGGTTTATTTTTCTTTCGCCTGAAAAAGACTCCCTGCTAACGGCAAGGTAATGTTCAAAATTTCTCATGTTTTCCACAGCACCAGTATTCCGCAAGAAACTGCTCCAGGCACCCTGAACAGATAAAATATAACCAATTGTTCGGTAAAAAAGAAGAAGGACGACAACCATGGAAGCCATCGATTCTCCTAAAATGCGTACCTGGATCAAAATCAGGATACAAATCATATAAATAAGAACAGGTTCCCGGATGACATTGCTGAATATATTCAGTTGTGCCATTTTGTAAAACTTGGAGTAGACGAATTCATCGAACTTTTCCATCCTCGTCACAAAAAAATTGAGCGCACCCGTCGCTTTCAGGTATTTGAAATTATAAATTTTTTCTGCCGTATAACTTGAGTGTTTCTGCGTGATGGCTGTAATTTCTCTCGAAAATATTTTAATTTTTTTATTAATGAAGTAGTAGATGCAGTAAAATACCCCACCGCACACTATGACTAGTACAGTAAACCTAAAATCGAAAAATGTAGAAAGTGACAGATAAATAAGGACCACCAGAATGTTTTTAAGCGTATCAATATAAGAACCTGCAGCTTGTTGTACATGTCCGGGTTCTTCCGCCAGTGTACGGTGAAATTCACCAAAAGTTTTTTTTAAAAAACTTTTGTACGAGAGCGTGCGCAATGCCTCGTTGTTTCGGTATCTCATGGCATGCACAAAGTTCATCATGATTTTATTCTGATAAAATTGAGATCCAAAATAAAGGAGCGCTTTGGCAGTAAAGAGGAGAAAAATTAGGAGGAGTATATTAGTAAGCGTAAGCTCAACAGAAACGGACTGGAAAAGCGTTTGGAGCTTAACCATTACCTCATTTGGTGTGTCACCTCGTGAGGCATTTGATTCGGTCAACTGAAGCAGAGGTACAAACATTGCGATACCTATGCCATCCAAAAAAACAAGTAGGGAGTTAAGGAGCAGAACAATCCAGAATTTGTTTCCCAGCTGCTTGTACAAATAGTAGGGCAGGTGAAATTTGGTGGCAAGAACCGTTTTTGTTTGTCTCAGGCTGCCCATCTATGGAACTTACAAATATTTTCTATACCAAGGCAGTTTTTCTTCGTGAGTGTAAGAATAATAGCCATAACCGTATCTTTTACCATAACGGGTATTTTCTGGTTTTACGCCGTTGAGAACAAATGCTAAGTTTTTGATTCCATTTTCCTTTTGGAAGCCATCAGCGAAAGTTATCATCTCTTTTTCAGTAAAATCTGATTTTACGGCGTAAAGTACGACATCTGAATTTTCAACTAGATGTAAAGTATCACTCACGAGCATCACTGGCGCGGAATCAAGTACGACATAATCGTAGCGACCTTTTAGATAGTCAATAAGGTTATCGAACTTGGTCATATCCAAAAGGTCGTTAGGATTTGGAGCTATTTGTCCACTAAAAAAAACATCCAGGTTGTCATTTACTTTAGAAGGTATGATAAAAGAATTGGGATCAGTATCTTCAGAGACCAGAAAATCGGTTAAACCAATATTTTCACCTGAAATGAAACGATGCAGTTGTGGATTTCTAATGTCCGCGCCTACCACGATAACTTTGTTTTTACCAGCAAGCGTTAACGCTAAGTTCATTGAAATGGTGGTCTTTCCTTCGCCTTTCACGGAGGAAGTCACCAGAATTACGCCGCCGTGTGACTGCTCTTTAGCACGCAGCATATATTTAAGATTGGACGCTAATATACGGAAGGATTCGGCGAAAACTGAAAAATCATTCGGGTGTACCATCGAATTTTCTTCTTTATGGAAAGGAATTTCCGCGACAACAGACGCTTCAGGTATTTGGTTCAAAATATGAAGCTTGGAATGTACCCGTGTATCCAAAACATTTGCTCCTACGAGAAATAAAAGAGGAAGTAAAAAACCTGCAGCTAAAGCACCGTAGACAATTTGAGTGCTATTCGGCGAAACCACACCAGTGGTATAAGCAGGATTGACAATTTTAGCTTTAGGTGCTGTAACAGCAAGTGTTATAGCGTTTTCTTCCCTTTTTTGTAAAAGATAAAGATAGAGTTGTTCCTTTAAATTTTGCTGTCGATCAATACCGCGAAATATCTTTTCTTGGGTTGGAAATTTGCTAATGTTACCTTTCGCGATATTAAGTTGTCCTTTTGCCTGAGCCACTTGGAGCTGCAATGTTTCTTTTGATTCCATCAAATTCTGACGGATGAGATTCTTTAGAGAAGCGATCTGCTTATTCATTTCGATTACGGCAGGATTTTCAGGCGTTGCCTGTTTCAAAACCCTGTTCCGGTTAATAACAAGATTGTTATATTCAGAAATGGCAGTTTCAGAACCTGCGGGAAGGCCCATTCCGGAAGGGATAAGTTGGTTTCCTGCGCTAGCAGCTAAAACTGAATTTATTAAATCCAGCTGCATGGTATTGGTAAGAATGGCTTTTGTATTTTCTTCAACATTTGTCAGGGAAATACCCGCCTGAGCTTCCAAATCCGTAATCTGGTTGGTTCGTTTGAATGTTTCTTTTTCGCCTTCAATACCAGACAGATCATCAGTAATAATGGCCAGACGATCATTGATAAAGTTTTGAGTGTTCTGGGCCTCCTGATTTTTATCGTTAATCCCGTCAATAATATACTGTTTAGAAAGCTCGTTTAATATATCTTCAGATTTTTGAGGAGTAGGACCTACAAAGGAAAGTTCCATAAGCAAACCTTTTTCAGGAGGTAATGAAACGCTGATTCTATTTTCCAGATTACCGATTGCATTTCCCAGGGAGCGAAAAACGACCTTTAAAGGTGAATTTAAAGCAACGCCAGGTTTGGCATCTAGTTGTACTATTCCAAAGTTTAACCTGACGGGACTGCCAAAGCGGTAAACTTTGTCGGAATCGCTAAGTTTATAAGAATTTCTACCGACAGGTGTTACGATGAAGCTGTTTTCGTGGAATCTAGCCGGATTGTCGAGAGAAATAATCTTACCATTTAAAGGGGAGTCATCATAAAGTTCAATTTCTTTGATGGTTCCAATACTAAAAAAACTAACATTTAGGCCAAGATTTTTTACAACTTCAGTTAGGATTGGTTTTGAAACAATAATGGTCGTTTCACCTTGCAATTCTGTATCACCACTTATTCCTACCCCCAACGTTTTAAGATCACTGAGGGCAGCAGTACTGTTTCCTTTGGTTTCCTGAAGTTTAAGTGAAGTTGTTGTATAATATTGGGGTTCTGCGTAGCGCAGATAAGTTTTTGCAGCAGCATAAAATAAAGCCATGCTTAAAAGAAACCAAGGCCAATAGCGGAAATATTTTCCTATTTCCTTTTTAAGATTGATAGGCTGTACCGGCTTTGAAGGTGAAGAATTTTCCAGAAGTTCCATAGCCAGTATTATCGGGTTAAGGTAAGAATTAAGGTGACAAGACCAAGGGCGACACCCCCATATCTTATCCACTGATCGACGGCTGAATTGGTTTTAACCGCTACCTGTTTATTTTTGTCCGGTTCTACATAGAGAATATCATTTTGCTGGATGTAGTAATACGGTGAGTTCACAATAGAAGCTTCAGAAAGGTCTAAGGAGACGATTTTATCTTTTTCATCCTGCTCAGAATAGCGAATCAATTTCACGTTGGTTCTGTTAGCATCATACGTGGCATCACCAGCAAGAGCCAATGCCTGGAAAATATTGAGTTTTTCGGTGGTACTGGTCTTCTGGCCCGGGCTTTTCACTTCACCCAAAACGCTGAAATTAAAATTGGCCAGGGTTACGGTAACCATGGGATCTGTAAGATAACGAAGTAAACGGTTTTCCAAATCCTGCTGCAACTGTTTCTTGGTCATGCCTTCGCAATAAATAATCCCTAAAACGGGAAAGGTAATGGTTCCTTCAGAGGTAACCATGTATTCAGCTGGACTTATCACTTGATTTGTACCCGCATCCCCAGAACTAGCAGAACTTGTTCTGGACATCGTAGAAATATTAAAGGGCCGTACTGCAATTTCGTCTAATGCAGATACCAAGATTTGCAATCGATCGCCTTCCTGAATATGGAGGCCTTCATATTTTGCTTTCGAAACTTCCTGCTCGAAATTATCATTCGAAAGGTAAACAATGTTTTCTTTGGGTTTGCAGGAATGTATAAAAATAGCGAATATAATAAATACCGTTACGTATTTCTTCATTTTTGTGTTTTTCGACTCAGAATAAAAATTTGGAAGTTTTTAAACTCCTAAAGATTCACCTATCTATTATTTCTTATATAATAATTAACCCCAACGCTTAACTGTCGGTTATAGGTTACCCCATTGGTATTGTTGGGATAAACTTTGGAAAATCCGCGGTCAAACCTTATTACAGCTTCCAAGTCATCGGTTACACGTGCACCAGCACCTACCGATAAGCCAATTCCAATTTTATTCAACTCATCGTCATTATTATACTTAAAATAGTCTATATCGTATAATTCACTGACCTGTCTATCTTCTCTCACAAGGAACTCAACACGTGGCCCTAAAAAAACAAAATAATCACTTAAATTATTATTCGGGTGGAAAAAATATTTCACATAGAACTGTGCTCCAATATAATCATGGAGGAATTTTTGACGACCATATCTACCTACATCTGCTTTTGCAACTTCTCCCTGCATGCTGTATTCCACCATCGGAACAAAGAAAAGCCATTCCCCGCCCGTAACATCACTTCGTAACATTGGAATTTCTGCCAGTACCCCCAGGGTACCACCATAACGCCCAACTGATTCGTCATGTACATTTACGATTGATCCTCTATGAAAATTGCCGGTTACACCAAATCTGGTTTCACCAGAGTTCTGAGCGCTTAAGGTTATAAAAAGCACGAGTGCAATTATTAAATTTATTTTTTTCATAAGTAGTTTTTTTCAATAGTATGTGTTCCCAGTTTTTAGAAATATCCCGCAAATTAATTAAAAATTTTTGAACTGGAAAGTTTTTTGTAATTTGAATGACTCGCAAAGGCTCAGAAAGACAATCATATACTAATTCGTTTTTTATATATTATATTTATGTTGCCCATAAGTTTAAATAAAAATAATCAGAAATTATTCTTTAAAATATATGAATTTATTTTCCAATTTCACTTAGGGTTTGCTGAATAACTTCATATTCAAAGCCCTTTCCTAAAAGATACTTAATCGTTCTTGACTTTTTCTGGTATTCCTGAAAACCTTTCTGCTTGCAATAATAATCGTGCCAGAGTTTTTTTAATGTGTTTTCATAATCGGTATCATCGATTTCATCAAAACTTTTATTAATCAACTTTTCTGGTACACCTTTAAATTTCAAATGATTACGGATTTTATTCCGTCCCCAGGATTTAATATAAAACTTACCTCGTATATAACTGCGCGTAAACCTTTCTTCATTCAGATAATTTTCCCGCATCAGATAAAGCAGAATTTCCTCCTTTGCCTCGAGCACCAGTAAAAAATCACGCATTTTCTGCTCAACTTCCTGATGGCATCGGTCCTGATAAACACAGTAATTAACCATCTTCTGTTTGATTTCCAAAAACGTGTAAGACTTGTGTTCCAAACAGTTATGCTAAAATTAAATTAAAAAAATGCTTACTTCTTATCAAATTTAAAATAAAATTTCAAAATTATCAGCAACTTTTTTTAAAAATTAAACAAGGCTTTTCCTTCCATCATCTGATTTACCTTTTTCCGTACATCATTAATAGTATTTTCATCATTGATGTTCATCACCACATCGTTGATCAAACCTGCAAGCACTTCCATATCAGCTTCTTTCAATCCACGCGTGGTAATTGCAGCGGTACCCAAGCGGATTCCGGAAGTCGTAAACGCGGATTTATCATCAAAAGGCACCATATTTTTGTTACACGTAATATCCGCTTTCACCAAGGCTTTCTCAGTTTCTTTTCCGTTTACGTTTTTATTTCGAAGGTCCACCAACATCAAATGATTATCCGTTCCACCGCTCACAATATCAAAACCATTGTCGATCATTGCTTTCGCCAAGGCGCGCGCATTCGCAACAACCTGCTTCATATAAACCAAAAACCGGTCATCAAGCGCTTCAGCAAAAGCAACCGCTTTTCCGGCAATCACATGTTCCAACGGACCGCCCTGAATTCCCGGAAAAACGGCACTGTCCAGAACTTGGCTCATCATTTTAATATCTCCTTTCGGCGTTTTGTGGCCGTAGGTATTTTCGAAATCTTTGCCCATCATAATCAGTCCGCCGCGCGGCCCACGCAACGTTTTGTGCGTCGTAGTTGTCACCACATGACAATGCTCAAACGGAGAACTCAACAGACCTTTCGCAATCAAACCTGCAGGATGCGCAATATCTGCCCACAAAGTAGCACCTACTTCATCCGCAACTTCTCGGAATTTTTGAAAGTCCAAATCACGGGAATATGCCGAATAACCAGCAATAATCATTTTCGGTTTTACTTCCAGCGCTTTTTGGCGCATCGCCTCGTAATCGATCAATCCGCTTTCTCTTTCCACGCCATAAAAATGCGCATCGTACTGAATTCCCGAAAAATTCACGAAAGAACCGTGCGTTAAATGTCCGCCCATCGAAAGATCCAGACCCAACATTTTATCACCAGGTTTCATGATCGAAAGATAAATCGCAGCATTCGCCTGCGATCCAGAATGCGGCTGAACATTCGCATAATCCACACCGAAAAGTTCTTTCGCACGATCAATAGCCAGATTCTCCACCTCGTCCACGACTTCGCATCCGCCATAATAACGTCTGCCAGGATAACCTTCCGCATATTTATTGGTCAAAACGCTGCCTACAGCCTTCATCACGTTTTCCGACACAAAATTTTCCGACGCAATCAGCTCCACTCCATGCGTTTGTCGCTGTCTTTCCTGCTCAATAAGGTCAAAAATAGGATCCATTCTTTATCTAATATTTTTTATTTTAATATCAATTTCTCTGAAATTCAAATTTATGGAAATTTTCGGGAAGATTTCCGTGCGCATTCAAAATCTTATTTTTTTGCACTGAAAATTAATATTAAAGAAATATCGATGTATTTGAGCATTTTTTTTGAAATTACATTTCATTAAAATCTGAACCAAATTAGTTTAAAAAACATCCTCCTTTTCCGGCATTTTTTTTCATTTTAAAATTAAATGTTTTAATGATTTTCCAAAAAGCTAAATTTGCACTTATGAATATTGGTGATAAAGTTTCGGTGATCGATGATAATGTAAAAGGAAAAATTACGGCTTTTAACGGCAAAAAAATTATCGTGGAGGACGAACACGGTTTTTCGCATGAATTTACTGAAAACGAAATCGTGCTTCAAAATCCCGAAATTTACAAGCATTTTCAAACCGTTCAGAAAGAAGAAACTTCAAAACCAAAATCAAAAAAGCATCACAAAAATCCTTTAGTTCTGGATTTACATTTTGAAAACTTTGAAAAGAATTCCGAAAAAATAGATGCTTTTGAGCGGTTATTTTTGCAAAAAGAAAAACTCCTGAAAACCCTGGATTTCTGCCGCGAACATAATTTAAAACGCCTCGAAATCATCCACGGAATTGGCGACGGCGTGCTGCAGCAAATGGTTCACGACGTGCTGGAAAGCCAGACCAATCTGGAGTTTCATAACAAAGAAATACTGCACCATCAGTCTGGTACAGTATTGGTTTATTTTCGTTAAAATAATTTTTTCGCTGCTATTTGGGCAAAAAATTCGGAATTAATTCACGTATTTAAAGCTGGTCGCGTAAAATTTATCTTTTTTAATTTCGCCGCTCACCACCGCTTTTTTCAAGATTTTGCAGTAACCATCGGCAGCGTGAGCGTCACCAAAAGTCTTTTTGTCAAGACCGTCAACGTGGTAAATTTTGCCGTCGATTTTCACCGCCATTGCGCAACCTTTATCGGTTTTTACTTTAAACATGCACATTCCGCACGCCGCGTCCACCGTTTGATTCTGAATTTTCTGCGCGAAAATCGTCACGGAAAACATCAGCATAAAAATCATAATTAATTTCTTCATATCGTATTTTATTTAATTTTTCTGGTTTAAATTAATGAAAAAATTACCGCTTAAAATGGCATTTTTTTTCATATTTAAATTATTGAAATTTCATTTTCCAAAATCGAAATTTTCCGGCTTATCTCTTTGAAAATTAATTTCCTGACAAAGATATAAAATCTCATTCAGCATTCGCAATGACATTGCTCAGCTCGCTTCAAATCCGGAATTTCGAAAGCCGATTAATTTTAATAAATTTGTGGCTCTAAACATGGAAAATCTCAAACTACTTTTTACCAAAGGCGGCATCCAATACCAGATTCACCGGCAAAAAAACGTGCTGAAAGAAGAAATATTGCTTTGCGGTGACGAAAATCCGGAAGAATTTTGTGCAGATCAGCTCACGCGGATTTTAAAGCTGCAAAAATTTAAAGAAATAAATGTCATTTCGGCGCTCAATCATTTCACGATGATGCCCGAAGGTTTTTCACAACACGATTTTGGTTTTTATTTAATTGCCTTCAACGCGCCTGTTGACAAAGAAAACGAAGAATTGATGTTGGCGCTGAACAAAAAATTTGGTGTTCAGTTCTATTATGCTTTCCCGAAAGTTTTCTATCAGCAGATAAAATCTCTGGCAATCCCGACGAAATTTAATTTTTCAGGTGAAGAATTTTTGAACCGGATTTCGGTGAAAAATCAGAAAGAAATTCACATCAATTTGTATCATCAGCAATGCGAATTTTTCGCGTTTGATCATAAAAAAATTATACTTTACAATAATTTAGATGTAAATTCCGAAGTAGATTTTTTGTATTTCATCATGTTTACCTTAAGCAAAATTGGTTTCGGAATTGATGAAACCCAGTTTTTCGTGTACGGCGAAACGACTGAAAATGAAACTTTTATTTCAGAATTAAAAAAATTCGTCAAAAAGCTCAAAATAAATTTCGACAATATTCCGCAAAAGAATTTTATTCTTAAATAGCTATTAATTGTGAATGGTTAATTGTGAATGGTTAATGGTTAATTACTAATGATTAAATTTTTTAGCTTTTACAATTAATCGAAAGCATTATCGTTTTAAAACCTTTAAACTACTCACTGTCACTGACAACTGATTACTGACAACTGATTACTGACAACTATCAACTAAATCCGATGTATCGAATTATAAGCGGCCAGTGGAAAGCCAAACGAATTTCCGCACCGAAAAATTTTACGGTAAGACCAACCACCGATTTCGCTAAAGAAGCGCTGTTCAGCATCCTTGAAAACCGCTACCGCATTGATTTCGCTTCGATTTCTGTGCTGGATCTATTCGCCGGCATCGGTTCCCTAAGTCTGGAATTTGCCTCTCGCGCCTGCCAGGATATTACTTCCGTGGAGATGAACGTAAAACATGCGGCTTTCATTAATTCTACCGCTGCGGAGCTGGATATGAGCTTGCAGGTCAGCCTGCAGCGTGCTGATGTTTATGATTATTTGAAGAAAAACCGCAACCGGAAAACCTTTGATTTAATTGTTGCTGATCCGCCGTTTGATACCGACGATAAAAAATACCAGGAATTGCTCTCGCTGGTGTTAAACAATAATTATCTGAAAGAAGACGGAATTTTCGTGCTGGAACATCAAAGCCGAAATTTGCTGCAACATCCCAATTTACTGGATACCAGAAAGTATGGGAACGTGAGCTTTTCTTTTTTTAAAGCTAATGAAACTGCGCCCGAAACTGCAGAAATTACAGCTGAATAACTTTTTTTTAAAGAACTTTCAGCTCCAGATCGATGGAGTTTCCAAAAAATTTTCGGGATATTTTCTCGAAATTTTTGGTTATATCCGAAAGATAAAACTGGTAAGTTGCTTCGTTATTATCTTTGTTCAGCAAACGGTGTTTTTCCAGAATTACTTTCAATTGGTTCGCCACAATACTCGGCGAATCAATGACACGCACGCGGTTTCCGTAAAACTGCTTGATTTCATTCAGCAAAAGCGGATAATGTGTACAGCCCAAAATTAAAGTTTCAATATTTTTCAACTTGCTGTTGCTCAGATAATTATAAACAATTGCATGCGTAATCGGGTGATTTTTAAAGCCTTCCTCAATCGCCGGAACCAAAAGCGGCGTCGCCAGCTCATCAACCTTGATGAATTTATTGTGCTTGCGTATGGTCTTCCTGTACAGACCTGATGAAACCGTAGCTTTTGTCGCGATCACGCCGACATTGTTGTGAATTTCATACGACACTTTTTCCGCCACCGGATTGATGACATCGATGACCGGAACTTTCTGATTCACCAGTTCCAGAACTTCTTTCAGCGCATTGGCGGTCGCCGAATTGCACGCGATAACAATCGCTTTACAGTTTTTTTCCAGCAAAAAAGAGGTAATTTTTGTGGAATAGCCAATAATCGCTTCACGCGATTTTTCACCGTACGGCAGATGCTTCGTGTCGCCGAAATAAATCAGATTTTCCTGTGGTAAAAGGCGTTTAATTTCTTTTGCGATGGTCAGCCCGCCGACACCGGAATCGAAAATACCAATAGGCTGGTCTGCCGAGAGATGACTGAAATCAGGAGTTTTCAAGCGTAAGAATTTTTGCAAAAATACGAATTTACATTGATGCGATAATGTGATGATTTGATGATGTGCAACAAAAGCATGGAAAGGCACTATTTAAAAATGAAAAAAAATGCCCAAAAAGCGGCAAATAAATTCAGGTTTAATTCACATAAAACAAATCGCTCGCAATTCCGTCGGCTAAAAACCAGTTTTTTTCCGGTATTCTGAGGTGATTTTCGCAAATTTCTAAAAGTCCGGACTGTAGTTTTTCCTGAATGACATTTTGAAAATATTCCCATAATTCCGGGCTGATCTTTTCCTTTAACGAAATTAAATCTACGCCCCAGCTTGTCCGCAAACCGATCATCAAAATTTCGTTATACTGGTCCTTTTCGCTTAAAATTTCGGTTTCTTTTGCCAGCTTATTTTGATTTACAGTCTGTATGTATTGCTGATTATTTACCACATTCCAGCTTCTTTCGTTTCGTCCGTTATAGGAATGTGCGGACGGGCCGATTCCCAAGTATTCGCCATATTTCCAGTACGCGGAATTATGTTTTGAATGAAACCCTGGCTTTCCAAAATTGGAAATTTCGTAATGTTCAAAACCGTTTTTTTTCAGAAATTCGGTCATGAAAAAAAATTCCTGATTCTGGTCGGTTTCTTTTGGTGCCGCGACTTTTCCCTGAGAAATCCAGGCATTTAAAGCGGTTTTCGGTTCAACGGTCAAAGCGTAAGAAGAAATGTGCGGAACCTGAAGTTCGATGGTTTTTACGAGGTTTTTCTTCCAGATCTCCAGATTGGAAGTGGGTGAACCGTAAATTAAATCGATGCTGATATTTTCAAAACCAAAATCCTGTGCCCTTTTTATGGAATCTTCAGCTTCGCCGGCATCGTGCGCGCGGTTCATCAACTGAAGATCTTCATTAAAAAAGCTTTGTGTCCCAATCGAAAGCCGGTTAAAAGGCGTTTTTGCTAAAGCTTTCAGAAAATTTCCATCCAAATCATCGGGATTGGCTTCAAGCGTTATTTCTATTTTTTCATTGAATGAAAAATACTTCAAAACCTCATCGATTAGCGATTGTAATTCATCAACACTTAAAAGCGACGGCGTTCCGCCGCCAAAATACAGAGATTTTAAATTCTGGTTTTCAAGCTCGTTTTTTCTTAGAAAAATTTCCATTTTCAGCGCGGCAACCATTTCTTCCTTATATTTTAAAGAAGTGGAAAAATGAAAATTGCAGTAACTGCATTTCTGTTTGCAGAACGGAATGTGAAGGTAAATCAAGGCTGAAATTTAAACTTTAGAAAATCGAAAAAAAATGCCCGAATAGCGGCAAATTTTTAATAACGATACCCTCTGGAATTGATGAAATTATCGAATTTATAACCGATGCTGATCATAAAACTGCTGCCTGCGTATTGCTGAATATCCGACATACCAAAATTATAGCTCGCACCGAAAAAGAACCGGTTTACGGTGGCTTTAACCACCGGCGAAAGTGCTAGAGTTTGGTTACCATATTTATTAAGCCCACTGCGGAAACTTGCACCAGCCGAAAATGAATTTTCATCGGATTCGGCGGTCGCCATCAAATTAATATCTACAAAGCGCGAAGAATTGGTATTTAAATTAAGCAAAACCGAAGGACTGATATAAAAACCGTCGCTTAAGTAATAATCGTAACCCGCGTTTAATAAATATTTCGTTGGTTCCGGCTCGATTCCGTTGACAATTGGGATGTCGTTGCTCAAAGCAATATCGTTGATGGAAACTCCACCGAAAAAATTGTGGTAAGTTACGGCAAGTCCGAGATTAGCATAAATGAGAAAAATGGAATCCGCGGTTAAGAGTGGATCTCCAGGTTCGGCTGGATTCAGCATACTCAAGTCAAAATTCATATTATAAAAATTGACGTTGGTACCGAAAGAGAACTGGTTTGCACGTTCGCCGTCATCATCCAAAGGAATAAAATATGACGCACCTGCAGAAATCCCGGTTGATGAAATTGGACCGTTTTGATCCTTAAAAAATGACAAACCCGCTCCTACACGGTCGAAAACATTGGCATTAAGCCCGATGGATTGTACGTTTGGCGATTGCTCGAAATTTGAAAACTGTTTCTGGTAATTTAAGTTCAAAACCACATCATCAGTTTTTCCGTAAAGCGCCGGATTGAATAGAAAATCCCCGTCTAACAAATATTGCTGGTAATACGGCAGGGTTTCCTGGCTTTTTCCGGTCGCGAAAAAAACGAGGGTGAAAAATAAAAAACCAAATTTTTTCATGCTAAAAGGCTGAATTTTCATCAAATATAAAAAAGTTTGGTGACTTAGGATTCTAAATATTTGCGCCATTTTTGTAAAGCGTCTTCCATGTCTTTAGGCATGGGACTTTCGAAATACATTTCTTTTTTTGTGGTAGGGTGAATAAACCCTAAGGTATGCGCGTGCAGCGCATGACGCGGCAAAACTTCAAAAACATTTTTGATGAAATGCTTGTATTTCGGCAGATTGATTCCTTTTAAAATCTGGTGTCCTTCATATCGTTCGTCATTAAACAATGTATGACCAATATGCTTAAAATGTGCACGGATTTGGTGCGTTCGGCCGGTTTCAAGCTTACATTCCACCCAGGTCATATAACGGAAACGCTCCAAAACTTTATAATGTGTTACGGCGTGCTTGCCAAAACTTCCGTCTTCGAAAACCGCCATCTGCATTCGGTTTTTCAGGTGGCGCCCAATATTTCCGGTAATCGTTCCTGAATCTTCTTCCAGATTTCCCCACACAAAAGCCCAATAAAGTCTTTTCGTAGTTCGGTCAAAAAACTGTTTAGCAAGAAAACTCAATGCATATTCGGTTTTTGCAATAACTAAAAGTCCGGAAGTATCTTTATCAATGCGGTGCACAAGTCCCACGCGGTCCAAATCAGATTTTACTCCGTTTTTTTCAAAATGGTAAGCTAACGCGTTTACCAGCGTTCCGTCATAATTTCCATGTCCGGGATGAACCACCATGCCGGGGTCTTTGTCCACCACAACCACATCATCATCTTCATAAACAATATTGATCGGAATATCCTGTGGAATTATCAGATTTTGGCGCGGCGGATGCGTTAACAGCACCGAAATTTCATCACCTGGTTTTACCTTATAATTTTGTTTTACCGAACTGCCGTTTACCACGACATTTCCTGCACGGCAAGTCTGGGAAATTTTATTCCGCGAAGAATTCTGCCGGAATATCTGCAAATATTTATCAATTCGCAGTGGCGCCTGGCCTTTATCAACTTTTAGCGAAAGATGTTCAAAAAGTCCTTCGGCTTCCGCTTCGGTTTCGGGACCTATTAATTCTTCATCTGGGAAGTTTTCGTGTTCGTCTGTCATCATTATTGTAAAGAAAAGCTCCAACATTTCCGTTGAAGCTTTAGAATCTTTAAGGAATTTTTATTACTCCACCACCACTTTTTTGGCTTTTGATTTTTCTTCGGTTTTCGGTGGCGAAGTTTTTGGCGTCGTAGTTTTAGTGTCTGTTGCTTTCGGCTTTGTTTCAGTAGAAGGCTTCGGCGTCTCCACTTTCGGTGTTGTTTCCGCAGGAATCGTTGGTCTTGGAACCTCCTGTGAAGGTTCCCGTCTTTGTGGTGCCGGCGGAATATAATCCGCTCCCTCGTCAATATAAACGGGTGCGTTCATATCAATTTTAATTCGGTACATCGACGTAAGTTCCGAAATTTTTCTGCCCATTTCAGCGGGAGTTTTTTTACTCGCCCAAATATCCATCTGCATTCCCTGGTCACGTACATCGCCCGGCGCCGGATCCTGGAAATAGACAATATCCGATTCATCTCCCACGCCATCTTCATATTCTACAAGACCAACTTCGAAAAGATTTTGTTTAATAATCGCTTTCGCTTCCTGCACCGTCAGCCCAACTACATTTGGTATGGTAATATTTCGCTGCGGACCAGCGCCAATAACCAAGTCAACCGAAGAAAAACGTGGCAGTAAAGCGCCCGGTTTTATGGAATTTCCGTTATAAATAAGCCTTAAAACCGCATCGCGCTGAATGCTTGGTTCATAAATCGTATCGCCCACTTTCAAACCAACCTGTTCTAACTGACGGAAAGCTAGGCCTTTATAACGGTCTAGAACATCCGGCACGGAAACCTGCGCGTACGTTCTTGGATTCACTTTCAAAACGATGGTTCTGCCGTCTTTTACGCGTGAACCCGCCGAAGGATAAATCTGTAAAACCTGAAAAGGTCTGTATTTTGGGTCATATTTAAAGCTATCTACCTCATATTCCAAACCGGAATCGTCCAGAATCTTAATCGCTTCGTGTACAGAACGGTTCATCACGTTCGGCACCGGAATTTCTTTGCCATGATTGGTATGGACTTCCAACCACCGGAAAGTAAGCCAAACCAATCCTACGAAAACTGCTGCCGCTACCAGCAAATTAACCAGAACTTTCCAATGGAAAAGCGATTTTAGCATATTTTTGAGTCTTTATTTAATAAGTGCAAATATATAAAATAATCTTTTCCGTAACTGCGGAAAGTTTTCAGGACGCTTACTAAGCGCAGACGGTTGGAAATAATTATCTTTGTCTAATAAAGAATTTCCATGATTTTATCAATGACCGGCTTTGGCCGAAGTGAAGGCGTTTTCGAAGGTAAAAAGATTACCGTAGACTTGAAATCGCTGAACAGCAAATCATTTGACCTCAACATAAAAATTCCGTTTCGTTACAAGGAAAAAGAATACGATCTCCGCAAATTATTGAATGACCGTGTACAGCGCGGAAAAGTAGATTGCTACGTCAACGTAGAATCGCTGAGTGAAGTTTCTGAAACCACAGTGAACGAAACTTTGGTAAAATCTTACATGGCAGAACTGAAAAAAATAGCCGCAGACGGGCCAGAATTTGAATATCTGAAAATGGCGATCCGCATGCCGGACGCCATTTCTTCAAAATCTGAAGATTTAACCGAAGAAGAATGGAATTTCCTTGTGAAGCTTGTAGAAGAAGCTTTAGAAAATTTCGGAAAATTCCGCCAAACAGAGGGTAAAATTTTACAGGATGAGCTCACGAGAAATATTGATAATATCGAATCTTATCTCTCGCAGGTGGAACCTTATGAAGGAATCCGGATGGAAGGTGTAAAAGAACGTTACCGAAAATCGCTCAGCGAATTTGACCAGCTTGATGAAACGCGTTTTTACCAGGAAATGGCCTACTACACCGAAAAACTGGATATCGCTGAAGAAAAAGTTCGGCTCGCGCAACACCTTAAATATTATAAGGAAGTCATGCAGCAGGAAAATTTCAACGGGAAGAAACTCGGTTTTATTTCGCAGGAAATTGGGCGCGAAATCAATACATTGGGTTCAAAAGCCAGCCACGCAGAAATCCAGAAACTCGTGGTGATGATGAAAGACGACCTGGAAAAAGTGAAAGAACAAACTTTAAACGTGCTTTAAAGGCATTTTTTTTCGTTTTACATAAAATAGATTTTAATTAAAAAATACCGTTTGAAAGAAAAAGTAATCATATTTTCAGCACCTTCCGGCAGTGGAAAAACAACTTTGGTTAAACATTGCCTTTCGCGCTTTCCGGAGCTAGCCTTTTCCATTTCGTGTACAACGCGCGCTGCAAGAGGAACTGAAGAAAACGGCATCGATTATCATTTTATCACCTCCGAAGTTTTCCGCCGGAAAATCGGTGAAAATGCTTTTGTGGAATTTGAAGAAGTTTATACCGATAAATTTTACGGAACTTTAAAATCCGAAGTGGAAAGAATTTGGGCCGCCGGAAAAACCGTAATTTTCGATGTGGATGTGCAGGGCGGAATTTCCTTGAAAAAATATTTCGGCGAAAAAGCACTTTCCGTTTTCATCATGCCGCCGTCCGTCGCAGATCTGGAACTTCGCTTAATCGCGCGCGGAACCGACGATATGGAAACCATAAAAATGCGTGTGGAAAAAGCGACGGAAGAAATTTCCTTCAAAGACGACTTCGATGAAATTGTAGTAAACGACCAACTGGAAGTCGCAAAACATAAAGTAGAGCAACTGCTGCAAAATTTTCTGAACTCATGAGAATAGCAATAATAGGTGCAGGTTGGGTTGGCAGTAAACTGGCAGACTATCTGACTAAAAAAAATTACCACCTCATCGCCACCACTACTTCGGCGGACAAAATTTTGCCTTTGCAAAAAGTCGCGAGTGAAGTTCATTTGTTAAATTTTGCACAAAATCCGGATTTCAGCGTTTTGGATTCCGTTGATATGGCCATTTTCAGCATGCCGATTTCCCGCAATTCCTGGTTTGAAGGTTTTCAAACACTCGAAACTCAATTCCCGAAAACTTTACTTTTCAGCTCCACTGGGATTTATCCGCAGGAAAAAGAAGTTTTCACCGAAGAAAACACCGGAAATTTACGGACAGACATCAGCGCAGCGGAAACTTTGGTCAGAAATCAATATCCACAGACGAATATTTTGCGTTTGGGTGGCTTGATGGGCGACGACCGTTCGCTTAAAAACATCTACAAAAACCGCGAGCCAGAAAACCCAGATAAAGCCGCAAATTATATTCATTACGAAGATATTTTAGCAGTCGTCGAACTTTTCATCAATTCCGAAAGAAAAGGTGAAACCTATAATTTGGTGGCGCCGGAACATCCAACAATTGCTGAGATCTTAAATCCGGAAAAAACCAAAAAAAGCAAAGAGAAGCAGCGAATAATTTCTTCGGAAAAATTAATCCGCGATTTCAACTATCAATTTATTCATCCAAATCCGAAAAATTTTTAAATACCATGAGCACCGAAAATTTAAATAAAGCCAAAGCAAATCTTCCCGTTCGCGGATTTCTGAAAATTGATGACCTCATCATTCCGCAAGGCGACGATTTGGTGCAGGCGATTCTGGACCTCAAAAAAGAAAAAAACGCCGTTATTCTGGCACATTATTACCAGCCGCCGGCAATCCAGGATATTGCAGATTATCTTGGCGATTCGCTTCAGCTCGCGCGCGCCGCAAAAGATACCGATGCAGATATGATCGCTTTTTGTGGCGTCCATTTTATGGCAGAAGCCGCGAAAATTTTAAATCCGAGCAAAAAAGTCGTACTTCCGGACACGCAAGCCGGTTGTTCGCTTGCAGATGGCTGTAGCGGTGAAGGTTTACGTGCCATGCGCGCCAAACATCCCGACGCGCTCATCGCAACTTACATCAACTGTAACGCAGAAACAAAGGCAGAATCCGATATTATCGTCACCAGCTCAAATGCCGAAACCATCATCCGGTCGTTACCGACGGACCGACCGATTATTTTCGCACCGGACAAAAATCTCGGTAGATTTCTCATGAAAAAAACCGGCCGCGATATGATTTTGTGGGACGGCACCTGCATCGTGCACGAGGCGTTCTCCATGGAAAGAATCGCGCAGCAACTCGCAGAAAATCCACACGCCAAACTCATCGCGCACCCGGAAAGCGAAAGCGCCGTGCTGGATCTCGCACATTTCGTCGGTTCCACTTCCGCACTGTTGAATTTCGTGGAAAAAGATGATGCACAGGAATTTATCGTCGCCACCGAAGAAGGCATTTTACACGAAATGAAAAAACGCGCGCCACACAAAAAACTCATGCCCGCGCTGGTTTTCGACGAATCCTGCAACTGCTCCGAATGTTTTTACATGAAGAGAAACACGCTTGAAAAGCTTTATTTATGCATGAAATATGAACTTCCGGAAATTACGATGGACGAAGAACTTCGCCTCAAAGCATTGAAGCCCATCGAAAAAATGCTGGAACTTTCCACCACCATCAAATAAAAATTCGGGCTTAAAAGGGCAAATTTTTTGGGCAATCTTTTTTGCCTTTCTTTGCTCTTCGCAAAAAAAAGCCGGGCTGTCCGTTTCAATTCCTCCCCGCCGCAGCGGGTCCGGGATTTCCACTTCCATCCCTATTGCTGGCTAACGCATAGGTTGAAGGATGGAGATGAAAAATAAGACGTTAAATCAGGCAATTTTTTAATTTTTTAAATGTTTGTAAATGACTTCAAAAATATTTATCGAAGACCTGAAAATTTTCGCGTATCATGGCGTTTTACCCGAAGAAACCATTCTGGGCACCTATTATATTTTGAATGTCGAAGTTCACGCCGATCTTTGGAAAGCGGTCGGCACTGATGACTTGGCAGATACCATTAATTATGCTGAAATCAACGGCATCATTCACCAGGAAATGAAAATCAATTCCAAATTGATGGAACATGTTGCGGGCAGAATTTTGAAAAACATCAAACTGAAATTTTCGCACGTGAAATTCATAAAAATAAAAATAACCAAAACAAACCCGCCGATGAAAGGCGAAATGCATGGCGTCAGCATTCAGATTGAAAATGAATTTTAAAAAAATTTGCCGCTAAAACCGGTAATTTTTTCATTTTATAAATTTTAGAAATTAAAAATAAAAAGCGGAAATAACCGCTTTTTTTTATTTTTTGCTTGCGTCACGAGCATTTTTTTCGGATTTTTATTTGCTTCAATTTTAAGGTTTTCCCGCGAAGTAATCTTAACTTTGAAAACCAATACAATTCGTAAAATACCAATGAAATATATTATCCTTTCTTTACTCTCAGCCGTTTTGCTGAGCATTTCCTGGCCTACTTATGGCATCCCGTTTTTCATTTTTATTGCGCTCGTTCCGCTTCTGATTCTGGAGCATGACATTTCAAAGTTTTCAAACCTCAAGAAAAAAAGTCTCACGATTTTCGGGCTTTCCTATCTTGCTTTTATTATTTGGAATATCGTCACCACAGGTTGGCTTTACGGCGCTAAAAACCCGGATGGTTCAAATTCTTTATTCGCAGTTGTTGTTCCCGTGGTGCTGAATTCTTTGTTTTATGCTTTTATTTTTCAATGTTACCATTGGTACAAAAACTCGCAGGGAACGTACTTCGGTTTGGTTTTTTTCGTGGCAATTTGGATGGTTTTTGAGAAAATTCATCTAAGCTGGGAACTTACATGGCCGTGGTTGAATTTAGGAAACGTCTTCGCCGATTACCCGAAAATTATTCAGTGGTACGATACGTTGGGCGCTACCGGTGGGAGTTTCTGGATATTATTGGTGAATGTTTACGCATTTTACACATTGAGAATCTGGGAAGCCGGCAGAAAACGCAAATCTTTAATTCTTAATTCTGCAATTTTAGCAGCCGGAATTTTGTTGCCCATGCTGATTTCCAGCGTTAAATACCAAAATATCGATTTAAAGTCCAGCGGGTCGGTAAACGTGCTCATGCTTCAGCCGGAATTAAACCCGTACACCGAAAAATATTCCAAAGACAGTTTGACAATTTTAAACGATTTGCTCACTTTAGCAGAAGAAAACTCGAAAGGAAAAATCGATTATTATATCGGTCCAGAAACATCTATTCCTGGATTTGGTTCCATTTCCGAAACCGGATTTGAAGACAGCGAACTTTTAAATACAGTGAAGTCATTTTTAACCAAACATCCAAACTCCGTTTTCGCGACGGGCATTTCTTCGCACCGTTTTTATCCTGACGCAAATCAGAAATCAAATACCGCGTACCAAACTTCGCAGGAAATTTTTGTAGACAGTTATAATTCTGCGGTGCAGATTATTCCGAATCAAAAAGTGGAAGTTTACCATAAAGGAAAATTGGTTCCCGGCGTGGAAATTTTCCCGTATATCAATGTTTTAAAACCACTTTTGGGTGACGCAATGCTGAATTTGGGCGGAACTACAGCGTCTCTGGGCGTAGATGCTGAAAGAAAAGCATTTTCAAACCCTTTTAATGAAGGAAAATTAGCGCCAATCATTTGCTACGAAAGCATCTACGGCGAATTCGTAACTGATTATGTGAAAAAAGGTGCGAATTTTCTCGCCATTATGACCAACGATTCCTGGTGGGGCGAAACGCAGGGCCACAAGCAGCTGATGGCGTACTCACGAATGCGCGCGATAGAAACGCGACGGGAAATTGCCCGCGCGGCAAACAGTGGAATTTCAGCGCACATCAATGCGAGAGGCGATGTGGTGGCTGATACTTTTTATGGCGATAAAACGACGCTTTTTGCGAAAATAAATCTGTACGAACATCAGACTTTCTACACGCGAGCCGGTGATTTGCTTTCGAGAATCTGCATTTTTGTCTTTGGTTTTCTGGTTTTTTACAATTTGATTAAAAAGTTCCAGAACAAAAAGCCGCAGGAACCAATGAAAAAAATCGTGATAAAACGGTAAAAAATTCGACTGATTACTGACTACTGATTTACTGACTACTGACCACTTTTGTGTAAAAAGTGATTCAGTAGCAAACGGATTTCATTAAACTCAAAGTCATTAGGTAACGCTTTTTTCCATTCGTTCAGCGAGTCGAACTGGTTTTGTTTGAATTCATTTTCGAAAATTTTGATCTTTTCTTTGGCAAAAATCCTGGAAACATCGAGTAAACCCTGCTCCGCGAATTTTGCTAAATGTCCATAAATGGTTTCCGGAACCAGACCGCGTTCTTTCGCCACTTCCGGAATGGTTTTTCCGCTTTCAAAAAGCTGAAAAGTCAGGATGTGCGACGGAATCTTAGCTACTTTTGTCGAAATAGCAACGTTGTTTTCGGTATTGAAAAGTGGTTTTTCCAGAAGGTGAACTTTTTTTAAATCATTCAGATAATCCTCGAGATCATCGAGAAAAACGCGAAAATCTTCATTATACTGTTTCAAACCTTTTGTGCCTTTATTTTCAGAATAAAAGTCCAAAAGCGGTTGAAAAATTTCCAAATTCACTTTCGTAAAAAAGAAATTAACGGCGCCTTTTGCTTTTGTTTCGATTTCAGCCCAATCTTCCTCGCCCTGAATAAATTTTTGGTTCTTCTGAACCATAATTTTTTCAAATTTCTGGTAAACCGCAGCGAAATTTTCAATCTTCGGTTTTAAAGTTTGGTAGAGATAAGTCGCTTTATTTTTGTCGAGTGCTTTGCTGGTTTTTGTGGATTGATACCAGGTTTCAAGCGAATGCCGGAACCACAAACAATCCAGACTTCGGATGACTTTTTTAATGCTGTAATCATATTTTTCAGCCTGCAGAATTTCTTCCACTTTCTCATTTGCATTGGTTTCATCCTGAAATTGCGAAACGCGGCGGTCCGCGAAAATAACATTCGGAGTGATTTTCGATTTTAAAACAATTCCTTCCAGCGTGCGACAGCGCGAAAGCGCCACATAAACCTGACCGGAAGCAAAGGATTTTCCGGCATCAATAATCAACCTGTCGAAAGTTAAACCCTGCGATTTGTGAATTGTTACCGCCCAGGCGAGCCGGATCGGATATTGCTGAAAGCTCCCCAACACATTTTCAGTAATATTTTTTTGGGCATCCAAACCGTATTTTTTTTGCTCCCAGGTTTCCTTTTTTAAGGTGAAAACTTCGTCATCACCATCAATGAGAACGGTGATTTCCTTTTCGTCTAAACTCATGATTTCCGCGAGTTTTCCGTTAAAATATTTTTTATCTGCGCTGGCATCATTTCGAATAAACATGACCTGTGCGCCGACTTTCAGCTGAAGTTCCTCTTCATTCGGATATTGGTTTTCATTGAAATTTCCGGTAATATCCGCGGAATAGAAATACGGTTTTCCTTTCAGTTCCTGCAGCTTTTTCTGGTTAATTTCGTCCGCCATCCGGTTATGCGAAGTCAAATAAACATAAGGTTCGTCTGTCGGTTCGAAATCGGGTAAATATCTGGAATTCAGTGTTTCAAAATCGATGTCACCAACTTCACCATCGCGGATGTCGTTTAGAATGTCCAGAAACTTTTCATCTTTCTGGCGGTAAACGGTGGTAAGTTCTATTGTGATCAACGGCATTTCTTTCAAAGCATAACTTTCAAAGAAAAACGGTGATTTATAATATTTAGATAAAAAATGTTCGTCGCGAACCACCGGGGGAAGCTGGTACAAATCTCCGATAAAAAGCATCTGAACACCGCCGAATTTTTGCTGATTTCTACGGACGGAGCGCAGTGAAAAATCCATCATATCAAGCACATCAGCGCGTAACATGGAAACTTCATCGATAATAATGATTTCTATTTCGCGCAACAGCTTCAACTTGTCTTTCCGGTATTTGAAATGCTGCATTAAATCGGCAATATTATTTCCCAAATTACTGTCGATCCGGTCGGTTGTCGGAATAAATGTCCGCAGCGGCAACCCAAACATGGAATGAATGGTAACGCCGCCCGCGTTGATCGCCGCAATTCCGGTTGGTGCAACCACGATGTGTTTTTTCTGTGTTTTTTTTACAAAATCATTCAGGAAAGTGGTTTTTCCGGTTCCGGCTTTTCCGGTAAGAAAAATAGTGCGGTTCGTGTGTTCAGCTAAATTAAACAGCGATTCATTCATGTGCCAAATTTAAGCAAATTGCCCCGACTCTCCGAAGCAAAAGCCGCGTTTTAGTTTAATTGAAAAATTGCTATTTTTGTTTTTTACACCAACTGAAAACCATGAAACACCTTATTTATATTCCACTCGTCATTTTTACACTTTTTTCCTGTAAAGCAAAAAAAGGTGATAAAGCGCCGGAAACTTTGCCAAAAGACATCGCCCTGAAACCTGAAAACAATTACAGCCAGCAGCTTGATCGTGAAAGACTGGCGGTTTTAGTAAAAGAAATTGATTCATTAGCGGGAATTGAAATTTGTACTGATCCAGCAGAATGGCGCTCATCTCCTATTGGTGCAAAACCTTGTGGTGGACCGAGTTCTTACATCGCGTATCCCATTAAAATGGAAGACGAAATTTTGGAAAAAATAAAAACTTTTACGGCGCGCCAGGATGAATTTAACAAAAAATATCAGCTGATGTCTGACTGCGCAATGGTACCGCCACCAGCCGGAATTCGCTGCGAAAACGGCAAAGCGGTTTTGGTTAAAAGTGATGTTGAAGTTGTTCAGTAAAAAATTGCCTAAATAGCAGGGTATTTTTCCGGGTCTTTATACCAGGAAGAATATTTCACGTAATTGTTTGCAATACGGTTGACTTCACCTTCCAGCAAATCCGCGGAAATATCTTTGATTTTTCTCGCCGGTGCGCCAGCCCAAACTTCACCGGATTTAATGTGCGTACCCTGCGTAACCACAGAACCAGCACCAACAATGGAGTTGCTTTCAACCAAGCAATCATCCATCACAATGGCGCCCATACCGATCAGCACATTGTCATGAATCGTGCAGCCGTGAACAATAGCATTGTGACCAATCGAAACATTATTGCCTATATTCAGCGGGAATTTTTCATAAGTGCAGTGCAACATCACATTGTCCTGAACATTCACCTTATCACCCATTTTGATGTAATGCACATCGCCGCGAACCACGGCGTTATACCAAATGCTGCATTCCGTTCCCATGGTGACGTCGCCGATTATGGTTGCGGTTTCCGCTAAAAAAGTATCAGCACCGATTACCGGTTTTTTACCTAAAAGTTCTTTTACAATTGCCATAATTCAATTTGGGAATTTCAAAATGTGTTAATATAATAAATTGGTTTCAAACTGGGTATTTTTAGAATTTTAGAAATATATGTCGAATTGATAAAATCTAATTTCAACCGCCGGCTTCTAACTTCTAAATCCCTATTTTTGTACTCAAATTTAAGCAAATTAAATGAGACAAATTATTATAGAACCAACTGAGAATCCAAAAGTGATGAAGTTTGTAGCAGATTACAACCTGATTCCCGGCTCTTTGGAACTCGACCGCGATTCAGACTTTACAGAAATACCTTTAGCACGCGAACTTTTTAAATATCCTTTCGTTGAACGCATCTTTATCACCGCAAATTTTATCGCGGTGGCAAAACAGGACGGCGTGGACTGGGAAAATGTCGCGGAACCGTTACAGCATATCATCGAAGATGAATTACACCAAAATCCACGCATTTACCAGCAAAAAAATTCTGAGGAATATTTGGTGTACGCTGAAATGACGCCGAATCCGATGGTCATGAAATTTGTGTCCAGCAAACCTTTGCTTGACGGTTTTATCGAAGTGAAATCTCCGAGGGAAGCTGCTGAAGTGCCGTTGGCACAAGCCATTTTTGGTGAATTCAACTTCGCGAGAGAAGTTTTCATTTCCGATAATTTCGTGGCGGTGACCAAAAATGTGTCCGTAGAATGGCACGAAGTAATGGTGACCGTGCGCGATTTCGTAGCGAATTACCTGCAAAATGGTGGTGAAGTTTCGAAAACTGCAGCGCAAAAACATGAAAGTCCAGCCGCAGCGACCGTAGCAAAACGCGAATACACCGAAACGGAACAGAAAATTTCTGATATTTTGGATGAATATGTAGCTCCGGCAGTAGCTGGTGACGGCGGAAAAATTTCTTTGATGGAATACGACGCGGAAACCAAAACCGCGAAAATGCTTTTACAAGGCGCGTGTTCCGGCTGCCCAAGTTCTACCGCGACGCTGAAAGGCGGAATTGAAAATCTTTTGAAACAGTTTGTACCTGAACTGGTGGAAAAAGTGGAAGCGGTGAATGGTTAGATCAGTTGACGGTTGATAGCTGATGGTGGGAATTGGAAAGTGGAAAAATTTGCCAAAAAAGCCGGTAATTTTTAAATAAAATGTGTGCTGCGCCCCGACTTGAACGGAGCTCTTTTTATAATTGAAGCGGAGCGGAAATTATAAAAAAGCGGGAGTGGAAGGCGGAAAAAGGCGCCCAAATAAAAAAATAAATGTCTAAAAAAGGAATTTTACTTGTGAACCTCGGGTCTCCGAAATCGACGAAAGTTGAGGATGTAAAGGAGTATCTGGATGAGTTTTTAATGGATGAGAAAGTGATTGATTACCGCTGGTTTTTCCGGACTTTGCTGGTGCGCGGCATCATTTTGAACACGCGACCGAAGAAATCTGCGGAAGCCTACAAAACCGTGTGGACGGACGAAGGTTCTCCGCTGATTTTCATCACCGAAAGGATTAAGAAAAAACTCGAAAAAATGGTCAAAGTGCCGGTAGAAATTGGGATGCGCTATGCGGAACCCAGCATAGAAACGGGAATCCGCAAACTTACCGACCAAGGCGTGACCGAAATTGTGCTTTTCCCGCTTTATCCGCAGTACGCGATGAGCACGACGGAAACGGTGATCGACAAAGCCGAGGAAGTTCGCAAAAAACATTTCCCCGACATTAAGATCAATTATATTCAGCCGTTTTATAACCGCGAAATTTATATTGATTGTCTCGCGGAAAGTATCCGTGAAAAACTTCCGAAAAATTTCGATGCGCTGCAATTCTCCTATCACGGCGTGCCGGAGCGGCATATTTATAAAACCGATCCTACAAATACCTGTAACCTAAACGATTGCTGTTCGCGCGATCAAAACCCGAGTCATCAGTTTTGCTATCGTCACCAGTGTTTTAAAGTGACCGAAGAAGTTATTAAAAAACTGGATTTACCGAAAGAAAAAGTGATGGTAACCTTCCAGTCGCGTTTGGGAAACGACAAATGGATGGAGCCATACACCGATGAAACCCTGGAAAGTTTGGGCAAAAAAGGCATAAAAAATCTGGCGATTGTTTGTCCGGCTTTTGTGTCGGATTGTTTGGAAACGCTGGAAGAAATTTCCGTGGAAGGCAAAGAGCAGTTTCTACACGGAGGTGGTGAAAATTTCCACTATATTCCCTGTTTGAACGATGAAGACCGCTGGATTGAAGTGGTGAAAACTTTGTGTGAAGAAAAACTTAATGAATTTTATTTGGTCTGAAAGAGCCAAATATTTGCATTTAGAAAATTAAAAAATTCGGGGTGATTTGCCCCGAATTTTTAGTTTCTTGCCGCGCGAAATTCTCCGTAGCCCAGCAAACCATCGTAGTTTCTGCCGAAAGGCGTGTAATACAGAAAAGCCTGATACAAATTTTCGGTTTGCCAGAAATTACCGTTGATTTCGCCAAAATTTAGCGAATTATCGGGATTTTTTGTGGCCAAAATATAATTGTAAAAACCTTGTTTTAAATAGATTTTTGCGAGGTATTTTTTTGAAACTTCATCGTAGAACATTTGGTTTTCCTTGCTCGGCAGATAGTCATTGAAAGCTCCTAAAACGAATATTTCTTTGTCGGTTTTTTCAGAATCCAAGGCAAAATAAACCCAGGAATAATCGGCTTCTTTGTCGGCGTTTCTTTCGATGCCAAGATCATTTCGTCGGAAATAAAAAGCACCGTTCACGTCCGGCTGATATTGGTAATTCAGCGGAAAAGCCCAAACTGGATGCAGATACGTGTAATTTACACCTTCCAGCGTTTCGGTTTGCGCCACCATATCGAACGGCTGATTCATGTTTTTGTTATCGAAATAATAGAACTCATTATTTCCCGGAAAAGCCAAATTCATTTGCTGAAAAAGCACCTTATTTCCTAACGTTGAGCTGGGTTTCTGATTGTAAATTCCGGTTTCATAATTGTTATTTTGAAGCACGTTGATGGAAAGCGAATTGAGGTTTGAATTCATCGAAGAACCGTTACCAATTGCCTGCACTTCCACCCTTTGGTTCACCATTTTATTTCTGATGTCGGAAGTCCGGGAAATATTCAGCGCGACATTTGCGCCGTTTTCCACCACAGAAAATCTCTTGGTAAAAAGTGGTTTTTCCGGAGAATTCTGGTAAACAATCAATTTGAAATTTCCGGAGATTTTAGGCTGAATTTTTTCGTTCGGAAAGGTTAAAGAATAATGCGTATACGGTTGCAAAGTGTTGAATGAATACTGAAACTGGTCGATTAAGCCGTTTAAACTGCCGTTGGCAAATTCTGTAAAAAAAAGGTTGTCTTCCTGCCAATTTCTGTCGAAATGCTTTATCATGTAGCGGTAAATCGTGCTGGAATTCGAAAAATCATCAAAACGTAAAATCAACTGTTCATTAAAACCAATGACCCCCGTTTCGTCGTTTGTTTGCGGATTGAAAAGCTGTATGCTGCGGATATCCTGCGCAAATAAAAGCGACCCAAAAAGCAATAAAAAAAGGTGGAAAAATTTCATTGTACGAAGATAAATAATTTTAAGCAGTTATATTTTTGGTGATATTTGCTAAACAGCAGAAAGCGAAAGTTATTGTAGCGTGCAGAATTTTTTAATTTGAATTTAGCGTTTAACTTTGTAGAAAATCCAGTTTTATGTTGCAGATTCAGTCTTTTGTTTTCAATCCGTTTTCTGAAAATACGTACGTTGTTTTTAATGATAAAAAGCAGGCGTTTATCATTGATCCGGGAAATTTCGCGGAAAAGGAAACGGAAGTTTTAAAGAAATTTATCGAGGAAAAAGAGCTGAAAATTCAGAATATTTTATTGACGCACGCACATATCGACCACGTTTTGGGTTTGCAGAAAATGTATGATTTGTACCAAGTTCCGGTTTTGATGCATGAAATTGAAAAAGAAATCCTGGACCGAAATCCGATGGACGCGAATCGTTTTGGGTTTTTCTTTAAGCCTTTTGAAGGTGAAATATCATATTTGCAAGAAAGCGAAAAAATCAGCCTCGGAAGTGACGAATTTAATATTCTTCATGTTCCGGGACATTCGCCGGGAAGCATTACATTTCACTCTGAAGAGCAAAAATTTCTGGTTTCCGGCGACGTGCTTTTCGAAGGAAGCATCGGCCGAACCGATCTGTATAAAGGTGATGCGGAACAATTGTTAAAAAGCATTTCCGATAAACTTTTTGTGCTTGATCCGGAAACTCAGGTTTTCAACGGTCACGGAAATCCGACAACAATTGGTTTTGAAAAAAGTTATAATCCGTTTTTCAGGTAATAAAAAAGACAAAGTTTATGCTTTGTCTTTTATTTTAAATTTAAAAAATTCCGGGTTATTTGGGGCAAAATTTTAATTCTATGCTCTTTTTAAAATAAAAAAATCGCCGTTTTAGGGGCAATTTTTTGAATTTTTTAAAGCTATTTCCATTTAATACTGCAGCCCATGCTTGGTTTTTGGAAATCTTCCTGCGGCGCACCAGCCAAAAGATTTTCAAAGGCGATTACCAAATCTTCGCCGGTAATTTCTTTGTTATTTCCCGGCCGCGAATCGTCCATTTGGCCGCGGTAAACCAAATCCAGTTTTTCATCAAAAAAGTAAAAGTCCGGCGTGCAGGCAGCGTCGTACGCTTTTGCAACTGCTTGACTTTCATCATATAAATACGGAAAATCAAATTTTCTTTCGTGTTGAAATTCGATCATTTTTTCCGGTGAATCAGCCGGATATTTTTCGGCATTATTTGAATTAATGGCGATAAATTCAATGCCCTGTTCCTGATAATCTTCGTAAAGTTCCGCCAGTTTATCGATGACGTGAAGAACGAACGGACAATGGTTACACATAAAAAATACCAAAGTTCCTTTTTCACCTTTTAAATCTTCAAGCGACTGAATTTCGTTGCTTTGCGACGGATTCGGAAGTTCGAAAAAAGGAGCTTTTGTCCCGAGTTTGAGCATATTTGAAAGTGTATCTGACATGGTTTTATTTTTTGAGGTTTAAAGTCTGAAGCAAAGATAAGGATTCCGCGAGGGAATTTTCAAAATTTACCCAATTGATGTTTTCTTCTTTGCGGTACCAGGTGAGCTGGCGTTTTGCAAATCTTCTGGAATTTTTTTTGATTTCTTCGACGGCGAAATCTAGAGTCCAGGTTTTGTCGAAATATTTAAAAAGTTCAGAATAACCAACGGTTTGCAAAGCGGTTAGATTTTTAAATGGAATTAAAGATTCTGCTTCTTTCAGCAAACCATTTTCCAGCATTTGGTCGACGCGACGGTTGATTCGGTCGTAAATGATTTCGCGCGGCGCTTCAATTCCGATTCTAATGACGTTGAAGTCGCGGTTTTTTCTTTGTGCGGAAATGTTTTCGGTATAAGTTTTCCCGGTTTGCCAAATGATATCGATCGCGCGGAAAAGGCGGCGCGGATTTTCAATATCTACTTTCGCGAAATATTCGGGGTCAAAATCAGAAAGGATATTCTGAAGTTTTTCAATACCGTCGTCAGCAAAAATTTGCTCTAATTTGGCCTGATTTTCCGGATTTGCCTCGGGAAGCTCGTGAAGTCCGTCGATCACAGCTTTTTCGTACATCATGCTTCCGCCGACTAAAATGACAATATCTTTTGTCTGGAAAAGTTGGTTTAATTTCTCCAAAGCGTCTTTTTCATATTGCCCGATCGAATAATAATCCTGAATCGAAAGATTATCGATAAAATGATGTGGAGCTGCAGCTAATTCCTCAGCGGACGGCGTGGCCGTTCCGATTTTCATTTCACGAAAAAATTGCCGCGAATCGCAGGAAATAATTTCGGTTTCGAAATATTTTGCTAAATCGATGGCGAGTTTTGTTTTACCAATTCCGGTGGTGCCGACAATAGAGATGAGAGTTTTCACGCTGCAAATTTCCTGTTTTTTTTCGAATTAAAACGGCCAATTTTTGAAAGAAGGAAAACCCGGACTTCTAGCCCCGATTGGAGTGGATCCCGAAAGTTCGGGAGTAACGGAAAGCGGGTTGTACCTTTCGAGCACCTGACAAATCTTGTTGCTTCAAAAAAAAACGCTTAAATAAGCGGAATTTTTATTTTTTAATGAATAATCTCGGCGTCTATTACTTTGTCTTCGGTTCGGGAAGCTTCCCAAGCGACAAACTTTTCGGCTTCGGTAATCAGCAGCGGAATTGCAAATGCGAGGAGCGCAATATCATCTAAAACGCCGATTACAGGGATAAAGTCTGGAAGAAAGTCTATCGGGGATATTAAATATACGAGCACCAGGCCGGGAACAATTACGTTTTTGAAATGAGGCTTGTAACCGCCTTTTTTGGTGGCAGATTTTATCATCCGCACGATAACCGGGATTTTCGAGATAAATCCTTTGTGCTTAAATGCCTCTCTGGCCAACTGAATTTTTGATAATTTCATCTTTGTTTGTGTATTTTTAAACGCCAAGTATTTCGCAAATACTATACCATGAATTCGTAAATATTCGTTAATTTATTTGGTTACATTGTCGATAAACTCGTGGACTGATTTGGAATTCCAGTCTTTCGTACCGTCTTCTTTCAGCAAAATTCTGCCGTTTTTATCCAGCAAAAAAGTGGTTGGAAAAACTTTGGGCAAAACATGATTGGTAATTGGGCTTTGCGCAATGTAAACGGGAGTGGTGTAATTGTTTTTTTTCATAAACTCCACCACATCTTCTTCTTTGTCCTGCATGGCTATCAGCACGAAATCTACATCATTCTTTCTGGACTGATACAGCTTTTCAATCGTCGGCCATTCTTCACGACAAGGTGGACACCAGGTTCCCCAGAAATTCAGGAAAACCAGCTTGTCGCCTTTCAAAGTTTTCAGATTGGTATCGGGAACGTTAATTCCTTTCAGCTGAATATCGTAATCTTCGTCGCTTAAAGTAATTGCATTTTCAATCTCGGCAATTGGAAAAAACAAATCTTTCAGTTTCAGTTTTACCGACGGGAAAAGGTAGAGAATCGCCACGAAAGCCATGGCGACGATAAAAAAGCCATTTTTCCTTAAAAAGTTCATTAATTTTTAGTTTAAAGCAAAGTGATAATTTCTTCGACGGCGTCTTTTCCTTTGTTTCGGGAATAATACACCTGCAAATCATTGTAGAAAACCTCGCGCGGATACGTTTCCGGATTTTCTTTGAATTTTTTCAGCAAATCATTTCCGAATTGAGGACGTGGCCCCCAGTTTGCGGTGACGTTGAAGTTTTCATCTAAAACAATCACTTTTGGAATAGACTGTGTGTCGTTGGTTAGAAAATGATCGATTAGAGAGGTGTCCTGATCGCGCAGAAATACACGAACATCATTTCCCAAAGCTTCGAAAAATTTGGCAACTGCCGGCACTGTTGCGCTCGCGTCGCCACACCAGGGTTCAGAAATAATAAGGATTTTGCCGTTAAAATTTTTTGCCTGTGCTCTTTCAAGCTGCTCTGCATCTAATTTTAAAGTTTTCAGCGTTCTGTTCGTACGCTGCAAACCCAAATCGTAATATTCCTGATACGGATCGTTTTCGATTATATTGTTGGTCGCTCTTTGCACGGCAACAGCCATGTATTCTTCGAAAGTCAGGGCATCAAGCCAGTAATTTTGGAGGTTTTGAAATGTATTGTTTTTTTGGTCTACTGTTGTTGAATTCATTATTTTAAATTTTTACCAAATTTCCGGAAATTAATAGCACTTGCATGTGATTATTGTCACACAGAGAATTTACGTAGTTTATTGATCAAAAACAAATCAGCGAGCACAAAAGCTGCTAAATTCTCAACAATCGGTACAGCGCGTGGCAAAACGCATGCATCGTGACGGCCTTTTCCCTCAATTATAATCGGATTTCCGTCTTTATCGAAGCTTTCCTGAGGGCGTAAAATTGTCGCCACAGGTTTGAAAGCTACGCGGAAATAAACATCCATTCCGTTTGAAATTCCGCCCTGTATTCCACCAGAAAGATTGGTTTTGGTGGTAAAATTAGCATTAAAAAGATCGTTGTGCTCTATGCCGGTCATTTTTGCACCGCAAAATCCGCTGCCATATTCAAAACCTTTGCAGGCGTTGATATTCAGCATTGATTTGGCGAGTTCAGCCTGAAGTTTGCCAAAAACCGGTTCACCAATTCCAATGGGCAAATTTTTAATTACGCACGTTATCGTGCCGCCGATGGTGTTGCCTTCTTTTTTTATCTCTTTTATCTTTGCAATCATGCGCTCGGCCGTTTCTTCGTCGGGACAGCGCACTTCGTTGGAATCGATTTTAGAAAAATCGAGGTCCTGATACGGTTTTTCACAAAAAATTTCACCAACCGATGAAACATAAGCTGAAATTTCTACATTTTCAGGCAGAAGTTGTCGCGCCATGCTTCCGGCAACCACCCAGTTTACGGTTTCGCGCGCTGAAGATTTGCCGCCACCACGATAATCGCGAATGCCAAATTTCTGGTCGTAGGTAAAATCTGCGTGGCTCGGACGAGCAGCCTGAGCAATATGGTTGTAATCTTTCGATTTTTGGTCTTCATTCTCAATCTGGAAACCAATTGGCGTTCCTGTGGTTTTTCCTTCGAAAATTCCCGAGAGGAATTTTACCTCATCGCTTTCTTTTCGCTGTGTAACGATGGCACTTTGCCCCGGACGCCGACGGTCCAGCTGCTGCTGAACTTTTTCTAAATCGATTTCTAAACCCGCGGGAAAATTGGTAATGATGCCGCCGTACGCAGCGCCGTGACTTTCACCAAAGGTAGAAAGCGTGAGAAAATTTCCTAAGTTGAACATTTCACAAAGTTAAGGAGATAAATTGGCATTTTTAAGCACTTTCAGCATGATAGAAAAGATTTATTTACTCAAAATCTTGGAGTATAATTCGCAATTTTTCTTTTTCTTCCGGAGAAATTTTCCGCCATATAAAACCATTTTTTACGGTTTTGCCTTTGAGCTGCGGGAAAATGCCGGCTTCTAAATCTTCATAGATATATTGCGGAGAAATTGTGGGAATTGGTGTTTCAAAATTATAAATATAACCATCCACCACGTTGAATTTAAGGTTGCCGATTTGATGTGTTTTATATTTTTTTAAAGCAAAATAAGATGGTTTGTAAAACTGGTTTGCATCAAAACCCGTGATGTAATTTCCGAGCTTAAAACTTGGGAAATAGCTCTTCGGCAATGATGGAAAAGTGAGAAATGCAAAAACAAAAATGGATAGTGCGCCATAAATGAACAGTGCAAATTTTTTCGATAATAATTCGAAAAAAAGCACAAAAAAGAGCACAAAAAATACTTCGATAAAAAAACGATACTGCGCCGAAAAAATAAAAACCGCCACACTTTTAATTAAAACTGAAATAAAAAGAAACCAGACTAACCTCGATTTTTTAAGAAAAGCGAAAACAAAAAATCCACTCAAACTCAGAACAAACAAAATATGAATATTACCTTTTATTCCGCCTAAAAACAGCCACTTTTTAAAATATTCCCAATTTGAAAAGTGCTGAATTTCAGCATAGGAATATTTTGTATCGAATGTTTTCCGAACCGCGACTTCTGCAGAATTTTTCAGTAATTCATCATTTGGTTTCCATGCAAGACCAAAATCTAAAAATTGTGCGGGAAATATTGGAAATCCGAAAGTCCAAAGGTTTTTAAATAAAAACAAAAGCATTACAGCCACAGCGAAATACAAGCTTTTCAGCTTACCTTTTAAAATAAAAAAAGAGTACAAAAAAGTAAAAAGCGGCAACCACAAAACTGTGGGTTTTATAGCAAAAACGAAAACCGAATAAGCCAGCAAAAAGCCTGCATTTTTATTTGAGGTAAAAATTTCATTTAAAATAATCAGCGAGAACACAATTACCGGCAAATCCGGACTTGGCGACTGAACCAATAAATACAAAACCGGAAAAAATGCCAAATGAACCCAGAATTTTTTATCGAAAATGTAAATGGTGTAGATGATTAAAACCAAAACATTGATGCGCAAAAATGGATCTGCAAAATGCGAAAAACCTGCCTGGAAAACGTGCCACAGCGACATCTGCCCAAGCATCAAATCCAAATTACAAATTCCTTTTACTAAACCAACTTCCGAAAGCCATTTGATTGACGGAACGTAATATCCGAAATGATCTAAAATAAACGGATAATAGGAACCAAAAAAAATGGTGATGCACGAAATCACCAAAAAAGAAATTGCATTTTTAGAAAAAAATCGCCAAAAAAGCAGGTAATTTTTTAAATGAAAAAAGAAAAAAATCCCGATAATTATGGTTAGAATTTCCACATAAACATTCAGTGGAAAAAAGAACGCGAGCACGGTCCATAGTATGGTACAGCAAAAAACACCGGTTAAAATAGTGAGTGACAAACCAAGATCGGTTATTTTAAAAATTTTAGCTGAAAAAGCGCCAATTCCCGCCAAGGCAGGCAGCAGTATAATCAGCATCAATAAAATATAAAACATAAAAAAAGATTGCTTAAAAATAAGCAATCTTTTAATTAAAATATGTAAATATTATCGGGGTTGTACTCTACCGTCTTTTCTATCCTGCGATCTACCGATGGTATAACCTGTTGCACCACCTGCAACACCACCAATTACGGCACCTAAAGCACGGTTTTTCTTACTGATAATCGCACCGGCTGCAGCACCACCAACGGTACCGATAATAGCACCTTTAGCAGCTTTACTCATTCCCTGTGGTTGTGCAGCTTGAGTAGTACCAGCGCCGTCATTGGAATAATTACCAGAAGAAGACGATTGTCGCGGTGTGTTGTTTACGTAAACTGTTTTGGTTTCCCGGATGACCTGAGGTCTTGGAGCGGCAGCACGCGCTTTTTCGACTTCAGCAATACTGTCCTGTTTTTTCTGTGTTTCGTAGGCGATTTTTTCCTTTTCAATCGCTAATTTCTGTTTTTCAATTTCCAGCTGTCTTGCCTGGAATTCCATTTTCTGTTGCTCTACAGATTTTTCAGCTACTTTATTGTCCTTTGTACAGGCTGCTAACATCAGCACTGAAAGCGAACCTGTTAAAAATAACTTTTTGAATATTGATGGTGTTTGAATTATAGTTTCCATAACGTACTTTTTATAAATTAAGAATCATTTTCAGATTGTTATAGCCTAATGCCAAAATTGGAACCAATGTAGCGTTAAGGAAATGTTAATTTATTTAAAATGTATTAAAACCTGTTACAGTCAAATTTTTAACCGCTTTCAAAAATCAAGGTCGGCGGTAAATTTCCAGCGTATCAACCTTTAATTTTGTTTTTAACCAATCGGCGAGAAGCGTTTTTCGCTCATCTGACAGATCATTTTCACTTTGATAAAGCGCCACCGGAATAATTTGTGTTGAATCTTTTTTAAGGAAAATTTCCTGTTTAGCCACTGAAATGGTGCTGAGCTCGGGAAATATCGCCTTGGTTTCGTTGAATAAGTTATCGGTTTTGAAAGAATAGCGGTCAACAGAAGCGTTTAACTCAGCAATGACATTCGAAAAATCATTTTCAATTTCATTATTCGCAATTTTTTTTGTGGAGGCTTCGGCAAGAAATGCGCTGTCCTGGCGAATAATCAAGCGGGTATTTGGTAAACCCAGCGCCTCCAACTTCTTATTTTCGTCTGCGATTTCTTTCGCGGTAAATTTCCTGTTGAGAAATGCGAGCTCAATGGTGCGCTGTCCGGTGGCAGAATAAGTTGTTTTTTGGTAAACAATGGTGTTGTTCTTTCTTTCAAATTCTTTTTGAACGTATTCTGAAACTTTTTCTTTAAAACGCTGTTCCTGAATAAATTTATACGCAAAGAAAATACTTGGAACAATCATGGAAACGGTAATAAAAGTAATCCAGTTCCGTACTTTTTTTTCGCGGGCTGCATCCACAAATCCTACGGCGGGATATTTTAAATATTTAGCGATGAGATAGGTCGCGATACATATAAAAACGCAATTGATGGCATATAAGAAAAGAGCACCACCAAAGAAGGAAAAATTACCCGTTGCCAGACCATAACCGGCAGTACAGAGCGGCGGCATGAGCGCTGTCGCAATAGCAACGCCGGGAATTGGATTCCCCTTTTCAACCCGTGTTACAGCAATTACGCCGACTAATCCGCCAAAAAAGGCGATGATCACATCATAAATATTAGGCGCTGTACGGGCCAAAATTTCCGATTGGGCTTCTTTGAAAGGCGTCAGAAAGAAATAAAGCGAGGAAAACAACAGACCTACAAGAGTTGATACCAAGAGATTTTTTAAAGACTTCCGCAGTAACTTAAAATCGAACATTGCCAACGCGAAACCGGCACCAACAATCGGTCCCATAAGCGGGGAAATAAGCATCGCGCCAATAACCACCGCAGTAGAGTTTAAATTCAGACCTACAGAAGCGATGACAATAGCACAGGCTAAAACCCAAACATTTGAGCCCGAGAAAACAATGCTGTTCTGCACATTTGCCAGCACTTTTTCTTTTTGCTCTTCGCCGTCCTGAAGGTTGAAATAATTATTCATATAATAAATTTACGGATTGAACAAATTTAGAAATTTAAATAACGTTTACAGGCAGCGTCAAAATCCACCTTAAAATAAAAAACCCTAAAATCTTCGTAAAAAGATAATAGGGTTTTGAGGTTCCTAGCGGATTCGAACCGCTGTAGATGGTGTTGCAGACCACTGCCTAACCACTCGGCCAAAGAACCATTTGGGTTTGCAAATATAGAAAATTTATTAAAATTGCCGAAATTAATTCTGTCTAAATTAGAAACCGCTAATTTTCAACACAAGTTTCGCTTCGGTGTCGATAACAACCGTCAGCACTTCGCCGTTCAGCAGAATTTTGGAAGGTTTTAATCCGAAGACTTTTCCGGTGAGTTTCACACCTTTGTAATATTCTTTGTTAAAGGCTTCTTCGATGCTTTTTCTCGCCTCATCTTCAATCGTAGCGGTCGGAATCCCATATTCCGTCTCGATTAGATGAACGATTTTACCTTTAAAAAGCAATGCTGCAGCTTTATGTAAAATATTTTTGGTCGATAATTTATACGTCGTTTCCGAAAGCGTAATTTTCCTTTTTTCCGCGTCATAAACCGGAATTCCGGAAATGGTAGAAATTCCTTCTAAAGCACCGCTCGTTGATATTTCCATAATTATGCGGTTTTCCACGCTGGAAATTTTCACGTCATCAACCACGATTTTTGATTTTCCTTCGCGGAAATCAAATTCTTTTCCGAGAAACATTTTTTCGGCAATTTCTTCAGCTTCTTTCAGCGGAATATTTGCGGTGGTTTGGAGCACAAATTTTTGCGGCAATTCGGGCACTTTTTTGAAGTTTGCCACAGTTTTCAATAGCGGTGAAGCGGCAGGTTTTTCGCCGGTAAAAGTTTCTGAATACGTTTCAATACCGATTCCAAAATCCAGCCGGTCCCGGTAAAAAACCAGCGGCGAGATGTTGATATTTAAAGGTGAAACTTTTAACCAAGTATCATATTCTTCCGAAATATTAAAGGGCTGTGCAAAATTATTCCAAGCTAAAACGGCATATTTTTGAAAATTCAGCTGTTCCGCCAACATTTCATCGATGGTTTTAGAAAATTCAGCCTGCTGTTTCTGCAAAGTGCTTTCAATTAAAGACGTTAGCGGTAATTTAATTTTACCGTAATCCAACACCGGCTTCGTCACCCATTTGAATCCGCGCTGTGAAGTTTTGGTGGCGACCGTCCAGTTATTTTGAAAATTAATTTGCGTGCTGAAATACATCACCGTTTCAAAAGTGGTATTTTGGTAGTTATACAGCCCAAATTTTCCGATTCCTTTTTCCGCCCAAATCTTCAGTGGAACTTCTATTAAAAGGTTCTGTTCAGTTCCGCCAACCAATCGAATTGGTCGTGTTTTCCAGACTTTTACTTTAAACTGATCGTTGTCGTTATCCGTAAATGAATTATCCTCGAAAAGCAAGTTCGGCGTGGAAGCATTAATGATATTCGAAATTTCAGCGAGCGGAATCTGAACGGGAATCAGCACTGATGATTTTATTTTCGGAAATATCGTCGGCGCCACTTTTTCTGAATTTAAGCTTTGTGCGGATACAGCAAAACCGGTAAAAATCCATAAAATCGAAAACAAATACTTCATTAGGTTTATTTTTTGTAACGCAAAATTGCGGAAAATTGATAAAACGAAAAAATTTGCCATTTCTGCTCGAAAAAATCAATCACAATGATAGGCAGAATTTCCGGAAATTTTAAAACTATTTTGGTAACTTACTTTTTATGAAAAAATTTGAACTTTCTGTACTGGATTTAGCGCCGGTAAAGCAGAATAAAACGATACACGATACATTTAATGACAGTTTAGAACTTGCCAGAAAGGTGGAAAATCTTAATTACAGACGCTTCTGGCTGGCAGAACATCATAATATGGCGAGCATTGCAAGCTCCGCAACCTCAGTATTAATCGGATTTATCGCAAACGGAACGAAAAAAATCCGCGTAGGTTCCGGCGGTATCATGTTGCCGAACCACAGCTCGCTCGTCATTGCAGAACAGTTCGGGACTTTGGAAAGTCTTTTTCCGCACAGAATTGATTTGGGCGTTGGTCGCGCGCCGGGAACCGACGGTTTAACGGCAAAAGCGCTGGGTAGAAATCCGCAGAATATCAATCAGCATTTTCCGCATCAAATTCAGGAGTTGCAAAGGTATTTTTCCACGGAAAATTCGGAAAGCCTGGTCCGCGCAATTCCGGGTGAAGGCTGTGATATCCCGATTTATATTTTAGGTTCCAGCACCGACAGCGCGTGGCTGGCTGCCGAAATGGGCTTACCTTATGCTTTTGCCGGACATTTTGCGCCGGATATGATGGAAGCCGCTTTTGAAATTTACCGCCAAAACTATCAGCCAAGTGAAAAATTCCCGACACCATATATTATAGCGTGTGTAAACGGAATTGCCGCGGAGACCGACGCCGAAGCCAAAAAACTTTCAACTACACTTTATCAGGCTTTTCTGAATATCATTAGAAATGACAGAAAACCGTATTCACCGCCGGTTGACGACATTGAAAAAGTCTGGAATTACATGGAAAAAACACACGTTCTGCGCATGTTGCGCTACAGTTTCGTGGGCGGTCCGGAAAAAATTAAAAATGAAATGCAGCAGTTTCAAGCCGCTTTCGGTGTGGATGAAATGATGATTACGTCACACATCTACGAGCAGCAAGCGCGTTTAAGATCGTACGAGATTTTCAGCGAAGTGGTAAAAGAAATTTTTTAGGCATTTTAGCGGCAAATTTTTCCGTTCAGTAAATTCGAAAAATTGGGCATTAAAAGAACAAATTTTTGACTTTTATCAAACAGAAAAATTGGGCGTTAAAAGAACAAATTTTTCGCTTTTAGCAAAAGCCGTATTTCAATTGTCGATTGCGCTAAATCTCAGTATCTTTGCAAAAATCTAAAAGTAAAATGTCAGACATTCAATTAAATACGATTGCTGAAGCGATTGAAGATCTAAAAAACGGAAAAATCATCATCGTAGTTGATGATGAAAACAGAGAAAATGAAGGAGATTTTCTTTCTGCTGCAGAACTGACGACGCCGGAAATCATCAATTTCATGACAATTCATGGTCGCGGTCTCATCTGTACGCCGCTTCCGGAAAAAAGATGCGACGAACTTGGCCTCGATATTATGGTGACGCGCAGCTCCGATCCGAAAGAAACCGCTTTTACCGTTTCCGTAGATTTGTTGGGTGAAGGCGTTTCTACCGGAATTTCCGCGAGCGACCGCAGCAAAACGATTTTAGCTTTAATGGATCCGAATACAAAACCGGCGGATTTTATGCGACCGGGACATATTTTTCCGTTACGCGCAAAAAAAGGCGGCGTTTTAAAAAGGGCCGGTCACACCGAAGCTGCCATTGATTTAACTAAACTTGCGGGCTTGCAGGAAGGCGGCGTGATTTGCGAAATCATGAATGATGACGGTTCCATGGCGAGACTGCCGGAACTGTACGCGCTGGCGAAAAAACATGACCTGAAACTGGTTTCCATCGAAGATTTAATTGAATATCAGCTGAAAAAAGGCGATTTAATCGCACGTATCGAGGAAAGAAAAGTAAAAACTTTCTATGGCGAATTTGATTTTTTCGCTTTTAAAGAAACAAGTACAGACCAAATTCATTTTGCTTTAACAAAAGGAAAATGGGCAGAAAACGAACCGATTTTAGTGCGCGTACAGGCTTCAAATTCATATTTTGATGTGTTAAGCCGGTTGACAAGTGGTGAAAAACCTTTGCTGGAAAAAGTAACTTCGATGATCAATGCTGAAGGAAAAGGCGCGATTATTTTCATCAACAACGTTTCGAATTCAGAAAACACGATGCGCAAACTTCAGCAGTTTTTGGACTTCCAGGACGGTCAGGAAAAAAGACCGACTTTAGCCTCGAATTTTCATGATTACGGAATTGGAACGCAGATTTTGAAAAATTTAGGAATTAATAAATTCCGTGTGATTTCGCAGAATATTCACCAAAAACCTTTGGTAGGCGGCTATGATGTGGAAGTCACCGAAATGGTGCAGCTATAGAAAAATAAAAAATATCGTCTTTTAAGGCGATATTTTTTTGAAATTATTTCCGGTATTCCCAGGGCGCGACGGGAGATTTTTCGGACCACAAACCGACTTTATTTCTGCGTGCTAAAAGTTCCAGCTTTGCATATTCCAGATTCAAGGAATATTTTTTATAATGCCAGGCTAAACCTGCTTTCAGCATTTCTTTGTTAAGGCAGGTTTTTTCATTCAAATAAATTTCCGCGATTATGCGGCCGCGCGCATCGTAATTTCCTTTTTTTCCGGTGCTCACTAATGTTACTGTTTTTCCGAAAGCAAGTTCAGCGAGTTTTTGCTTTGAAACAAAACCAAAAGCCTGTTTTTTTTCAGGCGCATCGATGTGTTCAAGCCGCACGACGATTGGAAGCTGATAATATAAAACCTCAACGGTGTCGCCGTCTTTAATTCCGATAACTTTGACTTTTAAAATAAGCTGTTCTGTTTTCTGAAAAAAGGGCTGCGAAGCAGGAAAAAAAGTATTTGCGCTGAATAGAAATAGAAAGAGTTGAATTATTTTTTTCATGCTAGAATAAATTTATTTCATTTTTCTAAAGTAGGGAATTTTATAAAAAAATGAGGTTTTAGCCCGGAAAAAGTCCCAATTCCTTTAAATGAAACAGGATTGATTAAAAAAAGCTGTACTAAATGTTTTTACCCATTAAAGGTTCAACTTGGTTGGTTCCAGCAAACTGTTGCTTCTTCGAATTGTATAACGATAGTTTTTCTTCAAAGTGCGTGAAATGCGTTTCCGAAATTAGATGATGCAGTTTTTTAAGAATTTTGGACTTTTCTTTTAATTCTACAATTTCAAGCAGCAGGAAGTAATAGATTATTGAATAATATTTTTGCCAGCCAAAACCGAGATTTTCCAGATTTACACGCTCTGCAAATTTTTTGGCAGTTTCTTCGTCGCCGATTTTGTGATAGCCGACTGCAGAGAGAATTTTCCAAACCTCATCGTGTGTTAATTTCCTTTGAGACGGAATAAAATTTTGCTGAGCACTGCTTTGGAAAGTGTTGTTTTCGAGTAATAACCGTATTTCACTTTTACGTTCCGTAAAAATCAGCGATTCAAGAACCGTGTATTCAAAACTGCAGACAGAGGATTTTGAAGCGGAAATATATAGTTCGCGACTGGCTTTCATTGCTGAATACGTTTTAGTGAACAGAATTTCATCACCGATATAATCGGCATAATGAAGTGTTATTCCGAATTTCAGTCCGGCGGGAATTACAAACACTTCCGGCGAAAGTTCTGTCTCCTTTACTTTTTGAAAAAAAAGGTGCATAAGTTCCTGATTTCCTTGTAAAAAAGCACTTTGGTAGAGGAAACCATATGCAAAAATTCGGGCTTCGTTTGTTTGGTTGAATTTAAGGTAAGACATGAAGTATTGCGAATACACGGTCCCAAGCATGTCGCGCATCGGGTGATTTTCCATGAAATATTTTCTAACTAATGGAAAAGGCATCATTCGGTGATGGATGGTGGCAAGGTGAAAGGGCGAATCAGCTATTTGCCTGCAAAGTTGCTCACTTTTAAGCCAATAATCATTTCCTGAATCTTCGGCAGAACCGAAGAATAATTCCAGCTCGCTGTTTGTCTTAAAATCTGCAAAGTGATGAAAATCGGTAAATCCGCAAAATTTCGCCAGGATATCCAATGTATAGAGGCTTGGTTGTGAAGATGCTTTAATCAATCCAAAAAACCGCCGCAAAGTTTGGGCACTGATATTGGTCTTAAGTTTTTCTGCAAGAATAGCTGCAAGATTTTCGCAGTCGGTGGCAGTTACGATCTGCTTCCCAAACTGATCAATTACATTTAGACGGAGCTGAAGAAGTGCGTCTGTATTCCGATTCATGAATTTAACATTTCTATTTGTGTCACTTGCCGGCAGTTAATAATGTACAGCAATGTACAAAAACTTTACCTTAATTGAATGTATATTTGCAGGTACACAAATGATGGAGAAAAAATTTCTCAAAAACAGCTTGCTGTGAGCTTCTCTCAAAAACACAAATGAAAAATCCCGGTACATTACTGAACCGGGATTTAGTTTGAAAAAACGTGGAAACTAATTACGCCTGTACGTTATTTTGACCTAATACGAAAGGTTCAACTTCTTTGATTTCACCAAACTGCTGCTCGTAGTTCGCGATGTTTTGCTGCAAAGCTGCCAATACTCTTTTTGCGTGCAATGGAGCAAGAATTACTCTTGATCTTACGTTTGCCTGCTGAACTCCGGGCATCATCTGGATAAAATCCAAAACGAATTCTGAAGGTGAATTATTCACCAACGCAAGGTTGCAATATACGCCCTGTGCAACCATTTCGTTTAAGTTAATGTTAATGTTGTTCTGATCTTGATTTTGGTTTTGATCTTGGTTGTCCATTTTTTGAAATATTTTAAATTTTTAATTTTAGATTGTAGACTTCAGAAATCAGACTTCAGAAATTAAAATTCTGAAATCTGATGTCTTTTTGTCTTATTTTAATTGATGTCTTCGAATTCTTTTTTAGAACCTACGATTACATTTTGATAATCTTTCAGACCTGTACCTGCAGGAATTCTGTGTCCTACAATTACATTTTCTTTCAGACCGCTCAGGTAATCTACTTTTCCGGAAACTGCTGCTTCATTCAAAACTTTGGTAGTTTCCTGGAAGGAAGCCGCCGACATGAACGATTTGGTTTGAAGCGCGGCTCTGGTAATCCCCTGTAAAACAGGAGTTGCCGTTGCTGATAAAGCTTCACGAACTTCTACCAAGGCTAAATCTTCACGTTTCAGTTTAGAATTTTCGTCTCTAAGTTCTCTTGCAGTAATCATCTGACCTGGTTTAAATTCTTTCGAATCGCCAGCTTCAACAACTACTTTAAGGCCGAAAACGCGGTTGTTTTCTTCTAAGAAATCACCTTTGTGCTCTAAAGCACCTTCGAGAAACTGAGTATCTCCACCATCTACAATTGAAACTTTGGTCATCATCTGACGAACAATAATTTCAAAGTGTTTGTCATCGATTTTCACCCCTTGAAGTCGGTAAACCTCCTGAATTTCATTAACCAAATATTCCTGAACGGCAGTTGGTCCTTTGATTTTCAAGATGTCATCCGGTGTGGTAGATCCATCAGAAAGTGGCGAACCAGCTCTCACGAAGTCATTTTCCTGTACCAGAATCTGGTTGGAAAGTTTCACCAAATATTTGGAGATTTCTCCGGTTTTAGCTTCTACGATCAACTCGCGGTTACCTCTTTTGATTTTTCCATAAGATACTACACCATCGATTTCTGTAACTACCGCCGGGTTGGAAGGATTTCTCGCTTCGAACAATTCGGTAACACGAGGAAGACCACCGGTGATATCCCCTGATTTTGCTGATTTTCTTGGGATCTTGATCATTACTTTACCTGCTTTAATCTTCTCACCATCATTTACCATAATGTGAGCGCCAACCGGTAGGTTATAAGCTTTTTGTTCAACACCTTTAGAGTCTACAACTTTCAAAGTTGGTACGGCTTTCTTGTTTCTAGATTCAGAAATTACTTTCTCTTCAAAACCAGTCTGCTCATCAATTTCCAACTGGAAGGAAACCCCTTGGATAATATCTTCGTACTCGATTTTACCTGCAGATTCTGCAATAATTACCGCGTTATACGGATCCCACTTACAGATTAAATCACCTTTTTTCACTTTGTCACCCGGTTTTACAGCCAACTCAGATCCATAAGGAATATTCGCAACCATTAATGGCGTTCTGGCAGCATTGTCTGCTACCAAACGGAATTCTGTCGAACGTGAAACTACGATTTCCGCTTTTTTACCTTCTTCGTTTTCGGAAGTTACGGTACGGATTTCGTCCATTTCTACGATACCATCACGTCTTGCAACGATGGAAGGATTTTCGGAGATATTTCCTGCAGTTCCCCCTTGGTGGAAGGTTCTCAATGTTAACTGAGTTCCCGGCTCACCGATGGATTGTGCTGCGATAACACCTACCGCTTCACCCATGTGAATTGGTTTTCCGGTTGCTAAGTTTCTACCGTAACAAGCGGCACATATTCCTTTTTTCGCTTCACAAGTCAATGGCGAACGAACTTCTACGATATCGATACCCGCAGCTTCGATTTTTTTGGCGATTGCTTCATCAATTAATTGATCAGCTTCCAAAATAATTTCGTCGGTTTCGGGATCGTAAACATTATGTAAAGAAACTCTACCTAAGATTCTTTCAGAAAGTCTTTCAACAATCTCATCGTTTTTCTTAAGCGGTGTAATTTCTGTTCCTCGTAAAGTACCACAGTCGTTTTCTGTAATGATAACGTCCTGCGCCACATCTACCAATCTTCTGGTCAGGTAACCCGCATCGGCAGTTTTCAAAGCGGTATCTGCTAAACCTTTACGAGCACCGTGAGTGGAGATAAAGTATTCCAAAATTGACAGACCTTCTTTAAAGTTGGCCACAATTGGGTTTTCAATAATTTCTGCCCCTGTAGAGCCCGCTTTTTGCGGTTTTGCCATCAATCCACGCATACCGGAAAGCTGACGGATTTGCTCTTTGGAACCCCTTGCACCGGAATCAAGCATCATGTACACGGAATTGAACCCACCTTGGTCGGTTTTCATTCTGCTCATGATCATCTCGGTTAATCCGGCGTTGGTATTGGTCCAAACGTCAATTACCTGGTTGTATCTTTCGGTATCGGTAATCAATCCCATGTTATAGTTGGCCTTGATCTCATCAACTGTTTCCACAGCGGTAGCGATCATGCTTTTCTTTTCTTCCGGAATTACGATATCTCCTAAACTAAATGAGAGACCACCTTTGAATGCATTGGAGTAACCTAAGTCTTTCATATCATCCAGGAAGCGTACAGTTGTCGGGAAATCAGTATCGGCCAAGATTCTACCAATTACATTTCGCAATGATTTCTTGGTTAAAAGTTCATTTACAAAACCAACTTCTTTCGGTACAATCTGGTTGAATAAAACTCTACCCACCGTAGTTTCGGTAAGTCGTGTTACCAATTCTCCTTCTTCTTTCACAGGAACTCTACATCTTACCTTTGCATTTAAAGACACCTGTCCTTCAGCATAAGCGATTTCTACTTCTTCCGGAGAATAGAAAGCAAGGCCTTCACCTTTCACTTTCATATCATCAGTTGAAGATAATTCTTTGGTCATAAAATACAGACCCAAAACCATGTCCTGAGAAGGAACGGTAATCGGTGAACCATTTGCAGGGTTCAAGATATTCTGGGAACCAAGCATTAAAAGCTGTGCTTCTAATATAGCTTCCGGACCTAAAGGTAAGTGAACAGCCATCTGGTCACCATCGAAATCGGCATTAAATGCCGTTGTTACCAACGGGTGAAGTTGAATCGCTTTTCCTTCAATCATTTTTGGTTGGAAGGCCTGGATTCCTAATCTGTGAAGCGTAGGTGCCCGGTTTAAAAGTACTGGGTGACCTTTCATTACGCCTTCTAGGATGTCATAAACAACAGGTTCTTTCCTGTCGATGATTCTTTTGGCAGATTTTACGGTTTTTACAATTCCTCTTTCAATCAGTTTTCTGATGATGAACGGTTTGTAAAGTTCCGCTGCCATATCTTTTGGAATTCCACATTCGTGTAACTGTAAGTTTGGACCTACGACGATTACCGAACGCGCAGAATAATCCACACGTTTTCCTAATAAATTTTGACGGAAACGACCTTGCTTACCTTTTAGTGAATCAGAAAGTGATTTCAACGGTCTGTTGGATTCTGATTTTACAGCAGAAGATTTTCTGGTATTATCAAAAAGTGAATCCACCGATTCCTGCAACATTCTTTTTTCGTTTCGAAGAATTACTTCCGGAGCTTTAATCTCTAAAAGTCTCTTCAAACGGTTGTTTCTGATGATTACACGACGGTAAAGGTCATTTAAATCTGAAGTCGCAAAACGACCACCATCCAATGGAACCAAAGGTCTCAATTCGGGTGGAATAACCGGAAGCACTCTCATAATCATCCATTCGGGACGGTTGACCATACGTGTGTTTGCACCTCTCAAGGCTTCAACAACGTTTAATCTTTTTAAGGCTTCAGTTCTTCTTTGTTTTGAAGATTCGTTGTGTGCTTTGTGACGTAAATCGAACGACAATGCATCTAAATCAATTCTTTTCAATAATTCTTCAACCGCTTCAGCACCCATTTTGGCGATGAATTTATTCGGGTCCGAATCATCTAAATATTGATTATCCGGTGGTAAAGTTTCCAAAACATCCAGATATTCTTCTTCAGTTAAGAATTCTTTGTCATCAAAGTCAGCGCCGTCGGCTTTTTTCGCCATACCCTGCTGAATTACGACATATCTTTCGTAATAGATGATCATGTCTAATTTCTTAGACGGCAATCCTAAAAGATATCCGATTTTATTCGGCAAAGAACGGAAATACCAGATGTGCGCTACAGGAACAACCAAACCAATATGGCCGATTCTTTCTCTACGAACTTTTTTCTCTGTAACTTCTACACCACAACGGTCACAAACGATTCCTTTGTATCGGATTCTTTTGTATTTACCACACGCACACTCATAATCCTTAACAGGACCGAAGATTTTCTCACAGAAAAGACCATCTCTTTCCGGCTTGTGCGTACGGTAGTTAATAGTTTCGGGCTTTAAAACTTCACCGCGGGAATCCTGCAAAATGATTTCCGGAGAAGCAAGTCCAATCGTAATTTTTGTAAAATTACTTGTTTTATTTTTGTTTGACATTTCTTAGATTTTAGATTGTAGATTTTAGATTTTAGATTTTTTCCGGGCTAAAAGGCCGAAAAATTTGAATTTAAAATTTAAAATTATTCCTCAAGTCTTACATCAAGACCAAGACCCTGTAACTCATGTAACAATACATTGAAGGATTCCGGAATACCTGGTTCAGGCATTGCTTCACCTTTTGCAATTGCTTCGTAAGTTTTAGCTCTACCAATCACGTCATCCGACTTCACGGTCAGGATTTCACGAAGGATATTTGAAGCGCCAAACGCTTCCAATGCCCAAACCTCCATCTCACCAAATCTTTGTCCACCGAACTGCGCTTTACCACCTAACGGCTGCTGCGTAATCAATGAGTAAGGTCCGATAGAACGTGCGTGCATTTTATCATCTACCATGTGACCAAGTTTCAACATGTAAATAATTCCAACCGTTGCCGGCTGCGCGAATCTTTCACCTGTTCCTCCGTCATAAAGGTAAGTGCTGCCATATTTTGGTAAACCTGCCTGGTCGGTATACTCTGTAATCTGGTCTAAACTTGCTCCGTCGAAAATCGGCGTTGCAAATTTTAATCCTAATTTCTGACCTGCCCAGCCTAAAACGGTCTCATAAATCTGACCAATATTCATACGGGAAGGTACACCAAGTGGATTCAAAACGATATCTACCGGAGTTCCATCTTCTAAGAATGGCATATCTTCTTCACGTACAATTCTGGAAACGATCCCTTTGTTACCGTGACGACCCGCCATTTTATCACCTACGTTCAGTTTACGTTTTTTAGCAACATAAACTTTGGCAAGTTTAATGATACCTGCAGGAAGCTCATCACCAATTGAAATTGCGAACTTCTCACGGTTTTTAATCCCCTGAATGTCGTTATATTTAATCTTATAGTTATGGATCAACTGTTTTACCAAGCTGTTACGCTCTGCATCTACAGTCCAGTCCGCGCCGCTTACGTTTACATAATCTTCAACAGATTGTAGAAGTTTTGTAGTAAACTTCACGCCTTTACCGATAATTTCTTCGTTAAGGTCGTTATTTACGCCTTGTGAAGTTTTACCGTTAACTAAAGTTCCTAGTTTTTCAAGAAGTGTATTTCTTAATTCATCGAATTTCGCTTTGTACGTATTTTCGATTTCCTCAAGTTTCAATTTCTCTTCGGATCTTTTCTTTTTGTCTTTGATGTTTCTGGAGAACAGTTTTTTGTTGATAACAACTCCTCTTAAAGAAGAATCCGCTTTCAACGAAGCATCTTTTACATCTCCTGCTTTGTCACCAAAGATCGCGCGCAAAAGTTTTTCTTCCGGTGTTGGATCTGATTCTCCTTTTGGAGTAATCTTTCCAATCATAATATCACCAGGCTTCACATCAGCACCGATTCTAATCATACCGTTTTCGTCAAGATCTTTAGTGGCTTCTTCGGAAACGTTCGGGATATCCGCAGTTAATTCTTCCATACCTAATTTGGTATCACGGACTTCCAGTGAATATTCATCAACGTGAATTGAAGTAAACCAGTCTTCACGCACTACTTTTTCGTTAATTACAATCGCATCCTCGAAGTTGTACCCTTTCCACGGCATAAATGCTACAGTAAGGTTTCTACCGATCGCTAATTCTCCATTTTCTGTCGCATAACCGTCACAAAGAACCTGACCTTTTTCTACTTTGTCGCCTACTCTTACGTTTGGTCTCAAGGTGATGGTTGTACTCTGGTTGGTTTTACGGAATTTGGTTAATTTATATGTTTTAGTTCCTGAATCAAAAGATACGAGATCCTGATCTTCAGTTCTGTCATACTTAATGGTGATCTTATTTGCATCCACATATTCTACAACACCAGTTCCTTCAGCATTGATTAAAACACGTGAATCTGTAGCAACCTGTTTTTCCAAACCTGTTCCAACAATTGGTGCTTCCGGTTTTAATAACGGAACGGCCTGACGCATCATATTCGATCCCATCAACGCTCGGTTCGCATCATCATGCTCCAAGAAAGGAATTAATGACGCAGAAATACCGGAAATCTGGTTCGGTGCAACATCGATCAAGTCAACCTGTTGCGGCTCAACAACCGGATAATCACCATCCAAACGTGCAATCACACGGTCAGTGCTGATGGTTCCGTCGTCTTTCATCTCGATATTCGCCTGCGCAATTACACGATCTTCTTCATCTTCCGCATTTAAGTAAACTGGTGCAGTCTTCAAGTCAACTTTACCGTTTTCTACTTTTCTATAAGGAGTTTCGATGAAACCAAGACTGTTGATTTTCGCATAAATACCTAAAGATGAAATCAAACCAATGTTTGGTCCCTCTGGAGTTTCAATAGGGCAAATTCTTCCGTAGTGTGTATGGTGAACGTCACGTACCTCAAAACCTGCTCTTTCTCTTGAAAGTCCACCAGGTCCTAAAGCCGAGAGTCTACGCTTGTGCGTGATCTCGGATAATGGATTGGTTTGATCCATAAACTGTGACAACTGGTTGGTTCCGAAGAACGAGTTGATCACAGAAGTTAAAGTTTTCGCATTCACCAAATCAATTGGAGTAAAGATTTCGTTATCTCTAACGTTCATTCTCTCTCTGATGGTTCTTGCAATTCTGGAAAGACCTACGCTGAACTGACCTGATAATTGCTCACCAACGGTTTTAATACGTCGGTTTGACAAGTGGTCAATATCATCTACTTCCGCTTTTGCATTCACCAATTCGATAAGGTGACGTACAATTGCGATAATATCCTCTTTCGTTAAAACTTCAGTTTTTTCCGGGATATTCAGGTTTAATTTTTTATTTAGTCGGTAACGCCCAACTTCACCTAAAGAGTAACGCTGCTCAGAGAAGAATAATTTTTCAATAATTCCACGTGCAGTTTCCTCATCTGGCGGATCTGCATTACGCAACTGACGGTAAATATATTCCACCGCTTCTTTTTCGGAGTTGGTTGGATCTTTTTGTAAAGTATTCTGGATGATAGAAAATTCGTTTGCATTTTCTTTGTGAATCAAAATTGATTTCACACCAGAATCCATAATCATATCGATGTGTTCTTTTTCAAGAACAGTTTCACGGTCTAAGATGATCTCGTTTCTTTCGATAGAAACTACTTCACCAGTGTCTTCATCCACGAAATCTTCGAACCAGGTGTTCAAAACTCTCGCAGCAAGTACTCTGCCTTCTACTTTTTTCAAAGCTGCTTTAGAAACCTTAACTTCTTCTGCAAGGTCGAAAATCTGAAGGATATCTTTATCAGACTCGTAACCAATCGCTCTTAACAATGTTGTTAAAGGCAATTTTTTCTTACGGTCGATGTACGCAAACATCACATTATTAATGTCGGTTGTAAATTCCATCCAAGATCCTTTGAAAGGGATAATACGGGAATAATACAATTTTGTTCCGTTGGCGTGATAAGTCTGACCAAAGAAAACACCCGGCGAACGGTGTAACTGTGTTACAATAACACGCTCTGCACCGTTGATGATAAATGAACCGGAAGGCGTCATATATGGCACCGGTCCTAAATAAACGTCCTGTACAACAGTCTGGAAATCTTCATGTTCCGGGTCTGTACAGTACAGTTTTAATCTCGCTTTTAGAGGAACTGAATAAGTTAAACCTCTTTCTACACACTCGTCGATCGAGTATCTTGGGGAATCAACCAAATAATCCAAAAACTCCAAAACGAAGTTGTTTCGGGAATCGGTAATTGGGAAATTTTCTTGAAAGGTTTTGTACAAAGATTCATTGAGTCTTTGCTCCGGAAGGGTATCCAACTGGAAAAAATCTTTGAAAGATTGGATCTGAATGTCCAAAAAGTCAGGAGTCACAATTTTCCCTTTTGCTTCGGAGAAATTGATTCTTTGATTAGCCTGAGCTTTAGCGACTGCTTTAGATTTACTCATAAAAAAATTAAAGAATGAGGGTTAAAAAATATTTTGTTTCAAAATATCAGAAAGAAAAACAGGAAAAAAGGGTGATTTAACAGGTGATTTTTGGCGCAATCAGTAGAATTATCACTCACAGTTCCTCGAAGCTCTCTCTAACTGCAACATCGGTATATCTTTTCACGACGTAATGCAAAATATTTTCACTGTATTTCGGCTAAATTATTATTTGCTGACTATAGAAAACGGAAAATCCTCTTCCAAAAAATGAAAGAGTTGAAAATCAATTAATTAAGGTCTGATGTATAATTATTTGCGCCAAAATAGAGTGCAAAGATACATTTTATTTGCGGGATTGGCAAATATTGTCTAATTGTAGAACAGCTACGAAGTTATAAATTTAAGTTAAATTTTTCACTAAAACTTCAAAAATAATAATTGATTTTTAAAAGTCGATGAATGCAGAATTTTGGAAAAAAATGCCCAAACAGTACGGAAAAAATTTACGCTAAATACCTGATTATCAATGTTTAAATTATTATGTTAAATAAGTATTAAAATTTTTGTCACCGTTTTTTTCCTTCGTAAATTTACGCTCCAAAACCGCAAAATTTATGAATTTTCCCCGCCTGCAAGAAAAACTCGAAATCCTGGCTGATGCCGCGAAATATGATGTTTCCTGCTCTTCCAGCGGCGGTAACCGGAAAAATACCAAAGGCGGTTTGGGCGACAGTCACGCCACCGGAATTTGCCATTCTTACACCGAAGACGGCCGCTGCGTTTCCCTGCTAAAAATCCTGCTGACCAATCACTGCATTTACGATTGCGCCTACTGCGTTTCCCGAAAATCTAACGATATTAAAAGAGCCGCTTTTACCGTAGAAGAAGTGGTGGATTTAACGATCAATTTTTACCGGCGGAATTACATCGAAGGTTTGTTTTTAAGCTCCGGAATTTTCAAAGATGCGGACACCACGATGGAAAGATTGGTCCGCGTTGCGAAAAAACTGCGTACAGAACACAATTTCAACGGTTATATTCACCTGAAATCCATTCCCGGCGCTAGTGATGAACTCATGAAAGAAGCCGGTTTGTACGCTGACCGACTTTCCATTAATCTGGAAATTCCGACCACAAAAGGTTTGAAACTATTAGCACCCGAAAAATCGCACGACCAGATGATTAAACCGATGGGTTACATTAAAAATGAACTCATCCTTTATAAAGAAGAGAAAAAAATCTTCAAAAATGTCCCAAAATTTGCTCCTGCCGGACAATCTACGCAAATGATTGTAGGCGCGACGGACGAAACCGATTTGAAAATCATTAAAGTCGCGGATCATTTCTACCAGAATTTCAAGCTGAAACGCGTCTATTATTCCGGTTATGTGCCGATGCTGGAAGATATAAGATTGCCTTCCATCGATTCGCAGGTGCCGATGTTGCGGGAAAACCGGCTGTATCAGGCCGATTGGTTGATGCGATTTTATGGCTTTAAAGCCGATGAAATTTTAGAAAAAAGCAATCCTTTCCTGGATTTGGAAGTTGATCCGAAACTCGCGTGGGCGCTGCGAAACCGCGAGCAATTTCCGGTGAACATCAATACCGCGACGAAAGAAATGATATTACGCGTTCCCGGAATTGGGCGAAAATCAATGTTTAAAATTTTAAGCGCGCGAACTTTTCAGAAACTGAATTTGGGTCATTTGCAAAAAATGGGCGTGGCGACGAACCGCGCCAAATATTTTATCGAATTTGAATCACAAAATATCTTCAATAAATACATCGATGATTTCAACTTCCGGAAGATCATTTTGCAAGGTATGAAATCAAAATTCCAGAATCCGTTTTCGGAACAACTGACGCTTTTTTAAATGACGACGCTTTTGTACGACGGAAGTTTCGAAGGCCTTTTCACGGCAGTTTTTGAAGTTTACGAATATAAGTTCGAACCTGCGGAAATTATTTCTAAAAAAAATCATCAAACCGAATCGATTTTTTCGGAAACGCATGAAGTCATCACCAATGAAAAAAAAGCAAAACGCGTTCTGCAAAAATTAGAGGCAAATCTGGGCAAAAAAGGCGTTTCACAACTGCTGCGCGTTTACCTTTCAGAAAAGGAACATGCGGAAAGACTTATCCTTTCAGCGGTTGCGCTTTCGCTGGAATTTCCTAAGGAAAATATACTGAATAATTTTGCGCATCCGGATATGATGGAAATTGCCAAAATCACCAAATCGATGAGCCGCGAAGTGCACCGGATGCATGCTTTCATAAGATTTGAAAAGTTGCAGGACGAAGTTTACTTTGCGAAGATTGAACCGGATTTCAATGTTTTACCATTAATCATCAGCCATTTTAAAAACCGTTATCAGGACCAGAAATGGATGATTTACGATATTCGGCGCGGTTACGGTGTTTTTTATGATTTAGAAGAGGCGCAGTTTTTTGAACCAAACTTCGACGAAAATTTTCAGTTGAAAAAAACGGGAAGCCTTTTGCACGAAGAGGAAATGAACTATCAAAAACTTTGGCAGCGTTATTTCTTCAAAACCAATATTCCGGAACGGAAAAATTTAAAACTTCATGTGCAATCGTTGCCGAAGCGTTACTGGAAATATTTAACTGAAAAATATTGAGCTTTTCGGGCATTTTTTTCAATTTTAGAAAACGGAAAAATTTGCCGTTATTGCAGCTAATTTTTCAGTTTTCATCAATGATTTAAAAACAAAAAAAACCGCCCAAATAGGCGGTTTTTTTATAAAGTTGCTTTAAGAATTATTTCAATTCTACTTCAGCACCAGCTTCTTCTAATTGTTTTTTTAAAGCTTCAGCTTCGTCTTTAGAGATGCCTTCTTTGATAGCAGTCGGAGCTGAATCTACCATATCTTTAGCTTCTTTAAGACCTGCACCAGTTAAATCTTTAACTAATTTTACAACTGCTAATTTAGAAGCACCTGCAGCTTTCAAGACTACATCGAATTCTGTTTTTTCTTCAACAGCTTCAGCAGCAGCACCACCTCCGGCAGCAACAGCAACAGCAGCAGGCTCAATACCGTACTCTTCTTTAAGAATAGCAGCTAATTCGTTTACGTCTTTTACGGTTAAGTTTACAAGCGTTTCCGCTAAGTTTTTTAAATCTGACATTTTAATAATGTTTTAATTGTTGAACGATTTATTTTGATTTTTTTTTGAGTCTAATTACTCTGCACTTGGTGCATCTGTAGCGTCAGTGCTTGCTTCTGGAGCAGCTTCTGCAGCTGGAGTTTCTTCTGCCGGTGCTTCTTCTGTTGCTGGAGCAGCTTCTTCTGAAGATCCTGTTGCTTCGTCTTTGTTCTGAAGCGCAGAAAGTACATTTCTAAGTGGAGACTGAAGCAATGTGATAATTTCACCAATCATTTCTTCTCTTGACTTGATGCTTACTAAAGCGTCTAAGTTTTCGTCGCCTACATAGAAAGTTTCCTGTAAATAAGCAGATTTTAAGGCAGGAATTTCAGCTTTTTTTCTGAATCCCTGAATCAACTTAGCCGGAGCGTTTGCTGTTTCAGAAATCATCAAAGCGGAGTTACCTACGAAAGTTGGGAACATTTCAGAGTAATCTACTCCTTCAATTTGCTCCAAAGCTTTCTGTAACAAAGTGTTTTTTACAACCTTTACTGTAATATTCTGCTTGAATGCCTGTCTTCTGAATTCAGAAGTTGCAGCAGCATTCATTCCTTCAAGACTTGCTACATAAACCACTTTCGCGTCCTGTAATGCGTCTTTCAATTCTTGTATTACTAATACTTTATCTTCTTTTGTCATTGTCTTACAGATTATTAGTTTACAGATTTAGTATCAATTGCAATACCTGGACTCATGGTAGAAGACAAGTAGATGCTTCTTACATAAACACCTTTAGAGGCAGTTGGCTTCAATTTCATCAATGTCTGAATTAATTCAGCTGCATTTTCTTTAATTTGAGCCGGCTCGAAAGATACTTTACCAATTCCTGCGTGGATAATACCGTATTTATCAACTTTAAAATCAATTTTACCTGATTTTACTTCAGAGACTGCTTTACCAATATCCATGGTAACAGTTCCTGATTTTGGGTTCGGCATCAAACCACGTGGACCTAAAATTCTACCTAACGGGCCTAATTTCCCCATTACAGCAGGCATAGTCACGATAACGTCAACATCCGTCCAACCTTCTTTTATTTTCTGTAAATATTCGTCAAGACCTACATAATCCGCACCTGCTGCGGTAGCTTCAGCTTCTTTGTCTGGAGTTACAAGAGCAAGTACTTTTACATCTTTACCTGTACCGTGTGGAAGAGAAACTACGCCTCTTACCATTTGGTTTGCTTTTCTTGGATCTACACCCAATCTAACAGCCAAGTCAACAGATGCGTCAAATTTTGCAAAGTTTACTTCTTTCACCAAAGCCGAAGCTTCGTCAAGACTGTAAATTTTGTTTTTTTCTATTTTGCTTAAAGCTTCCTTTTGCTTTTTAGTTAATTTTGCCATTTTCTGTGGTTTTAAGCGTTAGTTGGTTTAGTTCCTGTTACTCTCAATCCCATAGAACGGGCAGTTCCTGCAATCATTGTCATTGCAGAATCTAATGTAAAGCAGTTAAGATCAGTCATCTTGTCTTCTGCAATTTTTTTAACCTGATCCCAAGATACACTTCCTACTTTCGCGCGGTTAGGTTCACCAGAACCTTTCTTTTGCTTAGAAGCATCTAAAAGCTGAATAGCAGCTGGAGGAGTTTTAATAACGAATTCAAAAGATTTGTCTTCGAAAACTGTAATAACTACAGGTAAAACTTGCCCAGGCTTATCTTGAGTTCTTCCGTTAAATTGCTTACAAAACTCCATAATGTTCACCCCTGCAGAACCCAAAGCTGGACCTACCGGTGGAGATGGGTTTGCCGCTCCTCCTTTTACTTGGAGCTTCACCATTTTAAAGACTTTTTTAGCCATTTTTTCTTTTTAAAAAATTAAGTAATTTATGAATGTGGAAGCATTTATAAATCTGCAGAGCAGGTTCTCATATCACTACTCTACATTTCGGACTGCAAAATTAAGAATAAATTTTAATTACACAAGTGGTAAGGTCTTGATTTTTAGAAAGAATTTTACTCAGTGGAAAGTTGACAGGGGAAAGTGATCAGTTTATAGTTAAAATAAACAGGTAAAAATTATAGTTGTGTCGTAATAACGCGTCGTGGGCTTAAAGAGAAAAATTTGCCGTTAAAGCAAGGAATTTTTTTCAAATGATTTTCATGGTGGGAAATTTTCGGTGCTAAAAGGATGTTTTTTTCTGAAAATTTAAAACAGAAAAATTTGCCGTTAAAGCAGGAAATTTTTTACAATATCGAAAGGAATTTTTTCGGTGCTAAAACGGTGTTTTTTTTGAAAAAAGGAAAATGAGAAAATTTGCCTTTAAAGCAAGGAATTTTGGAGTTTAAAAATTAACTTCAATAAATTACCATTGATAATTAAAAAAGAAAAAGTCAACTCGGGAAAGTTGACTTTTAATTTATTATTTGAAAAAAGCTGTTAAACTTTTTCTACCTGCATAAAGCTGAGTTCCATCGGTGTTTTTCTGCCGAAGATCATTACGGATACTTCGATTTTCTTTTTCTCTTCGTGTAGTTTTTCTACTGTTCCGTTGAAACCATTGAATGGTCCGTCGATTACTTTTACGTTTTCACCAACCACGAACGGAATTGCTGTTTCCATGGCGAATTCAGACAATTCATCCATTCTACCCAACATTCTGTTCACCTCAGATTTACGCATCGGCACAGGATCGCCGCCTTTAGTAGAACTTAAAAATGAAATTACACCTGGAATATTTTTAATGATGTGTGGGATTTCACCAACTAAATTGGCCTCAACCATCAAATAACCTGGGTAGTATGGTTTTTCTTTCGGTACTTTTTTACCATTTCTTATCTGGATCACTTTTTCCATAGGAATGACCACCTGAGTAACGTAATCTTCGAAACCGTGGTGTTTCATTTCGTTCTCAATATAGGCTTTCACCTTATTTTCCTGTCCGCTGATGGATTTCAGTACGTACCACTTCAAGTCACTCATTTTGGGAAAATAATTTTAATTGAACAGATTGATAAAGAGCGAGATGGTATTCGCAATAGATTTACTGAACAATGAATCTACACCAAAAGTAAAAAGCGCTAAAATAATGGTAGCAATGGTAACTACAATCGTAGACGACTGCAACTCTGGCCATTTTGGCCATTCAACTTTGTCTTTAAATTCGGTATAAGAACCTTTAATAAAATCTACTAAACTCATTATCTTTTATTTGCACGGGCACAAGGACTCGAACCCTGATCAACGGTTTTGGAGACCGGTATCCTACCATTGGACGATGCCCGTAGATTAAAAAAAGTTCCGTAAGAATCCCTACGGAACTTTAATATTTAATTAGAAATTAATCTAAGATTTCAGTTACCTGACCTGCACCAACTGTTCTACCACCTTCTCTGATCGCAAATCTAAGACCTACGTTAAGAGCGATTGGCTGTAACAATTCTACAGTGATAGAAATGTTATCTCCTGGCATTACCATTTCTACACCTTCTGGCAAGAAGATCTCACCTGTAACGTCTGTAGTTCTTACATAGAACTGTGGACGGTATTTGTTGTGGAATGGAGTGTGACGACCACCTTCTTCTTTAGACAAGATATAAACCTCAGCTTTGAATTTTTTGTGTGGTTTTACAGAGTCTTTTTTAGCGATAACCATACCTCTCTTGATGTCGGTTTTTTCAATACCTCTCAACAATAGACCTACGTTATCACCAGCTTCTCCTCTGTCAAGGATTTTTCTGAACATTTCAACACCTGTAATGGTAGAAGTAAGTTTTTCATCACCCATACCTACGATGTCTACAGGATCACCAGTGTTAATTACACCTGCTTCAATTCTACCAGTAGCAACAGTACCACGACCTGTAATAGAGAATACGTCTTCGATTGGCATCAAGAAAGTTTTGTCAACATCTCTTGTAGGAAGTTCAATCCAAGTATCAACAGCTTCCATCAATTCTTCGATTTTTTCTACCCATTTTGGCTCACCGTTAAGACCACCTAAAGCAGAACCTTGGATTACTGGAGTGTTATCACCATCATAGTCATAAGAAGAAAGAAGGTCTCTTACTTCCATTTCTACAAGTTCTAACAACTCAGCATCGTCAACCATGTCAACTTTATTCATAAATACCAATACGTTAGGTACGTTTACCTGACGACAAAGTAAGATATGCTCTCTTGTTTGTGGCATTGGTCCGTCAGTAGCAGCTACTACAAGGATAGCACCGTCCATCTGCGCAGCACCAGTTACCATGTTTTTTACATAATCCGCGTGACCAGGGCAATCTACGTGAGCGTAGTGTCTGTTCGCAGTTTCATATTCAATGTGTGAAGTATTGATAGTAATACCTCTTTCTTTTTCTTCCGGAGCAGAATCAATAGAAGAGAAATCTCTTGCAGTTCCGAATCCTTTGTCAGATAACACCTTGCTGATTGCAGCAGTAAGTGTAGTTTTACCATGGTCTACGTGACCGATGGTACCAATGTTCAAGTGTGGTTTGTTACGATTAAACGTTTCCTTTGCCATGATATAAATTATTTATTAATTAATTATTCCTTTTTTCAGTGCGCAAATATAGTGATTTTTTAAATATTGAAAACTTTTTTCGATAAAAAAAAGCCACCACCAAAGATATTGATTTACACTGCGTTAGATATTAGCTAAAATACCGGACTGCAAATTTACAGAAAAATATTTATTTCTGAAAATCTCGGCGAATTTTTATAAAAACTTCAATTTCTTTTAAAAAGGAAAAATTTGCCATTTTAACCTCGAAAATTTTGTCGAATTTTTCATTATTGAAAATAAAAAAAATCCCCCTAAACAGAGAGATTTTTTTTAGAGCCAACTATGAGATTTGAACTCACGACCTCTTCCTTACCAAGGAAACGCTCTACCCCTGAGCTAAGTCGGCGAAATTTTAAAAAAAAATCACAAGCCGCTGTACTGGTTGTGATTTAGAGCGGAAGACGAGGGTCGAACTCGCGACATTCAGCTTGGAAGGCTGACGCTCTACCAACTGAGCTACTTCCGCATTTTTGTTTCCAAAAACGTTGGTAAACGGTGCGCAAATTTAAAATAAATTTTAAGATTTGCAAGGTATTTTATAAAACGTGGGGAGAGTAGGATTCGAACCTACGAAGTCGTAAGACAGCAGAGTTACAGTCTGATCCATTTGGCCACTCTGGAATCTCCCCAATATTTTATAAAACAGAGCCTCCAGAGGGACTCGAACCCACGACCTGCTGATTACAAATCAGCTGCTCTAGCCAGCTGAGCTACGGAGGCAAAGATTTTTAAAGAACTTCTTATCTCTTTTTGCGAGTGCAAATATAAGGGAGTTTTTTTTAAATCTACAAATATTATTTAATATTTTTTTACAATTTTTTTTAAGCCAATTCTTTTTTCTTGATTAGCAGCTTTTTAGCAGCTTCAGCACACAGGTCTATACTCTCTTCAAATGTGGTTGTAGTTTTCTTTACCATGATATCATCGCCCGGAACCTCCAGTTTAATCTCTGCCGTTTTATTGGCCTTTTCGCCCGTATTTTCCACTTTTAGAAAAACCGTGCAGCCGTGGATTTTGTCGTAAAAAGTTTCTAACTTATTGAGTTTTTTGTCTAAATATTCTTCTAATGGTGCATGTGGAGTCAAACCGATTGACTGAACGTTAATTTTCATAATCTAGATTTTTTTTCGCCCGCGGATGGGCACTGTTAAACACTTTTTTTAATTGTTCGATATTCGCATTGGTGTACACCTGCGTGGAAGCCAATGACGAGTGTCCCATGAGTTTTTTCACTTTCGAAATCTCCGCGCCGTTATCCAAAACATGTGTTGCAAAACTATGTCGCAGGATGTGGGGGCTTTTTTTCGCTTTTACAGACACCTGACTAAGGTAGGAATTAACCGCAGAATAGACAAACTTGTCATTTAGTTTTTTACCCTTTTTACCCACGAAAAAATACATCTCGCTCTCCGTCAACGGTTTCCTGATGGTTAAATATTTCTTAAAATTTGCTAAGAGTTTTTCCGATACCGGAATGATGCGCGATTTATTCCCCTTTCCAATGACCTTAATTTCGTTTTTGCTGAAATCAACATCATTTAGAAGCAATGATGTAAGTTCTGCGCGCCGCATACCGGTTTGGTAAAGTGTTTCGATGATGAGTTCTTTCAAAAAATCGCCGTCTTTTGGTGCTTTTTCCAAAGTTTCCAATGTGCGCATTTCATCTTCCGAAAAGGGGATTTGCTTTTCAGCGTAAAATTTTAATGATTGGATGCTTTCCAGCGGCGAAATTTCAATTTCACCCACTTTCAAAAGAAATAAATAATAGCTCCGAAGCGTCGAAAGCTTCCGGTTAATGCTGCGTTTTGCAATTCCTGTGGAACTTAATTCCGACATAAAATTGCGGATGATTTTTTTGTCCACTTTCGTGGTTTCCTGATGCGCTTCGGTTTTCAGGAGAAAGTCCGTAAAGTCTGAAAGATCTTTACGGTAGCTGGTTATGGTATGTGGCGAGTAGCGCCGTTCCACTGCAATAAAGTCCAAAAATCGCTCAATCATACCCCTGTAAGCAATAAAAAATCACTCCTCAAATATATGTATTTGAAAAGTGATTTGAATATTTTCAGAAAGAAAATTTAATTATGCCTGCTCGTCGCGGCTAATATTTCTCTGCTTGTGGGCAGCTTTCAATTTCGCCTGTCTGTTTACAACAGAAGGTTTGTTGAATTGTTGACGACTTCTAAGAGCTCTGATAGTTCCTGTTTTGTCGAATTTTCTTTTGTATTTTTTTAACGCTCTGTCGATGGATTCACCATCTTTTACCGGGATTATTAACATAGTTTACATCTCATTTTGGATTGCAAAAGTATGATTTTTTATTGAATTGACAAATTATTTTAGTATTTTTAAAATCTATTCCTAGAATTAAATGAATCCCGATTATAAAGTTATTTACGCTTCTGCCGGCTCCGGAAAAACCTACGCGCTGGTGCAGAACCTTCTCGCCATTTGTCTAAAACATCCCGCTCAAGCTGATAAAATCCAAAATATTCTCGCGCTTACCTTTACCAACAAAGCCGCGAATGAAATGAAGCACCGCATCATCAGTTGGTTAAAAGATTTCTCGGCGGAAAATTATCTTGCTAATGATGATTTAAAAAATATCCAGTTAAAGCTCGAAAAAGATGGTTTTAAAATCTCGTTGGACGATCTTCACCTGCGTTCCAGAAAAATGTTGGATTATGTGCTACACCACTACTCTACTTTAAACATTGGAACCATCGATAAATTCAACGCGAAACTCGTGCGCAGTTTTTCTCAGGAATTGGGTCTCGCTCAAAATTTCGCTTTAGAAATTAATGCCGAACCTTTTCTAATTGAAGCAGTCGATAAAATGTTAGAAGACATCGGCCAGGAAAATAATATTTCGCACGCCTTTATGGATTTTGTTAATTATTCGCTCGATAACAATGACCGTTTGAACTTGAACCAAACGCTTTATAAATCGGCGAAAGAATATGTGCAAGACAAACATTATTTTCAGCTGAAACAAAACAAAGATTTTGATTGGGATTTGTATGAAAAATCCAAAAAGAAACTTCGGGAAAATATCCGCGAATTGCGGCAAGAATCTTTAGAAATTGCGAAAAATGTGCTCAATTTGCTCGAAGAAAAAAACATCGAGATTGCTGATTTCGCCGGAGGTGCAAACGGTATTGGCGGCTTCTTTTTTAAAACATTAAGCAACAAACAAAAGCTTTACACAACCCTTCAGGAAGAGGAAAACTGCATTGAAAGAATCAGGAAAGGTGCTTCCGCAAAGGGAAAAGCAAAACAGTCTGAGATTTTAGAAATTCTGGATTTTTTGCTCTTTGAGCGGCAAAAAATTATCGCCAATTACGTTGAAATCGAGAAAAAAACCAAAATTTTAGAAGCACTTTTGCCGTTGAAAGTAAACAAAGATATTCAGGATAAACTCGCGGAAATAGAGCTTGAAAATGATTTGGTTTTACTTTCCAAGTTCAATATTATGATTCACGAAAATCTTCGTGAAGAACCTACGGCATTTATTTATGAAAAAATCGGGACGAAATTCAGCCATTATTTCTTCGATGAATTTCAGGACACTTCCTTCCTGCAATGGCAAAATTTGATTCCGCTGCGCGACCACGCAAATTCTCAGGAAAATATGAGTTTTACGCTGGTGGGCGATCCGAAACAGAGTATTTACCGTTTTCGTGGCGGCGATTCTCAGCTGATGCTGGATATCATTAATAATTCCGACAATTCCGCGGCTTCAGCAAAAGTTGAAAACCTGGAATACAATTACCGCAGCGCGAAAAATATCGTAGATTTCAACAATCAGCTTTACCTGTATATGTCGCAGTTTACGGAGCCGGAGCATCAGAAAATTTTCGGTCCGGGTTCACAGCAAATCGCAAAATCTTCCGTGGAAGGTCGCGTGCGCATTAATATGTTGGAAAATACCGGTAACAAAGCCACAGATTATGAAGCCGTTTCGGAATTAATGAAAAACGACATTCAAATGTGTTTGGATCAAGGTTTTCGGTTTTCAGATATCACGATTCTGTGCCGCGGAAACTTCGATATTTTCAGCTATTCGCAACATTTGGGAAATCTGAAAGTGACTTACAATGGAGAAGAAGTTTTCATCAAAACCATTTCTGAGTCAGGTTTAACCTTAAATCTTTCGGTAACATTGCTAGCTTTAACGGAATTTCTGCGCTGGCACGAAAACCCGAAAAACCTGCAGTTTGCCGTAAAAATGTTATACTACCTCAATGTTTTGGGCAGAATTAAAATCGAAGATTTTACGCACGAAATGAGCGAAATTTTGGCTTTGGGCAAAAAAGAAAAAATCGAGCAGTTTATCTCGGAAAAACTCAACCTCAACCTAAGCGCTGATGGATTATTGCAGCTTAATCTCTATAATTTCATCGAACACTTTTTAAAGGAATTTTCGGTGGAAGGCAAGGAAACCGATTTTCTTTTCAATTACCTCGAAATGCTGTACGCTTATTCGCAAAACGCTGGTTCTACACTGAAAGAATTTTTAAAATTCTGGGACGAAGAAGCGCAAAAAACCACAATTCAGGCGTCAGAAAATGTGGATGCCGTACAAATTATGACCATTCACAAATCGAAAGGTTTGGAATTTCCGGTGGTTTTGCTGCCGATGCGCAACAAAGCGCCGAGCAAAAAAAGCAGCTATTGGTTTGATACCAACGCCGAAGAAAAACTGTCGTCGGTAAACGTAAAATTATTTTCGGATGAACTTGTAATTTACGATGAAGAAATCTCCGCTTTTAACGCCAAAAATTCGTATCAGCAAAAAATTGATGATTTCTGTCTGCAATATGTAGCGACCACGCGCGCTGCAGAGCAGCTTTTTCTTTATGTAGAAAAAGGTGGAAAAAACTCCAATTACCTCGAAATTTTTGATTTCTTAAAAGATGAAATTCCGAGAAATGAAATGTTGGAAGAACTGACATCTTTTGATTTTTACCCAGTTTCTGAAAACGGTTTACGCAAGCATAAAACGGCACAAAAAGAGCAGTTTACCACGCAGCCGATCAGTTTCCGGAATAACGAGGAGAAAAATCCAAATGCGATAAAAATTGCAACGCCGTCCAAAAACTACCAGAACAGAATCGAAAAAGTACGCACCGGAATTTTCACGCACGAAGTTTTAGCAAAAATAAATGCTGAAAATGATGTTGAAAAAACGCTGGAAACTTACCTTTTAGACGGAACAATTACCAGTGAAGAAAAAGCAGATATCGCGGAACGGATTTATAAAATCATAAAAAACCCCGATTACGCCCGGTATTTTTTGCCGGAGCAGGTGGTGATTAATGAAAAAGACATCATGCTTTCGGCTGAAGGAAAATCGAAAATTTATCGTCCGGACCGGTTAATTTCTACCGAAAAGGGTTTCATCATCATTGATTTTAAAACCGGCGATGTGCAGGAAAAACATCAGAAACAAATTGACGAATACCGCGCTGTGCTGGAAATTTTAGGTCATCAGGTTGCGGAAACAGCAATTATTTATGTTTAAAAAAAAGACCGGTTTTGCAAGGAAAAACCAGTCTTTTTTTTAAATTATTTTATTTTTTCACCGCGGTGACTACCTGCGATTCAAGCTTGGTTACGTTGTCGTAAATCTGCTTGAAAAACGGATAATAGTCAGCCGGAAACGATGAATCATCAATCTGCACGGTGGTTTCAATGGTCAGCTTGTTCTCTTTCTGAGTTACAAGATAAGTGTATTGTATCGCGCTGTCTTCGGTACGGATTTTCTTCGATTTCGGAACATTTTCAAACTTGTATCCATCCGGAAGTGTAATCGTTACTTTTTTCACACGGTCAAACGCCGAATAAAACTCAATTGCTGATCTTCGCGGTTCTGTTTGGTTGTAGCTGTGGTTTTGGGAATAAAGAAATAAAAGTGGGTTAAAGACCATTTTATTTCCGATATGATCCACAAAACTGTCGGCGGAAAAATCGAAAGTGGTTTCGAAATCGTTATTTTCGTGCAGCTGATGTTTTAAATTGGTGAACGGAAACCTGTACTCATCCTGATAGTTTTTCGAATAGGTTTTTTGGTCATCCGTAAAGGCTTCATTGGCGATCATCGCATACAATTTGGTATCGAGGTCGGCAAATCTCCCTTCAACAGTACCGTCAGGATTTAATTTAGCGTCGATGGAAAGTATGGTTTTGCTAACTTCGGGGTAAAGAACGTTGATGAGTTTTGCATCGTCTTTCGACATGATGATTCCCGATTCGTTAAGGGCGCGCGGCGAAACCATATTAAGCTCCGTCAGTTTTGAAGTACCGTCTAAAAGATAAAATTTCCCATTGTCGTCAAATGACGCTAAAACAAAATTAAGCTGTGAAATAGACGGATTATAAGTGGTAAGTTTCCCACGATTAATGGTGGAAAGCACCACAGGATCCGCATTTAAACCAACATTCCTCAAAAGCATTGTCAGCAACAAATTAATTTCTGCGGTATTACCGATTTTTGTGGTGATTAAATTTTTGATGCCTTTATCAGTAAAAGCTTCATCTTCTTTATTCCAGGTATAATTGTTCTGAACAAATTTTAAAACAGCAGCAGCTTTTTCCACTTTGGTGGACATTGCAGCAATTTCATTCGGTGACAGGTTTTTAACTAAACTCTCTTTTTTCAGCTGCTCGCCGAAATCGTCGTGGTCATACAGGCGTTTCTGGATATCCTTCCACGAAATTGAATACGACTTGAATATGTTGTTAAACAACGTGGAATTCAGTTCTGCTCTAACACCCGTCTTATAATTATCATTGTTTAAAACATATCGCTCATCCTTGAAAGCCGGCAGATCTTCGTAAGCGTAACGGTGTGTCTGAAACTGGTTTCCATACAGCGTTTTATGACCGGCATCGCGGTGTTTAGGTGCTACACTTCCTTTGTAATTAATGGAATATCCAATCGGCAGTGCGTGGTCAAAAACAAACTCTACATAACGCGTTGGAATTTTCGATTCAATTATAGTTCGTGGTGTTGAATTTAAAAAAGGGCTGAAAATTGTGTAGGAATACTCTACCACAGAACCGTTTTTTACGTTCGCAAAGGCAAATTTGGTGATGGTGTAATTTTTATCTTCTTTAGATTTAAATTTTTCGTCACGCGTAATTTTAGTCGGTGTAATTTTATCATTCTCCCAGTTGTAAGTTACAACTTTCAGGTCGATGAGCTTCTCCGAATCACCTTTTCCGTTGTTGAAAACAGGGATTTCATAATCCAGGTATTCTCCGGCATTGTCTTTATTGTAAATTTTAACGCGGCTTACAATTTCCTGCTTCAAGCTTCCGTCATAATCAACAATAAAATGAACGGAACGGTACAGTATTTCTGCCGGTGCGTCGGCATCAATTTCAGATTTTGTTTTTTGCAGATCTGCAGCAGAAATTTTCGGGTCGTTTAAAAATTTATGTTGGGAATAAAGGATGCTCGCAAAAAAACATCCAATTAAAAGGGGTAATTTTTTAATCATATTTTGGAAATTAAAATTTTTGTATTGTCTTTAGTTGCGGTTTTTTTCCGGAAGTCTACATAATCTTTAAATTTTTCTTTCGGATAAATACCCTTTTTAATGGTTAAAATTCTTCGGACCAGCAATTTTTCACCCTCCATTTTATAGGTCAGAGAATAAGAACCGAACTCCGTGGAAAAATCTGAAGTTGCCGGCAAATCCGCAAATTTATAACCTGCTGGCGCCGTAAACTCTATTTCGTAATCGTCCTGAAACGGAAAAGCAGTTTCGAATGGAAGCATTCTCTCGGTGTTGGTGGTGAAAGAAACCGGCAGGTAGAACGGCATTGCCGGGAAAAACAAATCATCACCCAATTTTTTAGCAAAACTTTTCGCTTTCAGGTTCAGATCATAACTGATTTTTGCATCGTCGCGGTTGTTGGCAAGGTTTTGCATGGCTAGGTCATCAATCTGTAAATTGAAATGCCGGCTTTTCAGTGCATCTTTAAGTTCATCTGTTTTTAAAGTCATTAAACTCAGATTGTGGTCATATTGACCACCGGTGAACTGAAAGTTTGCATCCGAAATTATGGAGCCGTCTTCTGCAAGTTTTACTTTTGCGACCATCAATTCCTTGCTGTGTTCCGGTTTATAAACAGGTGTATCAATTATTTTAATCCCAGTTTCATCCACAGCCAAAACATTTCGGTTATAGGAAGAATAATTAAGGTGATTATACGCAACGCGTTGCGAAGTATTTTCTAACCAAATTTGCTCCTTTTCGGTAGGGACCATCAAAACCACGTGATTTCCGTCTAATTTAGGAAAATCTTTATCAAAACTGATCACAGAATCATCACTGTAAATCACTGAATAATACGACGGAATTCCTGCGGCAGTAAGCAAAGTCCGCATATAATTGGTAAGCGCTTTACAATCGCCGTAGCCTTTTTTACTAACTTCCGCCGCCGGCATCGGTTGCCAACCGCCGATTCCCATGGAAATCAAAACATAGCGCGTTTTGTTCTGCATGTACTGATACAGTGTTTTTACTTTTTCCGAAGTTGAGCCGGATAAATTCAGTGCCGCAACTTCCGCTTTAATTTCAGGTGTAATTTGCGAAACCGGCGTTATGAGATCATTAAAATACCATTTACCGAAGCTGTTCCAATCTGTTAAATCACCCTGTTTACCTGCTAAGGTGAATTTTTCCGGTGAAAACTCCACTCCTGGCACTAAATAATCAATACTTGGTGATAAATCTTCAGGTGCAAACGCGCTGATATTCTGATAAGAGTATTTCCAGACGTTACCTTGCTTATTTTCTGAAACTTTAGCTAAAGGTTTGTCGCTCTTTTTCGTTCTGATTGTAATTCCCGACAAATTCGTAACGCTGAAGTTGCTTTTCTCCACCGCCATATTATAGCTTCGTACAGGGGAGAAATTGCTTAAATAAATGGTGTTGGATGTGCTGGTTTCGTAAGTTGTTTTTAATGTAAAAGGATATTTTGGCGAAACCGGCCGAAGTACCAAAACACGGTCATCCGTGTACAAGCCAGCACTTGGATTGTTCGTATAATCTGAAAAGTCTTTTTTCGAAAATGTTTTGCTGAGCTTTCCGGTTTCGTCAAACATTTCAACTTTTATATTGCTGATTTTCGTCGTAGGATTATATGGAATGTAAACTGTAGCAAATGGATCACCCGCCGCGCTCAGAATCGTTATCACCTGTTTTTTCGTGATGGTCATTTCGTTCACAGATTTCAAAATGTAATCTTGTGACTGTTCGCGGACTACGGCGTTCGCGTTCGTAAGAAGGTTTTGTGGAATTGATGAAACAGCATACTCCTGAGCGCTACTGTAAATCGAAAAAAAAGCACAAAACAGCAGGTAAAATTTATTCATATATAAATTTTTTAGGTGAATTTAATTTCCGGCTTCAGGCTGAAAAGTGCGTTGCGCCAGTTCCTGATCGAAAAGATAAAGCGCGGACGGATTGTCGGAAACCATTTTTATCTTGGAAACCAGCTGCGAAGCGTTGGCCTCTTCTTCAATCTGTTCGGTTACAAACCACTGAAGGAACGTCACCGTAGCGAAATCGCCTTCGTCATTGGCATTTTTCAGAATATTAAAAATGCTTTTTGTCACCAGTTTTTCATGTGCAAACGCTTTCTCGAAAATCTCGACCGCGTTCACAAATTCGTGTGGCGGCTTCTCAATTGTTCCCATTTCGATAGCGGCGCCCACGTCATTTAAGTAGTCGAAAATCTTGTCGGCATGCATCAGCTCTTCTTTACTTTGCACGCGGAAATAATTTCCTATCCCGTCTAAATCCCGCGCGTAAAACCATGCGGACATTGCAAGGTAATATTGGGCGGCGAACTGTTCATTGGTAATTTGCTGATTTAAAAGTTCAGCGACTTTTGTACTTATCATAATTTTACTTCTTTCTCAAATATAATAAAAAAAAGGCAGCAAAAAAGCGGAAATAAATTCCGCTCTAACATTAAAAAAATAAAACTATGAAGAACTATTTTTACTGCGCTTTTTGCATTTGGTGCTTTTTCATCATATCACCTTTTTTGTGCATCATTTGGCGCTTCTTCTGCATTTTTTCCTGGTTGCTTGCCATCCATTTTTGGTATTGGTCCGGAGAAAGAATTTTTTTCATTTCAGCCTGATGTTCTGCGCGTTCGGCTTTCATCTTTTCCATTTTGGCTTTTCTTTCCGCCTGTCTTTGTGGTGCCTCCATTTTTCTTTCCGCCATTCTTTTTTCATGAAGCGTTTTCAGCTGCGCAACCTGTGTTTCAGTAAGATTTAACTCGGTTTGCATTTTTTTGAAATGATCAGCTTTTTTCTGTTCCATGGTTTGCTGATCTTTTTTAGCCATCTGACCGTTTTGTTGTGCAAAGGCAAATGTTCCAACTGCTAAAAATGCAGCACTTAAGATTAATTTTTTCATTTTGTATATATTGCTATTGTTGATTTATATGGTTTTGATGCCAGATAAATCCGAGAGTTAAAGCTGCTCTTCATAAAATTATGTTAAATAAAAATTACCCACATTTCAGGGCTTTTTTTCTGAATTTAACATCGAAGCCAAAATCGAAAAAAAAGTGCTTTTAGCGGCTAAAAAAAGAGCAGTTTAAAATTAAACTGCTCTCCCATCATTATTAACATTAAAAATCTAAAATTATCGGGAAGTTAATCGGCCTCCCGAGTTTCTTACGCTGGAATTTCTGGTTCCTGCGCCGGCGTCCTGGGTGGAACTGCCGGAATAATTTTCCATTCTGCGAGGTTGGGTTGCATTTCGCATAGATCTGTCTGGCTGTGCTGTTTCTGATCTAAATCCTGAATTCGAAGGCATTTCTGCCGGTCTCCTTGTGGAATTTGATCTTGTTCCTGCATCAGTTCTTGCGGATGCATTTGGTTTCACAGTTTCAGACTTAAAAGTATTTGTTCTTGTACGTGAAGCACTTTCATTGGTGTCATTTCTAAAACCACTGTTGCGGTTCGGAGTAACTGTTTGTGTTTGTCCGGTGCGCGACGGCTGTTCAAAACCAATATTTCTGCGCGAATTATTCTGGTGATAATTGTTTCGGTCCACACGGTAAACATTCACATTTACACTTCTGTATCTCGGTACTACGTAAATATTTCTGGCGTAGTGTCTTTGGTTATAATTCTGGTAATAAATTACCGGGTTGTACCCGTTATAATAACTGTTCTGAAAAACGACAAACAAATTCGGTCCCAAAATTCTCTGCAAAGCATAGAAGCGGTCGTAATACCATCTGTCTGGGTTATATCGGTAGTAAGAATTCCACGCGCTGAATGAAGAAAAACTGTCGTTCAACATCATAATTTGCTGAATTTGCCACGGTGAAAGTCGGTACATCGAAAAGAAGCGGTTCCAGTTTACATTATTAATGCTGCTTCGGTAGTCGCTGTAATAATTTCTGTACAGGTCATTATTGTAATAATCACTCGGATATTCGTAGTAATAATCGTCCGGGAAATAAAACGCATCATCGTCATCGCCGTAGTAGTTGCCATTTCCATAGCTGCTGTTCGGGTAATAATCGGGATAATTTTGAGCGGAAACCAATGTCATTGCAAACACAGATAAACCTAGTATAATTTTTTTCATTTCAATTTCAATTTATGTATTGATTCTTTAACTAATAATTAAAAAACGTGCCATAATTTTCAGTGATAATTAAATTCAGTATAAAAATAATCAGCTGCTTTTTGTATTAGCTGGTTATTTGATATAAAAATAAAACAGAAGTTAAATGCAGTGATTCAACTTCTGTTTATTCCGGGCTAAAACGCTATTTTTTAGCGATTTATATAGCTGCTATTTTTGGGAACTATTTTTAAATTCTATTTGAATCAGAAATCCAGTACGCTATTTTTTTATTGAAATCTGACTCTGCTACCATATCTTCTATGTTCAGATGCATTCTATAGCGCCAGTAATGCGGGAAAACGGCCGGTTGGTTAATACGTTCTTCTTCCATATTCGGGTTTTTCAGCTTATTATCGGTTGCTAAAAACTCTTGAATCGGAAAAATTGCCAGCATCGCGTTGTTGTACAAATGCTGAAGCATTATCATTTCCGCCAGCTCACATTCCAGATGCCATGGCGCGGTACCGTATTGCCCCAGCTGATGCTGAAAATACTTTTGCGTCAATTCACGGTCTTCCTGCCACCACTGCCGCAAGGTAGAACTGTCGTGCGAACTCGCCGTCACCACATTCATATAAGTCGCATTTTGCGGATCGTACCACAGCGAATCATCGGCGGGCATTCTCTGCACTTTCAAAGCGGTAATTCCCAGACGGTCCATCACCTCGGGAACGCAATCCGGAACCAAACCTAAATCTTCACCGCAAATCAGCATATCGGTAGAATTCAGTATGACCGGAAGTTTTTCCATTCCCTGCTGATACCAAAGTCCGTCCTGTCGGTGGAAGAAATAATCCCGGTATAATTCGGAAATTTTCCACTTTTCGCTGTCGTTTAGGTATTTATAAGAATCTGTTTTCTCCACATTAAAGCGTGGATGATAAACATATTGATCATTGCCGAGCGCTTCCTGTAAAAACAATACGTTCGCAGCTAAAGAAAGCAGTGGTTCTTCTGCCCCGTTAAAGGATCTTGTTTTAAAGTAATCAGCAAGTTTTCGCTGGGTATCAAATTCTTCTTTGAAAGTGTAAGTTCCATCGAAATGGTTATTCAGGAAATGCTCCTGAACATCATCGCGTTCCTCGCCGAAATAATCCCACAAAATCTGGTCGTTAATGAACGGCTTGCAAAATCTTTCATAATCAAAATGAATATCCCGCGCGTGAAATTCTTCAATTTTAACCGGAACAGCAGGATAAAAATATCCCAAAATTCCTTGGGTCGCGCTCATCGGCATTCTCCAGATTCGGAAAAATCCTAAAATATGGTCGATGCGCATCGCATCGAAATATTGCTCCAGCGCTTTGAAGCGGTTTTTCCACCAGCGGTAACCGTCGGCTTTCATCGCTTCCCAGTTGTAGGTCGGAAATTCCCAGTTTTGACCGAGTTCAGTAAACTGATCCGGCGGTGCGCCCGCCTGAAAATCCATACCGAAAAGTTCCGGTTCGGCCCAAGCTTCCACGGAATAGCGGTAAATACCGATCGGCAAATCACCTTTAACCGAAATTCCCAAGCGGTGTGTATAATCTATAGCGTCTTTTAGCTGCAGATGAAGTTGGTACTGAACCCAGGCTTGCAACATGGCAGCAGCAAAATCTTTGTTTTTTGGTGAAAAGAACGGCGAAACTTTACCAAAAATAAATTTTCGGTGCGTTTTCCATTCATTGAAGTTCGGCGTTTGATATCTATCGCGTAAAACGCAGAAAGCTGAATACGGTAAAAGCCATTCTTCATTTTCTTTCAGGAATTTCTTAAAATTTCTGTCTTTTAAAATTTGGTCAAAATTGCCGGCAAAAATTGCTTTTAAATATTTCCATTTTCCGGAAATTACTTTTTCATAATCGATGAGCGAAAGTTCATTCAAAGCATCTTTTTCTGCTTTATATTCTTCAACTAAATCATTCGGTATAGGAAAATCTAGTTTTTCAACCGACAAATATTGCGGGTGAAGCGCATACACCGAAATCGCCGCATATGGATAAGAATCGGTCCACGAATAATTCGCAGTCGTGTCGTTAATCGGTAGAATCTGCAAAATCGAAAGATTGGTTTCTTTCGCCCAATCTGCCAGATTTTTTAAATCGGGAAATTCACCAACACCAAAACCATTTTCGGTTCGTAACGAAAAAACCGGCACCGCAACTCCGGCGGCATGGTACATTTCATGCGACTTGAAACGGAAATAATGATCGGATTTTATTTGAAGTGCATTGTTTTCAGCGTTCGGCAAAGCCCAACGGTTCGGGCCGTATTCCACACCGAAAACTTCGCCGGTCTCGATGTTCATCAAACCGTATTTATATTCGATCATGTGGTTTTGCGGCAATACCACAGCGACTTCCCAGATTCCGAAATCTGTCTGATTCATCGGCAAAGTTTTCAAATATTGCCAATTACCCAGCACTTCGCAGTTTCCCAGCATGACAATCTGCCAGTCCGGATTATACACCGGCGCTTCCAGGCGGAAAAGATGGGTGTGTTTTTTTAGCGCGCTAACTTTACCGGGTGTAAAGCTTTGAAGCTTATTCTTAAGAATTTTATTGTTCAGGTAATTCTCCGGGAAATTTTTGGCGTTCCAGGAATCATAAATTACAAACTCATCATAATTATGCGGAAAAGCCAGATAGTGCACCGAATATTCTTCATTAATAATATTGCCGTGCTGGCCGGTAACCCGATATTTATATGAAATGGTTTTCGAAAAAAAATCTATTTCACCTGTCCAGTTTCCATTATCGGTATAATTAAGGTGATAAATTTTCTCTTCAATTCCGTCATTTAAAACCAGAAGTTGCAGATTTTCACCAACTTTCGTCTGGAAATTTATATTAAGATAAAGTTTCATCAAATTTATTTTTTAATGACTGCAATTTAGCAAATTTTTCAAGAATGAATACCAAATTTTAGCTGCTTTAAAGGTGATATTTTTCAGTTTAACTATTGATAATCATTTTATTACAGAACCAATACAAACTGATACGAAAAAATGTTTGATTAAACATTTCCGCCAGGTGAAATAAAAAAACCTCCGAAGAAATTTCTTCGGAGGTTTTATTTAATAAAAATTTTAGCTGCTATTTGGGCATTTTTTTCAAAAAAAATAAAATGCTTCAGATAACCTTATGATATCGAATACGTTGTGCCGTCTCTTCCGTCTTTAAGCTCAATTCCTTCGGCAAGCAAACGATCACGGATTTGGTCTGAAAGATCGAAATTTTTGGCTTTACGCGCCTGATTTCTGAGTTCAATTAAAACCTGTAAAGTCTGGTCAAGCTTTTCATTGTTATTTTCCTCGATATTCTGCAAGCCTAAAACATCGAAAATAAAGCTTTTCAGCAAGGTTTTCAATTCTTCTAAATCCTGAGCGGAAATACTTTCTTTTCCTTCTTTTAATTTAAAAATGAAATTAGCAGATTCAAAAAGATGTGCTATTAAAATCGGTGAATTAAAATCGTCAGTTAACGCAGCATAACATTTTTCTCTCCAGGCTTCAACATCAAAACTGGAAACCTCAGCACTGGAAAAAGTTGTATTTGAAAGCACCTTCAGCGCTTCCATCAAACGCTGAAATCCTTTCTCACTTGCGATCATGGCCTCATTGGAAATATCCAAAACGCTGCGGTAATGCGCCTGCATAAAATTGAAACGCACGATAGTCGGATGAAAAGCTTTTTCGAAAAAGTCGTTGCTTCCGGAAACCAATTCCATCGGTAAAATATAATTCCCGGTAGATTTACTCATGCGCTGACCGTTCATCGTCAGCATGTTTGCGTGCATCCAGTAATTAACAGGTTCTACACCATTGCAGGCTTTTCCCTGGGCAACTTCACATTCGTGATGTGGAAATTTCAAATCCATTCCACCACCATGAATATCAAATCTTTCACCTAAATATTTAGTTGACATGGCTGTACATTCCAGATGCCAGCCCGGAAAACCTTCACCCCACGGCGAATTCCAGCGCATAATATGTGCAGGCGAAGCGGCTTTCCACAAGGCAAAATCCTGCGGATTTTTCTTTTCGCTTTGTCCGTCGAGGTCGCGCGTGTTTACAAAAAGTTCTTCAATATTTCTACGGGAAAGTTCACCATAATTTAAACCGCGGCGGTTGTATTCCAAGACATCGAAATAAACGGAACCGTTCCTTTGATACGCAAAACCTTTATCTAAAAGTTTCTGCGTCAATTCGATTTGCTCTAAAATATGTCCCGTCGCAGTCGGTTCGATCGTTGGCGGAAGTAAATTGAATATCTCTAAAACTTTATGAAAATCTACGGTATATTTCTGTACGATTTCCATCGGCTCCAGTTTTTCCAGGCGCGATTGCTTTACGAAACGGTCATTATCAACATCGCCGTCGTCTGTCAAATGTCCGGCATCCGTAATATTTCGCACGTACCGAACTTTGTAACCAAGGTGCACCAAAGTGCGGTAAATAAAATCAAAAGACATGAAAGTTCGTACATTTCCCAAATGCACATTGCTGTACACGGTAGGGCCGCAAACATACATCCCGACGCTGTTTTCGTGAATAGGCGTGAAAATTTCTTTTTCACCGGAAAGGGAATTGTATATTTTTAAATTCATTGTTTTAAGTTTGAAATTAGTCCAGTTTTGCGTGGTTTCCTACGTAGTGCAAGAATTCCTGACGCGTAATCGGATTGGTTCGGAAAAGGCCGCTAAGCTCGGCGGTTGTGGTGGAGCTTGCAGTATCTTTAATGCCGCGACAGTTCACGCACAAATGTTTTGCTTCAATGATACACGCTACATCTTTGGTACCTAAAGCATCTTTCAGCGCATCCACAATTTGCATCGTCAGCCTTTCCTGAACTTGCGGACGTTTCGAATAATAATCCACAATGCGGTTGATTTTTGAAAGACCGATCACTTCGCCGTTTGAAATATACGCCACGTGCGCTTTGCCGATAATCGGTAAAAAATGGTGCTCGCAGAAAGAATATACGGTGATGTCTTTTTCCACAAGCATTTGGCGGTATTTGTATTTATTGGAAAAAGTGGAAATCCGCGGTTTATTTTCGGGCAGAAGACCGCCGAAAATTTCGTTTACATACATTTTTGCCACGCGTCTTGGGGAATCTTTCAGCGAATCATCGGTCATATCCAGACCAAGCGTTTCCATAATTTCATGGAAATGTTGCTGAATAAGCTGAATTTTTTCCGCCGGTAATTTATCAAAAGCATCTGCGCGAAGCGGTGTATGTTCTTTTCCGGTGAACACATCGTCGTCAAAGTCGATATCCTGATCCATAAAATGTTATAATGAAAGCAAAATTAAGGATTTAATTTCATGTTTTTTCAATTCAGGAAAAAAGGCTTAAATAGCCCGGATTTTTTTCAGATTAAATCACTTTAATTCTGCTTTTTTTAAAATCAGAAAAAACGGTCATTTAGCAGCGAATTTTTAAACCAAATGATTTTTTATTCAGGTTTTCAAATCGGAAAAAAATGGTCATTTAGCAGGGAATTTTTTAACCAAATTAAAACCCACCGGTGCCACCGAAAGTAAATGTCGCTGTAAGTCCCGCACGTACTGTTGAAAGCGGAAACGCCGTAGAAATTTTATATTTCGTCATCAGCTGGTCGTAGAAAAACCGGATGTTGAAATTCTGCGACATATTATAATCTGCGGAAAGTTTTAAGCTCAGCATCCGCTGGCCGCCCGTTACCTGAGAATCGTCCTGCAAAATATTGGTAATTCTGGTTTGGCTGTCTCTTAAAGCAAAATCGCCACGAACATTTAGGTCACTTTTAATGTTGCGCTGTTTTCCTTTGAAGTTCAGCTTCAATTTTAAATCCTTCAAAATATACCCAAAACCGAGGATATATTCTTTCCCGATATCTTCTGTCAGCGTATGATTTATCAAACCGAGCATAAACAAACGGTCGGTGTTGTACTGCGCACGGAACTGCATATTATTTCGCATCGTTACATCAGCACCGATCAGCGGCGCAAAAGCTTCCACATAGCCAACCTGCGAAAACGTGTAAGGATTGTAAAAATCGCCAAACGCGTCGCGGTTGTCAGTACCGTTGTTCTGAACATTGTAATAATCAATGCTGGACTGGATTCCCGCGGCGGTGTACGTGGAAGTGTAACCGTGCAAAATATCAAATTTGGAAAATTGGCTGTTTATAAGCGGAATATTTTTTAAACCGGAATAAGTCACACGCCAGTTCGGTAATGGGAAACCGGATTTTTTCGGATTGTCCAGCGGACCACCCGCCGACTTACCTTCAACAGCTGCCTGAAAAGCCGGAACCAAAACGTAAGCGTTTGCTAATGAATGTCCGTCTGTAAAGCCATTAGCATCAAGCGGTCCACCGAATTGCTGAGAAATTTCCCGGGCATTTGAGATCATATTTTCGTAAATCGTACGGCCGTCTACAAACGAAGTTCCGAAGGTCCACGCCGTTTTGGAATAGGTGATTAAATCGCTGCCAAAGGAGAACTGAAAACCATTATTAGGATCGGAATCTGCATCTACATTATAACCGCCCTGAATGAAATTGCTGTTGTAATTTTTCAGGAAATTAATATCGATCCGGAAATCGTTTACCGGCATAATCTGGACGTTCGCGAGGAAGTTTTGATTTTTCAGCTGCGAATAAGGATCGTTCATATAATTGGAATCCGAAATCCAACCGTTTTCAATCACTGTTCGTCTAATGTCTGCCTGAGAACCTACAAGGAAACCAACAGTTGGTCCGCCGATATTTTGGCCATATCCGTACCAGTTTGGCGCTGCCAATAAACCAGGTAAAACAGTTCCGTTGTTTTCGTTGTAAGAAATATCCAGCTGCTTCACGGAGGTTAATGCGTAAGCAACCGCCTGCATTGGATTTAATTTATTTTTGAATCTGTAATTTTTGAAATTTCGCTTTTTGTTTTTCTTCTGCCAGGCTAAATTATAAACATTGTTCAGTGAATCGATTTCCTGACGGCGTTTTTGCATTGTGGAACTAATTGCCTGGAAATATTTAAATTTTCCGAAAAATTTTGGAACATCTACCGCTGCTGTCGCAATAATATTATTGGTATTTTGACCGATACTACCCAAACTTTCTTCACGTCCAGTGTCCGGATTTCTGAAATTTGTAAGTACAGTGCTGCGCGCGTTCCAGTTATAGGTAAAACCATAACCTAGTTCGGCATTAATAAAGTCCAAATAAGGCAAATATTCAAAAGGCAAACGATAACTCAGCTGAACGCGGTGATTGTACAAAACTGGTCGACCAGCTCGGAAAGGATCAGCGAAAATCGATTTTGTGTTCATATTATAGACACTCAGATTGTCGTTTAAAGTCCGCATGGCGGAATTTATATCGAGTTTGAGCGATTTGGTAAAATTAAAACCAATACCATATTGCCAGCCAAAATAGAAATTCCGGTTTTTGATTACGTCGAAATCCTGCGCCGCATTTCCGCCAAGAATTGCATCGATATTTCTGAATTCCAGCTCATTATAATTTCGGTCGATTTCTGTTCTGAAAGAAAGTCTCGTCGGAACCGGATTAAAGTTTACTTCCTTAATCCAGCGTAAATATTTGTACGATTTTGCCGTGTCGCTGACCAGTTTATTAAATGGTCTTAAAACCCAAGGTTTGAAGGAATAATTATAGTCGATATAACCTTTCAGATATTGGCGGTAATTCTTTTTGGTATAAACATCGCGGAAATAATCATCGTTATAAATCGCGGTCACCGATAGATTTTCTACGTCATAAAAGCGCGGTTTTTTATTAGGATTCATTCGTTCCTTTCGCATATTTACCACGCCAATGCTGCGTTGCTGCGTGTAAGTTCGTGCAACGGTTTTCAGCTCTTCTTTATTTGGTGCTTTTTCAAAAGTTACATCATTATCCAGCGGATTGTATTTCGGATCTTCAATCGTTTGCGTGTAGGAATAATTTACCGGCACCTTTAAACCAAATTTTTCCGGTAAAAATTTATCCACGTTCACGGTCGTATTGATGTTATAAGCAGCTAATGTAGACTGGGCTCTTTCCGCGGGTTTTTCGGTAATACCTCCAAAACCAATGGTTGAATAAGAAGCGTTGGCATTAACCAAAGCAAAATCACCAAGGTTAAAATTCACACTTGCATTCCCAGCATAACCGCCTTTATTTTCAATTTCAGAAAGACGGATTTCATTAACCCATAGCACCACTTCTTTGGAAACAACGGAATTTTTATTGCGCACACCCAACATAATGGTCGTTACGTTGCCTAAACTCGGGCGACCTTTGATATATATTTTTTTGTTAGGATCAAGTGAACCGTATTCCACATCTTCGCGGCGAAGTTCTATTTCGGTCGGATAGTTTTGGTCGCGGCGCAGTTTTGCATCCACAAAATCCTGGATTTCTAAATCTACATTATTTTCCGAAGGCCAAATTTCCAGCGGTGAACGTGCATTTTTTGAAGTATATTTCAGCGAAGCTTCATACTCGTAATAATTGTCGGTTGCATCACTACCAAAACGGATGAAAAATTTAGCGTCTTCATCGTAGTTCGAAGAAGTAACATCTTTTAAATCTTCAGCGTGAACGAAAAGCTCCAGCTTTTTGTAACGACGCATATCCAAAGCCACATTTTTAAAAACTCCGCGCGAAGAATTTTTTTCTAAAGGCGCCGCTTTTAAATATAAAGAAGCTTCATTCTGTCTCTGTACACCGGCATTTCCGCTCAAAACCTGACGGTCAATTCCCGGAGGCAGAACATAAGGCGGTTGGCTTAAACCGTTTTCTTCCAAATTTACACTTCCGACATCTAAATTCTGGTCGGTTACCAGCTCAATTCCTTCAGTATCAGAAGCATTTGTCGCGATGTTTTTGGTATATTTTCGCCAATCGCTTCGAACCAAATCCAAAGTTCCAAAACGAAGCGTAGAAGTTTGGTCGAATCCAGTAAGCAGCATTCTTGCGAACCGTACATTATTCAGAATGGAAGGATCTGCTTCGCCGGCATCATAATCATATTGCGCCACCGGCACACGGAATAAATACCATTTGTTGGTTCCGGTTTGTCCGTTTTGAAATTTACTTTCCACTTCTTTAACATCAACAATAAAATTTTGCCCTAATTGCAGGTTATTTTTATCGAGATTAATGGTGTACTGGTTATAGTTTTCGCTTTGGTCCAGGTTGTAATCGCGGTTTACATCTTCAGCATCCGGAGTTTGTGTGGCAACTTCCAGAGAATTGCTTTGCGAATTACCTTCAGGACCACGGAAGTATTTATAGCGTTGGGTTACAGAACCCGCTTGATTTCCTTGAAACTGGTCTGATAAATAAAATACGAAATCATCCGACGCCGGATCCGAATTATTGGTAACCGGATTAATAAAATTGGTCGCGAACTTGGCTGTTTCTCCCGCAGCATCAAGACCGTCATAACCTAAATCCTGCGCCGTACGCTCTGCACCTTCCGAAGAAAATGCATAAAGCACCGGGAATTGATTCGGTTGAACACCCCAATTTGTAGTCGTGGTATTTGCAGGAACGGCAGGTGTTGGCAAGCCGTTTTCGTACATAAGTTTACCATCTTTCAGCAAGTCTTCGGAAACATTTCCCAATTGTAAAAGAAGTTTTGGTGTTGCACCTAACGGATTTCCGTCTGCGTAAGGATCCATCATCCAGAACTCCACATATTCGATATTTGAATTGGTGAAATTGGACACCGAAATAGGTCTCATTAACCCCGCCCAGCGCTGCTGCGTAGTTTCAGAAGCTGGATTTACATTATATGGTCCCCTTTCCGTCGGGAAATAAGTAAGGTCGAACGTGTTGGTATACAGTTGTTCACCGGCAACGAAATCGCGGCTGTTGAACAGTTCAGATGTTTTCACACGTCGGGACGCGTGATTTGATACGGCTTCGGCATTAATTCCACTCGGCGCTTTTCCTCCTATTCCATAAAATCTCGGATCAATATTGTACCAGCTTAACAAACCACGTCCATTTCCAAAAGATAAATTATCATTGAGATTACCGGTAGAAAAAATAGGTTCCGGATTTTTTTCCGGTTTTGAAGCCAAACTCCACATCGCAGGTTCTTTCAGCGAAATTTTTGAGGTACTTTGTTCAAAATCATCGATATAAGACTGGTCGCCAATTCCTTTATTTTGACCCGGAATTAAATAGGCTCCTTCAGCCATAAAGTTCAAATTCGATGGTGCTTCGGTATTTACAAACGGAATTTTATCGGTTAAGCGGGTTAAAAAAGGCAATTCGTTGTTATACAAAATATTGAAGCCAGCCATTGTATTATTCACAGCTTCCTGACCAAAATTTACCTTTTGGGTTAGCGGCGTTTCGGCATAATTTACCACCGTAGCACCGACGGTTAAATGTTCATTAAATCTTCTTTCGAGATTTAAACCCAGGAATCTTTTTCTTTGGGTATTGAAAGTCAGCTGATTTTCCAATGAAATATTGATCGCCTGCCCCGACTGCTTTACGGTTTCATTGATAATGTTTACCGTTCCCAGCATATAATCGACGGTATAATCAATACCCTCCTGAAGCTGTACGCCGTTGGCGGTAACTTTTACAGAACCTTGCGGCACGTTAATCGCTCCTAATGAAATGCCCGAACCCTGGCTGCCTTTATAACGGCCTTCCATGGTATATCGCAACGCAAGATTGTTCTGCGAAGCGACCTGCTTTTGCTGATTGTAAAGGTCATTAAAAACGAAATTCGGATCGTCTTTTCCCAATACACTTTCCAGATAAGCGCCGAAAGGTTTGGCTTTAGTGAAAATTACGCGTCCGTTTTCGGAACTCACCGTAATGCCGGGAACATAATCGAAAATGCCGTCGCCTGTTTCACCTGAACCTTCCTGCAAATCGTTATTCATATTTAAACGGTCCCAGTTGAAGAGTTTCAGTAAATTAGGATTAACCTGAGGGTCGGGCGCGTTAACAGTTGTTGGCAAATAATTTACCTTTCCGCCTGTTTGAGGATCGCGGTAATACACGTTGAGTAAAAATCCGTCTGGATTAATCTGATTGGTATTTAATGAATAAATGTTCTTCATCATCAAATCCCACATTGGCGATGAAGTTTTCACGGTGCTGTTCGGTTTCAGAACTTTGGTGATGAGCACCGGACTTTCCTCCGAAAATTCACCAACTTTATAAACTTTATTGTCACCATTTAAAGTATAACTGTACGAAACTGCCAAAAGCTGGTTGTCATTAAGTCTTTGGTTCAGTGAAACGTAACCTAACTGCGGATGATAAGTAAATTCGTTTTGATTTAATTTTCTTGCTTTACGGTTGAAGATAAATTGCTCACCGTCCACGTAATTTTCTGCTGAACCGTTTGCGTTCGGGAAAGATTTACCATTTATAGCATTGTAGGCGGTATTTACGTCGCGAATTGCCGGACCTAAACTGACGATGCTTTGGTATAAATTATTTTGTGAATTATCCGGAAAACCTGACGTGCCATCACCTAAATCCCGAATCCCAAGAATTCCTTTTTGGTCCTGAAGATTTCCGGAACCCTGATCTAAAACCCAGGCTTCAATGCGGCTGATATTCACACGGGAATTGATCTGGGGGTAATTAAGAAGCGCTTTGTCGTAAGTATTTAAGAAAAAATGTCCCAGAAAATAGTGCTGATTATCTTCATAATCTACCGCGTTGAACTTAAAAGTGTTCATAACGCCACCGCCCTGAGCAATGATGTTTCGGGCTTCACCTTGCTGTTGCGAAAACACCAAAGTTCCGTAGGTTTTCCCCAGCTGAAACTCCGTCTTTAGTCCAAAAAGCGATTCGGAACCGCGAATTAAACTAGTGGAAAGCGGCATATTTACATTTCCGAATTCCACGCGCTTGATGATTTTATCTTCGCCGCTGCCAGTTGGGTTATTTAAACCTTTGGTCTGTAAATCGCGCCAGGTTCCTTTTGCCTGCCAGATGAGGTTCATGCGGTTTTCAAAAGCAAAACCGCTTTGGGTATCGTAATTGGCTTTTAACTGTAGATTTTCACCTACTTTACCAATCATTCCCAACTGGATTCGCTGCTGAATATCAATAGCAAAATTGGTCCTGTTTTGGGGCAAAATTAACGGATTATCTATTTTTTGGTAAAGACCTCCAATGTCAAAGGAAGCGAACCCTTGCGGAATAATTTCAATCTTATTGCCGCCAAATAAGGTTTCAAAAAGTTTGTTTTTAACCTTTACAGATGGTAGTAAACCTTTTTTTATGGCTTCCGTCTGATCTTTCCTATAACCTAAATCATTAATTGATGATTTTTCACGGTAATATTCGCTTATTTCGTTGGTCAGCATATACTTTTGGTATTCTGCAGACGTCATGGAAACGGGATTTCCCACCACCATATTACCGATTTTGGGATAAAGAATGTACATGCCGCTGGAAACATCATAAAATGCTTCGTAGCGGGTGGGATTGGGCAAAGAAAAATCCTGTCGTACGCTGGCACTATCGCTGGGTTTAACCTGCGCGAAAACCGACGTAAGAGAAAAAAACGTAAGTAGAAAACCTAAAAAACGCTGTTGAATTAATCTTTTTCTTCCCAAATGTTAAATATTTTTTAATATTTGTTTTATCAGGTCTTCTACCGTCAAGTCCGGGTTTTGCTTTAAAATACGGTCGGCAATTTTCTCGCTCATTTTTTTTGAAATACCCAAAACTTCTAAAGCTGATAACGATTCCTCCTTCACTTTATTATTTACGGCCGGTGAAAAATTACCGGCTGAAACGGCAAATTTTTGCATTTTATCTTTCAGTTCCACGATAATACGCTCTGCAGTCTTGGCACCAATTCCTTTTACCTTTTGCAGCATCATGCTGTTGTTTGATAGGATGCCGGTAGCAATCTCCTGCAAAGACAGCGATGAAAGCATGATTAAAGCCGAGACCGGCCCAACCCCATTCACGCTGATCAGCAAATTAAACAGCTCTTTTTCAGCGATGGTATCAAAACCAAAAAGCAGGTTTGCATCTTCGCGGATGATTTGCTGGATGTTTAAAAAAGTTTCCTTTCCTAAGACCAATTTTTCTGAGGTTTGCAGACTGATGCCAACAAAATAACCCACACCGTTTACATCAACGACGACGGAAGTTGGGTTAAGTTGCTGAACAATTCCTTTAAGCGAATATATCATTTTTAAAAATTAATAATTACGCTTTTGATTCTTCACGGCGCTGCGCATCCAAAACAGCTATTGTTGCCAGATTCACGATTTCATCGACACTGGCGCGCATTTGCAGGACGTGAACTGGTTTTTTCAAGCCCATTAAAATTGGTCCAACGACTTGCGCTACTTTTAAACCACGGATAATTTTATAGGAAATATTTGCACTTTCTAAATTCGGAAAGACAAAAACGTTCGCCGGCGTTGTTCCCAATTTTGAAAAAGGATAATCAGAAAGATGGTCGCTATCCAAGGCAAAATCAGGTTGAATTTCACCATCCACAATCATTTTGGGAAATTTTTCGTGCAAGATAGAAACTGCTTTAGCCACTTTTTTTGAGGTTTCCGAACGGCTGGAAAAGTTTTCAAAAGACAACATCGCTATTCGCGGTTCTACAGCAAACGTTCGCACAGTCATCTCAGACATTCGTGCTATATTCACCAAATCTTCAGCTGTTGGGTTTTGATTAATGGAAGTATCCGCAAAGAAAATGGGCTTCTTCTCCGTCATAATCATCATCATGGAGGAAATTTTATCTACACCCTTTTCTTTTTCCACGATTTTCAAAATAGGTTTAATCGTAGACGCATAATTTTTCGAAAAACCAACAATTAAAGCGTCGGTGTCATTATGATGAAGCATTAAGGGACCGAAATAATCACGCTGCCGTACATATCTTTTTGCTTTATATTCATTCATGCCTTTGCGCTGGCGCATTTTCCAGAGTGTTTCCCGGTACTCCAGACGGTTTTCTGCCTGATCATCGTCCATTGGATCAATAATCGGTACGTTCAGCTCAATACCGAATTTTTTCATCTGCTGCTGAATGTATTTCTTTTCACCTAATAAAATCGGGTGCGCAATACCTTCTTCAACGAGAATCTGAGCAGCTTTTAACACATTATATTCTTCCGCATTTCCTAGCGTAACGCGTTTGGGATTCGACCGCGCACGATTTTGCATCATGCGGATGAGTTTTTCGTCGCGACCCATTCGATCCAGCAAAGCATTTTCATACTCGTCAAAATTTTCGATGGGTTTACCGGCAATTCCGCTTTCCATTGCCGCTTTTGCTACCGCAACAGAAACTCTTGTAATTAAACGGTTATCAAACGGTTTTGGAATAAAATATTCGCGTCCGAAATTCAAACCTTTTAAACTGTACGCGAGAATTACAGCTTCCGGAACTGGCTCTTTCGCTAGTTTAGCAATCGCATGAACTGCGGCCAATTTCATGGCTTCATTAATTCCGGTTGCCTGTACGTCTAAAGCGCCGCGGAAAATGTACGGGAAACCTAAAACATTATTTACCTGGTTAGGATAGTCGCTTCGACCGGTTGCCATAATGGTGTCGGGTCTGGTCGACATCGCAACATCGTATTCAATTTCCGGGTCTGGATTTGCCAAACCGAAAACGATCGGATTTTCTGCCATTTGCATCAGCATTTCCGGCGTCATAATATTTCCTTTGGAAAGACCAATGAATACGTCCGCACCTTTCAAGGCTTCAGCTAAAGTATTTCGGTCCGTATTAGCAACAAAATCTAGTTTTTCTGGGGTCAGGTTTTCGCGACGCTGATTGATAACGCCTTTGGAATCGCACATTAAAATATTTTCTATGCGAAGGCCAAGCTGAACATACAGCTTTGTACATGCAATTGCAGCGGCGCCGGCACCGTTTACCACCATTTTTATCTCATCGATTTTTTTATCTGCAATTTCAAGTGCGTTAACCAAAGCTGCAGCAGAAATAATCGCTGTTCCGTGCTGATCGTCGTGCATCAGCGGAATATTAAGCTCTTCCTTCAAACGCTGCTCGATGTAAAAAGCTTCAGGCGCTTTAATATCTTCAAGGTTAATTCCACCAAAAGTTGGCGCAATACCTTTTACAATTTCGATGAATTTGTCGGGATCTTTTTCGTTGATTTCAATATCAAAAACATTGATGTCCGCAAAAATTTTAAAAAGCAATCCTTTACCTTCCATGACCGGTTTTGAAGCTTCAGCACCGATGTCGCCCAAACCTAAAACCGCAGTTCCATTGGAGATTACAGCAACAAGATTTCCTTTTCCGGTGTACTCATATGCGAGTTTCGGATCTTTTTCAATTTCGAGACACGGGATAGCAACTCCGGGCGAATATGCCAGCGACAGATCGCGCTGCGAAGAATGTGGTTTAGAGGGAATTACTTCAATTTTCCCCTTCGGTTCATTGCTGTGATAATCTAAAGCGGCTTGTCTGAAATTGCGCTCGTCTCGATTGTTTGTAGTGGACATGACTTGATTTTTTAGCGGTATTTTGAGGCAATTTTCCTCAAATACCTAAATATTATTAAAGTTCTTCCGGACCGAAATTAGTCCAGATTTAGAATGTATTTTTTGTGATAGTCTACCAGACTTTCTATAGGTTTTTGTACGACTCTGCCGATTTTTAAATTGAGTTCAGCTGCTGCAGAACGCAGGATATCTTCATAAATAAAGGCAATATAACCCATAAAATTTATATTTACTTCCCGTGCTTCCGGATATGGTAAAACCTGGTAATCCAAAAAGTTTTTCATTTCATCGAAAACCATATTCTGAAAGTAGGGATGCTCTTTTCTTTCAGCGATAAATTTGTTGAAGTCGCCCAGATACGCATTGGCGCGAGGATTATGGTACATATTTTTAATGGCGTCGTCGATGGTTAGCTGGTATTTTTCTTTGAATTGCTTTTCCAAATCGACGGGCAATTTTTTCATGAAAAACCTGCGCAATAGATGTTTTCCCAAAGCGCTGCCGCTTCCTTCGTCACCGATAAGGAAACCTAAAGAAGGCAAATCAATACGGATTTTTTCACCATCAAAAAAGCAGGAATTAGAACCGGTTCCCAGAATGCAAACCATACCGGGTTCACCGTCGTAAGCCGCATAGGCCGCGGCGGTCATATCTTCTTTCACCCGAATTTCCGCTTGCGGAAAAGAGGTTACAAATTCGTCATTCACCTTTTTTGCATTCGCAGCGGTGCCGCAACCAGAACCATAAAAGAACAGCTTTTCGATATAATTTTTTAGGAAAAAAAGGTCTTCATTGCGATCGATTTCTTTTCCGATAAAATCCGGATTGATAATATTTGGATTAAAGCCTAAAGTTGTAGTCCGCAGGTGAAGTTTCCCGGAATTATCCAGGATAACCCAGTCACATTTCGTAGAACCGCCGTCTATAATGGCAATCATATAATCATTAGTTTAAAGTGCTAAAATAATTAATTTCAACGTCAAAATTTTAGACTATGCGAAATTACGCATAATTACCGTCTTGCCGAAGCGGAGATAAAAAAAACGGACAATTGCCCGTTTTAATTTTTTGGTGGAATATTTTTATTCTACTGCAAGCACCTCGGTGATTTCCGGCGCAAATTGCTTCACGGTATTTTCCACACCAAGTTTCATTGTAGAAAAACTCATCGGGCAGCCGTTGCAGTTGCCGTGGAGTTTTACCAATACGGTGTGTTCGCGCACATCGATCAGTTCGATATCGCCGCCGTCTTTATTCAAAAACGGACGTATACTTTCCAGTGCCAACAGTACTTTGGTTACCGTTTCTTCCTGTGTTAATTGTTTTTCCATCGTTTGAGATTCATTCTTTATTCGAAGAATAAAAGGTGTTTTTTAGGCGTTTTTTTTGTTTTTTGGTGAACAGCCTGCCATTGTGGTAATTTTTACCGCTTCGGTCGCCGGCATGTTTTTATTCCGTTCTACTAGGCTTTCTACCATTTTCTGGGTAGTTTCATGATAAATTTTTGCAACTACAGAATTTTCCTGCAAAGCTGCCGGTCTGCCAACGTCACCGGATTCGCGGATACTTTGTACCAAAGGAATTTCACCTAAAACAGGAATTCCTAAATCTTCAGCTAAAAACTGCGCGCCCTGGTTCCCGAAAATATAATATTTATTTTCCGGCAATTCTTCCGGAGTAAAATACGACATATTTTCAATTAAACCTAAAACCGGAATGTTGATGCTTTCCATCTGAAACATTGCGATTCCTTTTCTTACATCAGCAAGGGCAACGTGTTGTGGCGTACTTACGATTACCGCGCCGGTTACCGGAACTTCCTGAATAATTGATAAATGAATATCGCCTGTTCCCGGCGGCAAATCGATTAAAAGGAAATCAAGTTCACCCCATGCTGCGTCCCGAATCATTTGGTTTAATGCCTTAGAAGCCATCGGGCCACGCCAAACAACCGCCTGGTTTGCACCGGAAAAATATCCGATTGAAAGCATTTTTACCCCGTAATTTTCTACCGGTTTCATCAGTGATTTTCCGTCAACTTCCACGGTAATCGGTTTTGAACCTTCCGTATCCAACATCGTTGGAATTGATGGTCCGTAAATATCTGCATCTAAAATACCGACTTTAAAACCCATTGTTGCTAAAGTTACCGCAAGATTTGCTGCAACGGTAGATTTCCCAACGCCACCTTTTCCGGAAGCAATTGCGATAATATTCTGGATGCCCGGAATTTGTTTTCCTTTAATTTGATTTTGCTGAACTTCCGACGGTTCCGGAGAGGCAATTTTCAGTTTCAAAACCACTTCCTCACCAAACTGCGAAGCGAACGCCTGTTTCATGGCAGCTTCCAGCTTTTTCTTTTCGTGCATTGCCGGTGAATGCGCGGTCATATCGATATACACATCATTTCCCATCACCTGGAAATTGTGCACCAAATCATCTACTTCTATCTCTTTCAGGAAATCCTGAACTTTTGCTTTCGTCAACATAATTCTTTATAAAAAATTGATGGTCAAATTTAAGCAATATTTTCTTATTTAGAATGATTAAAATTTATGATAAATGTTTGTGTTAAATCTACATCACGGTTACTTTGTAGATAAAGTTATGCTTAAATACTTATTGCACAGTTATTAAAATTAAAAATTAGCCGTTGAATTGGCAAAATTCTTGATGTTTCACAACTTTCTGATAGACAGACTGCTAAACTCAGTTTAATCTTAAAATATTACTATTATGAAAAATGCAATGCTTTCGGTCTTGTGCGCTGCGGCGCTGATGGCCTGTAACAAAAACGAAAACACGCAAACCACATCCACGACGGATAGTATAATGACCATGCCTGCCGACTCAACTATGATGATGACAGATTCAACGATGACTGGCACTACCAATGAAACGCTTACAGAACAGGATAAAATGTTCGCCAATGAAGCTGCTACGGGCGGAATGATGGAAGTGATGTTGGGGGTGTTGGCAGAAACCAACAGCACTCAGCAGGAAGTAAAATCGCTCGGCAAAATGATGGTAGATGATCACACCAAAGCCAACGATGAGCTTAAAAGTTGGGCAACAAGCGCCGGTTACGATTTACCAAATACGCTAAAAGCTGATATGCAGCAAAAATACAATGATATGCAAGCCACAAAGGGCGCTGATTTCGATAAGGCATATGTTGACTTTTTGGTGACTGATCATAAAAAAGATATTGCTGCCTTTAAAAAGCAGGCAGATGCTGGTGGAGATGGCAATTTAAAATCATTCGCCTCGAAAACAGTACCGATTTTGGAGAAACATCTGAAAGCATCACAAGATGTGATGAATAATTTAAAATAAATACCAATTGGCAAAAATGAAAAAAAACCGGTTTTTAACCGGTTTTTTCTATATTCTCAGCTGATCTGTGTTATAAATCCCCGCCGTGATTTTCGAGCTGACCTTCCCATTTCGAAACTGCTGAAGTTGCCAAAGCGTTACCTAAAACGTTGGTCATGGATCTTCCCATATCGCAGAAATGATCGATTGGTAAAATCAGTGCGATACCTTCTGGCGGAATACCAAACATGGTACACGTCGCGACAATGATGACCAAACTCGCGCGAGGCACGCCCGCAATTCCTTTTGAAGTAAGCATCAATACCAAAAGCATTATAACCTGCTGACCGATGGACATATCAATACCATATATCTGCGCGATGAAAATCGCTGCGAAAGTCATATACATCATACTTCCGTCCAGGTTAAAGGAATAGCCAAGCGGCAAAATAAACGAAACAATTCTGTTGTTACAGCCAAATCTTTCCAGCTCTTCTACCAATTTCGGGAAAACAGCTTCGGAACTTGTCGTGGAAAAAGCGATGAGTAACGGTGCTTTAATCCTGCGCATCAGTTCAAACAAACGGTTGCCGAGAATTAAATATCCTACAATACACAGTACTAACCATAAAACCGCCAGCGCAAAGAAGAAATCCCGGAGGTAAATCGCGTATACTTTAAATATTTCAAAACCATTGGTTGCAACGGTCGCTGCAATTGCACCTAAAACGCCTAATGGAGCAAACCACATGATGTAGCCCACCATTTTAAGGATCGCATGTGCGCAAATATCCAAAGCGCGGACAATGGGCTTGGTGTATTCTTCGCCCATATTTGCTAAAGCAATACCGAACATAATTGAAAACACCACAATCTGAAGCACTTCGTTTGTGGCGAAAGCTTCGAATAAACTTTTCGGAATAATATGGTTTACAAACTGTTCTAAAGACAATCCCTGGCTTGTAGCCAAAACCTCGCCCGCTGCATCTGCTGCAGGTTTCTCCAGCTGCATTACCAAGCCCGGCTCCAGCCAGTTTACAAATACAAGTCCGATGAAAAGTGAAACCAAAGATGCGGTAATAAACCAAAGCATTGCTTTGGAACCTACACGTCCAATCATTTTCATGTCGCTCATCTTTGCAATACCAACCACCAAAGTGGTGAATACCAGCGGCGCAATAATCATCTGCACCAAACGGATGAACATTGTGCCTAAAAGCTTAATGTTTTTTGCAAAGCCGGGAGCACTATCCGGATATTGGGTATGGACGACACCACCCATAATCACACCTATGATTAAAGCGACGATAATGGCGATGAACAGTTTGTTTTGACCTTTCATAAGGAGTTATTAAATGTAAGAATACAAATATATGTTTTTTTGCCAAAAATTGGGGTTATTTCTGCGTGGACAAGCGATTGAAGTGGAAATCCTTTTGCCGCGGCTGCGCCGCGGCAAAAGATTGCAACGGAAAGCGCGGTCCCGGCAGAAAAATTGGTGAGGAAAAGCATGGGAGAATTTTCTGGCGGGATGGCCCCAAAAAAAATTCCCCGTTAAAACAGGGAATTTTTCTTTTTTGCAAAAATCTTTTAAGAATGCAGATAGCGCGCGTAGGCGTAACCTTCTTCACCATCGGAAGTGCGAACTTTCCACCATTCATCGGAAGTCTGTTCTACTAAAGTTACGGTTTCACCTTTGGCGGCTTTGCCGATTACCGCAGCGTCGGTGGATGGTTGCTGACGAATATTCAAATTAGAAGACTCGGTATTGACCGTTAACGTGGAGCCGGAAGCCAAGCCATTGACCTGAACATCTAAATTAATGTCTGAGGCTGAATAGTTCGAATCGATGGTGCCTAGAGCGTTCCATACTGCATCTTTTGCGGCGCTGTTGGCCGCGTAGCCGGAAACGTAAAGAATGCCGTTCTGTTCCGCCACGCGCAAATGGGAAATTCCTGCATTTTGGGCAGCCGCTATTACACTGGCGTATTTATCCTGTAATGTACTCATAATCTCTATTTTACTGTATAGTTATAGTTTATTTTGCCGGCCTGTAGTGCATCTACAGATTCCTTAATCTTTCGTGCTTGTGCCGGAGAAACATTTCCGGTCAAGGTAAGTTCGCCGTTCACCACTTCAGCTTTTACGGAAGGGAAATCTTTCAGCGCGTCATCAACTTTCTGTTTCACCATCGGGTCAACGGCGCTGACGGTATCTACCACAGGCGGTGGTGGCGTTGCGGCAACGGTGGACATATCCATTACATCTTTAATACCTGGAATGGCTTTAAGCGAAGCGATCATATTGTCTTTGGATGCCTGATCTTCGAAAGTTCCGCTTAAATGTGCGGTACCGTCCTTAACTTCCACAGAAGCGTTGGGGTTAGAAGTCACTACAGTGGTCGCCTGAGTCTGAAGTTCAGCGTCGGTTACTTTCTTTTCGCAGGAAACAGAACCCATAGAAATCGTAAGCGCCAAAGCGGCAAGAGCAAGTGTCTTTTTCATAGTTTTAATGTTTAACGTTAATAATTATTCTCAAATTTAACAATTAATAAGCCTTTAAATCCTTAAAGTATTATAAAATTTTCTTAAAGTTTAAGGAATTTTTTTCGAAATTGATAAATTTTCGGGGCGATTCTGACCAATTTTTACGTTTTTTAATTGGTAGGATTTCGTGAGCGGAAAGTTAAATTTATGCGTGGCGAATGAATCTTTTTTGATGGTGGCAAACTGTGTAGCCAATGTCTTTGGGTTTCACCTTTCATCAGCAGTAAACTGCCGTTTCCCAGAATAAATTCCAGCCGCTCTTTCGTTGTTTTATGCTTGAAAACAAATTTCCGCGCGGCACCTAAACTTAGGGAAGCAATCGCACTGTTTTTAGTGATGTCGCCTTCGGAATCGCTGTGGTAGCCAAGTCCTTCGCTACCGTCGTGGTATAAATTCAAAAGGCAGGAATTGAATTTTTCACCCGTCAGCTCTTCCACCTTATTTTTCAGGTCTAAAAGTTCCGGCAACCAAACGGTGGCGGTTTTTTTAATTTGAGAATAAGTGTAATCCATTTCAGCATCGGCGTACCAAGCGATTTTTCGGCTGGTGACTATGTGTTTACCGAACATCATCACCTCATCATTTTTCCAGGCGGCGTTTTGCATTAATTTTTCGAAAAAATTTGTGGCTTCTTCGACGGATAAAATTTTACCGTAATAATTCACGGTTCCGTCGTATGGCAATAAATTGGCGTGCGGATCGGGTTGATGTTCAAATAATTCCATTCGGTATAAATTGGTAAGAATTTCTCAGATTTTTTGCTAAATTCGTTCAAAATAAATTCTATGAAAAAAATATTCCAGATTTTACTGGCTTTTTATTTTGTGACGGCCTTTTCTCAAAAACGGCCCGACAATACTTTTATTAGAGAAAATTACACCAAAAAAGAAGTTTACATTCCGATGCGCGACGGTATAAAACTTTTTACTTCGGTTTACGTCCCAAAAGATATTTCCAAAAACAACAAATATCCGTTCCTGATGCAGCGCACGTGTTATAGCGTGGCGCCGTATGGTGAAAACGAATACCGCAGCGGTCTCGGCCCGAACCAATACCTGATGAAAGATAAGTACATCTTTGTGTATCAGGATGTTCGCGGGCGATACATGAGCGAAGGAACTTTCACCAACATGACACCGCAGGTTGATCATAAAACCAAAAAAGATGTGGACGAAAGCACCGACACTTACGACACCATCGCGTGGTTGCTGAAAAACTTCGCGAACAATAATGGTAAAGTTGGGCAATACGGAACTTCTTATCCAGGATTTTATACTGCAGCTGGAATTTTATCTGATCACCCCGCGCTGGTTGCCTCTTCGCCGCAGGCACCGATTTCGGATTTCTGGAATGACGACTTTCTGCACAACGGAAAATTTATGTTGGGTTATTTCCGCACTTTTCCGGTTTTCGGAATTCAGAAAACAAAACCCGAAGATAAAGCCTGGTATATGGATACTTTCGTAAAACAGACTTCTGAAGACGGTTTGCAGTTTTACCGTGACATGGGAACTTTAAAAGACGGTTACGAGAAATATTACAAAAATAATTTCTTCATGACTGAAATTATGAACCACCCGAATTACGATGAATTCTGGCAAAAGAGAAGTTTATTACCACACCTGAAAAATGTGACACACGCGGTAATGACCGTCGGTGGTTGGTTTGATGCTGAAGATTTATCCGGTCCGCTGAATATTTACAAAACCATCGAAAAAACCAGCCCCAAAGCTAAAAACACTTTGGTAATGGGACCTTTTTCGCACGGCGCCTGGGCGCGTGAAACCGGAAAGCATTTTCATAATGAAATCTACTTCGGCGACAGCATCGCGACTTATTATCAAAGAAATTTGGAAACACCATTTTTTCGCCACTATTTGAAGGAAAATTCTAAAATTGACGCTGGTTTACCGGAAGCATCATTATTTGATACCGGTAAAATGGAATGGAAAGAATTTGCCGCTTATCCGCCGAATAATGTACAGAAAATACAGTTTTATCTTGCTGATGGAACGTTGAGAGATAAAGCTTCTGCAAGTGTTTCGGAATATTTCAGCGACCCGAATAATCCGGTGATCAGCTCTGAAAATCTGAAAGATTTCAACGGTTTTACGCCGAGAAATTATATGAGCGAAGACCAGCGTTTCGCGGTCGGCAGACCAGACGTGCTTACTTTCACCACCGATGTTTTAACAGAAGACATGACTTTCGCGGGAGAAATTTTAGCTAAACTAAAAGTGGCTTCCACTTCCACGGACGCGGATTTCGCTGTAAAATTAATCGATGTTTATCCACCGGATTTTGTTCCGGCGCAGAAAAAAGACGGTGTTGTTTACGGCAATTATCATCAAATGGTGAGAAGCGAAATTATGCCGGCGAGATTTAGAAACTCCCGTGAAAAACCTGAAGCTATGGTACCAAACCAAAACACTTCGGTTGATGTGAAACTGCAGGATGTTTTGCACACCTTTAAAAAAGGTCACCGAATTCAAATTCAGATTTCAAGCACTTGGTTCCCTTTATTTGCTGTGAATCCGCAGAAGTTTTTGGATAATCCGAACTTCGCGACGAAAGAAGATTACACCAAAGCTTTCATTAAAATATTTGGCGACAGCTCATTGGAAGTTGGTATTTTAAAATAAAAGCAGCTTTTAGCACCGAAAAATAAAGACCAAAACATCAATTTGTTTTGGTTTTTTTGATTATAAAAATTTGCCGTTTAAAGCGGCTTTTTTTTGATTTTGATGAAGAACGCCTGCCGCAGCTTTTATAGCTAGAATTAAAAAAAAACCTGCTTTTAGCACCTAAAAAAATAAAGACCAAAACATTACTTTGTTTTGTTCTATTGATTAAAAAAAATTGCCGTTAAAAGCGGCATTTTTTGAATTTGATGAAGAACATTTGCGGCAGCTTTTATAGATATAATTAAAAAAAACCTGCTTTTAGCACGGAAAAAAAATAAAGACCAAAACATTAGTTTGTTTTGGTCTTTTAATTATAAAAAATTTGCCGTTAAAAGTGGCTTTTTTTTGAATTTCTAAACTGATGAGTATGGCTTAAATGGAAGCCATCAACTCATCGGTGATTTCCATATTGTGGTAAACGTTCTGTACGTCATCATCTTCCTCGAAACGCTCCAGCATTTTCATATTTATTTTAAACTGCTCTTCAGATACTTCTTTGGTATTATTCGGAATTCGCTGAACTTCGGCGCTTTTCGGTTCAATTCCAAGCTCATGAAGTTTGTGTGAAAGTGTTCCAAAATCTTCAAAAGCGGTGGTGATAAAAACTTCTTCATCATCGTGATCAATTTCTTCAGCGCCGCCGTCGATCATTTCCATCTCGAAATCATCCCACTCGGTTTTAATTTGTGAACGGTCCAGAGAAAAAACACCTTTCCTGTCGAAAATAAAAGCGAGTTCACCGTTTTTACCGAGATTTCCATCAAACTTATTGAAGACCGCACGCACGTTTGCTACGGTGCGCGTTGGGTTGTTGGTGGTACATTCTACAAAAAAAGCAACACCACCCTGGCCGTAACCTTCATAGGTAATTTCTTCATAGCTCTCAGCATCTGCACCGCTGGCTTTTTTAATGGCGCGTTCTACATTGTCTTTCGGCATATTGGCGCCTTTCGCATTCTGGATGCAACGTCGTAATGCTGGATTGGAGTCAGGATCCGGACCGCCGGCTTTTACCGCCAGAGCGATATCTTTCCCGATCTTTGAAAACGTTTTGGCCATCTTGTCCCAGCGGGCCATTTTTGAAGCTTTTCTGTATTCGAATGCGCGTCCCATCGTAATGTTTATTTTGTGTGTGCAAAAATAATAAAATATGGCAATAAAAAACGCTCCCTCTGCAGGGAGCGTCATTTATTTAGAAAAATAATTGATTATTTTTTCTTTTTTGCAGCTGGTACATCAGATTTTTGGTAAGTAGCCCATTCTGCAGCATCTTCGATTGCTCTAACAACAACTTTTCTGTCTTGTTGTCTTTCTTCGTTAGAAGCAGTTTCAGGAACTACAGCTTTAGCTTCACCAACACCAATTGATTTAAGAGCGTTTGCTTCTACACCTCTGCTGTCTAAAGCAGATACTACAGCAGCAGCTCTTCTTCTTGACAATGAAAGGTTATAAGCTTCGGCACCTTTTTTATCAGTTTGGCCTTCTAGTAAGTAGTTACCACCGTCAGTTTTGATAAGGGTTGCAGCAGCATCTAATCTTGGACCTGACTCAGCTTTAATTGTAGCTTTATCGAAATCGAAATAGATGTTTTTCAATTCTCCTTCTACTTCAGAAGCAGTAACTGATTTTGGTTTTGGACAACCGTTATATTGTGCAAGACCTGGAACTGTAGGACAAGCGTCATCTTTATCTAACACTCCGTCGCCATCAGTATCTGGCCAAGGACATCCGTTGTTTTCAGCTGGACCAGCAACTTCTGGACAAGCATCATCTTTATCAACTACACCATCACCGTCAGTATCTGGCCAAGGACAACCGTTGTTTTCAACTGGTCCTGCAACATCTGGACATTGATCGTCGATATCTGGAACTCCGTCACCATCAGTATCTGGACAACCTTGGAATTCAGCTAAACCTGGTGTATCAGGACATCTGTCATCTTTATCTAAAATTCCGTCTTTATCTCTATCCATGTTTCCGAATCTGAACAATAATGAAGCAGATGCCTGGAAGAAGTTAGCTACAGTAGATTTGTCTCCTGGAGTAGAAACGTAATCACCCTGAACACCAATACCGAAACCTTTAGTGATCCAGAAGTTAGATCCTAAACCAGTTGCTAAAGCAAAGTGGTTCGCTCCAATGTTTTGACCGTCTTCGTCAACAGCGTTCATAGCTCCTGAGTAGTCGTGTCTCAAATAGTTAGCACCAACTCTTAAATATGGGTCAAACCAAGATTCTTCGTCCCAAAGTCCGTTGAATTTGAATTGCAAACCAAGACCAGTCATTAGGAAAAATTCTTTTCCCATACCAATTCTCGTATTGTCAATATTTCCAACAGAAGTTTGCCAATCAAGAACCAAGTATTGGTTCAGGTTTCTAGCAACAGTTAACTTGGAAAGTGGAGGTGTAATTGTAAAATTGTTGATATTGTACAACTGACCTTGATCTCCACCACCGAAAGCAGTTGAGACAACATCTCCAACTTTTCCTCCAGCCGCAGCGTGGTTTACCCCATGAGCACCAACTCCGATTAACCACGGGTTGTTGGTAGTCTGAGCGAACACAGTAGAGGCAACAGTTAGTGCCAATGCTGAAATTCCTAATTTTAGATTTTTCATAGAATTAAATGATTAAATAATTGATAATGCAAAATAAATATAAATTTTCTTTATAAACAAAGATTTGTAGGCTTTATTTAACTTTTCTTTAATAATCTGTCTAAATTTCTTCGGTTTTCTCTATCTTTTATGCTTTCGCGTTTATCATAGAGTTTTTTACCGCGGCCAAGGGCGATAAGAACTTTGGCTTTCCCCTTGTCATTGATATAAAGTTTTAAAGGAATAATGGTATTTCCAACATCCTTTAGCTTCTTTTCCAGCTTCTGTAATTCTCGTTTGTGCAACAGCAACTTCCGTTCCCTTTTTGTTTTGTGGTTGTAATATGTTCCCAATTTATACTCGTCAATTGTCATATTTATGATATACAATTCACCGTCAATAAACTGGCAAAAGGATTCAGTAATGCTTGCTTTTGAAGAGCGCAAAGATTTTATTTCTGTGCCTGTAAGTACCATGCCTGCTTCGATTTCATCAAAAATCTCAAATTCGAAGCGGGCTCTTTTGTTGTAAATAGCGATCGATTTTTCAATTTTCATTTTGATGATTTTTTCATTTTTAATTTTTCGTTAAATTTTATAAAATTTTAACACGAAACTATTAATTTTTGGCAGTCAAAAATTGGTCCAAAACAGGTAAAATTTCAGCACCTATTAAGCAATGCTATAAACCCAATTTGTTTTCGTAATTTTGCACCAAATTTACAAAACTATATGTTAACAGTATCTAATTTATCTTTACAATTCGGCAAAAGAGTGCTTTTTGACGATGTAAATATTATGTTTAGTAAGGGAAATTGTTACGGTATTATCGGCGCAAATGGTGCCGGTAAATCTACTTTCCTAAAAATTCTTACCGGTCAGCAAGACCCTACAACGGGCTCAATTTCCCTTGAACCGGGAAAAAGAATGTCCGTTTTAGAGCAGGATCACTTCGCTTATGATAATTTTACCGTGTTGGAAACGGTTTTACGGGGAAATAAAAAATTGTTCGAGATTAAAACCGAAATGGATGCGCTTTATGCTAAAGAAGATTTTTCGGATGAAGATGGTATAAAAGCAGGCGAACTCGGTGTTATTTATGATGAAATGGGCGGCTGGAACTCAGAGTCCGACGCGATGACGATGCTTTCCAACGTTGGTATCAAAGATGAAATGCACTACCAAATGATGGGCGAACTGGAAAACCAAAACAAAGTAAAAGTGCTTCTTGCCCAGGCTTTATTTGGAAATCCCGACGTGCTTATTCTCGATGAGCCTACCAATGATTTGGACATTGAAACCATTGCGTGGTTAGAAGACTTCCTTTCGACCTACGAAAATACAGTAATCGTTGTTTCTCACGACCGTCACTTCCTGGATACGGTGTGTACGCACATCGGAGATTTAGATTATTCTAAACTAAACTTATACACCGGAAACTACTCTTTCTGGTATCAGGCTTCGCAGTTGGCTACAAGACAAAGACAGCAGGCAAATAAAAAAGCAGAGGACAAAAAGAAAGAACTTCAGGACTTCATCGCGAGATTCTCCTCCAACGTTGCAAAAGCAAAACAGGCAACGGCGCGTAAAAAGATGATTGACAAGCTTAACATCGAAGACATCAAACCTTCTTCCAGACGTTACCCTGCAATTATTTTCGATACAGAACGCGAAGCTGGCGACCAGATTTTAGAGGTTAAAAATCTTGAAAAAACAAAAGACGGTGAACTTCTTTTTTCCAATATCGATTTAAATCTGAAAAAAGGCGACAAAGTAGCGGTTATTTCTAAAAACAGTTTAGCTATCACGGAATTTTTCCAGATTTTAAGCGGCAATACGGAAGCCGACAAAGGAACCTTCAATTGGGGAATTACCACCAACCAATCGTATATGCCTTTGGATAATGCGAGTTTTTTCCAGGAAAACATCAATTTGGTTGATTGGCTTCGGCAGTTTACCAAAAATGATGAAGAACGCCACGAAGAATATATGCGCGGCTTTTTAGGTAAAATGTTATTTTCGGGCGACGAAGCTTTAAAATCCTGTACCGTACTTTCCGGAGGTGAAAAAATGCGTTGTATGTTCAGCCGAATGATGTTGCAGCGCGCGAACGTTTTGCTTTTAGATGAGCCGACCAACCACCTTGACCTTGAGAGTATTACCACGTTGAATAACTCGTTGGTTAATTTTAAAGGAAATATCTTGCTTGCTTCACATGACCACGAAATGCTGCAAACGGTCTGTAACCGCATTATTGAATTAACTCCAAAAGGAATTATCGATCGTGAAATGACTTATGACGAATATTTGTCTGATAAAAAAGTGAAGGAATTACAGCAACAAATGTATTAACCGACCGATTTTATAAAATGAAAAAAAACCGCCAAATAAGGCGGTTTTTTTTTGCAGGAAGACTTTGATAAAATCAAAGTCTTCCTAACCAAAATATATAGAATGAGAAAAAATTTATTTGCTACTTAAGCGATGAATAATCCCGCAATTGCTGCTGAATCGCTTCCGCTTAAAGTTTCATCGAACGATGCCGAACCTGCCGCCGCGCCAAATTTCGTCGAAGTATTATAACCAGCCTGGATGACATTTTCTTCGCCTGCATAAACAGCATCTGTGGCTGCCGGCATATTTCCGCCGTCTTTCAGTTCTATCCAGCCTTTGTTCATCCGCATTCTGCGAACTTGTGACGCGTGTCTTGCTTCAACGGAATGGATTTGCAACGCTGCCTGCAAAATTGCTTTATTTGATGCAACATTTCCCGCCTGACCTTTATAAGCACGAACTCCCGTATCTTCAAAAGCCTGCGCCAAAATCATAAATGTCTTATAATCCGTAAACGGTTGGAAATTTCCGCCCGCGGTAAAATCGAATTTTGGTTTTGCGCCCGGTGTTGTTCCGAGTGAAGAAATGGCAGCTTTTAAAAACGCGACATGCGCTGTTTCGTGTTTGCTGATTTGCTGAAAAACTACACGATCAGCTGTCGGAATTAATCCTGTACTTGCTAAGCCGGTTCTGTAATATTCATCTTCCAGATATTCTAAAACAAGCGCCAGTTGTAACGCGTCGGTTAAAGCGGAAGCTGCCGAAGATGTGCTTGCTACCGTGGTTTTTGCTGCTTTAGAATCCGTCGCCATAAAAGAGCCTAATCCTAAAGGAATACTCGCTATTGCGGCTTTTCGTCCGAAATTGGCGATATCTGAAAGACCTTCTGACCTCGAGGTCATTTTAGTGAAAAATTGATCGTCTGATAATTTATCTAATATATTGAGTAAGTTCATATTGCTGTTATTTAAGTTAAAATTGATGTAAAGTGCTTAACCGATGCCCTGTTCTTTCCACGTGAACGGTGTTTTAAAGAAACCGCCCGCCGCCATTACAATATCTTTCGGCTCTTTGGCAATGTCCAAACCGTTGGCGTCTACCACATCGTCACCGGAAAACGCACCGGTTCCGGGGCTGATCAAATCTCTGATCGCTGAAGCGTGACGCGCCTCTACTGAAACAATTTTCCCGGCAATAACCAAGTAATCTAAATTTGTAATGTACTTACCAGCACCATTATATGCGGCAACTCCTGTATCTTCCAAAGCTTTTGCAGTCGCGAGAATGGAACTTCTGCTTTTGAAATCAACTCCGTCGTATTTGAATTCCAGCGTTGGTGTTGGTGTTGCGCCAGCCGCTGTAATTGCAGCTTTAAAGAAATCACGGTGAATAACCTCATGGTTATAAATATCCGTAAAAAGTTGCTTTTCAACCGTAGAAATTCCACCGTAGAAACTGTTGACTACTTTGGTGTAAAAATCGGCTTCCAGCTGTTCCAACGCGTAGGCATAATTTAAAACACCCACATCGCCTTTCCCAAGATCGAATACATTTTGGTTCATCGGCATATCCATGTTGTCATCTCTACAGCCCACCACAGCCAAACCTGCGACCGCGAGTCCTATTCCGCTTAATTTCAAAAAATTTCTTCTGCTTGTATCCAAAGTCGCTCCTTTGTTCGATACAGTAATTGTTTTCTGCATAATAATGATTTTTATGATTAATGATTGTATAAAATAATTACGAGCAGCTTTTTAATTCAGATTTCGGAATGCAGAATATTTTTTAAAATAATATGTAAAGCATTGAAAGCCAGGTTAAAAAATTTCAGATTTTATTTTTCATTAATGAAATTTTTATTGCAAAATCGGAAAAAAACGGCAATAAAGCAGCTAATTTTTTACCGAAAATGAGCATTTGCTTACGCTTTTCTTATCGACTTTTTAAACTAGAAAACACTGAAAAATTGCCCGAAATAACCTGATATTTTTTCCTATTTTTGTAAGATTATGAGTCAAAAATGGATTTTTACACCCGAGCCAAATGAAGATATTGTAGACAGTATCAGCTCCTCATTGGGTTTCGGAACCTTTGAATCCAAGATTCTGGTTCTGCGCGGAATAGACAATTATCAGAAAGCACGCGAATTTTTTAAACCAAACCTCGGCGATATTCACAATCCTTTTTTAATGAAGGATATGCAGGTTGCCGTGGACCGAATTGCAACCGCGATAGAAAACGGTGAGAAAATCCTGGTTTACGGAGATTATGATGTTGACGGAACCACCGCCGTTGCGCTGATGTATCTTTACCTCAGCAAAATTGTTGAAAAGAAATACCTCGATTATTATATTCCGGACCGAAATATAGAAGGCTACGGAATTTCCACCGAAGGAATTGATTTTGCGAAAAACAATGGTTTTTCCCTCATTATCGCGCTCGATTGCGGCATAAAAGCCATCGATAAAATTGAATACGCAAAAAGCCTCGATGTTGATTTCATTATTTGTGATCATCATCTACCAGGCGAAATAATTCCCGATGCGATTGCAGTTTTAGATCCGAAACGTAAAGATTGCCGTTATCCGTTCAAGGAACTTTCGGGTTGCGGCGTTGGTTTTAAACTTTGTCAGGGCTTGAACAGCATTTACAAAATTCCGGAAGCTGAACTTTTTGAACTTACCGATTTGCTCGCCATCTCCATTGCGGCCGACATCGTTTCAATGAGTGGTGAAAACCGCGTGTTGGCAAAACAGGGTTTAAAAGTTTTACGAAAAACCCGAAACATCGGTTTGCGGTTGCTTATTCCAGAAGATAAACTGGCAACTTTCGAAATTTCAAATATTGTTTTTGAAATCGCTCCAAAAATAAATGCGGCTGGTAGAATTTCACACGGAAGAGCCGCGGTGGAATTAATGGTTTCCGACAACCTGAAACACGCACATCAAATCGTGGGTGATATTTTAAGCCTGAATGATTCGCGCCGCGAAATGGATATGAGCAGCACCACCGAGGCGCTTTTACAGGTAGAAACTTCGGGTCAGATTACCAACCGTTCTACCATTGTTTACGGTCCCGGCTGGAATAAAGGTGTAATCGGAATTGTCGCTTCACGATTGATTGAATCGCATTACAAACCGACTTTGGTTTTCACCGATGGTAATAATGGCGAAATGGTGGCATCGGCACGTTCAGTTGCTGATTTTGATGTTCACCACGCGCTGGAATGCTGCTCAGATTTGTTTCTGAAATTCGGCGGACATCCGGCTGCTGCAGGACTTTCAATGGAAAAAGCTAAATTCGAAGCTTTTAAGCAGAAATTTGAGCAGGTTGTTTGTGAAAAAATTAGGGAACATCAGATCGAGCCCAGCATCACCATTGATTCTGTGGTAGAAATTGAAGATTTAAACAAGGATTTTTTCAATTTTCACCGAAAGCTTGCGCCATTTGGTCCGCACAATATGAAACCGAATTTGGTCCTGAAAAACCAAAAAGTTGCTGGTTATGTAAAAACAATGGGCAAAGATAATTCCCATGTCAAATTTTTCATCCGACAGGAATCGTCGGGCAGAAATATTGAATGCATTGGTTTTAAATTGGGAAAATATGCTGATGAATTCCGAAAAAGAAGTTTCGACATGGCTTTTACCGCAGAAGAAAACCACTGGAAAGGGAATGTGACGTATTACCTCAACATCAGAGACGTAAAATTTCTCTAAAATAGCCGGTAATTTTTATAAAATTTTGTGCCGCTGAAATTCTTTCGTACGGTCAAAAAGATAACGGTAAGTTGCTAATTTTCGAGTCACCGTGGTGTCCAGATTTTCAGCGATTTTCATCATTTTCGGGTTAAAATCTCCAATCCACTGCATTTCATAATCTTCGAAATCCGTGGTTTTGCGGAAATGCTTGGTGCCTTCCCAAATCATAAATCCATCGATGCCGCGTCCCTGCCATTCGGGAATTACTCCAAAAACCAAACCGACCATTTTCCTATTTTTTTTCAGTTTTTTCAGCACTAAAAAGGCTAATTTTTGGATTATGCCAAACTTACCATTGAAGTATTTAAACCATTGGTTCAAGTCCGGAATATTCATCCAAAAAGCAATTGGTTTTTGACCTTCGTAGATAAACCACGAAATATGTTCATTAATTACCGGCTTTAGCGTGGTAAAAAGTTTTAAAGTTTGCGCTTCGGTGAGTTGTTTTCCTTCACCGTGACTGGCCCACGCCTGATTATAAATTTCGGTAAAATCTTTCGCAAATTTTTCCAGGTGTTTCACTTTCAAAGGTCTGGCGCTGATTTTTTTGTTCCGCGAAACGCGCGCGTGTATTTCCATGAAATTTTCCGCAACCGGACCGTGCACTTTTCGGCCAAAGCACAACTGGTTGAAATAAATTTCGAAACCATAATTTTCAAAAAGCTCTTTGTAATACGGCGCATTATAATTCATCGCGTACAGCGGCTCGGAAAATCCTTCAATTAGCAAACCCCAGAATTTATCGCGTTCTCCGAAATTTATCGGGCCATCCATCGCTTCCATTCCTTTTTCCTGAAGCCAGTTTTTAGCAAAATCAAAAATAAAATTTGCGGTTTGCTGGTCATTAACGCAGTCGAAAAAACCAATTCCGCCGGTCGGCTGACTCTGCTTATATTTTTTACTGGTAAAAACGGCAATTTTTCCTAAAATTTTTTCGCTTCCATTTTTAAAGATGAAACGTTCGCAAATGCCAAGTTTGAAAAACTTATTTTTTTTTGGATCAAAAACCGCTTCGATATCCTGATCCAAAGGTCGGATGTATTTTTTGTCGCCCGAAAATAAGGTTGCCGGAAAGTCCAGAAATTCCCGTATCGTAGATGCTGAAGCCACTTGTATAACCTTCATATCTCCAAAAATAAAAACATTATCTGCATAAAACGTACTTTTTTTCGTTTTTTTTGTAATTTCGAACAATTAGCCTATTTGTGAAAAAAACGCTTGTCATATTCGCGCATCCGTACTTTGAATATTCTACCACCAATGTAGCGCTGATCAAAGCATACGAGAATTCCGAGCAACTGGTTTTCCGGGATTTGTATGAAGAATATCCGGATTTTCACATCGCAACGTTCCGGGAACGGAAAAGAATTCGTGAATTTGAACGCCTTATTTTTCATTTTCCTTTAATTTGGTTTGGTTTACCACCATTACTTCGGTTGTGGATCGATGAGGTTTTCGACATGAGCTGGAAAGCAGAAAGTGATCATCCATTGATGAACAAAGATGCGATAATCGTCGTTACGATGGGCGCTGCGGAAGATTGTTACCACCCCGATGGTTTATACAAAACCACCGTTGAGGAATTGATGAAACCACTGATTCTCTCACTGTCCGTAACAGGTATTAAAGTTAAAGAAATCATCTCTATATATAACGCTGATGACCTTGAAGAGCCAGAGTTGGCGGATATGACCAAACAAATAAAACAAAGTTTAACCCGAGATGAATAACGAATCTTTAGCGCAAACAGCCCTGATTTTTTTAGGTGCGGCTATCGTTATGGTTCCGCTGGTGCGGAAATTGGGGTTAAGTTCTGTAATCGGCTTTATTCTGGGTGGAATAATCATCGGCCCGTTTGGTTTTAAGCTAACTGGCAGCGATTCCGATGATATCATGCATGCAACAGAGTTTGGTGTCGTTATGCTTTTATTTTTGGTGGGTCTGGAAATTGAACCGAAAAAATTCTGGATTATTCGGAAGAAAATTCTCGGTATGGGTTTCAGCCAAATGATTTTCACCATCGCTATACTTTTCCCGATCTTCTATTTTGCGGGTTGGCGCACCGATCAGGCGCTGGTCGCGGCCATATGTTTTGCAATGTCGTCCAGCGCGATTGTTTTACAGACTTTAAAAGAGAAAAATACACTTCATACCGATGTTGGTGAAGCGTCATTTTCCATTCTTTTATTTCAGGATATGGCGGTAATCCCGCTTTTAGCTTTATTACCGGTAATTGCCAAGACTTCAAAAGACACCGAAAATCAACAGCTCATTCAGCTCCTCCCTGACTGGCTCCAGCCATTTTCAATTGTAATCGGAATTATAGCGCTCATTTTTTTGAGCAGATATACTTTCGTTCCGTTTTTACGCTATGTTTCGCGTTCCGGAATGAATGAACTTCTTACCGCAACTTCACTATTCCTGGTTATCGGTGTTTCAGAACTGATGAATGCCGTAGGTTTAAGCGCCGCACTTGGCGCTTTTATCGCGGGCGTCATGCTGGCGACAAGCGAATTCCGGCACGAGCTGGAAAGTCAGCTTGATCCGTTTAAAGGCGTTTTATTGGCGGTATTTTTTGTAAGCGTCGGTTCCACAATTAACTTTTTTGTCATCATGCAGGACCCGATGTTTATTTTCACCGTAACTGCCGTGGTTTTGTTGGTGAAATTTGGGGTTTTATTCGGTGTCGGAAAGTTTTTTAAGCTTAAAATGAATCAAAACTTTCTTGTGGCTTTAGGACTTTCGCAGGTAGGTGAATTTGCTTTCGTACTCATCAACTATTCATCGGACTTATATATTGTTGATCCGAAGCTGAAAGCTCAGCTTATGGCAATCACCGCCATTTCTATGTGTATTACTCCGATTCTACTAATTATCAACGAAAAATTTATTGAACCACACACGAATAAAGCTATACAAAGTCCGGAAGAACTTGAAACACCAGAAATCAAACACAAAATCATTATTGTTGGTTTCGGGCATTTCGGAAGTACGGTTGGCAGGCTTTTACGTGTAAACGGTATTGGCGCAACAATTTTGGATAATGATGCGGAACGTGTGAATTTGCTGCGGTCCAATGGTTTCAAAGTTTATTTCGGCGATGCTTCCAAACCTGGAATTTTGCGATCCGCTGGAGCGGAAACCGCAGACCTTCTTATTTTATGCCTGGATAACCCAGAAAAAAATAAAGCAATTTTAAACTATTCCCGAGAGCATTTCCCCCAGCTTCAGATATTTGTGCGTGCGAAAAACCGGCTTGATGCTTATGATTTCATCAATAACGGTGTAGATCATATTTACCGCGAAACTTTGGGAACTGCTGTAAATATGGCGGTGGATATTTTACAAGCCACGGGAATGCGCGCTTATGCTGCGCGACGACTCGGGAAGAGATTTACCATGATCGACATTGCGATGACAAAAAAATTGGCAAAAGAGCAAGTAAAAGATAAAGTAAGTTTCACGATGAGCCAATATCTTAGCCGCGAAGCCGAATTACTCGCGGAAGACACCAACTCTTTCGATGAAACGAAATGGAACGAGTACGATGAAGATCCAAATTAATTCGGTTAGTTTTCCTTCACCAAAACCAAATATGCCCACGGTTCCAGCTTCAAAGTGGTATTTCCGGAAATATTATAGATTTTACCGGTAAAAAGTTCTTTATATTTTCCCTGAAAATAAATGGTGTTTAAATTTACTTCCATCGTTTTGTCGGAAAAATTTAATACCGGCAAAACGGCATCTTTTTCCATTTCTCGGTAAAAAGAAATAATCTGGTCCTGATGATCATTCACCACGCGAATCATTTCACCACCAAATTTTCCGTTCCAAAGCGCCTTATTTTTGTGTTTTAAATGGAATAGTTTTGTGAAGATTTCACCGTTTTCTTCTTGCTTCCATTCAATCGGATCTTTTTCGAAAAACTTCAGACTTCTATTCAAACCCGCTTCCTGACCGCTGTAGCAAAGCGGCATTCCGTTCACCACGCCGGTCATAACGATTGCAGTTTTTAAGCCTGGTCCAAAATTCAGATACGGATTTCCTTCCCAGGAATTTTTGTCATGATTATCAGTAAATGTCATTCGATACGCATTACGCGGAACCGTGCTTACATCGTGCGCAAGATATTCCACCAAACCACCTAATTTTTGCTGGTTCACGGCGACTTTCATTTCATTCCACAAAGACCAGGAATACGTCATGTCAAACGATTTTTTGTACAAATCGCGGCTTTCCCATTCCGCCAACATAAAAACCGGCTTGATCTGATCCAATTCTGCGCGCGCATTTTCCCAGAAATCTACCGGCATAAAACCGGCAACATCGGCGCGGTAACCGTCGATATTGGTTTCTTTCACCCAAAATTTCAGCGCATCGGTCATATATTTTCGCAGGTCCGGATTGTCGTAATCAAAATCGATGACATCATCCCAGTCATACCACGGCGTTGGCTGAAATTTGCCTTCGCGCGTTTTCGTATACCACTCCGGATGCTCTTTTGCTAAAGGATTGTCCCAGGCGGAATGATTGCCAACCCAATCGATGATGACGTACATTCCCAGCGAATGAATTTTATCCACCAAATGCTGAAAGTCTTTCATCGTTCCGAATTCAGGATTAATGGCTTTAAAATCTTTTACCGAGTAATAGCTACCCAGTTTTCCTTTGCGGTTCAGTTCACCGATCGGATGAATCGGCATGAGCCAAATGATGTCCACACCCATATTTTTCAGCCGTGGCAAATGACTTTCAAAAGCTTTAAAAGTTCCTTCGGGCGTGTATTGGCGGATATTTGCTTCGTAGATCGTGGCATTTTTGCTCCAATCCGGATGTGTGATTTCCACATACTCTTTCGGCTGATAGCGCGGATCTTTTGTTTGCGAACTTCCCGAAAAAGGAAAGAAAAATGAAAAAGCTAAAATGAAAAAAAATGCCGTTTTCATGACCAATTTTTTTAATTTGAATTTAAACTTAAAATCGCAAGCGTATACCCTTTTAGTCCAAAACCGCTGATAATTCCGTTTGAATTGACCGCCGTTACAGATTTCTGACGAAATTCTTCGCGCTGATAAATATTGCTGATGTGAACCTCGATTTTTTGCCGCGAAATGTTTTTCAGACAATCTGCAATCGCGTAAGAATAATGCGTAAAAGCGCCCGGATTAATGATTAAAGCTTCAAAATCATCTTTTTGCAAACGGTCGATGAGCTCACCTTCAATATTGGATTGGTAGTAGGAAATTTCGTGTTCCGGAAATTTGTTTTCAAGCTGATTTAAATATTCTTCCATCGAAACATTTCCGTAAATATCGGGTTCGCGCGTGCCCAAAAGATTTAAATTCGGGCCGTTTACTATTAAAATTTTCATTTTTAGCTTTTTACAAATATAAGCAGATTTAGCATCAAAATCGTTTAACAGCTCGTTGCGCTTTGCAAATTCTACCTGCTTTAAAGGCATTTTTTTTTGAATTTTCTAAACTTAAACTTTAAAAATATTTTTTTCAAATAATATCGACTTCAATTTTGGCAACGCCTTTGCCGCGATTTTTGCTTCAATAATCTCTGTGAGCTGAAAATTTATCAATTCAGAACCTCAGCTTTCGGTTCTAAAACATTAAAAAGATGAAAAATATAAGTTTTTTCTGGGATTCTTTAAAGGAAACCTTCACCGAATGGAACAAAAGCAACGCAACCAGCGATTCCGCTAGTTTGGCGTATTACGCTATATTTTCCATTCCCGGACTTTTGATTATCATCATTTGGATTGCGGGATATTTTTTCGGTCAGGAAGCCATTCGTGGGCAGATTGGAGACCAGATCAGCGGAATGATGGGTTCTGACGCGGCTAAAAGTATTGAAGAAATGATTGCAAGCGCGCTGATTGACAAAGAAAATATTTTCATGAAAATCGTGGGAATATTTTCATTGGTGTACGGTGCTACAACCATTTTCTTTCACCTTCAAAGATCGTTGAATACACTTTGGGACGTGGAAGCCGCGCCGAGAAAAGCTTTAATTAAATTTCTGCTTGACCGCGCAAATTCACTCGGGATGATTTTGGTGATTGGTTTTTTGCTGATGATTACGATGATTCTGACGTCGCTCATCAGTTTACTGAATAATTTTATTACGATGAAACTCGGGCTTGAAACCTATCTTTTAATGGAAGTTATAGATTATGTGCTGGGCTTCCTTTTGGTTGTCGCCGTTTTCGCGTTTATGTTTAAAGTTTTGCCTGATGTGGAAATTTCCTGGAAAGCGGTGTGGACGGGCGCGATTCTAACCGCCGTTCTGTTCACCATCGGTAAATTTCTGCTTGGTTTATATTTCGCAGAATTAAAGCCTACGTCGACCTTTGGGAAAGCGGGAACCATCATCCTGATTATGATGTGGATTAATTATTCCTGTATGCTGATATTTTTCGGGGCAGAATTCACCAAAATTTATTCGCTGAAGAAAGGTTATTCCATAAAACCGTCGCGTCACGCGAAATGGAGCGCTGCAAAACTTTACGAAAAAGAAAAGGAGAAGGAAATGGAAAAGCTGAAATCACTGCAGGAAACCGAAAATATAACGGCATAATTGAAAAACGAAAAAAAAATGCCCTTTTAGCACGGAATTTTTTCCAGCAAAGAATTAGCACTTTTTCCTTGCTTTACACTCTAAGTTCTACGCTTTATAGCACACAAAAAAACTTCCGAAAAATTAATTTCGGAAGTTAAGTAGCCCGTAGGGGAGTCGAACCCCTCTTACCAGGATGAAAACCTGAGGTCCTAACCGATAGACGAACGGGCCAGTGCGTCTTGTATATTGTTTACGCTAAATTATTAACGTGCTTAGTCAATTTGCTTTTCAAGTTGGCAGCTTTGTTCTTGTGGATGATGTTTTTCTTCACCAATTTATCCAACAAAGAAATTACTGATGGCAACTGTAATGCGGCAGCAGCTTTATCCTCCTCACTTCTGAATACTTTCAAAGCTGTTCTTGCAGTCTTGTGATAGTATCTGTTTCTTAATCTTTTCTTTTCGCTTTGTCTGATTCTTTTCAGAGCTGATTTATGATTTGCCATATCTTTCTAAAAACTTGGGTGCAAAGATATAAAATCTTTTTTTGATTACAAAATATTATTTACAAACTTTTCAAAATTTCAGTTTTGTAGCCTATAGGGGAATCGAACCCCTGTCGCAAGACTGAAAATCTTGAGTCCTTACCACTAGACGAATAGGCCTTTGCTTTGAGGACTGCAAAAATATTAATTATGTTTTAAACCTGCAACACTCTTTCGGCTTTATTTGGAAAGTTTTTGGATCGTGGTATTTTTAACTCCCTTTTCCTCCAGTTCTTTCTGCGTTTTCACCGCTTCCTCCAAAGTTGCAAATTTCCCGTAGGTATAATAAAACTTACCATTTTCCTTAACACGGGTTACATTTTTTAATGTATTTAACAGGTAAGAATTTGCGCTGAGCTTTTGGTTGCTTACAGCCACTTCCAGCGTATAAGAGCCAATTCCCAGCCGCTGGTTCGGAACAAATGAAATGGAAGTCGCGTTTTTGAAGCCGGCATCTTTCGCTGTTTCCAGGTTATTATCGCGTACCGAAGCGAGATTGGTGACGCTGTAATAATATTTGTACAGGTTGTTTTCTTTGATTGGAAGAACGTAATTCAAACCTTTCAGCGCAGGATCTCCGCTGTTATATTTCATCGGTGAAGACATCAGCAAAATCCGGAAATCATTTTTTAACGGCTTTTCGGCAGGTTTTTCTACAATTTTCGGTTCATTATAACCGCCGCCGTTTCTGTCTATTGCTTTTTTATAACTGATGATCGCATCGTAAATACTTTCCGCGATCTCGTCCTGACCTTTATCAGAAGCCAAATACATCGCTTCGTCATGATTACTGATGAAACCGGTTTCTATAAGTACCGAAGGCATCGCATTCAGCCTTAAAACGTGCAAATTTTGCTGTTTTACACCACGGGACAAACGTTTGTCTTTCTTTTCAAAATTATTTTCTATGAAACTCCCAATAAGCAAACTGCTTTCGAGATATTTACTTTGCTGAATTTTTAGCGCAATCAGCGATTCCATGGATTTTGGGTCGTAAGAAGCGAAGGTTTCTCGGTCTTTTTCGTCGAGATAAATTACGTCGTTTTCAGCTTTTGCAACTTCCAGGTTGGTTTTGTTCTGGTCGGGTCCCTGCACAAAAGTTTCGGTTCCGTACGGCGAAGTTCTTTCGTTGGCATTGCAGTGAACTGAAAGGAATAAATCTGCTTTGCTGCGGTTTGCAAGCGTTGTGCGCGCCGTCAGCGACGGATATTCATCAATTTTTCGGGTGTAAATTATTTTAAAGTCTTTATTTTTTTCAAGCATTCTGCCTAATTTCAGCACCACTGCTAAGGTCACATCTTTTTCACGTAGCGTGCCGGTTTCGCTATAATAGCGGTTTGCGCCGTGATCGCTTCCGCCGTGTCCGGCGTCCAGTACGAGGGTGAATTTTTTTTGGGCTTGAGGGAGAAAAAAGAAAAAACAGAAAAATAAGGGGAAATATTTTTTAAACGAAAAACTATACGTAATCATCTGTAAATTTTAAAAATTATATTAATTTTGACGCCAACTTATATCAAGCACTTTGGTCAAAACTGGCTTCAAAAATATACCACTAATTTTAATTATCCTAATTTTTAACAATTTTTTAGCACATCTTGGGGCTCAAAATTTGGCTGGAAATAAGATAGTTAATGATACCATTGCAAGGCAGGACACCATTGTTTTGCCCAAAGAGCAACTGGAAGCCGTGGTGAAAACCAAGGCGGATAGAATACGAAACGACATCCCGAAAAAGATGACTTACCTGAACAAAAATGCGCAGGTAAATTATCAGGATTTAAGCATTTCCGCTGACTATATTTCAATTGACTGGAACAAATCACTCGTTTTCGCGCGTGGTGAGATTGATTCTTTGGGAAAAATCACCAAACCTGCTATTGCCGTTCAGGGTGGAAAAACCTACGAATACGACGAGTTTACTTATAATATTAAAACGCGTCAGGCAATTGCTTTCAATGCCCGAACCGAGGAAAGTGAAGGGGTAATAGTTGCTGAAAAAACCAAAAAGTATAACGATTCGGTTTTTTTTATGCGCCGCGGGAAATATACAACCGACGAATATTTCATCAAGAAAAAAGATACCATCGCCGATTATTATCTATTGGCGCCAAATATTAAGCTGATTAAAGGTCAAAATAAATCGCAGGTAATTACCGGGCCAATTCAGCTTTATATAGAGCAGGTTCCAACGCCGCTTATTATGCCGTTTGCTATTTTGCCTTTTTCGGATAAAAGAAGCGCCGGAATTTTAATTCCAAGTTTTGGCGAGCGCGAAGACGTTGGCTTTTATCTGAATTCCCTCGGATATTATCAGCCGATTGGTGAACATTTCGATGTGAAAATTCTGGCGGACATTTACACCAAAGGAAGCTGGAATCTGCGGCCTGAAGTTAATTACAAAAAAAACTATAAATATACCGGTAATTTTTCTGCAGACATCGGTACCACGGTGCGTGGCATCAAAGGTTTAAGCGATTATTCGAAAACCGGAACCTATCGAATTGCCTGGCGTCATCAGCAGGATTCTAAAGCCAATCCGTTTCTAACATTTTCCGCGTCGGTGGATGTGGTAAGCAGTAAATTTTACAACAATACCGTAAATAATAATTACGCTTTTAACCAGAATAACCTCAACGCGCAGCAGAATTCATCAATAAGTATTGTTAAAAGATTTTTGACGCTGCCGGTTACAATTACTGGAACTTCCTCTTACTCCCAAAATTTTTCTACCGGTTTAGCTGATCTGAAATTACCGGTTTTGAATGTAGCGATTAACCAGTTTTATCTTTTCAAACCTAAAAACGGAATCCGCCAGGGACTTTTGGAAAATATTACGGTAAATACCGGATTAAATTTAAATAATTACGTGCAGACCGATGAGGGCGAACTTTTCACCAAAGCGATGTGGGATAAAATGCAGACCGGACTTAAAAACAATATCTCATTAGGCACCAATACCACGCTTGCGAAGTATTTCACTTTTTCGGTATCAGCAAATATTGATAATGCTTTAACGACCAAAACTTTAACCCGAAGTTACAATCCGCTCAGTAATAAAGTGGTTGATGTTTTAAATAATAAAATCGCAGGTTATTCTTCATTTTCCACCAGCGCGAGTTTGCAGACGGTTTTATACGGAATGCTGAACTTTAAAAAAGATGCAAAAATTCAGGCAATCCGTCACATGATGACGCCGCAGATCAGCTTCAGTTATTCACCGGATTTTTCTGCGCCGTCTTTTGGATATTATAAAAATTATTACAGCGACAGAGGTGAAATGACGCCCTACTCGATTTTTGACCGCGGAATTGTAGGTTCACCAAACTCCGGACTTGTGCAAGCCTTGAACTTTTCCATCAACAATAATCTGGAGATGAAAATAAAGTCAAAAAAGGACTCTACAGGCGTTAAAAAATTAAAAATATTCGAAAGTCTTACTTTCAACACCAGCTATAATTTTGCAGCACCAAAATACAAATGGTCAATTTTCAGTTTCAACGGGCAAACTACTTTGTTTGAAAAACTGAATCTGAACACGAGTTTAACCTTAGAACCTTATCAGATTGTATTTGCTCCAGGTGAAGATACGGGCATACGGACGGAAAGATTCGGACATTTCAGCATTCAGGGCTTTAATGCGCAGCTTTCTTATCCGCTGAGTGAAGCGATTTTTGGTGAACGCGAAGAACCCGCAAAAAAGTACAAAAAGAAAGGAGAAATCCGTAATGAAAGCTACTATTTTGATGAGGACAACTATGCGCGGTTTCTGCAGCCGTGGTCTTTAAACATCAATGCGCAATACGGCTATACTAGAAGTTTAACCCGTTTCGGGAATAACGTGGCGTCGCTTGGTTTAGATGGTAGCATCCGCCTGACACCGTACTGGAATTTAACCGGAAATCTTTATTACGATATCATCACCAAAGAAATTGCGAATACGCAAATCGGCTTCTCGCGCGATCAACGAAGTTTCACCATCAACTTCAATTGGATTCCTTACGGACAATACAAAGTGTATGATTTCTTTATCGGCATTAAAGCCAATATTCTACGTGATGCGCTGAAATACAAAGACCGCAGCTTTACACAACCAAACGCACCTTTTTAATTTTATTTAATAAAACATAAGTTTTATATTTGCCAAAAGCCTAAAGAAAAATGAAAAAAATTATATCAACTGATAAAGCGCCGGCGGCAATCGGGCCTTATTCTCAAGCCAATTTAATAAACGGAATCCTTTATGTTTCGGGGCAAATACCCTTTAATAACGAATCGGGAAAGATTGAAGAAGGAATTGAGAAGGCGACACATCAGGTGATGAAAAATCTGGAATTCATTTTAACCGAAGCCGGGCTTAGCTTTAAAAATGTAGTAAAATCTACGATTTTTTTGAAAAATATGGATGATTTTGCAGCAATGAATGAAATTTACGCTTCATACCTTGATGCTGACAATTACCCGGCGCGCGAAACAGTTCAGGTTTCCTGCCTTCCGAGAAATGTAGAAATTGAAATTTCGATGATCGCACATCAATTTTAAATGAATTTCCTTCGGAATACATTTGCAGTTCTCACTGGGCTGGCTGTTGCGGGATTATTAATCTCTATCGGCATCCGCCTGAATTCTGCGTGGATCACGTACGACGAATTTGCGCCTTTTCAGCACTGGAAATCTTTGCTGGAAAAAATGGAGCATAAACCGTACTTTTTTGTGGCTTTACTGATATCTTCGGGAATTGCTGCAACGGTTGGTGGCGTGGTTACTGCAATTATCGTAAAGTACGCGAAAGTAGCTTATGCGATTTTAATCGGTTTTATCCTGTTATTTATGGCGATGCTTGATATTATTATTTTCCCGTATCACCCTACTTTTTATAAAATTCTCATATTCCTTACGTTTTTTCCTTTTTCTTGGATTGGTGGAAAAATTACCGAAGTTATTTATAACCGGAAAAAACGCCGCGAACGTAAGCTCAAACTAAAATAAAAAAACGCAACAGATAACTGTTGCGTTTTAGTTTTAAGAATATTTTATCTCTACGGCATTTTAAAACCGCGAGTGGTAATTCTACCATATTCGTCTACGTACTTTATCTGTACATTTCCTTTGTAAGACTGAAGCTGCTTTTCGATATCTTTCTGCGAATTTACAGGTTTGCCGTTCACCTCAATTACAATATAATTATCTACAACACCGATGTTTGCCATTTCGCTTCCACTTTGAACATTTTTTGCAATGACGCCGCTGTTCAGGCCGTAACTGGTCTTGTACTTTTCGCTTAAAGGTTCAAACTCAGCACCGATTTTTTCGGTAACGGATAAATCAGCTTTACTTCTCAGCGCCGTTCCACCCTGCTGGTCACGCAAAGTTACGTTTACGGTATTGGTTTTACCATTTCTAATATAAGTTACGAGAACTTTATCACCAGGTCTTTTGCTGCCTACAGCATAAGAAAGGTCGAAATAACTTGAAACCGGTGTATTATCAACCTGGGTAATGATGTCACCATTTCTTAATCCTGCCAGTTCTGCACCGCCCTTTTCTACCACTTCGATGAGGTAAACGCCGTTACCTTCTTTCAGATTGGTTTTTTTCTCTCTGTTATAAGCTGCAACTGCCTGCGAGTCCGATAAATCCAGTGAAAGCACACCTAAAAATCCGCGCTGTACGAGACCAAATTTCTTAATATCTTCTACCACTTTTCTGGCCAAATTCGCTGGCACTGCAAATCCGTAACCTTCATAATAACCTGTTTTTGATGAAATAGCGGAGTTAATTCCAATTAATTCACCATTCGGATTTACCAATGCACCACCGGAGTTTCCAGGATTAATGGCAGCATCCGTTTGGATAAAACTTTCAATTGGTGTTCTGGAATTTTGGCTCAGCAAATCAATACTTCTGCCTTTCGCAGAAACAATACCTGCCGTAACGGTAGAATTTAATCCCATCGGGTTTCCAACTGCAAGCACCCACTGACCAACATCAACATTATCGGAATTTGCGAAATTTAAATAAGGCAAACCTTTTTCTTCAATTTTCAAAAGCGCGATGTCTGTTGTCGGATCAGTTCCCACCAACGTTGCGACATAAGATTTCTTGTTAGAAAGTACAACTTCCAGTTTATTAGCACCCGCAATCACGTGGTTGTTTGAAATAATGTATCCGTCTGGCGAAATAATAACTCCCGAACCCATACCTGTCGGCATGTTCGGTGGTGGAGTTTGCTGCTGCGGTCTTGGATTACCGAAAAACAAGTCGAATAAATCCTGCTCGCTTCCACGAGCCTTTGCAGCGGAGAAATTTTTAATGCTCACCACCGCCGGAACTGTCATTTTGGCAGCTTTTACGAAATCATCGCCCACGCCTGTCATGTTGAAAGCAGCATATTGAGCATTGGAATTTTTCGGAGCAAAATAAGAGAAATCTGAATTCCCGTTGGCTTCATTAAAGTAAGTAAGTGCGCCAACTGTGGTGGCACCAGACATTACACCAACCAAAGCATACGGAATCAGTTTTTTAAAAGTATTTTTCATTGTCATTTAATTGTTTGAATGTAATTTTCCCTGTAAGGTTAACAAATTTAATGCTAAATGAGTATATGGAAAAAATCCTTTGTTTCAACTTTAACCATTATTTAACAGGAATTGAGGGATTTTAAATGTTCTTTAAGAGTTTATCGAAGTTCTCGTCACAACTGCTTTGAAATATTTTCAGCTCATTTGTGCCACGCCGCTATTCTTAGTATATTTGGGACCATCTTGGCAGAAAAAATTTATTACCAAAATCCAAATTTATTTCGATGAAACTCAATATAAAGAATGAAACCGGCACGCTGAAATCTGTTGTTCTAGGGCAACCCAAATCCTTGGGCGCCGTCCCAATTATTGATGATAGTTACGATGCAAAATCTTATCATTCTATTCTGAACGGAATTTATCCCTCAGAAAAAGAGATTATTTACGAAATGTCGGAGTTTGAAAAAGTGCTGAGAAAATACAATGTCCAGGTTTTTCAACCCGAAGTAATTCCGGATTACAACCAGGTTTTTGCGCGCGACGTTGCTTTTGTGATTGATGATAAAATGATTATTTCAAACGTAATTGCAGACCGCGCTGATGAGCAGGACGCCTATAGGAAAATTTTTGAAAAAGTAAAATGGCGCGACATCATTAATTTGCCGGACACCGCGCATGTTGAAGGCGGCGACGTCATTGTCTGGAACGATTTCCTGTTCATTGGAACGTGCTTCTCTCAGGATTACCGCAATTTCAAAACCGCGCGGACAAACGAATACGCCATTGAAATTTTAAAGGAATATTTCCCGAAAAAACGAATTCTCGATTTTGAACTCAAAAAAAATGACCGCGAACCTTACCAGGGAATTCTGCATTTGGACTGCACTTTTAATCCGGTTGGTAAGGACAAATGCATTATCTACAAAGATGGTTTTGTGGACGAAAGCGACTACATGTTGATTCTGGATATTTTCGGTGAAGAAAATTGCTTCCACGTAACCGATGAAGAAATGTTCGAAATGTGCCCCAATATTTTTTCTATTTCGCCGGAAGTTGTGGTTTCCGACAAAGCATTTACGCGAATGAATAAGCATTTGCGCGAAGAATGGGGAATGACGGTTGAAGAAATCCCGTATCGCGAAATTTCTAAAATGGGCGGACTTTTAAGATGCTCCACTTTGCCGCTTGTACGCGAATAATTAAGAAGAAAGCTGCTTCAACCTGCTGATTTCTTCCGCGGAAACAAAAGAATCGTATTTCAAAATCGCGGAGGAATGAAAACTCATGCCGCCCGTAAATTTTCGGATTTCCGCGAGATTTTCCGAACGCACGCCGCCGCCGATTAAAATTTCGATTTTATGCTGATATTTCTCGATAAGATTCTTTAGATTTTCTTGCCCTTCCAAGGCTGTTTTTTTTCCACCTGAAGTCAGTACCGTTCGGAAACCGAGTTTAATTAAAGTTTCGATGGATTTTTCCAGATCTGAAGTCCGGTCAAAAGCGCGGTGAAAAGTACACGGCGTATCGCCCGCAAGTTCCAGCAATTCGCGGTTTTTCCTTTCATCGATCTCGTTGTGCGCGTCCAGAATCCCGAAAACCAACCCGTCGGCGCCACCTTCTTTGAAACTGATGATGCTGTTTTTCATCTGCAAAAATTCGTGCGCGGTGTAATAAAAATTGCCCCCTTTCGGGCGAATCATCACATAAATTGGTGTGGAATACGTTTTCTTTAAATGCAGAAATTCATAAAAATCGGGTGTGGTGCCACCGCGCGAAATATCAGCACAGAATTCAATTCTGTCCGCCATGGACTGAAGCGCGATTTCCGCGGAAGTAATTTCAAAGCAGGCAATTTCCAGCATTTTTTCGGGGTTTAAACGGGTAATTTTTTCAATTTAGCTTTCGGAAAATTCGCTGCATTTCCAGTAATTTTTTAAGTTTACATCTTTAAAAATTCCGTGCTTTTTCAGGTAATTTTTTGAACTTCGATTTCTAAAAATTCCCTGCTTTTTGTGGCATTTTTTTGAATTTAACTAATTTACGCAAAATATTGCAAAACGGATGGAGCCCAGTCATTTTGAAATGTTAAATTTGCTCAAAATTAAAATATTTATGCAGACAACCGATACGGTTTTGATGATCGAACCAGTTGCTTTTGGTTTTAATTCTGAAACCGCCGAAAATAATTATTTCCAGGTAAATTTCGAGAACGATTCTACACAGCAGAAAGCTTTGGAAGAATTTAATGCTTTTGCCGAAAAACTCCGCGAAAAAGGCGTGAATGTTATTGTGGTAAAAGATACTTTGGAACCGCATTCGCCGGACTCTATTTTCCCAAATAACTGGGTGAGTTTTCACCAGGACGGCCGCGTGGCGCTGTACCCGATGTTTGCACCAAACCGCCGCGTTGAAAGACGTAAAGAAGTTTTGGAAGCTGTAAAAGACGAAAATTTTGTCATTACCGAAATCGATGACAGGTCTTCTGCTGAAAACGAAAATAAATTTCTGGAAGGAACCGGAAGCATGATTTTCGATCACGATTACCGAATCGCGTACGGCTCGGTTTCTTTGCGTCTTGACGAGGAACTGTTCCGGGAATTTTGCAAAAAATACGACTATAAGCCGGTAATTTTTCATTCCTATCAAAACGTTGAAAATGAGCGTTTTCCGATTTATCATACCAATGTCATGATGTGTGTCGCAGAACAGTTTGTTGTAATTTGCCTGGACTGCATCGACAATGAAATGGAGCGTGAAAAAGTGCAGGAAATCATTAAAACAACCAATAAAGAGCTGATTGAAATTTCTGAAGATCAAATGCAGCAATTTGCCGGAAATATGCTTCAGGTGAAAAATATCGAGGGGAAACAGTTTTTGGTGATGAGCGAAACCGCGTATAAATCCTTAACACCGCAGCAAATCGCGAAAATTGAAAAGTATTGCGAAATCATCTATTCAGATTTGAGTACGATTGAAATTAACGGCGGCGGAAGCGCACGCTGCATGTTGGCAGAAGTTTTTTTGCCGAAGAATTGACCATTTTTTTTAAAATAACGAAAAACCCTTAGAAAATTCTAAGGGTTTTTTTGCGAAAAAAATTTAGTTAAATAAAGGGAAATAATTTAATTAGTTCTGGATTTAATGTCTTTGTCGGCGCTTTCAATGTTTCGTACTTTTTTCACCTTTTGGTTTCCGAAATTATATACGATGGTAAGTTCCACGCCTTGGTTATACTGGTTTTGGTCGATGAAATTGTAGTTTCCATTGCTTTGCAAATCTTCGATAACCACTTTATTGGTTTTCAAAACATCATTAACACCCAACGAAAAGGTCCACTCATTCCACAGTTTTTTCAGGTTCAAATCTAAACTCATCAAACTGTTCAGCTGACCGAGTTCTATTTGCTGCTTATCCACATAAAAATAATTTACTCCCAAAAACCAGGTCTTTTTTTCATCAAGGCGAATATTATTATTAGTTTGGATCAGCAAGCTGTTGGACGCAATATGGTTTTCATACATCGGGAAAACATCGCCGGTTAGTGGATCTGTGTCCAGATTTCCGTCATTAACATTTCTTTGAACGCCGATGTTGAAATTGGAAGTCAGATAACCTTTGAAAAAGCTTTTCTGCATACCGATCATTGCGCTCATTTCCTGCTTGTCACCGAAATTTGTGCGGATGTACCGGAGCTGGTTTTTCCCATCAATTACACCCTGTAAAGGCACCTGCGTGATTTGGTCTTTGGTTAAACTGTGGTTTAAAATCAGAAAATAAGAGTTTTTAAACATGTACGTCAGCTCGTGCGTGTAAACCGAAGAAGCTTTTACAAACGGGTTGTTCTGGATATAATTAAATTCCGTCAGCACATTTTTTACCGGATTTAGCTCCCAAAAACTTGGTCTTCTCATTCTGCTGGAAAAAGCGTAAGAAAGTGTATTTTTTTCGTTGATGGTGTAATTAAGACTTAAATATGGCAAAAGTTTGTCGTAATCACGTTTAATGTTTCGCAGATTTTCGTCCTGCGCGTTATCAGATCTACCTTCGCTCGTAGTCAGCTCATAGCGGGCGCCGGCTTTCGCTGAAAATTTTGGTGAAAATACTTTGTCCACCGTAACGTAACCACCGAAAATACTTTCATCGTAAAGAAAATGATTCGGCATACTTGCAGAATTTCCGCTTCTGTAATCAAAAGAATTGTATTTCGTGTCGTTATCAGTTTTCGTATTGTTAAAATTTCCACCGACGGATACTGTGAAATCTTTTTTAAATTTCTGAATATAATCTGCAGTTGCAGAAAAATTGTCGATAAGCTGCGGCTGCGCCTGCATTATCTTCAATAAATTTTCAACCTGGTTTTGGTTTTTATCGGCTAAAATGGTAAAGTTTTCTGAAGTCTGGAATCTACGGTACAGCAAACCGGCGGCATTTAAATTTAATTTACTTCCTAAAGTATCGGTTTTCAATTCGTAATTTAAGTTGAGGGAATTGTTGTAAGAACGTGCATTTTCTTCGCTTTTGGTTAAAGAATAATCGGTTTCACCGCTGGTAAGATCCGTATTTGTATTGAAAAGATTTGCTTTGGAACCGTAACTTCTGTTCGCGCGCGAATTGAAAGTAAGTCCCACACTGTTATTGTCATTAATTTGGTAATCCAGATTCAAATAACCGCCAAGATTTTGGTTGGGGTCGGTAAGGTTTCCTTCAGTTCTGTTTGCGGCAGAAGCATTTCCGTTTCGCAAAATATAATATTGCTCGCGGATGTTTTCGCTGCCGTTAAAATTGGCGTTTACACCAAGTTTGTCTTTGCGGTAATTCAAGCTGATGCCGGCGGCCGCTGCATTGTGATAATTTTGCTCGTTATTTAGGCGTAGATTTCCGTTCAGCCCGTTGCTGCTTTTCTTTTTCAGCACGATATTGATGATTCCGTCGGAAGATTCCACTTTATATTCACTTCCGGGCACGGTAATCACCTCGATTTTCTGTATGTTTTCAGCAGGCGTATTTTTCAGGAAAGCAACCAAAGATTCCGCATCCATTTGGGTTACACGACCGTCGATGAAAATTACAGCATTAGATTTTCCGGCAATTTTCAATGTTTTATCATCGGTTGACGAAACAAGTGGAGTTTCTTTCAAAAGACCAAATGCGGTATTTCCTTTCGCCTGCGGCGAAGCTGCCACATCGAAAACAAAACGGTCGCTTTCTTTTTTGAAGATCTTTTTGGTCATCGTAATTTCCTTTATATTTTCGGTTTTTACGGTGTCTTTTTTCGGGTTTTGTTGTGCAAAGGCGACAAAACCTGTAAGCAACGAAAGTGAAATAATAAGTTTTTTCATGGTTTTAGTTTAAAAAAAAAGAAGAAGGAAGCGGTGGTATTAGTTTTTGCGATTTGGTTATAAGTTTTGCTTCCTTCTATCTTTCAGGTATTAGTTTTCTTGAATCTTACATTGCAAAGATATATAAAACTTTTAGTATTATGCAATACAAAGTAGTAATAAAATGTTTTTAATTTAATTAAGTAATTGTTTATCACTTAATTAAATTTTAAACAAAAATGAAAAAAGGAAAAATTGGGTGAAATAACGGTCAAAAAATTATGCTTTTTGCTGAAGGTTTTAACAAAATGTAGTTGTCCAAAAAGGCCATTTTGAGAAAAAACCAGGAAACAAGCGGAATTTTTTAAGGTAATTGCTGTAACATAAGACCAAAAAAAAGCCGCTTTTAGCGGCAAATATTTTTAAATATAATTTAGTTGGAATTTATTCGCGGTTAAAACGTGCTAATTTTTTATCAACCCAAATCGTTGCAAATGGAAAGAATGCCGCTAGAACAGCGAAAACTGTGTCTTCATCATCCCAGGAATATATTTTTCGCGCTTCAATAATCAAAAATAAATACAGCGTGAAAAACAATCCGTGAATGTTTCCTACGATAATAATGAATATGGTTGGCAAAAGTCCATCCTGGTCGTAACGCTTCCACACCATCGCGACGCAATACAGCAAAAAGCAGGAAATAGCTTCCGCAACACAAATCTGTTTAAACCATTTGATGAGCTGCTCGCGGCTATATTTGGCAAAAAAATTCTCGATAAAGTTCATAAGAAAAAGCAGTTTTAGCTTGAAGTGCAAACTTAAGAAATTAAAAATCAGCACACCAGAAACCCTTAGCGGTAAAAGTTGCTGCCGTCCAGATATTCGAAAACTTCCGGCGGCAACATCGGTCGCACATTTTTCCCGTCTTTCAGCATATTTCGGATTTCGGTGGCAGAAAGTTCGATGATCGGAGCCTTAATTAAAGAGATATTCGGGTGAACAGGCGCGTTTTCCGGTAAACCGCTGGTAAGCCGCGGATATACGATAATCTGATAATTTTCAATCATTGTTTCCGCATTCTTCCATTTGCTTAAACTTTTCAGATTGTCTTCGCCCATAATTAAAGCAAAATTATAATCCGGATGCTTTTCCTTTAAATATGACAGCGTGTCTATCGTATAACTCGGAATTGGCAGAGAAAACTCGATATTTGAAGCGCGCATTTTCGGGTAATTTTTTACCGCCAGCTGTACCATATCCAAACGGTTATGATCTTTCAGCAAGGATTTCTTTTCCTTGAAAGGATTTTGCGGACTCACCACAAACCACAGTTCATCCATATCCGTGTTTTCAAGGATGTAATTCGCCAAAATCAAATGACCAATATGGATGGGATTAAAACTGCCAAAAAACAAACCGATTTTCTTCATACATTTACAATGATCAGCCGCCAAAATACCGCGTTTTCAATTAAAAAAGTTAATTTTATAAAGATAAAAAATTCCGCGCAAAACCGACTAAAATTGCCAATTTTCCGTTTTGTAAAAATACCTGCTTTTTGAAAAAAATTCTGCCTTTTTTCGTGCTTTTTTTCTGTGCTTATCTTCAAGCGCAAAATAAGGAATTCCGGCTCCTTGACGTACAAACGCAGAAAACAATTGTGGTTAAAGATTCAGCTGCTGCGGTGAATTTCCTGGACTCTTTAGCCCAAAATAATTTTTATTTTACCAAAGTTGTAAACGTAAAAAAAGAATCAAATCATACCGAAATATATTTCGATAAAGGCAAGAATTTTAATGAAGCTTTTGTTTCGGTTTCGCCAGAAATTCAAGCTGATTTAAAACTTAAAAATGAATTTTTCACTAAAAACCTTGATTCTTTAAAAAAAGAATTCAGCGAAAATTACCGAAAAAAGGGCTATATTTTTAATCGGGTAAAATCGAAATTCCGGGGAATGGAAAACGGTTTTCCGGCGGTGGAAATTTCTGTTTTAAAAAATTCGCAGCGAAAAGTTGATAAAATTGTACTGAAAGGCTACGAAAATGTGCCGTCTCGCTTTGTGAAAAATTTAGAAAATGATTATGTTGGTAAGGTTTACGATGAAAAAATACTTTCTGATTTAAACCGTTCTCTGCAAAACCACGAATTTTTCACGCTGGAAAAACCACCGCAAACACTTTTCACCAAAGACTCTACAGACATTTACCTGTTTTTACAGAAGAAGAAATCCAACAGCTTTGATGGTGTTATCGGTTTTGGAAATGACAAAAGCGAAAAATTTACCTTTAATGGCAGCTTAAATTTAAATCTCAGAAATATTTTCAACGCTTTTGAAACCATAAATATTTTCTGGCAAAGAAATCCCGACAAAGGACAGACTTTCGATTTGCAAACCGATGTTCCTTATCTTTTCAAAAGCAATATTGGCGTAGATTTTAAGCTAAATATTTTCCGTCAGGATTCCACCTACGCAACAGTAAAACTGACACCAGCATTTTATTTGAATTTCAAAAATAACCAGAAAATCGGCGTTCGTGGTACTTTTGAAACTTCTACTGTCATTGATTCCACCTACGTTCAAGGAAAAGATTTTAATAAAAACGGGATTGGACTTTGGTATCAGTTTCAGGAACCGACGGATATAGATTTGTTTTTGTACAAATCGCGGCTAGAATTTGAAGCAGATTATGTTTCAGCGAAATATGGCGGCGAAAAATTGGCTGGTGCACAGGCACATTTTCTTGTTTCGGCTGAGCGAAATTTTCACCTAAAGGACAATCATTATTTAAATCTAAATGCTGAAGGAGCTTTCTTGAATTCGAAAAACGGTTTTGCAGCCAACGAGCTGTTGCGCTTCGGCGGCTGGAATTCTTTTCGGGGCTTTAATGAAAAATCGCTGTTTGCAGACCTTTATTATTACGGCACGGCGGAATACCGATATTTAGTGGGAAACCAGGCGTTTTTCGATGTTTTCGGGCAGTACGGTGAGTTCCAAAACCGAAGCCTGAATCTGAAACCAAAAATTTACAGTTTCGGTCTGGGCTTTAATTTCGTTTTACCAATCGGCTTGATGAGTTTTCAAATCTCGAACGGCAACCAATTTGGAAATCCAATAAAATTCAGTGACACGAAGATCCATTGGGGCGTTTTGAGCAGATTTTAGGAGCAACCACATTTTCCGCTTCGTAGAAGATTACAACCCGCTGTCCGCTATATCCCCGGCTTCGGACACGGCCTCGCCGGGGGATGCCGCTACCATCGGGGCTAGAAGTCTGGCTGCCGCTTCTTATATAAAACATTCGGCATGATTTTCCGTAGGAAAAATATTCGCTGCTAAAAAGCTGATTTTTTGCTTTTTGCTTAAAACATTAAATTGAGAAAAGTAAACGCAGCAGGTTATGACAAATTCCACCAAATTCTTATATCTTCGATTCAATGAAAAAATTCGCTGCTAAAAGGCTTTTTTTTTTGGATTTTAGTATTTTCAATTCCAGAATAAAGCAGTATCAAGTTTATCGCGCATTTATTTACTAATATAATCCTTAGCTCTTTTTTACCTTTGTTTCTTACTTTCCTCTGTCTCCTGTACTCGTGGTTCTTTCCTCTCATTTCCAAGCACAAAAAAACCTCATACAAATAAATGTATGAGGTTTAAAAAAACTGGCGGCGACCTACTCTCCCGCTTTCGCAGTACCATCGGCGCTAGAGGGCTTAACTTCTGTGTTCGGAATGGGAACAGGTGAGCCCCTCTGCTAAAACCACCCTAAAATTGGTATTAGCTTTTAGCTGTAGGCCATAAGCATAAAGCTTATAGCTCAAAGCGTAATGCTTATAAAAAATCGATAAAAACGTTCACAAAGAGACAACCGTAGTTGCACTGTCGAGTGCCATAATTAGGCAATAAATCTACGGGTAAT